>NZ_FZPA01000020.1 GCF_900188185.1 Sphingopyxis indica | reverse complement strand
CCCAGAAAATGCCTCGGCTTCCAAACCCCAGCCGAAGTCTTCATACCGTTGCACTTCAAATGTGAATCCACACCCGGATCAAGTCCGGGGTGACGAAAGAGAGCAGGCGAACGTCCGCGTCCCACCCCATTGCCACCACAATACAACCGCCACCGAACGCATTTGCTTCGCCTGTATTGCAAGTGTAATACGGCCGCCGGCATGACCGCGTTCGACCATCCGCTTTTCACCTCGCCGCCGCCGCCGGCCGAGGAAGTGCCCCTCGTCCCGCCGGGCGAGGGGGCGTCGGGCCCCGAGTCGCGGTGGCGGCGGCGGTTGCGATGGGCCGGGCGCGGTTTTGCGGGGCTGGCGCTGCTGTTCGTGCTGCTCGTCGCATGGCTCGCGATCACCGCGCCGCTGTCGAAATCGCTCGAGCCGATCGCGCCGCCCGAGATCACCCTGCTCGCGTCCGACGGCACGCCGATCGCGCGCACGGGGGCGATCGTCGAGAAACCGGTCGAGGTCGCGAAATTGCCGAAGCATGTCAGCGGCGCCTTCCTCGCGATCGAGGATCGCCGCTTTTACAGCCATTGGGGCATCGACCCGCGCAGCATCGGCCGCGCGCTGTGGACGAACATCACCTCGGGCCGCACCGAAGGCGGCAGCACGATCACCCAGCAGCTCGCCAAATTCACCTTCCTCTCGCCCAAGCGCACGCTGGGGCGCAAGGCGCGCGAGGCGCTGATCGCCTTCTGGCTCGAGGCGTGGCTGAGCAAGGACGAGATCCTCGAACGCTATCTGTCGAACGCCTATTTCGGCGACAACGCCTATGGCCTGCGCGCCGCCTCGCTCCATTATTTCAACCGCCAGCCCGAAAAGCTGACCCCGGCGCAGGCGGCGATGCTCGCGGGGCTGGTCAAGGCGCCCTCGCGCCTCGCGCCGACGCGCAATCCCGACCTCGCCGCAAAGCGGATGCACCTCGTCCTCGATGCGATGGCCGAAGAGGGCTATATCACGCCGGGGCAGGCGAAGACGCTGCGCGCGCCGCGGATCGACCCGCGCTCGCGCGCCGACCTGCCGACCGGCACCTATTTCGCCGACTGGGCGCTGCCCGAAGCACGCAAGCTGAGCGACGTCGGCTATGCGCGCCAGACGATCCGCACGACGCTCGATTCGCGGCTCCAGGCCGCTGCGCGCCGCGCGGTGGCGCGCGCGCCGCTCGGCAAGGCGCAGATCGCGCTCGTCGCGATGCGCCCGAACGGCGAGGTCGTCGCGATGATCGGCGGCAAGGATTATGCGGACAGCCCCTTCAACCGCGCGACGCAGGCGCGGCGCCAGCCCGGATCGACCTTCAAGCTGTTCGTCTATCTCGCCGCGCTGCGCGCCGGATGGAAACCGGACGACATGATCGACAACCGGCCGATCGAGGCGGGCAGCTACCGGCCCAAAAATTCGGGGGGCCATTATTCGCCGGCGATCACGCTCGAACGCGCCTTTGCGACGTCGAGCAACGTCGCCGCGGTGCGGCTGTTCCAACAGGTCGGTGACGACCGGGTGATCGCGATGGCGCGCGCACTCGGCGTCACCGCGCCGCTCGCGCGCGGCGATTCGAGCCTCGCGCTCGGCACGTCGAGCATGTCGCTGCTCGAACTCACCTCGGCCTATGCGGCGGTCGCCGCGGACAGCTATCCGGTCGAGCCGCGCGCCTTCGCGGCCGAGGAGCCGGGCTGGTTCGCGCGCATCTTTTCGGGGCCCGACAGCTTTTCCTCGCGCGTTCATGGCGACATGGAACGGATGCTGCGCGCCGCGGTGAACAGCGGCACCGGGCGCGCCGCGATGCTGGGCGTCCCCAATTACGGCAAGACCGGGACGAGCCAGGACAATCGCGACGCGCTGTTCGTCGGCTATGCCGGCGGGCTCGTCGTCGGGGTGTGGATCGGCAACGACGACAATAGGCCGCTGAAGGGCATTTCGGGCGGCGGGCTGCCCGCGCGCGTCTGGCGCGATTTCATGACGCAGGCGCTGGGGCAGAAGAGCGCGCCGAAGCGGCCCGAGCGCGCGGTCGACCCCGAAGGCCCCGTGCAGCCGCTCGACGTCCCTGACATCGGCGCCATTCCGGTCGGCGAGAAGACGACGGTGGGGGTGCAGGACGGGCAGGCGGTGGTGCGGACCGAGATCAACGGCACGCCGATCGACCTCCGCCTGCCGCTCGGCGACCGGCCAGCGGTGCCTCCGCCCGAAGCGGGGCCGGCGCCTGAATCCGGGCAGGCGCCGCCGCCGTAGGACTAACGTCTCTGGAATGCAGCGCCTGTGAAATTCTGTGTGTCCCCGCGAAGGCGGGGACCCATCTCCCGGACGGTGCTATTTTGAACCCTTCGGAGATGGGCTCCCGCCTTCGCGGGAGCACACATGTTGGCCTGTCGACCGGGAGCGCGGCTGCAACCGAACGCGAGTGTCTGCAATTTCCGCTGTCCTGCATCGGCCCGGCGCGGTAGCGTCCGATATATGACACCCGCCTTTCCTCATCCGGTGCCGACCATGCGATTCCACAGTGAAGTTGCGCAGATTTCGGCCATTTTCGTTCAGAGCCCGCACCCATGCTGACCGTCGAAACGCATCAGGCCGCGCCGTGGCCGAGCCGGCTCGACTGGGACGCGCGCGCGTCCGAAGCGGTCGCGGCGGCGCTGGGGCTCACCCCCTTCGCCGAACTCGTCGACGCGGCGCCGCTCGTCGAGGTGGCGGTGCGGCTGACCGACGATGCCGAGGTGCAGACGCTCAACCGCGATTTTCGCGGGCGTGACAAGCCGACCAATGTGCTGTCCTTTCCGCAGGTGCAGCCCGACCTGCTCGAAAGCCTCGACAACAGCGACGACGGCGAAATATTGCTCGGCGACATCGTGCTGGCGCGCGAGACCTGCGCGCGCGAGGCCGGGGAGAAGGGGATCAGCGTCGAAGACCATGCGACGCACCTGATCGTCCACGGCGCGCTGCACCTCGTCGGCTATGACCATATGGACGATGTCGCGGCGAGCGCGATGGAGGCGCTCGAAGCGAAAGCCCTTGCATCGCTGGGCATCGCCAATCCATATGACGATCAGGATTGAACAAGGACAAACGCGCCATCATGCCCGACGACCAGGGGTCTTCGAACCGATCGGAAGAGGACAGTAGATCCGGCCTGCTGGCCGGCCTCAAGACATTATTGTTCGGCGGCAATGGCGAGCCGAGCCTGCGCGAGCAGATCGAGGACGCGATCGACGAGGCCGAGGAGGACGGCCCCGAACGCCGCGGCAGCAGCATCGTCGGCGACCTGTCGCCGATCGAGCGCAAGATGCTGCGCAACCTGCTCCACTTCGGCGAACAGACGGTCGACGACGTCGCGGTGCCGCGCGCCGACATCGTCGCGATCGACGAAAGCGCGCGCTTCGAGGAGGTCGTCGCACTCTTCGCCGAGGCGGGGCACAGCCGTTTGCCGGTCTATCGCGAAAATCTCGACGAGGTCGTCGGGATGATCCACGTCAAGGATGTGTTCGCGGTGCTCGCCGAAGGGCGCGACCCGCCGCCGCTCATCGACCTCATTCGCCAGCCGCTCTACGTGCCGCAGTCGATGGGGGTGCTCGACCTGCTCGCCGACATGCGCGCGCAGCGCACCCACCTGGCGATCGTCATCGACGAATATTCGGGCACCGAGGGGCTGGTGACGATCGAGGATCTGGTCGAGGAGATCGTCGGCGAGATCGAGGACGAGCATGACGACGAGCCGGTGCTGCTGTTTTCGCAGGGCGAGGACGGCTGCTGGGATGCCGATGCGCGCGCCGAACTCGACGACATCGGCGAGACGATCGACCCGCGGCTCGCCGAGGTCGAGGAAGATGTCGACACTTTGGGCGGGCTCGCCGCGGTGCTGGCGAACCATGTGCCAGAGGTCGGCGAGATATTGCTCCACCCGAGCGGCTGGCGGATCGAGGTGACCGAGGCCGACGAGAAGCGCGTCCACCGGCTGCGGCTGCACCCGCCGGTCGAGGCCGACCTCGAGGCGCCGTCGACGCGCGGCGAGGATTTCTGACGGCGGGCGCCCCCCGATTGCCTTTGCCGCGCGATGCGACTAGCGGGCGGGAAATGGACATTTCCGATCTGCGCATCGCGCTGTTCAGCGGCAACTACAATATGACGGTCGACGGCGCGAACAAGGCGCTCAACCGGCTCGTCGGCTATCTGCTCAGCCAGGGGGCGGCGGTGCGCGTCTATTCGCCGACCGTGGAGAATCCCGATTTCGAGCCCACCGGCGATCTGGTCAGCGTGCCGTCGATGGCGATTCCGGGACGCAGCGAATATCGCATCCCCCTGTCCTTCTCGTCGCGCGTCCGTCAGGACATTGCGCGCTTTGCGCCGAACGTCCTTCACATTTCCAGCCCCGACCGCGTCTCGCGGCAGGCCGCGGCCTGGGCGCGGCGGCGCCATATTCCCGTCGCCTGTTCGGTCCACACGCGCTTCGAAACCTATTTTCGCTATTACAACCTGTCCTTCCTCGAGCCGGTGTGCGTCGCCTGGCTCCGCCGCCTCTACCGCCGCTGCGACGCGCTGATCGCGCCGTCGGAGAGCTTTGCGCAGGTGCTGCGCGAGCAGCGGATGAACTATGACATCGGCATCTGGACGCGCGGCGTCGAGCGCGACATTTTTCATTCGGGGCGCCGCGACATGGGCTGGCGCCGCGATCTCGGCATCGCCGACGATGTGCCGGTGATCGCCTTCCTCGGCCGGCTGGTGATGGAAAAGGGGCTCGACGTCTTCGCCGACACGATCGACGTGCTGCGCCGCCGCGGCGTCCCGCACGAGGTCGTGGTGATCGGCGAGGGGCCGGCGGGCGACTGGTTCGAATCGCGCCTGCCGCGCGCGCATTTCGTCGGATTCCAGGGCGGTGCGAATCTGGCGCGCGCGCTCGCCTCGTGCGACATGTTCTTCAACCCGTCGGTCACCGAAACCTTCGGCAATGTCACGCTCGAGGCGATGGCGTGCGGCCTGCCGGTCGTCGCGGCGCGCGCGACGGGCAGCGCGAGCATCGTCAAGCACGGCCAGACCGGCTATCTCGTCGCACCCGGCGCGATCAGCCTCTTTGCCGACGACCTCGAACATTATTGCCGCGATGCCGAGCTGCGCGCGGCGCACGGCGCGGCGGCGGAGCAGGAAAGCGGCGCTTATCAATGGGACACGATCAACCAGTCGGTCGCCGACACCTATCTGCGCCTCATTCGCCAGAAACAGCGCGTGGGCTGACGCAATGGCGGCGGACCTGTTCGGCGACGACGCGCCCGCGCAGCCCGAAGGCGCTCCCGCCGGCGCGGTGCCGCTCGCCGAGCGGCTGCGGCCGAAGAGCCTTGCCGACGTCGTCGGGCAGGAGCATCTGACCGGCCCCGAAGGCGCGATCGGCCGTATGGTCGCGGCGGGGCAACTCGCGTCGATCATCCTCTGGGGGCCGCCGGGCACCGGCAAGACGACGATCGCGCGGCTGCTCGCCGAGGCGGTGGGAATGCGCTTCGCGCCTTTGTCGGCGGTGTTTTCGGGGGTCGCCGACCTCAAGAAAGCCTTTGCCGACGCCGAAAAGATGGCCGCGGCGGGCAAGCGCACCCTGCTCTTCGTCGACGAGATCCACCGCTTCAATCGCGCCCAGCAGGACGGCTTCCTGCCCTTCGTCGAACGCGGCACGGTGGTGCTCGTCGGCGCGACCACCGAAAACCCCAGCTTCGCGCTCAACGCGGCGCTGCTCAGCCGCGCGCAGGTGCTGGTGCTGCACCGGCTCGACGAGGCGGCGCTCGTAACGCTGCTCGCGCGTGCCGAGGCCGAGGTCGGGCGCGCGCTGCCGGTCACCGGCGAAGCGCGCACCGCGCTGATCGCGAGCGCCGACGGCGACGGGCGCTTCTTGCTCAACCAGGTCGAAACGCTGTTCGCCGCGGCGATCGACGCGCCGCTCGATGCGGCCGGACTCGCGGCCTTCCTCCATCGCCGGATGCCCGTCTATGACAAGGATCGCGACGGGCACTATAATCTGATCTCGGCGCTGCACAAATCGCTGCGCGGGTCGGACCCGCAGGCCGCGCTCTATTGGCTCGCGCGGATGCTCGTCGCGGGCGAGGAGCCGCTCTATGTGCTCCGCCGCCTGACCCGCTTCGCGAGCGAGGACATCGGCCTCGCCGACCCGCAGGCGCTCGTGCAATGTCTCGCGGCGAAGGACGCCTATCAGTTCCTCGGCTCGCCCGAGGGCGAACTCGCGATCGTGCAGGCGTGCCTCTACCTCGCGACCGCGCCCAAGTCGAACGCCGCCTATGCCGCGCAGAAGGCGGCGTGGGCGGCGGCGCGCGAAACGGGCAGCCTCGCGCCGCCCGCGAACATTCTCAATGCGCCGACGAAGCTGATGAAGGATCTGGGTTATGGCGCGGGCTACAGCTATGACCATGATGCGCCCGAGGGCTTTTCGGGCGACAATTACTGGCCCGACGACATGATGCCCGCGACCTTCTATCGCCCCGTCGACCGCGGCTTCGAAGCGCGCATCGCCGAACGCCTCGCCTGGTGGGACGCGCGGCGGAAAGAGCGCGGGGAAGGGGAATGACGCCGCGCTTCGACAGCTGGGACGATGTCGTCGCTTTCGCCTGCGCGCTCCCCGATGTCGAAATGCTGCCCTTCTATGGCACGCCCTGCCCAAAGCTCAACGGCAAGGCGCTGGCGTCGCCGGGGCGCGAGGCGGGCAGTTTCGCGGTGATGTGCAGACCCGACGAAAAGCTGTTGCTCATCGAAACCGACCCCGGCACTTTCTGGCAGACGCCGCATTATGAAGGCTGGCACGCGCTGCTCGTCCGCTATGGTTCCGACGATCCCGAGCGGGTCGCCGACGTCATCCGCCGCGGCTGGTGGGACCGCGCGAAAAAGGCGCAGCGCGCCGCGTTCGGCCCGCGACCCTAGTCGACAAGGCTAGCCCGGATAGCGCTCGAAGCTCGGCATCTGGTCGAGCTTTTCCATCCAGCCGATGCGCTCGGCCGTCTGGATCTGTACCTGCGCCGGGATCAGGTCGGGATCGTCGAGCGTCGCGGTCTGGACGTCGATCTGGCCGGGGAAAATCGCCTCGTTGGTGTAAAAGAGCCCAGTGCCGCAGTCGCCGCAGAAGTGGCGCCGGCCATGCTCCGACGAGGCATAGATTTTGGGCGTGCCGCTCACCTCGAGCGCGTCGCGGCTCACGAGGCCCCAGCCGACCATCGGCGCGCCGGCGTGGCGGCGGCAGTCGCTGCAATGACAAAGGGCGTGATGTTCGACCGCGGTCGGCATCGAATAGCGAATGGCGCCGCAATGGCACTGGCCGGAGGCGCGAGGGGAAACGTCGGACATGATGGATATCCTTTCAGTGGCCTTTGGAACATATCATGAACTTATGCCGCTCGGCCAGATCAATTTGACGGCAACGGCAAATTCGGTTCTCAATGCTGCCTCGACCTCAATCCCCCAAATCAACCCCGTTCGCTTTCGCCCACGCCCGATATTGGCCGCGCGGGTCGGACGACGGGCGGGCGAGGATGGCGGGCATGTCGGTGCGCAGCGCGGCGAGGTCGAGCGAGCGGATCATCGCTTTTACGGGGGCGACGCCGGCCGGGGTGATCGACAGCCGTTCGATCCCGACGCCGAGCAGCGCCATGGCTTCGAGCGGACGCCCGCCCATTTCGCCGCACACGCCGAGCGCGACCTTGGTGCCCGACACCAGCTTCACGACGCGCGCGATGTAGCGCATCACGATCGGCGACAGCCAGTCGTAGCGCTCGGCGAGCCGCGGATGCGCGCGGTCGGCGGCGAAGAGGAATTGCGTGAGGTCGTTGGTGCCGATCGACAGGAAATCGAGGTGCGGCAGCATCAGGTCGAGCGTCTCGACCAGTCCCGGCACCTCGAGCATCGCGCCATAGCGGATCGCCGCGGGCAATTTCTTGCCGCGGCTCGCGAGCCACGCCCGCTGGCCGACGAACAGCTGGCGCGCCGCTTCATATTCCCACGGCTCGGAAACCATCGGGAACATGACGTTGAGCGTGCGCCCCGCCGCAGCCTCGATCAGCGCGCGCGCCTGCACTTTCAGCAGGCCCTCGCGTTCGAGCGCAAGGCGCAGCGCGCGCCAGCCCATCGCGGGATTTTCCTCGAGCGCCTCGTCGTCGACGGTCATATAGGGCAGCGCCTTGTCGCCGCCGATGTCGACCGTGCGAAAGATCACCGGCCGGTCGCCCGCCGCGTCGAGCACGTCGCGATAGAGCCGCTGCTGGCGCTCGCGCTGCGGCAGCGTCGCCGAGACGAGGAACTGGAATTCGGTGCGGAAGAGGCCGATGCCGCGCGCGCCGGTCAGGTCGAGCGCCGCGACGTCTTCGCGAAGGCCCGCATTGATCATCAGCTCGATCGGCACGCCGTCCTTCGTCACCGCGGGCAGGTCGCGCAGCACGGCGAGGTTGGCGCGCCGTTTTTGCGAGAGTTCGAGCTTGGCGTCGAACGCCTCCTGCACCGCCGGGGTCGGCCGGACGTGGAGCGCGCCCGCGCTCGCGTCGAGGAGCAGCAGATCGCCTTCGCGGATCGAAGTGCGCACGTCGCGGACGCGGCCGAGCACGGGCACGCCCATCGCGCGCGCGACGATGATGACGTGCGCGGTCAGCGACCCTTCCTCGAGCACCACGCCCTTCAGGCGGCGGCGGTCATATTCGAGCAGTTCGGCGGGGCCGAGGTTGCGCGCGATCAGGATCGAATCGTGGCGCAGGCCAAGCTGCGCCGCGGTGCCCATCTGCCCCGACACGATGCGGATCAGCCGGTTCGACAGATCCTCGAGATCGTGCATCCGGTCGCGCAGCAGCGGGTCGTCGATCTGGCGCATCCGCATCCGGGTGCGCTGCTGGACGCGCTCGATCGCCGCCTCGGCGGTCAGCCCGCTGTCGATCGCCTCGTTGATCCGCCGCGACCAGCCTTCGTCATAGGCGAACATCTTGTAGGTTTCGAGCACCTCTTCATGCTCGCCGCCGATGCCGAATTCGGCCTGGCTCGCCATGCGGTCGATCTGCTCGCGCATCTTGTCGAACGCGGCATAGACGCGGTGGCGCTCGGCCTCGATGTCCTCGGCCATCGTATGTTCGATGGTGACGCGCGGCTGGTGAAAGACCGCGACGCCCTCGCCCATGCCATCGACGAGCTTTTGCCCGGTCAGCCGCTGCGAGGTCTGATCGGCCTCAGCGGCGTGCGCGCGCGCCGCGGTGTCGATCAGGTCGGCGTTGGCGATGAGCTCCGACAGGACCATCGCCACCGTTTGCAGCGTCTCGATCTCGATTTCCTCATAGCGGCGCGGGTCCGAATGCTGGACGCAGAGCACCCCCACCGCCTGTTCGCGGCGGATGATCGGGACGCCGGCGAAGCTGTGGAACAGCTCCTCGCCCGTTTCGGGGCGATAGGAGAAGTCGGGGTGCGCCGCGGCTTCATCGAGGTTCAGCGTCTCGATCTGCTGCGCGATCGTGCCGACGAGGCCCTCGCCGAGCGCGAGACGGGTGACGTGAACGGCTTCCTGTTTCAGCCCGCGCGTCGCATAGAGTTCGAGCGCGCCGTCGCGCAGCAGATAGATCGAGCAGACCTCGCTGTGCAGGCATTCGCCGATGATTCCGACGACCTGGTTGAGCTTGCCCTGCGCGTTGGTGCGCGACGCCATCACCTCGTGCAGCCGGGTGAGGATGGTGCGGGCCGACTGCGCGGCGGTGGTCGGCGGAGGAGGCGCGTTGGTCATCGCCACCCTGCTAACAGAAGCCGGGGACGAGCGCTATTGCTCCCGCGCGTCCTTTGCCTCTTCTCCCGTCGCGCGGGCGGCCGGGAGGGAAAGGGCTTGCCGGATCAGCTTCCGGTCGCCGGCGGATTCACGCCTGCGGTGGTGGCCGTATCGGCCGGACCCGCCGGAGCGGCGGGCACTGCCGTCGAAGGGGCGTAGATCGCGGGGCTCGCCGCATATTGGGCGTCCCATGCCGCGACGTCGGCCTGATATTTGGCATAGGCCTCGTAGAAATCGAGGAAGGGCTGATCGAGCCTGGCGAGATTGGCGGGCGCCTGTTCGATCACTTGCGCGGTCGGCGTCGACGACACGATCTGCGCGACCTCGTTGGCGCGCGCGCAGAAGTCGCGCTGCGCGGGGGGCTGCGCGAAATAGTTGAACAGCTGGGTCGACAATTTGTCGCGCGCGGCGATGCCGTTCGTGCCATTTTCCTTGCCGAGCTGGGCGATCACCGTCTTTTCGGTCGACCGGATCGGCTTGGCGTGGTTCTTGATGATATTGTTATAGGCAGCGACGAGCGTCGGCTCTTCGGTCCCGCGGCAACCGATCGCCGCAACGTTCAGCGCGATCTTGAGCTGCCAGAAGGCACGGTCGCCGCTGACATTGCTGTTCAGCGTCTGGAAACGCCCGTCGAGCCCGCGCATCGGCAGGATCTGCGTCAGCGAAGCATAATTGGGCGGCGTCGGCCGCGGCGGGATGACGACCGCAACCGGTTCGGGCGGCGGCGGCGGCGGTGCGACCGGCTTGGGCGCGCAGGCAGCGACGCTTGCCAAGAGCCCTATGGCGACGATCTTGCGCGACAAATTCATGATGCTCTCCCCGACCGCAAATGTCATGCGGCCTCAACCCCGATTGTTCAAGGCCGCTTCGGCCTGTTGCACCAGCGATGCGACGATTTCCGCGACCGTCTCTTCGCCTGTTACCATACCGACCGATTGCCCGGCCATTAACGAACCATTTTCGACGTCGCCGTCGATCACCGCGCGGCGCAGCGCGCCCGCCCAATAATGTTCGATCTGGAGCTGCGCCTCGGCCATGTCGACATCGCCCGCGTCGAGGCTGTTCGCGACCTCGCGTTGCTTCATCGTAAAGGCTTCGGTGCCGGCGTTCTTGAGCGCGCGCACCGGGATCACCGGCAGGCGCGGGTCGATCTGGACGCTGGCGATCGCGTCGCGCGCCGAGGCGCGGATGAACGCCTTTTTGAAATTGGGATGCGCGATGCTCTCCTTCGCGCAGACGAAGCGCGTGCCGAGCTGGACGCCCGACGCGCCCATCTCCAGATAGCCGGCGATCGCCTCGCCGCGGCCGATGCCGCCGGCGACGAAGATCGGCAGTTCGGCTGCGAGCGCGGGGAGGATTTCCTGCGCGAGCACGCTCGTCGAGACGGGGCCGATGTGGCCGCCCGCTTCCATCCCCTCGATCACCAGCGCATCGACGCCCGAACGCATCAGCTTCTTCGCAAGCGCGAGCGTCGGGGCGAAGCAGATGACCTTCGCGCCCGACGCCTTGATCGCCTCGAGGCTGCCCTTCGGCGGCAGGCCGCCCGCGAGCACGACATGGCCGACGCCATGCTTCGCGCACACGTCGATCAGCTCGAACAGCTGCGGGTGCATGGTGATCAGGTTGACGCCGAAATTGCGCGTCGCGAGCGCCTTCGTCGCGGCGATCTCGGTGTCCAGAAGCTCGGGCGTCATCGCCCCGCACGCGATCACGCCAAAGCCGCCGGCGTTGCTGATCGCGCTCACGAGATGGCGTTCCGAGACCCAGCTCATCGCCCCGCACAGGATGGCGTGGTCGCTGCCGAGCAACTCGGTCCCGCGCGCCATCAGATCATGTAATTTGCTCATTGATGCGCCTTTGCCAGCACCGGGCGGCGGGCGCAATCGGGTCTCGGCAAAGCGAGAGGGGCGCGGTCAATTTTTTTGCCGCCCGTTTCATTGCGGCAACACGGTCGGCGGGTTCGATCAAGGCGCGCTTCGGATCGCGCGCACGAAAAAGGGGCCGTCCCGGCGCGGGGCGGCCCCTTTTTCGATGCAGCCCTGTCAGCGCTGCTGGTCGCGGTCGCGGTCGGGCTGATCGCGGCGGGGCTGTTCGCCCTGCTGGCGGTTCTGGCCGCCCTGCTGTTGCTGCTGGCGGTCCGGATTGCGGTCCGTCTTCCGGGGGTTCTGGCCTTGCTGATTCTGATTGGCCATTTTTCCGTCTCCTGCAAAGTGCCGCGGCCATGCCATCACGATCGCGACGCCTGGGAAACCCGCGAGAGCAGGGCGATGTTTCCGGCAATGCGGCAAGGCGTTGCGCGTGCGCGCCGGCCGTTGCCGCCGCTGCCCGACTAATCGGCCCGGTCAATCACTCAATCCATCTTATTCGGTTTTGGCGAAACGCACCCGCGCGCCTATCCTGCCCGGGCCAAAGCGAAAGGATGCGCGCCATCGACTCACGCTTTTCCATGACGGTTCCAGCCAGAGACGCCGGCATTCGCGCGCTCGTCATGCACCCGTCATCCCTGCGCGCCACGCAAATCAGCCGGATCAAGAGAGGAGAGACAGCATGAACGACCCGACCCCCATCGACCCCGAAAAGGGATGTCCGATCCACCAGCCCGGCGGCGTCCGCGCGCTGCTCGGCCGCACCAACAAGGATTGGTGGCCCGACATGCTGGCGACCGAAATCCTGACCCCCAATGGATCGTCGAATCCGATGGGCGAGGATTTCGATTATGCCAAGGCGTTCAAGTCGCTCGACTATCAGGCGCTGAAGGACGACCTCAAGGCGCTGATGACCGACAGCCAGCCCTGGTGGCCGGCCGACTATGGGCATTATGGTCCCTTCTTCATCCGCATGGCGTGGCACGCCGCGGGCACCTATCGCACCGCCGACGGCCGCGGCGGCGCCAACAGCGGGCAGCAGCGTTTCGCGCCGCTCGACAGCTGGCCCGACAATGGCAATCTCGACAAGGCGCGCCGCCTGCTTTGGCCGATCAAGCAGAAATATGGCAACAGGATCAGCTGGGCCGACCTGTTGATCCTCGCCGGCAATGTCGCGATCGAGAGCATGGGCGGACCGATCTTCGGCTTCGGCGGCGGCCGCGTCGACGTTTACGAGCCCGAGCGCGACATTTATTGGGGCAGCGAGGACAAGTGGGTCAACGAGGGCGTCCAGACGCGCATCGACCCCGCCAAGGGAATGGAGACGATCGAAGGGCCGCTCGCCGCGATCCAGATGGGCCTCATCTACGTCAATCCCGAAGGGCCGCAGGGCAACCCCCACGATGACGCGGGCATGGCGCGCGACATGAAGGAAACCTTCAAGCGCATGGCGATGAACGATGAGGAAACCGTCGCGCTCACCGCCGGCGGCCACACTTTCGGCAAGGCGCACGGCAATGGCGATGCCGCGCTGCTCGGTCCGGCGCCCGCGGGCGGCGACCTCGCCGCGCTGGGCTTCGGCTGGGTCAGCAGCCACGAGAGCGGCGGCATCGGCGAACATGCCGTCACCAGCGGCATCGAGGGCGCGTGGACCAACACGCCGCGCGAGTGGTCCGAGAATTATTTCCGCCTGCTGCTCGACTATGACTATGAACTGGTGAAGTCGCCTGCCGGTGCCTACCAGTGGCAGCCGATCGACCAGAAAGAGGAGGATATGGCTCCCGCGGCGTGGGACCCGAGCATCAAGGTTCCGACGATGATGACCACCGCCGACATGGCACTTAAGCGCGATCCCGCCTATCGCGCGATCAGCGAGCGGTTCCGCAACGACCATGAAGCGTTCAAGGACGCCTTCGCGCGCGCCTGGTTCAAGCTGACCCACCGCGACATGGGGCCGAAGGTCCGTTATCTCGGTCCCGAAGTTCCGGCCGAAGACCTGATCTGGCAGGACCCGATCCCCGCCGGCACCATGCCGTCGGACGCCGAGGTGAAGGCGGTGAAGGACAGGATCGCGAATAGCGGTCTTACGGTCAGCCAGCTGATCAAGACTGCCTGGGCGTCGGCCAGCACCTTCCGCAAGTCCGACTTCCGTGGCGGCGCCAACGGCGCGCGCGTGCGTCTCGCGCCGCAGAAGGATTGGGAAGTCAACGAACCCGCGATGCTGGCCAAGGTGCTCGATACGCTCGACGGGCTGCGCGGCAGCCTGTCGATGGCCGATGCGATTGTGCTCGGCGGCGTCGTGGGTCTGGAGAAAGCGATTCTGGATGCGGGCTTCAACGTCGCGGTGCCCTTCACCGGCGGCCGCGGCGATGCGACCCAGGAGCAGACCGACGTCGAAAGCTTCGAGGTGATGGAGCCCGAGGCCGATGCGTTCCGCAACTATCTGGGCAAGAAGAAGCTGGCGGTGAAGGTCGAGGAAATGATGCTCGATCGCGCCTCGCTGCTCGGCCTGTCGGTGCCCGAAATGACGGTGCTGATCGGCGGATTGCGCGTGCTCGGCGCCAATCATGGCGAGCGCGGGCATGGCCATTTCACCAAACGGTCGGGGCAACTCACCAACGACTTCTTCGTCAACCTGCTCGACATGACCAATGTGTGGAAGGCGGTCGAGGGATCGGACGATCAGGAATATGTCGCCACCGACCGTGCGGGCGGCAGCGAGACCTGGCGCGCGACCCGCGCCGACCTGGTCTTCGGCTCCAATTCCGAATTGCGCGCGGTCGCCGAAGTCTATGCCGAGAACGGCAATGAGGAAAAGTTCGTGCGCGACTTCGTCAAGGCGTGGACCAAGGTGATGAACGCCGACCGTTTCGACCTCGCTTGACGGAGCGGGCGCGCCGGCCGCGTAGCGGCGGCGCTCCCGCCCGGCCAGACGACGGGTCGCGACCCGCCTCCGGGGACATGGGCCCGGGGGCGGGTCTTCTTTTTGCCTGGTGTGTGTCGGCCGCTTCGGGTGGTGAGCGGACGTTCCTCCCCCTTGGGGGAGGGGGAGCGAGCGGGATAACGGAACGCGCGGGGCGCGTTGCTTCCCGCGAGGCCGAAGGGTGGTGGAGAGGCACAGGCGGTTTGCCTTTCCCTCTTTGAACGCAGCGTAAACCGAGGGTGCCCCTCCACCATGCTTCGCATGGTCCCCCTCCCCGTGCCGGGGAGGACCCTTATGACCGCCTATCGGCCGATTCCGGCCGTTCGGCAGCAAAAGCGGAATGAGGCTTATTCCGCGTCGAGCCCATAGGCGGTATGCAGCACGCGCACCGCGAGTTCGGTTTCGTCCTCGTCGATCAGCACGCTGACCTTGATCTCGCTGGTCGAGATCGCCTGGATGTTGATGCCGCGGTCGGCAAGCGCGCGGAACATCGTGCTCGCGACCCCGGCGTGGCTTTTCATGCCGACGCCGACGACGCTGATCTTTGCGACCTTGTCGTCGCTGAGGATGCGGTTGAAACCGATCTTTTCCTTTTCGGATTCGAGCAGGTCGATCGAGCGCAGCAGATCGGCGGCGGGGACGGTGAAGGTCACGTCGGTCTCGCCCTTGTCGCGCCCGACGTTCTGGATGATCATGTCGACGTTGATCCCCGCCGCGGCGAGCGGACCGAAGATGTTGGCGACGCCGCCCGGCCGGTCGGGCACGCGCGTGACGATGACCTTCGCTTCATTCTTGTCGTGGGCGATGCCGGTGATCAGCTGCCGTTCCATCTGGACTTCCTCTATTTCCTCGTCGCTGACGATCATCGTGCCCTGCTTCGGCGCCTCGTCGCCCTCGACGAAGCTCGAAAGCACCTGCACGCGCACGCCCTCTTTCATCGCGAGCCCGACCGAGCGCGTCTGGAGGACCTTGGCGCCGACGCTCGCGAGCTCGAGCATTTCCTCATAGGTGACATAGTCGAGCTTGCGCGCCCGCGCGACGATGCGCGGGTCGGTGGTATAGACGCCGTCGACGTCGGTGTAGATGTCGCAGCGGTCGGCCTTGACCGCCGCCGCAACCGCGACCGCGCTGGTGTCCGACCCGCCGCGGCCGAGCGTCGAGACGCGGCCGTCGTCCATCATACCCTGGAAGCCCGGGATCACCGCAACCTCGCCGCGCCCCATCGCCGCGAGCAGCGCGCCGGTTTCGATATCGGCGATGCGCGCGCGGGCGTGGGCTTCCTCGGTGCGGATCGGCATCTGCCAGCCCAGCCAGCTGCGCGCCGGAACGCCCATCGCCTGCAAGGTCAGGGCGAGCAGGCCCGACGTCACCTGTTCGCCGCTCGCGACCACCACGTCATATTCGGCCGGGTCGTAGCGTGGGTTCGCCTCGCGGCAGAAATTCACCAGCCGGTCGGTTTCGCCCGCCATCGCCGACACGACGACGGCGACCTCGTTACCCTGCGCGACTTCGCGCGCGACGAGCTTTGCGACGGTGCGAATCCGCTCGGTGCCCGCCATCGACGTGCCCCCGAATTTCATCACGATCCGCGCCATCTCGCCTGCCTTCTTTCCCTGGTTTCAGCGGCAACTTTTTCGGAGTTTTCCGCGAGCTTCGCGCTGTTAGGGAAGGGGGCGGGCGAAGGCAAGGCGGCGAATGATGCGCGGCGATATATTTTCTTCGCGCGGGGCAATCCAAAGCGGTGTTTCGCCCGATCGGTGGCCGCCGTCGGGCAATTATCTTGCGTCGGCGCGCGCGCGGTGCCAATTCTAGCGCATGACGACAGCCACGATCCATCCGCACGAAGCCGCACATTTCGGGGCGCTTGCCGCCGACTGGTGGGACCCGCACGGCTCGTCGGCGATGCTCCACCGGCTCAATCCGGTGCGCCTCCGATATATTCGCGAGCAGCTCGACGCGCATTGGCACGTCGATGCCCGCGAGCGCCATCCGCTCGCCGGCAAGCGCGCGCTCGACGTCGGCTGCGGTGCGGGCCTGCTCGCCGAACCGCTCGCGCGGCTGGGAGCCGCGGTGACGGGAGTCGATGCGGCGCCCGAAAATATCGCCGCTGCAAAGGATCATGCGGCGGGGCAGGGGTTGGCGATCGCCTATCATGCCGGGGAACTGTCGGCGCTGCCGCCCGCGACCTTCGACCTCGTCACCTCGATGGAGGTGGTCGAGCATGTCGCCGATCCGGCGGCCTTCATCGGTGAGCTCGCCACGCGGCTTGCGTCGGGGGGATTGATGATCCTTTCGACGCCGAACCGCACCACGCTGTCGAAGCTGCTGCTCGTCGAAGCGGCGGAGCGGATCGGCGCGGTGCCGCGCGGCACGCACGACTGGGACCGGTTCCTGAAACCCGCCGAACTCGAAACCCTGCTCGATGACGCCGGGCTCGAAGTCGTCGACCGCACCGGCCTCGCGCCCTCGCCGGCGCGCGGCTTCAAGCTCGGCGGCAGCGAGGCGCTCAACTATCTGATCGCGGCGCGGCGTAAAAAATAGGGACTGTCCCTATTTAACAAGACGTCGCCCCGCGAAGGCGGGGGCCACTGTCGGGCTATTCCGAGATGGCGGCATCGGGCCGCAGGCGACCCCCGCCTTTGCGGGGGTTGACGCTTCGGAACGCTTCGCATTCCGTGGCGCGTCAAAAATCGACATCCTCATAATATTTCGGCGGCGACACGATCTCCATCCGCTCGGCGAGCAGCGGGCGGAAGCTCGGGCGCGACTTGAGGCCCGAATACCAGCCCTTCGTCTGTTCGTGCCCGGTCCAGTCGATGCCGCCCAGATAATCGGCGACGGAGATATGCGCCGCGGCGGCCAGGTCGGCGAGGCTCATCGTCGCACCGGCAAGCCAGGTGCGGTGGTCGATCAGATAGTCGATATAGTCGAGATGGTTGTTCGCGGCCTTCATCGCCTCGCGCAGCGCGCCGCCGTCGGGGGGCTGGCGGTGGACGATGCGCTTCTGCATCCGCTCGAACAGCAGCGGCCCGGTCACTTCGAAATAGAAATCCTGATCGAACCAGGCGACGAGGCGGCGGATCTCGGCGCGGTTCGCCGCGGTGCCGTTGATCATCGCCTTGCCTTCGACGGTTTCCTCGAAATATTCGGCGATGGCGGTGCTGTCGATCAGCACCTGGCCGCGATCCTGATCGACCATGACCGGGGTGCGACCGGCGGGATTGAGGTCGATGAACTCGTCGCGCCGCTCCCACGGCGACTCGCGCAGCAATTCATAGCCGACGCCCTTTTCGCCCAGCAAAAGCCGGATCTTGCGCGAAAAGGGACATAGCGGGAATTGATAAAGCTGCCACATGCTCACCCATTAGCGGCAGCGGGGCGCGGGGTGCAACGGCTATAGTGGGGACGGTTATCGCCGCGCGGAGGCGCGCTCGCGTTCCCACTGCGCCGCCATGTCGCGCGCCATATCCTTGAGGACCGGCGCATAGGCCGCGAGCGCGGCGGCCATGCTGCCCGCCATGCGGGTGCCGGCGCGCACATCGTCGCCCAGCCGCTCGCCATAGTCGGGGTCGCTCCCCGCGATCTCGCCGAGCGTGGCGTCGGGCGGGATATAGGCAGCGTCGGATTCGGGGTCGATGCGTGCGACCGCTTCTGCGAGCGGGCCGACGGGCATCTGCATCAATGCCCCGACGAGCGCGGCGACGGTGTCGGCCATCCGGTCCTGCGCCGCCGGATCGCTGAGCGTGGCGGCGGCGTCGCCGAGCGAGCCCTCGCCCGCCGACGCGGGCAGCGGCGCAGCGAGCGCGAGCAGGGGAAGGGCGATCAGGGGCAGGCGGCACATGGCGTCATTCCTTTCGGGCGCGGACGCGGAGTTTTGGCGCGCGTCTTTTAGCCGACCGACGCTTTCGCTGCGCTGAACGCTGCGGGCGATACGGCGAACCGCATCGCTCGCGCGACAATCGGTCCTCCCCGTCGCGCAGCGATGGGGAGGTGGCAGCCCGCAGGGCTGACGGAGGGGCCGCGAGCGTAGCGAGCGCGACGCGCTCGGCCCCTCCACCGCTTCGCGGTCCCCCCTCCCCATGCCTTCGGCACGGAGAGGATCCTGCACTATTCGGCCGCGACCACCTCGGGCGCTTCGGCGTCGCTCAGCGGGTGCATCAGGCGGCCGACCATCTCCTTGGGGCAAACCTGCCAGAATTCGCCCTTGCGGCGATCCCAGTCGGACAGGATTTCCTCCGACCATTTGCTTCCCGTTGCCTGCGCATGGTCGGCGATCAATTCCTTGAGCACACCTTCCCAATGCGCGCTGGCGAGGCGCTGCCACTGGATCGATTCGCCGTTGGCGCGGCGCTCGAAAGCGCCGTCGACGTCGAGCACGAAGGCCATGCCGCCGGTCATGCCGGCGCCGAAGTTCGAGCCGACGGGCCCCAGGATCACCGCGGTGCCGCCGGTCATATATTCGCAGCCATTGGCGCCGCAGCCCTCGACGACGACATTCGCGCCCGAGTTGCGCACCGCGAAGCGCTCGCCCGCCTGACCCGCGGCGAGCAGCGTGCCCGCCGTCGCGCCATAGAGGACGGTGTTGCCGACGATGCTGTTGTGCTGGCTGACCAGCGGGCTCGACACGGTCGGCCGCACGATGATGCGGCCGCCCGACAGGCCCTTGCCGACATAGTCGTTCGCGTCGCCGAACACCTCCAATGTGATGCCCTGACAGAGGAAGGCGCCGAGCGATTGCCCCGCCGTGCCGCGCAGCCGGATCTCGACGTGGCGGTCGGCGAGGCCCTTCATGCCGAAGCGCTTCGTCACTTCGGCCGACAGGCGGGTGCCCACCGCGCGGTGCGTGTTGCGGACATTATAGGTCAGCTGCATCCGCTCGCCGCGTTCGAACAGCGGCTTCGCGTCGTTCAAAATCTGCGCGTCGAGGCTGTCGGGAACCGGATTGCGGAAATGCGGGCCCTTCGAGCGGCGCTGGTCGTCGGGCGCGTCGACCTTCGCGAGGATCGGGTTGAGGTCGAGGTCGTCGAGATGCTCGGCGCCGCGGCTGACCTGCCGCAGCAGCTCGGTGCGGCCGATCACCTCGTCGAGGCTGCGACACCCCAGCTTGGCGAGGATTTCGCGCACTTCCTCGGCGATGAAGGTCATCAGGTTGATCACCTTCTCGGGGCTGCCCGTGAACTTCGCGCGCAGCTTCTCGTCCTGCGTGCAGACGCCGACCGGGCAGGTGTTCGAATGGCACTGGCGCACCATGATGCAGCCCATCGCGACGAGGCTCAGCGTGCCGATGCCATATTCCTCGGCGCCGAGGATCGCGGCGATCACGATGTCGCGCCCGGTCTTGAGCCCGCCGTCGGTGCGCAGGCGGATACGGTGGCGGAGGCCGTTCAGCGTCAGCACCTGATTGACTTCGGACAGGCCCATTTCCCACGGCGTCCCGGCATATTTGATGCTCGTCTGGGGGCTGGCGCCGGTGCCGCCGGTGTTGCCCGAGACGAGGATCACGTCGGCATGGGCTTTCGCGACGCCCGCGGCGACGGTGCCGATGCCCGCCGAGCTGACCAGCTTCACGCAGACGCGCGCCTTGGGGTTGATCTGCTTCAGGTCATAGATGAGCTGCGCCAGATCCTCGATCGAATAGATGTCGTGGTGCGGCGGCGGGCTGATCAGCATCACGCCGGGCGTCGAATGGCGCAGGCGGGCGATGAACTCGGTGACCTTGAAGCCGGGAAGCTGACCGCCCTCGCCGGGCTTGGCGCCCTGCGCAACCTTGATCTCGATCTCGTCGCACGCGCCGAGATATTCGGCGGTGACGCCGAAGCGGCCGCTCGCGATCTGCTTGATATTGCTGTTGGCATTGTCGCCATGGGCATAGGGCCGATAGCGCGAGCTGTCCTCGCCGCCTTCGCCCGACACCGCCTTGGCGCCGATGCGGTTCATCGCGATCGCCAGCGTCTCGTGCGCCTCGGGCGACAGCGCGCCGAGCGACATGCCGGGGGTGACGAAGCGCTTGCGGATTTCGGTGATCGCCTCGACGCTGTCGAGCGGCACGCCCTGCGCCGGATAGTTGAACTCCATCAGGTCGCGCAGATAGACGGGCGGCAGGTCGGCGACCCCGCGCGCGAATTGCAGATAGGTCGAATAGCTGTCGGTCGCGACCGCGGTCTGAAGCAGGTGCATCAGCTGCGCCGAATAGGCGTGCGCCTCGCCGCCCGCGCGCTGGCGATAGAAGCCGCCGATGGGCAGCGTCGTGACGCGGCTGTCATAGGCGGCTTCATGCTTCTCGGTCGCGTTGATGAGGAGCGACTGATAGCCCTCGCCCGAAATCTTTGCCGGCATACCGGGAAAGAGGTCGTTGACCAGCGCGCGCGACAGGCCGACCGCCTCGAAATTATAACCGCCGCGATAGCTGGAGATCACCGCGATCCCCATCTTCGACATGATCTTCAAAAGCCCGTCGTCGATCGCCTTGCGGAAACGCTGGCGGCAATCGTCGAGCGACAGGGTGCCGAACAGCCCGCGCGCCTGACGGTCGGCGATCGTCGCCTCGGTCAGATAGGCGTGAACCGTCGTCGCGCCGACGCCGATCAGCACCGCAAAGCCGTGCGTGTCGAGCACTTCGGCCGAGCGGACGTTGACCGAGGCATAGCTGCGCAGCCCCTTGCGGACGAGATGCGTGTGAACCGCGGCGGCGGCGAGCACCATCGCGACGCCGACGCGGTCGGGGCCGATATTCTGGTCGGACAGGAACAGCTCGCTGCGCCCCGCGCGCACCGCATCCTCGGCCTCGCGGCGGATGCGCGCGATCGCGTCGCGCAGCGTCGAGGCGTCGCCGCCCGCCGGAAAGGTGCAGTCGATGTCGGCGACCGCATCGCCGAAATAGGCGCGCAGCCGGTCCCAATCGTCGCCGACGAGCACCGGCGAATCCATTACGAGGACGTGCTCGCTCTGCCCCTTTTCGTCGAGGATATTGGCGAGATTGGCGAAGCGCGTCTTCAGACTCATCACATGCCGTTCGCGCAAGGAGTCGATCGGCGGGTTGGTGACCTGGCTGAAGTTCTGGCGGAAAAATTGCGCGACGTGGCGCGGCTTGTCCGAAATGACGGCGAGCGGGGTGTCGTCGCCCATCGAGCCGACGGCTTCCTTCGCGTCCTCGACCATCGGGGAGAGGATGAGTTCCATATCCTCCATGGTCAGCCCCGCCGCGACCTGGCGGCGCAGCAGTTCGGCGCGGTCCCACTCGGGCAGGCTCGACTTGCCGCCCTTCGGCAGGTCGCGCATCGTGCGGAAACCCTTGACCCGCGCCGCATAATCGTGCGCGCCGGCGATCTTGTCCTTGATCGCGCGATCTTCGTAGAGCGTGCCCTCGTCGAGGTCGACCGCGATCATCTGGCCGGGGCCGAGGCGGCCCTTCTTGCGGATGCTCGCTTCGGGCAGCACCACCATGCCGCTTTCGGAGCCGACGACGAGCAGATTGTCGGCGGTCAGCGTATAGCGCAGCGGGCGCAGCGCGTTGCGGTCCATGCCCGCGACCGCCCAGCGGCCATCGGTCATCGCGAGCGCGGCGGGGCCGTCCCACGGCTCCATGACGCTGGCGAGATAGCTATACATCGCCGCATGCGCGGGCGGCACGTCGGGATCGTTCGCCCAGGCTTCGGGGACGAGGATCAGCTTCGCGGTCGGCGCGTCGCGCCCGGCGCGGCACAGCGTCTCGAACACCGCGTCGAGTGCGGCGGTGTCCGACGCGCCCGCCGGGATCACCGGCTTGATGTCCTCGCTATGCTCGCCGAAGGCAAGGCTCGCCATCTTGATCTCGTGGCTGCGCATCCAGTTCTTGTTGCCGCGGATCGTGTTGATCTCGCCATTATGCGCGAGCGTGCGGAACGGCTGCGCGAGCCACCATTGCGGGAAAGTGTTGGTCGAATAGCGCTGGTGAAAGATGGCGACCCGGCTTTCGAACAGCTTGTTCGCGAGGTCGGGATAGAAATCGGCCAGGCTCTCGGCGAGGAACAATCCCTTGTAGATGATCGAGCGGCACGACAGGCTGCAGATATAGAAATCGGCGATCTGTGCCGCGATTACCTTCTTTTCGATACGGCGGCGCACCAGATAGAGCTGCTTTTCATATTCGGCGAGCGAGGATTCGCCCGGCATCGGGCCGGCGATCATGATCTGCTCGATCTCGGGGCGCGTGCGCTGCGCCTTGTCGCCGATCACCGACACGTCGACCGGCACCTGGCGCCAGCCATAGATGGTATAGCCCGCCTCGATGATCTCGGACTCGACGATCGTGCGGCACGCTTCCTGCGCCGAAAGGTCGGTGCGCGGCAGGAAGATCATGCCGACGGCGAGGCGGTTCGGCAGCACCTTGTGCCCCGACGCCGCGATCGCATCGTCGAAGAAACGTTCGGGAAGGTCGACATGGATTCCCGCCCCGTCGCCGGTCTTGCCGTCGGCGTCGACCGCGCCGCGGTGCCAGACCGCGCGCAGCGCCTCGATCGCCGCCTCGACGACGCGGCGCGACGGCTTGCCGTCGGTCGCCGCGACCAGCCCGACGCCGCAGGCATCGGATTCGAGATCGGGACGATAGAGGCCCTCTTCGGCAAGGCGCCGATGCTCGGGGGTGGGATAATGGGTCATGTCTTCGTTCCTGACGGGTATCGCCCTATTCGGACGGATCGGTTTGGCCGAGGCGTTCGCGCGCGGCGGCGATCGCGGCATCCTCGGCTTCATAGGCGGCGGCCGATGCGTTCGCGGCCGCGGTTTCGAGTTCCTCGACGCGCTGGCGATCGGCGTCGGACCAATTGTCGCGGTCGAATGCGGGGTCGCTGGCGTCTTCGGCCGCGTCCGCCGCTGCATCGGCCGCTGCTTCGGCATCCTCGGCGGCGTCGGCCGCGGCATCGACGGCCTGGTCGTCGCTGCTCCACTCTTCGTCCGCCTCTATGGCGTCCATGGCGGTCTCGCTCCACATGTCGCGATTATCTTGCAGCGTCTTGACGTCGACCTTCATCATCTTCGCGAGCTTTTTCATCTCGGCATCGCTGAGGTCGGCGAGCGCGCGCTCCTTGGGCAGATCCTCGAAATCCTTTGAGATTTCCGGGGCGCGGTCGATGAATTTGAGCACCATCGGCGGGATCGCCTTGGCCATCGCCAGCACCACTTCGGGATCGGCCTGCGCGGCCATCCATTCTTCGGTATAGACCCGGCCGGTGGGCGTCGCGAAAAAGGCGTTGAGTTCGCCAAGCTGCTCGGCCGAGAATTTGCGCGCATAGGCCTTTGCCATGCCCTCGCGCATCGGCGGCTCGAGATCGGCGAGCGCTTCGCTGATCAGCGGCTTCACGACCCTGGTGATCTGTTCTTCGCGTTCCTTGCGGTGCGGGTCGAACAGGTCGGCGATCGCGGTCTTGGTGTCCTTGTCGAGTTCGGCGATCTTGTCGCTCTCGACCCCGGTCTTGATCGACAGCATCAGGTCGGACGAACCGTCGGCCTGATCCATGATCGTCTTGAACATCTTGCCATAGAGATTGTCCATCAGCCGCTCGAGGCTGCCCGAAGGGACGAGCGCCGCGGTCGTCTGCTCGGCGAGCGCCAGGCGCGCGGGCTCGATCGGCGGCAGGTCGTCGGTGCCGAACATCTGTTCGATCAGCGCGATGACCTCGTCCATCTCCTTCTGCATCTTCGCCTTCGCTTCGGCGATGCCGGCGTCGGCATCGAGAACGCTGTCGTCGTGCGGGTGAACGACGTCCGCATTCGGCGCCTCTTCCTGCGCGATTGCGCTGCCCAGCGGCGTCAGCGCAAAGGTGCCGGCAAGCAAGGTGGATTTCCAGGTCGACATTGGTGATTCCTTCCCTGTTGGTCAGGCCGCCTTCTTTTCGCTTTTCGCCTTCGCCTTCAACCACTTTGCCATCTGTTCGCTGACGTCGCGGCCGTCGCGGATGCCCCACACGACCAGGCTCGCGCCGCGCACGATGTCGCCCGCGGCGAAGACGCCGGGCAGGCTGGTCATCATCGTCTGATGATCGACGCGCAGCGTGCCCCAGCGCGTGACGCTGAGGTCGGGCGCGCCGAACAGGTTGGGGAGCTCTTCGGGGTCGAAGCCCAGCGCCTTGATCACCATGTCGGCGGGCACGTCGAACGTGCGGCCCGGATCGCGCTCGGGGCTGCGGCGGCCGCTCGCGTCGGGCGAGCCGAGCCGCATTCCCGCGACCGCGACTTGCTTGACGCGCTTGTCGGCGGTGAAGCTCTCAGGGGCCGACAGCCACACGAATTCGACGCCTTCCTCTTCGGCGTTGGCGACCTCGCGCTGCGATCCCGGCATATTTTCGCGGTCGCGGCGATAGAGGCACTTCACCGACTTCGCGCCCTGGCGCACCGCGGTCCGCACGCAGTCCATCGCGGTATCGCCGCCGCCGATCACGACGACATGCTTGCCCTTCGCATCGAGGCGGCCGTCGTCGAATGCCGGCACGTCGTCGCCGAACCCCTTGCGGTTCGACGCGATCAGATAGTCGAGCGCGGCGACGACGCCCTCCGCTCCATTGCCCGGCACATTGATCTCGCGCGCCTTGTAAACGCCGGTCGCGATCAGCACCGCGTCGTGCCGCTGGCGCAATTCGTCGAGCGTCGCATCCTTGCCGACCTCGAAACCGAGGTGGAACTGGATGCCGCCCGCTTCGAGCCGCTCGACGCGCCGCATCACGACATCCTTCTCGAGCTTGAAGCCCGGGATGCCATAGGTGAGCAGCCCGCCGGCGCGGTCGTGCCGGTCATAGACATGCACCTCGTGCCCCATGACGCGCAGATATTCGGCGGCGGTCAGCCCCGCGGGGCCGGCACCGATGACCGCGACCGACTGGCCCGTCGCGGGGCCGGCGACCACCGGCTCGACCCAGCCTTCGGCCCAGGCGGTGTCGGTGATATATTTTTCGACGCTGCCGATCGTCACCGCGCCATGGCCCGAAAATTCGATCACGCAATTGCCTTCGCACAGGCGATCCTGCGGGCAGATGCGGCCGCAGATCTCGGGCATCGTCGAGGTCGCGTTCGACAGCTCATAGGCCTCGCGCAGCCGCCCCTCGGCGGTCAGGCGCAGCCAGTCGGGGATATGATTGTGCAGCGGGCAATGCACCGAGCAATAGGGAACCCCGCACTGCGAACAGCGCGCCGCCTGCGCATCGGCGTCCGGCGCGGCATAGCGCTCGGCGATCTCGCGAAAGTCGCGCGCGCGCTCTTCGGGCGAGCGCTTGTCGGGGTAGGATTGGTCGCGCCCCACAAATTGGAGCATCCGTTCGGCAGCCATGATGATTCCCTTCGTTGAAGGGGCAAATGCATGGCTGGCCGGCGGCTGTCACGGACAAAATGGCAATCAGG
This sequence comes from Sphingopyxis indica, assembly GCF_900188185.1. Classification (GTDB taxonomy): domain Bacteria; phylum Pseudomonadota; class Alphaproteobacteria; order Sphingomonadales; family Sphingomonadaceae; genus Sphingopyxis; species Sphingopyxis indica. The sequence continues at coordinate 30,881 of NZ_FZPA01000020.1, read as the reverse complement.
TCAGTATATATGACCTAAATTCGGCGCCATTTTTCTCCATTCCGTATCACACGTAATTATCTTTCATATTTAATACCGAAACGGCCCTATCGCATGGCGAGCCAGATCAGCGCCGCACCGCCGACGAGGATGCGGTACCAGGCGAAGGGCGCGAAGCCATAGCGGGTCACGATGGCGAGGAACGCCTTGATTACCGCCCAGGCGACGATGAAGGACACAAAGGCGCCGACTGCGATCAGTCCGAGGTCGTTCGAGGTGATCGCGTCGCGGTGCTTGAAGAGCTGCAGCACCGTCGCGCCGGTCAAGGTCGGCAGCGCGAGGAAGAAGCTGAATTCGGCCGCGGTCTTGCGGTCGACGCCGAGCGCCATCGCGCCCATGATCGTCGCGCCCGAGCGGCTGACGCCGGGGATCATCGCGAGGCACTGGACGATGCCGACGACGATCGACTGGCGCACCGACATCGCCGCGACGCCGCCGCTTTCCTCCGGCTTCGCAAAGCGTTCGACAAGCAATATGCCGAAACCGCCGATCACCAGCGCCCAGGCGACGACGACGGCATTTTCGAGCAGTGTCTCGATATAATCGCCGAACGCGAGCCCCAGGATCACCGCGGGGAAGAAAGCGAGCAGCAGGTTGCGAACGAAGGCGATGGCTTGCCGGTCGCCGCGGAACAGGCCGACGAACATGTCCCAGAACAAGTGCCGGTAGAGGACGACGATCGCGAGGATCGCGCCCGGCTGAATCGCGATGTTGAACACCGCCCATTTCGCCGCGTCATAGCCGAGCAGCTCGGTCGCGAGGATCAAATGCCCGGTCGAGGAAACGGGAAGGAATTCGGTGAGGCCCTCGACGATGCCGAGGATGATCGCGGTCAGCCAGATCATGCGCGGCGGCTCGCGGGCATCGGGACGTGGGGAAGGGGGCTCATCGGCGGGCTCCGGGTCGTCGGGTCAAAGGAAAGGCGCCCGGCGAAAGGCCGGACGCCCTTGGAAGAATGTTTAGGCGGCTCGTGTCGCCTTTTCCAGCCGGCGCGTCCACGCTGCGCCGTGGCAAAGCCTCACTGAACCGCAGCCTGGGCGAAACGGCCGTGGCGGCGATACTGGACCAGCCATCCCTCGGCGACATCGGCGAGCGCGGTCGGCACGATGCCGAGCTGGGCGAGTCCCTCGCTGCCGCCGGCGACGACGTTCGCAACCTGCAGCATCAGCCACTGATCCCTGGTGATCGGCGCGCCGGGCAGCCAGCCGATCGCGCTAGCCAGCGCGGCGCCGACCGCGTCGGGCACTTCGACGAACAGGCGCTTGCGGCCGATCGCGGCGGCGATCCAGTGCTGGAGTGCCGCCATGGTCAGCACTTCGGGGCCGCCGAGCTCGAAGGTGCGGCCGGCTGCCGATGCGTCGAGCCCCGCAACCGCCGCATCGGCGACGTCGCCGGCATAGACGGGCTGAAATTTCGCCGCGGGCGCGATCACCGGCACCACCGGCATCATCCGGATCATGGTCGCGAAGCGGTTGATGAACTTATCCTCGCGGCCGAAGACGATCGACGGCCGCAGGATGACCGCGCCGGGAAAGGCGGCGCGCACCGCGGCTTCGCCTTCGCCCTTGCTGCGGCCATAGGCCGACGGGCTGTTCGTGTCGGCGCCGATCGCCGACAGGTGGACGAGGCGGCGGACGCCCGCATCGCGCACCGCCTCTGCGACATGTTTCGCGCCCGCGGCCTGCACCGCCTGCATATCGTCGAAGCTGCCGACGAGATTGATCACCGCATCGCTGCCGCGCACGGCGCGTGCGACGCTCGCCGGGTTGCGCACGTCGGCGGCAACGAACTGCGTCTGGCCGAGCCCGCCGAGCGGTTTCAAAAAGGTCGCCTGCCGCGGCTCGCGCTGCGCGATGCGAACGCGCGCGCCGCGCGCCAGAAGGCGCTGCACGACATAGCGGCCGATGAAGCCGCCGCCGCCCAGCACGGTGATCAATTGCCCTTCGAGGTTGCGCATAATGTCTGTCCGTAACCTGAGTCTCGTATCGCCGCCGTCCGGGCGGCCTGCGCCTCCCATGCCGCGAAGCACCGGGCGGGGCAAGGGCCAAGCCCGCCCACGCGCCCGCAAATCCGCCCGCGCGAAAGATTTTATACGCGCCGCGGCCGAGCGCGGTTGACAAGCGGCGCCCCCCGCCGCTAAGCGCCCGCTCCTACCCCGTGCCCAGATGGCGGAATTGGTAGACGCACCAGCTTCAGGTGCTGGCGATCGCAAGGTCGTGGAGGTTCGAGTCCTCTTCTGGGCACCATTTGTTCTTCTCACGTTCTCCCAAATAATCTATAAAACCCGCAGAAATCCTAGGGATTTGGCCCTTGGATCGTTCCGGATCGTCCCGCCTGTTCTCGGGGGTTCCAGACACTTTTGTGGGCCTTTTGAGGCCGTTTCGCAAAGGCCCAGATGAAAAGGCCCCCACATGCCGCTGACAGATACTCGTCTCCGCGCACTCAAGCCCAAGGATAAGCCGTACAAGGTAACCGATGAGCGCGGCCTATATGTTGAGGTCACGCCGACCGGGGGCAAACTTTGGCGATTCCGATACCGGATCGGCGGTGCGCAAAAGAAGCTCTGCATCGGCAGCTATCCCGAAATCAGCCTCAAGCAAGCGCGAGACGTGGCCTACGAGGCACGACGAACTGTTGCTTCAGGGGGCGACCCGGCTTTTGAGAAGCGGAAGCGGAAAATCCGCGCGGAGTTCCTTTCTGCACAGACGTTCGAGGCAGTCGCGCGTGAGTATATCGAACAGATGATGGTCCAGAATGGCCGTGCCGATGGCACGATCGTCAAGGCCAATTATTTCCTCGACAAGCTCGCGCCTGCCATCGGGAACAGACCCATCAACGAGATCGAGCCGTTCGAAGTCCTGGCTCCTCTCAAACGACTGGAAGCCACTGGCAAGCACGAGACTGCGAAGAAATGCCGCTCGTTCGCAGGCCGCGTGTTTCGCTATGGGGTCGCAACGACCCGTTGCAAATCCGACCCGACCAGCATGCTGAAGGGCGCTCTCGTCACGCCGAGAGCCAAGCACTATGCAGCAATCCTCGAGCCCACCGAGCTAGGCGGGCTGCTGCGGGCAATCGACGACTTCACTGGGTACATGGTGACAAAGTTTGCTTTGCAGATCGCGCCGCATGTGTTCGTACGCCCCGGCGAACTCCGCCACGCCGAATGGCATGAGATCGACCTCGTCGATGGGGTCTGGAAGATCCCTGCCGGTAAAATGAAAGCGCGCCGAGCGCATGCCGTCCCGCTTTCCAAGCAGGTTAGAGGCTATCTCACAGACCTCGCCGAGATGCTCGGCCGCGAAGGATATGTTTTCCCATCTGCGCGCAGCTCCAAGCGCCCCATGAGTGAAAACACGCTCAATGCCGCATTCCGTCGCATGGGATACTCGAAAGAAGAAGTCACCGCGCACGGACTCCGTGCGACAGCATCGACATTCCTGAACGAGTCGGGACTTTGGAATCCGGATGCAATCGAGCGTGCCCTGGCACATGGCGACAGCAATGTTGTGCGGGGCATCTACCATCGCGGCAAACATTGGGACGAGCGCGTGCGAATGGCTCAATGGTGGAGCGACTACCTCGATGAGCTCCGGACAGGAGGAAAGGTCATCATGGGAAAGTTTGCCAAGGGTTGATCGGAAGGACGAATCTTTTCTCAGCCAATGCAGGATTGAAGGCTCAGGATCAGCCCAATCAGGGACACTGACACCAGCACGGCGAACTCAATTCTGATGCCCCAGATCCGAAGCCAATTCCGCATCGTGCCGAGCCTCAGTTCGTAGAGCTTTGGCAGCTAAGCTGATCGAAGCGCTCAGCAACAGTCTTCCACGTTGCTATGCCTGCTTCGTCCCCTTCGTTGGATAGCCGCTGGAGTTGCTGCGCGATATACGCGGGTCCCTCTTTGCCATGGTTCTTTTCGACCCAGAGCGCGACGGCCCACAATTCCTGATCGCGGTTCAGCACCATGGTTCACGTCTCCCGGTCCAGGTTCGCGCCAGGCCTTCGCTGACCAGCTGATCGCCAAGCGAGCGGCCGCCGCGCGTTACAACCCGCAATTTGCGACCGTACTGATCCTCGTCTCTGCTACCGATGGTCCTCAGTTCAAAGGGCCCGCCATTCAGCAAGTCGACAAGGCGGTGCGTCGCGCGCATGCCGAGCTGGTATTCATAGTCGCAACGAGGCTCGCTGATCTCGGGAGTGTCGATGTCGGCAATCCGGATCTTCACGCCATCAAGCCAGAAAGTATCTCCATCCACGACGCATGTGCGCCGGATCGATCCGCAGATGTCGAATTGAGGGGAGCTTGCTTGCTGGAATAAAGCCTGAGGCTGCTGATCGTCGTTAGCAAGGCTGGCATCATGGACTGGCCAGTTGAGTGCCAGCATCCCTCCAGCAAATACGATCGCGAATGCTCCCAAACCCAACGCGATCTCCTTTCTCAGCTTCCGGCGCTTTTGTGCCTTCAACGCCTTGCGAAAGTCGAACGGCTCACCGGGGGTCTCACTCACTAGCGTTGTCCGTGTTCATTCCGGCACATGATTTCAGACAATAGCCGGAAATCAGGTAGTTTCGTCAATTGTACGTACCAATTGCTTGCCAACGTCCCAACACAGTCCGGACATATTGCGGCGTTTCACCATTTTTCGGAATGCCGCGTGATCGGGAGACGGCACCAGGGCCCGCATTGTAAGCAGCCAAGGCCAGGTGGACCGCGTCGAACCGGTCCAACATGTCGCGAAGGTACCTGGCGCCACCGTCGATCGATGCAAGAGGGTCATGACGGTTCCGGACGCCCAGTTCTCGCGCCGTGGCTGGCATAAGCTGAGCAAGCCCGGCAGCACCAGCTGGACTCACAGCCATCGGATTGAAGCGGGACTCAGCCCAGATAAGAGCACGAAGCAGGTTGGTCGGAAGCCCGTAACGGCGTTCAGCCTCGGCTATCGCCGCTATATACAGGCCCTCCCGGTAGGATACGTCTGCTGGCCCGGCCGGGTAGATTGCAGGAAGATATTGTCTAGCCGGCTGCTGGTCCGTCTTCGGCGGAACGATCGCGTGCTCGAACAGGGTGAAATCCTGGGCGCGGACTTGCTGAGAGGAGGTCGCGATCATCCCCAGGCAGGCGACCGCTATCGCGGTCCGACAATTGAGAGAGGTCATCTCGAGTGGTGCTCCATTGATTCGAATCACAATGGAACATAAATAGAACATATGCTTGTAGGAAACCTGTGAATGCCTGCCTTTGGGAGAGGAGAGGAACGCTGATGAGGGGGCCACTTTGCATGCTGAGGAGCTCGCATGTCCCTGTCTGTCCACACTCATCCCAACCGATCGCTTGCCGAGACCGCCCGTCGCATTTGCGAATCGCGAGGGGGCAAATGGTCCGGCACAAAGGGCATGGCCTGTTGCCCCGCGCATGATGACCGCACGCCGTCACTCGGTGTGTCACTCGGCCGACAGGCCATCCTCTTCCACTGTTTCGCGGGATGCGATCAGCAGAGCGTGCTGGCTGCTCTGGCGCGTGAAGGTTTCGAGGCACCGGCGCTTTTTTCAGGTTCTGCGATCACCAACGAACCCGAATCGACCAGCACCCGCAAACCCTCGGCGGTAGCGCTGAGGATCTGGCGCGATGCACAGCCACTGCGTGCCAGTCCGGCAAAGGCATATCTTGAAAGCCGCGGCATCCTCGCCGCATCTCCGGCGCTCCGCTTCCATCCACGAACGCCGCTTGGCCCGAAAGGACGGGCCCGCTTTCTGCCCGCCATGATCGCGGCAGTCAGCCTCGACGAGGGCCCGATCGCCATCCACCGCACGTTCCTGTCTACCGAGGCTTCAGGCAAGGCCGCTTTCGAAAAGCCGAAACGCGCGCTCGGCGCGCTCGGTGAAGCTGCTGTTCGTCTCTTCGCTCCAGTTTCCGGCAAGCTTGGCCTTGCCGAGGGGGTCGAGAGCGCGATGTCGGCCTATGCTCTCACCGGCATCCCCGTCTGGGCGACCCTGGGCAATGAGCGGTTCGGCCTCGTTAGCGTACCCGAGAGTGTCACCGAACTTCATCTCTTCGTCGATCGTGATGCTGGCGGCGAGCTGGCTGCATCGCGTGGCCTGGCCGCTTATGCCCGCGAAGGGCGGACGATCCACGTTCGCAAACCATCCTCACTCGACAGCGACTGGAACGATGAACTTACAGCATGGCTGCGCCGCAAAGCGGCGCGTTAGAGGAGAGAGGGCTTCTCGAATTCCTGATCCGGCAGAGGGCGTGTCCCGATGCCCCCATCAGGAGGACGAATTGCCATGTTTCAATCAGACCTGTTTCCCGCTGGCGAGCAGTTTTCGTCAGTGCCATTGGCTTACGCCGTCGGCGTCAGGATTGCCGAGCTTCTTGCCTCGGGGCGTCATCTAACCCGCGTCGACATTTCCGGGCTTTTCGCCGAAGTGACGGGCGTGCTGGACTGGGGAAGCGCCTGGACGATCGATGACTACAACAACGCGGTCGAGATCGGCGCACTGCTCTGGCTACGTGAAGCTTCACGCATCGATCTGGCGACAAGCGTGCACGAAGCCGAAGCGCGGTTCGACTGGCTCGAAGCAGCCTTGCCGCCCCGGCATGTGCGCAGCGAAGCACAGGTCGAATTGCAGCAGTTCTCGACCCCGCCGATGCTGGCCTGGCTCATGGCAAAGGCCGCAGCTGTCTCTTCGCATGACACGCTGCTCGAACCGTCCGCAGGCAATGGTGCCCTTGCTCTCTGGGGTTGCCTCCAGAACGCTTCGCTGCTCCTCAACGAGATCGATCCGGCAAGACGAGACAGCCTCGGCCATATCTTTCCCACGGCCACAATCACCGCGCATGACGGAGAACTGATCGCCGACATGCTTCGCGGCCCTGTTCCGTCTGCCGTGCTGATGAACCCGCCGTTCGCTCACAGCCTGGAACGCGGCAAGGACGGTGAGACCGCTATGCGTCACCTACGCGGTGCAATCCGGGCCGCTGCTGATCGGGCGAGGATCGTCGCCATTATGCCTGAAGGCTTCGACGCCTCCAACTTCGCCAAGGAACAGGACGAAGCATCGCTGCTCCTCGATGTTCGCCTGCAGCAGATGTTTCGCCGGACAGGGACGGGGATCGCTGTTCGCCTGGTTGTGTTCGACAAGACGCCGACTGCGTCCTCGCCTGCGATCACCGGAGATACTGCCGACCTCATCTCGCTCCACGAGCTTATCACTGCGCTTCCGCCACGCGTACAGACCTCCGCCAACATCCATCGCCTGCCGCTCGGCAAGCCAGTGCGCCTCGTTGGCAAGACTTCGGCCCAAAGCGCGCCGGTTCGGCCGGTGGCGCCGTTCGCCGCGACACCAGCAGCCACGGCGAATGCGATCGACCTTGCCTATTCGGTCCTCGCCTACCCCGCGCCTGTACCCGAACAGACTGGCATCTACCTGCCTTACCGGCCCAGCCGCATAGCGTTCGAAGATGCGCCGGTTCATCCCACCCCGCTCGTGGAATCGGTCGCCATGGGTTCGGTCGCGGCGCCGCAGCCGGACGTTAACCCGCGCCTTCCCGCGAACTGGCAGGCCGACGGCCTCCTGTCAGAAGCGCAGTGCGAGACACTGGTTTACGCTGCCCAGGCATTCGCGCGCGATCTTCCGGGTCAGTTCAAGATCAGCCAGGAAGGCACCTCGCTGGAACTATCCGAAGACGGGGACGCATTCCGCCAAGGCTTCTTCCTTGGCGACGGAACCGGAGCGGGTAAGGGACGGCAGATAGCAGCGGTCATCATGGACCGCTGGCTCGCAGGCGAACGCCGCCATATCTGGATCACCAAGAACGAGGCGCTGCTCGAAGATGCGCGCCGCGACTGGGAAGCGCTTGGCGGGCTGCCGCTTGATCTCCAGCCGCTCTCGCGCTGGAAGCTCGGCCACCCTGTAACGAGCTCCGAAGGCATTCTCTTCGTCACCTATCCGACGCTGCGCTCGGGCCGCGCCGAGGATACGCGCCTCGACCAGATCCTTGCCTGGGCGGGTGAGGACTACGATGGCGTAATCGCCTTCGACGAAGCCCACGCCATGTCCAATGCGCTTGGGGGCTCTTCAACCCGCGGCAAGGTCAAGGGCTCCGAACAGGGCATGGCGGGCCTCAGGCTGCAGAACCATCTCCCGCGCGCCCGCGTACTCTACGCGTCTGCCACAGGTGCTTCGGACATCGGCAATCTCGGCTATACTTCCCGCCTCGGCCTTTGGGGACCCGAGACCGCTTTTCCGACCCACGAGGCCTTCATGACCGAGATCCGCGCTGGCGGCGTGGCGGCGATGGAACTCGTCGCCCGCGACCTCAAGGCCCAGGGTCTTTACCTAGCCCGTGCGCTGTCCTTCGCCGGGGTCGAATACGAGATCCTCGAACACAGCCTGACCGAAGCGCAGATAAAAATCTATGATGCCTATGCTGATGCCTGGGCGATCATTCACCGCAACCTCGAAGCTGCGCTCGAAGCAACCCGCGTGGTCGACGAGGACAGCGGCGACACGCTCAACCGCAACGCCAAGGCTGCGGCGCTATCGATCTTCGAAGGCACCAAGCAGCGCTTCTTCGCCCAGCTCCTGCTCTCGATGAAACTGCCGAGCCTGATCCCCGCTATGGAAGCGGCGCTTGGCGAAGAGCATTCGGTTGTCGTGCAGCTGGTCTCGACCGCCGAGGCCATGCTCGACCGGCGCCTTGCCGACCTGTCCGACGAAGAACGCGAAGCGCTCGATATCGATCTGTCCCCGCGTGAATATGTCATCGACTACCTTTCGAAGAGCTTCCCGGTGCGCCTGATGCAGGTCTTCGCCGACGACGACGGCAATCTCCGCTCCGAGGCAATGAGCGACGAGGAGGGCAATCCCGTCTTCTGTCCGCGCGCCGTGGCCGCGCGCGATGCGCTGATCGAACAGCTTTGCGCGCTGCCGCCCATCGCAACAGCACTCGATGCGGTTATCGAGCATTTCGGAACCGAGGCTGTGGCCGAGGTCACGGGCCGGACCCGAAGGCTGGTATCGGGCCGCGATGGCCAGCAGCGCCTCGAACGGCGAAGCCCCAGTGCCAATGTTGCCGAAGCGCAAAGCTTTATGGAAGGGACCAAGCGCATCCTGGTCTTCTCGGATGCAGGTGGCACGGGACGTTCCTACCATGCCGACCTTGGCTGCCGAAACCAGCAGCGCCGGGTTCATTTCCTGCTCGAGCCGGGCTGGCGCGCCGACAACGCTATCCAGGGTCTTGGACGTACCAACCGCACCAACCAGGCCTCGGCCCCGCTCTTCCGGCCGGTAACCACCGACGTGAAGGGCGAACGCCGCTTCATCTCGACCATCGCGCGAAGGCTCGACGCATTAGGCGCGCTGACGCGCGGCCAGCGCCAGACCGGCGGGCAGAACCTGTTCGACCCGACCGACAATCTCGAAAGCGATTTCGCGCGCGACGCGCTCAGCCGCTGGTTCCAGCTGCTCTATGAAGGCAAGCTCGAAGCTACGAGCTTCGGTATATTCGTCGAGCGCACCGGCCTCCGGCTCGAAAACCCAGATGGCGGGCTGACCGACAATCTCCCCACGATCCAGCGCTGGCTCAATCGCATTCTCGCGCTGCCGATTGCGCTCCAGAACGCCATATTCGATGAATATCTCGGCCTCGTCGAAGCGCGGATCGAAGCCGCGCGCGAGGCCGGAACGCTCGACCAGGGACTGGAAACCGTCAGGGTCGATTGTTTCACGGTCCTGGCAGATGAACTCCTGCGCACCGATCCCGTGACCGGAGCGGAGACCCGCCTCGTCTCGCTCGAAGTGACGAGGCACCTTCGGCCTCTGCGCTTGCAGCGCCTCGTACGCATGCACGAGATTGGCAGCCTGCACGCGATACCGATGCGCAACGCGCGCTCGGGCAAGGTCGCGCTGTCGGTTCCGGCCCGGCGCCTCATCGCCGACGACGGGGAAGCGATCGAACGTCGGCGCCTGCTGCGACCGCTCAAGTCCGCGAACTGGACGCTTGAGGCACTTGGTGAGAGCCATTGGGAGGAAATCGGCGTCACTGCGTTCACCAGCGCCTGGCGGATCGAGGAAGAGGTGGCCTCCAAGTCACCGGTGACCGAGCGCGTCCATCTTGCTACCGGCCTGTTGCTACCGGTCTGGAAGCGCCTGCCCGGCGATCATGTCCGCGTCACCCGGCTCGTTGCCGAGGACGGCCAGTCGATCATCGGGCGCGAAGTGCTCGATATCGATCTCGCTGCGATTGCCGAGACCTTTGGCCTCTCCGGAGTTGCCGGACCATCAGCGGAGCAGATCGGCGAGCTCGTCATCGCCAGCGGCAAGCCGCTGAGCCTCGCAAGCCAAGATGCCTTGACCGTCAAGCGATCACTGGTCGGCGGCGAACAGCGCCTTGAACTGACCGGGTTCTCGCCCGATCGGCTCGACTGGTACAAGGGCAAAGGCTGCTTCACCGAGATCATCCGCTACCGCACGCGCCTGTTCGTCCCGGTGTCGAAAGCCTCGTCGGTCCTCCCCGCGCTTGCCGCCTGATCCCTCAGGCAGACCCGATCTCAGAATGAGAGTGGAGGGAGCCCTTTGGGCTTGTGGGCCTCGTGATCCTCACCTGCGCCTTCATTCCATCAGGAGAACACCCATGATCCAGTCGATTCCCTTGAAAAAGCTTGTCCCGAGCCCGCGCAATGTTCGCAAGTCGAGCGACGTGCTGGCCGACCTCCAACTGCGGGCAGACATTGCTGCGCGCGGCCTGCTGCAGAACCTTGTCGTGCGCAAAGGAAAGCGCGGCAAGTTCGAGGTCGAGGCCGGCGGTCGCCGTCTCGCCGCGCTGCAGGCTCTGTCCGAAGAGGGCACCGTGCCCGAAAACCACGAGGTCACCTGCCTCGTCATCGAAGGCCAGGAAAGCGAAGTGCGCGAAGCCAGTCTTGCCGAGAACTTCCAGCGCCTCGCGATGAACCCGGCCGACGAGGCGCAGGCCTTCGCCTCCATCATCGAAGCAGGAGCTACCACCGAAGACGTGGCGCGCCGCTTCGGCCTCACTGTCCGGTTCGTCGAAGGGCGCCTGCGCCTGGCAAGTCTCGCACCCTGCGTCTTCGAAGCGCTCGCCGAGGGCGCGATCACGCTCGACATGGCCAAGGCCTACGGAGCGATTTCCGATGTGGAGCGCCAGGCGCATGTCTATGCCGAGCTGCAGGACACCTGGTACCAGATCACGCCCGACACGATCCGCCGCATGGTGCTCGACGCGACGGTGCGTGGTTCCGATCCGCGTGCCGTGCTCGTCGGACGCGATGCCTACGTCGCCGCAGGCGGCCGGATCGAGCGCGAACTGTTCGACGATGATGCCAGTGAAAGCTGGATCGATATCGCCCTGCTCGAAGACCTCGCGCACAAGGCCATGGAAGAAGCCGCCGAAAGGATCGCGCTCGAATATGGCCTTGCCTGGGTGCGCCCGACGCTGGGCACCTATGTCAGTCATGACCTTGTCGAAGGTCTGAGCCGTCTGCCTTGCGAGCCTGCGCCGATAACGGAACAGGAAGCGAAGGAGCTTGGCGAACTCGAGGCTGACTACGACCGCGTCGCCGCCGTGCTCGAAGACGAGGACAGCGATGAGGACGAGGTCGCTAAGGCCGAACAGGAACTCGTGATGATAGACCGCGCCATGCGCGCGCTCAATGATCGGCCGCCGGTACTCGCCGACGAGCTGACATCCGAGGCCGGTGCCTTCCTTGTCCTCTCGCGCAATGGTGAACCGACATTGGTCCCGCAGTACTACACCGAGACCGAAGTCATCGCTGAGGAAGGTGTGCTCGAAGCAGTCGAGGCATCCGGAACGGCGAAACCCAAGGGGAGCGCGTTGTCGCAGCGACTGCTCGACGAGCTCGCAATGCAGCGCCGCGACATCCTGGCAATCCATCTCGCCAACGACCCGGCACTGGCGCTCGATTTCATGGTCTTCACGCTCGCCGATGCCGATGGGCATGACTGGCGCGCCAAGAAAGCGTCGACCCTCGTCGGCTCGGTCGCGTCCGGCCCGGTCACCGGGTTTGAGGCCAAGGATGCCCCGGCAAGTGCTGCTATGGCCGAGTTCGCAGGATCGCTCGATGAAAGCTGGCGTGCTGGCGAAAACGACGTCGAGCGGTTCGCCAGGTTCCGGGCACTGTCTGACGAGGCGCGCTCGGCCTGGCTCGGCCATGTCGTCTCGCGCACGCTGGTTGCCAGCCTTGCCTGTGACGGTGAGCGCTCGGTGCCACTGCACGAGGCGCTCGGCTCGCTCCTCGAAATCGAGACCGCGCATTGGTGGCGTCCCACGGCGGCCAACTATTTCGACCGCGTGGCCAAGGCCCGCACGCTCGAGGCACTCGATGCTGCCGGTGGTCCCGAACTGGTCAGTCGCTACGCTGCATCGAAGAAGGCCGAATTGGCGAGCGCTGCCGAGCGCATCTTCTCCGGCAACTTCATTGGCGAGTCTGAGGTCAAGGAGCGGGCGCAGGCTTGGGTTCCGCCGATCATGCGTTTCGCCGGTTCCGACGAAGGCGAATTGGCCGATCACGAAGAAAACGAGGCGGTCAACGCAGAAGAAACTGACGAGATTGCCGAGCAGGCTGCCTGACCCCTCCTGACAGGTCCAGGTGACTCGGCGGGCGGTCCGTCCCTTCGGGACGGGCCGCCTTTCGCATTCTCCCGGTGTGGCGTTCGACACGATACTCCTGAAAGTTGACATTCTTAGTGTTGACGCAGCGTATCTGCAGCCGCCAACAAATGCGACAGTCGCCGGCCCGAAGCTGCGCGTTGGAACCCGCCCTTCGTTCAGCCGCATGTCGAGGCACAGCTACCGACCGAATTTGGGACGAGGGGGTCATACGCACGCTATATGCAGAAGGCGGCACCTAGCAGAAGTGGATGTTCCGCATCGGCCCAATCGTGTCGTAGATCGACAGAAACTGGTACGACCGAAGACCATCTGCTCCTAGCCGTCAAAATCCGCATTGATCGACTACCGCGGACGCATGCGACGACGCTGCCGTGCGAGATCGACGGATCGCACCGGGTCCGCATCGATCCCCTCATCGCCGATCCCGACCTTCGTGAAGTCGATACCTTCGCGCTCGCAGACCATATGGAGCGTCTGAAATAAGGCCTGATTCATCCGCGGGCCGGCGATGACTCGTTGGATTGGGGCCGCGAGCTCGTAATAGGATTGGTTGCTAAGGACACGTATTTCCTCTTCGTAGGCCCACTCCTGATATTTCGAGAACAGGATTCGACGCGCAGCTTCGTCTTCGTCGCGAACCTCATCCATATCGAGAAACGCGAATACGCCGCGATATTCTACCTCGCAGATATCCGGATCATTGTCGGGTAGTTCGACTTCGATCGCCAAGCCGTCGAAGCCACCGGCATAGTGTGACCAAAGAAGGTGTGATTGGAAGTCGCGGGATAATGAACAGACTTTGTAGCGCGACTTTGCGGTTCCAATGCCTTTGACGATCTGCTGCGCTCGTGGGTCTTCGCCGCGCGTGGAATAGGCAAACATTCCCTCCATTGGATCATTGAGAGCTTTCCAGTCTGCGCAATAGAGCCGACGATTGAGAAGTATATCCAGTGCAAGTTCGATATTAGTCGATGCCCGAAACTTATACGCGCGCATTTTCGCTCCCCTTTGACGACCGCTCTGGCGTACATATCAGTTCGCCATCCATTTCCACTATCCGCCGGGCTAAGAGCCGTGCGGCATCTTCAGGCTCATTCAAGGGTAAAGCCGGCGATTTCCGCGTGAGCCAAGCAACGTCCTGGCGGTCGCCGCCACGCGCCAGCCTTGGCTAACATGATCAGCTAATGTCTGGGGGTGCGGATGACGATAAGAGTTGGGCGCACCATAGGACGCGATCGCGCGCCAAGGGGCGATTGCGCCCGGGGGTGCCATAGCGGAACGACCGCCATGATGCGGTATGGTGAGGCCGCCAATCCCATGCAGCATATGGCCCTGGATGAAGTCGTAGCTGGTATCGCCGGTCAGCAAGACAGCTCGCCCGTCCTTCTCGTAGCGTAACTGATAGCCAGAGCCGTTGCGATCGCTCGAATCGGTTGAAGTGCCCCGTTCCAGGCTGAACCCGCCTCCGCTCGCAGGGCCGTCGATGAAAGTCAGGCGATTGCCAAGATCTGCCTGAAACCGCGCGGTGTTAGGACCGACCGGCTGATCGGGCGCGTACCAGTCGAGCTTACGATAGGGCTGGTGTCGTCGCCCAAGATCGAAATGATCAAAATCCCAGTGTGACAGGATGACGAACCCGCCCGGCACTGACGGATGGGAAATAGATTTGGGCAACGAGCCCTTGTTGAACCAGATCGGCGCGCCGACGTCGAAGAAACCGATTGCCTTGCCATTACGCTTGATCAGTGCGGCCGACGCTTGCCCGACATCAAGAATGATGATCTCGATGTTACCGTCAATTCCCAGGCGACCCATCGCCCGGTCGGCGCTAACCCGCGGCTGCTTTTGCGTGGGCAAGCTGGTGGTGCGCATAAGGCTCATGACAAGCTTGTCGTCGCCCGCCTGCATTATCGCGCCCGAACTGTTCAGCCGCCGCATTGCTGCGATCGAACGCGACGGCCCGGCGGCGTAATTATTGTCGGCGCGCAATTCCCAAGCCCGCGGAATCTCGCCGCTGTCGTCGAGACGGAAAGAGAGCCACTCACCCTTCGTAATTTCGCCCAGCCCGAACTGTTCCTCCCAGCGCCTAGGTGTCGACATCGCGCGGATCAATGCTAAGGCGCCGCGATTCTCTATCACTTGGGCGCCATCGCGATCGAACAGGTCAGCGCGCACGGCGTCGATCAATAGAAAAGAACGAGTACGCGCATTGTTGGGGTCGGCATCGACCACCTCCTCGACCACACCATAATAATCGGTCGGTTCTCGCGTCTCAAACCGCTTCCTGATCGGCACCTTCAACTTCCCCCCGTTCGCCCTGTCCGGCAAATTTCTGTCACACTCATGAGTACTCTCGTCACCCTACAGTGTTGCAATACGGCAGGGACACGCCACAAACACATGATCTAACTCACTGTATGGAATTGAAAAGCGGTGATCGATGCTGGTTCTAGTTGAGGGCAACAAGGAAAAGAGTGAAGCGCAGAAAGCGATGGAGGCGTCGGTGACTGGGCATCTTCACCGTATCGGTAAGCGCAACATCGGCTTCCCGAGCGGGAACGTGGACGAGATCATGTACGCCAACGGCGACGGCTCCCTCTGGGCCGCTTTCTCAAACGCCGCCGATGCTAAGGTGCCGCGACGGTGGAACGCCTTCGGCGTTTTCGACAACAAGCGCTACTCGCAAATGATTTCCGTGGAGATCAACGTCCCAACCACCTCGAACTGCGCGTCGGTCGCTGGCTTCTTCGCGCGATCCTTCGACGGGCGCCACCTATCTTATGCACGACGGGAGCGTCGGTGGCGGGAAGAAAGGGGTGGGAAGAGGGGCCTTCATGAGTTGGTCCGACCGTGAGTTCGTCGACGTCGAACGAACCAATGGAGGGCTACGGTCCGGCATCGTCATTGGTCGTGTCAACGATACCGATCTTGCCGGACGCATCTGGAATTTCGTCTGCAACGTACGTGAATTCAAGGACGCGGTGAATCGCGGAGGCCTCGACAACGAAGCAGTGCGCCAGAAGATCGCCGAGTGGGACGAGTTTAGGGAAGAGGCCTCGGGCCGTCGCAAGGGCCGTCGGCGCGCTGAGATCGATTACGTTTCCTACCATGGCGATGTCGTAAAGGCACTTCGCGACTATCGAGAGGGGAAGGCTTGCAAGGGCGAGCGCGTAGTCAACAGCCTGCTCGTCGACCTGATGGTGAAGGTAGACGACACAATGACTGAGATCTACGAGGTGAAGACTGACTGCGGGCGGCAGTCCCTTTACACGGCGATTGGACAGCTGATGGCCCACTCTGTCGGCATGGGCACCGGGATCGTACGGACCTTGGTCATGCCGGAGGGCGACCTGCCGCATGGGCTGGCACCCTGCTTTGCGGAGCTGGGGATCGCGCTACGCCGCTTTCGGCTGACGGCTGCGCCGAACAGGAAGGTCGTTCTGCTTTAGGGGCAAGACCGCCTGATAGCTGTCGTTCGAGGCGCTTTTGTGCCTCCCTAGAAGCGGCCATTCGTTCATTGGCTCCCCGAGCCGTGGCTTGATTCGGATGTCCGGAAAGGGCGCCTCTTGTCGACGCTTTATCTCGGTAGTCTCCCGTTCTTCGCCTAGTTACAAAGCACATTGGCGAGCTTACGATATGATCGGCCGAGAATGCGTTTGAGCGACGGGTATGAGCAAGAAATTCAAGGGGAAGATCTGCGTCTATTGCGGCGTCGAAGGGATATCTGAGACTGCCGACCACGTGATCGCGCGCGAATTCATGCCGGTCGCACATCGCGATAGCATTCCCAAGGTCGCGGCCTGCGGACCGTGCAACAATGCCAAGTCGCAACTCGAGCATTATCTGGTCGCAGTGCTGCCATTCGGGAGTCGTCACCCGACCGCGTCCGTGATGCTCGATACCGAGGTGCCGCGTCGACTGGCCGGGAATCGTCGGCTACATCGCGATCTCGCCGCCGGTCACCAAGAGGCCTGGCTGACCGAGAATGGTATCACGCAACGCACGATCACGCTCCCGTTCCACGGCGAGAAGCTGGACGCCTTGTTCGCGCTGATGACCCGCGGTCTTGCTGCCCACCATTTCGGGGTGGTGATCCCGAAAGACTATTTCATCGGAGCGGGTACCCTAGCCAGTGTCGCCGAGCCGCTCATGACGTCGCTCCTAACGATGAATGCTCGGGCCAAAGTGACACGATCGCTCGGTGACGGGCTGATCAACTACGACGGCGCCCAGGCCACCGACGATCCTCATCTGACCGTCTGGCGATACCGCGTTTATGGCGGTGTGACGCTATCAGATGCAGACAGTCCCGCCGAAATGCCGGACACGATCTGGGCCAGTTCTTCCCGATTGCGGTCTCAGTCCGTCTTCAGCCTGTAATCGAGGCTTTACCCAGCGCCGTTCACCGGCAGCCATCGCAATCATCCTCGTTGTGCATGCTGTCGATGGACGGGATAGCAACGGCGTGGATATTAGCCAGATGCGCGTGAAGTGCCCCAACTTGTCGAATGAAGCGATCGTCTCCGACGATCCTGAACTGGCGGCCGCGATCAGCAGCGCGCTTGCACGCCGCGATACCTATCTGCCAGTCATCGACGGGCCACGCCTTACCCGCCCTGATCACGCACCGGATGTTATCCGGCGCATCGCGACGATCAGCCGTGCCGGCGCGAAATCGACACTTCTCGCCGGTCTTTCGGTGGCGGCACGTGAATCGCTGATCGCAAGGCTGCCGGACAATCACGCCAGAGTGATCGGCTTCGACGATGTGGCGGCGCTGTCGGTTGATCCGAAGCGCGTGGAACGTGACCGGCTCGTCTGGGGCCGGGATCGCATCGGCCTCGGCCTGCTTACAGCGCTCTACGCTGGTCGCCTGATCGAATTTACAGACGAAGTGTCTCCCCGTCACGCGGTGCCCTCAAAGTCGGGCCATCTGGTGATCTGTGAGGCGCATGAACCGGTCTCCGAGGTCATCGCGGCAAACTACGCATATTCCCTGAATGCCGGGCTGCACATCTTTGAGGAGACAGACGAGGTTGAAGGGAAGGCGTTGCTGGAAGCGCTCTACAGCATCGATGCCCCGGGTGTGAACGCGGCGGCGGAGCGCGCGCGCCTTTCAGCGAGGATGCGTGAGTTGGTCGGAGCGGTGGACTTGCCCGCGAATGGCTCGCTTACATTCATCGTGCGGCAGCTACCGATAGGCATCGCCTTTCCCGAATTGCCGGGAACGCATCTGTTCACCTATCCCGATCTCGGCCGCGCAATCGTAAATGGGCTGGCAGCGGAGCAGCAGGGCACGCGCGGCACTAATATAGCGGTTTTGGTCAATCCCCAGAAGGTTGCGGCACCTGAGATCGAGGCGGCGGCAAAGCTCCTTCCCGAGCGCAAGATCTTCGTCCGTGGCTATGAAGGTGGCGGCGCGAACGTCCGGGCCGTCAGCGAAATGGTCGATCTGTTTCCCTATGACCTGCTCCTCTTCGCGACGCATTGCGGCGATGCGTCGGGCTATCGCTGGACCTACGAATATCTCGACAGCGAGGGCATCAATCGCAGGCTGATAGTCGATGTGGCGATCGGCGTCGGACACACCGACGACGACGACATACTGCGGGTCATGCAGTACAACCGCTTCCACTCGCTGGACGGGGTCGATTGGAACGACCCGGTTGCGAAGGCTGACCTCTACGTCGGGAGCGCCATCCGCGACTGGTCAGAGCTAGTCCGAGACAAAGATTTCGAGCCCATTCATACCGAGCCACTCGACCGGGTGCTGGGATCGGCGGTGCTGGCGATGGCGGACAACAATTATCTGCCAATGCCGAGAGCGCTCGCCTGCGAAGGATCACCGATCATCTTCAACAACGCTTGTGTCTCGTGGCATGAGCTTGCCGGCCGGTTCATGTTCACCGACGCGCGCGCCTATATCGGCACACTCTATCCGGTAAGCGACATTGAGGCCGAAGCGGTCGCAGTCTCGATACTCGGCAAGCATTTTGGAAAAGCGCTGCCACATGCACTGTGGTCGGCGCAGAACGGCGTTTATGGTGAGGGGAGCGACCGGCGGCCCTATATCGTGTCCGGCGTCTATCCCCAGCGACTGCGCTCGACACGAGAGGATGTGCCGCGTCGAATTATCTCAAAACTTTGGAACGGGCTGCGTTACTGGAAAAAGCGCGCGGGGGAAGTCGGCGAGGATGAACCGAACCGGAAAAAAGATTTCGACGAGATCGCCAACTATTACGCGCGCGAATTTCCCTCTTTCCGGGACCGCTGGTTCGCTCGTCCGGCAAAGCCCGGAAACTAGGCTTCCGTCGCCCGCGATTGCGCCTTGGTCAGCTTCAGCCCGATTCGTCGCCCTCCGCGACGGCTACGCCTTTCCGGATGGTTTGGGTCTCGGCTTAAGGCAAGCAAGCTACGTCCGCCTCCAATATCTCTTTGTGCTACTGATGCCCGATGACTGTCTCGAAGCGCCATCATTACACGCCACGCTACTATCTACGTCGATTCGAGAATGCGGACGGCGCGCTATGGCGGCTCGATCATGAGACGGGCGTCGTCACATCGGGTAATAATGAGCGCTTCGGCTTCAAGAACCGCTGGAACACGCTGCGGAATCCGCCGACTGGCTACGCCTCGGACTGGGCCGAAAAGCAGATTGCGGTGATCGATGGCTTCGCCTCGAAAATCATCGCCGAAATCTTGGATGGGCGCTTCCCGGCGGATATCAGCAAGCTCGCGGTGGCGATCTCGTTCATGCACCATAATCAGCCACGGCTGCGCCGCGAACTCGAAGCGGTTCATGCCGACAAGGTCGGTCACTGGAGCGAAGATCATTGGCTCGTCGTCCGATTGAAGACGGCGCTCGACAACTGGCGAACCTATGTCCCGCTCTGTTACGCCGTAAACGTCATTCCGCCCGAGCGCGACCAGAGGTTTCTCACCTCAAGCAATCCGCTGATCGACTTCAACAATAAGCCGACGATGCTGCTGCCACTGTCGAGCCGGCATTGCCTGTTCCTGTCGAACGATCCGGCCCATGCCAATTTTTGCCCGCAGTTCACCACATGTGACGTCGAGATGGTCGCAGGCATCAACCGGATGACGCGCAAGAACGCTTGGCAGTATCTTTATTCCTGTTCATCGAGCTTCTCCGAATAAACATCCTTCGCGCCGAGATCGAACCCGGCAGGCGCGGCCTTGAGGTAGACGTCGCGCGGCTGATCTTCGCCGAACAGCTTGTTCTCGCGTTTCTTCTTCCACGCCTCGATCCGGCGCTCAATGCCTCGATCGAGCGAAGAGCCGAACCGATCGAGCAGGCTGCCTTCCGCCGGCTCGGCGGCCCAAAGCAGAATACGCGCATCGACGATCTTGCCCAGCAGCGTGCCGTAGCGCCAGAAATCGATCCGGCCCTCAGTTTCACTTAGGCGTCGATACCAGTGGCGGGACCAGCTGTTGCGCTGATAGGCGAAGCGCGCTGCTTCGGCCGCGCGTCCGACCATGCCGCCATGATTGCTGAATTCATCGAGCATCGCCTGAGCCGCCTCGCTTTGATCCGCAAAGCCAAGGATCATCAGCGCGCGCGCCGTCGCGACCGGATGGCCCGTGGCGATCTCGCCAGCGGCAAAATCCTCTAGGAAACTTTGGTATCCGGCGTGGCAGGCAGCAAGGACCTCAAGCGCGAGGTCATGGTCACTCGCACTGCCGCGCAACCGCTCGCGCCGCAGCGCGTAGATCGCCGGGGTGTCTGCGCTATGCCACACATCCCAGGTCATCAGCGGGATCGACCCGATGGTGCGTGTGATGCGCACATAGGCTTCGCGACCAGCGCAGAGCCGGAACAGCGTCGCACTGAAATCGGAGTCGGACTCAGACAGTGCGCGTGCGATACGCGAGGTGAGATTGGCGACACGAGGAAGGCTTGACGACGGCAGCTCGAGAATCTGTTGCGCCATAGCCTGGAGCACCGGGCCATCGCATTCAGCGATGGCACTGACGGCGCGCGCGCCAATGTCGCGCAGAATGAGTTCGGCGCCCCTGCGGTTGAGCGCCATCTCGAAGGCGCGGAAGCGATCCCAGCCTGCCTTCTGGCGTAACGCGAAGGCCTCATCGCTCTCGTTCATGCGCGCGAAGCGCTGGTCAATTGACAGGTCCTCGTCATCATCCTCAAGCGAAAAACGCGCGATGGCATCGGCCTCGGCGATGCCGCTCTGAGAGATACGCGGTGGCCGAAATGGAAGCTCTACTTCGAGAACATGAGCGATGGCCTGCTGCAGGAGGAGCGCGAGCGGGCGCCCCACTGCAGCATTGCCGAGCCGGCGGGCGGCATCGCTGTAGCGCTCGGGCGCGATCCGGGCGACGGCCTCGGCACCGGTGAGATACTGGCGCTCGGCGGCGGCCAGGATCATCGACGATCCATGCCAGCGCTCGTAGAAATCTTCGCGGGGATCGAGCGATGCGGCGCTCCAGCCGCTTTCGACAAAGGCGGTGAGCTGCGCGTCGTCGGGATGCTCAGCGGAAATTTGGAGCGCCAAGCCACGCACCGAGGGTCTAAGATGATCGGTCAGCGCACGGATTCGATCGAGCGTCACGGGACTGAGCGGTGAGCCGGAGCTGCGCACGAATGCGAGTGCCATCAGCAGCCGGTGTTCCTCTTTCGATGCGATCGCCCGATCGACGAGACGGTCGACAGACGCTTCGCTTGCCGGACGGTAAACCTGATCAAGCTGGAGCAGCGGCGGCCCATGTTCGGGAAGATTGAGCAGGATCTCGACCTGCGCTTCGCCGTCAAGGTGGGCGAAGGCGGCGACGAGCAGGTATTGCGACACGACCCAATCCTTGTCCCTTGCCCCACTCGGCTCCTCGGGATGGGAGAGTTCGCCGGCACGCCGCGCCATCGCCGCCACAACGTCAGGTTCGATCAAGACATTGGCGCTGCCAAGCCATTGGATGGCGAGCGTCGCGACAGCGCTTGGCCGCGTCAGCAGATCGCGCGCTAGCGCGCGATGGAGTGCGACCGCCGGCTTCGGTGCGAACCGCGCGAGGCCTGGCCCCGCTTCGCGGATGAAATGCTCATTCTCCCCAGTCCAGCGGTTAATCATGAGACCCTTCGGATCGAGCCCCTCCACGCGCTCGGCTGTTTCGGCGATATTATCGGGACGCTCGGACGCGGGATCGCACGGATCGGTCGCGCAATAGCGCTCGACAAGCCGCCATCCCTCGAAGTGCTGCCATTCAGGCGTAAGGGCCTGGGCGATCACTTCTGCCCGGGCGCCGTCATCGGCATCGCCGGTCGCGCGCAGGATCGACACCAACGCCCATTGCCCCGTGCGCGAGGCTTCATCACGCGCGAAACAGGCGCTGGCGGCAAGCAACGCGTCGCGAGTTTCGAACCAGTCGATGGGGTTGTGCTGGACCACAGAGGCGAAATCCTTCCACGGCACGCGATAGCCGCCATTGATCGACCGCGCGAACCCCCAGCACATCAGCCCTTCTGCAAAACGCGCAAGCGGCATGCCAGCGAGGAGCGCAAAGGCATCCTCGCTCAGGGTCACCCCATTCACTTGGTCGTCGCGAACCAGCTTCGCGTCGACGATCGCCTGTTCGCACGGCGTCAACGCGCTGAGCCGCTCGGCGATCTTTTGCTCGTTCTTCGCGATTCCCTCGGCGCGCTTCGCGGCATCGCTTTCACCCGGCATCAACCCGTGCTTAGGATTGAGCGAATAGAGCCGCAGCCACTGATCGATACGCTCTGCGATGACCGGCCAGGCCACAACATCACTGCGTGCGCGGCGCAACGCGTGAATCAGCCAGTCGCGATGCTGCGCATGGGGTTCGGTGAGAGCGAGCGCGAACAAGGCATCCAGCGCCGCACCAGGCATGTTGCGCACGATCCCGCAATAGGCCGGAAAGCTGTCCTCATCGGCATTCTGCTGGGTGGCATGGCGCGCCAGCAGGGCAGCACCGATCACCGGGTCAATGTCGCTGTCGATGCTGGCCAGCAGCGCAGCGGCGAATAGCACATCGGTCACGAGGTCGAGGGCGGCGACCGGCTCGATGATCTCGGCAAGTCGTTCGGCAACTGGCCGGCCGTTCCGCCAAGCTGTCCGCAATTCGCGGATGGTAGCAAGCGCTAAGGCATAGATGAGGCCCTCGTCGGTCAGCGTATAGAGGTCGGGCTGGCCCTGTACAGCGGTGAAGAAACGCTCCTCGACCACGGGCAGCAGGTCGCGCGGCAGATCGTAGCGCGGTGCTACTGCAAACTCATAGCTGTCGAAGATAAGCTGGTCTTGCGGCGCTTGGCGCTCGATCCGCTCGCGAATGATGCGGGCATGCTCACCGAGCAGCCGGGCAAACTGCCATGGCGTCTCGCCCTGCGCAGCCTCACTCTGCTGCGTTCGGACATGCTCGAACAACAGCCGCTCGATGCTGATCTCCTCGGCGGAGTGGATTTGCCCGCGATCGAGCAGATCGAACGCGATGCCCAGAATGCGCGGGTTGCGTAGCGACCGGCGGACCCGGCGCGCGATCTGGCCCGGCTGAATGCCATGGACAACGAGCGCGCGATCGAGCTCGACATCGCTGAGATTGTCGAGGGTGATAGTGCGCCGCGGCACCGAGAAACGGTCGTCGAGGCGCCGGAAGTATTTAGCACGACTGGTCGCGACGACGCGCCCGCCGATTGTCGCAGCATAGCTGGCGAGGCTGGAGAGCCAAGGCGCCCAATCTGTACGGGCGCGCTCGTTGAGCCCGTCCACCACCAGCACGAACTGCGGCGTGGCAAATGCCCGGCCCCGCCAGCGTTCGAGCCGCTGTGTCCAGCGGTCGAGCCGCTGGCTGGTCACGATGCCACCGGATTGCTCGATGAGGCAGCGCGCGATCAACTCTGGCGGTTGCATCGCCATCGCGGCGACCGCTTCGGCCGCTGTGAGGAAAATCAGGAACGGCGCGTCCTTTTGGCCGCGCCAGGATTGCGCGACCAGCCAGGATTTGCCGCATCCTTGTTCGCCGGCCACCACTACGATCTCGCGGGCGGGCGAGGCCAGTAGTAGGGCGTCAAGATCAGCCCGCCGTGCGCGCTCAATCGGCGCAAGGGCATGCGGTGCTCCCGGGGCGAGCGGCTGGCCGAAGCGATGGCGTGCGTCGTCTACCCGCGTGAACAGCCCTTCGAAGATGGTGCGATTGGCGGCCCGTGCCGCCGCCAAGCCAAGCAACGGTTCGCTGAGTTGGGTGCGCAGTTCGGCGGCGTTCGCCGGGAACGAAGGCAGCGTCGCCAGCGTCCTAAGCGCGGCGTCCAGCGTTGTACTGTCCATCCCTGTCTGACTGTACCGCGCGACAAAGTCGGAGCAGACGTCCGGTGCCATCGCGCAGAGCAGCGCCAACGGCGGGAGCGCGGTATTGGCGGGCCAGTCGAGCACCAACAGGCTGGTGTCGACTTTAGCGAAGGCGGCACGCAGCGTGGTCACGATCTGGCTCGATGCGCCGATGGTCGCTGCGAGAATCCAAAGGTCAGGCGGGTCGTCGCTGGCGACGATCTCCGTCGCCTTGTATGTGACCGCCGACTTGGCGAGTTTCGAGCGATAGAGCTTGGCCTCGAAGCTGATCGCGCCATCTCGCTGATCCCCTCGGCCATCCTGCCCGTCCTGGGTTCCTGAAATGGCCAGCCGGAAGGTCATGCCCGTCGCCGCGCCGAGCAGTGCCGCGGCGAGGCCTTCAAAACCTTCGTCGCCGCTGTTCTTGAGGGTTAGCAAAGCGGCCTGAAGCTGGGTCAGCGCTTGTTCCGGTGTCGGTTCCGACCGCGTGGTGTTATCGGTCGTGGTCGACTGCTGCCTCTTCACGATCTCATCTCCCCCGTGTGCTCAGATATCGTGTTCAAGACGTTCGGCTACATAACGTTCGACATCGCCAAGATTGAGCAAGGTGTACACGCCTTGTGCTCCTGCTTCTTCGAGCCGTTTAGGCAAATGATGCAGATCGCCGGGATCGAAGATGATGTGATCACCATAGGGCGGCCAAATAAGGAGGAAGCGTTCTACAGGCGCATCGTCATGCGCCATCCTGCTCCAGATCGCATGCTGCGACACGATGCCGTTGGCGCTCGCAAAGGTGAACCCGGCGTCCATAAGCAGCTTGGCGATCCGCATCAGGCACAGGTCGGCGAAGCCAAACGACATCCACCCGCTACGCGGCATCGGATCGTCGTGAGTATCCGCGCCCGCCCGATGGAAGCCGGGCAACATCCCGACCCGGCCAAGCAAGCCGCGTTTCAGGTAGGAGCGGAAGCCTTCATACCCGACATCAACGATTTGGGCGGCGCGAGCGGATGAGACACGGGGCAGATCTTTAAGCACGATTGGCCTCTTTGGTTCTGATAACACCAATACTTCCGGAAGGGTTTGGTGTCAACGGAACCAAAAAAACTGTCCGTGGCCGTGCCGAGAGTCCGCGCACTCCATGCCCCGGAAAGGAACTCAGCCGATGGGGTTGGCCAAGATCGCCTGACCCGGTGCGAACTCGCGCGTCGGCGGCTCGATGAAGAACGCCATCGGCACTCCCGGCAGATGATGCTCCGAGCTAGACATCAGCAGCAGGCGATTGACGGTGTTGTCCTGAATTCCGCCGGCCGGGAAGGCGCAGCGGACGCGGCCGCTGCTCCCATCAAGTCCTCGGCTAGCAATCGCAGCTTGAGCCTTTTTGTGGTCTCGCGCGAAGCGGGCAGCGACGGCCGCCTCCCAATTGGGTTTCGGCCCGCGCGCCGCGATCCGGCTCAGGTAGGTGAACACTTGTCCAATCAATCTCGGATAACCATCGAGCCCGCCATCGAAACCAAGCCGAGCTACATCGAGCGTGTCATCAGGGAAATGGAAGGTCGCGCGCTCAATCTCCCGCGCCAGTCCGCCAAGATGCCCGACCACTGGTCCGTAGCGCGGTCGCAACGCGCTTTGCAGCTCGCGCCAGCGAAACCGGCTATCGGTGATAATCGCCGCGCCGGTCGCCTGCGCCAGGTACATCGCCATTTCGAAGTTGGGCGAGAGCTTGAACAGCTGAAGTTGCCCACCTTGCTTCCCCCCGCCAAAGATGTCTTCAGCAAGCGCGACGAGCGGGTCGGCTTCCTTGAGATGCTCGATGCCCTTCAGCATATCGGCAATGCCCGTATCCGTGATGTCGGGAAAATCGTCCCTCAACTGCGCGATCAGCCCGTCATCCGGCCACATGAGGAAGTGGCGTTTGAAGTCGCGGCGGAACAGGGCATCTACGCGCGGCTCGTCCTTGGAGTCGAAGGTCATGCCGGCTGCGCGCTCCTGCGCCATGCGCATCATCTGGTCGCGTAGATGGAGGTCGAAATTGCACGGGTCCGGGATCAGGTTGACGAGTCCTAGATCGACCAGCGGCATGATGTTGAGAAAAAGGACGACCGCCTTCAGGAATTCGAGATGATAGCTGCGCGGGTTATCGACCGGCTTGTATTTGCCAGCAACGGCGCCGTTATGCGTGAAGGGGTGCTCCACGATCAGCTCGCCGAAATAGAGCGGCGCGGCGAAGGCGAACTCGATGAGCGTTTCAGGATGGATTGAACCGGTGAATACCGCACGAGGTCGCCCGTCGGGCTTGGGAAGTAATTTAAGAAGATCGGTCTCGAGCGGCCACAGCGCTTCATAGAGATGATAGACCTTGCTGATCTGCTCGTCGGTCAGTTCGCGGCGGACGGTCGTCCAGTCTCTGCCGGGGTCGAGTCTCAAGATGTTGATGATGCCGCGGTGGAGGCTGAGATTGCGCTCGCGAATCGAGCTCTCATCCCAGCTGGGGCGCAAGGCTGCCGGCCGGGGTTTGCAGCATGTGCGATAGGCGTCGCCCGACCCACAGCCACAGGCGTCACCGGGCTTAGGCGGCTTGGAACGCGCGGGCTTGAGCAGGAATTCGCGGGGCTTTTCGGTACGCCCGAACGCATCCTGAAAATGCACGTGCCCATCCTCGAATTTGGCGTAGATTTCCCCGCCAAATTCATAAAGCTGGTCCCTTGGGAGCAAGGTCTCGCGCAACTCGGCCCAAGGTTCGGTAACCGAGCCTTCGGGATGCAGCAATTCATCGCGTCCGGCAGCGATATAACGGCGCGCACGGCATTTGAGCACCAGGTTGATCTGTGCAACCTGATGATCATTGAGCTTACGCGTACGCACGAACGCGACCGTGCTGACCATTGAGTTTCGATAGTTGCGCGCGAATGTCCGTTTCTCGAGCGCCGGGCCTTCAGGCGCCTGGGCATATTCAAGATTGGTCAGGATCAGGCAAAAGTCGCGGCTCAGCGGAAACAGGGTCTGCGATGCCTTGAGCGCGATTCCGGGATCGCCAGGGTAAGCACAGAGCTCAGAATTGGGTGGCAGAGCATGGTTGTAGATGGTGACCGGCGCATCGCTGATAATGAACTTGGTGCCTGCCTCCTCCGCCGAGACGATCTCCCGGACGCCCTCAGTCCAAATGGTGCAGTGGAGATTGCGCAAACCCTGCATCTCAATCATCAGTTCGTTTTGGCTCAAAGTGGGATATTGCGCGCGCAGCCAGTCGAGACCTTTGGGCGTGCGCAGCCGCTGGACATCGATGAATTCGAACAGGTTCTGGAAGTGGTCGTGCCATGCCGACTCATCCGTGCCGAGAAAGGCCTTCACCGCCTTCGACCCGCGGTCGTCGATCGCGCCAAATAGCTTGCGCTCAATCTCGTCGTTGACCAGCGTTCCGAAGAAGGTCGAGTAGAGGTCGGTCTGGAAGAAGCAACGCTTTGGCGGAGAACGGAATAACGCTTTACCGATGATTTCGCGGCCGTCCTCAAGACGGCGACGTTCAGGTGCCATGTCGAGATACGCGAGCGTGCTCTCGCCGGGCTCGAAGAATAGTCGCTGATACCATTGCGGTACGTAGTGATTGTCGCGCGTCAGGGACATCCACCTAAGCTAGCATGCGCGATAACAGCGCGCAGCCACCTTCCGGACCGGCCGCTATCCCAATTTGCACCCCCATAACCTGCCGTTCCGGATCGTCGAACATTGCGGACAGATCGAGCCGACTGATACTATGGCCGCTTTGGAGGCGATCGTCGGCAACTCTTTGCTGACTGGCGCGATAGCGCATAGCCGTTCTCCTTAACGAGAGGGGAGGGAGCTTTGCTCTTCTGAACCGGGACAAGTTCGTTCCGGCGATCAGGAGACCTTCCATGACCAAATCCCGCCGCACTGCTTCAGCTTCGCCAGCCCAGCGCATCACCGCCGCCATCATCGAAAAGCTCGAGCAAGGCACAAAGCCCTGGGCCAAGCCGTGGCGCGGCGTGCCGGTTTCGCGGCCCTTGCGCTCCTGCGGAACGCCCTATCGCGGCATGAATACCTTTTGGTTGTGGATGGTGGCCGATGGCTGTGGCTACGCCTCGCCTTACTGGATGACCTATCGCCAGTGTCAGGCGCTCGGCGGACAGGTCCGCAAGGGTGAGAAATCGACCATCGCGATTTTCTACAAGAGCTACACCAAGGAAGTCGAGAACGCCCAAGGCGACGCTGACACCGAGAACCGGCGCGTGCTCAAGGCCTATGCCGTGTTCAACGCGGATCAGTGCGACGGCCTTCCCGAGTTTTATCATCCCAAGCCACTTATCGCCGCGCTGGAGCCCGAAGGACGCGAAGACCGGCTCGATGCCTTCTTTGCCCATATCGGCGCCGAGCTGCGCCATCATGGTGCCCAGGCCTATTACGAGCCGCTGCGCGACCGGGTCACCATGCCGCCAGCCGAACTCTTCGAAGCCTATGACCATTACTATGCGACGCTCGCTCACGAGCTGTCGCACTGGACGGGTCATTCTTCGCGGCTCGATCGTGATCTCAAGAACCGCTTCGGCAGCGAGGCCTATGCCGCCGAGGAACTGATCGCCGAACTGTCCTCGGCCATCCTTGGAGCCGAACTGAGTCTTCCGGTCACCCACCTCGACCATCACGCCAGCTACATAGCGTCCTGGCTCAAGATCCTCAAATCGGACGAGTGCGCGATCCTGACGGCTGCGGCCAAGGCCGAAGAAGCGGCCAGTCTGCTGCTCGAACTGGGTGGTCAGCAATCCAGCGAATGCGAGGCCGACGTCGATCTCGCTGATGCAGCCTGAGGAGCAGTGAGATGGGACGTTCCGTCAGCTATCCGACCGGCTCCATAGTGGCCTTCCGCCTGCTCGATGACGGCGAAGAGGACGACGCCGACTGGGTTTACGAGTGCCTCTTCGACGAGATCATCGATACTGCGAAGGCGGTCTTTCCTTCCTTCGAATGCGTGGATGGATGGCGAGGACGAGAGGACCGTATTCTCCTGCGCAACGCCTTCGCCGATTGCGGCATATCGACCTGGCGCGGGCTCGCCGCGATCTGGCTCGCCGAACGCGACGATGCGCGGTACTGGGAGGCCGACTTCTACAACCCACGAACGGCGAGGGCACGGCACTGGCTCCGCCAGGTGTCGGGACGGTTCATCGACCTGTTCGTTGAGCTGCGCCTTGTCGGGCGGTTCTCGAACGGCGAAGCGATCTTCGAGCGCTCCCGATCCGCTTGTGCCACCGGGGCCTGATCCTGCCTGGTCCCAGTCCGCCGGGAGAGGCCCTTGGGCCGGTCGGGGCGCGCCGCAACCTGCGGCCCGTCGGCCCGTGTTGCCCGCGCCAGCCTAGGGCCGCAGGTTTCCCGCTACGCGGTGCGTCACGCCCCTTGACCCGGCCCTGATCGGGCTCCGGCGGACAGGGCTGAGGCAATGGTGCCTCCTCTCCTTGTCCCCGCGATCAGGAGACACCCCATGTACGACAGCTTCATCGACCAGTTGAGCGGCCTCGACCTTTCAGGCCTCAGCATCAGGCCAGCCCCCTTCAACGAGACCGACTTTCCCTGCGAGGATGCGATCGACCAGACGCTTGGTGCCATATGGTCCGACCTCTTCGCGATATTTTCCGACACTGCCCTGGAAGCCGATGCCGAGGATATTGCCTGGGGTATGGTCAACCTCTTTCACCGCGCAGCTAGCCGCAAGTCGGCTCAGCTTGATCGGGCCGGCGACGAGATCCGTGTCCTCCTCGCAACGGCCGATGGCTCCGAAGTGCATTCGAGCAATCTCGAAGAGCAGGTCGAGCGCGCGCAGGCTGCCGAAGCCAGCATGCTGGCCTTGGAGCAGATGCGTGAGGCGGCGGCAGCACTATACCGCGACGAGACCGGTTCCTCGTGGAAGCCCGTTTCCGGGTCGCGCGCGAGCCATTCGCGCAATCTCACTTCGGCCGTAATCGATGCCCGCGATTTCCTTCGCGCACGCGCCGAGAACCGGCGCCATGCCCTGATCCCGGAAGGAACTCCGGTCGTTTTCGCCGGCGGTCGCCAGAGCTTCGAGAGCGCCGAGGATGCGCGTGTCTACGCCGACAATATCTGGGCGACGCTCGACAAGGTTCGCGATGTGGTTCCCGATCTCTTCCTGGTCCATGGCGGCGACGGCAAGGGAGCCGATCGCCTGGCCGCGAGTTGGGCTGAACGCCGCGAAGTGCAGCAACTGACCTACTCGCTTGATCGTCGGCTTGGTGCTCGCGCTGGGTTCAAGCGCAACGAGCAAATGCTTTCGCTCAATCCGCGTTATGTCGTCGCCTTTCCGGGCAATGGCGTCACCGAACGACTGGTGATCGATGCCAAGGCACGCCGGATCACCGTGGTCGATCGTCGCGGCCTCTTGGGCACTTCTCCTGGGTCCTGAGGGGCCCTTCATCATCTTCATCTGAATTGCCTGGATGTGCATTCGGCACCGACCCGACTATGGACCGGTCATGCAACTTGACGATCTGCTGCAGCGCTACTTTGCCACCACCGACCTCTCCGGGGTTTCTCCCGACACCTTTGCAGCCGGCATTGAGCATTGCCGGGTCGATCTCGGCCTTGAGGAGGACCGGGGCAAGCGCTTTGCACTGTGGTCGTTCCTGCACATGTTCGGGTCCGCCCCCGACCTCGACCTCGCGTTCGAGAACGAGGAAGACCGGGAAGCAGCTCGCAACTTCATGGATCTCATGGCGGCATCGGAAGGCGATGGGGTAAGCTGATTGCAGCGGGATCATCTTAGAGCCTGATCCGAAATTAAGTTGAGTGGTGTCAGCGGGTTAGCTTGACGCGCGCCCAAGTCGTTGATTCAGCGGTTTTGCAACGAACCAAAG
>NZ_FZPA01000021.1 GCF_900188185.1 Sphingopyxis indica | reverse complement strand
TCGAACAGCGCTCCTCAAGCGATAAATGACGGTATCTCGACATGGCACCACCTGCTTGAGGTGTTGCACTTCGTTTGTGAACTCAGGGGGGTCCATGGGCGCGGCGCTGGTAGAATGGAACCCCGGATCAAGTCCGGGATGACGAAGTGGATGGATGTCCGCTAACCACCACGAAGCGGTCGAGTATGAACGACCGCTTGCGGGCGGGAGCGGACGTTCTTAAGCCCCTCCTCTTCAGAGGAGGGGTTTGGGGTGGTGGCGCGCGACAGCGCGCAAGGCGCCCTTGCACCACCCCGCTGCGACTAGGGCGCGAAGCGCCCAAATCTCGCTGCCCCTCCTCTGAAGAGGAGGGGTTGGTCGAACGTCCGCTAACCACCCCAATGCCGCCGCTCTCAACTATAAGGCGGCGTATCCTCGAACTCGCCGAACCACGGATAGTCGTTCGCGACGCTCGCGGTGAAATGGGGTGCGCGCTTTTCGAGGAAGCTCGTCACCCCTTCGGCGGCGTCGGGGCTGCGTCCGCGGGCAAAGATCGCGCGGCTGTCCCAGCGGTGCGCGCTCATCGGGTGCGGCGCGCCGAGCATTCGCCACAGCATGTGGCGCGTCAGCGCGACCGATACCGGCGCGCTCTGCTCGGTCATTTCGCGCGCCTTGGCGATCGCGGCGTCGATCAGCGCGCCGGGGGCGTGGACCGACTGCACCAGTCCCATGTCCTGCGCTTCCCGCGCCGAAATCAGGCGCCCCGAATAGCAAAGGTCGACCGCATTCGCGATGCCGACAAGGCGCGGCAGGAACCAGCTCGACGCCGCTTCGGGCACGATGCCGCGGCGCGCGAAGACGAAGCCGTAGCGCGCGGTGTCGCTCGCGAGCCGCGCATCCATCGACAGCGTCATCGTCGCGCCGATGCCGACCGCGGCGCCGTTGATCGCGCCCAGCACCGGCTTCTTCGCGTCGAAAATGCGCATCGACACGCGGCCGCCCGAATCGCGGATCAGCGGGTGCGACCAGTCGATCGTCCCATCCTCGCCAACCGGGCTCGCCGACACGCCGTCGGGGAGCGCCGCCGCCTTGTCGGTGCGCTTGTCATAGTCGAAGGTCGCCGCGCCCCCGCCGAGGTCGGCGCCCGCGCAATAGGCGCGGTCGCCCGCGCCGGTGAAGATCACCGCGCGCACCGCGTCGTCGGCGTCGCACTCGTCGAGCGCGGCGACGATCTCGAGCATCATCTGGGTGGTGAAGGCGTTCATCCGGTCGGGCCGGTGCAGCGTCAGCAGCGCGATCCCTTCCTGCTTGTCGAGGCGAATCTGGTCGAAGCTCATCACACACTCTCCCGTCTATATTGCGGTTATCGTCGCAAGCGCGGCACGCGAGCGCAAGCATAAGTTGACGTGGACGTAAGCGTAAGCTGCGTCTCGGGCCATGGACCCTGAAACAAGTTGGCGATTATTCCCTTCGCATCCGTATTCCGGATTTCGTCATTGCGAGCGAAGCGAAGCAATCCAGAGCGGTTTACGCACACTCTGGATTGCTTCGCTTCGCTCGCAATGACGGGGCATATGGATGCAATAGGGATAATCGCCAGACAAGTCAGGGTGACGAGGATTGAAACGGGGCGGGGTCTCAGCTTCCCGCACCCGGCGAAGTGAAGGATGACGCGCCGTGGCTTTGCCGCTATAGGGCGCTCCTTCGCCCCGGCGCCGGCCGCTTCCTGAGTCGCCAGTCGCCGGGGTCATTCTTTTCGTTCCGGCAGAAAGTTGCACGCCATGGCCCGTCGCCGCCAGATCTACGAAGGCAAAGCCAAGATCCTCTACGAAGGCCCCGAACCGGGGACCCTGATCCAGTATTTCAAGGACGATGCGACGGCGTTCAATGCGCAGAAGCGCGGGACGATCAACGGCAAGGGCGTGCTCAACAACCGCATCTCGGAACATGTGTTCACGCTGCTCGGCCAGATCGGCGTGCCGCATCATTTCATCCGCCGCCTCAACATGCGCGAACAGCTGATCCGCCAGGTCGAGATCGTGCCGATCGAGGTCGTCGTGCGCAACGTCGCCGCGGGCTCGCTGTCGAAGCGGCTCGGGATCGAGGAGGGGACGCAGCTTCCCCGCACCCTCATCGAATATTGCTACAAGGACGACGCGCTCGGCGACCCGCTGATCGCCGAGGAGCATATCGCTTGCTTCAACTGGTGCAGCCAGGAAGAGCTGCACGATATTCAGGACATGGCGATCCGCATCAACGATTTCATGTGCGGCCTGTTCGCCGCGGTCGGTATCCGCCTGATCGACTTCAAGCTCGAGTTCGGGCGGCTTTGGGACGGCGATTACAGCCGCATCATCCTCGCCGACGAGATCAGCCCCGACGGCTGCCGCCTGTGGGACATGGTCACGAACGAAAAGCTCGACAAGGACCGTTTCCGCCGCGATCTGGGCGGCGAGGTCGAGGCCTATCAGGAAGTGGCGCGACGGCTGGGCCTGATGCCCGAGGGCGGCGACAATGCGGTGCTCGACCTCGAAACCCACCGCAAGAAAAAGGGCAGCTGAGCATATAAGCCCCTCCTCTTCGGAGGGGTCATATCCTTTGCAAGCACGACCGCTTTCGACAGGAAACGACACCCAAGGCCTTTCGTCGCTCTGAAACAGGTTGGCGATTGACCCGTTCGCATCGCTGATCTCGTCATTGCGAGCCCTTCGACTGCCTTGCAGGCGCTCAGGATAAACTGCGCGAAGCAATCCAGGGCGGTTTACGCCTACTCTGGATTGCTTCGCTTCGCTCGCAATGACGGAGTATGGGGCGTCCACGAATATCTGGGGGATAGTCACCTCTGAACAGGAGGGGGTTTTCCCCGATGTCGCCGGCCGCCGCGAAGCCCGCCGATCGGCTCGAAACGTCGTCCGTCGAAAGCATCGGCGGCGCAGCTTGACCCCCTTGGCGGGGGAAGCCAAACCGCTTGCATGACCATTTTCCCGTTCCGGCGCGTCGCGATCGCGCTGTCGCCGCTGCTTATCCTCGCCACAACCGCAGCAACCCAGCCCGCACCGTCGGCTCCCGTCAATCCGCAGACCCCGGCGGCGCGCGCGTGGAACTATGCCGACAGCGACGTGCCGGTCGATCCGAACATCGTCTTCGGCGTGCTGCCGAACGGCATGAAATATGCGCTGCTCCACAATGAAACGCCCAGGGACAGCGTGATTATCCGGATGCGTTTCGACGTCGGCAGCTTCGACGAGGCCGACGACCAGCGCGGGCTCGCGCATTTCCTGGAGCATATGGCGTTCAACGGCTCGACGCATGTGCCCGAAGGCGAGATGATCAAGCTGCTCGAGCGGAAGGGGCTCGCCTTCGGCGCCGACACCAATGCTTCGACCGGCTTCGACCAGACGCTGTACAAGCTCGACCTGCCCAGCGCGTCGGACGATCTGATCGACACCGGGCTGATGCTGATGCGCGAGACCGCGAGCGAGCTGACGCTCGATCCCGCCGCGATCGACCGCGAGCGCGGGGTGATCCTCTCCGAACGCCGTGCGCGCGATAGCTATCAACTGCGTAACCTTGCCGACCAGTTTGCTTTCGCGATGCCGGGCATGATCGTCGCCGATCGGCTGCCGATCGGCACCGAAGAGGTGATCCGCACCGCACCCGCATCGCGGCTGCGCGACCTCTATGATCGCTATTACCGTCCCGAGCGCGCGACCCTTGTGATGGTCGGCGACTTCGACACCGCGGCGGTCGAGGCGAAAATCAAGGCACGCTTTGCCGACTGGCAGGGGCGCGGCCCTGCGGGGCCGGAGCCCGGCCTCGGCTCGATCGACTATGATCGCGCGTCGGCCGCCGACGATTTCGTCGATCCCGCGATCAACGACGGGGTGACGATCGCGCGCTTCAAGCCGTGGGTCGACGAACCCGATACCAGGGCAAAGCGCATCCGCAACCTCGCCGAAGAAGTCGGCGAGGCGATCGTCGACCGGCGCCTTGCCAGGCTCGCGCTCGCCGAGGATTCGCCGATCCTGTCGGGCTATGTGAACGATCTGGAAGGGTGGAAGACCTTCGACCTTGTCACCGCGGGCGCGGTAGCGAAAGAGGGCGCGTGGAAGGATGCGCTCGCGCTGGTCGAGCAGGAATATCGCCGCGCGGTCGAGCATGGCTTTACCCAGTCCGAAGTCGACGAACAGCTCGCGCGGCGGCGCAATGCGATCAAGACCGCGGTGGCGGGGGCGGCGACGCGGCGCAGCGAGGCGCTCGCCGACGGGCTCGTCAATGCCGCCGATGGCGATTTCGTTTTCGTGCGCCCCGAAACGACCGCGGCGTTGTTCGCGGCGGCCGAACCGACGCTCGACGCCGCGACCGTATCCGACGCCTTCCGCCAGCGCGTTTCGGGGATGAGCCCGCCGCTCGCGCGCGTGACCAGCAAGACGCCGATCGACGGTGGCACCGGCGCGATCCTCGCCGAATTGAAGGCGTCGCAGGCGGTCGCGGTCGCGCCGCCCGCAGCGACTGAAAGTACCGCCTTCGCATACACCGGCTTTGGCACGCCGGGGCGCGTGGTGTCGGACGAGCGCGTCGAGGATCTGGGCATCCGCCGCATCCGCTTTGCCAATAATGTCATGCTCAACATCAAGCGGACCGATTTCCAGAAGGACAAGGTCTGGCTGTCGGTGCGCGTCGATGGCGGCACGCTGCTCGCGACGCGCGACGATCCGACGAAGGTCGCGCTGGCGGGCTCGCTCGGCGTCGGTGGGCTCGAGGCGCACAGCTATGACGATCTGCGAACGATCTTTGCGGGCAAGACCGTCGCGCCGAGCTTCGGGTCCGACATCGACGCCTTCGGGGGGCGGGTCGTGACCTCGCCCGAGGATTTCCGGCTGCAGGCCGATCTGATGGCGGCCTATGTCACCCATCCGGGCTATCGCGCCGACGGGCTCGCACTGATCCGCCGCGTGCTGCCGCAGCGCTATGCAGCGAACGATGCGACCCCCGCGGCGGTGATGGGGCGCGACGTCGGCGGCATCCTCGCCAATGACGATCCGCGGGCACAGACGCCGCCGCTCGCGACGCTGCTCACCCTCGACTGGAGCCAGCTCAAGCCGGTCATCGCCGACAGCCTGGCGCATGGCGCGATCGAGATCGGCGTCGTCGGCGACATCGACGAGGCTGCGGCGATCGACGCGATCGCGGCGACATTCGGCGCGCTGCCCGAACGCCGCGCCGCCTTCGACCCGCGCGCCGCATCGCGCGTGCGCGAATATCAGGCCGACACCAGCGAACGCACGCTGATCCACAAGGGACCGGCCGATCAGGCCGAGCTGCGCGTCTATTGGCCGGCGCGCGACGATAGCGACCTTGGCGAAGCGATGCGGCTCAACCTGCTCGCGCGCGTGATGCAGCTCAAGCTGACCGAGGAATTGCGCGAGCGGCTCGGCGAAAGCTACAGCCCCGGCGCCGCGGCGAGCCTGTCCGACGAGTTTCCGCATTTCGGCCATCTCTTCGCGGCGGCGAATGTCGACTATCAGGATATCGCGACGACGCGTGCGGCGATGTTCGGCATCGCGAAGGACCTGCGTGATCGTCAGGTCGATACCGACCTGCTCGACCGCGCGCGCCGCCCGTTCGTCGAGGCGCTCGTCAAGGCGCGGCGCGAGAACAGCTATTGGATGAACTATGTCGCCGAAGCCTCGACGCGCCCCGATCGCCTCGACCGCAGCCGCCACGCGATCGAGGAGGTCGAGGCCGCGACGCCCGCCGAGTTGCAGGCGCTCGCGGTGCGCTACCTGGTCGACGACAAGGCGCTGGTCATCAAGGCGATCAGCGACAAGGCGGGCGGATAGTGGGGAATCCGCCGCTCTAAACCGTCCACTCCACCCACGCGCCGTGCGGGTGCGAGCGGCCGAGCATCTTCGGTTCGGCGCCGCCGGGCCAGTGACGCACGACCAGTTCGTGAAGATGCAGCGTGCGATTGGCTTCGAGCGCGATCCACGCGAGCGGGCGGTCGGGCGTGGCCCGTGCGCCGACGGCTTCCATTGCCGCGGTGATGCGCGCCTGCTGGTCGGCGGGGACATATTGCCAGACGATCGAGTGCATCAGCACGCGCGTCGTCCCAGCGGCCTGCGGTTTTGCCAGCTCGGCCTCGACGAAATCGGCGGCGCTCATGCGGACGAGGTCGGGCGGGTCGGCCTCGGCGGCGGCAATCGCCGCCTCGATGCGGCCGAAGCGGACATGATGCTCGGGCCAGATATAGGCCTTGAGGCGCAGCGCCTGCGCGGGATCGGTGAGGTCGACCGGCGCGACGTCGCAGCCCTTGACGCCCACGAAGTCGATCTTGTGCTGCGGCGGGTGGCGGCCGCGCCATTCGGGAGCGAAGCCCATCACGCCAGGCTGCGGTCCGACCTGCACGCCGGCGAGGTCATAGTGATAGCGATCGAGCATCAAATTGATCCCCGCACTCGACCCGATTTCGAGGCATTCGAAATGCGGCGGCAAGCCCTGATCGACGAGCCAGAGCATCGCGGCGATGAAATTCGCCGAGCGGCCCGCCTCATTGGTTTGCGGCGGGCCGTCGAGCCATGGCAGCAACGCCGCGTCGTGCCGCCGCACCACGCCGGCGACCACCGCGGCGTCGTTGATGTCTTCGCTGTCGGCATAGATGGGCGCGAGCTCGGGCGCTCCGCCCGACAGGTGCAGCGCGTGGAGCCCGCCAGCGGCGCGCAGCGGCAGCGCGTCGGCGAGCGGCGCGCCCTCCCACGCCGCGATGCGGCGCGCGAATTCGCTGTCGGGGTGCTTCAGCAGCGTGGCGAGAGCGGCGACGATCCGCGCGGTCACGGGGGCCTCGGCGCTGCGGCAATAGGCGACCTGGTTGGCGAAGGCGGTATCGACCGCCGCGCGTCCGGTTTCGGCCATGTCCACAAACTGATACCGGTCGCTCATTG
Source organism: Sphingopyxis indica (assembly GCF_900188185.1). Lineage (GTDB taxonomy): Bacteria > Pseudomonadota > Alphaproteobacteria > Sphingomonadales > Sphingomonadaceae > Sphingopyxis > Sphingopyxis indica. The sequence goes on along the minus strand of NZ_FZPA01000021.1, from coordinate 43,325 downwards.
CCCTTTCTCCCGCTGGCGCTTATGTGCGCGCGTGCTTATGCCCGAACCGATCATCTTTGCCATCCCCAAGGGACGCATACTCGACGAGGCGTTGCCGCTGCTCGCGGCGGCCGGGATCGAGCCCGCGGCGGATTTCTTCGACAAAAAGAGCCGCGCGCTGGTGTTCGGGACGAACCAGCCGCATATTTCGCTGATCCGCGTGCGCGCCTTCGACGTCGCCACCTTCGTCGCGCATGGCGCGGCGCAGCTCGGTATCGTCGGATCGGACGTCGTCGACGAGTTCGGCTATTCGGAGCTTTATGCGCCGGTCGACCTCGGCATCGGGCATTGCCGCCTGTCGCTCGCGGGACCGGCGGGCAGCGCGCCGCCGGGGCTCGGTGAAAGCCATATCCGCGTCGCGACCAAATATCCCGCGACGACGCGCCGCTGGTTCGAGGGGCAGGGCATTCAGGCCGAATGCATTAAATTGAACGGCGCGATGGAGATTGCGCCGAAGCTGGGTCTCGCCTCGCACATCGTCGACCTGGTTTCGACCGGGCGCACGCTGATCGAAAATGCGCTCGAAGAGCAGAAAATCATCAGCGAGGTGTCGGCGCGGCTGATCGTCAACCGCGCGGCGTTCAAGCTGCGCTCGGCCGAAGTGCCGGCGCTCGTCGAGCGGTTCCGCGAGATCGTGGGGCAGGGCGATGCGGCGGCTTGACACTTCGGCGCCCGGCTTCGCGGCCGATTTCGACGCGCTGGTGAACGACCGGCGCGAGAGCGCGTCCGACGTGTCGGCCGACGTTGCCGCGATCGTCGCGCGCGTGAAGGCCGAGGGCGACGCGGCGCTTGCCGATTATACTCGGAAGTTCGACCGCTTCGACCTCGATGCGCGCGGCTGGACGATTTCGAAGGCGGAATGCGCCGCGGCCCATGAGGCGCTCGCGCCCGAGCTGCGCGACGCGCTGACCCTCGCTGCGGAGCGTATCCGCGCCTATCATGCCGCGCAATTGCCGGAGGACCGCGACTATCGCGACGCCGCCGGCGCGCGGCTCGGCGCGCGCTGGCGGGCGGTCGATGCGGCGGGCGTCTATGTCCCCGGCGGGCGCGCCGCCTATCCCTCGTCGGTGCTGATGAACATCCTGCCCGCGAAGGTTGCCGGGGTCGAGCGGATCGTGATGGTCACCCCGACGCCGGGCGGTGAGGTCAATCCGGTCGTCATGGCCGCGGCGCATATCGGCGGGGTCGACGAGATCTGGCGCGTCGGCGGCGCGCAGGCGATCGCCGCGCTCGCCCATGGCACCGACAGGATCGCGCCGGTCGACGTCGTCACCGGCCCCGGCAATGCGTGGGTCGCCGAAGCGAAGCGCCAGCTTTATGGCGTCGTCGGTATCGACATGGTTGCCGGGCCGAGCGAGATCGTCGTCGTTGCGGACGCCAGGAACGAACCGCATGTCATCGCAGCCGACCTGTTGAGCCAGGCCGAGCACGACCCGACGAGCCAGTCGATCCTCTTCACCGACGATAGCGACTTCGCCGATGCCGTCGCCGCGGCGGTCGCGCATGTCATCCCGACGCTCGCCACCGCGCCGACGATGCAGGCGAGCTGGGCCGATAATGGCGCGATCATCGTCGTGCCGAAGTTGGCCGACGCGATTCCCCTGTGCGACCGGCTCGCGCCCGAGCATCTCGAATTCGCGGTCGACCCGGTGGAGGCCGACGCGCTGTTCGCGCTGGTCCGCCACGCGGGTTCGGTCTTCCTCGGCCGCCAGACCCCCGAGGCGATCGGCGATTATGTCGCCGGTCCCAACCATGTCCTCCCCACCGGACGCCGCGCGCGCTTTTCGAGCGGCCTGTCGGTCACCGACTTCATGAAGCGCACCAGCTTCCTCGCGCTCGACGAAGCGAGCCTCGCCGCGATCGGACCCGCCGCGGTGGCGCTCGCGGGAGCCGAGGGGCTTCCCGCCCATGCGCTCAGCGTCCGGAACAGATTGAAGCCAAACCATCCTTGATCCCCATGTTCGTCATTCCGGCGCAGGCCGGAATCTCGCCGGTGCCTCATGACGCGAGGTCGAGATCCCGGCCTTCGCCGGGATGACGATTTGAGATAAAAGCAGAAACCATGAACAAACGCGCCCAATCCCGCTCCGCCGCCCGCCTCGCCGCCGTGCAGGCGCTCTATCAGCACGAGATGGAGGGCACGCCGGTCGCGCAGCTGATTCACGAGTTCCACCAGCACCGCATCGGGGCGATCATCGAGGACGCCGAATATGCCGAGGCCGACGTCCCCTTCTTCGACGATATCGTCAAGGGCACGCTCGCGCGGGCGGGCGAGCTCGACGCCGCGATCACCGCGCGGCTCGCAAGCGGCTGGACGATGGACCGGCTCGACCGCACGATGAAGGCGATATTGCGCGCCGGCGCCTATGAACTGATCGCGCGCGGCGACGTGCCGGTGGGCGCGGTGGTGAGCGAATATGTCGATGTGGCCAAGGCCTTCTTCGACGGGCGCGAAGCGGGCTTCGCCAATGGCCTGCTCGACGCGATCGGCAAGGATGTCCGAAAGTAGCGGCCATGAAGAATAAAGCCGTGTGCTCCCGCGCAGGCGGGAGCCCAGAGCGGATGAGCCGGACGGTGGCGCAAATGCGCTCTGGGTCCCCGCCTTCGCCGGGACACGCCGCTACGGCATCTTTCATACCATAGCGCTATCCATTACGATTTCCCAATGAACGAAGCCGATTTCATCGCCCGCCTGCGCGACATCGCGACCGACCCCGCGGCGCGCGGGCTCGCTGACGATGCGGCGCTGTTCGAAGGGCTGGTGCTCACGCACGACATGATCGTCGAGGGCGTCCATTTCCTGCCCGACGAGGCCCCGCAGGACGTCGCGTGGAAGCTCGTCGCGGTGAACCTGTCCGATCTCGCGGCGAAGGGCGCGGCGCCGCTCGGCGTATTGCTCGGCTACAGCCTGACCGGCGACGCGGCGTGGGACGAGGCGTTCGCGTCGGGGCTCGCGGTGGCGCTGCGGCGTTTCGGCGTGCCGCTGCTCGGCGGCGACACGGTGCGCGTGCCGGCGGGTGCGCCGCGCAGCTTCGGGCTGACCGCGATCGGCCGCGCGCCCGATGGCGACGTCCCCTCGCGCGGCGGCGCGCGACCCGGCGACCGGATATGGGTCAGCGGAACGATCGGTGACGCCGGGGTCGGGCTCGCGATGCGGCTCGGCGAGCTCGAGCCTAACGAGACCTGCCTCGCCGCCTATCGCCGCCCGCAGCCGCAGCTGACGCTCGGGCAGGCGCTCGTGCCGCACGTCCACGCGATGATGGACATCTCCGACGGCCTGCTGATCGACGCCGAACGGATGGCGGCGGCGAGCGGCTGCCGGATCGCGCTGGCGATGGAGGTGCTGCCGCTGTCGGCCGCGCTGCTCGCGGTGCGGCCCGACGTGCTCGACACGCGCCTCGCCGCCGCGACCGCGGGCGACGACTATCAACTGCTTTTTGCAGCCGATGCGGGCGAGGCGGACCATATCCGCGAAATCGCCGAAGGGCTGAACGTCGCGATCACGCCGGTCGGCCATGCGGCGGTCGGCGAAGGGATCGTGCTGACCGACCATGCGCGGCGCGTCGCGCTGCCCGACCGGCTCGGTTTCATGCATTGATCGGCCTTGTCGTCACCCCGGCGAAGGCCGGGGTCTCGCCGATGCGCCATGACGGAACGTCGAGATCCCGGCTTTCGCCGGGATGACGGCCATTGCGGGCTTGCCCTCGAAAGCCTTTCTTCCCATAACCCGGCGGTCCAAATTTGGGGCGGTCGCATCAGGGGAGAGGGCGAACCGGCAACAATAGGTCGGACGTGCTCGACTGCTAAGCTGTGGCCATCCCGTTCAATGGGGAAGGAACAGACACGCATGAACGATCCGGTTCTGATCGCGATAGCGTGCGGCCTTTTGGCCGTGCTCTATGGCTTCATTACCTCGCGGCAAGTGCTCGGCGCACCGGCGGGGAATGAGAAGATGCAGGAAATCGCCGCCGCCATCCAGGAAGGGGCGCAGGCCTATCTGAAGCGTCAATATTCGACCATCGCCGTCGTCGGTGTCGTGGTCGCCATCATCATCGCGGCGACGCTCAGCGGCGTGTCCGCGACCGGTTTCGTCATCGGCGCAATTCTTTCCGGCGTCGCCGGGTTCATCGGCATGAATATTTCGGTGCGCTCGAACGTGCGCACCGCCGCGGCCGCGCAAAAGGGGCTGCAATCGGGGCTGACGCTGGCGTTCCGCGCCGGCGCGATCACCGGGCTGCTCGTTGCGGGGCTCGCGCTGCTCGCCATCTCGGTCTTTTACTGGGTGCTGACGACGCAGATGGGCAAGAGCGTCGGCGGCGAGGATCGCACCGTGGTCGACGGGCTCGTCGCACTGGCGTTCGGCGCCTCGCTGATCTCGATCTTCGCGCGTCTCGGCGGCGGCATCTTCACCAAGGCCGCCGACGTCGGCGCCGACCTGGTCGGCAAGGTCGAGGCGGGCATCCCCGAGGACGATCCGCGCAACCCCGCGGTGATCGCCGACAATGTCGGCGACAATGTCGGCGACTGTGCGGGCATGGCCGCCGACCTCTTCGAAACCTATGTCGTCACCGTCGGTGCGACGATGGTGCTGACCGCGCTGCTCCTGAAGGGCGCGGGCGAAATGCTCGGCGTGCTGATGGCGCTGCCGCTGCTGATCGGCGGCGTGTGCATCATCACCTCGATCATCGGCACCTATTTCGTCCGCCTCGGCGGATCGAACAATGTGATGGGCGCGATGTACAAGGGCTTCCTCGTCACCGCGATCACCTCGGTGATCGGCATCTATGGCGCGCTGCACTGGGGGCTTGGGGGCAACCTCGATGCCGCGATCGGCGGCGACGGCGCCAATGGCGGTTTCACCGGCATGGACCTGTTCTGGTGCTCGTTGCTCGGGCTCATCATCACGGGCCTCATCATCTGGATCACCGAATATTATACCGGCACCGGCTTCCGCCCGGTGCGCTCGATCGCCAAGGCGTCGGAAACGGGTCATGGCACCAATGTGATCCAGGGTCTCGCGGTCAGCCTCGAGGCGACCGCGCTGCCGACGCTGGTGATCGTCGCGGGCATCATCATCGCCTATCAGCTCGCGGGGCTGATCGGCATCGCCTATGCGGCGACCGCGATGCTCGCGCTTGCGGGCATGGTCGTCGCGCTCGACGCCTATGGTCCAGTGACCGACAATGCCGGCGGCATCGCCGAAATGGCGGGGCTCGACGACAGCGTGCGCGAAAAGACCGACCTGCTCGACGCCGTGGGCAATACGACCAAGGCGGTGACCAAGGGCTATGCGATCGGTTCGGCGGGGCTCGCCGCGCTGGTGCTCTTTGCGGCCTATACGACCGACCTCAGGGAATTCTTCCCCGACCTGTCGGTCGATTTCAGCCTCGAAAATCCCTATGTCATCGTCGGGTTGCTGCTCGGCGCCCTGCTGCCCTATCTCTTCGGGGCGCTGGGGATGACCGCGGTCGGCCGCGCGGCGGGCGACGTGGTGAAAGACGTGCGCGAGCAGTTCGCGAACGACGCGGGCATCATGGCGGGCACCTCGAAGCCCGACTATGCGCGCACCGTCGACCTGGTGACCAAGGCGGCGATCAAGGAGATGATCGTCCCCTCGCTGCTGCCGGTGCTGGCGCCGATCGTCGTCTATTTCGCGATCAGCTGGGTCGCGGGCGACCGCGCGGCGGGCTTTGCGGCATTGGGCGCGCTGCTGCTCGGCGTGATCGTCGGCGGGCTGTTCGTCGCGCTCTCGATGACCTCGGGCGGCGGCGCGTGGGATAACGCGAAAAAATATATCGAGGACGGCAATCACGGCGGCAAGGGCAGCGAAGCCCACAAGGCCGCGGTCACGGGTGACACCGTCGGCGATCCCTATAAGGATACCGCCGGTCCGGCGGTCAATCCGATGATCAAGATCACCAACATCGTCGCGCTGCTGCTGCTCGCGGCGCTCGCGGGACATGCGATGTAGGCATCGCGGTTCTGGTGGCAAACAAGGCCCCGTCGGAGCGATCCGGCGGGGCTTTTGCTTGGGCGGGTCAGACGCGTCCCGATATCCGCGCGCGCAGGAAATTGCCGAGCGCAACGAACAGCATCTCGCGCGCGTCGCCGCCCAGCATTTCGGCGAGCAGCCAGTCGAAATGCACCCGATCGCCGTGCGCCGCGGCGCCGACCATCGCGGCGAGCAGCGCCTCGTCGTGGCTGACCCGCGGGCAACAGGGCGGCGCGACCGCGAAGGCTTCGGGCCAGACGTGCGCGATCGCCTCGACGACGACACGGTAGCGGCGCGCGGCAAGGATGTTACCCCAGCGCCGTTCGAGTTCGGGCATCGGGTCGCGGCTGGCGCGGCGGCAGAGGATGCAATAGCGCAGCGCGAGCACCGCTTGTGCCGCGTCGACCGGCAACTCGCGGACGAGCGGCTGGCGGGTCAACTCGCGGATCAGGGTGCTGCTCTCCAACGTCGATCCTCCCGCGTGCCCGGCTCGATACGCAGTCCTGCCGGGCCTCTTGCTTCGAAAAAGATGCCGGCCGCCGCATCGAGCAGCAGCCGGCAGGAGGGGACTGCTCGACCGTGCTATTGAGAATTAATCGCAAATACAAGCAAAAAAGAGAGGCACCCGAAAGTGCCTCTGAATATGCCGGAAAACCGTGCTTCGCCAGTCTGCGTCATCCCGGCGAAGGCCGGGATCTCGCCGGTGCATCGTAAAGCCAGGTCGAGATCCCGGCCTTCGCCGGGATGACGAAGGAAAGGCCGTGATTCGTCCCCGGCCGCACCTTGGTATCAGTCGTCGCCGACCGGCCTGGATTGCAACTGGATATAATTCTGGAGGCCCATGCGTTCGATCAGGTCGAACTGCTTTTCCAGCTCGTCGACATGATGTTCCTCGCTTTCCAGGATGTCGGCGAACAGGTCGCGGCTGACATAGTCGCGCACCTTCTCGCAATGTTCGATCGCGTCCTTGAGCAGCGGGATCGCCTCTTCCTCGAGCGCGAGATCCGCCTTCAATATCTCCTCGACCGTCTCGCCGACGCGCAGCCGGCCGAGCAGCTGGAAATTGGGCAGGCCTTCGAGGAAGAGGATGCGGTCCGCCAGCTTGTCGGCGTGCTTCATCTCGTCGATCGATTCCTCGCGCTCGAAATGCGCGAGCCGCGCGACGCCCCAATTGTCGAGCATACGGTAATGCAGCCAATATTGGTTGATCGCGGTCAGCTCGTTCTTGAGCGCTTCGTTGAGGAAGTCGATGACCTTTTCGTCGCCCTTCATGTCTCTTGTCCTGTCTGTTCTCGGGTAGGGAAGCCGGGCGGCATTATACCGCCCCGGACCCGTTCAGGCCAAGGGTGAAAATGGCGGATTTCTGCGAAAAATCAGGCGGCCTCAACGGCCTCGCTGATGATATTGCGAGCGAATGACAGGCACTGGCCGCATTTGGGTTTGCGACCCAGTTGCGCATAGGCGGCCTTGGCGCAGCGCAATTGGCCGTTCCGCGCGACATCGCGCAGCTGGCTTTCCCTTATTGCGTTGCAGACACAGACGACCATATGCGAATCCCTCTCAACAAGCATGATCTAGGGATAGTGCGAGCGATTCGCAACAGGAAAGTTGCGAACGCCTCGCACGGTCGAACGCGGGAAAAAAGGCGACGTGCGCCCCTTGCCCGGCGCGCGATTCGCGGGCATAGGCGCCCGCATCTTCCCCCGCCCATCCGCAAAGGTCCGCAGCCATGAAAGTGAATGTCTATGTGACGCTCAAGCCGGGGGTTCTCGACCCGCAGGGCAAGGCGATCCATCATGCGCTCGAAGGGCTGGGCTTTGCCGGGGTCGACGATGTCCGCGCGGGGCGCTTCATCGAGCTCGAGGTTGCCGACGACGTCAGCGACGCCGATCTCGATGCGATGTGCGCGAAGCTGCTCGCCAACACCGTCATCGAAAACTACCGCATCGAACGCGCCTGACGCGACCGAAGGGAGCCCCCCCATGAAGACCGCCGTCATCGTCTTTCCCGGCTCCAACTGCGACCGCGACATGGCCGTCGCGCTCGAGACGGTCACCGGCCGCGCCCCCGCGATGGTGTGGCACCGCGACAGCGCGCTGCCGGGCGGCACCGACTTCATCGCGCTGCCCGGCGGTTTTTCCTATGGCGACTATCTGCGCTCGGGCGCGATGGCGGCGCGCTCGCCGATCCTGCGCGCGGTGGTCGAGGCGGCGGGGCGCGGCGTTCCGGTGCTCGGCGTGTGCAACGGCTTTCAGGTGCTCGCCGAGGCGCAGCTGCTCCCCGGCGCGCTGATGCGCAACGCCGGGCTCAACTTCGTCTGCCGCACCGTGCCGCTGACGGTCGAGAACAGCCAGTCGCTGTTCACCGCAAGCTATGCGAAGGGCGAGACGATCCGCATTCCCGTCGCGCATCACGACGGCAATTATTTCGCGGATAGCGCGACGCTTGACCGCATCGAGGGCGAGGGGCGCGTCGCCTTCCGCTACGCCGAACCGGTCAACGGCTCGGCGCGCGACATCGCGGGTGTTCTCAACGACGCGGGCAATGTCCTCGGCATGATGCCGCACCCCGAGCGCGCGATCGACCCCGCGCACGGCGGCACCGACGGGCTACGCCTGTTCGAAGCGGCGCTCGGCGCCCTCGCCTGACGTCAGCGCAGGCACCTCGCGCCGCGCCGGCTGCAACCAGCGGCTGAGGAGCAGGATCACGGTCGGCCAGAAGCAGGTGTTCCAGATGTCATGCCAATGCGCGGCGTCGGGCTGGATCGCGGCGTGTCTCGCCTCGGCGGTGAGGTCGAGCCATTCGCCGCCGCACGCCATCGCGATCACCGCGAGCCAGGCGACCAGCCAGCCGCGCGGCCCGCGCCACACGAGCCGCACCGCGAGAAACAGCGCCATGCCGAAATAGATGTGCAGCGCGTCCTTATCGAGGCCGCTCGCTGTGACGATCCACAGCTTGCGCTCCTCGAACAGCGAGGCGAGTTCGATCAGGGTCATGGGGGTCAAACCTTGGCGCGGAAGGGAGAGAAGTCGGTGTCTTCGTCGAACACGTCGACGCCTTCGCGCCGCTTGAGCAGCCCGACGACGGCATAGGTTACCGGGGTCAGCGCGGCCTCCCACGCGGTCTTGATCGCCCATTGCGACAGCACGACCTGCACCAGCTGCTCGGGCGGCCAGCCGGCGAGGCCATAGAAGGCGAGCGGATAGAAGATCAGGCTGTCGAGCCCCTGGCCGACGATCGTCGATCCGATCGTGCGCATCCACAGAAAGCGCCCGCCGGTCGCCAGCTTCATCCGCGCCAGTACATAGGAATTGGCGAATTCGCCGGCCCAGAAAGCGGTCATCGACGCCAGCACGATGCGCCAGCTGTTGCCGAACACGAATTCATAGCTCGCCTGTCCCGGCCAGCCGTCGGCGGGCGGCAACGCGACGACCACCGCCGCCATGAACGCCATGAAGATCAGCGCCGCAAAGCCCGTCCAGATCACGCGCCGCGCCCGCGCATAGCCATACACTTCGGTCAACACATCGCCGATGATGTAGCTGATCGGGAAGAAGAGCACCCCGGCGCCGAACGCCCACTGGCCGCCGTCCGGCATCGGGATATAGGAGGGCTTCGACGCGCCGATGATGTTGCTGAGGAGCAGGATCGCGACGAACGCCGCCATGACGAGGTCGTAATAGCGAAAATGCCGCACGCTTGCGGCGTTGACATGCGCAGGGGCGGGCGCGCGGAACGCGGCGGAAGCGGGCTCGGTCATGGCGTGCTGCTTAACGCGCTTTGCGGCGCGCGCAAACCACGCTATTCGCGCGGGGCGCACCGGTGGTGCCGCGCGCCCGTAGCTCAGCTGGATAGAGCACCCGCCTTCTAAGCGGGTGGTCGCAGGTTCGAATCCTGCCGGGCGCGCCATTTCAGAACAGAACTCTGAACGCCGAACGCCGCCGTTTCTACGCTAGAAGCGGCGACCAGCGTTCGCAGCAATTCTGACTTCGATCCCATGATGCGAACTTCGTCGTCGGCAACCTCGACGCGCTGCGCCAGGGCGCGCAGATGGTCGCGGCGGTAGCCACCATCATCAAGCCGCATCCGTTCACGCGCCATGCGGGCGAACGCCTTTAGCATGTCGGGGCTGACGGCCTGATTGCCGGAGCTATCGAGTGCGAGCTGCGTGCGCTCCGCGTCGGCGGTGGCCTGGTCCCGGATCGCCTTGAGACTGGCAATACGCTCCTTCAAGGCACCGTCGTTCAAATCGGCCACGCCGGATTCGATGGCGTCGTAGAGGCGGCCGAGCCGCTGGTCCGTCTCGGTGATTCGCCTGTGAAGCTCGGCAAGGTGCTCGCGGCGGCGTTCAGTGCGTTCCTGCCGCCGGTCGACGACGCTGGCAAGGACGGTTTCCAACCGCTTCGGCTGGAGCAAGCGGTCCTCAATGTGGTCGGCAACGAGATGGTCGAGCTTGTCCATCGGGATCGTGCGCCCCTTGCAGCCGGTCTTGCCCTGCCGCGCCTTGGTCGAGCAGGTATAGTAGCGGTATGTCCCCCCTGCGCTTCCCCTGCCGGTGCGGAGCGTCATCGCGCCCCCGCACTTGGCGCAAAAGCAAATGCCGGTCAGTAGCGTCGGGCCACTCGAAACACGCGCTGGCGTCACCATGGGATTGCGGGATTTGAGGCGGGCTTGCACCGCATCGAAAATCTCACGCTCGATCAGAGGCGGCACCGCCATGATGGCGATCTCGCTTTCCGGCTTCTTCTCCCGGTCTTTGTGGGAGCGCGTGTTGAACCTGTGCTCGCCAATATAGGTGGTGCGGGTGAGGATGGCGTGGATTTGCGCCAGCCCCCAACGCCCACCGTCGCGAGTGAAGAAACGGCGCTCATTGAGATAAGTGGCGATGGCCTTGACGCCCATCGCGCCGGACGTGCCGTCACCTTCGAGGAACAAGCGATAGATCAGCCGCACGGTGTCGGCGTGCAGCGGGTCGATCTCCAGCTTCTTCTTGATCTTCGATCCGCGCTGCTCGGCGGCAACGATGCGATAGCCGATCGGTGGCCGTGCGCCGTTCCAGAAGCCTTGCCTGGCGTTCTCGTTCATGGCGCGCAGGACGTGCTTGGCGTTCTCCTTCGACTGATATTCGTCGAACAGCGCCATGATCTGCCGCATCATGACGTGCATGGGATCGTCGCCCATCTCCTGCGTGATCGAGACAAGACGCACGCCGTTCTTCGCCAGCTTGCGGACATAGAACTCCAGCTCGAAGTGATCGCGGAAGAAGCGCGAGAAGCTGTGAACCACTACCACGTCAAACGGCGCGGGCTTGCTAGTGCCGGCCTCGATCATTCGTTGGAACTCGGGACGCTTGTCGTTGGTGGCAGAAGCGCCGGCCTCAACAAAGGTTTCGACAAGCTGGTAGCCGCGCGTCGCGCAATAGGCTTCGCCCTGCTTGCGTTGGTCGGGGATCGACACGTCATGCTCAGCCTGCCGGGCGGTCGAGACGCGCAGGTAGAGCGCGGCGCGGGTGGTGGTGACGCAGGGGGTATGAATGTTCATGCGCGACCTCCCATCACCTTCTTCGGCTTTGCGCGGTCGATCAGGGGCAACGCCAGTTCCACACGATCATGCACCACCTTGGGCGCGAGCTTGCGGCCTTGACCCTTCTCCAAGCGGACAAGCCCATAGCTCTCCATCGTCTTCATGGTGCGTGACAGGTTGGATATGGCCCGGCCGGTGATCTCGGACAGTTCTTCCAGCGATGCCGGTGTCTTCTCGGCGATGACGCGCAGCAGTTCACGATTACCCGCCGACAGCACCTTGGCAAAGGATTCGGTCGAGGTGAACCACACCTTCGGATCGCCTGGCGCAGGCTTTTCCTCGCCACGCGCGATCCGCATGGTGCGGGCCTTCATTTCTTCGTAGTCGGCAATCCCGACTTTCAATGTGGTCATAGCACGCCTCGCTCCTTCAACACCGCGTCCACCGCCTGCCAGAAGTCGGCCAGCAGCGTGGCCGCATCCTCCCAGGCGTAGGGCTTCACGGTCTGGAGGCGATGCCGATGGTCCAGCGGCTCGCCGCGCCTGCCTCGGCCGACCGGATGGGCGTTGTCGAAGCCGACCAGCCGTTCGCCCGAAGGCCCGTGAAGCGTGAGCGAGTAATCGAGGCCGTGCGGTTTTTCCGGCGACGCCGGAACGCGGGTGACAACAAACTTGACCCAATGACCGCCTTCGGGATCGACAACGAGCACCTGCCCGTCCAGGTCGAGAAGCGTGTCGAGGTTCGGATCGCGATCCTCGCTCATGGCTTTTCCTTATCAGATTGTGATAAGAAAGACAAGCCGTCCTGTGTTCCTCTCGGGTTCAGAAGATCGTCAAAGACATCGCCGAACCAACGCTCGAACACGTCGATCTCGGCCCCGGTGACGGGCATGAACGCCGATCCGAAGCTCACCTTCTTCACCGTGCGCCTGCATCCCGGCCGTCTTGATCGCACGGTCGAGAATGCCCATGGCGTCATGGACCTGATCGACGAAACGGCGTCCGGCTTCGGTCAGGCGGACGCCGCGCGTGTTGCGGTCGAAGAGGATGACGCCAAGGTCTGCCTCCAGCGCCTTGATCCGGGCGCTGACGCTCGACTGGCTGGTGCCGAGGGCCAGCGCCGCACGATGGAAGCTGAGATATTCCGCGACGGCGAGCGTCTGCACCAGAGCGACCATCGGGATACGGTGACGTGGCAGAGGCGTATGATCTAACCTTGGGCGCTTTGAGGGTTGCCGCCGCATTTCATTCGACAGGCGGTATTTCTGCCTCGCGCGCATGGGCCGAGGCGACAGATGGGCGGTTTGCGACGAGCTGGGTATATGCCTCGGTATTGGGCCAGCGGTTGAGATCAATGGAAAAGCCGGGCATCCAACCAAGCACCGTGAAGAGATAGGCATCCGCCACCATGAAGTCGTCTCCCATCAGATACCAGAAGCAAATCCGCCTGCATGACGCGCGCCGACGCCTCATCACGGTGCACTCGGAAGCAGCGACCGTGGCCTACGCGGTCGGCTACGAGAGCGTAGGCTACGCGGCCCAAGGCCGGAGCATGATATGCCCTCTTGCTGCACGGGCGCCAGCGACCCCACCGCGATTGATCCGTGGCGATGGATAGTCGCGGCGCGGCGAGGACGGCGGCGTATCTTGTAAACAGCGGTAGGTTGGCGAACGCCCCACTGATGCGCGTCCGGTTCGGTGAAGTCATCCTGTTACCGCCATGTCGCTAGGGCCGTGCCAAAGCGTCGTAATCCGATCTCACGACCTGCCTCGAACAGACCACGCATCTCTTCCGGCTTGAATTCGAAGGGACTGGCAGCTTCGGGGATCGTGTCGGGGAGTGGGATCAAATGGAAACGTGCGCCTGCTTGCCGGGTCCTCGCTTCGGCATCGCGAACCGAGATGTAGAGCAACTGCCGGAGAAGCTGTGTAACACCGCGCTGCGCGAGGGGGATTGTCGAACTCGCATCGCTACGCACCGCTGCGCTGCGGCTGACATGCCCGTTGGCAATGACCCATACATGCGTAAGTCCTGGCCTGCTTTCTTCGAGCATGAAGGATTCCAGCGGAACTGGTGCTTTGACGCCGCCGTCGCTGTGCACGCTCAACGCACCGCTTTGCAGGTTTCGCACGTAAACGGACTCGATCAGGCCGGGGGCGGCCGCGGATGCAACCAGTATGTCTATGTAGCGGTTTTTCCTGTTCCCGCCCCCAGCGGCGATCGCGCCCATATCCCAGATCACGGTCTTACCGGCGGTCATGTCGGTCGTCGCGACATAGAGGCGCCGTCCTTCATTGTGTTCCGCCGCCACGGCGTCGAGCATGCTTTCCGTGATGTGTTCCGCAAGCTGACGGCGTAGCGGCATCGGGTCGTAACGGCCCGTCCTGAAAAGCGTCTTCAGTCCGTTGGAGCGCAGGATGTCACGTGTGCGCGTGGTCGTGTAGAGCTTTTCCAGCAGGCTGTCGAATTCGCTGCCGAGAAAGGCCGCCGTCGCTTGCAGCGCCCCGGTCGACGTGCCGGTCACGATGTCGAATTGCGGTCGGGTTCCGCTGGCCGACCATCCCGAGAGGACACCTGCGCCAAAGGCTCCGTCCGCTCCTCCGCTTGTCAGCACGAGGATGTTGCGCGGTTCCGACCTTAGTTTCGCCACGTTCCGACCGGCCACGATTATCGATGCTCGGCCCCCGGACGCGATCACCGAATCTCCTGCGTCGATGACGATATCGCCATGCTGACAGGCAGCTAATGCAAGGGCGAGGCAGGAAACGATTAACATGGCCTTGCCGCTTGGAGCGATGCCAATTCGTTTCATGTCCCCTGCTTCGTAGGAACTGTTTTCCCACATTGGTGATCCCTAAAACCACAGTGCTGAACAGACGGACGGCAATCCATACTTGGCACACCGCGCGATGAGAGCCCCAAGTGGGTCCATTGAGAATGTTTCCCAAATATCCATCGACGTTATGCCCCCCCTCTTATGCCGGAATATCTTCTTTCAACGCTGGGACGCGATATCCCTCTCGCCGCAGCCGGACATTTGTCTGGCCGAAGATGAACGCCTTGCGGAGCGGACTGGCGAGCATGTCGTGGGGGAAACCCATCTCTATCCGGCTGGCGGCATCGAGGGCGGCAAGCTGCGCTTCGGTGAACGTCACGTTCAATGCGCCGATATTGCTTTCGTACTGCGCCAGGGTACGCATGCCGAGGATGGGGGAGGTCACGGCCGGATTTGTAAGAAGCCATGCGATCGCCACCTGCGCGGGCTCGGCGCCGATCTCCCTGGCAATCTCGATCACTGTCTCGGCGACCGAGATCTTCTTCTCGGTGACCATCCCTGCAGCCACCAGTGGGCCCTTGCGGCCATCGCCATGCGAGGCGGCTGGTTCAAGATCGGCTCGGCTGTAGCGTCCGGTCAAAATGCCCATGGCGACCGGCGAGAAGGGCATGACGCCGATCCCGAGTTCCGCCGCCATCGGCACCAGCTCACGCTCGACCGTGCGCTCAACGAGGCTGTATTCGATCTGAAGCGCCACGGGCCTCGACCAACCGCGCAGGTCCGCCACCGTCGCCATGCGTGCGACCTGCCAGGCTGGTGTGTCGGATATGCCGACATAGTTGATCTTCCCCTGGGCGACAAGATCGTCCAGCCCGCGCAGCACCTCGTCGACGGGCGTGGTCTTGTCCCACATATGCAGGTAGAAAAGGTCGATGTAATCGGTGCGCAGGCGCTTCAGGCTGGCCTCAACCGAGCGCATCATGCTCTTGCGATGATTCCCACCGCCGTTCGGGTCCGTAGGGTCGAGGTTCAGCGTGTATTTGCTGGCGATGACGAGGCGATCCCGCCGCCCCTGTGCAAATTCGCCGATGAGTTCTTCCGCCTTGCCCTGCGAGTAGAAGTTCGCCGTGTCGATGAAGTTGCCGCCGGCGCCGACATAGGCGTCGAATACGCTCTGTGCGGTTTCGCGGTCCATGCCCCAATCGGGCTGGGCAAAGGTCATCGTGCCCAGGCAGAGGGGGGAGACGCGAAGGCCGGACGAGCCGAGCAAGCGATAACTGGCAAGTGTGAGTGGCGATGTCATAGGACGTTCCTTTCCAACGAAATTCGGACGGGTCGCGGAGGACGGAAGTCCGGCGACAATTCGCGCCTGATGGGCGGGTTAGGCGCTACCCTTTGCCTGCTTCGGGGGTGATCTCGACAAGTCGGATCGCATTTTCCGGGCAAGCAACGACGCACAAGCCGCAGGCGAGACAGCGGTCGGCGTTCGGCGTATATGCGGTGCGCATGCCGTGCACGCGCACCCGTAGACGTCCGACCCAGCCAAGGGCGCGATAGTCCTTCTCGTCGATCGGCCCGACCTCGAAGACATCGTAGGGACAGACCTCGATGCAATCGCCTTTGGCCTCGCACTTCCCGCGGTTCACGATCGGGACGAATGCGCCGGCCGGCGCCTTGCATTCGGCGCCGGGGCGGCGTGAGTCGGCTGCCGCTCGCCGCACCTTGGCGGCATTGGTCCTCTTGCTCGGGGCGCCGTCCGTCAAATCGGTCATGTCGATGGCCTTTCCCCATTATTGGCTGCAAGTCTCTCCAGACCGACCATCTGAGCGCTATCGCGCCAGAGCTTGCTCATCACGTCGTCGCGCTGCGCCAAGTCCGACGTTTCGGGCCAGGTGAGGCGTCGCTTGACAAGCGATGCATAGAGCCGCCCGGCCGGCGGCTCGATCCGGCCGAGAGCCAGATCGGCAAGCACCTGTCCGGCTTGAGCGGGCTTGTTGATGCGGAACAGCGGCACGACGATGGGCCGCAACATCCCAATGAGCAGCCATAAGATAAGCGGAGCGCTGCGTTGCAGGCCGGTTCCCAGGGTGAAGCCCGGATTGTAGGCGATGATGCGGAGGTGCTTGACCTCGGCGGCCTGCGAACGGCTGAGCGCGCGGGCGGTTAACAGGTTGCATAGCTTGGACGCCGAATAGGCCCGAAACCCGTCCCGAAGCGGACTGGACCGAACGCCAGGTTTTCGCACCGGATGCGCGAGCCGTTCAGCATCGGCATGCTCGGGTGGCGCAATCGGATTGAGCGCCGGCTCATGCGTATCGCTGGTGGTGATCACGACCGTCGCGGCTTCGGCAAGGCGCGGCAGCAGCAGCAGCAAGAGATAGTGGGCCAGGTGTTTTACGGCGAAGGTCGTTTCGAATCCGTCTTCGGTGCGCCCGTTGTCACTTGGAAATTGCGTTCCCGCGTTGAGCACAAGGGCATCAATCGGGATCTCGCCGAGCCTTTCGCCCACCGCCTTGGCGAACGCACGAACGCTTGCCAGCCGCGCCAAGTCTAGTGGAAAACCATGGGCGCCAGGCGGAGGCGCACCACGCGCACCCAACCAGAGCTGAACATCCGGCATCTGGAGCATATGCTCGGCCGCAACCCTGCCGATGCCCGATGTCGCTCCAGTCATGACGATCGTCCTCATGGTGCTCTCCCCGAACGCGAATTGGCTTCGGGGAGAGCACCCCAGCAAACGATCCTGACGGCGATACGCATGCGATCGAGGTACTCTCCCAAGGTCTTCGCGCTGAACTTGATGCCCTCGGACGTTGCCGCAAGGTGCTGGGCGAGTTCCATTGAGGAGACCCCCGCCTTTGTCCAACGCGCGGCGACGCCTGCGGCATCCAGAGCTTGCGCCATGTCACGGACCACTGCCTCCTCCATCTCTCGGAAGACGGGACCGGTAAGCGTTGCCGTCGTCGCGATCAGTTCGCCAAGATGCTCGACGCCGACCGCTTTGCTATGCAGCGCTTCGAAGGCGCCGAGCACGCGCTCTTCGATATCGTGATCCTGATGCGCGAGCGCCGCCCGGGCCTCCGCGCGCATGGCCGCGAGGCTGCGCGAGATCACAGCCTTGAACACGGCCTCCTTGGTCGGAAAGTAGAGATAGAGGGCCTGGCGCGAGATCCCCACCGCCCGCGCGATATCCTCCATCGCCGTCTTCTTGAAGCCATAACGCAGGAAGATGCCGGTCGCCGCTTCGACGATCTCGACCTGTCGCGCTGCTTCAGGGTCGTTGGCCACGTTCATGCCCATCTCACGCCCCGCGCATCGTCAGGTTTCTTCAGCAGGCTCGTCTTCCAGAAAATGAACGGCATGGTCACGTCTCTTCCATTCGGTTTATGGGATTTCCAGCATTCCACCATGTGTCAGGATCTGAAACGCGTCGTGCGGGATTTTCTTTTCGTCCAGAGCGGCGGCAAGATCCTTTGGCGGCTGCGTGAGGTCCTCATCGGTGAGAACGAATGTGCCCCAGTGAATTCCGATGGAAAGCTTCGACTGGATATCCCCATGGATCAGCACGGCCTCTTCAGGATTCACATGCTGATCTTTCATGAACCAGCGCGGTTCGTACGCGCCTATGGGAATCGCCGCCAGATCAAAGGGGCCATAGCGACGCCCAATCTCGGCGAAGTGCGACTTGTCGTAGCCGGTATCGCCGATGAACACAAAACGATGGCTCTCCCCCGCGACGATCCAACCGCTCCATAATCTGACGTTTGTGTCGAGAGGTGATCGGCGGCCCCAGTGTTGCAAGGGAGTCGCGACGACCTTCATGTTTTGGAACGCGGCTTCATCCCACCAGTCCAGCTCCGCGACATTCTTCGCACTCACCCCCTCTTGAATCAGCCATCGGCCAATCCCGAGCGGCGCATAATATTGTATCTGCGGCTGCTTTTCCAAAAGAAGGTGAATGGTTTCTCGGTCAAGGTGGTCGTAATGGTCGTGAGAAATCAAAACCAGATCAATTTTCGGCAGTTGTTCCACGGAAAGGGCCGGCCGAACCGTCCGTTTCGGGCCCATCCATGAAAAGGGCGAAGCCCGTTCCGTAAAATGGGGATCCGTGAGGATATTTAGACCTTCCATTTGTACAAGCAATGTGGCTTGGCCGATCCAGGTCGCCTGAATCCCGGCCTGAGGATCCCGGATTTTTTTCTGATCCGGCGCCAATAGAGGGAAATCGTAGGCGTCGGCATTTCTGATCTCTTTAAAAAGAGCCTGCCATTTCCACTGTGCCACGCGGGAAAACGAATTTTCCAGCTTGCCATTGATATTCTGGAAGCCAGTCGGTGTGTGGTGCGCCTTATCAGGATTGTAGTACAGGTTTTTATCGGTGCAGCTTGAGACTGCGACGGCCATAAGAATAGAAATCACATTTCTAATGAACTTAAACTGCATTCTGCTTGTGGTCTTGAAGGGGATTAGGACATCATCGCTCACGGCGACGTTTGGGGCCAAGGTAGCACCACTGCCTCCTCCACCTGGCGGAAAACGGAAGCGGCAAGTGCTGCTCATCCCGCAGCCCGCGCATCGTCAGGTTTTTTCAGCAGGCTCGTCAGCGCCGCCTCGATCGCACGCCGTTCCAATTCGTGTGCGCCTCTCCCTATAGGTTTGCGGGCTCGAAGGTAGAAATAGAGAGCGCCGAAAGGATCACCTTGGATTCGATGCACATGCGCATGCACCCAGGCGCACACGCGCGAACTGTCGTCCCGGACTAACTTGTGGCCGCCTTCCACGTCATCGGCGGCAATCAAGGCGAGCGCCTGCAATGCCCGCCGCAAACTGTCCTCAGTCATTCTCAGCTCCCACGCGCCTGTTCCGGCGGATCCAACCAAGTCCCGCCAGCTTTGCCAGATCACGACGGCGACAAGCCGGCCCGATCAGTGACCACGGTCCAATCGTGCATGGCGCCTCAAAGACGTGACGGGGCGCCAGACACAATTGACAACTTGACACAATATCACTAAATGTCAAGTACGTCGGCAAGCGATACTACGACCGTGACCCTCCGCTTCGAGAGTGACTGAACGAGTTCTGCGTAGTGTTCAGGATCGGCGGACTAGAAGCGCGCGTTCAGAACAAGGAGATATTCGTGCCATCCAGAGCGGGATTTACGGCGGCCGATGTGCCGGACCAGTCGGGCAAATGCCTCATCGTCACAGGTGCCAACTCGGGCGTCGGCTTCGAAGTGGCGAGCGCCCTGGCGGCGCGGCGGGCGCGGGTGCTGCTTGCTTGCCGTGACGAATCAAAGGCGAGGGCCGCCATGGACAAAATTCGGCAGAGGAGCAGCGGCGCTGATCTCGCTTTCCTGCCGCTCGACCTGGCGGATCTGGCGAGTGTGCGCAAAGCGGCTGAAGTTGCCGCCAAGGAGCCGCGCATCGACGTGCTGATCAACAATGCCGGCGTAACGGTGCCGACGCGCCAGACCACAAGGCAGGGGTTCGAACTCCTGTTCGGCGTCAACCATCTCGGCAGCTTCGCCTTGACCGCCCTGATGCTGCCCAAGCTGCGCGAAACGCCGGGATCGCGGATCGTCATCACCAGCAGCGGGCAACACAAGGGCGCGAAGATCGAATGGGACGATCTCAATGCCGAGAAGAACTATAACTGGTTATCACGCTATGGCGCCAGCAAGCTTGCAAACCTGCTCTTCATGCTCGAATTGAACCGGCGGCTGCAGGCGGCTGAGATGCCCGTTACCACCGTCGGCTGCCATCCCGGCTTCGCTCGAACCAATTTCGGGAGAGCGAGCCTGGCGGGCAGGCTCGCTGTTGGCGTGGGCGGTTTGCTCTTCAATACGCCCGCCATGGGCGCCTGGCCCACCTTGCAGGCGGCAACCGGCAATGTGAAGCCCGGCGGATATTACGGCCCCACAGCCTTTGCCGAACTGCGCGGCCCCTCTTTCGAGTGCACCCCGTCCGATGACGCGCGCAACCCTCAACTCGCCCGTCGGCTATGGGACGTCTCTATCGAAATGACCGGCATCGACCCTGACTTGGCGCCCGCAAGCTGAAACCGGAGCGGCGCCTCGTCATCCCATCAAAACATACAACCCTTGGAGCGCAATTATGACTGACAAGAAGACAATCGCAATTTTCGGCGCCGGCAGCGGTCTCGGAGCTTCCCTCGCCAATCGGTTCGGGCGCGAAGGATATCGCATAGCGCTCGTCGCGCGCCGTGCCGGTCCGCTCGAAGAGCGCGTCGCCGAACTCGCAAACGCCGGTATCGAAGCCGTCGCGTTCACGGCCGATCTCACCGACCTTGGTGCTATCCCCGCGCTGGTGCGGGCGATCGAGGAGCGGTTCGGCGCGATCGACGTCGCGATCCATCAGCCCCTCGGCGGTGTCGGGTTCGTCCCCGCAGTTGAACTCGATGCGGCGACGTTCCGGCCGCTGGCTGACTACTTCGCATTCTCGCCGATCGAGCTTTCGCATGCGGTGCTGCCCGACATGCTGGCGCGCGGCGATGGGGCCATCGTGGTGGTCAACGGCCTGACGGCATCGGTAACCATGCCGGGGATGAGCGGCGTTGGTCCGGCGATGGCAGCAGCGCGCAACTACATCTTCACGCTGAACGCGGAAGTCGCGCAAAAGGGTGTCTATGCCGGGACGATGTCCATCGGAGCGTTCCTCGACCGTTCGGCCGGCATGCGCGCCGCGACGGCAGGTGGCCATGAGCTTGACCCGAGGGCGCCGGTGATCGATCCCGATGTGGTGGCCGAGGAGATCTGGTCGCTCGTCACCAAGCGCGACCGGGTTGAGGCGATCCTTCCGCAAATGCCTGCACACTGACGATTTGCCAACAGGGAAACAACACCCGATGCAACTCAAGCGGATTTACTGGATCGCCACGGCCCTGCTTGCCCTCATGTATCTTGCAGGCGGTGCGTATTATCTCTCCGACATGGCGGGCGTGCAGGCCATCTACCCAACGCTCGGATACCCGCCCTATCTCGTGCCGATCCTGGCCGTTCTGAAGCCGCTGGCTGCCGTCACGATTCTCTGGCGGTTCAGTGTCGCCCTGTCCGACCTCGCCTATATTACCAGAGGGGAGCTGCGCGGCTACGCTTCTGATATTTCTTTTGCGGACCAGGCGAGCATCCGTAAGCGCGCTGCGTCCAATGATCCGAATGGGGCGACGTTCCTTTCCCATTCCAGCAAGGATCAGGATCTTGTTGTTGGTGCCGTCAGGGTTCTCGAAGGCCACGGAGCAAAAGTCTATATCGACGAGGTCGACCCCGAGATGCCGCCCTACACGACCGATGAGACCGCAAGCCTCCTCAAAAAGCGGATCGGGCAAACAAAGCGTTTCGTTCTCCTCGCTAGTCCCAACAGTAAAGAGAGCCGTTGGGTGCCGTGGGAACTGGGGATTGCAGATGGGAACAAAGGGATCGAGAAGATTGCCCTTTTTCCGGCGGCTGATACCAGTCACGAGAAGGCATGGGCTTCGTGGGAATACCTCGGATTGTATCGCCGAATTGTCTGGGGTGATCTCCAAGGATACCAGAAGAAGGTGTGGATGGTGATCGACGAGAAGCGGAACGTAGCTACGGAATTGAGCAAATGGCTGGCAGGGGCATGAATCCATCACCAATCATGCAGGTCTAAGCTTGTCGCTTCCGCTGCGCCAATCGTCGAACGTTTTAAAATCCCCATACCCAGCCGACTTTGACCGGTTCACGAATATGGCTGGCTTGTGGGATATGCTGGTGAAATCGACTTTCGGGTAGATTTGAAGGTATTCCTCGTTCTCGAACTCCAGCGTACCGCCGTCAGGGAAGATTGGCAGAATAGCGACGTTACCGCTGACACCGTCGAAATAGCCCAGCTCCCACGGCATCCAACGCGACCGTTGAGAGCTTTGCGAATAGACATAAAAGAGAGAACCGCATTGTCTCATCCGGACACGAAGTTTCTCTGCGGTTTTCCCACTGACGCTCTCCCGATTAAGGTCGGGATCGTCCAACCAATCAATATAAACTGTCTTTCCGGATGACTCCAAAATCTGCTTTATGCCTAATATTATCCCTGCATCACGCATTGCATGGGAAAGGAAAATATCGAAAGAGTCCTTCAGTGCCGATATGGCTGAATGGATAGCAAGATGGAGATTATAATGCTCCGGCGGTATGTTTTTTACTTTGTCGCGAACTTGCGATTCGGTGAGGTAGGCCATCTGCCCGCAGACTTCCTAATATAACGATTGGGTGTTACGATAATTGTAACAGGAATCGAATCGTCGCAACGGGGTCAGGCAGCTAAGCCATCCAACCTTTTGCGATCTCTTGGTCGACGCTTTTGGGAGGGGTTATGGCGCGGAAAGTCTTTTTCAGTTTTCATTTCGCCAATGACTTTTGGCGCACCCAGCAAATACGGAATATCAATGCGCTGGAAGGGCAGTCTCTGTATTCTGCCAACGATTGGGAGCAGGTCAAGCGCAACGGTGACGCCGCGATCGAGAAGTGGATCGCTGACCAAATGCACGGCAAATCCTGTGTCGTGGTGTTGGTGGGCGCCGAGACGGCCAGCAGGCCTTGGATCATTCATGAAATCTCCAAGGGCTGGAACGACAAGCGAGGCATCCTTGGCATCAGGATCGACAAGCTACTCGACAATAGCGGTCGGCCATCCGCTCAGGGGGCCAACCCGTTCAGCAAAGTTACGTTCACTGGAACCAATCGTACATTGGCTGAGGTTGCACCATTGAAAACCCCCGCTGGGGCAGACAGCAAATCGGCATACGCGTCCATTACCAACAACATCGAGAACTGGATCGAAGAAGCCATAAATATTCGAAACAACAACTGATCTGGGCAAGATCGTTCCGAGAGGCGTTAATGAGCGTATATGAGATTGGTCTGCTTGGCCGCCCCGATCCCGATGTCGAGACGCCTCTTGTTGCCACTATCTCCAAGGCCATCGAGGAATTCGGCCTCCAGATTGGCAGGGACGTTATCATCCGGTCAGGAGAGGATTTCAACGATCGTGATCGGCATGCTGCGTGTGCCGTCGCCTACTTGGGATCGCCCGATCAGCATCACACCGACATAGCTGCCCGAGCGCTTCGAGATAGCGTTCCTGTAATTCCCACGATTCCCTCCGATGGCGATTTTGGTGTCCTGATACCGAAGGCCATTCAAGGAGCAAACGGACTTCGCAGACGGGCAGACGACGCCGAAATGCGAGAACTGGCGTCCTGCCTCCTGGAATGCGTTGGACTCCTGCGTCAGCAGCGTCGCGTGTTCGTGAGTTACCGCCGCGTCGAGTCTCGGAGCGCGGCAATCCAGCTTCACGACCTTCTTGGGAGCCGTGGCTTCGACGTGTTCCTGGATACGCACGACATTCGGCCCGGAGAGCCGTTTCAGGAGGTCCTCTGGCATCGGCTCTGCGATTCCGACGTCATGGTCATGCTGGATACGCCGACCTACTTCGACAGCAAATGGACACGCCAGGAAATTGGCCGTGCCCGAGCGAAAGAGATCCATGTTCTACGGGTGGTTTGGCCCGAGCACACGCCGAACAGACAGACGGATTTTTCGGAGACCATTTATCTCGACCGCTCGGAACTCAGTGGCGGAGACGGCCCTATCATCGATCAAGTCGCAGATCAGATCGTTCTTGCCGTCGAGGGGTTGCGAAGCCGCAGCATCGCGTCCCGTTTCATGTCGATTACCGGCCGCCTCCGTGCGGAGGTGGAAAGGATAGGCGGCACCGTCGAAGGTGTCGGCGCACACCGTTCTATCGCCCTGCGTCTACCCGACGATACAAAGCTTTGGGCCTATCCCATCGTTGGAATCCCGACGGCCGAACTCCTCAACGACATCGCTGAAAAAGCACGTCTGGCCGATCAGGGAGGCATGCCGATACTCGTATATGATCACGTCGGCATTCGAGAAAAGTGGATAGCGCACCTGAACTGGTTGGATGAACACATAAAGACCGTCCGCGCAGTGAAGATTGCCGAAGCTGCATGGGCTCTTTCAGGGTGGGAGGCGGCTGCGTAATGACGGACGCGATTTTCCTCTCCGCCGGCGTTCCCGATCCGCGCAGGGGACCGGAATACGCCAAGACTGCGGATACCGTGGCGATTGCGGCTGCGGTCTCCGCCCTCGTCCATGTAACCTTGGGGCGACGTCTACTCGTCTGGGGCGGACAACCCGCAATTACTCCGATGATATGGTTTGTTGCCGAAGGTTTGGGTGTCGACTATGGCCGCTGGGTCAGGCTTTACCAGAGCAAACATTTCAAAGATGAGTTCCCAGAGGACAACAAACGGTTCTCCAATGTGGAATATACTGAAGATCTTGGTGATCGAGAACGAAGCTTGCTGCTGATGCGCGAGCGCATGTTCAGCGATTACAACTTTACAGCCGCCGTATTTATTGGCGGAATGAAGGGTATAATTGATGAATTTGACCTATTGGAAAAGATGCACCCTGCCGCCATCAAGATCCCGGTCATCTCTGCGGGAGGGGCAACTCTCGATTTGGCCCAGCGTATAGGGACCGTTTCCACGGACCTAGCCACCAACATGGATTACATCGCGCTCTTCCACCGACATCTCGGCATTTCGGTTAAGGAAAACCGGTACCAGACGCCCGAAGCTCAGCCAGCTTCGATTGCCGATAGGCTATGGCGGCAATAGCTGCTTCTGCCTATCTCCGATACTTATTCTAGAGGGCTATAGCGTAGACGTAGTTCTCATCTTCACCCGGCGCGGCGCACCATTTCCTTCTCATCCGCAGTCTTGCGGGCACCCCGGCCGGGCAGCACCGCGGTTCGGGGGAGGCTGGCGCTATCGCAGCAGCACGGTCAGCAGGCAGGCGATCAGCGCGGCGCCGAGCGCGGCCTTGAGATAGGGCTTGGGGCGCGGAAGGGGTCGGATTGCGGCGGCGAGCGGGATCAGGGCGGCGAGCGTCCAGAACAGCGCCGCCAGCGGCGCGCCGTTGCCCGCGAACAGGCGCACGAGGAAGGTGAGCGCGAGCGCGAGGGGCACGCCCCACAGCACCGCGTCCCACAGGCTGCGCAGCCGCGGTTCGCGAAGGCCGCGCCGTTCGCGCTTGCCGAGCCAGATCGAGGTGCCGGTCGCGACGACGACGGTGAGCGCGAGGCCGAAGACGATATAGGCGAGCTTGACCGGCAGGCCGCCATAATTGCCGAAGTGGAGATTATAGGTCGAGGCCGCGAGCTGCTGCCCGAGGTGGCCGTCGGAAAGGCCGGTGCTGCCTTCGAACCGGCCGTCGGCGGCGAAATTATAGGTTTCGCCATAGATCAGCCGCTGCGGATGTTCGGCGATGATCTGGACGTGCTGGCCGCGCGTTTGCGGATCGTGGACGATGACATAGGTCGGGCGAACCGCAGGATGCTCCGCGGCGATCCAGGCGAGCGGCCCGGCGATGTCGGCGAGCGGCGCGGGCGCCGCGTCGGGGGGGGGCTCATCGCCGAAGATAGGGGCATAGGCCGCCTCGACGTCGCCCTTATAGAAGACGGTGGCGAGGCCGTAGGCGCCGACCGAGCCGAGGCCGATCATCGCGCCGGTGAGCGCGATCGCGAGCGCGAAGGGCAGGCTCCAGACGCTCAGCCGGTTGTGCCAGTCGGCAAGGCCGACGCCCTGATTGTCGCGGGCACGGAGGCGAAAGGCGTCGCGAAAGATGCGCGGGTGCGCGATCACGCCCGACAACGACAGCGCGACGATCATCACGCCCAGAATGCCGACGATCGTCATGCCGACGAGCCCCGGAATGTTGAGCGCATAATGGGCGGCGAGCAGGAATTCGGACCAGGCGTTTTCCTCGGGGCCGGCGATCGTGCCGTCGGCGTTCGCATGGACCGCCTGGCTGTCGGTGGTGATCGTCGTGCGCGGCAGGCCGGGGACCGGCATATGGACATAGAGGTGCGTCGTGCCGGGCTTGCCCTTTTCGCTCGCGAGCACCGCGGCGGCGGCTTTTTGCACCGCGTCGGGCGCGATCGTCAGCATTTCGGGTGCGTCCGGCTGCTCGATGCGCTGCCATTCCTGATAGAGAACGACGACCGTGCCGGTCAGGCAGACGAGATAGAGGAGCGCCGAGGCGATGAGGCCGATCGCGGCGTGCGCGTGGAGCGCGCGCTGGACGGTGGTCTTGGCGATGGGCTGGGTCATGCTGCGCCTCCGATCCAGATCAGGCCCCAGATCAGGCCGAGGCTCGCCGCCGCGGGAAGCGCGAGCCAGACGAATTGCGCGCGGCGGCTTGGCAGCATCAGCAGCACGAAGGCGAGCATTCCCCAGACGAGCGGCAGCAACAGCAGCGCGAGGGCGTTGCTGTCGGCGTCGGCCCAGCCGGCGAGCGCCGCCAGCGCCCGCGCGCCGAGCGCGACGAGCAGCGACGCGATCAGCGCGAGCGGCACGGTGATCGCGAAAGTGGCGAGGCGGCGGCCGATGCGGCGCGGCTCGCCCGCTTCGGGAAGGATATGCGCCTTGCGGTCGGAGGCGCGCGCCTTGCCCGCGCGCGCGGTCGCCGCGGCGTGCGCGAGGAACAGCGCCGCGGTGCCCATCGCGAAGAGCGACACGATCGCGGCGCCCCACGCGCCATTGCCGGCGATACCGAGCGCGGCCGCGACGAGCAGCAGCGCCCACGCCGCGCCATTCTGCGCCGCCGACCGCCTCGGCAGGCCCCAGGCGCGGCGGAGCAGCAGGATCGCCGCGACCGCCGCCGCCGACCCGAACCAGACGAGGGGCGAGGCGGTGCTCACCGGAAGCGGTAGCCGACGGTCGCCATCACGTTGCGCGGCGCGCCCATGAAGCAGTCGCCGCGCGCGAGGCAGGAGGCGTAATAGTCGTTGCCGAAGAGGTTGGTCGCGTTGACGGCGAAGCGCCAGTCGTCCCAGCTGATCTCGGCGAGTGCGTCGACCGTTGTGTTGCTCGGCGTCGTGATGTTCCACGCCGGACCGTCCGACCGGCGCTTGCCGTTATACACAACGCCGGCGCCGAGGCGCAGCTGTGCCTCACCCGGCAGGCCGAAACTTTTGGTCGACCAGATCGAGGCGATGTGGCGCGGCAGATAGTCGAGATCGGTGTTCGTCTCCGACTTGAGCTTGTTATAGCCATAGTTGACCAGCAGCTCGAAATTGCCGGGCAGCGTGTGGCTCGCCTCGAACTCGATGCCCTTGGTCGTGAGCTCGCCCGACTGGGTGGTCGAGCTGCCCTCGCCATAGAGAACGCGGTTGCGTTCCTTGATGTGGAAGGCGGTGATCGTGACCAGCGTGCCCGGATCGGGCTGCCACTTGATGCCCGCTTCGAACTGCTTGCCGGTCTGCGGCTTGAAGGGGTCGCCAATGGTGCCGTCGACATCGGTCAGCGAGCCGGCGATCGGCAGGAAGCTTTCGGTGTAGCTGAAGAAGGGCGACAGCCCCGCGCCGATCTCGCCGATGATGCCGGCGCGGAAGGTGGTCGCATTGTCCTTCTGTCCCGACGAGCCCGTGACCCGGTCGCGCCGCGCGCCGAGCACGACCGAGACGCGGTCGAAGAAGCGGATCTGGTCCTGGACATAGATGCCGAGCTGCTTTTGCGACTCTTCGTCGAAGGGGCCCGACGGATCATAGGTCAGCAGCGCGTCATAGTCGATGTCGTAGAGGTCGATGGTCTCCAGTCCGCCATCATAGCGCTTGCCGACCTTGTTCCAGCTATAGTCGAGGCCGACGAGCAGCTTGTGCTCGATATTGGCGCCGGTGTTGAAGTTGAACTGCAGATTATTGTCGGTCGAAAAGACGTTCATCCGCGCGTCGCTGGCGTCGGCATAGAGGCCGATCGTGCGATGGTCGGGGCCATAGGGATCGGTCGGATTGCTGTAGCTGTTCGTATAATGGGTGAAATATTCGAGGTCGCTGTCGATATAGCGCGCCTTGAGACTGAGCCGCACCGCGTCCGAAAAGTCGTGGGTGACGCTGCCCATCCCTTGCAGCGAACGGCCCGCATAGCGATCCCAGCCGGGCTTGCCGACGAAGGTGAAGCGGTCGAGCGGCCCCGGCGCGCCGGGGTTGGGCTTGAAGGTGCCGACGATCGGCAGGAATTGCGAGGTCGAGCCGCCGTCGTCCTCCTGATAGAGACCGGTCAGCACGACGTCGGTGTCGGGGGTCGGCTGCCAGCGGATCGACGGCGCGAACATCACGCGATCGTCGGGAACATGGTCGACATAGGTGTCGGCGTCGCGCAGCCGGCCGACCCCGCGCACTGCCAGCGTATCCGACACGGCATAGTTGACGTCGGCCAGCAATTCCTTGCGGTCGTAGCTGCCATAGACGGCGCTGACCTCGCCGTGCGTGACGAAATCGGGGGTCTTGGAGACGAGGTTGACGATGCCGCCGATCGAGCCCTGGCCGAAGAGCACCGAGGCGGGGCCGCGGACGATTTCGACGCGCGAGAAATTATAGGGGTCCGACGTGATGCTGGCGTAATAGGAAAAGATGTCGCGCATCCCGTCGCGGAATTGCAGCGCGTCGATGCCGCGCACGTTGAAGCCGTCGACGCGCGTGTCGCGGCCATAGGGGTTGGCGAGGACGCCGGCGGCATATTTCACGGTGTCGCTGATGCTGATCGCGCCCTGCGCCTCATATTGTTCGGCGGTGATGACCTTGACCGGCTGCGGCAGTTCGGTGAGCGCGGTGTCGGTCTTGGTCCCGGCATAGCCGGTGACGACGATCTGGTCCTGAGCCAGTTCGTCGGCCGATGCAGCCTCTTCGGCCAGCGCCTGGCCGCTCGCGAGCGCCGTGCAGAGGAACAAGGTGAAACGCGCGACTCTCATGAAAGACCCCCAATTCGGATAAGCAATGGAGAGGGGCAACTAATGAGAGTCAATCGCATTAGCAACATACTTCCTCGAATTTTTTTCGGTGCGGTCCGCCGGTCGGTTTCCGTGCCCGCCGGCGCCGAGGGCGGTTGCATCGTTCTCGCCGGATATGACTTCGCCGGACCCTCGAAGCGCTCCGCCGCGGCTGCTTCGGGTTTTGGCACGGCCGCGGGAAAGCGCGGCATCGGCGCGGTCGACGATCCGGCCGACGCCTGGGCGCGGCGGTGTCGCCCGCTATGCGCGAAGCGCCCGGGCCGGGCAGGCGGTGCCGCGGAAAGCGGGTCGCAGGCGCCCCGCGGCACCGCCGCCCCCCCGATCGTTCCGGCCGAGGTCCGGATCGCGCTCGAGGAGCTGGCGGCGGCTGCGATCGCGAACCGATCGACGGCGCACAAAGCCCCTCCAAAGGTTCGAAAACGCAATGACCTCCGGCCAGGCGCCTGCTGTCTGAACCCTTTGCAGCGGCATCGCCTATCCGCATTTTCCCGTAGGCGGCGGACGGCGCGATGCTTCGCCGCGGGGCCGGTCAGCCCGCCATCCGCTCCATCGCGTCGCGGTCGTGGATGACGACCGCGCGGCGCGACGGGAGGTCGACGATGCCGTCGGCGCGCAGGCGCGTCAGCTGGCGGCTCGTCGTCTCGATCGTCAGGCCCAGAATGTCGGCGATCTGTTGCCGGCCGAAGGGGAGTTCGAAGCCCGCTTCCTTGCGGTCGAGCCGGGCAAGCCGATCCGACATTTCGAGGAGAAAGGAGGCGACCTTCTGCGAGGCCGATTTGCGCCCCAGCAGCAGCATCCAATAACGGGCGCGATCGAGCTCATCGAGCGTGCGGCGGAGCAGCTTGTGCTGCAGATGCGGGTGCGCCGCGGCAAAGGCGTCGAAGCTGTTGCGGTTATAGATGCATACTTCGGCATCGGTCAGTGCGGTCACCCGATAGGGGCTTTCCTTGCCGAACGGCCGGCCGATGAAATCAGACGGAAAGACCAGCCCGACGATCTGTTCGCGCCCGTCGGCGGCGGCGACGACGAGCTTGAGCACGCCGCCGATCACATTGGCGATCAGCGGGACGTCTTCGCCCTCCCAGATCAGCGTATGGCCCGCCGGCACGCGCTGATGGCGCGCCATCCGGCTGAACGCGGCGAGTTCGTCGCCGTCGAGACTCGCGCAAATCGCGCGGCCGCGCACCGGACAGGACTGGCAATTGCTCATCGGCGTACCCCGGATTGGACAAATATCTGTGGCCTGCTTTTATGCGAGCCGGGCGCCGATGGGAGTAGGGAAGAGTACGTAGCCGGCGCAGCGAGCGGGTCTCCGCCGCGGCTGCCCGCGTGTAAGGAAAATTGCGTAACGACCGCGACGCCGATTGGACGCACGAAAAGGCCGTTGGTCTGCGGCGAGCGAGAGGAGAAAGGATGAGCGCGATCGGCGATGTGCCGCTGCTCGCGGAGCTCGCGCTGTCGCTCGGCCTCGGGCTGCTGATCGGCGTCCAGCGCGGCTGGACGCTGCGCCACGAAGCGGCGGGCAGCCGCTTTGCCGGCATCCGCACCTATGGGCTGCTCGGACTGACCGGCGGCATCGCCGGGGTGATCGAGCCGATCGACCGCCCCGTCGCCGTCCTGCTCCTCGGCGGTGCCGCGCTGCTCATCCTCTTCGGCTATGCGCGCACCGCGCGGACGCGCGGCAGCGTCAGCGGGACGGCGGGCATCGCGGCGCTGATCGCGCTCGCCTGCGGCTATCTTGCGACGCGCGGCGAAGCGCGGATCGCGTCGATCGCCGCGGTGACGACGACGCTGCTCCTCACGCTGCGGCCGCAACTGCATCGCTGGGTCGGCACGCTGACCGAAGCCGAGGTCGGGGCGATCGCGCGCTTCGCCCTGATCGCCGCGGTGATCCTGCCGCTGCTGCCCGACCGCGCGCTCGGCCCCTATGATGCGTGGAATCCCCGGCAGCTCTGGCTCGTCGTCGTGTTCGTTTCGGGCTTTTCCTTCGCCGGCTATATCGCCGGCAAGCGTTTCGGTGCGACGCGCGGAACGCTGGCGATGGCGGCGACCGGTGCGATGGTATCATCGACCGCGGTGACGACCGCGCTCGCGACCCGCCTGCGCGACGAAGCCGAAAATGCGCCCATCCTGATCGCCGGCATCGCGGCCGCGTCGGTCGTGATGCAGCTGCGCGTGATGCTGCTCGTTGCCTTGATCGCGCCGCGCGCGCTCGAGTCGCTGGCGCTGATTGTCGTGCCGGCCCTGCTGGTCAGCCTCGCCGCGACCGGCTGGGCGCTGCTCGCGGCGCGGCGCGGCGACGGCGCGACGGCGGCGCCGGTGGAATTGCGCAATCCGCTCAACTTCGGACCGGCGCTCGGTCTGATCGCGCTGGTGATGGTCATGGCGCTGCTCGTGCGCTGGTTGATGGAGCGCGTCGGCGATACGGCCATCGCGGCGCTGCTCGCGCTGTCGGGAATTGCCGACGTCGATGCGGCGATCATCACGATCGGCGGTCTGCCGGCAGGGGTGCTGGGTGCGCGCGCCGCGGGGATGGCGATCGCCGCGTCGGTACTGGCGAACACCTTGCTCAAGGCGATCATTCCGCCGGCGCTTGCGCGCACGCGCCGCGGCTGGACCGCCGCGCTGCCGCTGATCGCCAGCGCCGCCGCGGGGACATTGGCGGCGGCGCTGCTGCTTTGACGCTCAGCGGTCCGACAGCTTGTTTCGCTGGGGCAGTACGGCAGTCAACAGCGCGGCGAGCGTCGGCGTGCCGAGCTTGCGCATGACGTGCGCGCGATGCACTTCGACGGTGCGGTGGCTGATCCCCAGTTCTTCCCCGATCCGCTTGTTGGTCAGGCCGCGCAGCAGCCCCGCGACGACGTCGCGCTCGCGTTCGGTCAGCGCGTCGATCGAAGGATGAGAGGCGCGGGGGCTCACGGGCGGGCGTTCGACTGACATGCCGTCCTTATTACCGCGCGCGGCGACAGGGTCGCTACGTATTGCTCCCTATGCGCCGAGCCCGGCGGCGAAGGCGAGGCGCAGCGCGTCCGACAGGCTGCGCACCTCGAGCTTCGCCATCAGATTGGCGCGATGCACCTCGACGGTGCGCGGCGAGATGCCGAGGTCATAGGCGATCGTCTTGTTCGGCAGGCCCTGCGCCAGCCCTTCGAGCACTTCGCGCTCGCGCGGGGTGAGCACGCCGAGCACGACATTGGCTTCGGCGGCGCGCCGGGCGGCGCTGCCGGCGGCGCTCATCCGCTCGAAAGCCGCCTCGATCGCACCGAGCAGCACCGCCTTTTCAAAGGGCTTTTCGAGGAAATCGACCGCCCCCGCCTTCATCGCGCGCACTGCGATCGACACGTCGGCGTGGCCGGTGAGGACGATCACGGGCATCGTCACGCCGCGGTCGAGCAGCGCCTGCTGCACTTCGAGCCCGTCCATCTCGGGCATTCGCACGTCGAGCAGGATGCAGCCGTCGGGGGCGTGGCGAACCTCCTTCAGAAAGGCCGCGCCGTGCGGCCAGGTCTGAACGTCATAGCCCGAGGTCTTGAGCATGAACCCCGCCGACCGGCGAATGGCGTCCTCGTCGTCGACGATGTGAACCAGCTTCCTATCCGTCATCGCGCTCTTCCCCGTTCGCGCTCATCAGCGTGAAATGAAATTGGGTGCCGCCGTCGTCGCCCGCCTCCATCCAGATGCGGCCGCCGTTCGCTTCGACGATCGTGCGGCAGATCGACAGGCCCAGCCCCATGCCCCCCGCCTTGGTGCTGACGAAGGCGGTGAACAATCGTCCGGCAAGGTCGGCGGGCACGCCGGCACCGGTATCGGCGACGACCACCCGGACGAAACCCGGCTGGTCGGGGCGGCTCGATACGGTCAGCCGGCGCACCGGGCAATCGCTCATCGCCTCGACCGCATTGCGGATGAGGTTGATCAGCACCTGCTGGATCTGAACCTTGTCGACGAGCACGGGGGAGGCATAGGGGTCGAGGTCGAAGCGCGGCTCGACGCCCTTTTCGCGCGCGCCGATCAGGCCGAGCACCGCCGCCTCGTTGATCAGGACCGGCAGATTCTCGATCGTCTTCTCGACCTCGCCGCGCGCGACGAAATCGCGCAGCCGGCGCACGATATGCCCGGCGCGCAGCGCTTCCCTGGCCGTGTCGTCCAGCGCTTCGCGGATCATCGGCATGTCGTCGGGGTCGGGGTCGGCGAGCATGTCGCGGATCGCCTCGACATAGTTGGCGACCGCGGTGAGCGGCTGGTTGAGCTCGTGCGCGAGCGTCGATGCCATCGTCCCCATCGCGCTGAGACGCGACACATGGATGAGTTCGGATTGCAACGATTCGAGCCGCGCTTCGGTCTGTTGCCTTTCGGTGAGGTCGCGGATGAAGCCCGTGAACAGCGGATGCGCATCGTTCGCCGCCTCGCCGATCGACAATTCCATCGGAAAGGTCGATCCGTCCTTGCGCTGGCCGAACACGACGCGGCCGATCCCGATGATCCGCTTTTCGCCCGTCCGCAGATAGCGCTGGATATAGCCGTCGTGGCGCTCGCGGTCGGGCGAGGGCATCAGGATGCTGACATTGGCGCCGAGCAATTCGGCTTCGTCATAACCGAACAGCCGCTCGGCGGCGGCGCTGAACGACAGGATCAGCCCGCGGTCGTCGATGACGACCATCGCGTCGGGGACGGTCGACAGGATCGAGCGCAAATGGCTTTCCTGCGCGCGCAGCGCATCCTCGGTCGCACGCCGGGCGGTGATGTCGGACACGACCGTCGCAAAGCCGCGCAGCCTGCCGTCGGCGTGGCGCAGCGCGGTGATCGAAACCTCGGCGAGAAATTCGGCCCCATCCTTGCGAACGCGCCAATCCTCGGTAGTGAATTTCCCGCTCTGGCCGGCCTCGGCCAGATCTTTGCCGGGCCGTCCCGCCTCGACGGCATCGGCGGGATAGAAGATCGCGGCGTCGCGCCCGATGACCTGATCCTCGGTCCAGCCGAGCAGCCGCTGCGCACCGCGGTTCCAGATCGACACCCGGCCCGCCGCATCGAGGAGATAGAGCGCATAGCCCTGCGCGCCGTCGATCAGCAGCGCGAGTTCCTCGCTGGCCCCGTCGCCCGCGCCGGGTGCCATGTCGATACGGGCTTTGCCATCGTGCCGGCGCAATCTGCTCTCCCTTGAATGCCGTTCGCATAGCACGGGCGGCGGCACGCCGCTCAAGGGTTTTGGCTAATGCCCCATGTCGGCGGCCGATGCCGTTGCCGCACTCGCTCCGGGCGGGCGGAGCAGGATGACGAGCGGCACCGAAATCAGCGTCACCCACATCATCGCCCAGAAATCGTCGATATAGGCGACCATCGCCGCCTGCTTGTTGATCTCGGCATTGACGATCGCGAGCGCGCCCCCGCCGAGCGTGCCGAACCGGTCGGCAGTCGACGGGTCGATCAGCGGCACCGAACCGCTGGTGATATGCGCGGCGAGGTCGGCGTGGCTGACCTGCGTGTTGGTTCCGAGCAGCGTCGTCACCACCGAAATGCCGACCGACCCGCCGACGCTGCGCAGCAGGTTGAGCAGGCTTGCGCCATCGGTGCGCCACGTCGGGCCGAGCGTTGCAAAGGCCATGGTATTGAGCGGAATGAAGATCAGACCCATGCCGAGCCCCTGGACGAGCCCGCTGACGACCACCGGCCACGCCCCCATCATCAGCGACCAGTGGCTCATCTGCCACAGCGAATAGGCGGCGATGACGAGGCCGCTGCCGACGAGCCAGCGCGCGTCGATCTTGCCGAGCAGCCGCCCCGCGATCGCCATGCTGATGAAAATGCCGATGCCGCGCACCGCGAGCACCCAGCCGGTGTCGATCACCGGCCAGTCGAACAGCCGCTGAAGCATCGGGGGAAGCAGCGCCATCGACGAGAACATGACCACGCCGATCACCACCATGAATCCGAGCGCGGTCAGCAGGTTGCGGTCGGCGAGCATCTTTCGATCGAACAGCGTGTTGCGCCCGGTAAGCAGGTGGATGACGAACATCCACAAACAAGCGACCGACACGCCGCACTCGATCCAGATTTCGATGCTGTCGAACCAGTCCTCCTGTGCGCCGCGGTCGAGCATCAATTGCAGCGAGGCGAGGCCGAGCGCGAGCATCGAAAAGCCGAACAGGTCGAACTTGCGGCTCTTGCGCCCCGTCGCGGGCAGCAGCGCCCACATCAAGGCAAAGGTCGCCGCGCCGACGGGCAGGTTGACGTAAAAGACCCAGCGCCAGTTCGCGCTCTCGGTCAGCCAGCCGCCGATGATCGGCCCCAGGATCGGCCCGACCATGATGCCCATGCCCCAGATCGACATGGCGCGCGCGTGGCGCTCGGGCGGATTGATGTCGAGCATCACCGACTGCGATAATGGGCCGATGAACGCTGCGCTGATTCCCTGGAGGAAGCGGAACAGGACCATTTCCTCGAGATTCTGCGCCGCACCGCACGCCATCGAGGCCAGGATGAAGCCGAACACCGCGCCGAGGAACAGCCTGCGCCGCCCGACGCGGTCGGCGAGCCAGCCAGTGATCGGCATCGCGACCGCGGTCGCGATGATATAGCTGGTCAGCACCCAGTTCACCGTCTCGCTCGTCGCGCCGAGGCTCGACTGCATGTGCGGGATCGCGACGTTGGCGATCGTCGTGTCGAGGATCTGCATCACCGACGCGCCCATCACCGCGACGGTGAGCAGCCCGCGAAACTGGACCTGCTCGTGGAGCGGCCGGTCGTCGCTGACCTGCGTCGCCGCCGGCGCGGCACGGCGGGGGAAGGCGCGGCTCGCCATGACCGCTCCGTTACTTGCAGCCGCCCGAAGTGATCACCTTCACGTCGGTCGACAGCCCCGCGATCATCGCGCGCGAGGGCACTTCGTCGAAGGCGATGCGGACGGGCACGCGCTGCGTGACCTTGACCCAGTTGCCGGTCGCATTCTGTGCCGGCAGGACCGAAAACTCGCTGCCGGTGCCCGCGCCGATCGTCTCGACATGGCCGCGAACCTTCAGCCCCGGATAGGCGTCGAAGGTCATTTCGGCGGGCTGGCCGACGCACATGTCGGCAAGGTCGGTTTCCTTGAAATTGGCCTCGACGCGCGGATGCTCGGTATCGACGAGCGTCACCGCGGGCAGCCCCGCGACCATCATCTGGCCGATCTGGAGCCGGTCCGATTCGGCGACGCGGCCGCCGCTGGGCGCGCGCACTTCGGTGCGGCCGAGATTGACCTCGGCCTGCGCGCGCTGGACCCGCGCGGCTTCGACCTCGGGGTTGGTGCCGCTGCCGCCGGTCGCCAGCCTGGCGCGCGCTTCGGCGGCGTCCGCGCGGGCTTGGCCCAGCCGCGCACGCGCCTGTTCGACCGCATGTTTCGCCGCATCATAATCGGCCTTGGTCGTGAAGCCCTTGGCCATCAGCGCCGCCTGCCGCTCGAAGCGCGACTGAGCGAAGGCGATGTCCTCCTCGGCCGCCTTGATGTCGACGTTGGTCGCCGCAAGGCTGGCGTTCAGATTGCCGACATCGACCCGGGCCGAAGCGATCGCCGCGCTCGCCTGCGCGACGGTCAGCGCATAGGGCTGCGGGTCGATACGAAAGAGCAGCTGACCCTTCTTGACGAGCTCGCCTTCGTCGACCGCGACCTCGGTGATCAGTCCGCCGACTTCGGCCGCGACCGACACCTTGTCCATCTGGACATAGGCGTTGTCGGTCGACACCGATCCGCCGCTGAGCAGCCACCAGGCACCACCCGCGAGCGCCAGCGCCAGCGGCATGCCGAACATCAGCGCGCGGGTGCGCCAGTTCGGCCTGGCTTCGGTTTCGGCGGCCGCGGGCGGTGCCGGCGCGGGCACCGGATCGGCCTTCGGCGCCGCCTTGGGCGGTTTCACCTCTTCGGCGCGCGTCGCGGCACCGGGGCGGGCGGGGGAGAGCTGGTCCATTATATGGCCTCTTTTTCTCGTTCGGATTCGGGGATCGCATCGCGGCGCGACAGGTTGCAGCGGACGCGGCCGACAAGCGCGATCAGCTGGGCGCGCTCGGCATCGCTCAGCCCCTCGGTCGCTTCCTCGGCGAGCGCGTCGGTGGTGCGGCGCATCCCGTCGAGCAGCGCGTCGGCGCGCGGCGTCAGATAGAGCAGCCAGGCGCGGCGGTCGGTCGGATCGGCGCGGCGCTCGACGAGTCCCGCCTCCGCAAGCCGGTCGACCATGCGCGACAGGGTGATCGGCTCGACCTCGATCAGATCGGCGAGCGGACCCTGCCTGATGCCTTGGTGGCGCCTGAGATAGACGAGCAGCCGCCATTGCAGCGCGGTGATCCCGCTGTCGCGGGTGCGCGCGTTGAAGGCGCGGCGGAACAGCCGCGCGGTGTCGTTCAAGAGGAAGCCGATCGTCTCGCTCATGGCGCTGCATATAATAGCAATTGCTACTATAAACAATGCTGCGTCGCAGCAAAATATCCATTGCGGTGGCGATTGCAGCGCGGGTGCTTGAATTGCGGCGCGTTTTCGGCAGGATGGCGCCAATGACCCTGTCCGCCGATCTGTTCTGGTCCTTTCGCTCGCCCTACAGCTATCTGGCGATCGGCCGCTATCGCGCGCTCAGCGCGAGCCACGACATCGCGATCAACCTGCGCCCCGTCTATCCGCTCGCGATCCGCCAGCCCGACTTTTTCGAGCGCAACCATCCCAACTGGCTCAGCTATACGATGCGCGACATGATCCGCGTCGCGCAATTCCACGGCATCCCCTTCGGCCCGCCGCGTCCCGACCCGATCGTGCAGAATGTCATGACGCGCGAGATCGCGGCCGACCAGCCCTATATCTATCGGCTGACCCGGCTCGGCCAGGCGGCGTCGCGCCGC
The DNA here is from genome assembly GCF_900188185.1 of Sphingopyxis indica. GTDB lineage: Bacteria > Pseudomonadota > Alphaproteobacteria > Sphingomonadales > Sphingomonadaceae > Sphingopyxis > Sphingopyxis indica. Next base: position 5,279 of record NZ_FZPA01000021.1, on the reverse strand, counting down.
GGCAAGAGCCTCGCCTTTTGCGACGAGGTCGCGCAGCTGATCTGGGGCGGGGCGGAAAACTGGCACCTCGGCGACCATCTCGCGGGCGCCGCGCGGCGGGCTGGGCTCGACCTTGCCGAACTCGATGCCGAAGTCGAGCGCGAGGCCGAGGCGCTCGACACCGAAATCGCATCGAACCAGGTCGCGCTCGAAATCGCCGGCCATTGGGGCGTGCCGACGCTCGTCTTCGACGGCGAGCCTTTCTTCGGTCAGGACCGGATCGAGATGGCGAAGTGGCGCATGGCGCAAAAGGGGCTCAAGCCGCGCTGAGCACGGCGGCTCGGCAGCAATCGGGCACGCCGACCGCCTGTTTTCGGGCAACCGCCTTCAATCGCGGGACAAATGTCTCTAGGCTAGGCCGGTCAACAACCGGGAAATCCTTGCTTCATGTCCATGCGCTTTGCTTTCGCTGCCCTGCTTGCCACTTTCGCCGCGCCTGCCGCGGCGCAATCGACGCCCGATGCCGCGGGCGGGATCGACGCGGATAATCTCGTCCAGACGGTCCGCACGCTCGCCTCCGACCAGTTTCAGGGGCGCGCGCCCGGCACCGCCGGCGAGGATCGCACGATCGGCTATCTGATCGGCCGCCTTCAAGCGCTCGGGCTCGAACCCGGCGGCACCGGCGGCGGCTGGACGCAGGCGGTGCCTTTGCTTCACACGCGGCTCGGCGCGCCCGACACGCTCGCCTTCGAGCGCGGAGGCGCGAAAATGCCGCTGACTTTCGGCACCGACATCTATCTCTCGACGCTTCGCCCGAGCGACCGCGCGGTCGTCGACAAGGCGCCGCTGGTGTTCGTCGGCTATGGCGTGAGCGCGCCCGAACGCGACTGGGACGATTTCAAGGGCGAGGACCTGAAGGGCAAGGTCGCGGTCTTTCTGGTCAACGATCCCGATTTCGCGGCGCAGCCGGGCGAAGCCGTCGCGGGCCGCTTCGGCGGGCGGGCGATGACCTATTATGGCCGCTGGACCTACAAGTTCGAGGAGGCCGCCCGCCGCGGCGCGGTCGCCGCGCTGATCGTTCACGAGACCGAGGCGGCGGGCTATGGCTGGAACGTCGTCGAAAGCCCGGGCGGCGAAAATTACGACATCGTCCGCGCGCCCGGTCAGCTCACCAGCCTGGCATTGCAGGGCTGGATTTCGGGCGCGACGGCCGAAAAGCTCTTCGCGGGCGCAGGGCAGGACCTTGCCCGGCTGCGCGCGGCAGCACGGCGCGCCGATTTCAAACCGGTCGACCTTGGCACGACCTTCGTTGCGGCTATCCCGGTTCGCCACGAAGTCTTGCCGAGCCAGAATGTCCTCGCGAAAATCCCGGGCGCCAAGCGGCCGGACGAAGTGGTGATATATGGCGCGCATTGGGATGCCTATGGCGAAGGGCCGCCCGACGCGCAGGGCCGCATCTATCGCGCCGGCGCGAACGACGACGCGCTCGGCGTTGCCGGATTGCTGGAGATTGCGCGCAATTTCAAGGCGGCGCCGCCGCCCGATCGCAGCATCGTCTTTGCTTTCTGGACCGCCGAGGAACGCGGGCTTCTCGGCTCCGAAGCCTATGCCGCCGCCCCCGTCTATCCGGTCGAAAAGACCGTCGCCAACCTCGACCTCGACATTCTCCAGACCGCGGGGCCGGCGAAGGACGTCATCCTCGTCGGCAAGGGGCAGGGGACGCTCGAGGACGATCTCGCGCGGCTCGCCGCGAAGCAGGGGCGTAGCGTGTCGGAGGAAAGCCTGCCCGAGCGCGGCCTCTTCTTTCGCGCCGACCATTTCAGCCTCGCCAAGCGCGGCGTTCCCGTCCTGCTGATGATGGGAATCGCCGGCGCGTCGGACCTTGTCGAGGGCGGCCGCGAAGCGGGACAGGCGTGGGTCGATGCCTATACCGGCCAATGCTATCATCAGGCGTGCGACGCCTGGAGCCCCGACTGGAACCTGGGCGGCGCGGTGCAGGACATCGCCCTCTTCTACCAGATCGGCGACGAACTCGCGCGCTCGTCGCGCTGGCCCGAATGGAAAGCGGGAAGCGAGTTCAAGGCGATCCGCGACCGGAGCGCTGCGGCGCGAAAATAAGCGCGCTCGCGCTGCGCCGGTCATTGCGCCGGGCGCCGCCGCGCGCGTAAGGAATCAGGCCATGAGCATCGAACCCGATTATTTCGAGGCGCGCGACGGCGTGCGGCTGGCGTGGCGCGAAATGGGCGAGGGGGCGCCGCTGGTGCTGCTTCATGGCCTGTTTTCGAGCGCCGAGGTCAACTGGATCAAGTTCGGGACGGCGGCGCGGATCGCCGAAGCGGGCTACCGCGTCATCATGCCCGACCTGCGCGTCCACGGGTCGAGCGACGCGCCGCACGGGGCGGAGCATTACCCGCCCGATGTGCTCGTCGACGACCTGCAGGACCTGGTCGCGCATCTGGACCTTGCCGATTTCGACCTCGGCGGTTTCTCGCTCGGCGCGCGCACCAGCGTCCGCGCGGTCGTCGCCGGAATGCGGCCGCGGCGGCTGATCCTCGGCGGCATGGGGCTCGCGGGGCTCGCCGGCTGGCAGCGGCGCGGCCGCTTCTTCAAGCGCGCCATCGCCGAATATGACAGCGCGAAGCGCGGCGACGACACCTGGCTGTCGATCCAGTTCATGAAGACGATGAAGGTCGACCGCATCGCGGCCGGCCTTCTGCTCGACAGCTTCACCGACACGCCGCCCGAGGCGCTGGCGGCGCTGACGATGCCGGTGCTCGTCGTGTGCGGCGACAAGGATCAGGACAATGGGTCGGCCGAGGAACTGGTCGCGGCGCTGCCCGATGCGCGGCTCAGGACGATCCCCGGCACGCATATGTCGAGCGTGACCGAGCCCGAGCTCGGCGAGGCGATCGCGGCCTTCCTCACCGCTTGACCCTGTGGCGCGCTCGCGCCAAGCTGGGGTCATCGCGCCGCCGAGAGCGCACCCCACACCCAGAGGACAGCACCCCATGAAAGCCATGATATCGACCGTGTCGCTTGCGATGTCGCTTGCGCTCGCCGCCCCCGCCTTCGCGCAGGACGCACCCGCCGCCGCCAGCCAGCCCGCGGCCGCGCCGACCGCCGCCGATGCCGATGCCTTCGTCGCCGCCGTCGAAAAGGATCTGTTCGACTATAGCGTCGAGGCGAGCCAGGTGAACTGGGTCAACGCGACCTATATCACCGACGACACCGACGCGATGGCGGCGCGGATCAACGCCGTCGGCACCGAAAAATCGGTGCAATATGCGCTCGAAGCCGCGAAATATATGAATGTGCCGGGGCTCAGCGCCGACACGAAGCGCAAGCTCGACATTTTGCGCACCGGCCTCGTCCTTCCCGCACCGACGACGCCGGGCGCGGCGACCGAACTCAACACGATCGCGACCGATCTTCAGTCGCAATATGGCAAGGGCAAGGGCACGCTGGACGGCAAGCCGATCTCGGGCTCGGACATCGAGGCCGAAATGGGCAATCTCGACCATACGCCCGCCGAATATGCCGAAATGTGGGCGAGCTGGCACGACAATGTCGGCGCGCCGATGAAGGATGATTATGCGCGCATGGTCGGCATCGCCAACGAAGGCGCGAAGGAGCTGGGCTTCAGCGATGTCGGCGCGATGTGGCGATCGGGCTATGACATGCCGCCCGAGGAATTCGCCAAGACCACCGAACGGCTGTGGCAGGAAGTGAAGCCGCTCTACATGGCGCTCCACACCTATGTCCGCTGGAAGCTGAACGAGAAATATGGCGATGCGGTGCAGCCGAAGACCGGTCCGATCCGCGCCGACCTGCTCGGCAATATGTGGGCGCAGGAATGGGGCAATATCTATCCGCTCGTCGCGCCCGCGGGATCGGGCGACCTCGGCTATGACATCGGCGACCTTTTGAAGGCGAAGGGCAAGGGGCCGCTCGACATGGTCAGGGCGGGCGAGAATTTCTATTCGTCGCTCGGCTTCGCGCCGCTTCCCGACAGCTTCTGGAAGCGCAGCCTGTTCCTGAAGCCCGCCGACCGCGAGGTCGTGTGCCACGCCTCGGCGTGGGACGTTGACAACAAGGACGACATCCGCATCAAGATGTGCATCAAGGTGAACAGCGACGATTTCGTCACGATTCACCACGAACTCGGCCACAATTATTACCAGCGCGCCTATAACAAGCAGCCCTATCTCTACCTCAACGGCGCCAACGACGGCTTCCACGAGGCGATCGGCGACTTCATCGCGCTCTCGATCACGCCGCAATATCTGGTCGACATCGGGCTGCTCGACAAATCGCAGGTGCCGGGCGCCGACAAGGATATCGGGCTGCTGCTCAGGCAGGCGATGGACAAGGTCGCCTTCCTGCCCTTCGGCCTGCTCGTCGACCGCTGGCGCTGGGGCGTGTTCGACGGCACGATCCAGCCCGCGGACTATAACAAGGCGTGGACCGACCTGCGCCGCCAGTATCAGGGCATCACGCCGCCGGTCGAGCGCCCCGCCGACGCCTTCGATCCGGGCGCCAAATATCATATCCCCGGCAACACGCCCTATTCGCGCTATTTCCTCGCGCGCATCCTGCAGTTCCAATTCTATCAGGCGGCGTGCAAGCAGGCGGGGTGGAAGGGGCCGCTCCACCGCTGTTCCTTCTATGGCAACAAGAAGGTCGGCGCCAATCTGAACGCGATGCTCGAAATGGGGGCGTCGAAACCGTGGCCCGATGCGCTCCAGGCCTTCACCGGCACGCGCGAAATGTCGGGCAAGGCGATGATGGAGTATTTCGCGCCGCTCAAGACATGGCTCGACGAACAGAATAAGGGGCATCCGTCGGGGTGGTAAGCCGCCTTGGGTTTTGACGAAGGGGCCGGGATGTGTTCCCGGCCCCTTTTTTATGGAGCGGCAGCTTCGGGGTGGCCGGTTGCCATCGCCGTCTTTGGTAATCGCGGGCCGGTCCGCCTCGTCGTTTCAAAGTTCAGCAAAGGTCAGCCTTGTGCAGCCGCCGATGGGTGGCGTTCGCCGAACATGCCGCGCCGGCTCCCGCCCGCATCCGCAACCGGGCCGTGACCGTTTTTATCCACACGTCGAAAGAGCCGAGACGAAGGCTGGCACAGCCGGACAATGTAGGACAGCTGTTTTTTGCGAAGGCGGCTTTGGGGTGGGGAACTGACGTTCGCCTGCTCTTTTTCGTCATCCCGGACTTGATCCGGGTGTGGATTCACATTTGAAGTGCAACGGTATGAAGACTTCGGCTGGGGTTTGGAAGCCGAGGCATTTTCTGGGAGTATT
>NZ_FZPA01000019.1 GCF_900188185.1 Sphingopyxis indica | reverse complement strand
CGAACAGCGCTCCTCAAGCGATAAATGACGGTATCTCGACATGGCACCACCTGCTTGAGGTGTTGCACTTCGTTTGTGAACTCAGGGGGGTCCACAGCAGCGCCGAAGTCATGGACCCCGGATCAAGTCCGGGGTGACGATGATCAACAGGGCAGCAACCGGTCATTTCCAGCCGTCGAGCGCAATCGGCCGCACGACCGACATGGAATGAAGCATGAGGCTTGCCTCCTCCCCCCTTGCCTTTCGCGCCGCGCATTGCTTCGGTCCGCGGCGATGACGAGCAAACCGACTCACCTCGACGACAGCGGCGCGGCGCATATGGTCGACGTCGGCGCCAAGCCCGCGACCGAACGGCGCGCCGTCGCCGGGGGGCGTATCGCGATGTCCGCCGACGCACTCGCCGCGATCCGCAGCGGCAACGCGCCCAAGGGCGACATACTCTCGACCGCGCGCATCGCCGGGATCATGGCCGCCAAGCGCACCGCCGAGCTGATCCCGCTCTGCCACCCGATCGCGCTGACCAGCGTGGCGGTCGATTTCGCGTGGGAGGAGGACGGCATTTCGGTGCGCGCGGCCGCGGCGACGACCGGCCCGACGGGGGTCGAGATGGAAGCGCTCACCGCGGCGTCCGTCGCGCTCCTCACCCTCTACGACATGGCGAAGGCGCTCGACCGCGCGATGCTGATCGGCGATATCCGCCTGCTCGAAAAGAGCGGCGGCCGCTCGGGCGACTGGCGCGCCGAATGAGCGCGCTCCTCCCCGTCGAAGAGGCGCAGGCGCGACTGCTCGCGCTTCGGCCTCCGCTTGCGGGCGAGAATGTCGCTTTTTGCGACGCGCTCGGGCGCTATCTGGCGGAGGATGTCGTCGCGCTGCGCGATCAGCCCGCCGCGCCGTTGTCGGCGATGGACGGCTATGCGGTCCGCTGCGCCGATCTGCCCGGGCCGTGGACGATCGCCGGCGAAAGCGCCGCGGGCGGCCCGCCCGCCCATGCGCTGGCGGCGGGCGAAGCGATGCGCATCTTCACCGGCGCGATGCTTCCCGAAGGCGCCGATACCGTCGTCATCCAGGAGGATGTCGCGGCCGAGGGCGGGCGGCTGGCACTCACGACCTCCGACGCCATCCGCGAGCGCCAGCACGTCCGTGCCCGCGCGAGCGATTTCGCCGCGGGCGAGCGGCTGCTCGCCGCCGGCACCCGCCTCACCCCCGGCGCGATCGCCGCCGCGGTGATGAGCGGGGCGAGCCAGCTGCGCGTCGGCGGCCGCCCGCGCGTCGCGATCCTGACCACCGGCGACGAGCTTGTGCAACCGGGCCGCCCGCTCGCGCCCGGCCAGATCCCCGACAGCAACGGCGTGATGCTCGCCGCGATGCTCGCGGGCGAACCCGCGCGCACCGGCCTGCCGCTCCACGTCGGCGATGCGCGCGCGCGGATCGCCGCGGCGCTTCAGGATCTCGCGCGGCATCACGACGTGATCGTCACCGTCGGCGGTGCGTCGGTCGGCGACCATGACCATGTGCAGGGCGCGCTCGGCGACGCGGGGGGCCGCGTCGATTTCTGGAAGGTCGCGATGAAACCCGGCAAGCCGCTGATCGCGGGGACGCTCGGCGACGCGCTGCTGCTCGGCCTTCCCGGCAATCCCGCCTCGGCCTTCGTGACCGCGACGCTGTTTCTCCTGCCGCTCGTCCGCCACCTCGCGGGCGCGGCGTCGCCGCTGCCGCCGGTCCTCTCGGCACCGCTCGCAAAGCCGCTCGGGCCGGGCAAGACGCGGCGCGACTATCTGCGCGCACGGCTCGATCGCGGCGCACTGCATCTGTTCGACGGGCAGGACAGCGGCCGCACCTTCCCGCTCGGCGGCGCCGACGCGCTGGCGATCCGCGAGATCGGCGCCCCGGCGCGTGCGGCGGGCGAGCCGGCGGACTATATCGCCATCGCTTGACAAGTTCCGCTCTGTTCCTCTATCGTTCTCCATATGTCCGGATATGGCAGCATGGAGACCTAAGCGATGTTGACCGCGAAGCAGCATGAACTGCTCCACTTCATCCAGCAGAAACTCGACGAAAGCGGCATCTCGCCCTCGTTCGAGGAGATGAAGGAGGCGCTGGGCCTCAAGTCGAAATCGGGCATCCACCGTCTGATAAGTGCCTTGGAAGAAAGGGGTTTTCTTCGCCGCCTGCCCAATCGCGCGCGCGCGCTCGAGGTGATCCGGCTCCCCGAGGGCGCGAAGAGCGCGATGCACGACCATCGCGACAATGTGACCCCGCTGCGCAAGGCGCCGCCGGCGCTCAAGCCGATCGCCGCGAACGACATCGTCGAAGTGCCGCTCCACGGCCGCATCGCCGCGGGCGTGCCGATCGAGGCGTTCGAGGATCACAACCAGCTCGCAATCCCCGCCGCGCTGCTCGGTGCGGGCGATCATTATGCGCTCGAGGTCTCGGGCGATTCGATGATCGAGGCGGGCATCCTCGACGGCGATTATGCGCTGATCCAGAAGGCCGACACGGCGCGCGAGGGCGACATCGTCGTCGCGCTGGTCGACGGGCAGGACGCGACGCTCAAATATTTCCGCCGCGAGGGCCGGATGATCCGGCTCGACCCGGCGAACAGTTCCTACGAGCCGCAGCGCTACGAGGCCGAGCGCGTCATGGTGCAAGGGCGTTTGTCGGGACTGCTTCGTCGTTACCACTGACCGCAAGCGGGCGCCGCCACGGATGTTCGTCGCCGCGGCGTAGCGCGGTGGCAACCTGCGGCGCGCTTCCGAGATAGAGCGCGAGCCCGCCGCTTTCGGCCAGGCTGTCGCGGTCGACCGTCAGCCAGCGTGCGCGGCATTCGCGCGGCAGCCAGCGGTGGCTGATCACGACATCGGCCGCAGCGCAGGCGGGCGCCATCGCCGCGCCGTCGATGCGGTCGTAGCCGCGCTGCGCGAGGATCGTGCGCCCGCGCTGGCGCCAGCGGCAGAAGTCGCGGTTGCACACCACATGGTCCAGATCGGTGAGCGCGCCGAGCGGTTCGTCGACCCCCGCCGCCTCGGCCATCGCGTCGCGCACATAGTCGCCCGCGCGGCTGCGCAGCAGCGCATAGCCGCCGCCCGGCACCGCTGCGGCGATGTGCCGCCCGTCGCCGCTGACCAGCAGATCGGGACGCGGCTGCGCGAGCAGCGCAGCGCTGCCGACGAGCAGAGGGAGGAACCCCGCGAAGCGCCAGCGCCGCTGCCACAGCAGCAGCCACAGTCCGCCGAGCACGGCGAGCGCGAAACCCCAGGCGGGAAAGATCGGCAGCGCCGCGACCGCGCCCGGCGCCGCCGCGACGTGATGCGCGAGCGCGATCAGCGCGGCGAGCGCCTGTCCGGCGACCCACCAGAAGGGCGCACCGATCCCCGCCGCGTCGAACAGCAGCGCCAGTGCCTCCGCCGGCATGATGACGAAAGTCGTGAGCGGAATCGCGACGACGTTGGCGAGCGCACCATAGAGCCCCGCCTTGTGGAAATGGAAAAGCGCGATCGGCGCGAGCGCGACCTCGACGACGAGCCCGGTTATGACCAACCCCGCGATGCCGCGGCCGAAGCGCACGACCCACGGCTCGTCGCGCCGGCCCACGAAATCGCGCATCCAGCGGCTCTCGTGCAGCGCGATGATCGCGGTGACCGCAGCGAAGCTCAGCTGGAAGCTCGGCCCGACGAGCGCCTCGGGCCGCCAGACCAGCACGAGCAGCGCCCCCGCCGCGACGAGGCGCAAGGTGATCGCCTCGCGCCCGAGCAGGAACGCCGCGAGCACGAGCAGCGCGGCGATCAGCGAGCGCAAGGTCGGCACCTCCGCCCCGGCAAGCCAGGTATAGCCCGCGCCGGCCAGCGCGCCCGCCGCCGCCGCGAGCGGCAGCACATGGCCCGCGAGCGCGAGCCGCCGATTGAGGCCAAGCAGACGCATCGCGAGCAGCATCGCGAAACCGACCACCGCGGTGACGTGCAGCCCGCTGATCGACAGCAGGTGCGCAAGCCCGCTGCGCCGCATCGCCTCGGCATCGTCGTCGCTGATCGCGCCGCGATCGCCGGTGACGAGCGCTGCGGCGACCCCGCCGGGCGATCCCGGCACCGCTTCGTGGATGTGCGCGCTCAGCCGTGCGCGCAGCGGCGGCCGCCCTTCCCCGGCGCCCGGCGCGCGGGCGATCTCGCCAAGCGCCGTGCCGACCGCGCCGATCCGGTCGAACCAGGCGCGCTGCGCGAAATCATAGCCGCCGGGCAGGCCTGCGGTCGGCGGCGGCATCAGCCGTGCGCGCAGCCCGATCGCCTCTCCGGGGACGATCCCCCGGCCCTGTTCGCCGCGCAAGGTCACGCGCAGTCGCGGCGGCAGGTCGCGGCGGCCCGCGGGGCGCAGCACCAGCCGCACCTGCCCGCGCGCGGGCAGCGGTTCGACGCTTTCGACGACCGCCGAAAATTGCGTCGTCACCGGCCAGGCGAGCACTGGCGCCGCGACCCACGCCGCGCGCGCCCAGATCAACAGCAATCCCGCCGCCATCGCCGCGCAACCGATCACGACGACGCGCCCGAAGCGCCGCTGCCAGCCGATCAGCCATCCGGTGAGCGTGCCGCCGCCGAGCAGCAAGAGCAGCCCGATCCAGTCGATCTCGCGCGGCAAGGCGAACCAGCTCGCAATCCCCGCACCGAGCGCGACGGGCAGCCACAGCGCGATCCGTTCGCGGTCGGCGTCGAGCCGCGCCTCGACCCAATCGGCGATCCGCCGCGGCGCCCGCATCGGCGCCCCGGCAATGGGCGTTTGAAGCGGCCATGTTGCCATGCTAGGGGCACCCCCGATCCCTGCGGCGCCGGCTCTCGCGGCGCGGGCAACCTGATTGAAAGAGTCGCCAGTGGCAACCCAAAACCCCACCGATCCGGTCGAAGCGACCGGCGCCGATGTCGTAACGCGCTTTGCGCCTTCGCCGACCGGTTTCCTTCATATCGGCGGCGCGCGCACCGCGCTGTTCAACTGGCTGTTCGCCCGCCATCACGGCGGCAAATTCCTGCTGCGCATCGAGGACACAGACCGCGCGCGCTCGACCGAGGCGGCGATCGAGGCGATCCTCGACGGGATGCGCTGGCTCGAACTCGATTGGGACGGTGATGCCGTCTATCAGTTCGCGCGCGCCGACCGCCACGCCGAGGTCGCGCAGGAACTGCTTGCAAAGGGCGAGGCCTATCGCTGCTATCTGACGCAGGACGAGCTCGCCGCGATGCGCGCCGAGGCGCAGGAAAAGCGCATGCCCTTCCGCGTCCGCAGCCCGTGGCGCGACCGCGACGACGGCGACCCCGCGCTCCCCCACGTCATCCGCCTGCGCGCGCCGCAGGACGGCGCGACGACGATCGACGACCGGGTGCAGGGCGAAGTCACGGTTCAGAACGCCGAGCTCGACGATTTCATCCTGCTGCGCTCGGACGGCACGCCGACCTATATGCTGAGTGTCGTCGTCGACGACAACGACATGGGCGTGACGCATGTGATCCGCGGCGACGACCATCTGAACAATGCCTTTCGCCAGCTCGCACTGCTCCGCGCGATGGGGTGGCGCGAACCCGTCTATGCGCATGTCCCGCTGATCCACGGCGCCGACGGGGCGAAGCTGTCGAAGCGTCACGGCGCGCTCGGCGTCGATGCCTATCGCGACGAAATGGGCTATCTGCCCGAGGCGGTGAACAATTATCTCCTGCGCCTTGGCTGGGGGCATGGCGATGCCGAGATCATCAGCCGCGAGCAGGCCGTCCAATGGTTCGACCTCGCGCACGTCGGCCGCTCACCGTCGCGTTTCGACTTCAAGAAGCTCGAGAATCTGAACGGCCATTATCTGCGCGAGGCCGACAACGACCGGCTCGCCGCGCTCGCCGCACCGCGCGTCGAAACGCTCATCGGCCGTGCGCTTACTGGCGACGAGCACGCGCTGCTGGCGCAGGCGATGGAATCGCTGAAGCCGCGCGCCAGGACGCTGATCGAAATCGCCGAGGGTGCGACCTTCCTCTTCGCGCCGCTCCCGCTGGCGATGGACGAGAAGGCGGCGAAACTGCTCGCCGATGCGCCCGAGGGGCTGCTGGCCGCTGCGGCCGACAGGCTGCGCGCGCTGGACGACTGGTCGGCCGAGGCAATCGAGGCCGCGGTGCGCGAAACCGCCGAATCGGCTGAACTCGGCCTCGGCAAGCTCGCGCAGCCGCTGCGCGCCGCGCTCACCGGTCGCGCGGTTTCGCCGGGGATTTTCGACGTGCTCCTGCTTCTCGGCCGCGACGCGAGCCTGGCGCGACTTGACGCAGCGCACAATTATCCGGCAGGGGCGTAGCCACATCGCCTTCGGCCTCTAGCACAGGGAACAAACCATGACCGACAAGACCGCCACCATCACCCTGGGGGACAAGAGCGTCGAGAGCCCGATTCTGTCGGGAACCGTAGGGCCCGACGTCGTCGACATCCGCAAATTCTATGGTCAGACCGGGGCCTTCACTTACGATCCCGGCTTCACCTCGACCGCGAGTTGCGAGTCGAAACTGACCTATATCGACGGCGACGAAGGCGTGCTGCTCCACCGCGGCTATGCGATCGGCGAGCTTGCCGAACATTCGAGCTTCATGGAAGTCGCCTATCTGCTGCTCAACGGCGAACTGCCGAGCGCCGACGAGCTCAAGACCTTCGACAATACGATCACCCGTCACACGATGCTGCACGAACAGCTCGCGACTTTCTATCGCGGATTCCGCCGCGACGCGCACCCGATGGCGATCATGTGCGGCGTCGTCGGCGCGCTGTCGGCCTTCTATCACGACTCGACCGACATTCAGGACCCGCACCAGCGGATGATCGCGAGCCACCGGCTGATCGCGAAAATGCCGACGATCGCGGCGATGGCGTATAAATATTCGATCGGCCAGCCCTTCATCTATCCGAACAACGAGCTGAGCTACACGGGCAATTTCCTGCGCATGACCTTTGGCGTGCCGGCCGAGGAATATGAAATCGTCCCCGCGGTCGAACGCGCGCTCGACCGCATCTTCATTCTCCACGCCGACCATGAGCAGAACGCCTCGACCTCGACCGTGCGCCTTGCCGGCTCGTCGGGCGCGAACCCCTTCGCGTGCATCGCGGCGGGCATCGCCTGTCTGTGGGGTCCGGCGCACGGCGGCGCGAACGAAGCGGCGCTCAACATGCTGCGCGAGATCGGCCGTCCCGAGCGCATCCCCGAATATATCGCGCGCGCGAAGGACAAGGACGACCCGTTCCGCCTGATGGGTTTCGGCCACCGCGTCTACAAGAATTACGACCCGCGCGCGACCGTGATGCAAAAGACGGTGCGCGAGGTGTTCGCGGCGCTGAAGGTCAGCGACCCGGTATTCGACGTCGCGCTCCAGCTCGAGGAAATGGCGCTCAGCGACGATTATTTCGCCGAAAAGAAGCTGTTCCCGAACGTCGATTTCTATTCGGGCGTGATCCTGTCGGCGATCGGTTTCCCGACGACGATGTTCACCGCGCTTTTCGCTCTCGCCCGCACCGTTGGCTGGGTCGCGCAGTGGAACGAGATGATTTCCGACCCCGCGCAGAAAATCGGCCGCCCGCGCCAGCTTTACACCGGCCCGGCGCAGCGCCCCTATGTGCCGGTCGACAAGCGCTGAACCGCAGCACCATAACCATGGTCGAAGGAAGGGGTCGCACGCGGCCCCTTTTTTTTGTTCAATGCAAATGGACGAGCTTGTCGGGATTGCGCACGACATAGATGCCAACGATGCGACCGTCCTCGATCTCGAGCGCGGTCGTCTGCACCTCGCCATCGGACTCGCGCGTAACGAAGCCCGGCAGGCCGTTGATCATGCCGGTGTGGAGCAAGGTCGAGCCATATTTGCCGAACAGCACCGCAAGGCTGCGGTGGACCTTCATCACCGTGTCGAAGCCGAGCACCGGAACGACCGCCGCGGGGCGCTTGCCGCCGCCGTCGGACCACATGCCGACGTCGGCGGCAAGGAGCGCGCCGAGTGCCGCCATGTCGCCGCTGCGCGAGGCGGCGAAGAAGGCCTCGGCGATTTCGAGTCCGCGCGCCTTTTCGAGCTTGTAGCGCGGGCGCGCCTCGCGGACGTGGGTGCGGGCGCGCGCGGCGAGCTGGCGCGCTGCGGCGGCGTCGCGGCCGATCGTCGCCGCGACCTCGTCGAAACCGACGCCGAAAACGTCGTGGAGCAGGAAAGCCGCGCGCTCCAAGGGGGAGAGCCGTTCGAGCGCGAGCATCAGCGGCAGCGTCACGTCATCCGCGGGCTCGTCCTCGACGAGCGGTTCGGGAAGCCACGGGCCGACATAGGTCTCGCGCCGCGCCCGCGCCGATTTCAGCTGGTCGAGGCAGAGCCGCGTCACGGTGCGGCGCAGCCACGCCTCGGGCACCGCGACCGCGTCGCGATCGGCGCCGAGCCAGCGGATGAAGGCGTCCTGCACGACATCTTCGGCATCGGCGACCGACCCCAGCATACGATAGGCGACGCGGACGAGCAGCGGACGCAGCGGGTCGAAACGCACCGCCGCGTCCGCCGCGTCACGGGTGCCTCGCGCCTCCTCCATCAGGCAGCCTTGGCCGGGGCGCCGCCTTCGTACCAGAGGCCGAAGCCGACCGCGATGCGGTTCCAGCCGTTGATGATGTTGATCATCAGCGTCAGTTTCATCTGCTCCTCCGGCGTGAATTCAGCCTCGATCGCCTCCTTGGCAGCCTTGTGTGTGTGCCCCTGCGACAGCCCCGTCAAGGCGTCGGTCCAGGCGAGCGCGGCACGTTCGCGCGGCGTGTAGCAGGGCGCCTCGTGCCACGCGGCGAGCAGGTAGATGCGCTGTTCGCTCTCACCGGCGGCGCGTGCTTCGGCGGTGTGCATATTGATGCAATTGGCGCAGCCGTTGACGATCGACGCGCGAATCTTGACGAGTTCGATCAGGCTCTTCTCGAGGCTGTCCTGCACCGCGAGCGAAGTCGCCATCCACTGCTTCATCAGCTGCGGCGCGGCGGCGAAGGGGTCGGTTACCTGGGTCATGTCCATGCTCCTTGGTTTGGGTTGCACCGATATGACGAGGCGGGATGCGCCGCTGTGACATGAGCCGCGAAAAAAATTCGCGCCGAGGGAGAAATCGGGTAGTTTGCGCCACCGACAGTAAAGGAAGGGGCGTGCCATGAAGTTTCTCGATGGTTTCACCGAACAGGCCTATGCGTTGCTGCGTATCGTTTCGGGCCTGTTGTTCCTCGCGCATGGCGTGCAGAAATTCCTGAACTTTCCGACCGATTTTCCGATGCCGCTCAATCCGATGCTCTATGCGGCGGGCACGATCGAGCTGGTCGCGGGCGCGCTTATCGTCCTCGGCCTGTTCACGCGCCCCGCTGCCTTTATCGCGAGCGGCATGGCGGCGGTCGGCTATTGGGTCGTCCACGGCAGCCAGAGCCCCTATCCGATCGTCAACGGCGGCGAGACGATCGTCCTCTACTGCTTCCTCTTCCTGTTCATCGCGACGCGCGGCGCGGGAATCTGGAGCGTCGACGGCGCGCGCAAGCCATAGAAGGCCGGCAAGTTTAGAAAGGCCGGTAGCGACCGATGGACGACGATCGGCATTTCATAACCTTGTCATTCCCGCGAAAGCGGGAGTGACAAAGAGAGAGGGACGGCCGCTTCCCACCCCAAAGCCGACATTCCCATAAATGCCGCCGCCTCTACGCCCCCGGCCCCTCATAGGCTTCGACGATCCGCCCGACGACCGGATGGCGAACGACGTCGGCGCTGGTGAAGCGGCTGACGCTGATCCCCTCCACCCCCTCGAGCCGCGCGACCGCGTCGGCAAGACCCGAGGTTGCGGGCGCGGGCAGATCGACCTGCTTGGGGTCGCCGCAGATGACCATGCGGCTGTTCATGCCGAAGCGGGTCAGAAACATCTTCATCTGCGGAATCGTCGTATTCTGCGCTTCGTCGAGGATGATGAAGGCATCGGCGAGCGTGCGGCCGCGCATGAAGGCCAAAGGCGCAATCTCGATCTCGCCGCTCGCGATGCGGCGCTCGACCTGCTCGGCGGGCAGGCAGTCGTGCAGCGCGTCGTAAAGCGGACGCAGATAGGGATCGACCTTTTCCTTCATGTCGCCGGGAAGGAAGCCCAGCTTCTCCCCCGCCTCGACCGCGGGGCGCGACAGGATCAGGCGCTGGACGCTGCCGGTGATCAGCTGCGCGACTGCCTGCGCGACCGCGAGATAGGTCTTGCCGGTGCCCGCGGGGCCGAGCGCGAAGATCACATCGTCGCGCGCGATCGCCTGCATATAGGGGATCTGTGACGGCGCGCGGGGGACGATCGTCTTCTTGCGCGTGCGGATCATCACCGGCGGCGCCTCGGTCGCCTCGTGGCGGATGATGCCGTCGAGCGTCGGCTGCGCCGACATCGCGATCACCGCATCGACGAGCCCCGCGTCGACCTCTTCGCCGCGCTCGATGCGGGCATAAAGGTCGGTGAGCACATCGCGGGCGCGCGCCGCCGCCTCGGCCTCGCCCTCGATCTGCACGCGGTTGCCGCGCGCCGAGATATAGACGCCGAGGCGGTTTTCGATCGCGACAAGATTGCGGTCGAATTCGCCGAAGAGGATGCCGAGAAGCTGTGTCCTTTCAAATTCGGCCGTCAGTCGAACGCGGTCGCCGGGTTCGGCGGGGGCAGCGGCGGTCATCGGGCGTTTGGACACGTGGGCAGGGCTCCTCAGCTGGCAATATATTCTGTGTACTCCCGCGAAGGCGGGAGTCCATCACTGATGCTCTCGAAATTCGGCGGACGGAGATGGGTCCCCGCCTTCGCGGGGACACACGAACCCCGAACCGGCATCAGGCGACCGTCTCCAGCACCGGCTCGGCGCCGAGGCTGTTCGGACCCGCCGAGATGATGCGCACATCGACCATATCGCCGATGGCGAATCCCGGCGCAGTGACGTGGACCGACTGGAGCCACGGCGACTTGCCGATCAGCTGGCCGTCGTGCTTGCCTGTGCGTTCGAGCAGCAGGCGCGTCGTGCGGCCGACGGTCGCCTCGTTGAACGCTTGCTGCTGTTCGTTGAGCAGCGCCTGGAGCCGCTGGAGGCGGTCGTTCATCACCGCTTCGCTGACCTGACCTTCCATCGCCGCGGCGGGGGTGCCGGGGCGGCGCGAATATTTGAAGCTGTAGGCCATCGCGTAGTTGGTCGCGCGGACGATATCGAGCGTCGCCTGAAAATCCTCCTCGGTTTCGCCCGGAAAGCCGACGATGAAATCGCCCGAGATCGCGATGTCGGGGCGCGCGGCGCGGACGCGCTCGATGACCTTCAGATAGGATTCGACGCTGTGGCTGCGGTTCATCGCCGCAAGGATGCGGTCGCTGCCCGCCTGCACCGGCAGGTGGAGGAAGGGCATCAGCTTCGCGACCTCGCCATGTGCGGCGATCAGCCCGTCGGTCATGTCATTGGGGTGGCTGGTCGTATAGCGGATGCGTTCGAGCCCATCCTCCTTCGCGAGTTCGCGGATCAGCCCGTCGAGCCCGATCGCCCGCCCCTTGTCGTCCTCGCCGTCCCACGCGTTGACATTCTGCCCGAGCAGCGTGATTTCGCGCACCCCGCCTTCGACGAGCGCGCGCGCTTCGGCGATCAGGTCGGCGAAGGGCCGGCTGATTTCGGCGCCCCGCGTATAGGGGACGACGCAATAGGTGCAGAATTTGTCGCAGCCTTCCTGCACGGTCAGAAAGGCGGTCGGGCGCTGGCCGCCGGCGCGCTTCGGCAGCGCGCCGAACTTGCTCTCCGCCGGCATGTCGAGATCGACCGCTTTCTCGCCGCGCCCGGCGCGCGCGATCAGCTCGGGCAGGCGGTGATAGGCCTGCGGCCCGACAACGACGTCGACGCTCGGCGCGCGGCGCGCAATCTCGGCGCCCTCGGCCTGCGCGACGCAGCCCGCGACGGCGATCGTCGGGCGGGTGCCGTCGTCGCGCTTCAGCCGGCCGATGTCCGAATAGACTTTCTCGGCCGCCTTTTCGCGGATGTGGCAGGTGTTGAGCACGACGAGATCGGCATCGGCGCCGTCGGCGGCGGGCACATAGCCCTCGGCGCCGAGCATCTCGGCCATACGCTCGCCGTCATAGACGTTCATCTGGCAGCCGAAAGATTTGACGCGATAGGTCTTGGGGGAGTCGGATTTCATCGCGCCGCTATAGGCGATGCGCGTGACGGGCGGAAGGGCGGTCCGCCACAGCCTGCGTTGCGGCGATCGCGCGGCGCGCCGCTTCGCTGATCGCCTTGCGGTCGTGCGTCGCTTCATAGGGCAGCGGATCGAGATAGTGGATGGTCAGCCAGATCGGACGTTTGCGCGCGATCAGCCGCTTGAAATTGTCGAGCCCCGATTCGGGGTCCTGCCAGGAAATGTCGGTCGCATCCTCGCCATAGTCGAGGAACACCGGCTGGACGCGCACCCCGGGCGGCGGCGGCGTCACCGCGGCGAAGAGCGAGGCGCGGAACGGCAGCAGCCCGTCGCCCGGCCCCGTCGTGCCTTCGGGAAACAGCGTCACCGGCTGACCGCGCTTCAGCGCGCCGCGCAGGCTGTTCGCCTGATTATGAATGTCGCGCCGCGCCTCGCGCTCGACATAGACGGTGTTGTTCTGGTCGGCGAGCCAGCCGACGAGCGGCACTGTCTCGATATCGGCGCGCGACACGAAGGCCGACCGCGCCGCGCCGCCGAGCGCCAATATATCGAGCCAGCTCAGATGATTGGCGGCGAACAGCACATTGCGCTTCAGCCTTTTGCCCGTCGTGCGGATGCGCAGGCCCGCGATCCAGCCGGCGGCGTTGAGGAACGCCATCACCATCGGCGAGGGGCGCCCGGCGGCGCGGTAGCAGAGGTGCGGAACGATCAGGAAGAGCAGCGCCAGCACCATCGCGGTGAGGCGCAGGACCGAACGCCAGGTGACCGGAGCGCGATCAGTCGCGCTTGCGATCGAGGGAGACACCATAAAGTTCCATGCGG
The DNA here is from genome assembly GCF_900188185.1 of Sphingopyxis indica. Classification (GTDB taxonomy): domain Bacteria; phylum Pseudomonadota; class Alphaproteobacteria; order Sphingomonadales; family Sphingomonadaceae; genus Sphingopyxis; species Sphingopyxis indica. The sequence continues at coordinate 45,342 of NZ_FZPA01000019.1, read as the reverse complement.
TGGTCGACGAGCCGGTATCCGAGCCGCTCGGCGATCACCTTTTGCAGCGCTTCGAGTTCGGGATCGACGAATTCGACGACCTTGCCCGTCTCGACGTCGATCAGATGGTCGTGATGCGCCTCGGGTGCCGCCTCATAGCGCGAGCGGCCGTCGCCGAAATCGTGGCGGTCGAGAATCCCCGCCTCTTCGAACAGGCGTACGGTGCGGTAAACGGTGGCGATCGAAATGCCGCTGTCGATCGCCGAGGCGCGTTCATAGAGCGTCTCGACGTCGGGATGATCCTCGGAATCGGAGATCACGCGCGCGATGATCCGGCGCTGTTCGGTGATCCGCAGACCCTTTTCGTGGCACAGGGCTTCAAGGTCGATCGTTCCGGACATGCGGGCCTTTCCTGCTGATGCGCAGTCGTGTCGTTTATGACACCTGTATAAGGTCGCTCAGCGCATAGAACAAGGGCGGCACCCGCTGCGCCGTCCCCGTTCCAAATCGTTGAAAGCCGGTCCTATACGACCTTCTTGCGCTTGCGTCCGCCACCGCGACCCTTGGTACCGAGGCCGATTTCCTTGGCCAGCGCGCGGCGCTTTTCGGCATAGTTGGGCGCGACCATCGGATAGTCGGCGGGCAGCCCCCATTTGGCGCGATAATCGTCGGGGGTCATCCCGTAGTGCGTCATCAGGTGGCGGCGGAGCATCTTCAGCTTCTTGCCGTCTTCCAGACAGACGATGTGATCGGGCTTTACCGACGCGCGGATCGAGACCGCCGGCACCGGCTTTTCTTCCTCAACCGGCTGATTGCCCAGTCCCGACAAGGCGCTGTGGACATTATTGATCAGCATGGCGAGATCGGAAATCGCGACGCTGTTGTTGCTGACATGCGCGGCGACGATATCTGCCGTCAAAGTGACGAGCATTTCATTGGTATCAGATTGTTCCGACATTTCGGAGATTCCTTATTGGGCGACCCAGAGAACACAGACAGGAAATAGTGATGTCATTTCTTGCCCGTGATACATTCATGCCATTATGGCACCAGTTTCGCAATGGAGGATTGGCGCGGTTCGGGCGTTCACGCGCGCCGCATCGTAATCGCATCGCGAACGACACCGTCGCGGCCGCGATAATATTGCCGCCGGCGTCCGCACTCCGCGAAACCTGCGGTTTCATACAGATGAACTGCCTCGTTATCGGCACGCATTTCGAGAAAATATTCATTTACGCCCTTATTGGCGGCCCAACGCATCCAGTCGTCGAGCAGGCGGCGGCCGACCCCGCGACCGCGCCACGCGGGATCGACCGCGAGCAGCAGCAGTTCGCTCTCCGGCCCCGCGATCCGCGCCGCCGAAAAGCCGCACGGCACCTCGCCGTCCCACGCCAGACACACGCGCGCCGTAGACAGCGCGAACAGGGTCGCAAGCTGCGCGGTGCTCCACGCTTCGCCATAGGCGGGATCGAAGGCCGCCTCCATCACCCGCATCACCGCGCCGGTGTCGGCGATGCGCGCGTCGGAAAGGCGGATTTCGCCGCTCATCGCGCCGCCATCGGTCTGGCGTCGGGAGCGCGCCCGTAAATCGGGCTGGGATCGTCGAACAGCGTGCTATCGGGCAGCGCCGCAAAGCTGCGCGCATCGGGAAGCAGGGGCAGCGCCCGTCCCGCGCCGCGACGCGCGACAAAGGCCTCGGCGCGGTTGCCGATCACGAGCGGATCGGCCGCCGCAACCGCCGCGTCGGGAAGCAGCGAGCGCACCGCGCCGCGCGGGGCCAGGTCGGCAGCAAAAGGCTGGACGAACCATTGCCCGTGCCCGCCCTCCATCGCGACGAGCGCACCGCCCGCCTCGCGGATCGCATCGGCCGCCCCCGCCGCGACGAGCGCGAGGGTCGAAAAGCCGCGGACCGGCACGCCCCAGCCGAGCGCGAGCGCACGCGCCGCCGCGACCCCGATGCGCACCCCGGCAAAGCTGCCCGGGCCGCAGCCGACCGCGAGTCCGTCGGCGCGCCCGCCATCCGCCAGCTCGGCGATCAGCGGCACCAGCCGCTCGGCATGGCCGCGGCCGATGACTTCGTGGCGATGGTCGGCGAGCAGCCCGTCGTCGAACAGCGCCACCGAACAGGCCTCGCTTGCCGAATCGACGACCAGGGTTCGCATCGGTGCCCGCCCGCGGCCTCAGTCGATGCGATTGAAGCGCGCGAAATCGGGACGCGGGCTGCGCTCGAAGATGCTCGCGGGGTCGCCATGGCCGAGCGTCGAGATGAAATTGCTCTTCACATTCGGCGTGTCGGCAAAGAAGGCGGCGTCGACCGCGGCATTGTCGAAGCCCGACATCGGCCCGGTGTCGAGCCCGAGCGCACGCGCCGCCAGGATGAAATAGGCACCCTGCAGGCTCGAATTGCGAAAGGCGGTGACCTCGGCGAGCGGCGCATTGCCCGCGAACCAGCTGCGTGCATCGGTGTGCGGGAAAAATTCGGGCAGATGCTCGAAAAACTCATGATCCATCGCGATGATCGCGGTGACCGGGGCTTTCAGTATCTTCTCGCCGTTCGCGGGCATGGCGAGCGCGGCGAGCTTTGCCTTCGCTTCGTCCGAGACGCACCAGACGATCCGCGCCGGCAGGCTGTTCGCGCTCGTCGGGCCGAACTTCATCAGGTCCCAGATCGCGCACAGCTGCGCCTCGCTCACCGGCTTGTCGAGATAGCCATTATAGGTGCGCGCGGTGCGAAACAGCTGGTCGAGGGCGCCATCGGGCAGCGGCTCGCTCATCGGGCAATCTCCTGTTGCTGGGATGGAAATCCGCGGCGATCAGACGGCGTGAACCGCGGTCACCTCGGGAACATAATGTTTGAGCAGCGCCTCGATGCCATTCTTCAGCGTCGCCGTCGAGGACGGACAGCCGGCGCACGCACCCTGCATCTTCAGATAGACATTGCCCTTGTCGAAACCGCGATAGACGATGTCGCCGCCGTCGTTGGCGACCGCAGGGCGGACGCGCGTTTCGATCAGTTCCTTGATCTGGTCGACGATGTCGGCGTCGGCGGGATCGTCGGCGAAACCGCCCTCCTCCTCGGCCGGAACCGCGAAGCCGGCGCGCGCGGGGTGAAAGAGCGGCATATCGGCGAGAAAATGATCCATCACGATGCCGAGCACGTCGGGCTTCACATCGGCCCATTCGGCACCCGGCGCGATCGTCACCGAGACGAAGTCGCGGCCGAAGAAAACGCCGGTGACGTCGCCGAGCGAAAAGAGCGCGGTCGCAAGCGGCGAAGCCTCGGCCTCTTCGGGGCTCGCAAAGTCGCGCGTCCCCGCTTCCATCACCGGCCGGCCGGGCAGGAATTTGAGCGTCGCCGGGTTGGGCGTCGATTCGGTTTCGATCAGCATGGGCTGCATGTGGGGCGCCAGGCGACTTTGTGCAAGGCACCGCACATGCGCTAAGGCGATGCGATGCGCCGCTTCACCCATTTCGCCGCCCTCGACTGGTCGGGCGCTCGCGGCGAGCGGCAGCGCGGGATCGCGCTTGCGGTGGCGAGCGGGGCGGCCGCGCCGGCGCTCGTCCGGCCGGGACATGTCTGGTCGCGCGCCGAAATCGCCGCCTGGCTCGAGGAGATCGCAGCATCGCGCGCCGACATGCTGATCGGCTTCGACTTTTCCGCCGCCTTCGCCTTTGCCGACCGCGGCGCCTATTTCCCCTTATGGTCCGAAAGTCCCCCGGACATCCGTGCGCTTTGGGCGCTCGTCGAGCGGCTCGCGGGCGGCGATCCGCACCTCGAATCCGGCGCTTTCCTGGCCCACCGCGAGGCGCGCCGCCATTTCCGTCACGCGGCGGGCGATGTCGGCGACCTGTTCGAACCCGGCGCCGGGCGATTGCGGTGCGTCGAGTGGCATCAGCGCGCGACGCGGCAGGCCGCGAGCGTCAGCAATTTCAACCTCGTCGGCGCGGCGCAGGTCGGCAAGGCAAGCCTGTCGGGGATGCGCCTGCTCCATCGGCTCGGCGGCCGTATCCCGCTCTGGCCGCTCGATCCGGTGCCCGCGCGCGGCCCGCTGCTCGTCGAAATCTACACCAGTCTCGCCGCGCGCGCCGCCGGCGTGCCCCACGGACGCAGCAAGATTCACGACGGCGGCGCGCTCGACGCCGCGCTGGCGCAGCTCGGATCGCAGCCGGTCGGAATGAAGGGGCCGGTAAGCGACCATGCGAGCGATGCGCTGCTGGCCGCGGCGTGGCTGCGCGCGATCGCGGGCGAGGCGGCGATATGGACCCCTGCGCCCCTCACGCAGGCGATTGCCGACACCGAAGGCTGGACCTTCGGCATCATTTGACGCAAAGGGCCACAAGCGCCACGCCGGCTTAGCTCAGTTGGTAGAGCAACCGCCTTGTAAGCGGTAGGTCGTCGGTTCGAGTCCGACAGCCGGCACCAGCTTCCCGCACGGCCCCTGCCCGCCGCTCAAAGCGACGCGATGGGGCCCCGGACCGCGTCGAACTGCGCGGCGACATGCCGGCTATAGGGCAGGCCCGCCTCGCGGACCACCAGCTCGTCTCCCTCCCATTCGACGATGCCGCGCCGTTCGAAATCGCGAAAGGTGGCGCGAATGTCCGCGGGCTCGGCATCGTCGAACCGGGATCGGCCGCGGCACAGGATGTCGCGGATGTGCCGCCCGCGACGCTGCTGCGCCGGATCGACCCGAACGCCGCGCACGGCGGCCAATTGCCCTTCACCGACGAGGTCCCGATAAAGGCCCGAGCGCTTTTCGTTCTGGACGATCAGGTCGGGAAAGCCGCTGATCGCGCTGGCGCCGAAGCCGATGAGCACTGCGGCATCGTCTTCGGTAAAACCCTGAAAGTTGCGATTCACCCTGCCCTCGCGCGCGGCGATGGCGAGCGGATCGCCCGGCCGTGCGAAATGATCGAAGCCGACCGCGGTATAGCCCGCGGCGGTCAGGCGGCCGTGGCCGTGCGCGGCCTGGCGGAAGCGCTGCTCGTGGCCGGGCAGGCAGCGCGCGTCGATGCGGCGCTGGCGCGGGATCATCGCGGGCAGATGGGCATAGCCGAACAGCGCGACGCGGCTCGGCGCGAGACGGATCGTTTCGTCGAGCGTCGCGTCGAGATCGGCGAGCGTCTGTCCCGGAAGTCCGTACATCAGGTCGAAATTGATCGCCTCGATCCCGCGCAGCCGCAGCGCCGCCACCGCCGCCTCGATCTCGGCGAGCGGCTGGATGCGCCCGATCGCCGCCTGAATCTGAGGCGAAAAGGTCTGCACCCCCATGCTGACGCGCGTCACCTTTGCCGCGGCGAGCACGAGCGCCCATTCGGCGGTGAAGCCGCGCGGGTCGATCTCGATCGAAATATCGGCGTCGCCGACGTCGAAGATGGTGGTGAGGCGGTCGAGAAGGCGCACGAAATCGACCGGCGCGATCGCGTTGGGGCTGCCGCCGCCAAAGGCGATGCGCCGCACGCGCGCGCGGCCGCCGAGCCGCCTCGCGACGACCGGAATCTCGGCGCGAAGCGCGGTCAGATAGTCGGCGAGCCGTTGCCTGCGTCCCGCCGCGCCGGTGTTGCAGCCGCAATACCAGCAGATCTGTTCGCAATAGGGGATATGGACATAGAGCGACACCGGCGTCGCGGGCGCGACGCGGTCGAGCGCGGCGGCATAGTCGTCCGCACCGACATCCTCGGCGAATTCGAGGGCGGTCGGATAGCTCGTATAGCGCGGCACGGGCCGGGCGAGCAGGTCGGGATGATAGCTCCACATGGCATCGGACTAGGCGTGCCGCCCCGCCGCTGCATTGACCGGGATCAAGGTCCGGAGCGCGTCAGCAGCAACCGCCGCGCTTGCCGTCCTTTGCCTTGGTCCGCCGGTCAGTCACCGCATGGCACGCCTTGGCGCATTGATCGCCCTTGCCGCCCGGCGCCGCCGGATCGCCCGGAACGACGAGCAGATGCGCCCCGCCGCCGCAGGCGGGGAGCAACAGCAGCTGCGCGTCGGCGGTGAACGGCGCGATGGCGAGACCCGTCGCGGCGCCGAGCGAGGCGAAAGCGCGGCCGATCATGGCGCGGCGTCCCGTTCCTCGTCGACGAAAATGCGCAGCGCGGCGCCGTCGAGATCGTCGAACTGGCCGCTGCGCAGCGACCAGAAGAAGGCCGCGAGGCCGAGCAGTCCGAGACCGAGCGCGATCGGAATCAGGAACAGCAGGCCGTTCACGCCAAGCCTCGTTTCAATCGCATCGCATTGCCGACGACGATCAGCGACGATCCCGACATGGCGAGCGCGGCGATCAGCGGCGTGACGAGGCCGAACAGCGCGAGCGGCACCGCGACGATATTGTAACCGATGGCGAGCGCGAAATTCTGGCGCACGATCGCCTGCGTGCGCCGCGCCATCCGCAGCGTCTGCACCACCGGCATCAACCGGTCGCCGAGGAAGATGCAATCGGCGGCATTCTTGCCCGCGTCGCTCGCCGACCCCGGTGCCATCGAGGCATGTCCGGCCGCGAGAGCCGGTCCGTCGTTGAGCCCATCGCCGATCATCAACACCTTGTACCCCGCCGCGGTCTGGCGCGCAATTGCGGCGAGCTTGTCCTGCGGGCTCATTCCCGTCTGCGCGAGCACGCCGAGTTCGCGCGCGACGGGCGCCACCGCTTCGCCGCGGTCGCCCGACAGGATGGTCGGCTCGATCCCGTCGCTCCGCAGCGCCGCGATCGCCTGACGCGCGTCGGGGCGCAGTTCGTCGGCGAAGCGCAACAGCGCCAGCGGGTCGTCATCGACCGCGAGTTCGCTCGCAAGCGCATCACCCGCCAGCGGACGCTGCGGACGGCCGAGTGTGACGCTGTGGCCATGCCATCGGGCCTCGACGCCGAAACCCGGCGTTTCGCCGACGATCTCGACCGTTTCGGCATGGACCCCGCGCGCGACGAGGCGCCGCGTGAGTACCTCGCTGAGCGGATGGCGGCTCGCCTGCGCGAGCGCGAGCAGCAGCGGGCCGTAGACGGGGTCGATCGCATCGAGATTGACCGCCGCCGGCCGGCCGAGCGTCAGCGTGCCGGTCTTGTCGATCATCGCGCGGTCGACCTCGGCAAGCCGTTCGAGCGCCGAACCGTCCTTGACGAGCACGCCCAGGCGCATCAGCGCCCCCGCCGCGACGATCTGCGCCGCCGGCACCGCGAGGCCGAGCGCGCACGGGCAGGTGACTATCAGCACCGCGACCGCGATCAGCATGCTCTGGTGCCAGCCCGCTCCCGCCACCATCCAGCCCGCGAAGGCGGCGAGCGCGAGCCCGTGGACCGCCGGGGCATAGAGCCGCGCGGCGCGGTCGGCGATACGGACGTAACGCGACTTGCCCTGCGCCGCCTCGCCCATGAGCCGCGCGATATCGGCGATCGCGGTGCCGGCGCCGGCGGCGGTGACGCGCACACGGATCGGCGCCTCCATATTGAGCGTGCCTGCGTGGACGGGATCGCCGACATGCACCGCCTGCGGCGCGCTTTCGCCGGTGAGGAGCGACAGGTCGATCTGGCTGTCGCCGGCGGTGACGAGCCCGTCGGCGGCGAGGCGCTCGCCCGCGGCGACGAGCATTACCATGCCCGGGGCGAGCGCCGTCGCATCGACCCAGCGCGGCGCGGCATCGCGCTCGATCACCATCGCGCCGGTTCCCATGTTGCGCAGCAGCGCGGTGACGCCGCCGCGCGCGCGGTCGCGCATCACGCTGTCGAGCCAGCGCCCGCAGAGGAGGAAGAAGAGCAGCATGACCGCGCCGTCGAAATAGGCGTGGCGCCCGTGCGTCGCGGTCTCGTACAGGCTGAGGCCGGTTGCGAGCAGCACGCCGATGCTGATCGGCACGTCCATATTTGTATGCCGGTGCCGCAGCGCGCGCGCCGCCGAGCGGAAGAAGGGCCGCCCCGCATAGGCGATCGCCGGCAGCGCGATCGCCGCCGACAGCCAGTGGAACAGGTCGCGCGTCACCCCCGCCGCGCCCGACCAGACCGCCACCGACAGCAGCATGATGTTCATCATCGCGAAGCCCGCGACCGCGACGGCGCGCAGCAGGTCGCGGCTCGTCGCCGCCTCTGGGTCGACCTCACCCGCCGCGTCGCCGATCGGATACGCCTCGAAGCCGAGCAGCGAGAAGGCGCCGATCAGGTCGGGCATCGCTGCGTCGGGCGTGTGCGTCAGGTGGACACGCTTTTCGGTGAAGTTGACGCGCGCGGCGGCGATCCTCTTGTCGCGCACGAGCCCCTGTTCGAGCTTGGCGATGCAACTCGCGCAGCGGATGTCGGGAACCGCGAAATCGCGCTCGATCAGCGGCGTGGCGGCGGCGGCCGTCATTGCAGGTCGGCCCGGTAGCGCGCTTCGTCGCCGCCGCGACGGACCGAGAGGTCGAGCCGCCAGCGCCCCGCCGGAACGCGCTCGCGCGATATAAGGACCCCGCCCGCGGCCGGAACGAAATGCACCGCCGTCGGTGGCGTGCGGCCAAGCGGATGGCTGAGCGTCGCGGTCACCGCCACCCCCGCGAGCGGGCGCCCCTCCTCGCCGATCGTCAGCTGCACCCGCCGGTCGGCGCCGAGCACGATCGTCGGGCTCCAACCGAGCCCGTCCTGCGCCGCGGCGCGCTGGAGCCATTCGTTATAGTGCTGGCTCGCGACATAGCTGTTCTCGACCACCGCACCGCCGAAGGTCGACAGCGCGAAGCGCGCCATGACGAAATTCACCGTCACCACCACCGCAAAGAAGGCGACGAGAATCGTCGTCATATGCCAGCCGGTGAAGGCTTTGTGCGCGCGCTCGGTCATTGTCCTGTCTCCGGCCGGTCGAACTGGATGGTTTCGCTGTCGCCGCGCGGGTCGCCGTCGAGGCCCCACGCCATGAGGGTGAAGTCCTGCCGTGCCGGACCGGCACCCGGCGCCGCGACGAACAGCCGGGCGCGCGTGACGCTGTCGGCGGGCAGCGTCATTTGGATGCGCTGCCCGGCGTTTTCGCGCGCGCCGTCCTCGCTCCACAGCTTCGCGTCGCTGAGCCCCGTCATCGCGACTTCGACCCGGCGTGGGCGCGTTTCCATGTTGCGCAGCTTCAAAGTATAGCTGTTGCGGATATGCCCGTCGGAAAGCTGGACATAGAGCGGGCTGCGATCGTGCTGGACGGCGAGGTCGAGCCTTGTGCGCTGGCCGAGCGAAAACAGCATCGCGGCGCCGATCGCGCACCAGATCGAGAAGTAGACGATCGTGCGCGGGCGCAGCAGCGTCTGGCGCACCGGCCGCGCCGCACCGCCCGCCTTCTCCGTCGCCGCATCGTCGAGCGTGCAATAGTCGATCAGCCCGCGCGGGCGGCCGACCTGCGCCATCACCCCGTCGCACGCGTCGATGCACAAGGCACAAGTGATACAGCCGATCTGCGGCCCTTCGCGAATGTCGATGCCGGTCGGACACACCGCGACGCACTGGTTGCAGTCGATGCAGTCGCCGAACGCGCCGGGATGGGCCTGCGCCTTCTTGACGCTGCCGCGTGGTTCGCCGCGCCATTCCTTATAGGTCACCAGCAGCGATTTTTCGTCCATCATCGCGGTCTGGATACGCGGCCAGGGGCACATATAGATGCACACCTGTTCGCGCATGAAACCGCCAAGGACGAAGGTCGTCGCGGTGAGCGCCGCGACCGTGCCATAGGCGACGGGCGCCGCCTGCCCGGTCCAGAAATCCTGCGTCAGCGTCGGCGCATCGGCGAAATAGAGAATCCACGCGCCACCGGTCCAGAAGGCGATCGCCAGATAGACCGCATATTTGAGCCCGCGCTTCGCGATCTTTTCCGCCGTCCACGGACCGTTCGCGAGGCGGATCTGCGCGTTGCGATCGCCGTCGATCAGCCGGTCGACATGCTGGAACAGGTCGGTCCACACCGTCTGCGGACAGGCATAGCCGCACCAGGCGCGCCCGACGGCGCTGGTGACGAGGAACAGCCCGATCCCGGCCATGATCAGCAGGCCCGCCACATAGTAAAATTCGTGCGGCCAGATCTCGATCTGGAACATGTAGAAGCGCCGGTGCGCGAGATCGACGAGCACCGCCTGATCGGGCGCGTATGCGCCGCGGTCCCAGCGCAGCCACGGCGTGACGTAATAGATCGCGAGCGTGACCGCCATCACCAGCCATTTGAAGCGGCGAAAGCGGCCGTCGACCTTCTTGGGATAAACGCCCTTGCGCGCTTCATAGAGCGAAGCGGGGCCGCCGGTCAGGTCTTCAGGGCTGGCCATCGGCTCCCTGCCCTTGCGCGGCGGCAACCGTCGCCGGTGCCCTTTCGCCGCCGCCGAGCGAATAGACATAGGCGGCGAGCATCTTGATCGTGACGGGATCGAGCCGCTCGCCCCAGCGCGGCATCACGCCGTTGCGCGGGTTGGCGACGGTCGCGGCGATGCTCGCGCGGTCGCCGCCATAGAGCCAGATCGCATCGGTCAGCTTCGGCGCGCCGACCTGCCGCCCGCCCTCGCCGTTCGCGCCGTGGCAGACGGCGCAATTCGCCTCGAACAGCGTCGCCCCGCGCGCCGAGGAGGCGCTCGGCTTTTCCTGCCCGCTGATCACGCGCACATGGCTGACCACATCGGCGATCTGGCGCGCGTCGAGAATGGCGTCACGGCCGAAGGCGGGCATCAGGCTGGTGCGCGTCGCCGGATGCTCGGGGTTCCGGATGCCGTGGGTGATCGTATAGTCGATTCGATCGAGATCGCCGCCCCACAGCCAGTCGTCGTCGGTCAGGCTGGGGTAGAGTGTCTGCACTCCCGCGCCGCCCGACCCGTGACACTGGACGCAATGGACGCGAAACGCCGCCCCGCCGCCCTGCACCGCCGCCTGCATCAGCTCGGGCCGCGCGGGGAGTTCGGCGATCGGCGACGCGGCGATCGCGTTCACCACGGGCGCGCGGCGCGTCGCATCGGCGGCAAGCTCCTGTTCGAGCTGGCCGCGGCTCGACCAGCCGATTACGCCCCTGGTCGCGCTGTTCACCATCGGCCACGCCGGATAGAGGACGACATAAACCGCCGCCCACGCGATGGTCAGATAGAAGGTCCACAGCCACCAGCGCGGCATCGGCGTGTCGAGTTCCTCGATGCCGTCCCATTCGTGACCGACGGTGCGCGTGCCCGTCGCTTCGTCGATACGCTGCTGCTCAGCCATGCTCGTCGTCCTTGAAGATCATCGTTGCGGCTTCGCGGTTGCGATCGCGCGCGCCGCGGCGGAACGGCCAGGCGACCAGGCCGAGGAACAGCAGCGCCATGCACAGAAGGCCCCAGCTGTCGGCAAAATGGCGAAGCTCGTTGTAGGTCATTGCGCCGCTCCCGCAGGGGCGGGCTCGACATGCGCCTGTTCCTGCGGCGCCGCCTTGTCGACGTCGACGAGGGTGCCGAGCATCTGGAGATAGGCGATCAGCGCATCCATTTCGGTCACGCGATAGGGGTCACCGTCGAAATCGCGCACCTGCACCTTCGGATAGCGCGTCGCGAGGTCGCCGGCGCCGGCATCGGGATCGGCCTGCGCGCGGATGTCGTCGTTCGCCTTGGCGATGTCGTCCTGCGTATAGGGAACCCCGACGCGATAGAGCGCGGTCAGATCGTTCGCCATGTCGCCGGGCTCGAGCTCGCGCTCCGACAGGAACGCGTAAGGCGGCATGATCGATTCGGGCACGACGCTGCGCGGGTCGATCAGGTGCGCGCGGTGCCATTCGTCCGAATAGCGTCCGCCGACGCGCGCGAGGTCGGGCCCCGTGCGCTTCGACCCCCATTGGAAGGGGTGGTCGTACATGCTCTCGGCGGCGAGGCTGTAGTGGCCATAGCGCTCGACCTCGTCGCGGAACGGACGGATCATCTGGCTGTGGCAGGTATAGCAGCCTTCGCGCATATAGATGTTGCGCCCCGCCAGCTCGAGCGGGGTGTAGGGCCGCATTCCGTCGACCTTCTCGATCGTGTTGTCGATCCAGAACAGCGGCGCGATCTCGACGATGCCGCCGATCGCGACCGCCACGAGCGCGAACAGGCCGAGCAGCGAGACATTGCGTTCGAGCTTCCTGTGGCTGAAGCGCGGTTCGGCAGGTTGGGTGGCCATCGACTGGGCGCTCCTCATTCGGCGGGAACGGGCGCGAGCGGGCGATCCGCCGCGGCGTTGTAAGGGGTTTCGGTCATCGGCTTTTCGGCGCGGACCTTGCCCGCGAGCGTCGCCCAGACGTTGACCAGCATGATCACGAAGCCCGCAAGGTAGAGCGCGCCGCCGGCCGCGCGGATCAGATACATCGGGTGCATCGCCGCGACGCTTTCGGCAAAGCTGTAGACGAGGTAGCCGTCGGCGCCATATTCGCGCCACATCAGCCCCTGCATGATCCCCGCCACCCACATCGAGGCGGCGTAGAAAACGATGCCGACGGTCGCGAGCCAGAAGTGCCAGTTGACCATGCGCAGGCTGTAAAGACGCGGACGGCCCCACAGGCGCGGCACGAGATAATAGAGGCTGGCGAAGGTGATCATGCCGTTCCAGCCGAGCGCGCCCGAATGGACATGGCCGATCGTCCAGTCGGTGTAATGCGACATCGAATTGACCCATTTGATCGACATCATCGGGCCTTCGAAGGTGCTCATCCCGTAGAAGGCGAGCGCCATCACCATCATGCGGATGATCGGGTCGGTGCGGATCTTGTCCCACGCGCCGTTGAGCGTCATCAGGCCGTTGATCATGCCGCCCCAGCTCGGCATCCACAGCATTACCGAGAACACCATGCCGAGCGTCTGCGCCCAGTCGGGAAGCGCGGTGTAGTGAAGATGATGCGGCCCCGCCCAGATGTAGAGGAAGATCAGCGACCAGAAATGGATGATCGACAGGCGATAGCTGTAGACGGGGCGTTCGGCCTGCTTGGGCACGAAATAATACATCATCGCGAGGAAGCCCGCGGTCAGGAAGAAACCGACCGCATTATGGCCGTACCACCACTGCGTCAGCGCGTCCTGCACGCCCGCAAAGGCGGCATAGCTTTTCGATCCGAAGAGGCTCGCGGGCATCGACAGATTGTTGACGATGTGGAGCATCGCGATGGTGATGATGAAGCTCAAATAGAACCAGTTCGCGACATAGATATGCGGCTCGCGGCGCTTGACGATCGTGCCGACGAACACCGCGAGATAGGCGACCCAGACGATCGTCAGCCACAGGTCGACATACCATTCGGGCTCGGCATATTCGCGCGCCTCGGTGACGCCCATCAGATAGCCGGTCGCCGCGAGGACGATGAAGAGCTGGTATCCCCAGAATACGAAGCGCGCGAGCGCCGGAAAGGCGAGCCGCGCGCGGCAGGTGCGCTGGACGACGTAAAAGCTCGTCGCGATCAGCGCATTGCCGCCGAAGGCGAAGATCACCGCCGAGGTATGGAGCGGCCTCAGGCGCCCGAAGGTCGTATATTCGAGATTGAGGTTGAGCGCGGGAAAGGCAAGCTGGAGCGCGATATAGAGCCCCGCCGCCATCCCCGCGGTTCCCCAGAACAGCGTCGCAATCGCCCCCCAGCGGATCGGGTCGTCGTCATAGACGCCCTCGTCACCGGGCATCTTCAATATCCCGCGCGCGATCGCGTCGAAATCGGCGCGCGACACCGTCGCCCACAGCGCGATCAGGCAGGCGGCAGCGACAATCCCCATATGGACGGCAAAGGGCGCGTCGGCCGCGGCCGCGGCCATGACGAGCGCGAGCAGCGCCAGCGCCATCCATCCCCCCGCCTTCGAAACCAGACTGTCCATGTACGAATCCCCGCTCGGCGCGGCCGCGCGGGGCCGCCTGTCGGGCCCGCCATGGACGCACGGGCGCCGCGAAACATTGATACGGATCAACGAAAGTTTTGCGCCGCATCAATGTCGTGCAATTGCGGCGGGCGCAGAGGGGTTCCGGCAACAGAGGAGCCCGAGAAAAATGAAAACGCCTGTTCTTCCCTTATTCGCCCTCGCCGCTGCGGCGGCGGTTCCCGGTCAGGCCGCTGCAAAGCAGGGCGACGTCCAGCTCAAGCTGCTCGCGACGCTCGTCGTGCCCGACGGCAAGATCAGCGACGTCGAACTGGACGCGATCGGTCTGCCCGCGGGAACGCAGACCAGAGCGAACGACAATGTCACCCCGACGATCGCGATCGAATATTTCGTCGCCGGCCATGTCTCGATCGAGACGATCGCGGGGGTGACGCAGCACGACGTCGACGGGCGCGGGGCGCTTGATGGCGCCGAGCTGGTGTCCGACGCGAAGATCGTGCCCGCCACCTTGACGCTCAAATATCATTTCGGCGCCGACGGCGGCATCCGGCCCTATGTCGGCGCGGGTCCGAGCTATTTCATCTTCATCGACGAAAAATCCGGTGCGGCGGCCGTCGCCCTCGGCGCGACGCGGCAGAAGATGGACGACAGCTTCGGCGTCGCGCTGCAAGCGGGGGTCGATGTTCCCCTGAACGCCAAGGGGCTGGGGCTGACGCTGGATGCCAAGCGCTATTTCCTGCGCCCGACCGCGCACTGGTATGCTGGAACGACCGAGGTGCTGCGCACCGAGCACAAGCTCGATCCGTGGGTGATCAGCGCGGGCGTCGCGTATCGCTTCTGAGGTGGTCGCCAAGCCCAGCCCGGCCCATCGCCGCGCGGTCGCCAATCGCGATCGCGCGGTGCGCAGGGGGCGGCGAAAGTCCGGAAATCGCGCGGTGCCCGATGTCGTGGATGAGAACCCCGAGCAAACGTCCGTGATCGACGCGCGACCCTATGCGTGCGGCTTTTATTAGCGCGTGGGAGACGCGCAGCCCCCCGCATCGCGACGTTCGCATATAATTGCGGATTCGCGGGCCAGCAAGCGGAGTCGTGAGGACGTCATCGACCGCGATTCAATCCGATCTGTCGACCCAACGGCGTTCGACGATGCGCAGCAAGGTCAGCATGATCAGGCTGACGATTCCGCCGATCAGCACCAGCGGCCATTGCGCCGCGCCGCACGCAATCCCGAGCACCGCGGCGAGCCACAGATGCGCCGCGGTCGTCAGATTATGCACCTCGCCGCGGCTGAACACGATCAGCCCTGCGCCGATGATCCCGATGAAAGCCCCCGTTGCTTCGTAGAGGCGCAGCGGGTCCATCCGCGCGCCCTGGAGCTGGCCGTAGAGCGCGATGATCGAGACCGTCATCGCGGCCGCGGCGAAACAGATCAGACCATGCGTGCGCAGCCCCGCCGCATGGCCGCGCATTTCGCGATCGAGCCCGAGCATCAACCCGAGCACCGCCGCGCCCCCGAGCCGCGCCAGCAGGTCGAGGTCGATCGAGTGAACCAGAGTTGGCGCGTTGAGCTCCATCGCCGATAGAGCGCGGCAGCGGCGAAAGGGTTCCGCGGCCGCCGCGACGCCGAAAAGTTCTCCCCCTGTTCTCTTTCCTTGCCGCGGCGCCCCGTGCGCGCTAACCCTGCCGCCATGATCGCGAAACTGACGGGGCGGCTGGATTCGAGCGGAGCGGGCCATGCGGTGATCGACGTCGGCGGCGTCGGCTATCTGGTCGAAGCCTCGGCGCGCACCCTCGATGCGCTCGGCGCGGTCGGCGGCGAGGTGACCATCCACACCGAGATGCTCGTCGGCGAGGATTTCCTGCGCCTGCTGGGCTTTGCGCGCGCCGAGGAGCGCGACTGGTTCCGCCTGCTCACCAGCGTGCAGGGGGTCGGCGCAAAGGTCGCGCTGGCGATCCTCTCGGCGCTCGAGGTCGCCGACCTGCAACGCGCGCTCGCCAGCGGCGACAGCGCGATGATCGCGCGCGCCAACGGCGTCGGGCCGAAGCTGGCGCAGCGCATCGCGCACGAGCTGAAGGACAAGGCGGGCGCGCTCGGCGGTATCGCGGGCGGCGGGACGGTCGCGGTCCCGGCGGCGGGTCCCATGGGCGACGCCGTCGCCGCGCTCACCGGCCTCGGCTTCAAGCCCGGTGAAGCCAGCGCGGCGGTCGCGGCGGCGAGCGACGAACTGGGGGCCGGAGCAAGCCTCGACGCGCTGGTGCGGGCGGCGCTCAAGAAGGCGGCGAAATGACCGAAACCACCCGCTGCGCCTCCTGCCGCTGCGGCGCGGTCCGCATCGCCTGCACCGGCGAGCCGATCCGCGTGTCGGTGTGCCATTGCCGCGAGTGCAAGGCGCGCAGCGGCAGCGCCTTTGCCGCGCAGGTCCGCTTCCCGGCCGAGCAGGTCCGCACCGAAGGCGAGCCGAAGCTGTGGCAATATACCGGCGACAGCGGCCACACCGCCGACTTCTTCTTCTGCCCCACCTGCGGTTCGGGCGTCTGGTACCGCGCGCGGCCCTATCATGACGCCTTTGCGATTCCCCTCGGCAATTTCGAGCCCGGCCACGGCTTCGTGCCCGACTATTCGGTGTACGAGGAGCGCAAGGAGCCGTGGGTGTCGATCACGGGCGACGGGATCGAGCATTATGACTGAATGCACCACAGCGCGGGTTCGGATGGTGCCCAGACAGGCCGCACGATAAGATGGCAGGCGAAAGGAATGCGCGATGCAAGTGACCGCTGTATTGACGCCGGCGAAGGAAGGCGGCTTCGTCGCCTATAACCCCGAAACCGGCACCACGAGCCAGGGAGAAACGATCGAGAACGCGATCGCCAATCTGCGCGAAGCCGTGGAACTCTATCTCGAAATGTTTCCCCTGCCCGCGGGCGGCCCCCCGCTCGTCACCTCCTTCGACGTCGATGCACACGCCGCCTGATGCCGAAACTCCCGGTCCTCTCGGGTCGCGAGGTCGTAGCCGCGCTAGAACGCCTCGGTTTCGTCCAGATGCGCCAGCGCGGCAGCCACGTAATCCTTCAGCGCGAGGGGGTTGGCGTCGTGGTGCCGCTGCACCGCGAACTGAAGACGGGAACGCTGGCCGGAGTGATCCGGCAGGCCGGACTGTCGCAGGATGAGTTTCTGAAAGCGGTGCGGTAAGGCTCGCGGGGAATGGAGATGGGACCGGCCGGTCGAAACAAGTTCAGCATGACGAGATTTACAGGTATCGCGACACCGTGACCGACCTCACCACCCCGATCCGCACCCCCGAGGATGCCGATGCCGCGCTGCGGCCCAAGTCGCTTGCCGAATTCGTCGGGCAGGCGGCGGCGCGGGAGAATCTGCGGATCTTCATCGAGGCGGCGAAGGCGCGTTCGGATGCGCTCGACCATGTGCTCTTTTTCGGGCCGCCGGGGCTCGGCAAGACGACGCTCGCGCAGATCGTCGCGCGCGAACTGGGAGTCGGCTTTCGCTCGACCTCGGGGCCGGTGATCGCCAAGGCGGGCGACCTCGCGGCATTGCTCACCAATCTGGAAGACGGCGATGTGCTGTTCATCGACGAGATCCACCGCCTGTCGCCCGCGGTCGAGGAGATCCTCTATCCCGCGATGGAGGACCGCGCGCTCGACATCATGATCGGTGAGGGACCGTCGGCGCGCAGCGTGCGCATCGACCTGCCCAAATTCACCCTCGTCGGCGCGACGACGCGGCAGGGGCTGCTCACGACGCCGCTTCGCGACCGCTTCGGCATTCCGGTGCGGCTCAATTTCTATACGCACGCCGAACTCGAACAGGTGATCGGCCGCGCGGCGCGGCTGCTGGGCCTCGGCATCGCGCCCGACGGCGCGCTCGAGATCGCGAAGCGGTCACGCGGCACGCCGCGGATCGCCGGGCGGCTGCTGCGCCGCGTGCGCGATTTCGCGACCGTTGCCGGCGCCGCGACGGTCGATGCGAAGGTTGCCGACGCCGCGCTCAACCGGCTCGAGGTCGATGCGCTCGGGCTCGACGCGATGGACCGCCGTTACCTGACGATGATCGCCGACATCTATCGCGGCGGGCCGGTCGGGGTCGAAACGCTCGCGGCGGGGCTTTCCGAACCGCGCGACACGATCGAGGATGTGATCGAGCCCTATCTGCTCCAGATCGGCCTGATCGCGCGCACCGCACGCGGGCGGATGCTCAATGCGAGCGCGTGGAAGCACCTTGGTCTCAACCCGCCCGCGGGAGTGCAGGACGGGCTGTTCGACCAGGGCAAATGACGCTGAATAGCTAGTCAGGCGTCCATCAGCCGCCGCTTCGCCGCGACGAACCGATTTAACCCTCTTTGCGACGAGTCGTGCAGCCGCTATCGCTCGTCGCGATGGATGACGTCCCGCCCCCCTTCGTCCCCGGTGCCTTCGCCGGCGCCGCGCACCATTACCGGCTGCGCGTCTATTTCGAGGACACCGACCTCAGCGGCATCGTCTATCACGCCAATTATCTGCGCTATATGGAGCGCGCGCGGTCGGACATGCTGCGCCTCGCCGGAATCGACCAGCGCGCGGCGATGGAAGCGGGCGAAGGCGCATGGGCGGTCACCGACCTTGCGATCAAATATCTGAGGCCCGCGAAACTCGACGACGACCTGCACGTCGTCAGCCATGTCGAGGCGGTGCGCGGCGCGAGCGTCGTCATCGCACAGCGCATCCTTCGCAGTCATGGTGCGTTAAGCGACGACTTGCTGACGGAGGGGCGCGTCACGGCGGCCTTTCTGTCGCCCGAAGGCCGGCCGCGCCGCCAGCCCGCGGGCTGGGCCGACCGTTTCACCGCCGTCATGAATGGAGAGACCATCCCTTGCTAGACAATATCTCGCTGGCCGCCGACGCGGCGACCCTGTCCCCGATCGCGCTGTTCCTGCACGCCGACTGGATCGTGAAGGGGGTGATGATCGGCCTGCTCGCCGCGTCGATCTATGTCTGGGCGGTGATCTTTACCCAGGGGCGCGGCACCACCAAGCTGATGCGCGCATCGGAGCAGTTCGAGCGCGATTTCTGGCGCGCGGGCAATATCGACAAGTTCCACGACGAGAACGCCCGCGATCCGCTGCCGAGCGCCAAGATCCTCGCCGCCGGCGTCTCCGAATGGCGCCGCTCGACGGCGGGCAAGACGGTCGACCGCGACGGCACGCGCGAACGGCTGAGCGTCGCGATGAACAGCGCGATCGAGGGCGAGGTCGACCGGCTCGCCGAAAAGATCGGAACGCTCGCGACGATCGGCGCGGTCGCGCCCTTCGTCGGGCTGTTCGGGACCGTGTGGGGCATCATGCGCAGCTTCACCGCGATCGCGGCGGAGAATAACAGCAGCCTCGCCGTCGTCGCGCCGGGCATCGCCGAGGCGCTGTTCGCGACCGCGATCGGGCTGTTCGCAGCGATTCCCGCGGTGATCGCCTACAACACCTTCTCGCAGCGGCTGAACCGGCTCGAATCGCGGCTGGGCCGCTTCGCCGACGGGCTGCACGCGACGTTCAGCCGCGAGCTGGAGGTCGAGGCCTGATGGCGATGACCGGCCCTTCGGGCGGCACCCAGCGCCGGCGCGGGCGCGGCGGGCGCCGCTCGCCGATGGCGGAAATCAACGTCACACCGCTCGTCGACGTGATGCTGGTGCTGCTGATCATCTTCATGGTCACCGCACCGCTGTTGACCGCGGCGGTGCCGGTGAACCTGCCCGAAACGCGCGCCAAGCCGATGGACAATCCCGAGCGCGAGCCGGTGCAGTTGAGCGTGACCGCCAACGAGACCATCTATATCGGCGAGGAACCGGTCAGCGCCGCCGAGCTGCCCGCGCGGCTCGAGGCGATCAAGCGCGCCGACGAGGGCGCCGACCAGCCGCGCCAGATCATGCTGCGCGCCGACAAGAGCCTGGTCTTCGGGCGCGTCGCATGGGTGATGGGCGAACTCAATCGCGCCGGACTGACGCGCATCTCGATGGTCACCACCGGTTCAGACAGCGCACCCTAGGTTGAGATGATGGCGGCAACGCAGGCGAAACAGGGAGTGGAACGACGCAACATCGCCATCGCGGTGGCGCTGCATATCGTCGTGATCGGCCTGCTGTCGATCCAATGGACCGCGGGCGACCGCCGCTTCGACAGCGCGCCGATGGAGGTCGATCTGATCGCCGAAAGCGCCGCCGAATCGACCGCACCGGTGCTCAGCCCGCTGCCCCCCGCCGCGCGGCTCGGCGACGAATATGCCGACGACATCGCCGTGTCCGAACAAACCCCGACGCCGCCGGCGCCCGAACCGGTGACGCGCACCGAGCCCGCCCCGGCACCGAAGCAGGTCGCCGAGCCGAAAACCTCTCCGCCGAAGAAGCGCACGCCGCCCGCCCGGAAGGAACAGCCCAAGCCGACGCCGAAAGCCACGCCCAAGGATCGCCCGACGCGCCCGACCGGGCGGCTCGACGGCATCGCCGAGGGGCTGTCGCGATCGCAGCCCAAAAATGCGTCGAGCGAAGGCGCGCCCGCGCAGGCGACCGCCGCCGAGGTGAGGCAGGCGATCGACGTCAGCATCAAGGCCGCGGTGCGCCCCCGCTGGAACAGCTGCCGCGTCAGCGGGGTCGACGTCGACCAGCTCAAGACGGTGGTGCGGTTCCGCCTGTCGCGATCGGGCGCGCTCGCGGGCTTCACCAGCGTCACCACCACCGGCGAGAATGACAGCAACAAGTTCCAGGTGCAGCGCCACCAGGAATGTGCGAAACGCGCGGTCGAACTCGCCTCGCCCTTCGACCTGCCGGCCGACGAATATGACGTCTGGCAGAATTACACCCTCGATTTCATCAAGAGGTAAGAGAGATGCCCTTTCGCACCGCCCTGTCGCTCGCCCTGCTGCTGACCGCAGCGCCCGTATTCGCGCAGGAAAGCCCGACCGGCCCGACGCCGCCCGCAACGGTCGAAACGACCCCGCGCGAAACGATCGAAGGCCAGCTGTCGCAGGACCGCACCGTGATCGCGGTCCCCGCCTTCGCGACCCCGTCGGTAACGACCGTGGCCGGCCTGCGCACCGACAGCCTCGGCCGCCAGATCGGCGAGGTCGTCGCCGCCGACCTCGAGCGCAGCGGGCTCTACGCGCCGCTCGGCCCCGGCAGCGTCCGCGCGATCACGATGGACGAGGTCACCGCGCCGCGCTTCGCCGACTGGAAGGCGCGCAATGCGGAGAATGTCGTCCACGGCTTCGTGCGCGCGACGGCCACCGGCGGCTTCATCGTCGGCTGCTATCTCTACGACACCGAGCTCGGGACCGAACTGGTACGGCAGGGCTATGAAATCGTGCCCGGCGACTGGCGCCGCGCCGCGCACAAATGCGCCGACGCCATCTATTCGCGCCTGTCGGGCGAGGCGCCCTTCTTCGACAGCCGCATCGCCTATATCGCGGAGAGCGGGCCGAAGGGCAACCGCGTCAAGCAGCTCGCGATCATGGATTCGGACGGCGGCAACCACAAGTTCATCACCAACGGCCAGGCGCTCGCGATCAGCCCGCGCTTCTCGCCCGATTACAAGAAGATCGTCTACGTCAGCTATTTGAACAACCGCGTCCGCGTCTTCATCTATGACGTCGCAAGCGGCACGCAGAAGCTGGTGACCGAAAGCAGCAACGCGACCTTTGCGCCGCGCTGGTCGCCCGACGGCAGGCAGATCCTCTATTCGATGGCGGTCGGCGGCAACACCGACATCTATCGCATCTCGGTCGACGGCGGCACGCCGGTGCGGCTGACCAACACGCCGGGGATCGACGTCGGCGGCAGCTTTTCGCCCGACGGCAGCAAGATCGTGTTCGAAAGCGACCGGTCGGGCGGCCAGCAAATCTATACGATGAACGCCGACGGGTCGAACCAGCGCCGCATCAGCTTTGGCGGCGGGCGCTATGCGACCCCCGAATGGTCGCCGCGCGGCGACCTGATCGCCTTCACCAAGATGGGCGGCGGCGAATTCCGCATCGGCGTGATGACCCCGTCGGGCGGCGGCGAGCGCATGCTGACCAACAGCTGGCAGGACGAGGCACCGACCTGGTCGCCGAACGGGCGCGTGATCCAGTTCTTCCGCACCACGCCGGGCAAGAGCGGCAAATCGACGATCTGGCAGGTCGACCTGACCGGCGTCAACCTGCGCCGCCTGCCCACGCCGCGCGACGGATCGGACCCGAGCTGGGGGCCGATCCTGCCCTGATTTCCGCGCGGAACCAAAATCTGCAACCGGGGTATAATCAACTTAGGTTAGCCTCGATTCGGACTGAACCAAAGGCCACAACAGAAGAAGAGGACCTAATATCATGACGATACGCACAACGACCGCAACGATCGCGGCCATCGCCATGCTGGCGGTCGGCGCGTGCGCGAAAAAGGCGCCCGAGGAACTGCCGCCGCCGCCCGCGGGCACCGACACCCCGACGGACTCCGGCATCAGCAACGCGCCGATCCCCGGGTCGCAGCAGGATTTCATCGCTAACGTCAGTTCGGACCGCATTTTCTTCGACTTCGACCAATATAATGTCGATGCGCAGGATCAGGCGACCTTGCAGAGCCAGGCGCAGTGGCTGCAGC
This sequence comes from Sphingopyxis indica, assembly GCF_900188185.1. Lineage (GTDB taxonomy): Bacteria > Pseudomonadota > Alphaproteobacteria > Sphingomonadales > Sphingomonadaceae > Sphingopyxis > Sphingopyxis indica. Next base: position 22,999 of record NZ_FZPA01000019.1, on the reverse strand, counting down.
GCAACCCCGCGGTGCGCGTGACGCTCGAAGGCCATGCCGACGAACGCGGCACCCGCGACTATAATATCGCGCTCGGCGAGCGCCGCGCCAACGCCGCGAAAAACTATCTCGCCTCGCTCGGCATCGACCCGTCGCGGATCAACGTGATCAGCTATGGCAAGGAACGCCCGGCGGCGCTCGGCTCGAACGAGGAAGCCTGGGCGCAGAACCGCCGCGCGGTGACCGTCGTCATCGAGCGCTGAGGTCGCTTTTCCCGCTGACGCGGGAACGGCACCGGCCCGCTCCCCCTCCCGGCCTCCCTCACGATAGTAGCCTATGGGAGGCCGGGAGGGGGAGCGGGCCGGTGCCGCTTTGGCTTCAGCCCAGCTGAAGCCGCGCAAATACGCTCCACAGGGGCACCGCTGCGAAAGCGGCGGTGCATGCAAAGGCGCCGAAGGGGACCGGCCGCAACGCCAGCGGCCGGTCCCCTTTGCGTTGGGCGGCGAGCACCCATAGAATCCCGCCGAGGCTGGCGAGCAGCAGCACGAGCGGCAGCGGTTGCCAGCCGAGCCAGCAGCCGATCGCCGCGACCAGCTTGGGATCGCCGCCGCCCATCCCCTCGCCGCCGCGCAGGCGACGATAGGACCAGGCGACGAGCGCGAGCAGCGAACCGCCGGCGAGCGCGCCGATCCAGCGGTCGAGCAGGCTCGTTTCGAGCAGCGGCCCGGCAAGGAAGATACCGGCGACCGCGAGCACGGCGTTGAGCCGGTCGGGAAGCCACATATGGCGCGCGTCGAGCAGCCCGAGCGGCAGCAGCAACCAGCCGAAGAGCGCCCAGAGCCACCCCGCCGTCCCCGGCATCAGCGCAAGCGCGAGGGCGCCGATCAGGCCCGCGGCGAGTTCGACGCGGCCGTGAAAGGGGTCGATGCGCGCGCCGCAGGTGCGGCAACGGCCGCGCACGACGATGGCCGAGAGCAGTGGCACGAGATCGCGCACGCCAAGCGCGCGGCCGCAGCCGTCGCACCGCGACCGGCCACCGAGCGCGCGCCCCGCCGGCCAGCGCAGCACCAGCGTCGCGATGAAGCTGCCAAGGATGAGGCCGATCAGCGCGGCCAAAGCGACGCCCGCGCCAATGGGCAAGGCGTCGAGCAGGGGCATGTCAGAATCGGCCGTTCGTCGTCAGCGCGAACCCGCCCGGACCCGACTGGAAACCGAACGCGGCGAGCGCCGCCGCCATCGCCGGGTCATCGTCGACATTGATCGCGAACTGCGCGCGATACGCGCCTTGGCCGTCGAACGACAGCGTCAGCCGCTCCATCCCCGACTGGCTGGCGAGCGCCGCCTGCGCGCGGCCGCCTGCGCAGCGCAGCGGACCCGACAGGCCGCGCGAAAGATCGAGTCCCGCGATGGGCGCGGCGACCATCAGTTGCAACCGCCCGCTCGCCTCGACGCATCGGCCGTCGGCGCCGAAGCGGATCGTCGCGCCCTCGAAGCGCACCGTATCGACGGGAATCGGCCCGAGCCCGCCCGCAAGCGTTGTGACGCCATCGACGTTCGATATACCGCGCGGGCTGCTGCCGTGCAGGCGTCCGGTGAGCGCCCCCAGCCGTTCGTCGCTGCGCGAGAAAGCAAGCTCGGTCTGGCCGAGCAGCAGCGCAAGCGGGGAAAGGCTGGCCTCGACGGTGCCGAGCGGGATCGCGCCGAGCCGCGCATCGACGAGTTCGCCCGACCAGATCGATCCGCGCACCGCGCGCGCGGCAACGCCCGCATCGCCGGCGCCCGACCAGCCGAGCGCGAGCCGCATCGGAAAGGTCGCGACGATCAGCAGCAGCGCGACCGCCACCGCCGCTATCAGCGTGTTTCGCCGGGCGCGCATCATAACCCCGTCCTGCGAAGCTCGGCGGTCATCCCGACGGTGCCGTCGGCGGCGGGGGTGATCGTCAGCTGGTCGACGACGAAGCCCTGCGCTTCGAGACCGGCGAGCCAGTCGATGAGCACCGGCGCCTTCGCCGTCGCGATCGCGATCGTCGCCTGACCCGATCCGCGTGCGTCGTTGCGGTCGAGCGTCAGCCCGATCTCGCCCGCCGACTGGGCGAGAAACTGATCGACCGCGACGGCGCCGGATGTCGCCGCCGCCTTGGCGGGACGCTTCGCGAGGAGCTTGACCTTCGCCGCGACCCGGCCCTCGCGGTCGATCGCGGCCCGATGCGCGTTATCGAGGTCGACGAAGGCGGCATAGGCGGGCCGACCGAGCGCCCATAGCAGCACGCCGAGCGCGAGCGCACCGGCAATGCCGACGAGCCAGCGCTCGCGGATCGACAGTCCGGCCCACCAGTTTCGTATCCGTTCGATCATGGCACCGCCCGAACCGTGATATTCGCCATCTGCTGCCCGTCGGCCCCCGCCATCGGCTGCGCGGTGACGCGGTAACCGCGCGCCTGCAGCGCGAGCAGCACCTTGTTGATGTCCTCGGCGCGCGGCGCGGCGAGCGTCGTCGTCAGCGTCCCGTCGGTGCGGTGCGACAGCGTTTTCGTCGTCACCCCGGCGGCATCGCGCATCGCTTCGAAGAGCGCCGATGCGGGCACCGAGAAAGCAAGCGGCCCGCCGCCCGCCGCGGCGAGGCGGCGGTCGATCTCGGCCTCGGCGGCCTCGGCGTCGGACGCGGTGACGCCGGCGTCCTTCGCCATCGCGACGACCGCGGCATCGGCACGGCGGGTGTCGGCGGCGAGGCGGATCAGGTGAACGACCGGGATGGCAAGGCTGACGAGCAGGAGCGCGATCAGCAGCTTTCTGCCGAGCGCGACGAGCGCGGGATCGACCGCCCAGCGCCGCTTCGGCTTCCACGCGCCGCTGAGCAGGTCGAGCGGCGGCGCGCCGAGCGAAAGGAGCAGCGCCTCGCGCATCCGCTCGGGATCGAGCGGCGCGATGTCGCGCCCCGCGGCGATCAGCGGGTCGAGTTCGGGGTCCGAAACGAAGGCGCGATCATCGGTGCGGACGATCGCCTCGCCGCCGGCCTCGGCGAGCCACAGCGCGCCCTCCTCGGGGGGCGGCACCGTCGCTGCGGCGGGCAGGATCGCCGACGCGTCGAGGCCGCGCGCGGCGAGCCAGCCGGTCCACGCCGTCATCGCCGCGTGCGTCGTCACCGCGACCGGAACCGCCTGCCCCGCCGTCGCGGGCTGCCCGGCAACGATGTGCAGGCCCGCGGGATCGCCCAGACTATGCTTCAGCGCCTCGATCCGCGCCGCCGCGGCAGCCTGCGCGGGGGCGGCGTCGGGGAAATGATACCAGCGCAGCGGCACGTCGGCGGCGGGCGCGAGCGCGACCAGCCGCGCGTCCGCCTCCTCGTCCTCCCCCGGCCGCTCCCACATGTCGACCCAGCCGTCGTCCTGCCCCGCATCGACGACCACGCCGTCGTCGACGCGCAGCCATGCAACGCCCGTGTCGTCCGCAGCGCCGAGCGCCTCCAGCCGGGGCAGCCATATCAACAAGGTCCGCGTCACTTAGAGTCTGTCTGAAGGATATTTACGCACTGTGATTGCCGCAGGAAGCGTCCCGGCAAGAAGCGTTGCGCAGGCCGGGCTGGTAGCCCGGACCAGCGACGCGACGCCGTCCGGGGCGCTTCCTGCGGCAACCCCAAAGGGCGGGCCGATTTTGGCCGAGCGCCGCGTCCTTCGTCGGTCCCTATGCTTCGGCATGGCTCCCTCCTCACTCCTCGCGCTCGGCCAAAATCGGCTCCGTCACAGCGCGCAAATATCCGTCAGACAGACTCTAGTCGCTCTCGCCCCAGTCGCGGCGCACGATCGCCGGCGGCGCGCTTCCCGCCGCGGGGGCGCCGCCCCAGGCGTCGATGAGCGAATTGGCCGTCAAATTCCCGTCCCCCAGCGTCACTTGCGTCCTCAATGCGAGCCAGCGGCTCGTCACACCGACCTGCCGGTCGACCCCGCTCGGCGGGTCGATCCGCGCGAGCGGTCCCGACTGCCAGAATCGCACGCTGCTGCCATAGCCGTCGGCGGGCCGCGCCGCCAGCACCGCGCGCGCATCGGCAAGGCTGAGCTTGCCGGGCAGCAGCATCGCGATCAGCGGCGCCTGCGCGGGGAGCAGCGTATTGGCGTTGAGCATCACCGGCTCGGCGACCGGCAGCACGCACAGCCACGGCTTCAATCGCGCATAGATTTTGGGGGTCATGCCGCGCACCGCCCTCAACTCGCTGACGTCGGCCATCTTGCGATTGCCGGGCAGGTAATTGCCGTCGTTGGTGCGATAGGCGCCATCCTCCGCGCCCGAGGGGCCGTCGCGGCTGTCGCTGTCGATCCAGTCGGCCGCGGCGCCTGCGATGCCCTGCGCCTCGCCCTGCCCTACACCGAGCAGCAGCATCAGCTCGGCGAACTGCCCGACCGCGGCGGGACGCTGGCTGAGTTTTCCCGGTGCGGCTTCGGTGACGAGGCTGTTGAGGTTGAAGCAATTATTCGCGTCGGTCAGCTTCGCGCTCCCCTGTCCGCCGGGCAATGGCAGGACGAAGTCGCGCCCGAGCCAGTCGCCCGCGAGCGTCAGCTTGGCCGGGTCGCGCGACACCAGATCGTCCACGCGGCGCAGCGCGATCTGTTCGGCGGCGAAGCTGTAGGCGCGCCCCTGATCGACCGTCGCGGCGCTGCCCGCGATGCGCGTCGCGACCGTCAGCCTGTCGAGCGCGGTCGCGGCAATCACCGCCATCACCGACACGAGCAGCAGCACGCTGAGCAGCGCCGCGCCGCGTTCTTCGGATATGGCGCGCGTCACGGCGTCTCGCCTTCGCTGCCGGGCGGCAGCGGCGGGGTCGGCGCGGTGAGGAAGAGCATCGTCAGCGGCGCGCGCCCGCGGCGCGTCAGCCGCACCTCGACCGCGCGCGGCAATTGGTCATTGACCCCCGACGACCATGTATCGCTCCAGCTCCCGTCGAGGCTGCGATAGCGCACAGCGGCGCTGTTCACGTCGCCGATCAGCCGGTCGCCCGCGCCGAGCGCGGTGCCGTCGAGCATCGGCTGCGACGCGCGCCGCCATTCGCCGCCCATCAGCGCATAGCCGACGCGCTCGATGTCGGGGCGCGGCCCGGCGCCCGCCCCGCCCGCGCCGGCGTGGACGAAGGCGAAGCTCGTCGACGTGCCGATAAAGGCGGGCACCTCCTCGCCCGAAGGCCCGCGCGTCGCACGCGGCAGCGCCTGCGCGAGGTCGTTCGCCATCACCGCGCGCAGCCGGTTGACCCCGCCCATCGCCTGCAACCGCCCCTGCACCGCATCCTGCGTGTCGATGCTGCTGCGCAAGAGGCCGACCCCCATCGCCGCGATCGCCGCAAAGATCGACAACGCGACGAGCATTTCGACGAGGGTGAAGCCGCGTTGCCGCGTATCTGCGATCACGGTCGACGAATGGCACTTCACCGGCTTGGCCTGATGATCGTCAGCACCGCCTGCCCGCGCCCGCTTTCGGGACGGACGGTCAGGTCGATGCGCAGCAGGCTGTCGTCGGCGGTCCGGGCGACGCGCTGTTCCACACGCCAGTTGCGTCCGCCGTTGGTCACGGCGGTTACGGCATTGCCGATCGTTGGCGGCGCGGGGTCGGTCCACAGTTCGACCGCGCGGTTCTGTGCGACGATTCCCGCCATCGTGCTTTCGTCGAGATCGCCCGCGGTGCGCACCGCATAGGCGTCGAGCCGCACGAGCGTCAGCGCCGCGATGCTGATGATGCTCAAGGCAACGAGCATTTCGAGCAGGGTGAAGCCGGCGTCGCGCGAGAAATCGGAACCACGGGCCGCCAATATAAACCGCCTCCCCGAGCGAAGACGAGGGGTTTTGCCGAGCGAAGTCGAGGCAGCGGTGGCGCGGCTTCTCGCTTCGCTCGAACATGCCCCTCGTCTTCGCTCGGGGAGGCGGATCGATTCGGATTTCGCCCGACTGTCGTTAGCGGTCACGGCTGACCTCCCCCGTCGCCGAGACGCGCACGACCTCGCGCGCCTCGCCGCCCGACAGCATGACCGCCAGCGGCGTCGGGCTGGTGCCCACGCGATCGAAGAGGATGCGCGCGACGCCTTCGCCGCCCGCCGCGAAGCGGACGTCGCGCGGCCAGTTGCGCCGCTCGAACGCGCGTCCGGGCAGGGGCTGCCATTCGCCATCGACGCGCCGTTCGAAGCCATAGCCCGAGGGCGCGAAATTCACCGCGACGCTACGCCCCTCGATCACCGCGACGTCGCGCGCCGCCGCGAGGCGCGCGGCGAGGCGGTCGGCCTCGCTGCGCACGCTGCGTTCCTCGCCGGGAAGCGTCAGCACGACCGCCGCCGCGGCGAGCCCGAGGATCGCGAGCACGACCATCAGCTCGACCAGCGTAAAGCCGTTCGCCTTCGTCCCGCGGGGATCGGGCGCTGGCGCCCTAGCGGTCTCCACCGTGAATATCCGCATTTTCGTTGCTGCCGCCGGGCGCGCCGTCGGCACCGAGCGACCAGATATCGAACGCCTGCCCGTTCGGCCCCGGCGCCTGATAATTATAGGGGCGCCCCCACGGATCGGCGGGCAGCTTCTTGATATAACCGCCGCGGCGGTATCGTTCGGGCTGCGCGAGCGACGGCGGCGCGGTGACGAGCGCACCCAGCCCGTCGGTCGAGGCGGGATAGGTCAGATTGTCGAGCCGATATTGTTCGAGCGCGCTTTCGAGCGTCGCGATATCGGCCTTTGCCTTGGTGACCATCGCGCGGTCCTGGCTGGGCAGCACGTTGATCATCACCACCGTCGCGAGCAGCCCGATGATGAAGATGACGACCATCAATTCGGTCAGGGTGAAGCCGCGTTCGCCCTTCTTGCGCCGCGGTGCGGCGGAGCGGGACGGATCGAGCATCAGGCGAAGGAAAAGCTGCATCAGCGACATGATATTATAGCCCTGCAAGACTCTGCAACTGGAGGATCGGCAAGAGGATGGAAAGGATGATAAGAGCCACGCATGACCCCATGACGACAATGATGACCGGTTCGAGAAGCGCCATCGAAGCCGCGGTGAAGCGGTCGAACTCGCGCTCGAGATAATCGGCGGCGCGTTCGAGCATCGCTTCGAGCCGCCCCGCGCTCTCGCCGCTCGCGGTCATGTAGACGAGCAGCGGGGGAAAGACGCCGGCATCGCGCAGCCCCGACGACAGGCTGCCGCCCGCGCGCACCTGGTCGATCAGATTGGCGGTCGCCGTCGCAAGCGCGGCGTTGCGGATCGTCGGCACCGTCAGCCGCAATCCTTCGACCAGCGGCAGGCGGCTCGACACCATCGTCGACAGCGTGCGCGCAAAGCGCGCGGCATAAAGATCGCGGAGCAGGCGTCCGAGCAGCGGCAGCCTGAGCAGCCGCGCATCGACACGCGCCTTGAAGGCGGGGCGGCGGATCGCGCTGACCCAGCCGAAGGCCGCGGCGGCGATCAGGATCGCGATCAGCCACCACCAGTTCGCGGCGAAGCTCGAAATCGCGATCACCGCGCGGGTCAGGAAAGGCAGTTGCTGGCCGACGTCGGTGAACTGCTCGACGACGCGCGGGACGACGAAGATCATCAGCGCCGCGACGACACCGATAGCGACGAAGGTCAGCACGATCGGATAGGCGAGCGCGGCGATCAGCTTGCCGCGCACTTCGGCCTGGCGTTCGAGCAGGTCGGCGAGGCGCGCGAGGATGACCGTCAGGCTGCCCGTCGTCTCGCCTGCCGACACCATCGCGCGATAGAGCGGCGGGAAGCTGGGCGATTGCCGCGCCATCGCGTCGGACAGCCGGCGCCCTTCGAGCAGCCCGGCGTGGACGTCGCCGATCACCACGCGCGCGGTCTCGGCCTCGCTCTGGCGCGTCAGCGTGCGCAGCGCCTCTTCGAGCGGCGCGACTTCGGCGAGCGTCGCGAGCTGGCGCGTGAAGAGCGCGAGATCCTTGCTGCTGAGCCGCGTGCGCCGCCAGCCGAACAGCGCACGCCCGCGCGCTTCGCGCGAGCCTGCGGGCTCGACCGCGACGATATGGAATTTGCGGCGGACGAGGTCGGCGCGCGCGGCATCGTCGTTCGCGGCGGTCAGCCGCCCCGTCCGCTCGCGGCCCCTGGGGTCGATCGCCACATAGCGAAAATCAGGCATCGACGTCCTCGCGCCGCGCGACGCGGATCGCTTCCTCGGCGGTGGTCAGCCCCTTCGCGACCATCGCACGCGCCGAGCTGGCAAGCGTTGGGGCTTTCAGGAAGGCATGTTTGGCGATCATCGCCTCGTCGCCGCCGGCGTAGATATAGCGGCGGACGGTCTCGTCGATCCGGATCGCCTCGAACACGCCGATGCGGCCCTTGTAGCCGCTGTGGTTGCACTGGTCGCAGCCCCTGGGCTTCCAGATCACCGTGCCGATGTCGAGGCCGAGCATCGCGGCGATGCTGTTGTCGGCCTGGACGGGTTCGCGGCAATTTTCACAAAGTTTGCGCACAAGCCGCTGAGCAATCACCGCGCGGAGGGTCGAGGCGAGGAGAAAAGGCTCTACTTTCAAGTCCTTGAGGCGCGTTATCGCACCCACGGCATCATTGGTGTGGACGGTCGATAGCACGAGGTGGCCGGTGAGCGACGCCTGCACCGCGATGTCGGCGGTCTCGCGGTCGCGGATTTCGCCGACCATCACGACGTCGGGGTCCTGGCGCAGGATCGCGCGCAGCCCGGCGGCGAAGTCGAGCCCGACCTTCGCATTGACCTGCGTCTGCCCGACCCCGTCGACCGCATATTCGACGGGGTCCTCGACGGTCAGGATGTTGCGCTGGCCGTCGTTGAGCTGTTTCAGCGCAGCGTAGAGCGTGGTGGTCTTGCCCGAGCCGGTCGGGCCGGTGACGAGGATGATGCCGTTGGGCTCGGCGAGCGCTTCGCGCAATATGCGATCGGTTTCGCCGGTCAGGCCGAGGACGTCGAAGTCGATCCCCGCCGTATCCTTGTCGAGAATACGCATCACGACGCGCTCGCCCGCGCGGCTCGGCAGGGTCGAGACGCGGACGTCGACCGCCTTGCCCGCGAGCGTCAGCGCGATGCGGCCGTCCTGCGGCACGCGGCGCTCGGCGATGTCGAGCCGCGCCATCACCTTGATGCGGCTGACGACGACCGGCGCGACGTGCGGCGGCATCCTCAGATGCTCGCGCAGCACGCCATCGGTGCGCATCCGCACGACGAGCCCGCTTTCATAGGGTTCGATATGGATGTCGCTGACCCCCTGCCGCACCGCTTCGGCGATGATCGCGTTGATCAGGCGGATCGCGGGGGCATCGTCGGCGCTGTCGAGCAGATCCTCGGCGCTCGGCATCCCGCTCGCGATCAGGTCGATGTCGCCACCCTCGAGCGAGCCCGCCATCGCGCTCGTCGCGTCGACGGCATAATGGTCGGAGAGCAGGCGGTCGAAATCGGCGGCGTTCGCGGTCGCGACGCGCAAGGGTGCGGAAAGATAGCGCTTGACCTCGATCAGCACCGCCGGATCGGCGCCGTCGCGCAGGGTCGCGAGCCAGCGTCCTTCTCCGTCGGGGGCGATCACGACGCCGTGCGCGCGCGCGAAGCCATAGGGAATGTCGACCGGCGCCGCGGGCGGCGTGCCGGCCGGGTCGCCGTCGGTCACGGCTGCTCTCCTTGCGGGGTCGAAGGCGGAATATCGACGGGCGCCGGCGGCGCGGGGCTCACGGTGACATCGGCCGCGGTCGGCGCGCTCGGCGCGGGCGGCACGGTGCCCAGATAGTCGCGCACCAGCGCGTCGATCGCGGGTTCCTGATCGGGATTCCGCTGGAGCTGGAAGTTGCGGATATAGCCATAGCGGCGCGCGGTGAGCGCGGCATTGTCCTCGCGGCTGCGCAGGATGGTCGGGCGAATGAAGACCATCAAATTGGTCTTGGCGCGGCTGCGGGTGCGCGATTTGAACAATTCGCCGATCAGCGGAATGTCGCTCAAAAGCGGAATGCGCTCGATCGTCCGCCGCTCGTCGTCGTTGAGCAGCCCGCCGATCGCGAACATCTCGCCATCGTCGACGGTCAGCACCGTTTCGAACGAGCGCTTGTTGAGGATGAGGTCGCTGTTGCGCGACGACACCGGGCCGGCGACGCTCGACACTTCCTGCCGGATGAACATCTTGACCTCGCCCGCGGCATTGACCTGCGGCGTCACCTCGAGCTTGATGCCGACTTCCTCGCGCTGGACGGTGCGGAAAGCATTGTCGAAATTGTCGGACAGCGCCTCGCCGGTCGTGATCGGCACTTCCTGCCCGACGAGGAATTTCGCCTCCTGATTGTCGAGCGTGACGATGTGCGGCGTCGCGAGCAGGTTCGAGGTGGTGTCCGACTTCACCGCGTTGATGATCGCGCCGAAGATCGTATTCTTGCCGATGTCGCCCGCGAAGCCCGCAAAGCCGCCCGTCGCCGACAACAGCGACGCCGCCGCCGCGTCCTGAAACGCATCGCCCAGCGCGCTCGACGTCGTCGTGACGACGGTGGTGCCGTCGGTCGTCGTCGTTTCTTCGGAGATTTGCGTCGAGGCATAGGCCCCCGCGAGCGTCAGGATATTGGGTTCGGCATTGCTGTAGCTCGTCGCGACGAAGGGGATATTCTTGCCGCCGAGCAGGAACTGCACGCCCAGCTTTTTCGCGGCATCGTCGCCGATCTCAACGACGATCGCCTCGACCAGCACCTGCGGCCGCCGCGAGTCGAGCTGGCGGATCAGTTCGCCGATCTTGCGCTGCACGTCGGTGTTGGCGGCGACGATGATCGCATTGGCGCCTTCGTAGCGCGTGATGATCGCGGGGCCGCGCGTCGCGATGCTGCCGCCGGTGCCGCTGACCGTGCTCGGCGTCGATGCCGGGGTCGGCGCCGGAGCGGGCGTCGCCTGGCCGCCGCCCATCGACGAGGAGGTGGAGGATGTCGAGGGCGACAGGCCCGCCTTCGGCGCCGGGTCGCTGCCGCCGCCGACGAGCTGCTGCAAGGTCGGCAGCAGCGTTTCGGCATTGGCATGTTCGAGCCAGTAGACGCGCAGCTCGGTGCCGCCCGCCGCGCGCTGGTCGAGGTCGTTCGCCATGGCGACGAAGCGCGCGACCATCGCCTGGTCGCCCCTGAGCGCAATCGCGTTGCTGCTGTCGATCGGGACGATCGCGACCGGCGACTGCGCGCCTTCGCCCGCCGCGGGGACGAGCGCCTGCAGCGCGGCGGCGATTTCGCGCGCACCGGCATTTTTGAGCGTGACGATCTGGCTGGTCGAGGTGTCGCGGTCGATGTTCGACGCAAGCGCGCGGATGCGGCGGATATTGTCGGCGAAATCGGCGACGACGAGGCTGTTGGCGTTGCGGTTCGCGGTGAGCGAGCCCTGCGGGCTGACGAGCGGGCGCAGCGTTTCGACCGCAGCGACCGCGTCGATATGCTTCAAACGGATGATCTCGGTCACGAACTGGTTCTGCGCCGCGCTGGCACTGCCGATCCGGCCGGGCTGCGACGCGGCGCCGTCGATCGGCTGGATGCGGTAGCTGCCGTTGGGGCCGGGCACCGCGACAAGCCCGTTCGAGCGCAGGGTCGCGAGGAAAATCTCGAAATATTCGCTGCGCGACAGCGGCCGGTCGGTGACCACCGACACCTTGCCGTTCACCCGCCCGTCGATGACGAAGGTGCGCCCGGTGATCCGCGCCGCGTCCTGAATGAAGGCGCGGATGTCGGCGTCGCGGACGTTGAGCGTATATTGGGCGTGCGCGGGGCTGGCGGAGATCAACGCAGCGGCGAGCATCAGGGACAGTCTAAGGCGCATGAAAACCTATTGTTTCGAGAGAAAGATGGCGACGGGCACGATATTGGCTCCCCGCTCGACCTCGAGCGCGATGCGCGCGCCCGGGGTGAGCTGGCCCGCGAGCGACGCCGCATCGCCCGCCGAGGCGATCGGGCGGCCGTTCACCGCACGGACGACGTCGCCGGGACGCAGCCCCGCGGCGCGGAACACCGCGCCGTCGCCCTTGGGCTGAACGAACAGTCCGGTGACGCGGCCCTCTTCGGTGCGCGGCGCAAAACCAATTCCCGCCTGCAGCGCCGCGGGCGACATTTCGCCATTGGCGCTGCGGCCGTCGGCCGGCGCTTCACCCCCTTCGGGCGCGCCGCCGGGGACGCTGGCGATCGGCGCGGCGCCGCTCTGATCGAGGAACAGCGTCTCCTTCGCCCCGCCGCGATCGAGCGTCACATGATCGAAAGCGACGGCAGCAAGCGTCACGCCGGGGACGATCTCATCGCCAATCGCATAGCTGTTCTGCACTTCGTCCTCGCCGGCGATGATCGCCGAGCCGCCGCCCGTCGCTTCGTCAATATTGACGCCATAGAGCGTAAGTCCGAGCGCGGTGACCGTCGCGGCCGCGGGGCCCTGCGAGCTGGTGCGGAAGAAAGGATCGAAGCTCGAGAAGAGCGCGCGGCGCTCGGCGGGCGAGGCGATCACGGCGGTCTGCGGCTGCCACGCGCCGAGCGGCGAGAGCGGGACGATCAAGGCCCAGAGGAGCCGCACCGCCTGCCAGACGAGCAGGCCTGCGAGCAGGGCGACGACGATCCGCGGGGCGAGGTCGCGCGCCGAACGCGGGCGCACGCGCAGCCAGACGGGCAGCGCGCGCGGCAGCCTGAAGGCCGATCCGGGCATCAGCGTCGCCATGGATTATCCGCTACCCCCGACTGAAATTGCGTCCTCGCGAATCGCCTAGGGGCGATTGATGACAATCAGTTGACGGGGAGATTACAGTTTTTTGTCAGCGGGGCGAGTCCGGGGAGGGTGGCTGTTCGAAGAAGCGTCCGTTCCCGCTCTCTCCCCTTCGGGGGAGAGATACGAAGGCTTTGCCGGTTTGCCGGCTGGCCGCAGTCGAGAGGGGAAAGTCCGCATACCGGCCCTGCCCCTCTCCAAGCTTTGCTAGCTCCTGACGGAGCACGCCGCGCTATCCTCTCCCCTGAAGGGGAGAGGGCATTTTACGATCAGAATTTCACCGACGCGCTGAGCGAGAAGAGGCGCCCGAGCTTGTAGCGGTTGAAATAGATCACATTGTCGCCCGACTTCTGCAATTCCTTGTAGGTCCGGCCGGTGAGGTTGCGCGCCTCGAACTTGAGTTCGATTTCCTTGCCCGACAGCATCACGCCCTGGCGCGCGACGAAGTCGAGCGAGATGCCCGGTTCTTCCTTGATGTCGGGCTGCCCCGACGGACCGCGGCTGGTAACGCGCGGGCTGGCATAGGTGAAGAGCAAGGTCTGCTGCGACAGGCTGTCGGTATCCTCGAGCCCGATCTGGAAATTGACCAGATGGTCCGACTGACCGGTGAGCGGCGCGCCGTCGAAGAAGAACACATTCGCCGGACGCGTGACGCCGTTGATGATCGTCGTGTCGCCGTCCTGCACCTTCAACTCGGATTGGGTATAGGTGTAGTTGCCGATCAGCACGAGACGCCGCGACTGCCAGAACGGGGCATCCGATATGGTATCGAGGGAGAAATATTTCTGCACCTCGACCTCGGCGCCATAGAGCGTCGCCTTCGGCGCGTTGGCATAGCTCGTCGTCACCAGATTGTCCGACGCCGACGTATAGGCTTCGATCGGATTGTCGATCGACTTGTAGAAGGCCGCCGCCGTAAAGCGTTGGTCGCGATCGAAATACCATTCGTAGCGAAGCTCGGCGTTCCACAATTCGCTGTCGTTCAGGGACGGGTTGCCGCGATAGAGGCGGTTCGATTCGGGGTCCTGATAGACTTGCGCGACGAGTTCGCGGAACTGCGGCCGCGCGATCGTCTTCGACCCGTTGGCGCGGATCTGCATGTCGGGCGCGACTTCCCAGGTCAGCGTGACCGCGGGCAGCCAGTAATCATTGTTGAGATTGGTCGGGACGAACACCGACGAACCGGTTCCGAACAGATCGACCGGAGCGACGGTCTGCTTCGCATCTTCGTAGCGCACGCCGGCGTTGATGTTCAGGCCCGGGATGATTTCAGCTTGCAGCTGTCCATAGCCCGCGTTGGTGCGCAGCTTGGCGTCGAACGCCGCGGTGCCGTCCTGCGCCGAGGTTTCGAGCAGCACAATATCATAGAGCTGGATCGACGCGTCCGAAAGCAGATAGTCGGGACGCAGCTGCTGCACCGCAATCGGCAGATTCTGGGCACGGAACTGGAACGCGCGGCGAACCGACGTGCGATGCGTGTCGCTATAGGCATAGCCAACCGTGGCGGTGATGCGCGGCGCCAGCTCATAGGAAAGATCCACACCCCCCGACCACAGATCTTCGTTCAGGTCCGAAAAGGCGATGGTCGCATCGCCCTTGTTGCCGCCAAGGTCGTTGACGAACTTGTCGCCGACCGGGTCGAGGTCGGTCGACAGGTTCGACCGGACATAGGTGAAGCTGCGCTCGTAGGGTGCCTCGCGCTGCGAATTGGCGTACCCGCCACGCAGGTCGATTTTGAGCGGATCGAAGTCGAGCTCGGCGACGAGCTGGCTGTTGATCAGCTGGCGCTCGTACCAGGCCGTGTCCTGCTGCATCACGTCGCGATTCGGCTGGTTCTGGTTGCGGCCAAGACCGAGCCGCGCCTGCTTCAACGTGTCGCGGATATAGAGGTTGGTCCAACGGAACTTGTGATCGCCGAGTTCGAGGCCGAAGCCGAGGAGACCGTTCACGACGATGCGGTTGTCGGTGATGACGCGCTGAAAATCCGACTGCGGCGTGCCCGAAAGGTCATCGTTGAGCGAACTTTGCTGCAAGGTGTCGCGCGTGCGCCACTTGTTGCTGATTCCGGCGGTCGCGATGATGCCGAGTTCGCCGTCGGACAGCTGGATCGTCGTGCCGCCGGTGAGGCCCGCCGACCAGTTGATCGGCATATGGTTGTTCTGCTGGAGCAATGTGGTCGGCGCGTTGACCAGCTGCATCTCCATCGCCTCGAGGTCCTCGGCGGTGAAATCGGCGCCTTCGAGGATCGGCTTGCCGCTGTCCATCGCCGTCTTGAGCAGCGGCGGAATGTCGCGCGTGCCGTCGTCGAAGCCGGTCCAGTCGGTGTCGCTGCCATAATAGGTATAGCCGAGCTGGTTGGTGGTCTCGCTGTCCCAACCGATCCCGCCCGAGAACGTCAGGAAGGATTCGCGGGGACTCGCCTTGGTCGTGAGGTTGATGACGCCGCCGCCGAATTCGCCGGGGAAGTTCACCGAATAGCTTTTCTGAACCAGCGTCGAATCGATGACGTTGGTCGGGAAGATGTCGAGCGGAACGACGCGCTTGAGCGGCTCGGGGCTCGGCAGCGGCGAGCCGTTCAGAAGCGCGAGCGAATAGCGATCGCCGAGGCCGCGGACATAGACGAAACCGCCGCCGACGACGCTGAGGCCGGTAACGCGCTGGAGCGAGCCCGAAATGTCGCCCTCGCCCGTGCGCGCAATGTCGGCCGACGAGAGCACCGAAACGACTTCCGGAGTGGCGCGCACGGCATTGGGGACATAACGACCCGTGACGACGATCTCCTGATCGGCACCGCCAGGGATCGAGACGTCGACATCGTCTTGCTGCGCGGTGGCCGCATCGTCCGCAGGCGGCGTTTCGGTCGCGGGTCGGGGCTCGTCGGTCTGGGCGAGCGCCGCGGGCGACACCATCGCCGACGAAAGGAGCAGGAGGCTGGCGAAAAGCGACCGCTTGGTCATGATGGAAAACCCCTATTGGAGGTGGAAATGAGGGCGGGGCGCTCCATCGCTGGTGCGCCCCGCCCCTTCATTGGACGCCGGCGCGTCAGGTGACCGGAATGTCGGTGCAGTTGCCGCTGGTATCGCCGAACGAAGCCGTGGCCGAATTACAGGTCCAGCCCTGATACCAGCTGTCGTTGGCATCGGCGACGGCGCCGACATAGGCCGTGTCGTCGAAGAAGGCGTTGATCGCGCTCGCCGCGAACGGCGTCAGCGCCGTTTCATTCGCTCCGTTGACGAAGATGCCGGTCAGGCTCGACGTATAGGCCGCGTCGTTGTTCGTGCCCATGTTGAAGATCGCCTCGACCTCGGCATTGGTAACACCGCTCGTGCCGAGGAACGGCGTCGCACCGCACTGCAACGCGACCGATTCGAACACCGGCGGACCCTGTTCGTCGGTTCCGGTTTCCTGCACCGTCGTCGCGCTGTTCAGTCGGACGCACGAGGCCGGCGTGACGATCAGGCCATTCGCGAAGGTGTAGTCGGCACCGCCGCGCACCAGGATCGCCGCCTCGTTGCCGGCCGCCGCGTTGCGGTGGATGAAGGTGAAATTCGAGATGGCGACGCGCTGACGCGGCGATGCGTCCTCATTGCCGTTCGAGTCGATTTCCATGATCGAGTCGCCAACGGCGCCACCGTCGCGCTGCACGGCGATCAGATACTGCATATAGCCCTGATAGCCGACGTCCGTATCGAAGCTGTCGTCTTCGGCGCCGGTCATCACCATATATTTGAAGTTCGGGCGGCCGCCGAACACTTCCATGCCGTCGTCCGAGCTGTTGTGGATCTGGATATGGTCGAGCTGCGTCGCCGAGCCGACGCCCGACGGAGTCAGACCCTGAAGCTCGCTGTTTTCAGACAGGACAAAGCCCGAATAGCGGATCTGGACATAGCTCATGCTGCCCGAATTATCGTCGGCGGTCGCGCCGCCATAGAGCGCGTTCGACGTGCCTTCGGTATCGCGTTCGCAATCGACCGTGCCCGGGGTGGCGCCGGCCGCATCGCAATCGGTGATCGGTGCGCGGCCGAGCAGGACGACCCCGCCCCACAGCTGCGAGGTCTGGTCGGTCGCGTCACCGACGACATTGCCGTAGCCCGTGAACACGATCGGCTGGGTCGGCGTGCCGACGGCGTTGATCTTGTTGCCGCGGTTGACCACCAGGAAGGACGTGCCGCTCGCTCCGAAGATGGTGACGCCCGGTTCGATCGTCAGCGTGACATCGGCGGCATCCGACGCCTCTTCGGTCGGCCCCTGGTCGCTGCCGACATCGACGCGGCCGAGCAGCGAATAGATGACGCCCTCCGCTTTCGGAATTTCGGTCGACGAGTTGAAGCGCGTCGGAAAACCGCAATTGCGCCATGTGCCCTGCGGGCCTTCGATCGTGCCGAGATCAATGAGTTCGTCGCTCCCCGCGATGTTCGGACAGCTCGCGGCCGGCGTCACCCCCGTCGGCGTGGGCGTCGGCGTCGGCGTCGGCGTGGGGGTCGGAGTCGGCGTGGGGGTCGGCGTCGGGATGACGATGACGCCCTCACCCGGCGACGCGACGCCGTCGGCACCGCAGGCCGCAAGGATGGAACAGGCCACGCCGCTGAGCATGACCAAACGAACGCGTGCGAAAGCCGCCATGAAAATCTCCGTTCCCGGTGTGCGCCCGCTGGCGCCCCTGATGAAAAATACACCGCGGGCGAGAACGGGATTCGCCCCTCACCCCCGGTGACGCCGCCACTAGGGTGATTCGATGACGCTCTGACGGTAGAGCGATGACAGTTCGGAGACTCCTTTGCGTCATAACGATGACAAGCGGCGGGAACGCTCGCTCGCCCCGCAAGTGTGGCGAAAATAAAATGTGACGAAGCTCGCTTGCATCGCCGCAGGCGCTTTGCTAAGCGCCCGCTCCTACCTGGTGCCGGACCCGTTTCGGCCCTTCATGATGTGCGGTCGTGGCGGAACTGGTAGACGCGCAACGTTGAGGTCGTTGTGGCCGAAAGGCCGTGGAAGTTCGAGTCTTCTCGACCGCACCATCCGCCCGCTCGCGGGCTCCGATAATCGGCAGAACAGGCAGGCGGCTCCGTTGGGAGATCGCCCCTCCTCCCGTCGCGATTCGTCGGCTGCAACCTTTGTCGCGGGCCGGCGAATAGGATAAGGGAAGGCGTCGGGATGCCCCGCCGGCCGAGCAGGAGCTATGCAGATGACAATGCGAAAGACGATGGCGACGATCCTGGGCCTCGGCCTGTTGCTTGCGGCGCTGCCCGCGCCGGGCATCGCGGCGCTTCAGCAGGGTGCGAAGGCGCCCGATTTCACGCTGAGTGCGGCGCGCGCCGGCAAGCCTTTCAATCTGTCGCTGAGACAGGCGCTGAAAAAGGGGCCGGTCGTGCTCTATTTCTTTCCCGCCGCCTTCACCCCCGGCTGCACGGTCGAAGCGCATCTGTTCGCCGAAGCGGCCGACGACTTCACCGCGCTGGGCGCAAGCGTCATTGGCGTGACCGCCGGCAACATCGACCGCGTCGCCGAATTTTCGCGGTCGGAATGCCGCGACAAATTCGCCGTCGCCGCCGACCCGGGCGCCAGGGTCGCGGTGAAATACGACACCACCATGCGCAGCGGCGATCAGACCTTGCTGTCCGACCGCACATCCTTCGTCATCGCGCCCGACGGCACGATCCTCTTGAGCTACACCGACCGCAATCCGCAGGCGCATGTCGAAAGGACGATGGCGGCGGTGCGCGCGTGGAAGGCCCGGCGCCGCTGATCCCGACGCAGAAGCGGGCGGCGCGGCAAGGAGCGTCGTCCTGCTTGACTCCGCATCATCGCGCCCCAATGTCTGCCGCTCCAAAAATCCCCTCATGCGAAAGGATGCCGCGATGACGATCAAGACCGGAGACAAGCTCCCGGAAGCCACGCTGGTCAAGGTGACCGAAAATGGTCCCGAACAGGTGAATAGCGCCGATTATTTCAAGGGCCGCAAGGTCGCGCTCTTCTCGGTCCCCGGCGCCTTCACCCCGACCTGTTCGGCCAAGCATCTGCCGGGCTTCGTCGACAAGGCCGACGAACTGAAGGCGAAGGGCATCGACGAGATCGCCTGCACCGCGGTCAACGACGCCTTCGTCATGGGCGCGTGGGGCAAGGGCGCACACGCCGACGGCATCACCATGCTCGCCGACGGCAATGGCGATTTCGCCGAAGCGGTGGGGCTGACAATGGACGGCAAGGCATTCGGCATGGGCACGCGCGGCCAGCGCTATTCGATGGTCGTCAACGACGGCGTCGTCGAACAGCTGAATGTCGAGGCGCCCGGCGAGTTCAAGGTGTCGAGCGCCGACCATATGCTCGAGCAGCTCTAAACTCGCACCAAGCCCCTCCCCTTCAGGGGAGGGGCTTGTCGCCCCCTTCCCTTTTGTCACAATTTCGTGCAAGAGCGCCGCGATGACGACCTCATCGACCGCCAACGACATCGCCGATCCCACCGCCCGCGTCGAGGCGATCCTCGACGAGCTCAAGGCGCGCTTCAAGGCTTCGGTCTCGGCGCTCAAGGCGGCGATCGCCGCCTATGTCCACGACGGCACCCTGCCGCCTGCCGACGCCGCCTCGACCGGCCTCTTCGACTATCCGGCGCTGCGCCTCACCACCTCGGGCGAGCTGCTCGCCGGCCAGGGCCATAATCTCGCCTTCGGCCATTTCGAGCGCGCGGGCGAATATGTCACGACCGTCACCCGCCCCGACCTCTTCGAAAATTATCTGCGCGACCAGCTGAGCCTGCTCGTCCGTCACTACGACGTCGAGATCGAGGTGACGCGCACCGGGCAGCAGATCCCCTTTCCCTATGTGCTCGACGCGAGCGACGGGTCGGACATGGGGCGCGTCACCCCGCTCGACCTCGCGCGCCATTTCCCAACGACCGAGCTTGCCGACATCGGCGACGAACTCGCCGACGGATTGTTCGGGCTCGACCCGACCGCGCCGCTGCCGCTCGCGCTGTTCGACGCGCTGCGCACCGATTTCAGCCTCGCGCGGCTGCGCCACTATACCGGCACCGCGCCCGAGCATTTCCAGCGCTATATATTGTTCACCAACTATCACCGCTATGTCGACGAATTCGTCGCCTGGGCGGGGGCGCAGGTCGGCCAGGGCCGCTATACCGCGCTCGCCGGCGCGGGCGGCCTCTATGTCGACCGGTCGGGGGTCAATGCGAGCGCGCTCGTCGCCGACAGCGCGTGGCGGCGGCACCAGATGCCCGCCTATCATTTGATCGCGCCGAACGGCAGCGGCATCACTTTGGTCAACATCGGCGTCGGGCCGTCGAACGCCAAGACGATCTGCGACCATCTCGCGGTGCTGCGCCCCGAGGCGTGGATGATGATCGGCCACTGCGGCGGGCTGCGCCCCAGCCAGCGGATCGGCGACTATGTGCTGGCGCACGCATACCTCCGCGACGACCATATTCTCGATCAGGTGCTGCCGCCCGAAATCCCGATCCCGCCGATCGCCGAGGTGCAGCAGGCGCTGGCGCGCGCCGCCGAGGCGGTGTCGGGGACGAGCGGCGCCGACCTCAAGAAACGGATGCGCACCGGCACCGTCGTCACCACCGACGACCGCAATTGGGAGCTGCGCTTCACCGACTCGGCGCTGCGCTTTTCGCAGTCGCGCGGCATCGGCATCGACATGGAATCGGCGACGATCGCCGCGCAGGGCTATCGCTTCCGCGTGCCCTATGGCACCCTGCTCTGCGTGTCGGACAAGCCGCTGCACGGCGAACTCAAGCTGCCCGGGCAGGCGAACCGCTTCTATGAAGAAGCGATCGCCGCGCACCTCCAGATCGGCATCCGCACCTGCGAAATCCTGCACGACGAGGGCGCGAAGCTGCACAGCCGCAAACTCCGCGCGTTCAACGAGCCGCCGTTCCGCTGAGGGAACGCGCGGCCCGGCGAATGGCCTACGCCGCCTCGGCCACGCGATAGCGCCCAGCAACCTCACGACGCGACAGGCCGGGACCCATGGCGAGGCGCGCCTGCTGCATCGCGGTCCATTGCGCCTCATCGGCGAGCGGGGGAATCGTCACCTCTTCGCGCCGGTCGAGCCCTACGAGCGCCGCATCGACCAGATCGCCGGCGTCCATCACCATGTCGGCGGGAAAGGCGTTGACGTCCTTGCCCGATCGTTCCCATATCTCGGTCCGGGTCGCGCCGGGCAGGACAGCCTGCACATGGACGCCCTGTTCGCGAAGGCTGTTCGCGAGCGCGAGGCTAAGGTTCAGCAGGAAGGCCTTCGAGCCGCTGTAGACGCCCTCGAACATTTCGGGCGCAAGCGCGAGGACCGACGCGATATTGACGATGCCGCCCTTACCGCGCGCGCCGAAAGCCCTGCCCGCCGCAATGGCAAGGCGCGCGGCCGCGGTAATATTGAGCGCGATGATGCGCTCGATCTCCGCCGCGCCGTTTTCGAGCGTCCCGCCGGTCAGGGACATGCCGGCGTTGTTCACGAACAAGGCGATGGCCGCATCGTCGGCCAGACGCTGTTCGATGCGGGCAACATCGGCGGCGAGCGTCAGGTCGGCCGGAAGCACGTCGATGGTTCGCCCGGTTTCGGCGCGCAGTCGCGCAGCCAGTTCCTCCATCTGCGCGCCGTTACGCGCAACAAGGACAAGGTCATATCCGCGCCGGGCGAGGCGGTCGGCATAGACGGCGCCGAGGCCCGTCGAGGCGCCCGTGATCAGCGCCGTTTCATTGAGGGGAGAAGTCATGTCTTTGCTCCTGCAGGCGGCCCGGAAGCGAGTCGCTTGCAAAATGATAGTGACTGTCCCATATCCATTCAATGACCGGACAAGAAGAAATTTTGGGCAGCTGTCCCGTCGACCGCGGCCTGATGCGCGTCGGCGATCGGTGGAGCATCCTGATTCTGCGCGATATCGACCGCGGACTCACCCGCTACGAGCAGCTTCGCACAAGTCTTGGCATCGCCCCGAACATCTTGTCGCGCCGGCTGGCGGCGCTGACCGGGGCGGGGCTGATCGCGAAGCGACGATACAGCGAGCGACCGCCGCGCGACGAATATCTGCTGACCGAAGCCGGGTCCGATTTCCTTCCCATTCTGGCCGCGATCGGCGAATGGGGTCGCAAATATAATGGCGCAGGCGCGCTCACGCGTCAGATCGATGTCGAAACCGGCAAGCCGATCCGTCCGATGGTGATCGACGCAAACAGCGGCGCGCCGATCGGATCGCGCGCGCTACGCTTCGAATATCCCGACTGATCGACGTCGCCCAGCGCGCAGGCCTCACGCATACATGTCGGCGCGCAGGTGGATGCCGTGCTCGATCCAGACCTTGAGCGCGCAGAGCATCTGCGACCAGCCCTGGCAATTGCCATAGGAGGCGCCGAGCGCGCCCTGATTTTCGCGCCAGCCCTCTTCGGCGATCTCGACGAGGGTGCGGCGGCCGTCGTCGAGCGGCTTGAACGACATGGTGACGCGCGTGCGATAGTCGGCGTCCTTGGGCTCGCTGCCTTCGACATTGTGCGCCTCGCCCTCGCTGGCCTGCCATTCGAGGATGATCCGCTCGTCGGGCACGACCTCGATCACATGAACCGGAAAGGCGCCGGGGAAATCGTGGAAGTCCCACGTCACCGTCGCGCCGGTTTCGAGCCGGCCCTTGGCGCCGCCGGTCGTGAAATATTCGCTGAGCTGCGCGGGGTCGGCGACCGCCTCGAACACCTCATGCACCGGCTTCGCAATCCGCGCCGCGACCCTGAATTTCAGTTCCATGATCCGTCTCCGCTTGAGTCGCACCCAATTATGTTGTAAATTCATAACATGTCAATCCACGACGATTTCGACCGCATTTTCAAGGCGCTCGCGCACGCGGTGCGGCGGCAGATCCTCGACGACCTCAGGGATCAGCCGCTGACGACGGGCACGCTGTGCGCGCATTTTCCCGAACTCGACCGCTGCACGGTGATGCAGCATCTGAAGGTGCTGGAGGATGCCGATCTGGTGATCGCCGAACGCCGCGGGCGCGAGCGGTGGAATCATCTGAATGCCATGCCGATTCAGGACATCCACGACCGCTGGATCGGCCCCCACGCCGCCGCCGCGAGCGCACGGCTGGCGCGGTTCAAGCAGACGGTGGAGGCGGCGTCCCGAGAGGATGCGAAGGGCGATGACTGAAAGCGGCCGGTTGCTGCCCTGTTGATCATCGTCACCCCGGACTTGATCCGGGGTCCATGACTTCGGCGCTGCTGTGGATCCCCCTGAGTTCACAAACGAAGTGCAACACCTCAAGCAGGTGGTGCCATGTCGAGATACCGTCATTTATCGCTTGAGGAGCGCTGTTCGATTGCC
>NZ_FZPA01000018.1 GCF_900188185.1 Sphingopyxis indica | reverse complement strand
CGTCGCTCCCGGTCGCTGCGCAGACGATCGCCCCCTCGGCCGCACCGGTGGAATGGGTGCGCTACGCCGAAGGAGCGACGGCGGCGGTCACCCGGTTGCTGGAGGCCGACAATGAGACTGCCCTTCGCTTCCGGACCTATCTCCACCAGACCCGCCCCGCCGAGGACGAGGCGACGCCGCCGCTCGAACTCAAGATCTGGGTGAATGAAAGCGGCGTGGTCTCGCGCATGGAATTCACGCCATTCGCTCATGCAGAGCCTGGCGCCGACTTGCGCAGCCTTGTCGTCGGCCAGCGCCTGCCGGGCGAGCCGCCGGCGGGCATGCTCTTGCCGATGCGCATTGCCGTGCAGCTCGATCCGCCGCCTGCCGAAGTCGGACCGCCAACAGCGGGTTTGTCGGACCCGATATGACGGGAGGCAGATTGCACCATGGAGCAGCGCCGCGATGTTTAGCCGATGGATCAATCGATGGCGTTGGCGCCGGTCGCGAGCTTTCGATGAGGCGGTCGTGCTCGCCGTTGATCAGGCCAGGGAGTGGGGGCGCGGCGATCCGGTTGATTATGCGCGGCGCAGGGCGCGCCGCCGCCAGTCGGTGCGCCGCAAATGGGTCTGGCAGGCCGCGGCGAATAGGCTGCGAGCGGAGCAGCGAAGTGCTGCAGCCCCACTCGCCGCCGGGCCAGACGCAGAAACGTCGTAGGTTGGAGCACGTTGGTTCCCGAGGACAGGTGCATGCCGAATGCGGCTGATCATCTGTTTGTCGGTGGACGGCTCACTGAGCGGATCGATCTGGTGTCGATTGTGCAGGCGCTCGCGGTCGCCGAACATTTGAGCTTCAGCGGGGCGGCGAGAGCCCTTGGCATTCGGCAGTCGGGGGTTTCCAAACGGGTGCGCCGGTTGGAAGACATTCTCGGCATCGCCCTGTTTGAACGTCATCCGCGCGGCGTGCGGACTACCATCGCCGGCAGGGAGTTTCTCGAGCGGGCGCGCACTGCCCTTGACGAAATGGATCATGCTTTTGCACGAGCTCGCCGTGGTGGGAGAGGTGAAACAGGTGTCTTGCGGATCGGCGTGTTCACGTCCCTGGCAGGCGGCTTCCTACGCGAGTTGATCCTGGAGTTCTCGCGAAGCCATCCGGACGTGGCGCTCGATATTCAGGAAGGCGAACGCCGTGTCCATATCGCCAAGGTTCGCGCGCACTCGCTCGATGTCGCGATCGCCACGGGCAATGCCGACCTGGTGGGCTGCGAGACGGCCGAGTTGTGGCGGGAGCAGGTCCATGTGGCACTGCCGGCGAACCATCCACTTGCCGACCGGATTGAATTGAGCTGGGATGAGATCAAGGACGAGCGGTTCATTGTCTCGGAGTTTCCGCCTGGCCCTGAAGTCCACGATTATATCGTGCGCCGGACGGCGGATTACAGCCACTATCCCGATGTCGCGCGCCTCGCCGTACAGCACGAGACGCTGATGAGTCTGGTCGGCATGGGTTTTGGACTGACCTTGGTGTCGGAAGGATGGACGGCCTTGACCATCCCGGACGTCGTGATGGCGCCACTGGCCTCGGAGGCGGATCGTGCGCCCTTTTCCGCGATCTGGTCGCCGGCGAATGACAATCCCGCGCTGCGCCGGTTCTTGACAGCGGCGCATGCCCTGGCTGGGCGTGTCCGTCCCGGGACGTCGGACTGGGCGAACAGGATCGCCGCGTCTCAATGAATCCCTCTTGCGCAGCCCTGTTTCGCGGCATTGCCGCGACCGATCTGCGCGTTATCGTTTGTTCAGGAGTAGCTTTGATTATGGGTAAGTACACGCCGCTGGAAACCTATCTGCGTCGTCGGCGCGAGCGGCAAAGTGTCGAACTGACCTTCGATGACATAGAGCGCATTATCGGCGCCTTGCTGCCGAACAGTGCGCAGAACCCTGACTGGTGGAGCAATGAGACCACCGATCCGCGGCAGGTCCAATGCCGATCCTGGAGAGAAGCGGGATTTCGTGCCCTGGTTCTTGATGGCGAGGATCGTGTCCAATTCGTTCGGACTACTGCGTAGCTGTCCGTGCTCGCTCGCGCTTCGCGCGCTGGAATGCCCGGTCGGTGGCGAGAAACCGTGTCAGCATCGCAATAGCGAGCCGTTCGGGTTCAACCGGCTTCGTTTCCGATCCTTCGGCCAGAAGCTCGCCATAGATCGTCATGTCGCGGTAGAGATCGGCGGGAAAGGAGAGTTGGCGGCGGATCGGCGTTTCGTCGGTCAGGTCGCCGAGCTTGAGCTTGGTCATTGTAAATCTCTCCAGGGTTCGAGGGTCAAATCCCGCGACACCAGCACATTGACCGGGTAGCCGGGCCGAACCGTCAGCGTCGGCGGGATATTGAGCTGGCGGCGGACGATCTCCTGCCCGGCCTGATTGAACGTATCCTGCCCACCATCCTGCAAGGCGCGAACAAGCCGGTCCTGCGAGTCCGTCGCCAATTCGGTGCCGAGCGAGAGCAGCGTAGATAGTCCCGCCGCTTTCGCCAATTCGTCCCAGTGATGGTCGACGCCATCCTCCAGCCCAGCCTGGCCTCCGCGTCGCCGGCAGGCTGGCGTTCCAACACGATGGAGCGGCCGTCGGGCAGGATCAGGCGCGTCCAGACGAGGAGCACGCGGCGCTGGCCGAAGGCGACACTGGAATCATACTCGCCGATCAGCCGGGCTCCCTGCGGAATCAACAAGGTTCGTCCCGTCGGGGTGTCATAGACGTGGCTCGTCACCTGCGCCGTCACCTGACCCGGCAGATCAGAACGCAGTCCCGTGATGAGGGCCGCGGGGATGACGCTGCCCGCCATGACGACATGCGGCGACATCGGCGCCGCAAGGCGGTCCGGACTGGCGATTTGCCGGTCGGTCGGTTCGGTGAGGAACGCCCGCGCGCTGTCTTGCGGCGCGGGATCGGCCTGCACCGCTGCCCGAACCGGATCGAGGCCAGGCAATGGCGGAAGGGAAGCGCTTCCGGCGGAGCCTTGCGATCGCGCAGGCGCGCCCTGGGCGCCGTGGAACAGACCGCTGGCGATGGCGGCCTCAAGCGCCTGGATCTCGCGCTGACGCGCTTCCTCTTCGGGCGTGAGTTGGCGCGCCTGGCCGGCCCCTCTGCCCATCGGCGGCACGGGGACATCGCGACCATCCGCGCGAGCGTTCAGGATGGGGCGGCCGAGATCGCCCGGCAGCGGTTCGCCGAGTTGCGGCACCTGGCTGTAGTCGCGCGGCGCTCCTGTCACCTGTTCCGCGACAGCCCGCCGCTCGCTCCCGTGCAGTTCGGTCGGTTCGGCAGGCTGGCGATCACGGGTCTGGAGCGCCACCATGAACGCCGCACCTATTCCGATGGCGCCGAGGGCCGCGCCGGCGCCCAGCACCTTGCGCGACAGACGCATGACCCGCGGCGGATCTCCACGCAGGCGAAAGCCGCTCGGATCGGCAACGGTCGCGGTATCGGCGGCGGTGGATGCTTCCGGGTCATGGTCCGGAGGCGCATCCGTGTGCGTGTTCGGACCGGATCGGCCGTCGCCCGGCGCTGGTGTCGGTGGTGACGGTTCGCGGCGGGGATCGGTCTCGCTCGCGCTCATTGCCGACCCCTGCGCCCGACGTCACCATCGCTGCGCACAACGCGCACGACCTGCTGCGGATCATCGCCGAGACGCAGTTCCGCAGCCGCGAACAGCCGGTCGACAATCATATGATCGCCGCGCACGCGGTAATTCACGAGTTCCGAGCCGCCATGGGTGCCGATCACGAATAGCGGCGGCATCTCGCCCTGGCTGATGCCGGCAGGGAACTGGATGAACGCCTGGCGGCCGTCGTCGAAGGCGCGGAGCGGCCGCCACGGCGCGTTGTCCCCCTCGATGCGATAGCGGAAGTTGAGCCGGGCGATGTCGATGCCGTCGGCGATCGGCGCGGCCGCGACAGCGGCGGCATTGGCGCCGCGAATGGCGATGATCTGGTCTTGCGGATAGGTCCAGGAGACCGAAGCCATCCATGTGCGCTCGGTGGCGCGCAGTTCCAGATGATAGGTGCGCCGGTCGGTGTTGATGATAAGGTTGGTCGAGATGTCAGGCCGGGTCGGCTTGACGAGAATATGGACGCGGCTGTTCGCGCCCGCACCGCTCACCGTATCGCCGATGATCCAGCGCGTCGTGTCGCCGGCGGCAACCGGTCCCGGCCCGACGAGCTGCTCGCCCTCCTGCAAAGCGATGTCGGTGACTTGGCCGGGCGCGGTGTAGACCTGAAACAGCGCGCCGTCGGTCCAGGGATAGGTCTGGATGGCGTTGATAAAGCCATCGCGCACCGGCTGCACGCGCGCGGCGTCGTTGGCATTGCGGATACGCTCGGCCGGGTCTGCGGGTTCGGGCGCGTTGCGGCCTTCTTCCACGGGTTTGAGCTGACCGGGCAACGGCAGGGGCTCCGGGATCGCCACGACCTCGACCATTCCAGACGCGGCAGGGGTCGGCTCCGGCGTCAGTACGGCCGCAACCGCTGGGGCGTCGTCATAGGTGATGGAAGGCGGTGTGAACTTCGTGGTCGTGCAGGCGGTAAGCGCAGAGCCGCAAAGCAGCAGAAGCACGGAAGCGGATTTACGGAATTGCGGATTTCTCATTGAGAAAGCTCCCGGGACCAGTTGAGCGCGGTGACGAAGACGCCGAGCGGATTCTTGCGGATTGCCTCGGGTGAGCGCGGCGGCTGCACATTGACCGTGACGATCGCCGACCACCGCTCGGTCGCGGTGAGATTCGCTTGCGCGTAGCGCCGCTCGATCCAGGCGATGCGGAAGCTATTGGGTGAAGCGCGGATCACGCTCGAGACTTCGACCGCGACTTGTTCGCGGCCGACCAGGGCGAAGGGATCATTGCCTCGCGCATAATCACTGAGCGCGGCCGCTCCGGTCGGCGCGGCGAAATCATAAGCGCGCAGCCAGTTCTCGCGCAGGACGATCGGATCGGCGGGGACGGAGCGCACATGCTCGATGAAGCGCGCGAGGTGAAAAGCTATCTGGGGGTCTGTCGGACGATAGCCGGCCTCGGCCGGCGCGACGACACGCGCCTCACCGAGCTTGTCGACCTCGACCACCCAGGGGACGATGGTTCCGCGCGCGCCTTGCCAGACGAGAGCGCCGGCCAGCCCGGCGGACAGCGCCAGCGAGCAGAAGGCCATGAGGCGCCAGTTCTT
The DNA here is from genome assembly GCF_900188185.1 of Sphingopyxis indica. Lineage (GTDB taxonomy): Bacteria > Pseudomonadota > Alphaproteobacteria > Sphingomonadales > Sphingomonadaceae > Sphingopyxis > Sphingopyxis indica. The sequence continues at coordinate 55,805 of NZ_FZPA01000018.1, read as the reverse complement.
CGCCTGCACGCGGGCGGAGCCGATGCGCTCGTCCCAGGCTTGCGCGGCACGCTGGTATGGCGTCTCGGGCTCGGGCGTCTTGCCATAGTGGTTGGAAGGGCGTCGGAACATTGTCGGCTCAATCCTTCTGGCTGAGATTGGGCGAGGCGCCGCCGCCGCCGCGATCGCCGGAACGGACCGCATGGGCGACGGTGGAGACGCCGCTTTGCAGCGCTTGACGGTTTTTCATCGAGCGCGCCCAAGCGGGCGGGCCGGACGATCCGGCGCTTGCCGCACCGCTGCTTGCCGGTGCGGCGGGCGAAGCGCCGCCGCTGATCGTGCCGCCCGAGGCGGTAAACCCGGCGCGCGCGCCGGAGCGAAAGCTGGACTGCATTGCGGCGCCGCCTTTCTCGGCGGCCTTCTTGAGCGGCGATATGGCTGCCTTCGCCGCGCCACTGGCCGCTGCCTGACCCATGGCGGTCATACCGCCGGCGACCGCGCCGGCGCCCGATTTGCCGAACGAGCCCATCGCATAGGCGCTCGATGCCGCGCCGGACGCGAAGGCGCCGCCGCGCGCCGCAGCTCCGGCCGCCTGCAACCCGCCACCGGCGGCCGAAGCGGCGCCGCCCAGCGCCATGCGTCCCGCCACCGCTCCACCCGCCGCCATGCCGCCGACCGCGAGCGCGGTGCCCACTGCCGCACCGGCGCCGAGCTGCGGCGCACCCGAAACGAGACCAGTGGCGATGCCCGGGCCGAAAATGCCGAGACCCATCAGCGCCAGTGAAGCAAGCGCGACGGCAGCGCACTGCTCGTTGGTCGGGGTCTCACCGAAGGCGCTCTGGAATTCGGCGAACAGGCCCGTGCCGATGCCGACGATGACGGCGAGCACCAGCACCTTGACGCCCGAGGCGACGACATTGCCCAGCACCTTCTCCGCGAGGAAGGCTGTCTTGTTGAAGAGCGCGAATGGCAAGAGGACGAAACCCGCCAGCGTGGTCAGCTTGAACTCGATCAGGGTGATGAAGAGCTGGATCGCCAGGATGAAGAAGGCGATCAGGATGATGACCCACGAGATCATCAGCACTGCGATCTGGACGAAATTGGAGAAGAAGCTGGTGAAGCCCATCAGATCTTCCGCCGCATCCAGCAGCGGTTCGCCGGCGTCGAATCCTGTTTGGGCGACCGTGCCGGGGCGCATGAACTCGGCGACGCTGATCGAGGAGCCCGACGCCTGGAGACCGAGACCCGCGAAGCTCTCGAACACGATTGCCGCGAGCGCGGAGAAATTGCCGATCACGAAGGCAAAAAAACCGATATAGAGCGTCTTCTTCACCAGGCGGTGCATGACGTCCTCGTCGGCGCCCCAGGCCCAGAACAGGCCCGCGAGTGTGACGTCGATGACGATCAGCGCCGTTGTCAGGAATGCGACTTCGCCGCCCAGCAACCCGAACCCGCTATCGATGTAGCTGTTGAAGGTATCGAGGAAGGTGTTGATGACGCCGACGTTGTTCATGTCAGCGCGTTTCCTCGTGCGCTGGATTACCGCCTTCGCCAATCAATGCGTTCCGGCGCGGCGCGGATGTGTCGACATCATCGCGTCCGAAGAAGCGGTCGCGCTGCGCTTGCCAGATGCGTTCGCATTCCGCGTCCGGCCCTGTGATCGTGCGGCAGCGCGCGAGTTCGGCGTGCAGCGGGTCGGCCGCCTCTTCGATCACGGGGGGCGGCTCGCGACGAGGCGGCTCTTCGCGGGTCGCGATGGTGATCGCGGTCGCCATCAGGATGCCGCCTGCCAGCGCCACGCCGGCGATACGCGTTGTCCGGCTCACCGGCGCGTCACTCGCCGCTGCGCCGCATGAAGCGGCGGTAGTTCTCGCGCGCCTGCGCTTCCGTCGCGGCATCGCGGGCGGATTGGAGCGCCTGCGCGCGGCTCTGCGCCGCAACCAGCGCGGTGAGATCGGCGATCTGCTGCGATTGCAGCGCGAGGAGCTGGTTGCCCGCCTGTGCTGCCTGGAGCGCGCCGGTCGCCGACTGACTGGCGCCGACCAGACGGCCCATGCTGGCGCGCGCACCCTCGATATTGCCAACGACGCCGGCCTGCACGCGCAGCGAATCCTGGAACGCGCCGACACTGGTCTCCCAGCGCTCGCGCGCATCGGCGATAAGCTGCTGGTCCGAGGCGGTGATGTCGATCGAACGGTAACGCTGCTCGAATATCTGGTCGATCTGCTGCACGTCGTAGGCGACGCGCTGGGCCTGATCGAGCAATTGCCGGGTGCGCTGGACCTGATCCTGCAGCGCGCTGAGTTCATTGAGCGGCAGCGAAGTGAGGTTGCGTGCCTGGTTGAGCAGCGAAGCCGCCTCGTTCTGCAGGGACTGGATCTGATTGTTGATCATCTCCAGCGTGCGCGCCGCGGTCAGCACGTTCTGCGCATAGTTGGTCGGATCGTAGACGATCCCGCCGAACAGTTGCGCATGGGCCGGTGGCGAGGCGGCGAGCCCGGTCATGGCGAAAGCAGCGCCGGCGAGGAGCGCACGGCGCAAGGCGAAGCATGTCATGGTTCCATCTCCTGATGCGTCAGCGGATCGGGTGGCGGCGGCAACAGCTCGGCCGCCCAGGCGAGGTCGCGATGCTTCAGCCAAGCGTCAGCGAAGCCGGCGCGCCCATGTTCGGCAACAAGATCTGCGATGCGCTGCTGGTCAGTTTTCGAGGAGGCGGCCGTGAAGGCGAGCGCGACATCGCCCAGGCCCAGCTCGAACAGACGGTTGCCGCGCCGCGACTGGCAGTAATAATCGCGCTTGGGCGTCGCCCGGCTGAGAATTTCCACCTGCCGGGCGTTGAGGCCGAAACGCGCATAGATGGCGGCGATCTGCGGCTCCATCGCCCGTTCGTTGGGCAGGAAGATGCGCGTCGGGCAGCTCTCGATGATCGCCAGCGCGATGTTCGAGGTTTCGACATCGGCGAGCGATTGGGTGGCGAAGACGACGGATGCGTTCTTCTTGCGCAGCGTCTTCAGCCACTCCTTGAGCTGCTGGGCGAAGGCCGGGCTGTCGAGCACGAGCCAGCCTTCATCGATGATGATCAGCGTGGGCGAGCCGTCGAGCCGCCCTTCGATGCGGTGGAAGAGATAGGAGAACACGGCGGCGGCAGCGCCTGCGCCGACCAGCCCTTCGGTCTCGAATGCCTGAATCGCCGCGTCGCCGAGATGCTCGGCCTCGGCGTCGAGCAGCCGGCCCCAGGGGCCGCCAACACAATAGGGTGCGAGCGCCTGCTTGAGCGCCTGCGCCTGGAGCAGCACGGCAAGGCCGGTCAGTGTGCGCTCCTCAGGTGGCGCGCTGGCGAGCGAAGTCAGCGCCGACCACAGATGGTCCTTGGCCTGCGGATCGATGGTAACGCCTTCGGCGGCGAGAATCGCGGCCAGCCATTCGGCGGCCCAGGCCCGTTCGGCGGCATCGTCGATCCGGGCGAGTGGCTGAAGCTGGACGCCGTCGCCGGCATCGTCCTGTGTGTTGCCGCCCAGATTCTGCCAATCGCCTCCACACGCGATCGCTGCCGCACGGATCGACCCGCCGAAATCGAAAGCGAAGATCTGCGCGTTATCGTAGCGGCGGAATTGCATCGCCATCAGCGCCAGCAGCACCGATTTGCCGGCACCGGTGGGGCCGACGATCAACGTATGACCGACATCGCCGACATGGAGAGAAAGCCGGAACGGGGTAGAGCCTTCGGTCTTGCCGTAGAGCAGCGGGGGACTGCCCAGATGCTCGTCCCGTTCCGGCCCCGCCCACACCGCTGACAGGGGGATCATGTGGGCAAGGTTGAGCGTCGAGATCGGCGGTTGTCGCACATTGGCATAGACATGGCCGGGCACGCCGCCCAGCCACGCCTCGATGGCGTTGACGCCTTCCACCGTGCAGGTGAAGTCCTGACTCTGGATGACTTTCTCGACCAGGCGAAGCCGCTCGGCGGCGATGGCCGGATCGGGGTGCCAGACCGTAACGGTCGCGGTGACATAGGCCTGGCCGATATCGTCGCTGCCCAGTTCCTGTAGTGCGGCGTCCGCATCGGCGGCCTTGTTGGACGCATCGGAATCCATCAGCACCGACGCCTCGTTGGTCATCACCTCCTTGATGATCGCGCCGAGCGACTTGCGCTTGGCGAACCATTGCCGCCGAATCTTGGTCAACAGCTTGGTCGCGTCGACCTTGTCGAGCATGATCGCGCGCGTGGACCAGCGATACGGAAAGGCGGGCCGGTTCAGCTCGTCCAGCAGGCCTGGCCAGGTGGAGGACGGAAAGCCGGTCACGGTGAGCGTGCGCAGGTGATCGTCGCCTAGCCGGGGTTCGAGGCCGCCAGCCAACGGCTGATCGACCAGCAGCGCGTCGAGATGCATAGGCGTTTCCGGCACACGCACGCGCTGGCGTTTGGTCGAGATGGTCGAGTGCAAATAGGTCAGCGTCTCGTCGTCATCGAGCCATCGCGCCTCGGGCATGAAGCCTTCGATCAGATTGAGGACGCGCGCGGTGCGATCGGTGAACCCCGCGACCAGTTCCAGGGGATCGACGCCTTTGCGCGCCTTGCCCTCGTAAAGCCAACCTTCCGCACGCGTAGCGTCCTCTGGGGGAGGCAGCCACAACAGGGTCAGATAATAGGCGCTCTCGAAATGGGCGCCGTCCTCGCGGAATTGCTCGCGCCGCTCCATGTCCACCAGCGCGGAGACGGGATCGGGAAAGTCGCTTTCCGGATAGCCGCTGGCCGGCAGACGCTGCGCCTCGACGAAGATCGCCCATCCCGAACCCAGGCGGCGCAGCGCATTGTTGAGCCGGGCCGTCACCGCCACCAGCTCGGCGGGCGTCGCGCTGTCGAGATCGGGGCCGCGAAAGCGGGCCGTGCGCTGGAACGAGCCGTCCTTGTTGAGCACGATTCCGGGAGCGACCAGCGCCGCCCAGGGCAGGAAGTCGGCGAGATTCTGCGCCTTGCTGCGATATTCGGCGAGATTCAGCATGGTCGCCTCATCCCCGCATCCAGGCGGGATAGCGGATATGCCGCCGCCCGACCTCGACGAACTGGGGATCGCGCTTGGCCGCCCAGACCGCCGCGACATGGCCGATGAACCCGATCACCGCGCCGGTGACCCAGAGCTGCAAGCCGAGTCCGACCGCTGCCGCCAGCGTGCCGTTGGCGATCGCGATGGTGCGCGGCGCGCCGCCGAGCAGGATCGGCTCGGTCAATGCCCGATGCACTGGGACTTGGAATCCCGCAGCCTCGTCCTGGCCGAACATCAGATGACGGCCCCGCCGCCGAACGAGAAGAAGGAAAGAAAGAAGGAGCTGGCTGCGAACGCGATCGACAAGCCGAACACGATCTGGATCAGCCGGCGAAAGCCGCCCGAGCTATCGCCGAAGGCGAGCGTGAGGCCAGTGACGATGATGATGATTACCGCGACGATCCGCGCCACTGGACCCTCGACCGATTCCACGATCGATTGCAGCGGCGCCTCCCACGGCATGGATGATCCGCCGGCCTTGGCGGCATGGGCCTGCAGCAGAGTGAAAGTAGCGAGCGCGGCCAGTACCGCGCGCTGGTGCAAGGACAGGCGCGGCGCATTGCGCGCCGTGGCGGCGTTGGTCATGGCGTTTCTCCGGATGATTGATGTGAGGGAAGGAAGGTCAGGCGATAGCCGCCGGCATCATCGAGCCCGTCGACGCGCGCCAGCTCGGACAGGCGGCGTCCACCCGCATCGCGCACCAGCACGGCAACGAGGTTGATGGTCTCGGCGATCAGCGGTCGCGGGACCGTCACCACGGCTTCCTGGATGAGCTGCTCCATCCGCCGCAATGCGCCCAGGGCGGTTCCTGCGTGGATCGTGCCGACGCCGCCGGGATGGCCCGTGCCCCACGCCTTTAGGAGGTCCAGCGCCTCGGCACCGCGCACCTCGCCGATTGGGATGCGGTCTGGACGGAGGCGAAGGGATGACCGCACTAGGTCCGACAGCGTAACGACGCCGTCCTTGGTCCGCATCGCCACCAGATTGGGTGAGGTGCATTGCAGCTCGCGCGTATCCTCAATGAGGACGATGCGGTCGGCCGTGCCGGCGATCTCGGCCAGCAGCGCGTTGACCAGGGTAGTCTTGCCGGCGCCCGTGCCGCCGGCAACCAGGATATTCACCCGGTCAGCGACGGATTTCTTAAGGACGGCGGCCTGGAGCCGCGACATGATCCCGGCGGAGGCGTAATCGTCGAGCGTGAATACCGCGACCGCGGGCTTGCGGATCGCGAAGGCCGGTGCGGTGACAATGGGTGGGACCAGCCCCTCGAACCGCTCGCCGGTCTCCGGGAGCTCTGCCGATACGCGGGGGCTGTGTGCGTGCACCTCCGCTCCGACGTGGTGAGCGACCAGGCGGACGATGCGCTCGCCGTCGGCGGTTGCCATGATCTGATCGGTAGGCGCGAGGCCTTCGCCAAGGCGGTCCACCCATAGGCGACCGTCCGGGTTGAGCATGATCTCGATGATGGCAGGGTCGGCAAGCCAGGCGGCGATGCATGGGCCGAGCGCGCTGCGGAGCATCCGCGCTCCGCGCGAGACGGCTTCACCATCGCCTGTTTGTGCTGGCACAGCCCTGTCCCCTGATCTGCGCCGAAACAGTCATCGACGCTCTGGGGACAGCTAAGAAAGCCCTAGAATGGGCCTCCGCAACAACAATCGACCATCGTAGTGCTCTGGCGTGCAAATAGAAACAATCGGCGAGGCGCCGGAATCATGGCGGATGATTTACGCATCTGTGACGTCCCGCGGGATGATGTCCTGCGACAATTCAGTGGCGAGACTCATGCCCGTTTCCAGTCGGCGCGCCAGCGCCTCGATGAACCCCTGATAGCGTTCGCGTCCACTCGCCTGGGCGGCCGCCAGCGCGGTGTCCGGCAATGGCGGGGTCGAGACCAGCCAGGAGCGGACGAACAAGGCCAGGGTTTCATTGGATATCTGGATGTGTCGCTCAAGACGGTCCATTTGTCGTGACAATCGATCGAGCCGGCGAACCATGGCCGCCTCCATGCGATCGGCCGCGTCGGGCGACAGATACGAGCGGATTGCGGCCTCGGCGATCCGCGTCTGCGAGACCCGCTTGCGCACCGCGATCTCCCCGAGTTGGTCGGACAGATCCACCGGCAAACGGAAGGTGTGTTTGATGCGCATCGGCTTCGCTTTCAAAGTTGAATACCGTCTCCGGGATCCATGCTGGTCTGGCGGGCGACTTGCTGCATCCGTCGCGTGACGGCCGCGTCCGTATCGGCGGGTTGCTCATCGTCGAATTCGAACTCGCGCCGAGCCGGACGCGGTTCGTGCGCCGCTTCATCCTGCGCCGGCACACCCGGCTCGCGCCGGAGAGCGGTCGCGGCGTCCGGTGGCTTCGGCCGTTTTCGAGCCTCCTCCGGCTGATCCACCGGCGCCGGTGGCTTGATCGGCTCAAGGCCGGTCCAGTCGTTGGGTTTGGGCGCGCTGCTTTTCGGCTGTGGCGGTGGCAGCACCCGTTCGCTGAAGCGTCGGTCCTCGAAATATCGCGCCTTCCTCGCCCGGATCGGCGGGGAGCCTGCGATCATGACGATCTCATCCTCGGGCGGGAACTGCATGATCTCACCGGGCGTAAGCAATTGCCGAGCGGTTTCCGAGCGCGAGACCATCAAATGACCAAGCCAGGGTGAAAGACGATGGCCGGCATAGTTCTTCATGGCGCGCAGTTCGGTTGCCGTGCCGAGAGCATCGGAAAGGCGTTTGGCCGTGCGCTCGTCGTTGGTGGCGAAGCTGACCCGGACGTGACAATTGTCGAGGATGGCGTTGTTCGGGCCATAGGCTTTCTCGATTTGATTGAGGCTCTGTGCGATCAGGAAGGCCTTGAGGCCGTATCCCGCGACGAAGGCCAGCGCCTGCTCGAAGAAATCCAGTCGCCCCAGCGCGGGGAATTCGTCGAGCATGAGCAGGACACGGTGCCGATTGCCGTTGCTGTTGAGGTCTTCGGTGAGCCTGCGGCCGATCTGGTTGAGGATCAGGCGGATGAGCGGCTTGGTGCGCGAAATGTCCGATGGCGGCACCACGAGGAACAGCGAGGCCGGGTGCTTACCATCAACCAGATCGGCGATGCGCCAGTCGCACTGCCGCGTCACGCGGGCGACCACGGGATCTCGATACAGGCCCAGGAACGACATGGCGGTGCTGAGCACGCCGCTGCGTTCATTCTCCGACTTGTTCAGCAACTCGCGCGCGGCGCTGGCAATCACGGGATGAACGCCGGCCTCGCCCAAATGGGGGGTAAGCATCATCCTTCGCAGCGTGGATTCGATCGGGCGCGCGGGATCGGAGAGGAAGTTGGCGACGCCGGCAAGCGTTTTGTCCGCTTCAGCATAGAGGACGTGGAGAATGGCGCCGACGAGCAGGCTATGGCTCGTTTTTTCCCAGTGGTTGCGCTTCTCGAGGCTTCCTTCCGGGTCGACCAGCACATCAGCGACATTCTGCACGTCGCGCACTTCCCATTCGCCTTTGCGCACCTCCAGCAGCGGATTGTAGGCGGCGCTGGCGGGATTGGTGGGGTCGAACAGCAGTGCCGGACCGAAGCGGGAGCGGAAGCCGGCCGTGAGCTGCCAATTTTCGCCCTTGATATCATGGATGATGCAGCTTCCCGGCCAGGTGAGGAGCGTCGGCACGACCAGTCCGACGCCTTTGCCGCTCCGCGTTGGGGCGAAGCACAGGACATGCTCGGGGCCGTCGTGGCGCAGATAGGCGCGCTCGAATTGTCCGAGCATCACCCCGTCTTCGCCTAACAGCCCGGATCGGCGAACCTCCTTGGTCGTGGCCCAGCGTGCCGAGCCGTAGGTCTGAGCGTTGCGGGCTTCGCGGGCGCGCCAGACCGACATGGCGATTGCAGCGACGATTGAAAGGATTCCACCCGATGCGGCGATGATGCCGCCCCGCGCGAATATGTCGGGCGCATAGGCGTCGAAGGAGAACCACCACCAGAAAAAGGCAGGCGGCGGATAGACTGGCCAATCGCCGAGAAAGAACCAGGGCGCACCAAGCTGGGGCTGGTAAGCGAGCGCCGCGGCCGTCCATTGCGTCGCGGTCCAGACGGCGACCAGAATGATCGCGAGCACGACCAGAATTTGGCCCCAGAGAATCTTGGTCGCCGACACACAAGCTCCTTTCCGGAGGCGTCATTCGCCTTGGACGGAAAGGTCGGGACGGGTCGGCCGCAGTTTCAAGAGGTTGGCCGGACCGATCGTAGAAACGGCGGCTCTAGCGCGCAAATACTGTCTCTAGCGTAGGTTGCGCAGGGCGCGTCTAGGCCTGCTTGCTCAAGAGGTGAGCGAGTTTGGGGTGCGCAGGCTCGGCGAGCGGGTTGATGATCGTCAGTCCCCGCGTGACGAAGCCGTTCTGCATATCCTCCGAGAGCAACAGCGTGCAATTGGCCTCTGCTGCTGCGGTCACGATCAGTGCATCCCAGAATTGCAGTTTGTGATCGACGACAAGATCCGCAGCGGACAAGGCGGTGCGCGCCTCCGATGCCGAGGTGCCGAACGCATCCGAAAACTCCAGCAATATCGCGCGCGCCTCTTCGCTGGAGGCGCCGCTGCGCCGCAAGACAATGAACAACTCTCCGAGGGTCTGCGCGGGTGCGATCAGGCTGACCTCAACCGCCAGACGCCGAATCAGATCGCGAACCTTGGCGATCTTGTCTTCATCCTCGGCGGTGCGGCTGACGCCAGCCAGATAAGCCAGGATGTTGCTGTCGAGAGCTACGCGCGTCATTCGTAGAGATCGTCGCGCGACCACTGGCCTGCGTGGCGAACGGGTAGCCCTGAGACGAACTCGAGAAGCCGCTCTACCGAGCGCTTTTCCCGATGGCGGTCGACGGGAAGGACGCGTGCGACGGGGCGCCCCCGCGACATGACGGTAAAGCTCTGGCCTTCCGCGACATCGCGCAGAAGTTCGGAGAAATGCTGATTAGCATCGCTGGCGCTGATCGCTCTGTCCATCGGATCATATTTAGTGGACAACACTAACTCTGGCAAGTTCATGGCTAAATTCCCAATTCGCGCGTATTGTCAAAACTCCACGCAACACCGCCGGTCGGCGTAATGGTGCCTGCGACATGCTGGCCCATGTGCTGCTCCAGCGCCGGTCTCCAGGGAACGAGCTGGAATCCGAATTCGCTGTCGATCCTCGCGAAGCGTCCCGAAGCCAGCACCACACGCTCGCGATAGACGCCTTCGACCTGTTCGCCCGGCGAGACTGGCAACGGAGACATTCCCGTTTCACCGGCGATTCGTGCTTGGGCGGCGATGACCTCTCGATCTCGCAGCGTCCGAATAAGGGCGCGTGCGAAGATGACGCGGCGCCCACGTCGTTCGGCAAGGCCCTGCTCGACGAGGTGATCGGTGCGGGCTTCCAGTGCGTCGACGACTTCCGCGGCAAACCCTTTCCCGAAAACAGGGGGCGCTGCGGCGGTAAGCTGGCGGTCGAGCCAGGTCGCGCCATCGGCGCTGATCTGCTTGTCGAGCGGAAGGTCCGATCGCGTGGCGAGCGAGAGTCGCTTACGCCCGCGATTGTCCTCCCAGGTCCTGGTCTCGACGATGGATCCGGGCGAGGCGTCGCCGGTCATATCCAGATCATCGAACCGGATATGATGGGTGCGGCCATCGATGCCTTCGACAACGGCATAGGCGGTGCCCTGCAATTCGTCGTGAAGCCCCCGTTCGACCAAACGGCCGAGGACGGATTCGTGCGGGGTATCGGGATGGATCGCGAATGACGCCGGGTCCGGGCTGCGAGTTCCGCGCGCCATCGCTTGGTGCATGGTCTTGATGATGTCGCCGCGGATCGACAGGTCGCGCAAGGTCTCTTCTATACCGGGCTTCAAGGTCCAGGCGGACGACCCGATAGCATCGGCGAGGCCGAGTTGCTCGAGCTTTTGCGCTCGCCCGATCAGCAGCAGACGATCCTCGGGGCCGCGCCACTGGTCGCCAGGTCGCAGGTCAACAATGCCGGCATGGCGATCCGCGATATCGCGCAGGCTCGCATCGAGGCTTGTCCAGCGTTCGGCATCGATCTCCTTGAGACGCGCGGCCTGGATATCGACCTCCCGCCGCGGCCCCAATTCCATTGTGACGAGATCTTCGGCATCGTGCCGAAAGCCTTCGCGGACATAGCGACGGCTGATGACCAGATCCTCCTCGGGACCGGCTCGGCCGCGAATGAGGATATGGACATGCGGGTTGTCCGTGTTCCAGTGGTCGACGGCCACCCAATCCAGGTGCGTTCCGAGATCCTGTTCGGCCTGCGTCATCAGCTCGCGTGTGAAGGCCCGCAGATCCTGCATCTCCGCAGCGTCCTCCGGCGAGACAATGAGCCGGAAATGGTGCCGGTCGTCCTGGCAGCGATCGGCAAACGCATCGCCGCTGGCTGCATCTCCTGCGGCATCGAACATCTGTGCGGGATCGCCGTCGCGCGTGACGCCTTCGCGTTCCAGATAGGAGATGTGGCGAGCGAGGGGCGCGGCTCGGAAAGCGAGGCCCTGGTGACGCACCACGCGCATCTTGGCAATGACGCGGCGCAGGTCTGGCCGGCGCTTCGCTGCGATCCGTGTTGCATGGCCGCGACCGAAGCGTGAGCCGCTGCCGGAGCGCCGAATGGAACCGAAGCGACGGCCGGTATGACCCGCCTTCTTCGCGGCACGCATCACCTGGCCGACATAGGTCTTGGCACGTCGGCCGCTCCCTGCGCCGCGGTCACGCACCCGGCCGGGCCGCGGGCGGAAATCGTCATCGAACCTATCCATCGGGTTGCTTCGGAGCGTGCCGGACAGCCGATTGCTGATTTGTTGCGCCTTCCTCGGGGCCGTGTCGGCGCATAGAATATGGGTGCCGACAAAAAGCACCCTTACAACCAACCATCTGGACGCCGAGTGACGGCGCTCCTTTTATCTGGCTGTGCGCCCCTATGGCCATCCCAGGTCGCCCCGGCACCGCCGATCGCCGCCAATCCTGCGCCAGAGCGCGACAAAGCCGGATCGGCGCCATCAGTCGGATTCCAGAGCGGAAGGCAGAGCAAAAATCGTATCGCGAGGCCGTGCTGTCGCTTCGCCAGGCGTAAGCTTGCCGTCGTTTGCCGTGCTATCGGTACGCATGGTTTCGATCGGTCGATCGCTGCTCGCTGCCTCAGTGTTCAGCTGGATGAACAGCGGCGCCCTTGTCCAATCATGGCTATCTGGAGGCACGCTTATGGATGGATCTGATGCCGCTCCTGCGACGACGAGGGCGAGTCTGGCGAGATAGGTGCGCGTCTCGCGAGGCAGAGATGTGCCGTTTGCGAGATGGCGATCGTAGCGCCCTGGACCGGCGTTATAGGCCGCCAGCATGGATGCGGTGTCGCCATAGCGATCAAACATCTCGCGCAGATAGGCTGCCCCCGCGAAGACGTTGTCACGAGGGTCGAAAGGGTCTGCGCCGAGGCCATAGCGCCCGCGCAATTCTGCCCATGTAGCAGGCATGATCTGCATCAACCCCATGGCGCCGGCCGGCGATATTGCCTGCGGGTCGCCGCGGCTTTCAACGTGCATCACCGCCCATATCCATGCTTCGGGGATGCCGAAATGCTGTGCGGCCTCGGCCACGTGATCGGCGAGAATCGCGCTCCCAAGCGCGCCCGCCTGCTGTGCCTGCCCATGTCGTGATTGAGCCTGGCCGGACGCTGTCATGAGAAAAGCGACCGGCGCGAGGATGGCGATGCACGCGGATCGGAAGAGCCGTGGGCGGAGCACCGGCGTCAGCTCCGATCGTCCCGACGCGGGGTGTTCAACGACAAGGTCAGGGTCTCGCCTTCGCCATCATCACGGAAGAGATTGGCGCGAAAGGATTGGCCGGGCACAAGCGGGCTTACGATCTTCAGGGAGACGTATTCGCCGGCCTTGTCGCCGACTTCGTTCCAGGCAAAGCCGACTTCGGCCCCGCTGCCGTCATTAAGATGGATGCGGAAATCCGGCGCGCTTTCGCCGTCGTTTCGCGCAAGGGCGACCAAAGTGATGGCCTCGCGAATACCGAAGGCGCGAACCTCGCCGGCATATCCTTCTGCGGTGCGGGTGAAGGTTCCAATGTTCATGTCAGCTCTCCTCTGGCTGCTGGGGTGAGTTCGGAATGCGTGCTGAGGTGCGCAGCGGTGTCGCCCGGCCGATGACGGATGATGCGGGAAGCGGGCCGAAATAGCGGCCGTCGAGACTGTCGCCGCGTGCGGGATTCATGAAGAACAGAGCGCCCGTCGCAATGGTCTGACAGCCCCGCCAAACGGGCAATGGACGGCCGAGCCGGTCGCGGAGTTGCGCCTCTCCCACGATCGCTCCGTCGACTGTGATCCGAGCCCCGGTGCGGCAAACGGTTTGTCCGGGCAGCGCGGCGACCGGCTTAATCAGCGGCACGCCGTCCGGAAGATAGCCGCGGCGTTTCAGAAACCGCGCAATATCGGTCGGCGGCGCGATGACGGCCAGATCTCCGACGTGGAGATCGTGCTCCTGGTGTAGCCGATAGAAGCCGATCGGCACGCTCGGACTGGCGTTCCAGATGATGCGAGGCGGCGGATCGATCCATGTGGCGATTGCGATCAGATTGACGGCCACAGCCATGGTCAGAAGGGTTCTCCAGCGAAATCTCATGACTGGAGCTTTCTACGGATTAGCCATGCGTGATGACGCTCCGCCGTGTAGGAACTTGGCCGGTCATGGACGGCGAGCCTGTTGTGAACATGGCGCCAATAATCGGGCGAAGCGTCGACGGGATCGATGTTCAGAGCGTCGATCGAGTCTATGGATTCGAACACGCGCTGCACCTTGGGCCAGCCATGCACGCGCAGAAGGATATCGCCGCCTGGATCAACGCCAGGCACCGTTTGATACGGTTCGCCCGGAGTGACTGCCCGCAATATGTCGATCCGGGAGATCGCCGTGCCGAAGTCGTTCGACGCCCATCGCACGAACGCGAATATGCTGTTGGGAGCGAAAAACACGCGGCGACGACGGCGATCGAGAATCTGGTCTTCAGCGATCCGCCCGAAGCGTATCCAGTGTTCGATCCGTTGTTTGATCCAAAGCAGTTCCACTCGTGTGAAATCAGGGCGCGAAACGGTGCTCATGATGCACCTGCCTTCGTCTCGGGAAATTCCCGTTCGAGCAGTTCGCGCACCATCTGTGCGACCGTTACGCCGCGATGATAGGCGGTGACCTTCATGCGTCCGCGCAGCGCCGGCGTCACATCGATCGTCAGTCGGGCCGAGTTGCGGTCGCCGGCGGCGGACGCCTGCTGCGTTTCGCGATCGGCCACCCACGCATCCTCCGACGCAGGCCGTGCAGTGAAGCGGCGAGCTGATGCTGTCGGCCGGGTCACGACCGAAGCCCCTCGATCTCGGCGGCCAACGCGATCATTTCGCGTGCGGCCGGACTGTCGGGCGCCAATTCTTCGGCCACTCGCCCAGTGCGCATAGCTTCGGCGAAGACGACGCGCTGTCCGATATGGTTTGAAAGCAGTGGTGGATCGTGATCGGCGAGACCGTCGGCGGTTGCCTTCGCGATCAGGGTGCGCGCTGGATAGCGGTTAAGAACGAACCTTGCCGTGATGGCGGGTTTGAAGGTGTGCGCTTGGTCCAGCAGCGCGAGCATTTCCGCCGATGCCCAGCCATCGAGCGGTGACGGTTGGACCGGAACGAGGACGACATCGCAGGCGAGAAGCGCCGAGCGCATGATGCCGGCGACACGAGGGGGGCCGTCGATGATGACATGGTCTGCGTGCCGCGCCAGTTCGCCCACTTCCCGGTGCAGCGTGTCGCGTGGCAATCCGACAACGCCGAATAGCCGCGCTAATCCCTCACTGGCGCGTTGTTGCGACCAGTCGAGAGCCGAACCTTGTGGGTCGGCGTCGATCAGCAGGACGCGGCGCCCGTCTCGCGCCCATCGACCGGCAAGATGGAGGGCGAGCGTTGTCTTTCCGACGCCGCCCTTTTGGTTGAGCAGGGCGACGATCATGAGCGCCACCCGTTTGGATCGCCGCGCCGACGAAATCCCCGGCGTCCACCAACAATGTTAGATTCTTCGTTAGACTCTATATTGGGTGCGCCCGAAGTACCGAACCGGATTGCGCCCGAAGTGCCGAATGGCAACTGCGGTTGATCCACAGAGTTATCCACAGGCAGACGGGCTGGCGACTTCGTGTCAATCGGCCGGATATGGAGCAACGTTGAGCGGCGGGCTCTCGTGATAGTGAGCCGGTATCCAGGCAGACTCTGGCGCTGTACGATCCGCCGGACATCGAGAGCGAAATCCGAGAAACGAGCCTGGCTCCCGGATTTCAAATGAAGGTGTTTCAGCTCAAAACGCCAGCCATCGGGCTGCTTGCCGGCATGTTTGCGCGCGACGCGATAGAGCCAGCGCTCGATGCCGCCGGTCAGTTTGAAATAGGCGGGGTCGATCGTGAGGACCAGCGAGCGGTCGACCACCCCGCGGAAGAACCATTCGGGAAGGACGAATTCCATTCCTTCGGATCGTCCGCGGCCGTTCAGCCGATCCTCCCATTCGTTGAGCCATGAAAACTGCTGACGCCGCCAATTCGTCCCGTTGCGAATAGTCGTCAGGATGACGGTCGATTGCAGGCGTTGCAGCGCACGTCTGAGGAGCTGGTATTGCCTTTGGCCGGCAGCACGCCCGATCGCGATGAGCAATTGGTGGGGCGTGAACCGAATGAAGCGTGATGTGGGACGGCCGCGATCGGCGGCTTCCACGAGCTGGCTCGCCGCCCAGATCAGAATGTCGGCATCCCAGATCGTGGCCATGCCGTAATCGGGCAAGGCATGGACCTGCACCTCGACGTCGCCAGCAGTGTAAAGGATCGGTGCTACGCGCTTGGCCTTGGCGAGCGAGAAGAACGGATGCTGCATCAAATCTCGCTGATCGCGCAGCGCTATCGTTGCCGAGATCGCGTCGAGTGGCGTTTCCTTCGGACCGGTTCGGCGAGCGCTATCGGACATTGTCGCCGTCCTGGTCGGCTTCGAAGTCGGTGAACGGCTTCGCCGGAGACACGAATTCTGTGACAGGATCGCAAGTCCCGGACCGTGTCCCGCGATCGGCCCAGCGTTGCAGGTCGTTCAGGGCATAGACGACCCGGCCGCCGAGTTTTCGATAGACGGGTCCGGTACCGAAACAGCGATGTTTCTCCAGGGTCCGGCCAGACAGGCCGAGAAAGCGCGCAGCCTCCGGCGTGCGCAGATAGCGTGGGGGCGCCGGGGGGTGCTTTCCGGATTTGGGTGGAGGTCGAGTCATTTTGATCTCCCGCGTGTTGCGGCGCGCTCTGGCGTGCTGCGCCGTGTCGTGGGGGATCGTGGCGAAGGGCTGGCGGCGGGAGGGAGGGTCGAAGTTAGGCCGGGCTAATTCTGTCGGCGGCGAGGACGGCGTGGTCGCGGGCAGAGAATGTCGTAATAGCCTCCATCCAGTAGGCTGCGGCCCTTTGCGAGCAGGCGCCGCAGCTTTGTCCGGTCGTTGCTCGAGGCCCAATCGCGCCGCCTGGCCGGTGTCACGCCGAGGATAATCTGGGCCATCTCTCGTTCGCTCGCGCCGGCATGTCGAGCATCGATGAGGCGAAGCACCCTGATGAGATTGCCCTTTGCGTATGGCGTCAGGGGGTGAGGATCATCGCCAGGAGGCAATCCCTTCATCGCCCGCCATAGTCGCCGGACCGCAGCGATGCGATATTCAAACAATTGATCGAGTGGGAGGGCGACCGCGAGCGCGTCCTGCTGGTGCTGGGTGCTTTCCAGCCAGATCCGATGTGTCGTCGCTGCGCGCAGGATCGCGATGTCCGTGCCGCGTCGGTGCGATTGGTGAGCCGAGGCCAGAGCGAGAACGATGTCGGCGGTGACCAGGGGGTAGGCCGACATCCCAGGCCGCACCGGGTGCAGTTGAAGCACCGTAGGAAGTTTCTCGGGCAGCCAGAATACCGGCTGCTGATGGTAGTCCAGCTTTGGATCAGAGCCGAAATCGCAACCCCCAACGATCGGAGAAGCGATCGAGCGTTTTCGGGTCTGGCGCGACCGTGTTGCTTAGTTGCCGGAATTCCGTGCAATAATCCTGATTACGGCGAATAATTTCCCAAGCGAAGCCGGCACGATCATACTGCGAGAATGATAGGTATGCGGCCGGAGTACGCCAATCTGCCTTATGCATGGCGTGAACCTCCCCAAAATCGGGCGCCGGCAACTTTCGGCGCTAGGAGAAGATTCGCGCTAGGCGGGTGGATGGTCCAGCCTAGTCGGGCGGCATAGAGCTATCACCAATCGAGATAGCTACGCTGTAGTTTCAACGTCTTGGTGATCAATGCGGCGGGCCGCCACGGAGCAAATGGCGATAGCCCGAGTGTGTCATCCATTGGGCGCGTGCCAAATGGCTTTCCCATGCGCGCCGAGCGCGGTCAGGTTCCTTGTCGGGATCGATGTGAAGCACCAGGCGGGCGACCTCTTGCCAATCCGCGTCATCGGCCGCGGCGTCGAGCAGTCGAAGATATGTTATCAGATGCTCTTCATCATAGGCCGTAAGAACCGCGGAATCCGGTGCCGTATCCGCGACATCGGGATCCAGCGGCGGTGTCTTCATCAGCGTTCCCCAGCTCCCAATGGCGCGGCTTCGCATCTGGGCGAGACCTTCTAGTTACGACCCGTGAAAGAGTTGTGACACTGGTTGGACCAATCTCGCGCGAATACACCTTATAAGGGATAACGCGGATAGTATGTAGTAGTCCAGCGTCGGCCAATGGATATGCGGCGTCTGGTAGGCTTGAATTTCTCGCGCATTCGCAAGGCGCGCGGGTTGACCCAGGAAGGTTTGTCCGAAATTTCAGGCTTTACGCAGCAATATATCAGCGATCTTGAACGGGGGCGTCGCAACCCCACGGTGGTCACCTTGTTCCATTTGGCGAGCGCGCTTGATGTCGAACCCTACGAACTGCTTGTGGAGAGTGAGTCCTGATTGTTGGTCGAGCGAAGGTCACTTGAGGTCAAGCGTTCACTCTTCGGCAGCGCAACGGGGGCTGCCATATTCGTTGGTGTATTTCAGGCTCGAAAGGCGTTGGCGGCCGAGTTCCAGGCGGCAAGCGGCGGAATTGACCCAGGACGGCGTATTGTCTGGCGAACGCTCGACCAGGTCGCACAGACGTTGCCGGTACGCCAGCCAGTCTGCATGACTTTGCCGATAGTCGGCACGATCTTCGGCAACGCAATAGCGTTCTTCTCCGGTGGCGACGGCCGCCGATATCTCCCGATCGACCGCCTCGCTGAGTTCCATCAGACAGTCCCCGATCATCGCTCCACCAATCTCAAAACGGGGATCTTGACGGCACCGCTCGATATCCTGCTCGATCGATTGCTGGGCCACGCGGGCGGATGGCACGGCTGATTGGGCTTCGATCTCCGGGGTAGCCCCCAAAAGAAGAAGGGCAAGAAGAGAGAGAAGCAGCGACCGGACCACGTCGTGAGGCTATCGGCCCGGCGCGCGTTGCACAAGTTCGCGAAAACCCGCGCACTCTTGCGATTGTCCAACATTGCATCGCGACTCCAATGATCGCCCCGCCCATCTGGGCGGGGCGCGGTGGTTATCAGTTGGAGACCAACTCGTATTCGCCGGCGACCTCGGTCTCGAAGAGCCGGAGGTAAACCGGAGGAGCGACCACGAGGTTCAGCTTGAGCGAGATATAGTCGCGACCCTCCTTGCTGGTCTTCTGCCAGGCGGCGCCATATTCGATACGTTCATTGTCTGCTGCCACGATGCGGAAGTCCGGGGCCTTCTCGTTGTCCTTGCCGTCGATACGGCGGAGTTCGACTTTCTCGCGGGTGCCGAAGAAGCGGATTTCGCCGGTGTAGCCGCAATCGGTGGGATTGAAGTTGCCGCAGATCATGTCGTCAGTCCTTTCTTGGTTCGGGACCGCGCCCATCGCGGCCTCGATGGCGGTCGGCAGGACGGGAGACGATCGGCCCGCACCCGAAGGGCGGGAACGTTAGTGAACGGCGGCGACTGGCGGGTTTTTTGCATCGCGATGCAAAGCCGGGTTTCCCCGGCGGCGGAAAAAACCTGCCAGGCGCTGTTGCGGGAAGAGGGTCGAATACCGGCCAGACCAAGCCTTTCTAGAGGCCGTGCGGGTGCGGTGATGGGCCAGAAAGAACGGATCTGACGTGCCGCTACGACACGTCCGTTCGATCGGGTGAACTGGCCGCTTCCGCCAAATCGCGCATCGCCTGAACTTCAGCCACTATCTCGGTATAGCCCAGACGGCTCCGGATCGCGCTCGTGTCGAGCACAAGCGGTTGGCGGAAATCGAAGGGCGGCAGTTCCGGGCCTACGGGCCGCACAGGTAGGCGCGCCAGTCTTTCGCCCATGCTGGGCGTGTGGTGCTCGCCCACATTGAAGACGGCGTTTCGAGCCTCGTCATGAGTCGCTGCCAGTGCGATCGCAGCGGCCACATTGCGCACATGGCCGTGCGTCCAGCGCCATTCCGGGGCGGCGGCAAAGCCATAGATGGTGGCGAGATCGCCATTGTCCTCGGGGCCATAGACTTTGGGTAGGCGCAGGATCGTCCAGTCGGCGGCATTTCGAACCGCGGCTTCCGCCAGGATCTTTTCATAGTCTTGCGCCCAGGCGCCGAGTTCGCCTTCCATCCCGCGATAGGGATAATGCGCCGTCCGCAACGGCGCGTCTTCGGCCAGCGGCACGGGATCGGGTTCGCCTGGCTCCATCTTCGTCAGGCGTCCGTATGCGCGATAGACGTCGCAGCTCGAGACCAGCACCAGGCGTGCTGTACGGCCTGCGAAGGCGCTCACAGCGGCTTCGGCGTCCGCCTGGCCCATGGCGACCATATGGATCACGACGTCCCAATCGCGCATCAGCGCGTCGGGAAAAGAGGTGACCGGCCAGGCGGCGCCAGGATCGAGGACATGCTCGATCTGAGGCAGGATCGAGTTGGCGCTCGAACCGCGATGGAAGGCGGTGATCTGCGCTCCGGCGTCGTGAAGGCATCGCGCCACATGCGCGCCAATGAAGCGCGTGCCGCCGATCATCAGTATCTTCATGTCGCCTTGCCTAGCGCGGCTCGCCCTTGGAACAAAAGGCTGTTCCGTAAATCCGTTTGTCATGCTCTACGGAATTGCACAGCGCTACTCGGGCGCTGGCACGGGCTTCCGGTTCCGTTCGCGTTCGAGCAGCGCCTGGCGGTCCTCCTCGCTCATCAGATGGGCGGTCACCCAATATTCCTCGGATCGGCACGCCTCGGGGATCGGTTCGACGAGATTGGTCGGCATGGCGGAACCGACGCCGCCGCCCATCGCCACCTCGGCGCCGATATAGGCCGAATGGCCGGTATAACCGTCCGTGATCCTGAAGCGGCCATCGCCGGTCCGCTCGATACGACTATCGGGATGCCAGACGATGAGCGGGCCGCTATCGTCTCCCGCGCGAATGCATCCGTTGTTGTCCAGGTACAGTGTGCCCCTGAACAGCGCCTGCAAGACGACATCCCATTGCATGTTGCTGCGCGTGAGGGTGGGTAGCGGTTCGGCCTCCGTGTTGTTCGACGCCGAGACGCTATTGGCTGCTGGCGAACAGGCCGCCAGCGCTGCCACCGTTATCAGGATGGTCGATCTCTGCACGATGTCACTCCCTTCGGCCCGTTCGTTCCGCCAGGCGATGTCAGACCGTAGCGCGCGACTCCCGCCCGGAAAATCGCAAAAGCGCAAATCCGTAAAGCCGCCTCGGCGGCTTTACGGATTTGCGGGCTACCACTTAAGGCAGCGCGGCGCGGCGACCGCAGTCGCGCCAATGAGGGGGCGTGTTTACTGGATATTCAGAGTTCGTCACCAACGCGCACAAACGATCCCCGCCCCCACTGCAGCAGTAATCCTTTGAAGCTGGACTTCTTCACGCTCTACGTCGTCATCGTCGCCCTATCGGTGTCCTTGGCGGTCATTTGGGGTGCACTGGCGTGGCAGTATCGCGGCTTCGAGCCTGCAAGAACCTGGTTCTTCGCTGCCCTGACAAGCGCGATTGGCGGGCTTTTGCTTCCATTCCAACACGGAATCCATGGTCCGTTTGTCGCAGCGGCAGGTAACGGCCTGATCATCTTCGCATTCTGGTTGTTTGCGAGAGGGCTTCACCAGCTCCATGGCGAAAAACCTCGCATTACCGTCCCTGCCGTTGTGAGCGCGACCTGTGCGGGGCTGACGGTCGCAATGTTCTCGCATGGCGAGGCCATCGCGCTTCTGTATGCGTTCGGCCAGAGCACCCCGATGGTCCTCATGCTGCTGTTTCTTGCCGTGCCTCAGCACCGATCCGCTGGCGGCGCGATTTCATTCGGTGGCCTCTCAATTGGCTTGCTCGGTCACGGCACTGTCGTCGCGATGAATATAGCGAACCTGACGAGCCCAGGCGCCGACCCGGACTGGTCGGGGCTGGCAGCGCTGACGATGCTCGGCGTGATTTTCAGCGGCCTTCTGCTCAATTTCGGCTTCGCAGTGCTGACGATCGACCGGTTGCGCGAAGAACTGGCGAAGCTCGCCAACACCGATGCCCTGACGGGCGCGCTGAACCGGCACGGACTAGACGCATGGCTTGCAACCGGTGCTCCGCGCAGCGCACCCTTTCACGGCGTCCTGCTCATCGATCTCAATAACTTCAAGCAGATCAATGACCGTCACGGCCACAAGGCCGGCGACGAGTGCCTTGCGCACTTCGCAAGGATCGCGAAATCACAACTATGCGAGACGGATCTGCTCGTCCGGCTCGGCGGCGATGAATTCTGTGTGCTGCTTCCCGCCGCAGGTGGGAAGGAAAGCAAGGAAATTGCCGGCAAGATCAGGATGACCCTCGCTGATAGCCCGCTTCTCTGGAACCGCCAGAGGCTTCGCCTGTCCTGCAGCATCGGGACGGCAGTCTGGCAGAGCAACATCGGCACTTCTCTCGATGATGTGCTGATAATGGCCGACGCGGATATGTACGCCCGAAAATCGCTTCTACCGGTGCGCGAGTCCGTGTTCTTACCGCAAACTGAGCGCGAGGTTGCGCAACCGATACTTTAGCAGAAGATCGATCTCCACGAACCGATCGTGACAATAGAGTCAGGAAAGAGAGCGGCCGCGCCCGGTGACGGGCGCGGCCGCGAAATTATTCGGACAGGAGAAGGCCGGGACCGCCGAAGCGATCCCGGCCCGGTCACCTATTCGGCGGCGACCGCATAGGCGGCTTCGTCATCCACCGGCTCCGGCTCGACAGGGTCGGCCTCGTCCGTGCTGATCTCGCCGTCCTGCGCTTCGGTATTGGAGGCCTCCGCTTCGGACGGATGTTCGCCTTCCGCGTTCGCCAGTTCGGCTTCTGTCTCCGGTCGCTCGTCGGCGCCCGGTTCCTCCGGCTCCGGTTCGCTCGTTCGCAGCACGGTCGGAAGCCACCCGGTGCCCGCCACCAATTCCTCGGCGGCGTCGGCCATATCCGCCTTTTTCATCGGCGCGATCCGTTCCGCCGCTTCGGGAGAAACGGCCTCGCTCACCGCTTGCGCGATGTGTGCTTTGGTGACGCGCCCGAAATAGCTGGCCTTGGTGGCGGTCCATGTCGCGGTCATGTCGAGGTCCACGGCGCGGGCCAGCACATCCGCCGCCGCGACGCGAGTGGTCGAACGCTCCCACGGCAGCTTCACCGCATTGACGGTGAGCGAGACGCAATGGGCCAGAAGCTCCATGCGGCTGTCGCCCGGCATTTCGACAAGGCAGGTCCACAGGTCCGCATCATCCTCGGGAAGCTGTGCGCCCCACGCATCATGCCGTGCGGTCAGCACTTCACTTGCGGCGGTGTCCGCAATTCCTTCGGCATGACTGCCGAGCGGATCGCTCTTGCCGCTGATCTCGAGGCAGGCCTTCCCATAGCCATGATAGAAGAGGTCCAGCACGAGCGCATGGGTCAGCGCCACCATCGCCATCTCGGGTTGCGCGCCCAAGGCGAGGCGAAGGCCAAGCGTCCGGTGTGCGGTGAGGTCGCGCACAAGGCTGTCGGAGATGGGCTTGCCCGCATCGGGTTCCCCCATGTCCTGATCCTCGTCGTCGAATACATCGCCGTCCTCTGGCTCGGTCCCGTCCCCGGCCTCGTCCTCGGGGGCCGCTTCGGGCTGCGGCTCATCCTCGGCCTTTACGAAACCGCGCTCGATGCGAACCTCGCCGTTCGATCCGAGTGAGGCGAACACGCCGCCGCGCTCGATCACCGCCGGGTCATAGGCCGATCGCTTGGCGCTGATGGCGTCGATCTCGTCGCTCAATGCCTGCGCTTTCGCCGCGACATCCTCGGGCATGTCGTCATAGGCCGAATAGCCTTCGGTGAGCGTGTCGTACTCGGATGCCGCTTCCGCAAACCGCGCCTCGTCCTCGTCGGACAGGGCGACGGGCTGCGGATAATAGCGCCGCAAGCCGTGGTCGTGCGGGAAGTCGATGGATGCCTCGACCCATTTCCAGCCCTCGGCCAGAACCTCCGTGGCGATCTCGCGCAGCTTCTCGGACACCAGCATGTCGAGCAACGCCGCATCCTCGAAATAGCCGCCGCCATCTTCGGTGAACAGGTCGCGGATGATGACGCCGCCCGCTTCCCGATAGGCATCCGCCCCGATGAACACCGCGCGCCGGTCGTCAGCGGGGACGTTGCTGGCCGTGAGGTCGCGCCGGATGATCCACGGCTCCTTGTTATAGGACAAGTTCTCGAACACCTGTTCCTGCCGGGCATGGTCGTCGGTGAGCGCGAACGCCGCCAACTGATCGAGGGTCAAGCCGTCCTGGCGGTAGATGTCGATCAGCTTGGGGCTGACCGCGCCGAGCCGCAGCCGCCGCTTGACGACTTCGGGGGTGACGCCGAACCGTGCGCCGATCTCTTCCGCGCCCCATCCCTTGTCGCGGGAGAGTTCATGGAAGCGCTCGAACTGATCGGCGGGGTGCATGTTCTCGCGTGTGACGTTTTCGTCCAGCGAGACTTCGCTAGGGTCGTTTTCCACGTCCAGCCAGCAACGGACAAGGTGGTTCTTCCTGATCTCCTTGCGCTTGGCGCGCAGCAGATAGGCGAGCCTGCGGCCTTCACCAGCGGTGACGAGATAGGAGCCGGTCGGCTTGTCGCCCTTCATCTCGGGTTCCACCACAAGGTTCTGTATCAGCCCCTTGTGCGCGATGGAGGCGGCGAGCGCCGCGATGGTGGCTTCGCTGTGTGGCACCTTGCGGGCGTTTTTCGGTGATTTCTTGAGCTTGTTCAGCGGCACGAAAACGATGCGGCTGTCCTGCTCGGTGGTCGGGGTATTGGTGGTGTTGGTCACTTTCCTTACTCCTTCTCTCCGCAATCGCACCCCGGAATGGGGTGGGCGGCGAAAGAGCTTGCCGTTGGCCTGCCGAAGGGAGCCGGGGCGCACCCGCAGGGCTGGAACGAAGAGGAAGTAAGCGCGCCCTGCGCGCGTTGCGCCCCGGCGCGGCGGGCCTATAGGGAAGCGACGCCCACCCCATCTGGGATGCGACCATCGCATCCCAAAGCGATCGGGCCGGCGCAGCCCTGGCCCGATCTCCGCAGATACGGAAATGAGCAAATCCGCAAAAGCGGATTTACGGATCGGCGTGAATACGCCGCACCCGCAAGGCGATCGTCGCGCGCATGCGCCGAAACCCATCAGGGGTTCGGTCGGAGCGGCACGCGGAGATAGAGCGTCGGTCCCGCAGGGATGCGCCTGATGTCTCTACTATCCGCGCCTTGATTTTGTAAGGATTATTCCTTACTAATCGTGTCGATAGGAGATTTCCATGCCTGCACAGATCGAAGAAATCAGCACCATCACCGCCAAGGGCCAGACGACGATTCCCAAAGCTGTGCGTCAGGCGCTTGGTGTCGCCTATGGCGGAAAGATCACCTTTCGCGTCGATGACCGGGGCGTATCCGTGCATCGGGCGGAGACTGAGCATGAAGACCCGGTGATCGACCGCTTCCTCGCGTTTCTGGCTGACGACATCCAGCGGCGTCCCGAAGCGGTCGTTCCACTGACTCCGGCGCTGGCGGAACGGCTGGCGAAGCGCGTTGAGGGGGTGGATGTGGATCTCGATGCGCCCATTGATGGTGACGTTGCGCTCTGATGCTGGTCGTCAATGGCTGGCAGATCGTTGCCCATTCTCTGTTTCTCGATCAGCTCGACAAGCTCGACACCGCCGTCGCGCGTGCACGAAAGAAGAACCCGAAGACTTGGCGAACGAACGCCAATGCGAAACTGTTGGCCGCGCTGCGCAAGCTGGTGTTCGAGATCATTCCCGAAGATCCGGCGCGGCAAGAATATCGCCAAGGCAACACACTCGACGAGGATCGCAAGCATTGGTTCCGGGCGAAGTTCGGTGCCGGTCGCTTTCGGTTGTTCTTCCGATACAGCACGAAAACGAGGATCATCGTTTTCGCGTGGGTGAACGACGAAACGACCTTGTGCACTTATGGCTCGAAATCCGACGCCTATGCGGTGTTCCGCAAGATGCTCGACAAGGGCAATCCACCTGATGACTGGGCAGCGCTGCTGGCGGCGGCGCCCAGCCCGGAGGCACTATCCCGGCTAGCCTCGGTCTCCGCCTCGTCGGAGGCACCATGAAGCGCTCCGCCGAAAATGGCGGAGCGCTTCGGCCGCCGTCAGGCGGTGATGGCGCCGGCCTTGTTGGCGAGATGCGCATAATGGCTCAGCGGATATCCGGCCTCGAAATACAGATCGCGTTCAACCGGCAAACCGAGCGGCCCGCGCAAGGCTTCCAACTCGGTGAGACTGACCGATCCCAGCTCAGGTTCCCCCAGGCCCAGATCACAAAGGCCGTAGAGGTAATCCGGCTGTTGCGGGTCGCATTCGGAGATGAGCCAAGTGGCGCCGGCGTCCGGCGTGAACAGCTTGACGACCGGATGTGGATCGAAGGCGGGATTGTCGCGGCTCTCGCGTCCGTTGGCGATGAGCCGGTCGCGGATCGTGTCGGTAATGAGTTGCATGATGGCCTCCATTCGAGATACCCTCCGATCGAGGGCGTGGAGGTGTTCGGCCGGCGCAAGCGAGCGGCCGGGGTCAGGCCCAACACGGTCCGGTGCGGGCCGGGCTTGACCCCGCCGCGGCGCCGGTCAGGCGACCGGAACCGCCATGTCGGAGGACAGAGAGGAAGGAGAGATCGCTTTCGATTTCCTGCATCCGTGCCGGAATGTCACGTTGGGCGCGCAGCACCCGCCAGTGTCCCAGACGGTGCGGTTGGCACTACTGCGGGGGGCGCGCTCTCGAGTCGGAAAGAGAACAGAAGGCGGCGAGCGTATGCTCTTGCGAGCATGGGCTTGGCGGACGGTACCACCGCGAACGCTTATTTGCGCTACGCCATGCTGCGCTCCGGCATTCGATGGAACGCTATTCTACGCTGGGCTTTGCAACGTCCTGCTGCCGCAATCGCCTGTTTCCTTGCGTATCGGGTTCATTTCCCCAGAATTGCCCTATGGGCGCGCATAAGCAGTCAGATCGCGAAAGCGCGGAGATCATCGATCTCTACGATTACATACCGCAACCCCGGATTCGGCGTAGCGGGGCCGTGCGCAAAGCGCGCAGGCGGCCAAAGATCACCGATGACCTGCCGAAGAGCCTTCCCGTCACGAGCCGCGAGATTGAGCTTTACGAGCTTTATTTCGCCGATTTCTTCGATGCGCTCTTCGCCAAGAAGAATTGATTTTTCAGGAGGTGGACGATGAAGGACGACGATGAACTCGTCGCCTCGCCGATGGCGCGCGCTGCATTATATCTGCGTGTCTCGACCGGCAGGCAGGCCGAGCATGATCTATCCATTCCCGACCAACGACGCCAGGCGCACAGCTTCTGCGAGGGCAAGGGCTGGACGGTTGTCGGCGAATATGTCGAGCCGGGAGCGTCGGCGACGGATGACCGGCGCCCTGAATTCCAGCGGATGATGGATGCGGCTTCGTGTCGGCCCGCTGAGTTCGACGTCATCGTCGTCCATAGCTTCTCCCGCTTCTTCCGGGACCAGTTCCAACTCGAATTCTATGTGCGGCGGTTAGCCAAGAATGGCGTCCGTCTGGTGTCGATCACTCAGGATCTCGGCGACGATCCGATGAGCGTGATGATGCGGCAGATCATGGCGCTGTTCGACGAGTATCAGTCGAAAGAGAACGCGAAGCATACGCTGCGCGCTATGCGGGAGAATGCGCGTCAGGGTTTCTGGAACGGCGCGCGGCCGCCGTTCGGCTATCGCATCGTGGATGCGGAGCAGCGCGGCGCCCGAATGAAGAAGAAGCTCGATATCGATCCCGATCGCGCGGAGGTGGTTCGGTTGATCTACCGGCTGGCGCGCGTGGGCGACGGTGAAACCGGTCCGCTCGGCACGCGGCGGATCGCCGACTATCTCAATGAACGGGGTATTCGCACGCCGACCGGCGGACGATTTGGATGCGGGGCGGTCCACGATATTCTGACGCGCACCACCTACATCGGGACGCATCGGTTCAACGTCTATAGCTGGCGTCGGAAGGAGCCCAATCCTCCCGAAGAGGTCGTCGAGGTCGAGGTTCCGGCGATCATCTCACAGGAAGAGTTCGATGAGGTAGGAGAACTGCTCAAGAGCCGCGCCTCGCAGCTAAAGGCTCCGCGATATGTGAGCGCAGGGACGCTTCTGGGTGGCATCTGTCATTGCAAGGACTGCGGCGGCGCTATGACGCTTCGCACGTCGGGACGCAGTTCCAAGTACCGCTATTACACCTGCTGCACAAAGGCGCGGAAAGGCACCACGGGCTGCTCCGGCCGCACGATCCCCATGTCCGAGTTAGATGAACTGGTCGTCGAACATCTGGAAGAGCGCATCCTGGCGCCTGAGCGGTTGCGAACAATTCTTGCGGGCGTGCTGGAGAAACGGCGTGGACAGGAGGCTGAAGAGAGCGAACGAATCGCGGCACTGCGGCGACAAGCCGCAGCCGCGGATGCCAAATTGACTCGGCTTTATGAGGCCATCGAAGAGGGCGTTGCTGATGCCAAGGACGGAAACCTCAAATCACGCATCGCGGAACTGCGCACCATTCGCGATTCTGCGAACGCTGATGCGGAACGTGCAGAAGGACGACGGTCAACGGATGAAATCGAGCTGACCCCGGAGTTGATCGGGCACTTCGGCAAGCGGGTGAAAAGTCGCCTTCGTAGGGCAAACGGCGGTTTTAGAAGGCATGAGATTCAGGGGCTTTTGCACCGGGTCGAAGTGGGAGAAGACTCGATCCACATCACCGGAACGACCGCCGATTTACTCCAGAGTCTTGTTGCGGCGAACTCTGGAGTAAAATCGGCGGCACCTGCATTGCGCAGTTCCGTTCCGAAGTGGCTCCCCGGGCAGGATTCGAACCTGCGACCAATCGATTAACAGTCGATTGCTCTACCGCTGAGCTACCGAGGAGCAGCCCGCCGTGGCGGGCGAGGCGCCCCTTTGCCGCCGCTCGCGCGATTTTGCAAGGGGGTTTTGGAATAATTCGGCCGATAAAGCGGCACCGGCCCGCTCCCCTCCCGGCCTCCCTCACGATAGTAACCTATGGGAGGCCGGGACGGGGAGCGGGCCGGCGCCGATTCCCGGAATCAAACGATGAACTGCTCCATCGCGATGCGCTCGTCGAGCCCCTGGTCGGGGTCGAAGAGCAGGGTCAGCGGCCGGCTGCGGTCGGTGGTCACCGCCACCGTCTTGACCTCGCGGATTTCGCGCTGGTCGGCGACCGCACTGACCGGGCGCTTCGCCGCTTCGCGGACGTTGAAGCGGATGCTCGTCGATTCGGGGACGAGCGCGCCGCGCCAGCGCCGCGGGCGGAAGGGGCTGATCGGCGTGAGCGCGAGCAGGTCGGAACCGAGCGGCAGGATCGGGCCGTTGGCCGAGAGATTATAGGCGGTCGATCCCGCCGGGGTCGCGACGAGCACGCCGTCGCAGGCGAGTTCCTCGAGCATCGTGCGCTCGTTGATCAGCACCTCGAGCTTGGCCGCCTGACGAGTTTCGCGGAGCAGCGAAATCTCGTTGATCGCGGGCAGGATGTGACGCTCGCCGCTGATCGTGGTGATGTCGCCCTGCAAGGGATGGATCAGGAAGGTGCGCGCCGCCGCGAGCCGGTCGAGCAGCCCCTCGACGCGGAACTCGTTCATCAGAAAGCCGACGGTGCCGCGATTCATCCCGAAAACGGGCAGCGTGCGCCGCTGATCGAGCAGCTGGTGCAGCATCGCGAGCAGGAAGCCGTCGCCGCCGAGCGCGATCAGCAGATCGGCCTCGGCTAGATCGACGAAATCGTAGAGCGGCCGCAATTCGGCCTCGGCCTCTTGCGCGGCGGGCGCGTTCGACGCGACGAGCGCGATCTTGCGTTGCATTTTGGTCCGGTCCCCCTTGGGGCGGCCGGTCAGCCGCCCGTGGCACTCATATGGCGCGCGACCGCCGGTTGCGATTCTCTTGTGATGACAAAGTCATGCGCGAGCGGTTTGCCAGCGAGCGCGGCGTCGATCAAGCCATCGACGTCGTCGCCCTCGCGCAGCGCCGCGCGCAGGTCGACATGATCGTCCTGGCCGAGGCACATATAGATGCGCCCCTCGACCGTGAGGCGGATGCGATTGCAGCTCGCGCAGAAGTTGTCCGATAGCGGCGTGATGAGGCCGAGCGTCACCGGGCTGTCCTCGACCTCGAAATAGCGCGCCGGGCCGCCGGTGCGCTTGACGATCGGGGAGATTGCGCGCTCGGCGCGCAGCGGCGCGACGAACTGGTGAAGCGGGATATAATGGTCACTGCGATCGTCCGCGACCTCGCCGAGCGGCATCGTTTCGATCAATGTCAGGTCGCAGCCGTTCGCCGCACACCAGCCCAGCATCGGCAGCAGCTGGTCCTCGTTGAGCCCCGCGAGCGCGACCATGTTGATCTTGACCGCGAGCCCCGCCCCGCGCGCCGCCTCGATCCCGCGCAGCGCAACCGACAGGTCGCCGACGCGCGTGATGTGGCGAAAGGCCTGCGGGTCGAGCGTGTCGAGGCTGACGTTGATGCGGCGCACACCCGCCGCGGCGAGCATCGACGCATGGTCGGAGAGCCGCATCGCGTTGGTGGTGAGGGTGAGCTCGTCGAGCCCGTCCCCGATCAGCGCCCCGAGCCGCATCGCGAGGGTGTCGATCCCGCGCCGGACGAGCGGCTCGCCGCCGGTCAGGCGGATTCGGCGGACGCCGCGCGCGACGAATCGGGTCGCGAGATCGCCCATTTCCTCGATGCTGAGCACCGCGGATTTGGGCAGGAAGCTCATATCCTCGGCCATGCAATAGCGGCAGCGCAGATCGCAGCGGTCGGTGACCGACAGGCGCAAATAGCTGATCCGGCGGCCATAGCCGTCGGTGAGCGCGTCGGAACGGGGCGAATTCGCGGCCATCGCGCCGATACTGGTGCAAAAGGGAAGGGATTGGCAAGCAAAGCCTGTTATGGGCGCGGCAATGAATCATAGTGCCGACCCCAATGCGGCGGGAATCCGCCACCTCGACGCGCTGCACGCGCGCCACGACGCCGACATCGGGGTGATCCTGGTGCAGATCGACCAGCTCGCGCGGATCAACCACAGCGCGGGCACCGAAACCGGCGACGCGCTGCTCGAAGAGGTCGGGCGCCGGCTCGCCACCTTTGCGCGCAACGAATTCGGCCCCGGGTCGAGCGTCGACCGGCTCGAAGGGCCGCGATTCCTGATCGCGCCGGCGGCGCCGCAGTCGCTCGCCGCGCTCCAGGCGCAGGAACGCGCGCTGCACGTCGCGCTCGCCGAGCCGATGGTCGGCGATCCCAACGGGCGGCTCGCCATCCGGATCGCGACCGCGCTGATCACGCGCGACGAGCCGGTGGGCGACCAGCTGCGCACCGCGACCGACCAGCTCGCGCGCCCCGCCTCGGCGCGCGACGGCGCGATGGTCAAGGCGGCGCTGTCGCGCGGCGAGGTCGCGATCTTCTATCAGCCGCAATATGACGTCGCGACCGGCGCGATGGTCGGGGTCGAGGCGCTGCTGCGCTGGCGCCATCCCGAGCTGGGGCTGCTCGGGGCGGGGCCGCTCGTGACTGCGGCGCGCGCGGCGCGGATGGAGCGCGAGCTGACCGAACATGCCCACCGCGTCGCGCTCGCCGAAGTTGCGGCGTGGCCCAGGGCGCTCGCGAAGCTGCGCGTCTCGCTCAACATCACCGCCGCCGATCTCGGCGATCCCGACTTCGCCGACCGGCTCGCGGCGATGGTCAAGGCGGCGAAGGTCGACCCCGACCGGCTGACCCTCGAACTCACCGAACAGGCGATGCTCAGCGATCCGGCGAGCGCAGCGCAGCAACTCGCGCAGATCCGCGCGCTCGGCTGCGCGATCGCGATCGACGATTTCGGCACCGGCTATTCGAGCCTGTCGCTGCTCGCGCGGCTGCCGATCGACTATCTGAAGATCGACAGCGGCTTCACCCGCACGATCGACGGCAGCGACCGCGACCGCATCGTCGTGCGCGCGATCGTCGATCTGGCGCGCGCGCTGGGCTTGCTCGTCGTCGCGGAGGGCATCGAACAGGAAAGCCAGCTTGCGCGATTGAAGGACCTCGGCGTCGCGACGTGGCAGGGGTTTTTGAAATCGGGGCCGGTGCCGGGCGAGGAATTGCCGGGATTGATGGAATAGATAAGCCCGTCCCCTGAAGGGCCGGGCATCCCCGTTGCATCCATAGCCTCGTCATTGCGAGCGAAGCGAAGCAATCCAGGGCAGCCTTGCACCACTCTGGATTGCTTCGCTTCGCTCGCAATGACGATCTTCGGCTACGCCGCCTGCTTCGCGAGCTTGCCCAAACCCTTCGACAATTGCAGCGCGCCGTTGAGCCGCGCGGCCGCGCTCGCCCACTCGCCGCTCACCGACAGCCGGTTGTCGGGGCGGATACGCGCGCGGCCCTTCAGCCGTTCGACATAGGCGATCAGGCCGGGGACGTTGGCGAACGCATCGCCATGGAACGACACCAGCGCGCCCTTGGCGCCGACATCGAGCTTGGCGATTCCGGCAGCCTTCGCATTCGCCTTGATCTCCATCAGCTGGATCAGGTTCGCGGTCTCGGGTGGCAGCGGGCCGAAGCGGTCGATCATCTCGGCGGCGAAGGCGTCGAGCGCCGCGCGATCCTCGGCCTCGTTGAGACGGCGATAGAGCGCCATGCGCAGCGGCAGGTCGGGGACATAGTCCTCGGGGATCAGGATCGGCGCATCGACGGTGATGATGGGCGACAGCGCCTCGCGCGGCGGCGCGACGCCGGCACCCTCGGCCTTGGCGACGAGGATCGCCTCCTCGAGCATCGACTGATAGAGTTCGAACCCGACCTCGCGAATATGCCCCGATTGCTCGTCGCCGACCAGATTGCCCGCGCCGCGGATGTCGAGGTCGTGGCTCGCGAGCTGGAACCCCGCGCCCAATGTGTCGAGATCGCCGAGCAGCTTCAGCCGCTTTTCGGCCGTATCGGTGATGCCGCCGCCCTCGGGGGTGGTCAGATAGGCATAGGCGCGCGTCTTCGACCGCCCGACGCGGCCGCGCAGCTGATAGAGCTGGGCGAGCCCGAAGCGGTCGGCGCGGTGGACGACCAGCGTATTGGCGCTTGGAATATCGAGCCCCGATTCGACGATCGTCGTCGAAACGAGCACGTCATATTTGCGGTCGTAAAAGGCGCTCATCCGCTCCTCGACCTCGCCCGCGCCCATCTGGCCGTGCGCGACGACATATTTGACCTCGGGCACGCGGGTGCGCAGAAATTCCTCGATGTCGGGCAGATCCTTGATGCGCGGAGTGACAAAGAAGCTCTGTCCGCCGCGGTCGTGCTCGCGCAGCAGCGCCTCGCGGATCACCACCGGGTCCCACGGCGCGACATAGGTGCGCACCGCGAGCCGATCGACGGGGGGCGTCTGGATCACCGAAAGCTCGCGCAGCCCCGACATCGCCATCTGAAGCGTGCGCGGGATCGGCGTCGCGGTCAGCGTCAGCACATGAACGTCGGCCTTCAGCTGCTTGAGCCGTTCCTTGTGGACGACACCGAAGCGCTGCTCCTCGTCGACGATGACCAGGCCGAGGCGCTGGAACTCGACCGCCTTTGCGAACACCGCATGGGTGCCGACGACGATGTCGATCTGCCCGCTCGCAAGGCCGTCGCGCGTCTTTGCCGCTTCGGCGGCGGGGACGAGGCGCGACAGGCGG
Organism: Sphingopyxis indica; assembly: GCF_900188185.1. Taxonomy (GTDB): domain Bacteria; phylum Pseudomonadota; class Alphaproteobacteria; order Sphingomonadales; family Sphingomonadaceae; genus Sphingopyxis; species Sphingopyxis indica. Next base: position 22,529 of record NZ_FZPA01000018.1, on the reverse strand, counting down.
CCGATGTTGATCGGAAAGCCTTTGAAGCGCTCGGCGAAATTGGTGAAATGCTGGCGCGCGAGCAGGGTGGTCGGGCAGACGACCGCGACCTGCATCCCCGCCATCGCCGCGACGAAGGCGGCGCGCAGCGCCACCTCGGTCTTGCCGAAGCCGACATCGCCGCAGACGAGGCGGTCCATCGGGCGCCCCGAGGCCATGTCGGCAAGCACGTCGCCGATCGCGCGGTCCTGGTCGTCGGTTTCCTGATAGGGGAAGCGGTCGGCGAAGGCGGGATAGGCGGCGTCGGCGGCCATCACCTCGCCGGGACGGAGCGCGCGCTGCGCCGCGGTGGCGAGCAGTTCGCCCGCAATTTCGCGGATGCGCTCCTTCATCCGCGCCTTGCGCCGCTGCCACGCCTCGCCGCCCAGCTTGTCGAGCGCGACGCCCTCGCTCTCGCCGCCGTAGCGCGAGAGGACGTCTAGATTTTCGACGGGGACATAGAGCTTGTCGCCGCCCGCATAGGTCAGCGCGACGCAATCGTGCGGGCTGCTGCCCACCGGGATCGAGGTCAGTCCTTCGTAGCGGCCGATGCCATGGTCGAGGTGGACGACGAGATCGCCGACGCTGAGCGTCGCGAGTTCGGCGAGAAAGGCGTCGGCGCTCTTGCGGCGTTTCTGGCGGCGGACGAGGCGTTCGCCGAGGATGTCCTGCTCGGTGAGCAGGCTGATCGCGTCGGACGCGAAGCCATGATCGAGCGGGAGGACGATGAGCGCGACGTTGCCTGTCCCCCTCCCGCTTGCGGGAGGGGTCAGGGGAGGGCTTGTCTCGCTGGCGCGCTCCGCAACAGGCCCTCCCCCGACCCCTCCCGCAAGCGGGAGGGGGGAAGCCAGGCCGAGAGCTTCCTGCCACGTCTCGGCCTGCACCAGCCCCGTGACCCCATGCTCCTTCAGCAGCCCGGCCAACCGGTCGCGCGCACCGCCCGAATAGCTGGCGATGATCGTGCGGCGCCCCTTGCGGCGCTCGTCGGCCAGATGGTCGGCGACCTTGTCGTAGACATTGAGGTCGGCGGTGCGTTCCGGAGTGAAATCGCGCGCCGCGAAACTTTCGAGGTCGAGCACGCTCGCCGCTTCGGGCACGTCGAACGGCGTGACGACATGGACGGGGCGCGCCGCCTCGGCGTCGCTCCATTCGGCTGCGGTCAGATAGAGTGCCTCCGGTGCCAGCGGGCGATAGCTGCCTGCCTGCTCCTGCTCGGCGGCGACGCGGTTGGCGTGATAGTCGCGGATCGCCTCGAAGCGCGTCTCGGCAGTCGCGTCGGTGCGGTGACCGCGCAGCACCGGGGTCGCGGCGTCGATATGGTCGAGCAGCGTCGCGAGCCGTTCCTCGAACAGCGGCAGCCAATGGTCCATGCCCGCCTGCCGCCGCCCTTCGCTCACCGCCTGATAGAGCGGATCGCCCGTCGCCTGCGCGCCGAACAATTCGCGATAGCGCGTGCGGAAGCGCTTGATCGTCGCCTCGTCGAGGAGGGTTTCGGCAGCGGGGAGCAATTGCAGCGCCTTGGCGGGGCCAAGGCTGCGCTGGTCGGCGGGGTCGAAGCGACGGATGCTTTCGATCTCGTCGCCGAAGAAATCGACCCGCAGCCCCGCCTCCTCGCCGGCGGGGAAGAGGTCGACGAGGCTGCCGCGCACGGCGAATTCGCCCTGGTCGGCGACGGTATCGACGCGGTTGAAGCCATTTGCGACGAGCAGTTCGGCGAGCGCGTCGCGGTCGATGCGCTGGCCGGCGGCCAGCGTCGTCGCGAGCTGGCGGACGCGAAAGGGGGTGAGCGTGCGCTGGGTGATCGCGGCAACGGTGGTCAGGATCAATTCGCCGCGCTTGGGCGTCGCCTGCAACGCCGACAGCGTCGCCAGCCGGTCGGCGCTGACGCGCATCGAGGGGCCCGCGCGGTCGTAGGGCAGGCAATCCCAAGCCGGGAAGCGGTGGACGATCAGGTCGGGGGCAAAGAAGGGCGCGGCGTCGGCCACCGCCTGCATCGCGGCGTCGTCGGTCGCGACGTAGAGCATTCTCTTGTCGCTTGCGCGCGCGAGGTCGGCGAGCAGCAGCGGCAGAAAGCCGTCCGCCGCGCGCGCGAGCGTCAGCGGCGCCGATGCCTGCCCGATGGCGGCGAAAATGTCGGCGGCAGGGCGAGTCACGGGAGTGGTATATAATCGAGCCGGCGCATCGCGGCGATCAGGTCGGGACGGTCGAGATGCGACGGCGGCGCGCCGGTGCCGAGCGCCCAGCCCATGATGTCGACGTCATCCTCGTCGCACACCGCCTCGAACCACGCGATTTCCTCGTCGCTCCAGCCGGGCGAATAGCGGTCGAAAAAGCCGCCGATCATATAATCGGCCTCGCGCGTGCCGCGGTGCCAGGCGCGGAATTTCAGGCGTTTCAGGCGGTCTTGCATGGCGGGCCTTTTAGAGCGGTTCTGAGATTTGCCCACGGTCATTTCCCAACCCGTTTGCATCGAGCGAAGTCGAGATGCCCATCGGCCCGGCGCGTGCCTTCGAGGTGTCTCGACTTCGCTCGACACGAACGGAAAGGCGAGGCTAGACATGCCCTAGCCATGCGACCCGAAATCCTCAACCCGCTCTTTGCCGCGCTCACCGACCTCAAGGGCGTCGGGCCGCAGCTCGCCAAGCCGCTCGCGCGGCTCGGGCTCGAGCGGGTGATCGACATACTGTTCCACCTGCCGACTGGGCTGATCTCGCGCGTGCCGGTCGACCGCCTCGACGATGCGCAGCCGGGGCAGACGATCATCGTCGACGTGACCGCGCAGGATTATCGCCCCGGCCGATCGCCGCGTGCGCCCTTTGGCGTCGAGGCGTTCGACCGCGCGGGCGATCATGTGCGGCTCGTCTATTTCGGGCGGACGTCGGGCCTCGCGCGCAAGCTGTTCCCGCTTGGCGAGATGCGCCGCGTGTCGGGGCGGCTCGACCTTTATGGCGACATGCGCCAGATCGTCCATCCCGACCATGTCGCCGAACCGGACGATGCCGATGCGATCGCGGTTCACGAGCCCGTCTATCCGCTGACCGAAGGGCTGACCAATGCGCGCCTGTCGCAGCTTGCCGCGGTGGCGCTCGAGCGGCGGCCCGAACTCGCCGAATGGATCGACGCGCCCCTGCTCGCGAGCCGCGGCTGGCCCGCCTGGCGCGAGGCGGTCGCGCGCGCCCACGCGAGCCCGCGCGACGAGGCGGCGCGCGACCGCCTCGCCTATGACGAGATTTTCGCCAGCCAGGTCGCGCTGATGCTGATCCGGCAGGGACTGCGCACGCGCAAGGGGCGCGCGGTGCGCGGCGATGGGCGGTTGACCGGCGCGCTCAAGCTGCCGTTCGGGCTGACGGGGGCGCAGGAGCGCGTCGGGCGCGAGATCGCCGGCGACATGGCGCAGGACACGCCGATGCTGCGGATGCTGCAGGGCGATGTCGGGTCGGGCAAGACGCTGGTGGCGCTGCGCGCGATGCTGAGCGCGGTCGAGGCGGGGACGCAGGCGGCGCTGCTGGCTCCCACCGAAATCCTCGCGCGCCAGCATCATGCGACGCTGCAGTCGATGCTCGCGGGGCTGCCGGTCAATCTCGCGATCCTCACCGGCCGCGATAAGGGGCGCGTGCGCGAATCGACGCTGATGGGGCTGGCGGACGGCAGCATCGACATCCTTGTCGGCACCCATGCGATCTTTCAGGAGGCCGTGAATTACCGCGATCTCGCGCTCGTCGTCGTCGACGAACAGCATCGCTTCGGTGTCGCGCAGCGGCTGATGCTGACGAGCAAGGCGGCGCGCCCGCCGCACCTGCTGGTGATGACTGCCACGCCGATCCCGCGCACTTTGCAACTCGCCAACCATGGCGAGATGGACGTGTCGCAAATCGACGAAATGCCGCCGGGGCGCACCCCGGTCGACACGCGTGTGGTGTCGGTCGAGCGGCTGGGCGAGGTCGTCGAGGCGCTCGAACGCCATCTCGCGAGCGGCGCGCAGGCCTATTGGGTGTGCCCGCTCGTCGCCGAAAGCGAGGCGAGCGAACTCGCCGCGGCGGAGGAGCGCGCGGCGCTGCTGCGCGCGCGGCTCGGCGATGCGCGCGTCGGGCTCGTCCACGGCCGGATGAAAGGCCCCGACAAGGATGCGGTGATGGCGCGCTTCGAGGCGGGCGAGATCGGGGTGCTCGTTGCGACGACGGTGATCGAGGTCGGAGTCGATGTCCCGGCGGCGAGCCTGATGATCGTCGAACATGCCGACCGTTTCGGCCTCGCGCAGCTCCACCAGCTGCGCGGGCGCGTCGGGCGCGGCACCGCGAAATCGGTATGCCTGCTGCTGCGCTCGCAAAATCTTTCGGAAACCGCGCGCGAGCGGCTGGCGCTGATGCGCGAGACGAACGACGGGTTCGTGATCGCCGAAAAGGATCTGGAGCTGCGCGGCGGCGGCGAGCTTCTCGGGCTCAAACAGTCGGGCGACGCCGATTACCGGCTCGCGAGCCCCGAACAGCTCGTGCGGCTGCTCCCGGTCGCGCACGACGATGCGCGGCTGTTCGTCGAACGCGACGGCGGTATGGAGGGCGCGCGCGGCGAGGCGGTGCGCCTTTGCCTCTATCTCTTCGAACGCGACGCGGCGGTGCCGCTGCTGCGGAGTGGTTAGGCATTCAAGCCCCTCCCCTTCAAGGAGGGGGGATTCTTCAGGCTTAATTCACGTCCCCACGCGCGCCCATCGCGCGGATCGTCGGCAGATAATCCTCAACCGAGATCATCTTTTCGAACTGCACGCCGGTCTTGCCGCCGAGCGACCAGATCACCTTGGCGGCGACACGGCCGACGATCGGCATCCGGAAGACGACAAGGTCGCCGGGTTCGAGCCCGCGCTCGAAGCGCATCAGCAGGCCGTCGGCGCTGATATTGACGCAGGTACACATTTCCTGGCGCCCGTCGGGCATCACGAAGGGCAGGCGGCAATAAACGTCGCTACGCGGCGAAAGCCGCTGATCCAGGCCGACATAATGGGCCTTGTTGGTGTCGATCTTGCGCATAATCCTAACCTTGCTGGTCTGGCGGGAAGGATCAACCCGATTCCTCAAAAATCGGTAAATATCACTTCATCTTTCAGCGGGTGACCAGGCCGTGCTTCTTCGCGCCGAGGCTGACCGGAACGGGATCGGCGGCGGGCGCAATCAGGTGGTGCGGGTCGCGGACGACCTCGCCCGCCACCTTCACCGCGCCCTCTTCGAGCTTGCGCCGCGCCTCCTTGTTCGACGCGGCAAAGCCGAGCTCGCGCAGCGCATCGAGGATGCGCAGCCCGTCGGCGGGTGCCGCGACCTGCGGCAAGTCGCCGCCGATATGGCCCTTTTCAAAGGTTTGCGTCGCGGTCTCGGCCGCGGCGCGCGCCGCCTCGGCACCGCGGCACATCGCGGTCGCCTCGTTCGCGAGGATCTTTTTCGCCTCGTTGATCTCGGCGCCCTCGAGCGCTTCGAGGCGCGCAATCTCGGCGAGCGGCAGGTCGGTGAAGAGCTTCAGGAATCTGCCGACATCGCGGTCGTCGCTGTTCCGCCAATATTGCCAATAGTCGAAATGGGACAGCTGGTCGGCGTTGAGCCAGACCGCTCCGGCCGCCGTTTTTCCCATTTTGGCACCCGCTGCGGTCGTGAGCAGCGGCGTCGTGAGGCCATAAAGCTCGGTTCCGTCCATGCGGCGGCCGAGTTCGATGCCATTGACGATATTGCCCCACTGGTCGGAGCCGCCCATCTGCAACCGCACCCCCATGTCCTTCGACAGATGGCGGAAATCATAGCCCTGGAGGATCATGTAATTGAACTCGAGGAAGGTCATCGGCTGCTCGCGCTCGAGCCGCAGGCGGACCGAATCGAAGGTCAGCATCCGGTTGATCGTGAAGTGGGTGCCCACCTCTTGCAGCAGCTCGATATAGCCGAGCTGGCCGAGCCAGTCGTGGTTGTTGACCATCACCGCGTCGGTCGGGCCGTCGCCGAAGATCAGGAAGGGCTCGAAGATGGTGCGGATCGACGCGATATTCGCTTCGATCGTCGCATCGTCGAGCATCTTGCGGCTCTCGTCGCGCCCGGTCGGGTCACCGATCCGCGTCGTCCCGCCGCCCATCAGCACGATCGGCTTGTGCCCCGTCTGTTGCAGGCGGCGCAGCATCATGATCTGCACCAGGCTGCCGACATGCAGGCTCGGCGCGGTGGCGTCGAAACCGATATATGCGGGCACGACCTGCGACGCGGCGAGTGCATCGAGCCCTTCCGCGTCGGTCATCTGGTGGATATAGCCTCGCTCGTCGAGCAGGCGCAGCAGGTCGGATTTATAGCTGGTCATGGCGGCCTCTTTGAAAGCGGGGGGGGCGCTTAGCATGGGGTTTGCGATTTGGATAGCGTGCGGAAAGAGTTGATCTGCCACCCCGACACCCCCGCCGACGCGGTGCAGGCCGTGTGGGTCGAGGTGTCCTTTTCGCTCGGCGACGGGTTCGCGCTGCGCTTCGGGGTCGAGGGCGATGTCGCGCGCGTCGTGCTGCCGCCGGGCGACGGCGCGCTCGTCATCGCCGACGCGCCGACCGACGGGCTGTGGCAGACCACCTGTTTCGAGGCCTTTCTGACCGAAGAGGGCGAAGCCGACTATACCGAGTTCAACTATGCTCCCGACGGGCGCTGGGCCTGTTATCAGTTCGACGATTATCGCTCGCTCGCCCGGACCGACGAGCTGGCGCCGTGGGAGATGACGAGCGAACGCGGCGAGGGCCTCTATATCCTGCGCATCGAGCCCGGCATCCTGCCCGACCGGGGCAGCAAGCTGGCGCTCGCCGCGGTGATCGAGGAAATCGGCGGAACCAGAAGCTATTGGGCGCTCCGCCATCCGCCGGGGAAGCCCGACTTTCATCATCGCGATTGCTTTGCGCTCACGCTTGGGGCACCCCCCGCGGCATGACAGTCCAATTCGGCATCGACCGCCTGCTTTCCGAACCCGGCCTGCGCAAACCGCTCGAAGGCAAGCGCGTCGCGCTGCTCGCGCACCCCGCATCGGTGACCGCCGGTCTGACGCACAGCCTCGACGCGCTCGTTGCCGCGGGGGTGAACGTCACCGCGGTGTTCGGGCCGCAGCACGGCGTGCGCGGCGACCTTCAGGACAATATGATGGAGTCGCCCGATTTCACCGATCCGGTGTATGGCGTCCCCTGTTTTAGCCTCTATGGCGAAGTGCGCCGCCCGACGGGCCAGTCGATGCACATATTCGACGTGCTGCTCGTCGATCTTCAGGATCTCGGCTGCCGCATCTACACCTATGTGACGACGCTGCTCTATGTCCTCGAAGCGGCCGCGGAGCATGGCAAGGCGGTGTGGGTGCTCGACCGGCCGAACCCCGCCGGCCGCCCCGTCGAGGGCACACGGCTGCGCGAAGGCTGGGAAAGCTTCGTCGGCGCGGGACCGATGGTGATGCGTCACGGGCTGACGCTCGGCGAAATGGGGCATTGGTTTATCCGCCACTTCGGGCTCGATGTCGATTATCGCGTGATCGAGATGGAGGGGTGGCGACCCGATGCGGCGCCGGGCTTCGGCTGGCCCGCGGATCGCGTCTGGATCAACCCCAGCCCCAATGCCGCGAACGTCAACATGGCGCGCGCCTACGCCGGGACGGTGATGGTCGAGGGCGCGACCCTGAGCGAGGGCAGGGGGACGACGCGCCCGCTCGAACTGTTCGGCGCGCCCGACATCGACGCGCGGGCGCTGATCGCCGAAATGCGGCGGCTCGCTCCCCAATGGCTCGCGGGCTGCAAGCTGCGCGACATCTGGTTCGAGCCGACCTTTCACAAGCATATGAAGCAGCTCAACAGCGGCATCCACATCCACGCCGAAGGGCCGTGGTACGACCATGAAGCCTTCCGCCCGTGGCGCGTGCAGGCGCTCGGCTTCAAGGCGATCCGCGCGCTCTATGGCGACTATCCGATCTGGCGCGGCAAGGATTTCAAATATGAATATACCGACGATGTGCTGGCGATCGACGTGATCAACGGCGGCACGGCTCTGCGCGAGTGGGTCGACGACGCCGGCGCCGAACCCGGCGACCTCGACGCGCTCGCGCTGGCGGACGAGGCCGAGTGGCGCGACGAAATCGCGGATTTGCTGCTCTATCGCGGGGACTGACGGGAGAAAATGATGCACCGACGGCAGTTTCTGGGCGCGGCGGCGATCGGTGGGATGGCGGCGAGCCTGCCTGCGGCGGCGTGGGCCGATACGGATTATTCGGGGCTGCCCAACCTCGCGAAGGACGCGCAGCCGATCGGCGCCGACGAGCATAAGGTGCGGCTCGCAAAGGCCACGCAGCTTTTGCGCGCGAACGACATGGATGCGCTGCTGATCGAGCCGGGCGCGAGCCTCATCTATTTCACCGGCGTCCACTGGTGGCGCAGCGAGCGGCTGACCGCCGCGGTGCTGACGCGCGAGGGCGAGGTGGCGATCGTCACGCCCTTTTTCGAGGAGCCGTCGGTGCGCGAGAGCCTCGGCGTCGAAGCCGAGGTGCTGACGTGGAACGAGGACGAGAATCCGCTCGCCGTTGTCGCCGCCTGGCTCGGCAAGCGCGAGCTCAGCAAGGGCAGGATCGGCGTCGAGGAAACGGTGCGCTATTTCGCGGTCGACGGGCTTAAAAAGGCGATGCCCGATGTCACCGTCGTCAACGGCGCGCCGGTCGTGCGCGGGTGCCGGATGATCAAATCGGCGGCGGAGATCGCGCTGATGAGCCTCGCGACCGACATCACCATGGCCGCCTATCGCTACACCGCGCCGCGGGTGGAGGCGGGGATGACCCCCGCCGACATCGGCGCGATCATGAACGGCGCGACCCGGGCGCTCGGCGGCGAACCCGAATTCGCGCTGGTGCTGCTCGGCGAGGCGAGCGCCTATCCGCACGGCAGCGGCAAGCCGCAGATGGTGCGGCCGGGCGAGGTGGTGCTGATGGACTGCGGCTGCAACGTCCACGGCTATCAGTCCGACATTTCGCGCAGCTGGGTCCATGGCACGGCGAGCGCGCGCCAGCGTCAGGTGTGGGATCAGATGCGCGAAGGGCAGCGGGTCGCCTTCGCCGCGGCGCAGCTCGGCACCCCCGCGGGCGCGGTCGACGATGCGGTGCGCGCCTATTATGAAGGCCTCGGCTATGGCCCCGGCTACAAGCTGCCCGGCACCTCGCACCGCACTGGCCATGGCATCGGCCTCGATGGGCACGAGCCGGTCAATCTGGTGCGCGGCGAAACCACGGCGCTGGCGCCGGGCATGTGCTTCTCGAACGAACCCGGCATCTATATCCCCGGCGAGTTCGGCATAAGGCTGGAGGATTGCTTCCATATGACCGGGGCAGGGCCGAAATGGTTCAGCGAGCCGCCGACGTCGATCGACGAGCCGATCGGCTGATCGTCAGGCGTCGAGTCCCTTCGGCCGCTGCACCAGGCTAACCAGCACGAAGGAGATGATCATCAGCAGATACCAGCTGCCGAGCTTTTCGACGCCGACCATGTGCCAGCCGTGGTTCTGGCTCGGATAGGTCCATGCGCGCGCGAAGGTGCCGATATTTTCGGCGAACCAGATGAAGAGCGCGACGAGACCCCAGCCGACGAGCAGCGGCATCCGGCGGTGGAGGTGCAGCGGGCGGAACCATATCTGACAGCGCCAGAAGAGCAGCGCCGTCGCGGCGAAGAGCAGCCAGCGGATGTCGGGTAGCCAATGGTGCGCAAAGAAATTGATATAGATGGCGGCGGCCAGCACATAGCTCGTCCACATCGGCGGATAATGGGTGTAGCGGAAATCGAAGATGCGCCAGACGCGCGCGATATAGCTGCCCACCGCGGCATACATAAAGCCCGAGAAGAGCGGCACCGCGCCGATATGGAGCAGGCTCGCCTCGGGATATTGCCACGACCCGGCGGCGGTCTTGAACAACTCCATCACCGTGCCGACGATGTGAAAGATCAGGATGACGAGCGCTTCCTTCGGCGTTTCGAGCCGGAACATGAGCATACCGAGCTGAATCAGCACCGCGCCGATGGTGATCGCGTCATAGCGGTGAAGCGGCGCGCCTTCGGGCCAGAAGAAATGCGTGCCGAGAAGAAGTGCGAGCATCAGGCCGCCGAACAGGCACGCCCAGCCCTGCTTGAAGCCGAAGACGAGGAATTCGAGGAACCAGCCGCGCGGTCCTGGCGCGACCGCCATCGCTTCCAATTGGACACGCACGGCGTAGAAACGCGAATGGCGCCCAATTTTCTCAGTCATCCCGATCGTCTCGGTGCATGGACATTGGCTGAAAAGCGCCGGTTTCCCAATCGCGCAGATATGCGCTGCCCACGGGCGCGTCGATCAGGGGCAACCAGCTATCATCCGCGTTCAGCACCTTGCCGATGGCGATATAGCTGAAACTGGGATTTTCATATTCCTCTTTGGTCAGGCCGCGTGTGTCGCATCGAAAGCGCCAGCCGCTGTCGGGGTATTTGTCTCCGTCGCGTGGCGGGTCGGGTTCCTCGCGATACAGATATTCCACCTTGAGCCGACCATCGAGAATCTGGTCATCGACAAAGCAGCGATCCCAATATTCGCGGCGGGCAGGGGCGGTCGGCGGAGGGATGGCGCGATCCTCGCTCCAGTCGATGTCGATGATATGTCCGCGGGCAAATGTCACGCGATCACCGGCTTTGAGCTGGGGCATGTCAAGTGGATGATTGTCGAGCGTACCGGTCAACCACGCTCCCTCTGCCGCCGTCACGATGACCCACATGCGTTCTGCGCCCCATTCGCTGCTATCGGGAATCGACCGGAAAATCAGTTTGACGAGGTCGCCGGGCGATACTGCCAACAGCTCATTCTCTGAGGGAAGATAGAAAGTATAGGGCGCCTCGGCGGCGATCGGCCGCGGGTCTTCTATCTCATACCGTCCGAACCAGCCGCGCAGCCTGTCCCTGAATAGGCCCACGCTACGTCAATGCTTTCGTGTCAGTTCGCGCATCGCGTCGTCGAGGCCGGCGAGGGTCAGCGGATACATCCGCTCGTTCATCAGCTGCTTGATCAGCTTCACCGACTGGGTGTAGCCCCAATGCGCTTGCGGAACCGGGTTGAGCCACACCGCGGCGGGATAGACATTGGTCATCCGCTGCAACCACACCGCCCCGGCTTCCTCGTTGAAATGTTCGACGCTGCCGCCCGGATGGGTGATTTCATAGGCGCTCATCGACGCGTCGCCGACGAACACCAGTTTGTAATCATGGCCATATTTGTGGAGGATGTCCCACATCGGCGTGCGTTCCGACCAGCGGCGCTTATTATCCTTCCACACGCCCTCATAGGGGCAGTTGTGGAAATAGAAGAACTCCAGGTTCTTGAACTCGCTCGTCGCGGCGCTGAACAGTTCCTCGCACAGCTTGATGAAGGGGTCCATCGACCCGCCGACGTCGAGGAAGAGGAGCAGCTTCACCGCGTTGCGCCGTTCGGGACGCATCCTGATGTCGAGCCAGCCCTGCCGCGCGGTGCCGTCGATCGTCCCCGCGATGTCCAGCTCGTCGGCGGCGCCCTCGCGCGCGAATTTGCGCAGGCGGCGGAGCGCGATCTTGATGTTGCGCGTGCCGAGTTCCTTGGTGTTGTCGAGATTCTGGAACTCGCGCTTTTCCCACACCTTCAGCGCGCGCTTGTGCTTGCTCTCGCCTCCGATCCGCACGCCTTCGGGGTTGTAGCCCGAATTGCCGAAGGGCGAAGTGCCGCCGGTGCCGATCCATTTGTTGCCGCCCTGGTGGCGCTTCTGCTGTTCCTCGAGCCGCTTCTTCAGCGTCTCCATGATCTCGTCCCAGTCGCCGAGCGACTTGATCGCCTCCATCTCCTCGGGCGTCAGATATTTTTCGGCGACGGCCTTCAGCCATTCCTCCGGGATGTCGACGGGGTTCTGGCCATAGTCGGTGAGCAACCCCTTGAAGACCTTGTTGAACACTTGGTCGAAGCGGTCGAGCAGGCCCTCGTCCTTCACATAGATGGCACGCGAGAGATAATAGAATTGCTCGGGGCTGCGGTCGATCACCTCGCGGTCGAGCGCCTCGAGCAGCATCAGATGCTCTTTCAGGCTGGCGGGAATGCCCGCGGCGCGAAGCTCGTCGAGAAAGCCGAAAAACATGGGCAAAGGCGTAACCTGTCGGCGCGGCGTGCGCAATCACTTTACGTAAACGGAAAGCGATTGACGGCGGGCAGCGGTGTCCGAAGCCCCCTTCCAAATTCAGGATGCACCCGTAAAGTTTTATCTCTTCACCATTCGGAGATTCTTCCATGCAGATTGCGGTTTTGACGTTCGACGGTTTCAACGAACTCGACAGCTTCGTTGCCGCGGCCATCCTGAACCGGCTGCGCGGGCGGGGATGGGCGGCGCATATCGCGGCTCCTGCGCCACAGATCACTTCGATGAACGGGGTGACGATCGACCGGCAACAGCCGCTCGAATTCGCATCCGAAGCCGACGCGGTGATCGTCGGCAGCGGCGTAAAGACGCGCGAGATCGCGGCCGACGCGGCGATGCTCGGCCGCATCGGGCTCGATCCGGCGCGTCAGCTGGTGGGGGCGCAATGTTCCGGGACGCTCCTGCTCGCCAGGCTCGGGCTGATCGGCGACCTGCCCGCCTGCACCGACCTCACGACCAGGCCGTGGGTGATCGAAGCGGGGGTCGAGGTGCTCGACGCGCCGTTCGTCGCGCATGGCAATGTGGCGACCGCGGGCGGCTGCCTCGCCTCGCAATATCTTGCGGCCTGGATCATCGCCCGGCTCGCCGGGCCGCAGGCGGCCGAAGAGGCGCTGCACTATGTCGCGCCGGTCGGCGAGAAGGCGGCCTATATCGAGCGCGCCATGCGTGTCGTGGAGCCGTTTCTTGCCGTCGAGGGCGCGGCCTAGGACTGTCGGGGATCGAGCGCCGCGGTGGCCGCCGCCGCCGCCGGGCGCCGCTGCCGTCAGATTGCGCTTGCCATCGGCGCCGCAAATCCGGAAGAGTCGAAAGAAAACCGGGTCGCTTGGCATAGGGGGCAGAGCGATGGCACCGTTCAATTTCGGGCAACTCAAATTTCTGAAGGCGCTGACCGAGGCGCTGTTTCATGGCGCGGAGATGGCGATTTCGGCCGATCAGGTCGTCGCCAACGTCACCGATCTGTTCGCGAAGGTCGGCGGGACGAAGCTCGACGAGATCCGCCTGTCGCTGACCTTGACCGAGGTCGCGCTCGGCCCGCTGTTCGCCCTCGTCAGCGTCGAAACGCGCGTCGAGCGCATCCGTGACCGGATGCAGAATACGAGCTTCGATCTGTTTCAGGACATGGGGCGGCTGCGCGGGATCATCTATGCCTGCTATTATGGCCATTGGCAGCCGGGCGGCGAGGACGAGAATGCCGCCAACCCGGTCCATGCGCAGATCGGCTTCACCCTGCCCAAATTCCGCCACCGCGGCGCAAGCGACATCGCGACCCCGATCCCGCCGGTGACGGGCCGCGAGATCGACCCCGCTCATGTCATCGACGCCGCCGGGCTCGAGCAGGAATATGACGTGATCGTCGTCGGTTCGGGCGCGGGCGGGGCGATCGCGGCGCATAATGTCGCGGCACAGGGTTACAAGGTGCTGATCGTCGAGGCGGGGCCTTTCTATCCCTCGCCGCGCATCACCCACCACGAACTCGACATGATCGCGCAGCTTTACAAGCATGGTGCGCTGCAGACGTCGACCAACCGCGATTTCGTGGTGTTTCAGGGGCGCTGCGTCGGGGGCTCGTCGACGATCAACAACGGCATCTGCCTGCGCGTCAACGAGGCGGGGCGCACCCATCCCGACGCGCCCGACGTGCTGGCCAAATGGTCCGCAATGGGCGCGCCGGTCGACGCTGCCGCCTTTCACGCCGCCTATGATGCGGTGCAGGCGCGGCTCGGCATTGCGAAGATCGAGCCGCGGAGCGGGCGGCACAATGGACCGCATCTGCTGAACGGCTGGGCGGCCTATGCCGCGACCTCGTCCGATCCGAAGGACCGGCGCGCGGTCGCCGACTGGTTCGCGAAGAATTTCGGGCCGCCGAACACGTCCACCGCCTGCGGCTATTGCGGCTATTGCAACTCGGGCTGCGCCTATGGCCGGCGGCTGGGGATGGCGCAGACCTATCTGCCCGATGCGTGCCGCGACCATGGCGCGCGGATCATCGCGGGGACAAAGGCCGACAAGATATTGTGGCAGCATGCGATCGACGGGCGGCGCGAGGCCGAGGCGGTGAAGCTGGTGCTGCCCGACGGGTCGAAGACGCTGGTGCGCGCGCGCGTCGGGGTGGTCGTCGCGGCGGGGACGATCGCCTCGTCGAAGCTGCTCGACCGCAGCGATATCGACGGCACGGGCAAGCGCGTCTCCTTGAACGTCGCCTCGCCGGTCGTCGCGCTGATGCCCGACAACGTCGGCGGCGACGCGTGGGACGAGGACCAGATGTCGAGCTATGTCGATTGCGGCGATTTCCTGCTCGAAAGCCACTTCCAGCCGCCGATGTCGATGGCGTCGCTGATGCCCGGCTGGTTCGACGAGCACCAGGCGCGGATGAAGCGATACGGCCGCGTGCATTCGGCGGGCATTCTCTTCCCCGCCGACCGGCGCGGGCATGTCGACGGCGGCAAGCTCAAGTTCCGGCTCGACGAGAATGAGGATCTGCCGGTGTTGCGCCGCGCGATGGCGACGCTGACCAAGGTGCATTTCGCCGCCGGCGCGCTCGAATGCTATCCGGCGCTGGCCAAGGGGCAGGTGGTGACCCCCGGCATGGACGTCGACGCCTTTTTCGACGACGCGATCCGCGAGGCCGACGACGTCACCCTGTCGAGCAGCCACCCGCACGGCGGCAACGCGATCAACGAAAATCCCGCCTATGGCATCGTCGATCCCGACTGCCGCGTCCACGGGACGACCAACGTCCTCGTCACCGACGCCAGCGTCTTTCCGAGCTGCATCCGCGTCAACGCGCAATGGACGACGATGGCGATGGCGCAATATGCGACGGGGCGGGGCGATCCGTTCCGCTAGGGCGCGCGGCCTCTCGACTTCGTGCGGCAGCCCCGGCTAAAGGCGGCCGCCATGAACTTCACCGTCGCCGCCCTCTATCGTTTCGCGCCGTTCGACGACCCGGCCGCGCTGCGCGAACCGCTGCTCGCGCTCTGCAATGCGCATGGGGTGAAGGGCACGCTGCTGCTCGCGCGCGAGGGGGTCAACGGCACGATCGCGGGGAGCGAGGCCGGCATCGCTGCGGTAGTCGGCCATGTGCGTTCGCTACCGGACTGCGCCGACCTCGACATCAAATATTCGACCGCCGCGGCGATGCCGTTCCAGCGGATGAAGGTGCGGCTCAAGAAGGAAATCGTGACGATGAAGGTGCCGGGGATCGACCCGGCGCGCGAGGCCGGCGCCTATGTCGCGCCCGCCGACTGGAACGCCGTGGTCGACGACCCCGGCACCGTCGTCATCGACACGCGCAACGATTTCGAGGTCGGCTATGGCAGCTTCGATGGCGCGGTGAACCCGCATACGAAGAGTTTCGGCGATTTTCCGCGCTGGTGGCGCGACCATGCGGCGGAATTTGCGGGCAAGCGCATTGCGATGTTCTGCACCGGCGGCATCCGCTGCGAAAAATCGACCGCTTTCCTGAAAAGCGAGGGCGTCGCCGACGTCGTCCACCTGAAGGGCGGCATTCTCGCCTATCTCGAACAGGTGCCCGAGACGGAGAGCCGCTGGCACGGCAGCTGCTTCGTCTTCGACGAGCGGGTGAGCGTCGGGCACGGGCTCGTCGAGGTGGGCGAGAAGGAATAGCGGCGGCGCGTCGGCTTTGGGGTGGCCAGTTGCCATCGCCGTCTTTGGTTATCGCGGGCTGGGTCCGCGCCGTCGTTTCAAAGTTCAGTGAAGTTCAGCCTTGTGCGGCCGCCGATGGGCCGCGTTCGGCGACCATGCCGCGCCGGTTCCCCGCATCCGCAAGCCGGGCCGTGACCGCTTTTATCCACATCTCGAAAGAGCCGAGACGAAGGCTGGCACAGCCGGACAATGTAGGACAGCGTTTTTTTCGAAGTCGGCTTTGGGGTGGGGAGCGGCCGTCCCTCTCTCTTTGTCATTCCCGCGAAAGCGGGAATCCAGAGCGTGCGCCGGCTGACCCCGCTCTGGATTCCCGCTTTCGCGGGAATGACAAGGTTATGAAATGCCGATCGTCGCCTATCGCCCGAAAACGGACCCTCGTGCTCGGCGGCGCTTCAGCCCGCTACCCGCGCCGTGCCATATTCGACCCAGCCGAACGGCCGCGGGGTCTTTGGCATATAATGTGCGCCCTGCCGGTCGACCGCGAACCCGGCTTTTGCATAGGCGTCGGCGATCGGCCGCGTCAGGTGGCAATTGCCGCCGATGCGCTTCCACAGCGGCTCGATGCGCCGCTGCCATCTGGCGACGCCGGGATCGGGCGCACGGCCATGTTCGAGGAAGATCGCGGTGCCCCCCGGCCGCAGCACGCGGCGGATTTCGGCGAGCACCGCCGCCTGGTCGGCGACCGAGCAGAGGGTGAAGGTCGTCACCACCGTGTCGAAGCAGGCGTCATCGAAGGGCATCGCCTCGCCGACTCCGCCTTCGATCCGCGCCTCGATCCCATGCGCCTGCGCCGCCGCGCGGCTCATCGCGAGCAATTCGGGCGAGGGGTCGAGCCCGGTGAAGCCCGTGACGCGGCTCCGGTCATAAAATTCCATATTGATCCCGCCGCCGCAGCCGAGTTCGAGCACCTCGCCCGTGGCATGGGGCACGACCTTGCTGCGCGCCTTCATGATCTGTCCCTGCGAGCAGGCGCCCTTGATGAGGCGCGGTACGATATGGCGGTCCCACCAGTTGGCCATCCTTATTCTCCCCTCAGGCGGAAGGCTATGATTGCCAGCACATTGTTCTGAATGTCCCCAAGAATCAATTCGCCCCACATTGCGGCATAGGCGTTCACGGGCGTCGCGATCCGATAGCGTGTCCAAAGATGTATTTTCGTGCGTCCTCCAGCAAGCGGCAGAAGGCGATAACCGCCGTCTTCGATGCGAAGTTGGCGGCTGTGCGGGTTGATGTGCCGGTCGGTTCTCCGATAGATTGAGGGGTCGGGGAAGGAGAAGCGCCACGCAAGCTCTCGTCCAGTTTGCCAGCGCGTGACGATCTCTTCAAAGCGGATACCCCCTTGCCAGCGCGCATCGCGCACCGCGCCGACCCCGCGTCCCGACAGCAGGGCGCTGGTCGGGCGCGGCAGGCGGATCAGGTTCTGGCTGACTGTCCAGCGTCCTTCGGTCCGTCCGATCGCCGGAATAGCGAGAAGTTGCTCCCAGACCCTGCCGGGGGGCGCATCGACGACGATTTCGCGCGCCACGATATAGGTTGTGCGCGGGGGATCGACATGCTGCTCGACGATCAGCGTCAGAAGAGGAAGCAGCAACAGTGCATTGGCCCGAAAGATATTGCTGTCCACATGTCGTTGAGCGCGTCGGTGCAGATATACCGGCCAAACGCCGATCAGGCCGAAGATCAGCCACAGTGGTAGCAGCATCAGGATGCAGATCACGCCTTCCCGCAGGAACAGCGCTCCGATCGCCGCGATCCCCACCGCCAGCCATACTGGAACGAGAAAGAAGGTGGTTGCCCGCCAGCCTCCGGTTGCGCTTCCTACCCAGGCTATGGTCGCGGAGAGGATGGCCGGCAATATGATGAGCAGCGTGTAGCTGACGGCGGCGCCGGTGCCCGCCTCGGCAATCAGATAGATTCCGAGCGCGACCGCTGCGGCCGCAACTAGCGTGGTGACCAGGCGCCAGCGCTGGCGCGACGTGGTCGATGCGTGGGCCTCCGGTGCCTCTTCATCCTCGATCATGCCGCTCCCCCTTGGCGCGCAGCCTGTCCCTTGCTAGCGCGATTGGCAACACCCATCTCACGCTCCCAGCGCCGGAGCGGCGCCAGCGAAGGACGATCATGCCCACTACCCATCACACCAGGATGCTCATTCTCGGCTCGGGCCCCGCCGGCCTGTCGGCGGCCATCTATGCCGCGCGCGCCGGGATGAAGCCGATCGTCGTGCAGGGGCTCCAGCCCGGCGGCCAGCTCACCATCACCACCGATGTCGAAAATTACCCCGGATTCGCCGAGGTGATCCAGGGGCCGTGGCTGATGGAACAGATGACCGCGCAGGCGGTGCATGTCGGCACGACGATGATCTGGGACACGATCGTCGATGTCGACGTGTCGCAGCGCCCGTTCAAGCTGACCGGCGACGGCGGCGATGTCTATCTGGCCGAGACGCTGGTCATCGCGACGGGCGCGCAGGCGAAATGGCTCGGCGTCGAGGGCGAGCAGGAACTCGGCGGCAAGGGCGTGTCGGCGTGCGCGACGTGCGACGGCTTTTTCTATCGCGGCAAGAAGGTGGTGGTGATCGGCGGCGGCAACACCGCGGTCGAAGAAGCGCTCTACCTGACCAACCACAGCGACGATGTGACGCTGATCCACCGCCGCGACAGCCTGCGCGCCGAAAAGATCCTGCAGGACCGCCTCTTCGCCAATCCCAAGATCAAGGTCCTGTGGAACAAAAAGGTCGCGCGCTTCGTCGCGGGCGAGGGCAATGCGGGACTCGTCGGGGTCGACCTGATCGACACCGAAACCGGCGAGGCGAGTCATGAGGCGACCGACGGCGGCTTCGTCGCGATCGGCCACAGCCCGGCGACCGAATTGTTCAGGGGCAAGCTGCCGCTCGATGCCGACGGCTATCTCGAGGTCACCCCCGGCACCTCGCTGACCGCGATCCCCGGCATCTTCGCCGCGGGCGACGTTACCGACAAAATCTATCGCCAGGCGGTCACCGCCGCGGGCATGGGTTGCATGGCGGCGCTCGACGCCGAACGCTTTCTGGCGGAAGCGGAATATCATGCGATGGTGGACGCGTAGGGGCGGGCGGCAAGAATCGGGCGGGAGCGGACGTTCTTAAGCCCCTCCTCTTCAGAGGAGGGGTTGGTCTATGTCCGCTCCCCCCGAAGCCGCCCTTCTGCCCCGCCACCACCCGTGTCCGCGCATGAGAAAAGGCCCCGGAGCATCGCGCCGGGGCCTCTCTTGTCTCAGCAAGCAAAGCGAAGCGGCTCAGGCCTCTTCGTCTTCCTCGCTCGCTTCGTCCTCGGCGGGAGCTTCGTCGGCGGCGGCGTCCGACGGAGGCGTGCCCTCTTCGAACTCGTCTTCGCTGTCGGGCTCGAGCGCCGCGGCGGCCATCGCAGCCTGTTCTTCCTCGAACATCGCGGCGATGACGTCGATGCCTTCCTTCTGCATCTCGGCCTCGTCGGGCGAGCGCGCGACGTTGACGCTGACGGTCACCGCAACCTCGGGGTGCAGCTTGACCTTGACGTCGAACAGGCCGAGCGACTTGATCGGGCGTTCGAGCTCGATCATCGCCTTGGTGACGCCGTTGGCGCCATCCTCGGCCAGCGCGTCGACGATGTCGCGCACCGAAACCGAGCCATAGAGCTGGCCGGTGTTCGATGCCTGGCGGATCAGGACGATCTGCTTGCCGTCGAAGTCCTTGGCCCGGCCTTCGGCGGCGGTGCGGCGTTCGGCATTGTCCGATTCGATCTTCGCGCGATTGGCTTCAAAGACCTTGCGGTTGGCTTCGTTCGCGCGCAGCGCCTTGTTGTTGGGCAACAGGAAATTGCGGGCAAAGCCGTTCTTGACGGTGACGACGTCGCCGATACCGCCCAATTTCTCGATACGTTCGAGCAGGATGACTTCCATCGGTCCGCCCTCCTTACTTCACGATATAGGGGAGCAGGCCGATGTGGCGGGCGCGCTTGATCGCACGGGCCAGCTCGCGCTGCTTCTTGGTGGACACCGCGGTGATCCGCGACGGGACGATCTTGCCGCGCTCCGACAGGTAACCCTGGAGCAGGCGGACGTCCTTGTAGTCGATGACGGGTGCGTCCTTCGCGCTGAAGGGGCAGGTCTTGCGACGGCGGAAAAAGGGTCGTGCCATGGTGCTTTCTCCTTAGTCTTCGCTGTCGCGGTCGCGGCCACGGCCGCCACGGCGTTCCTGCTTGCGCATCATCACCGACGGACCCTTTTCGAGTTCGTCGACGCGGATGGTCAGCCAGCGGATGATGTCTTCGTTGATCGCCGCCTGGCGTTCGATTTCGGTGACGGCTTCGCCCGGCGCCTCGACCGAGACCATTGCATAATGGCCCTTGCGGTTCTTCTGGATCTTGTAGGCGAGCTGCTTGAGGCCCCAGGTTTCGGTCTTGTGAACGGTACCCTGGTGATCGCTGACGATCGTGGCGACATTTTCCGCCAGCGCATCGACCTGAGCCTGGCTCAGGTCCTGACGCGCGATAAAGACATGCTCGTAAAACGGCATGGTTGCGCTTCCTTCGATTTGGCCGATCGCTGATTCCGCGCCGATCGCGAAACCCCTCCGGCTGTCGTCCGGCTTTGCCTATTGGTGCAAAGCAAACGGGGCGACAGGCACAAGGCCTCGCCCCGAATGGATCGCGCCTATACAGATTCGCGGGTAGAAATCAAGGTCGCGTCCGAAAAGGCTTGCTCCTCCTGGGGTGACGCGCAACACTCCCGCCGGGATTCAGGGGGAACGGGATGTTGGAAATTGTTGCGCTGTTCGGTCTTTTTAGCTGGGGGATGAACAGCGATCGGCTTGCGTGGAAGCACGCTGGGGTCATCCTGCTGCTGTCGTGCCTCTTCGGCGGACTCGGCGGCATGATTGCGGGCGGGGAAGAGGTTCCGGTGGGTGTCGCCATGATCTTCACGATTGCGTTCGAGTTGGTCCTCGAAACGGTCGTCTTCTTCGTCGGCTTCGGTATCGGACGTTATCGGGCCCGCAAGGCCGGCATCAGCAACATCGAAGATACGTTCGGCTAACCGCCAAGGCGGACGAGCAGATCCCTCCCGAATTCGGTCAGCGTATCGTCGCGCGCGCCAAGGATCAGGATGCGGTCGCCGGGCTGCGCCTCCTCCAGCATCGCCGCACCGCACGCGGCGCGCGTCGTCAGGTGAACCGCATCGCCGCCGCTCCCGACAATATCGGCGACCAACGCCTCGCTGCCGATGCTGCGATCGACGGTGCCGCCGAAATAGACGGGATCGCAGACATAGAGCCTGTCGTCCGCGCGCATCCCCCGTGCGAAGCTCGCGGCGAGTTCCTTGCCCATCTGGCGGAGCGGGCCATAGCCGTGCGGCTGAAAGAAGAGCAGCGCGCGGCCGGGCAGTTCGGCAACGGCCGCAAGGGTCGCGGCGACCTTGTCGGGGTTGTGCGCGAAATCGTCGATCACCGTCACCCCGCCCGCCTGGCCGAGCACTTCGTAGCGCCGCGCGAGGCCCGTAAAACCGGCGAGCGCGGCGACCGACTGCGCGACCGGCACATTGACCGCGCGCGCCGCGGCGATCGAGGCGAGGGCATTCATGGCGTTGTGCCGCCCCGGCATCCGCAGCCGGACCGCGTGACGATCGCCCGCGAAATGAACCACGAAGCGGCAGCCGTCGGGCATCGGCTCGAAATCGCTGCCGCGCACCGCCGCCGCATTCGAGAAGCCGAAGCGTATCACATTGCCGCCCGCGAGCAGCGGCGCCGATTCGGGGTCGTCGGCGTTGATCACTGCGATCCGCGCCTTGGCCGCGAAGTCGCCGAACAGGGCGTGCAGTTCGTCGAGGCTCTTGTGGTCGAGGCTGATGTTGGTGACGACCGCGACATCGGGCCGATAGAGTGCGATCGACCCGTCGCTTTCGTCGACCTCGCTGACATAGGTCGATCGGTCGCCGATCAGCGCGCTCGCAAAGGGCCTGTCGGCATTCGCAAAATTGCGCATCACCGCGCCGTTCATCACCGTCGGCCTGCGCCCGGCGCTTTCGAGGATCCAGCCGATCATGCCGGTGACGGTCGACTTGCCGCTGGTGCCCCCGACGCCGATCGCCTGCGCCGCCTCGTTGAACAGCGCGGCGTTGAGGTCGGCGCGGGTCATGCGCGGCAGGCCGAGCGCGTTCGCGGCCGCGACATCGGGGACGCTGTCCTCGACCGCCGCCGAGGCAACGAGCGTCTGGCCGGCGGCGAGGCCGCTGCCGTCCTGCGGAAAGAGCGCGATGCCGCGGCCTGCGATCCAGTCGAACTTGTCGGCCGAGCGGCCCTGGTCGCGGCTGCGGTCCGAACCCGCGACGTGCGCGCCGCGCGCTGCGACGATCATCGCGAGCGGCAGCATCCCCGACCCGCCGATGCCGCAGAAGAAATAGGATTTGTTTTCGGCCATGGCGGCGCGTTATGGCCTTGGCGAAGGGTTTGCAATAAGGGCGGCAAACCCGGAAGGGTGAAACGCCGGTTTTCACACATCGTCACCCCGGACTTGATCCGGGGTCCATGACTTCGGCGCTGCTGTGGATCCCCCTGAGTTCACAAACGAAGTGCAACACCTCAAGCAGGTGGTGCCATGTCGAGATACCGTCATTTATCGCTTGAGGAGCGCTGTTCGATTGCC
>NZ_FZPA01000022.1 GCF_900188185.1 Sphingopyxis indica | reverse complement strand
TGAACATCGTGTTATCCTTTCAAATCCAAGCGTTTCCGCTTCCGACAAGAAGATAACTACCCTAATTTGTTTCGGGAGTCAAGTATATAATTCCCTTCGGGATCGGGGACGAGGATCGCGACGAGGTGCGGGCGCTTGTCGCCATAGACCATCGCCTGGAGGATTTCAGGCTGGAGGGTCAGCATCCCCTCGACGCGCTGCGGCGAGACATTGTCGCCCTTGTCGTTGACGATCAGATCCTTCTTGCGATCGGTGATGACGATACGCCCCGCTTCGTCGATATGCCCGATGTCGCCGGTGTGGAGCCAGGGGGCGCCGTCGGGATCGGCGGGATCGGCGATCAGCACGCGCTGCGTTTCGGCCTCGTTGCGCCAATAGCCCTTCATCACCAGCTCGCCGCGCACGCAGATTTCGCCGTCGTCGGCGATGCGCACCTCGGTGTTCATCAGCGGCGGGCCGACCGTGTCCATCTTGAGCCCGGTCTTGGGGCGATTGCAGCTGATCACCGGGCCCGCTTCGGTCTGGCCATAGCCCTGAAGCAGCGTCAGGCCGATCGAATGGAAGAAAACGCCGATCTCGGGATTCAGCGGCGCGCCGCCGGACACGAGCGCCTTCATCCGCCCCCCGAAGCGTTGCTGGATCTTCGGCCGGAACAGCTTGTTGAGGATCAGATCGACCGGCCGGTCGATCAGCCCCATGCGCCGCTCATAATCTTTTTCGCCGACGCGCAGCGCCTGCCCGAGCATCCAGTTCGCGAGCCTGCCCTGCTTCTCGACCGATTTGATCATCCGCGCGCGGATCACCTCGAAGAGGCGCGGCACGACGACCATGATCGTCGGCTTCGTCTCCTCGATGTTCGAAACCAGCTTTTCGAGCCCCTCGCTGTAATAGATTTGCGCGCCGACCATGATCGGCAGGAACTGGCCGCCCGAATGTTCATAGGCGTGGCTCAGGGGCAGGAAGGAGAGGAACACCTCTTCGTCGCCGATCCCGAAGTCGTTGACCAGGATTTCGGCCGCGCCCGCCGCGTTGTGCAGGATCGCGCCATGGTGCTGCATCACCCCGCGCGGCGCGCCGCCCGTGCCGCTGGTGTAGATCAGGCAGGCTATATCGTCGCGCGACATGGCGAGGCCATGCGCTTTCGCTTCGTCCAGATGCGCTTCGCCGCCGGTGACCAGCGGCGCCCAGTCGTGGACCGCGACCTCGCCCTGCTGGCCGACGCGCAGCGGCTCCATGCTGATGACGAGGCTGACGTTCGAGCGCATCACCGCGGGCATCAACGTGCGCGCAAGCTTCGCGGTCGAGACGATCACCGCGCGCGCGCCGCTGTTGTCGAGGATATGCTGATGGTCGCGCTCGGTGTTGGTCGTATAGGTCGGCACGGTGATGCAGCCCGCGGCCATGATCGCGAGGTCGGCGATGCAGAATTCGGGCCGGTTCTCGCTGACGAGAACAACCCGGTCGCCCTCCTTCAGCCCCAGCCGCCGCAGATTATGCGCGAGCGCCGCGACCTGGTTCGCGACCTGCCGCCAGCTGAGCGGTTGCCACGCGCGGTCGGCCTTGCGCCACAGGAACGGGTCTTCGCCGCCCCGTTCGGCGCGGTCGAAGAACATCGCGACCAGACTCGGAAAATGGTCGAGATGCGGGTTGTCGAGCTTCATGCCTCTTCTCTCCCGGGAGGATGCTGCGTCTGTTGTTTTCTATTATCTTATTCGGCCGCCGCGCTCGGATCGTCGGTCGCCCAGGTGCCGGGTGTACGCGGGTCGGCGGCACCGCGCCAGCCGGCCGGGGTGCGCTCGATCGCATTGACCTTCGACCCGAAATCCTCGGGCCGGATCGGCTTGCCGAACACCGCCGATTCCTTTGCGATCCTCTGTCCCATCGCATTATCCTCGATGATCGCGCCCTGATTGTCGAAATAAAGATTGGGGAGCGCGATCGCATCCTCGGCGGACAGGCCCCAGTCGAGCACACCGATCAGCGTCTTGGTGACATGCATGATGATCCGCTTGCCGCCAGCCGAACCGAGCGCGAGGATCAGCTTGCCGTCGGGACCATAGACGATCGTCGGCGACATCGAGGACAGCGGGCGCTTGTTCGCCTCGACCCGGTTCGCGACGGGTTTGCCGTCCTTTTCGGGCACGAAGGTGAAATCGGTGAGTTCGTTGTTGAGGATATATCCGTTGGCGACGAGCTGGCTGCCGAAGATCGATTCGACCGTCGAGGTCATCGTCGCGACATTGCCGTCGCGGTCGACCGCGACGAAATGCGTCGTGCCATGCTCGGCGACCGGCCCGGTGGGGGTGCGCGGTTCGGCGCCCGGCGGCGAGCCCGCGGGATAGTCGCTGCGCACCGAATAGGGCGAGATCAGCATCCGGCGGCTCGCGAGATATTGCTTGTCGAGCAGTCCCTTCACCGGCACGTCGACGAAATCGCTGTCGCCAAGATATTGGCCGCGATCGGCATAGGCGAGCTGCATCGCCTCGGCGAGCAGGTGCCAGCTCATCACATTGTCCTTGCCCATCGCCTTCATGTCATAGGCTTCGAGCATGCCGAGGATGCCCTGCACGGTCGTCGCGCCCGACGAGGGCGGCGCCATCCCGCAGACCTTGTAGATGCGATAGGTGGTGCAGACCGCCGGGCGCTCCTTCGCCCGATAGGCCTTGAGGTCGGCGAGCGTCATCTTCGCCGGATTGCGCGGCGCCCGCGTCACCGCCGCAACGATCGCCTGCGCATTGGCGCCGGTATAGAAAGCGTCGGGGCCGCGCGCCGCGATGTCGCGCAGCAGCTTGGCATAGGCCGGGTTCCTGATCACCGTGCCGACCGGCGCGGGCTTGCCGTCGACATAATAGATGGCGCGAAGCTCGGGGAAATCCTTCCACACGTCGGCATAGAGCGTCATGAAACGGTGGAGGACCGGGGTGACCTTGAACCCCTTGTCGGCAAGGTCGATCGCGGGCTGGAAGATATCGGCCCAGGCAAGTTTGCCCCAGCGCTTGTGAACCTCTTCCATCAGGCGGATATTGCCGGGGACGCCTACCGACAGCCCGCCGGGAACGACGTCCATGAAACCGCGCGGCTTGCCGTCCTTGTCCAGAAAGCGCTCGGGCGTCGCCGCCGCCGGCGCTTTTTCGCGGCCGTCGATCGTCGCAATCGTCCCCGTCTTCGCATCATGATAGAGGAAGAAGCCGCCGCCGCCGATGCCGCTCGACTGCGGTTCGACGAGCGTGAGCACCAGCATCATCGCCATTTCGGCGTCGGCCGCCGATCCCCCTTTCATCAGTATCTCGCGCCCCGCTTCGGTCGCGCGCGGATCGGCGGAAGAGGTGACGCCCTGCGC
This sequence comes from Sphingopyxis indica, assembly GCF_900188185.1. Classification (GTDB taxonomy): domain Bacteria; phylum Pseudomonadota; class Alphaproteobacteria; order Sphingomonadales; family Sphingomonadaceae; genus Sphingopyxis; species Sphingopyxis indica. Next base: position 35,158 of record NZ_FZPA01000022.1, on the reverse strand, counting down.
CGCGGCGAGCGACGGGATGGCGATGACGAAGAGGCTGAGGACGGCAAGGATTCGTTTGATCATGCGCGCGACATTGGCGCGGGGCATGGAGCGTTGCAACCCCGACAACATCCTCCCCTCCCGCCTGCGGGAGGGGAACCGGCTAGCCGGCCGTCCCCACCGCGTCGGACACCCGCGCAAAGCCGTCGCGCGCCGCCAGCTCCTCCAGCCCGCGTGCGATGCGCGCGGCGAGGCCCGGGCCTTCATAGACCATCGCCGAATAGAGCTGCACCAGGCTCGCCCCGGCGCGGATGCGATCCCACGCCTGCCCGGCGGTCGCGATGCCGCCGACGCCGATCAGCGGCACGCGCCCGCCGCTCGCGGCGCGGAAATCGCGGAGCCGCTGGAGCGCGAGGGACGCGAGCGGCGCGCCCGACAGCCCGCCCGCCTCGCCCGCATGGCGCGAGGCGAGCGCCGGGCGCTCGACCGTCGTGTTCGAAACGATGATCGCGGCCAGCCCCTTGTCGATCGCCACCGCAACGATGTCGTCGATGTCGGCGGGTTCGAGGTCGGGCGCGACTTTCAGAAAGACCGGCTTCGCCAAATCGCCCTGCGCCGCCGCGACGCCGTCGAGCAGCGCCTCGAGCGCGCCCCTGTCCTGCAGCGCGCGCAGCCCCGGCGTGTTGGGCGACGAGATGTTGACGGTCAGATAGTCGGCGAGCGGCGCCATCGCAGCGGCGCCCTTCGCATAGTCGGCGATGCGGTCGGCGCTGTCCTTGTTCGCGCCGATATTGATCCCGAGCGGCACCGGCAGGCCGTAACGGCGCAGGCGCACGATGCGCTCGGCCGCGCTTTCCTGTCCGCCGTTGTTGAAGCCCATGCGGTTGATGATCGCGCGGTCCTCGACCAGCCGGAACAGCCGCGGGCGCGGATTGCCCGCCTGCGGCAGCGGGGTCAGCGTGCCGACCTCGACGAAGCCGAAGCCGAAATGCGGCATCGCGTGCGCGACACGCGCGTCCTTGTCGAACCCCGGCGCGAGGCCGACCGGGTTGGGAAAGGCGATGCCGGCAAGCTCGGTGGCAAGCGCCGGGCTGGTGAGCGCGCGCCGCGCGCGCGGCAGCGGCTGGAGCGCGGCGAGCGTCAGATCGTGCGCCGCCTCGCCGTCGCTGGCATGGACGAAGGGGCGGATGAGCGCGTAGGCGGCGTCGGCGGCGGAGGCGAGAAACGACATGGCTCGCCATTGCGCCGCGCGGGGCACTATGGCAAGCCCCGCGGCGGGCCAGAAAAAAGCTATGGAAAAACGGGGAGTAATCGTGTCGCACCTTCGCCTTGCCGCCAAATTGTCGAGCTGCCTGTTCGTCCTTGCCGCCGCCGGCTGCGCCCCCGCTGCGGTCGAACAGGCGCCGCCAGCCGCCGCGTCCGCGGCGCCGGCTGGTGCCGGGCTGGCCGAATTTTTCGAAAAATATGACGAAGCGCAGCTTTCGCTCAGTCCGCTGAGCAAGGCCTATCGCGGCATCCGCGACGCCGATTACGGTAAATGGGACGATGTCAGCGACGAGGCGGAAGTCGCCGAACACAAGCTGCAACAGGCGGCGGCGGCGGCGATGCGCAGCAGCTTCGATCCCGCGACGCTGCCGGCCGACGATGCGCTCTCCTTCGAATTGTTCAACGCGCAGGCCGAGCGCGACGAGCGGTTGTTCGCCTTTCGCGACCATGGCTATATCTTCGATCAGATGAACGGCGCGCAGAGCCGGATGCCCGCCTTTCTGATCAACATCCACCGCGTATCGAATCTGAGCGAGGCCGAGGCCTATGTGTCGCGCATTCGCGGCATGGGGCCGGTGCTCGATCAATTGTCGGCACAATCGGCCGAGCGCGCCGCCAAGGGTATCCAGCCGCCGAAGTGGGTCTATGCCTATGTCATTTCGGACATCGAGAATCTGCTGCGTCCCGACAATGCCGTGATCGAGGATATCGAGGCGAAGGCCGCCAGGCTCGATGCCGCCGACGCCGACAAGGCGCGGATCGTCGAGGCCGCAAAGGCGGCATGGAACGAGAGTGCCGCCCCCGCCTATGCGCGCCTGCTCGCCGAAATGCGGCGGCAGCAGGCGGGTGCGCCGACCGAGGACGGCGTGTGGCGGCTGCCCGACGGCGCGGCCTATTACCAGGCGCTGCTCGCCAATTACACGACCACCGGCATGACCGCCGACCAGATCCACGAACTCGGCCTGCGCGAAGTCGCGCGGATTCACGGCGAGATGGAAAGGATCAAGGAGAAGGTCGGCTTCAAGGGAAGCCTTCAGCAATTTTTCGAGCATCTGCGCACGAGCCCGCAATTCTATTACACGAGCCGCGAAGCCTATCTCGCCGATGTCGATGCCAAGGTGAAGGCGATGGAGGTGCGGCTTCCCGCCTGGTTCAACACGCTGCCCAAGGCTCCCTTGCAGGTGAAGGCGGTCGAAGCCTTTCGCGAGAAATCGGCGGGCAAGGCCTTTTACCAGTCGCCCTCTCCCGACGGATCGCGCCCCGGCACCTATTATGTGAACCTCTATGATCTCAACGACATGTCGAAGACCGAGCTCGAGGCGCTCGTCTATCACGAAGGCGTTCCGGGGCATCACTTGCAGCGCGCGGTGCAGACCGAACTTGAAGGCCTGCCCGCTTTCCGCCGCTTCGGCGGCTTTACCGCCTATACCGAGGGTTGGGGACTTTACGCCGAGGAACTCGCGAAGGACATGGGCGCCTATACCGACCCCTACAGCGACTTCGGGCGGCTCGGGATGGAATTGTGGCGCGCGTGCCGGCTCGTCGTCGATACCGGGATTCATGACCGGCGCTGGAGCCGCGAGCAGGCGATCGCCTATCTGAAACAGAATACGCCCAATCCCGACGGCGACATCGAAAAGGCGATCGAGCGCTATATCGTCTATCCGGGGCAGGCGACAGCCTATCTGATCGGCAAGCTCAAGATCATGGAATTGCGCGAACGATCGCGCGCCGCGCTCGGCGATCGCTTCGACATTCGAGCCTTTCACGACGTCGTGCTGAAATCGGGACCGGTGCCGCTTAACATTCTCGAACGGCGCGTCGACGCGTGGATCGCTGCGCAAAAAGGCTGATCGGCGGCATAAAATTGCCTCTTGACGGGTCGCGCTGAAAAGCAAATGCTTTGTTTCAAGCAACAAGGCAGCGACAGCTGTCGGGGTCGGTCTCGTCATGACGCAAAACACAACGCCGCCGCCGGGTGACGGCGAACCGCCGTTCGAGCTGCAATATTTCGCGCCCGATCCCGATCTGGCCGAGATGGTGTCGAGCTTTTACGTCGCGCGCATCAACATCCCCCATTTCGACGAATATGAGCGCGCCGACCGGCCGCAGTTCCGCGTGATGAGCAATCCCGACGGCGAATATATCTTCGCCGACGGCCATGTCGTCCCGGCCAGCCGCGCCACGATCATCGGCCCGACGAGCGGCCGCGTGCGCGCGATCGCCCGCGGCACGACGCGCCTTTACGGTTTCGGCATGATGCCCGCGGGCTGGGCCACGCTGATGGGCGACGATGCCGACAAGCTCACTGACCGCGCGATCGACGCGACCGCGCTGTTCGGCGACTGGATGGTCGAGGTTGCGGACGCGCTCGACAAGGCTTCGGGCACCGAAGAACGGCTGGTGATCGGCAATAATTTCGTCCGCGAAATCCTGAAGAAGAACGAGCCCGCACCGGTGTGGTTCACGCGCACCGTCGACGAATGGCTCGCCTCGCACGCCTCGCCGCAGGTCAGCGACCTGGTCGAAGCGACGGGCATGTCGATCCGCTCGGTCGAGCGGATGACCAAGCATTTCTATGGCCTGCCGCCGCGGATGCTCGCGCGTAAATATCGCGCGGTGCGTGCCGCCGCGGCGCTGGCGCGCGGCGAAACGCTCGACGATGCGATGCTCGCCGACGCCTTCTACGACCAGTCGCACCTGATCCGCGAGATCAAGCGCTTCGCCGGGGCGACGCCCGGGCAGCTCTCGCATCCGACGCTCTATACGAAAGCGACGACGCGCGGCCGCAAGCAGCTGGCAGGCCGGGTCAGCCCGCTGGTGTCAGATACCTGACACGAAAGCGTCACCACGCGTTAACCAACTAAAATTGCGCGAGATGTCGTTTTGGCGTTTCCATACAATCCCGAATCATCGCCGAAGCCTATTCGGCCCTTGCGACCCAGAAGAGCTCTTCCTCCTGACGAGGACTGAGACCTTCATCTCGGCACTCATTTGGCTTCGGCCAGATGGGTGCCATTTTTTTATCGTCGCATACGAAGCCGCACGGGTTGCACCGCCGGAACGTCCTCTCTATATAAGTGGAGTAATTTACTCCAGTTAAGAATCGTTCGCAATTCGAACGGGAAAGAGCCCGGACCAAGCGATGCGCCTGTCCAATCTTGCCGACTATGCCGTGGTGCTGATGAGCGCCGCCGCGCGCCAATGCGGGTCGGTGCCGCTGCACGCGGGGCTGCTCGCCGAACAGACGGGGATTCCGGGGCCGACCGCGCAGAAGCTGGTGAGCAGCCTTGCGCGCGCCGGCCTGCTCGTCTCGACGCGCGGCACCGGCGGCGGGGTGCGGCTGGCGCGCCCCGCGGCGGCGATCAACGTTGCCGACATCATCGAGGCGGTCGAGGGACCGATCGCGCTGACAAGCTGTGTCGAGGCGGGGCGCCACGATTGCGCGCTCGAGGGCAATTGCAAGGTGCAGCCGCATTGGGGCGTCGTCAACGGCGCGGTGCGCGGTGCGCTGGCTGAGATCAGCCTCGCGAGTCTCGTCAAGCCCCTCCCGCAGGCGGGAGGGGTTTGGGGAGGGCCTGTAGAGGCCGCCCATTCCACGAATATCCCCTCCCGCAAGCGGGAGGGGAGGATAGAAGCATGACCGAAAACACCGAAACCCCAACAAAAGATATCGGCGTCAAGGATCAGGCCGCGCGCGAAGCGGCGCTACGCGTCGCCGATTACGAGCATGGCTGGTCGTCCGACATCGAAACCGACTTCGCGCCCAAGGGACTCAGCGAAGATACGGTGCGCTTCATCAGCGCCAGGAAGAACGAGCCCGAATGGATGCTCGACTGGCGGCTGAAGGCCTATCGCCACTGGCTGACGATGACCCCGCCCGACTGGGCGAAGCTGAATGTGCCGCCGATCGACTACCAAGACGCGTACTATTATGCGGCGCCGAAGAAGAAGGAGGCGCTCAAGAGCCTCGACGAGGTCGATCCCGAAATCCTGAAAGTCTATGAAAAGCTGGGCATTCCGATCGAGGAGCAAAAGGTGCTCGCGGGCGTCGAGGGCGCGCGCAAGGTCGCGGTCGACGCGGTGTTCGACAGCGTTTCGGTCGCGACCACCTTCCGCGAGGAGCTGAAAAAGGCCGGCGTCATCTTCCTGTCGATCAGCGAGGCGATCCGCGAATATCCCGAGCTGGTGAAGAAGTGGCTAGGGCGTGTGGTGCCGCAGCACGACAATTATTTCGCGGCATTGAACTGCGCGGTCTTTTCGGACGGCACCTTCGTCTATGTGCCCGAAGGCGTGCGCTGCCCGATGGAGCTGTCGACCTATTTCCGCATCAACGCCGAGAATACGGGGCAGTTCGAGCGCACTTTGATCGTCGCCGACAAGGGCGCCTATGTCTCCTATCTCGAAGGCTGCACCGCGCCGATGCGCGACGAGAACCAGCTTCACGCCGCCGTGGTCGAACTGGTCGCGCTCGACGATGCCGAGATCAAATATTCGACCGTCCAGAACTGGTATCCCGGCAACGCCGAGGGGCTGGGCGGCATCTATAATTTCGTGACCAAGCGCGCGCTCTGTCAGGGCAAGCGCAGCAAGGTGTCGTGGACGCAGGTCGAGACCGGCAGCGCGATCACCTGGAAATATCCGAGCTGCGTCCTCAACGGCGACGACAGCGTCGGCGAATTCTATTCGGTGGCGGTCACCAACAATTATCAGCAGGCCGACACCGGCACCAAGATGATCCACAATGGCAAGCGCACGCGCTCGACCATCGTCAGCAAGGGCATCAGCGCGGGCAAATCAAACAACACCTACCGCGGATTGGTGCGCGTCGCGCCCAATGCCGAGGGCGTGCGCAACTTCACCCAGTGCGACTCCCTTTTGTTGGGCGACCAGTGCGGTGCGCACACCGTGCCCTATATCGAGGTGCGCAATCCCTCGGCGCAGGTCGAGCATGAGGCGACGACGAGCAAGATCAGCGACGACCAGCTGTTCTATGCCATGCAGCGCGGACTGGGGCAGGAAGAGGCGGTGGCGCTGATCGTGAATGGGTTCGCGAAGGAAGTGCTGCAGCAGCTGCCGATGGAGTTCGCGGTGGAAGCGCAGAAATTGCTGGGAATTTCGCTGGAGGGGAGTGTGGGATGACGATAGCCCCCACCCCAACCCCTCCCCTTCAGGGGAGGGGCTTGAGTAGCCGCGATATGTCGAGGCGCCTCTCCACCCCTCCCCTTCAGGGGAGGGGCCGGGGGTGGGGGCTATCGGCCTTGGACATCGCCGAATTACAGCGTCGCGCCCGCCACATGCGAAACAACCCGACCGAACCCGAAAAGCGACTTTGGCGACGATTGTCGAACGGGCAGCTTGAGGGATGCAAGTTCCGTCGCCAGCAGGTGATTGGAGCATTCATCGCCGACTTTATGTGTTCCGGCGCGAAGCTGATCGTCGAGGTCGATGGCGATACGCATGGCGAAGCGAGCGATCGCAGCCGCGATGCCGCGCTGGGTCAGATGGGCTACCGGGTCATCCACGTCACAAACCGCGATGTGCTGACCAATATGGACGGCGTGCTTCGATTAATTGTCGAAACCTTGCGTCAGGCCGATAGCCCCCACCCCAACCCCTCCCCTGAAGGGGAGGGGCTAGAAAGATGACCATGCTCAAAATCGAAAACCTCCACGCCGCCGTCGCCGACAAGCCGATCCTGAAGGGCCTGTCGCTCATCATCAACGCGGGCGAAATCCATGCGATCATGGGGCCGAACGGCGCGGGCAAGTCGACGCTCGCCTATGTGCTCGGCGGGCGGCCGGGGTATGAGGTGACCGAGGGGTCGGTGACCCTCACCGCTCCTCGTCATGCCGGACTTGATCCGGCATCCACGACTGCGGCGCCGGAATGGACCCCGGATCAAGTCCGGGGTGACGATGGAGAGGAGATCGACCTCCTCGCCCTCGACCCGCACGAGCGTGCTGCGGCGGGCCTGTTCCTCGGTTTCCAATATCCGGTCGAGATCCCCGGCGTGTCGAACGTCCAGTTCCTGCGCGAGAGCCTGAACGCCCAGCGCAAGGCACGCGGCGAAGAACCGCTGTCGGGCGGCGATTTCCTGAAACTCGCGCGCGAGAAGGCGGGGCTCTTGAAGCTCGACATGGACATGCTCAAGCGCCCGGTGAACGTCGGCTTTTCGGGCGGCGAGAAGAAGCGCAACGAGATGGTGCAGATGGGCATCCTCGATCCCAGGCTCGCGATCCTCGACGAAACGGACTCAGGGCTCGACATCGACGCGCTGCGCGTCGTCGGCGAAGGCATCAACACGATCATGCGGCGTCCCGACAAGGCGGTGCTGCTGATTACGCACTATCAGCGCCTGCTCGACTATGTGGAGCCCGATTTCGTCCACGTCCTCGCCGCCGGCCGGATCGTCAAGTCGGGCGGCCCCGAACTCGCACGCGAACTCGAAGCGCATGGCTATGCGGAGGTGGCGGCTTGAGCATCTGCACGCACCTTTCCTTTCATCGTCATGCCGGACTTGATCCGGCATCCATGACCGCGTGGACCCCGGATCAAGTCCGGGGTGACGACGCGTGGGAGGTCGCGGCGTGACCACGGCTTCCCTCCCCACGCGCCGCGATGAGGCGTGGCGCTATAGCGATATCGAGGCGCTGGCGCGCCTCTGGCCGCTGCCCGCGCCCGAGAGCATCGTCGTGCCCGCGGGCGGCGATTTCAAACGCGCGATCGTGCAGGATGAAGGCCGCATCCATCAGATCGAAATGAGCATCGGCAGGAATGCCAAGGCGGCTTTGCATTTGCTCAACATCGGCGGCGCCTATGGCCGCATCGGACTGACCGTCACGCTGCACGAGGGCGCCGACTTCACGCTCGGCGCCGCGCAGATCGGCGGCGGCGAGCAGACGCTCGAGATCATCACCACCGTCACCCACGCCGAACCCGGCGCGACGTCGCGGCAGGTCGTGCGCTCGGTGCTCGGCGGCACCGCGACGGGCACCTATCTCGGCAAGGTCGCGGTGGCGCGCGATGCGCAGGCGACCGACAGCGAGCAGGATGTGAAGGCGATGCTGATCGAGCGTAGCGCGACGGCCAACGCCAAGCCCGAACTCGAAATCTTCGCCGACGATGTGAAGTGCGCGCACGGCTGCGCGATCGGCGAACTCGATGCAGAGGCGCTATTCTATCTTCAGTCGCGCGGGATGCCGCCGGCGGAGGCGAAGACGATATTGTTGCAGGCGTTCGTCGCCGGCGTGTTCGACGGCGCCGAGGATGAAGCGCGGTTGCAGGAACTGGCGCTGGCGAAGCTGGGGGAATTGGTGTGAGCGGCGACGCAAAAATCCTCCCCGGCACGGGGAGGGGGACCAGCGAAGCTGGTGGAGGGGCACCCTCGGGGACACGCTCCACCGATACATCGCGCAAACCGCCTGTGCCCCTCCACCATCCTGCGGACGGTCCCCCTCCCCGTTCCGGGGAGGATTTGAGGAAGGACTTCCCTGGCCTGACCCCCGGCTGGCACTATCTCGACACCGCCGCCACCGCGCAGAAGCCGCAGGCGGTGATCGACGCGACGGTCGCCGCGATGGGCCGCGACTATGCGACCGTCCACCGCGGCGTCTATGCGCGCTCGGCCGACATGACGCTTGCCTATGAAGCGGCGCGGCGGCGGATCGCGGGCTTTATCGGTGCACGCGAGGAGCAGGTGGCGTTCGTGCGCGGGGCAACCGAGGCGATCAACCTCGTCGCCTATGCGCATCCGAAGAAAGGCCGCGTGCTGCTGTCGGTGCTCGAGCATCACAGCAATATCGTGCCGTGGCAGCTCGCGGGGTGGCAGGTCGACGTTTGCCCGCTCACCGACGACGGCCGCATCGACCTCGATGCCGCCGAAAGGCTGCTGACCTCCGAGCATAATATGGTCGCCTTGGCCCATGTCTCGAACGTGCTCGGCAGCCCGCTCGACGTCGCGCGTGCCGCCGATCTCGCGCACCGCGTCGGCGCCGAGCTGCTGATCGACGGCTGCCAGGCGGTGCCGCGGCTGCCCGTCGACGTGTCGGCGCTCGGCTGCGACTATTATGCGTTTTCGGGGCACAAGCTCTATGGCCCGACCGGCGTTGGGGTGCTGTGGAGCGACAAGCTCGATGCACTGCCGCCGTGGCAGGGCGGCGGGTCGATGATCGACCGCGTGACCTTTGCCAAGACGACCTATGCCCCCGCCCCCACGCGCTTCGAGGCGGGGACGCCGGCGATTATCGAGGCGCTCGGGCTCGCGGCCGCGGTCGACTATGTCGATGCGATCGGGCTCGACGCGATCCATGCGCATGAATGCGCCCTTGTCGGGCGGTTGCGCGAAGCGCTGGCACGCAAGAACAGCGTGCGCCTGTTCGGCCCCGAAAACAGCGCCGGAATCGTCAGCTTCGCGATGGCGGGGGTTCATCCGCACGACATCGGCACTATCTTGGACGAAAGCGGGGTCGCGATCCGCGCCGGGCACCACTGCGCGCAGCCGCTGATGGAGCATCTGGGCGTTCCGGCGACCGCGCGCGCGAGTTTCGGGCTCTATAGCAATGAAGACGATGTGACCGCGCTGATCGAAGGACTGGCGCGCGTCGAAAGGATTTTCGGATGAGTGAGGACAGCAGCATCAGGGTCGAGGAAGTCACCAGCGTCGAGGCGCCGCCCAAGGCGCGCGTCGCCGACGCCGAGACCGCGCCCGAGAAGCTGGAGCGCAAGCGCGACTATCTGGAGGGCTTCCTTGCCGCCAGACCCGCGGCGGCCGACCCCAATGCGGTCGGCGGCGACCTCTATGAAGCCGTCATCAATGCGCTGAAGGACATTTACGACCCCGAAATCCCGGTGAACATCTATGATCTGGGCCTGATCTACAATGTCGAGATCGACGAGGGGCATGTGATGGTCACGATGACGCTGACCACGCCGCATTGCCCGGTCGCCGAATCGATGCCGGGCGAGGTCGAACTGCGCGTCGGCGCGGTTCCGGGGGTCGGCGATGCCGAAGTCAATCTCGTCTGGGACCCGCCCTGGTCGCCCGCCAATATGAGCGACGAGGCCCGGCTCGAACTGGGGATGCTGTGAAGGATTAAGCCCCTCCTCTTCAGAGGAGGAGGTTTTGGGGTGGTGAGCACCGTGCAGGAGCACCACCCCGCTGCGACTAGCGAGCAAGCTCGCAAGTCTCGCTACCCCTCCTCTGAAGAGGAGGGGGTTAGGAGTTTATATATGACCGATACCAAACCCCGCACCCGCCCCGCCGCCGTCACGCTGACGCCGGGCGCCGAAGCGCGCATCGCGAAGCTGATGGCCGCTGCCCCCGAAGGCGCGATCGGCGTCAAGCTGTCGACGCCGCGCCGCGGCTGTTCGGGGCTCGCCTATTCGGTCGACTATGTGACCGAAGAGGAAAGGTTCGACGAAAAGATCGAGACGCCGGGCGGCACCTTCTACATCGACGGCGCCTCGGTCCTCTATCTGATCGGCAGCACGATGGACTGGGTCGAGGATGATTTCGCCGCCGGCTTCGTCTTCGACAATCCCAACGCCAAGGGCGCGTGCGGCTGCGGCGAGAGCTTTACGGTCTGAGCTAACGGCATACCGACCATCCCGCGGTCCGCACCGCCATGTCGAGGTGCAGATGGTCGGCGTGGGCGCGATTGTAGTCGGGCGACAGCACGGTGCTGAACAGGTCGCACGATCCGTCGCGCACCGCATGAAGGAACTCGCTGCGGCGGTCGCCCTGATCCCAGTCGTTGATCAGCGACACGCGCGTTCCGTCGGCAAAGACAAAGGCTGAAATGTCGATCGCATTGGCGGTCGAATGCTCGCTCTGCGCCTGCCGCCCGGCAATCTTGCGGCAATTATAGCTGCCGAGATTTTCGAGCTTCGCGACCTTCTGCCCGAAATATTTCTGCGCGAGCGGCTGGACGACATCGCGCGTCCACAGCGCCATCGCCGCGGTGACCGCGCAGCCGGGCGCCGCATTTGCAGGCTGCATCGTCGGTACGAACGCATTGCCCGTCAGGATCATCCGCTGGCTCGCGCGGCACGCGCCCTCGCCCATCGGCGCGCGGCGCTCGTAGCCCGCGCCCGCGCGGTCGAAGGCGGCAAAGCAGGCCGTGTCGTCGCCGGCGAGCGCGAGCAGCTTGCGCCGCGTCGCCCAGCCCTGCGGCTGCGCGAGTTCGAAGCGCGCGGTCGGGTCGTGCTCGGGATGCGCGCGCAGCCAGGCCATCGCGCGGATCGCCGCGATGGTGAACAGCACGGCGATGCCGAAACCTATGAGATAGGGGCGGAAACTCTTCACCGCCGCACGGTGGCGCAGCCCGCTCCGGCCCGCAAGCTCAGATCGGGTCGAAGCGCACCGTCAGCCCGTCTTTCGGCCGCGGGATCGGCCACATCTGCCAGTCGGGCGCATAGCCCTCGGCGACCGTGATACGGTGCGTCGTCAACACATGGTGGAAGAAGATCTTCGCCTGCATATAGGCGAAGTGGAGCCCCAGGCACATGTGCGCGCCGCCGCCGAACGGAACCCACGCATATTTGTGCCGCCCGCGCACCGCCTCGGGCGCGAAGCGCATCGGATCGAACCGCTCGGGCTCGGGCCAATATTCGGCCATCATATGCGTGTAGGCGGGATTGATCCCGATGTTGGTGCCGGCGGGTATATGATAGCCGCCGAATTCGAAATCGCGCAGCGCGCGGCGCGGGATCGCGGGGACCGGCGGGATCAGCCGCAGCGCTTCCTTGAACGCCATTTCGGTGAGTTCGAGTTCGCCGAGGCTGTTATGCCCGACGCCCTCGCCCGCCGGCGCGACCGCGAGCATCTCCTCGCGCAGCTTGTCCTGCCATTCGGGGTGCTTCGCGAGCAGCCAGACGAGCGACGTGATCGAGCTGGTGATCGTATCGTGCGCGGCCATCATCAGGAAATTCATATGATCGACGATCGCCTCGACCGACAGATAGTCGCCGCCCTCGTCCTTCGCCTGACAGATTTGCGTGAAAATGTCCTCGCCCGACGACGCGCGGCGCTCGGGCACCATCTGCGCGAAATAGTCGACGAGATATTTGCGGCCCGCGACGCCGCGGCCCATCGCGGTAAAGGGCATCGGCACGCGGACGATGCCGATCGACGCCTGCACCATGTCGACGAAGGCCTTGTTGACCTTCTCCGCCTCCGGCCCCCATGGAATGCCGAGAAAGCTCGTCGCGGCGAGGTCGAGCGTCAGCTGCTTGATCGCCGGATAGAAGGGGAAGGTCTTGCCGCTCCAAGCGGCGACGCGGTCGCGGATGCCGTCGTTGAGCGCGGCGGCATAGTGGCGCATCGGTTCGGGCTTGAACGCGACCGACAGCGTCTTGCGGTCGGCGCGATGCTTGTCGAAATCCATCAGCATCAGCCCGCGCGGGAAGAGCAGATTGAGGACCGGCCCCCACCCCTGTTCGGACGAAAACAGCTTGTCGCGGTCGAAGAGCACCAGCTCGTTCGCTTCCGCCCCGACGAGCGAAACGCCGCGGCCGCCAAAGCTCTTCGCACGATAGACCTTGCCGAAGCGCGCCACCATGCGGTTGGTGAAGCCGGTCGGGTCCTTGATCTGCGCGAGCGTCGTGCCGAAAACCGGGATGCCGTCGTCGCCGGGAATATGGTCGAGGCTGCTGCCGGAACTGCGCGGCAGCCAATGCTGCGTGTCGGGCCCGAAGCGCGCCTGTGACCATTCGATCTTCGCCGGGGCATTCATCGTGCGCGACTCTCCATCCATCTCGCCTGATGCAAAGGCTATCGCACTACTGACAATGATGCAAGTAACGTGCGTCCGCCGCGCCGCGCCCATTCAGCGCAAATTCAACTCGCCTCGGCCATTCAGGCAGCGAAAGCGAAGATCCGCGTGGTCGGATTTTCGCGAGGATCGAACCCATGCGCAAATATTTCCGCCGTCCCCTTTCGCTCACGCTCGGCGCGCTCGCGACGACGACGCTCGGCGGCTGCTATTACGGCGACGTCTATGGCGCCGGCTATGGCGGGGCGGGCTATGCCTGCGGCAATTCCTATTATGACTACGACCCCTATGCCTATGACGATGGTTATGGGTACGACTGCTACGATGCGGCCGACTATGGCAGCGGCTTCGTCAGCATCGGCTTTGGCGGCGGTTGGTACGATAATTATTTCTACCCCGGCTATGGCCTGTGGATGTACGACAATTACCGCAACCGCTATCCGCTGAACGGCCGCTACCTCAACTATTGGGGCGGCCGCCGCGCCTGGTGGAAGCATCGCCGCGATCGCGACGACTGGAACGGCCGTCCCGGCAGACCTGGCCGCCCCGGCAATTGGAACGGGCACGACCGCGACAGGGACCATGACGGCCGCCCGGGAGGCTGGAACGGACATGATCGCGACGATGACAAGGGGCGGCCGAACCGACCTGGCCGTCCGAGCGGCTGGAACGGTCATCGCGACGACGATCGATCGGACGGAGCGCGACCCGGCAACAGGCCGCCCGCCGCAAATCATCCGCAGCGCCCCGATCGTCCCGCCGCCGTGCGGCCGCGACCACAGCGTCCCGGCCTGTCTTCCGGTGCGCCCGGCGAGGCCGCCGGACACCGTCGGCCAGTGAGACAGCCCGCGGCGCGCCCGACGCCCCGCCCCAGCCGCCCGGCCGCGACGGCACGACCGGCGCGGCCCGCACCGGCGGCGCGACCGGCACCGGCGCGCTCCGAGCCGAGAATCGCGCCAGCACGCCCCGCCGCGCGCGCGGACCGGAGCACGCGGTCTCGCGCTGCCCGCAACGAATAGCCGCGATCAAGCGGGCGGCGCTGCGGTCATTGCCGGCTCATCCTTGACCCCGGCCGACACCACCGTCGCGGCGACGAGATCGCCGATCACGTTGAGGACGGTGCGGCACATGTCGAGGAAACGATCGACCCCGAGCACCAGCCCGATCCCTTCGGGCGGCACCCCCACCGAGGCAAGGATCAGCGCGATCACCGGCAGCGATCCCGCGGGAACCCCCGCGGTGCCGATGCCGCCGAGAATGCACACGAGCATCACCGAGATCTGCTGCGTCAGCGTCAGGTCGATGCCGAAGAATTGCGCGAGGAAGATCACCGTCACGCCTTCGAACATCGCGGTGCCATTCTGGTTCGCGGTCGCGCCGATCGTCAGCACGAAGCGCGCGACCCGGTCGGGAAGGCGCAGCCGGTCGTGCGCGACGCGCAGCGACGTCGGCAGCGTCGCGTTCGACGAGGCGGTCGCAAAGGCCATGACGAAGGCTTCCTGCGTCTCGCGGAAAAAGGCGATCGGCGATTTTTTCGCGAACAATTTCAGGATGACCGGAAAGATCACGAACATCTGCAGGCCGAGCGCAAGCAGCACGACGAGGACATAGGCCGACAACCGGGCGATCAGGTCCCATCCGAAATGCGCCGCCAGATTGAACATGAAGCAGAAGATCGCGATCGGCGCGAGCCGGATGACGAGGCCGATCAGCCGCATCGCGACCTCGAACACGCCCTCGATCGCAGTCTTCAGCACCTGCGTCTGCGGCGTCTGGACCAGCATCAGCCCGATGCCGAAAAAGAGCGCGAAGAACATCACCGCGAGCACGTCGTTCTGGCTCATCGCGTTGAAGAAATTGTCGGGGACGATCGCGACGACCGCGTCGATGCCCGATTTCGATTCATGCGCGCTCTCGATGATCGCCCCGGCGCGCGCCGCGCCCTCGGCGAGCAGCGAATTGGCGAGCACCGGATCGACCCCCGCGCCCGGCCGCAGCACGTTGACCATCACCAGGCTGACCGCGACCGCGACCGACGACACGATGATGGTGTAGAAGAGCGTCCGCAGTCCGACCGTCTTGAGCGCCCGCATCTCGCCCATTTCGGCGACGCCGACGATCAGTGCCGACACGAGCAGCGGGATCACCAGCATGAACAGCAGGCGGAGGAATATCTGGCCGATCGGTCCGGTGACATAGGTGGTCACGGTGTCGACCCACGGCGCGTCCGCCGCGCCATAATGGACGGCGAGTCCCGTGAACAGGCCCACGGCAAAGCCGACCAGCATCCGCCATTGCAGCCGCCTGGCCCTTGCCTCTTCGCCCTTTTCCGGCGTAGCGGCCGTTGCCTCGTTCATCCCTGTCCTCCTCGTCCTGCCCTGCGCGACCCGTCGCAAGCATAAAGCCGGGGGCGTAACAGTCCGCCGGTCCGCGGGCAATCGCGAGTTTTTTGAGAAGCTACATGAGCAAAGTGATGGCGACGCAGGTCGCCGAACCGACCGCGAGCGTCATCGGAATGCCCGCGCGGAAGAAATCGACGAAGCGGTAATTGCCCGCGGCATAGACCAGCGTGTTGGTCTGATAGCCGATCGGGGTCGCGAAGCTCGCCGAAGCGGCGAACATCACCGCGACGACCATCGGATAGGGATCGACGCCGAGATCGCGGGCGAGCGCGATCGCAAGCGGGGTGACGAGGATCGCGACCGCATTGTTCGTCACCACCTCGGTCAGCAGGACCGACACCAGATAGGTCGCGACGACGAGCGCCCATGGCGGCACCTCGCGCAGCAGCGGGGTCAGTTCGCCGACGATCAGCGCGACGCTGCCCGAATTTTCGAGCGCGAGCCCGACCGCGAGCATCGCGAAGATCAGCACCAGCACATTGCCGTCGATCGAATCCCACGCCTCGTCGGCGTCGATGCAGCGCGTGACGAGGATCAGCCCGACGCCGATGATCGCCGCGACGCCGATGTCCATCAGGTCGAAGCTCGCGAGCAGGATCACCCCGAGCAGCGCCCCGATCGCGATCGGGGCCTTGGCGCGGCGGAATTCGCGTTCGCTGGTCGTGCCGACGCCATAGAGGTGCGGATTGCCGTAAAGCTGTTCGATCTGTTCGGTGGGACCGGTGACGAGAATGCGGTCGATCGCCTGGACGCGGGCATTGGGAAGGTCCGGGCCCGGAGTCTTGCGAAAGCGCGCGATGCCGAGGATGCGCACCTTGAGCGACGAGAGGAAGGGAATTTCGAGCAATCGCCGGCCGATCGCCGGGTGGCTCGGCGCGATCATCGCTTCGACGATCGCTTCGTCGTCCTGGTCGACTTCCTCGCTGCCCGCGGTGAGGCCGATCGCGACATTCTTGTTCGCGCGCATCGAAAGCAGCTCCGAAAGGTCGAGCCGCAGGACGAGCCGGTCGTCGGCTTCGAGTATTTCGTCGGCAAGGCCGGTGCGGCGCAGCGCCGAGCCGCGCTTCAGTCCTACGAGCTTGACGCTCGCCCGCTTCGTGAACGGAACATCGCGTAGCCGGCGCCCGACGAGATTGCCGCCCTTCAATATACGCACTTCGGACAGGAAGCTGCGATGTTCCTGGCTGAGCGCGATCTGGCTGGCGGTATCGTCGGGCAGGAAGCGCCGCGCGATCAGGACGAGCGACAATATGCCCGCGACGCCCGCCACCATGCCTACGGGCGTGATGGTGAAGATGCCGAAGCGGTCGAGCCCGTTATCCTCCGCCACCGCCGCGACGAGTAGGTTCGTCGAGGTGCCGATCAGGGTCGTCGTGCCGCCGAGGATCGAGACGTATGAGAGCGGGATCAAAAGCCGCTTGGCGCTGATGCCGAGCGCGCTCGCCAGCTTGAGCATGATCGGGATCATCACCACGACCACGGGGGTATTGTTCAGAAACGCCGACGCGACATAGACGCCGAGGAACATCTCGGCGAGCGCCAGCCTTGGGTGCCGCTTCGCGCGCGCGATGATGCGGCTCGCGATCGCGTCGAGCGTCCCGGTGCGCAGCAGGGCGCCCGACAGGATGAACATCGCGCCGATCGTCACCGGCGCCGAGTTGGAAAAAACCGAAAACAGGTCCTTCCCGGTCAAAATGCCGAGGAAGAGGAAGGTGCAGGTGCCGAGGATCGCAACGACGGTCGCCGGAAAGCGCTCCATCACGAAGCCGACGAACATCAGGCCGAGGATGACGAGGCCGATGACCGCCTGATGCTCGGTGACGAAGGCCTCGACAGCGGCGATCATCGGCCGCTAGCACCCGCTCTTCTTCATCTGAATCGTCATTCCGGCGAAAGCCGGAATCTCGCGCTCACGGTAAAAGGCCACGGCGAGATTCCGGCTTTCGCCGGAATGACGACAGGGAGCGAGGCGGTGTTTCAATCTCATGTCATCAGGCTCTACCCGCACTGCGCCCGGTGCAGCAATTTATGGTCGGCGAGGACGAGCGCCATCATCGCTTCGACCACCGGCGCGCCGCGGATGCCGACGCAGGGGTCGTGCCGCCCCTTGGTCACGATGTCGGTCGCCTCGCCCGCCCGGTTGACCGTCGGGACCGGCGTGAGGATCGAACTCGTCGGCTTGAAGGCGACGCGCACCACGACCGGCTGGCCGGTCGAAATGCCGCCCGCAATGCCGCCGGCGTTGTTCGAGAGGAAATCGGGGCGATTGCTGCCGTCGCTCGCGGGGCGCATCGGGTCGGCATTTTCCTCGCCGCGCAGCTTTGCCGCGGTGAAGCCGGCGCCGATCTCGACGCCCTTGACCGCATTGATCCCCATCATCGCGGCGGCAAGGTCGCCGTCGAGCTTGGCATAGACGGGCGCGCCCCAGCCGGCGGGAACGCCGCTCGCCGCGCATTCGATCACCGCGCCCAAGGAACTGCCCGCCTTGCGCGCGTCGTCCATCAGGCCTTCCCAGCGCTGCGCGGCGGCGGGATCTGGACAGAAAAAGGGATTACGATCAATCTCTTCAAGGTCGAAATTGGCAGGATCTATCGCATCGCCGCCGATCTCCGCCACCCAGGCGTGGATCTGCACCTCGGGGATGACGAGCCGCGCGACCGCCCCTGCCGCAACGCGCGCCGCGGTTTCGCGCGCGCTCGACCGTCCCCCGCCGCGATAGTCGCGAATGCCATATTTGGCGTCATAGGCATAATCGGCGTGGCCGGGGCGATAGGCCTGCGCGATCTCCCCATAATCCTTCGAGCGCTGGTCGACATTCTCGATCATCAGGCTGATCGGCGTGCCGGTCGTCTTGCCTTCGAAAATGCCCGACAGGATGCGCACCCGGTCGGGCTCGCGGCGCTGCGTCGTATGGCGCGACTGGCCGGGGCGCCGCTTGTCGAGGAAGGGCTGGATGTCCTCTTCGGACAGCGACAGCCGCGGCGGGCAGCCATCGACGACCGCGCCGAGCGCCGGCCCATGGCTTTCGCCCCAGGTCGTGAAGCGCAAAACGCGTCCGAAGCTGTTGAAACTCATGCGCGCGGCGTCCTGTCCATGAATTCGATCCGATTGCCGAAGGGGTCTTCGGTGAAGAAGCTGTGCCGCCCGTCGATCACGCTGTCGTCGTGCGTCGTGAAGCCGGCGCGTTCGAGATGCGCGCGCAGCGCATCGAGCGCGTCGGTCGCGAGCGCGACATGCGCCTTTTTCGCGGGGCGGAAATCGCGTTCGGCGCCCATGTGCAGCTGGCGGTCGCCGAGCGCGAACCAGCAGCCGCCGCGCGCCGCCATATCGGCGGGCTTGGGCAGTTCGGCAAGGCCGAGCAGGCCGCCGAAAAAGGCGCGCGCCTCCGCCTCGCCGCCGACCGGCATGGCGACCTGCACATGGTCGATGGCGAGGGCGAGGTCCATAATGGGTCGATGGCGGGATTCGCGCCGCAATTCAAGCGCAACCGGTGCGGCGATTTCAGCCGAGGCGGGCGAAGGCGGGCGCATAGTCGGCGCGGCCCTCGCCTGGCCACGCGCCGCCATCGAGCCTCATCGCCATGAAATACGGGCCGGCAAAGGGCGAAACGAAGCGCGCGCCAAGGTCCGCCGAATAGCCGAAGCGCGAATAATAAGCGGTGTCGCCGAGCACGAAACCGATCGCAACGCCCCGTTCGCGCAGCGCATCGAGGCCGGCGCGAATCAGCGCCCCGCCGATGCCCCGCCGCTGATGCACGGGCGACACCGAAAGCG
Organism: Sphingopyxis indica; assembly: GCF_900188185.1. Classification (GTDB taxonomy): domain Bacteria; phylum Pseudomonadota; class Alphaproteobacteria; order Sphingomonadales; family Sphingomonadaceae; genus Sphingopyxis; species Sphingopyxis indica. The sequence continues at coordinate 15,964 of NZ_FZPA01000022.1, read as the reverse complement.
GGGCGAGGCCCGCTGCGGCAAGCGAGCGGCCATCGGCTTCGACATTCATCCGGCTGAACAGAATATGGCCGGCGATCGCGCCCTCGACGTCCGCGACCAGCGACACGAGCGCATCGCCGTCGGCTTCGATTCCGTGAACGAGCTCGGCTTCGCCCTGATAGCCATGGGCGCTACCCGCAAATGCGGCACGGATCAGCGCGTCGATCGCTTCGCCGTCCGATGCCTCCGCCGGGCGGATGCGGACGCCGTCAGGCAAGCGCAATGTCCGGCGCATCCTCCTGCTTCATGCCGACGGTGTGATAGCCCGCGTCGACATGATGCGTCTCGCCGGTGACGCCCGAGGCGAGATCGCTCAACAGGTAGAGCGCCGAGCCGCCCACGTCGTCGATCGTGACGTTGCGGCGCAGCGGGGCGTTATACTCGTTCCATTTCAGGATCAGGCGGAAATCGCCGATGCCGCTCGCCGCCAGCGTCTTGATCGGCCCCGCCGAGATGGCATTCACGCGCACCCCCTGCGGGCCGTAATCATTGGCGAGATATTTGACGCTGGTTTCGAGCGCCGACTTGGCGACCCCCATGACATTATAGTGCGGCACGACCTTTTCGGCGCCATAATAGCTCAAGGTCAGCATCGCGCCCCCGCTCTCGCCCGTTTCGGGATCGAGCGGCTTCATCATCGCCGCCGCGCGCTTGGCGACCGCGGTGAAACTGTAGACGCTGATGTTCATCGTCAGCAGGAAATCCTCGAGGCCGATGTCGGCATAATGGCCGCGGAGCGCTTCCTTGTTGGTGTAGCCGATCGCGTGGACGACGAAGTCGATCGTCGGCCAGCGCGCCGCGAGCGTCGCGAAGGCCTGGTCGAGATTCGCCATGTCGGAGACGTCGCAGTCGATCAGGAAGTCGCAGCCGAGTTCGTCGGCGAGCGGCTTCACCCGCTTGAGCATCACCTCGCCCTGATAGCTGATCGCGAGTTCGGCGCCCGCGCCGTGGAGCGCCTTCGCGATCCCCCAAGCGAGCGACTTGTCGTTCGCGAGGCCCATGATAAGCCCGCGTTTTCCCTGCATCAGACCCGTCATTCCATATCTCCGACATTCACATCGTCGATGCGCCCAATAGCGTCGTGGCCCAAATCCTCAACCTCGACCAGCGCGGCATTGAGTTCGGCGCCGATCACCATACCCAATCCGACGAGGTAGAAAAAGAACAGCGCGACCATCACCCCGGCGAGGCTGCCGTAGGTCGCATCATAGCGCAGCAGGCTGGCGAGGAGCGGCGGCAGCGCCAGCGTGACGCCGATCCACCAGCAGGTCGTGAACAGCGCCCCGGGCCATTTGGGACAGCGTTTGAGCCGCCGATATTTCGCCGGGGTGAGCGAATAGAAAAGCATATAGATCGCAAAAAACAGCCCGAGGCCAGAAATCCCCCGCGACAGCAGAACGACGCCCCACGACTGATATTGTTCGGGCAATACGCGGGTGACGAACTGCTCGATCCCGACGATCAGCACCTGCATGCTGAACGACAGCAGCATCAGCACGACCGCGCCGGTGATGATGCCGATCGACATGATCCGGTAGTGGAAAAAGCCGCGGCTGAAATGCGTGCCATAGGCGCGGCGGAGAATGTCGCGGATCGTCTCGACAAGACTGCCGACCGTCCACAGCGCGACGAGCGCCCCGAGCCACAGGAAGAGCCCGGTGCGCGCGCCCATCACCTCGCGGATCGGCTCGGCGAGCGTGCGCGAAACGGTCGGCGGCATGATCGAAAAGACCGCGTCGATCGCCGCCTCGCCCCCCGCGCTGCCGCCGAACAGGCTGAGCGCCGCGGCGAGCAGGATGAAGAAGGGGAAGAGCGCGATCAGCGCGAGATAGGCGAGATTTCCCGCATGGATGAAGCCGTCGGTATAGGTGCCGACGATGACGCGGCGCAGGACCTCGAAGATGCGCGTCCCCGGACCCAACCGCTCGCGCGCGTCTTCGATCACGCCCTGCGCGCGTGCCTTCAGATGCAGCCGCTTGGCGCGCTCGGCGCGCGCCTCGGGCGACTGCGGCGAATGGCCCTCGGCCAGAAATTCGCGATCGACCTCATCGGCGACCTCGCGCTCGAGCGCTTCGGTGGATGGTGTTGACGGGCGCTCAGCCACGCGTCACACGCCGAGGTCGGCCCTGACCGACCGGCTATCGGTCCACTCGTCGACCAGCTTGGCGAGTTTCTTGTCGTCGGCGGGCAGGTCGACCATCAACCGCACGAGCTGATCGCCGCGTCCGCCGCCCTTTTGCGAGAAGCCCTTGCCCTTCAGCCGCATCACCTTGCCGGAGGTCGAGCCGGCGGGAATCGACAGCATCACCGGGCCGTCGACGGTCGGCACCTTGATCTTCGCGCCCTTCACTGCCTCGTTCAGCGTGACCGGCAGGTCGAGACGGATATTCGCGCCGTCGCGCTCGAAAAAGGGATGGCTGCCGACGGTGATCGTCACGATGCCGTCGCCGTTTCCGCCCGGCCCCGGCTGCCCCTTGCCCGCGAGGCGCATCTGGGTGCCGGTCTCGACCCCCGCGGGCAGCTTGAGGTCGATCGTGCCGCCATCGGCGAGCGTGATGCGCTGCGTCGCCTGCGTCGCGGCGTCGATGAAGGAAACCGACAGGCGATAGGCGACATTGGCGCCTTTCTGCGGCGGCGGAGCACCGCGCCCGCCGAAACCGCCGAACGGACTGCCGCCGCCGCGGCCGCCGAACAGCCCTTCGAAAATATCGCCGAAGTCGGCGCTCTCTCCACCGAAGCCGCCCTGCGCCTGCCCGCGCGGATCGCCGCGAAAGCCGCCGCCGCCATAGCCGAAGGGCATCGCGGGATTCCCCTCGGCGTCGATCTCGCCGCGGTCGAACTGGCCGCGTTTCTCCTTGTCGGAGAGCAGGTCATAGGCCTTGGTGACGTCGGAGAATTTCTCCGCCGCCTTGGGATTTTCCTTGTTCCGGTCGGGATGCAGTTCCTTGGCGAGCTTGCGATAGGCGGACTTTATCTCCGCTTCGCTCGCGCTTTTCGACACGCCGAGGGTGGAATAGGGATCTGCCATATCTCTCCTGTAGCCCGATAAGGTCCCGGCCGGGAAGGCCCGTTGCTTCGGGCCATGTGGGATTGTTGCGAAAGCCGGTCAAGCTCCGTCGGCCGGAACGTCATTCGCTCCTTTGGTTCGTCATCCCGGCGAAGGCCGGGGTCTCGACGGGGATTGAAAACGCGAGGGCGAGATCCCGGCCTTCGCCGGGATGACCGTTCACATTCGAAGACGGCTTTTGCTCGACCCTGCGCCTCCGCCTGATTAAGAGCATCGCCATGACCACCGAGCCCTTCGCCCTGTTCGATGCCTGGTATGCCGAAGCCCGCGCCAGCGAGCCCAATGATTCGAACGCGATGGCGCTCGCAACCGCGACTGCCGACGGGCGGCCGTCGGTGCGGATGGTGCTGCTGAAGGGCCACGGCCCCGACGGCTTCATCTTCTACACCAACCTCGACAGCCGCAAGGGCGGCGAGCTTGCGGAAAACCCGCAGGTTGCGCTGCTCTTTCACTGGAAGTCGCTGCGCCGCCAGATCCGCATCGAAGGGCCGGTCGCGCCGGTCGCGGACGGCGTCGCCGATGCCTATTTCGCGACGCGCAGCCGCGATAGCCAGCTCGGCGCCTGGGCGAGCGACCAGTCGCGCCCGCTCGACAGCCGCGCGACTTTCGAGGCGCGCTTCGCCGAAATGCAGGCGCGTTTCGAGGGGCGCGACGTGCCGCGCCCGCCGCGCTGGTCGGGCTGGCGCGTGACGCCCGAGCGTATCGAATTCTGGCAGGATCGCGCGCATCGCCTGCACGAGCGCACGCTGTTCGTGCGCGATGGCGAGCGATGGACGAAAGGATTGCTTTACCCATGAGCTGGCGGCACCTTCCCCTCACCCGCGTCGACGCCTTCGCCGACCGGCCCTTCACCGGCAATCCCGCGGCGGTGATGCCGCTCGACGAGTGGCTGAGCGACGATCTGCTGCAGAAAATGGCGGCCGAGAATAATCTTGCCGAAACCGCCTTTCTGGTGCCCGACGACAGCGGCGAGGCCGACTATGAGCTGCGCTGGTTCACCCCCGGCGTCGAGGTCGCGCTGTGCGGCCATGCGACGCTGGCGAGCGGGCATGTGCTGCTGAGCGCCGCGCCGTGGCGCAACGACATGCGCTTTCGCACGCGCAAGGCCGGCATTCTCACCGTTTCGCGCGACGGCGAGGGCGACGGCTATCGCATGGCGCTTCCCGCCTATCCGCCGGCCCCTAAAACCATGCCCGATGTCGCGCGCGCGATGGGCGGCGCGGTGCAGGATATGCTGTGGCACGAAGGCGGCTATGCCTTGCTCGTCTACCCCGACGCAGCGAGTGTCCGCGCGCTCGAACCCGACCTCCGCGCGCTCAAGGAAGGCGGCGACATCCTCTACATCGCGACTGCCCCCGGCGAGGGCGACCCCTCGGGCGCCGACGTCGTCAGCCGCGCCTTCGCACCCGGCGCGGGGATCGACGAGGACCCGGTGACCGGCTCGGCGCACAGCGTGCTCACCCCCTATTGGACACAGCGCCTCGGCCGCGACCGCTTCGCCGCTTATCAGGCGAGCGAGCGCGGCGGCCATGTCGGATGCCGGATCGACGGCGATAGGGTCGAGCTGTCGGGCCGCTGCGTCACGACGCTGACGGGGGAATTTCTGCTATAGCGCGCCCTGCAAATCGGCCAGATGGCTGCGCAGCGACGGGAATTGATCGTCGCGCGTGATCCCCAGCCGCACGATCGTCACCCGCTGTGACGGCGAGACGATGATATATTGCCCCTGGTGGCCGATGCAGGCGAAGAGGTCGTTGGGGCCGCGGTCGGGCCACAGCGCCGGGCCGACGCCCGCCGGGCGCGAACGGTTGAGCCAGATATGCCCGCCATAACCGCCGTCGGTCGGCGAGGGCGTGAGCATGAAATCCATCCAGCTTTCGGGCAGCAGGCGCTGGCCGTTCGCGACGCCGCGATTGCGCAGAAACTCGCCGAAGCGCGCATAATCGCGCGCGGTCGCGTGCATGATCGACCCGCCGATCATCGTGCCCCTGGCATCGAATTCGGGGGTCAGGCTGGTCATGCCGAGCGGCTCGATCAGGCGGCCCTGGATGAACTCGCGCATCGCCTCGCGCCGGGCATCGGCGCCTTGCGACGGGGTCAGCGCGTCGGTCAATATGTCCGCGAGGATGACGCTGGTCGACGAGCTGTAGTTGAAGACTTCGCCCGGCCGCGCCACCGCAGGCTTCGCTTCGGCAAACCCCGCCATATCCTGTGCGCCTGTGCCGAACAGCATCGTCACCGTATCGCCGTTCCAGACCGGATCGCCCTCTTCGACATGCTCGAGCCCCGACGACATGTGGAGCAGGTCGGCGAGCGTGATCGCGCCGCGCGGATCGCCGCTGCGCTGCCACGCCGCCACCGGCGCGGGAGCATTCAGCGAAAGCTGCCCGTCGGCGACGAGGAAGCCGGTGAGCACCGCGGTGATGCTCTTTGCCATCGACCAGCTGATCAGCTTCGTATCGGGACCGAAGCCGGTGCCATAGCGTTCATAGATCGGCCGGCCGTCGCGCAGAACGAGCAAGGCGCGCGTCTCGCCGACTGCGGCCGCGTCGGTGAACAGCGCATCGGCCTTTGCCTTGATCGCGGGATCGAGCGCCGGCAGCGGGCGCGGGGTATCGGCCGGAGCATCCGGAAGCGAATGGCCGAAGCGCGGCCCCGGCGCCGGGGGCGCCATCTGCCCCGCCGCATGGGTGAGCGACCAGCCCGTAAGGAGCGCGAGCGCGGCACTTGCCAGCAGGGTCTTTTTCGTGATCATGGCGCGCCGTGACTAACACCAACCCGCCCGAGCCGGCAACGGCAGAACCGACACCCGCGCCGCCGCCGCCCGCCGAGCGCCCGCGCAAGGACAAGGCCCCGAGCCGTTGGGGCGGATGCCTGCCGTGGGCGGCCATCCTGTTCGTCCTGCTCGCGATCCTGCTGATCTGGAAATTCCCGTCGCTGAAGGCGCAGGCCGAACTCGGCTCGGCCTATGCCGCGCGGGTCGGCTGTTCGTGCCGCTATGTCCAGGGACGCACCCTCGAGAGCTGCCAGAGCGATTTCGAGCCGGGAATGGAGATGGTCTCGATCAGCCAGGACCCCGAGACGAAGACGATCACCGGCAGCGTCCCCCTCCTCGCGTCGCGCAGCGCGCATTATGCGGGCTCGAGCGGCTGCCTGCTCGATCCGCCCTAGAGCAAATTGCAGGAAATCTGAATCGACCCGTCTCCCCGAGCGAAGACGAGGGGCTCGTTCGAGCGGAGCGAGAACCGCAGCGTCGCCGCCTCGACTTCGCTCGGCAGAGCCCCTCGTCTTCGCTCGGGGAAACGGTGCAGATTTAAGGCTCGCTGATCTAGGCGGGAACCGCCGTCCTTTCTAAAAATTCGTCCATCGCCGCATTGACCCGGTCCGGCGCCTCCCACGGCACGAAATGGCCGCAGCCCGGCACCTTGACGATCGTCGCATTGGGGACCAATTCGTCGAGCCCGTCAAGATTGCAGGCGGGGAGCGCGACATCGTCGAGCGCCCAGACGACCAGCGTCGGGATGGTCAGCTTCGGAAAGGGCATGGCCGGCGGCTCGGCGTAGGGCGCATCCATCGGCGGCACATCGGCCGGCGAGGCGCGATACCAGTTGATCATCGCGCGGCAGGCATCGCGATTTTCCCAATCCTTCAGCAATCGGGCGATTTCCTCGGGCGGCTGGATACCGCCGCTCGGCACGCGGCCGGCAAAGGCTTTGGCAAGCAGGCCCGCAATCCCCTGTTCCTCGATCAGCGCGTCGCTCGCGGGATCGCGAAAGATGCGGATATATTGGCTCGCCTCGCGCTGCTCGGCATTGGTCGCGAGCAGCCGCTGGAAGATCGCGGGATGCGGCGCATTGGCGATCACCGCGCGGGTGACCCTGCCCGCCCATTGCGGATGCAGCCCGCCCGGCTGGCCGCCGAGCGCAACGCCCCACGCGATCGCCCCGCCCCAGTCGTGCCCGACGATCGTGAACTGTCCCACATCGAGCGCGTCGGCGAGCGCGAAAATGTCGGCGATCAGCTTGTCGGGGGTATAGGCTTCGACCTCCTGCGGCTTCGACGAGCCGCGATAACCGCGCTGGTCGGGGGCGATGCAGCGGAAGCGCTCCGCGAAATGCGGCAATTGATGGCGCCAGGTGCGGTGCGATTCGGGAAAGCCGTGGAGAAAGATCAGCGCGGGCGCATCCGTCGGCCCCATATCCACGACATCAAGTTCGACCCCGGTCGAAAGCGTCACCCGCCGCTGCTCGAAATCGCCGCTCATCACCCGCTCCTATTGGTTTCAATTCGCAACGAAGGTGGCCGGGTTTGTCGCGTCTGGCAAGCCCGTTGGGCCGGGCGGAATGATTATTGCGCGCAGAGGCGCAGAGAGCGCCGTTCGAAGAGATTCACGCGGAGACGCGGAGGCGCGGAGAAATGGCACTCGCCGCGAAGCGGCCCTCTTTCCCAAACGTCGTGACGTGATCGAGTTTGCGCCTGATCGTGTGTCCCCGCGAAGGCGGGGACCCATCTCCTGCCGGTTCAACATGGAGCCGTCTGGAGATGGGCTCCCGCCTTCGCGGGAGCACACAAACGCTCTACGCGTCTCCGCGTCTCCGCGTGAACCCAAATCTCCGCGCCTCTGCACGCAAATCACGGATAGGCCGGCGTCGTCGGCATTCCCGGCAGCGGGATATATTCCTCGCTGTCGCCGGGAACGAGCGGGAATTTGCCGTCCTTCCAGTCCTGCTTCGCCGCATTGATGCGGTCGCGCGACGAGCTGACGAAATTCCACCACAAATGGCGCGGGGTCGAAAAGGCTTCCCCGCCGAGCAGCATCACGCGCGCGTCGCTCGCCGCACGCAGCGTCATCGCCTCGCCGGGTTTCAATATATAGAGGCTGTGGCGCACGAGCGGCTCGCCGTCGAGACTCGCATCGCCGATCGCGACGAGCACCGCGCGCTCGTCGGCTTCGGCCTCGATCGGGATGCTGGCGCCCGCCTTCATCAAAATGTCGGCATAGATGGTCGCGGCATGCTGGGTGATCGGCGAGGTCGCACCCCACAGGCTGCCCATGATGACGCGCGCCGACACGCCGCCATCCTCGATCAGCGGCAACTCCTCCTTCGCAGCATGTTCGAACGCGGGGGCGATCTCTTCCTTGCCGTCGGGCAGCGCGAGCCAGGTCTGCATCCCCGAGATCGCCGAACCGGTCGCGCGCTCGGCGGCGGGGGTGCGCTCCGAATGGACGATGCCGCTGCCCGCAGTCATCAGGTTGCACGCGCCGGGACGGATCGTCGCATAGGTGCCGAGGTTGTCGCGATGGTCGATCGCGCCTTCGAACAGATAGGTGACGGTCGCAAGATTGATGTGCGGATGCGGGCGCACGTCCATCCCCTGCCCGATGTCGAAATGCGCCGGCCCGAACTGGTCGACGAAGATGAAGGGGCCGACCATCGTGCGCGCCTTGTCGGGCAGCGTCCGCCGGACGTCGAAAGCGCCGATGTCGTGGGTCGAGGGGGTGATGACGGTGAACATCGGCAAAGCCTTTCCTATGCGGCGGTCCGCAAGATTTTTTCCATCTTCCTGCCTCGCGCCAATTCGTCGATCAGCTTGTCGAGATAACGGATCTCGCGCATCAGCGGTTCCTCGATCTCCTCGACACGGATGCCGCAGATCACGCCCTTGATCTGGTCGCGGGCCGGATTCAGCGCGGGCGCATCGCTAAAAAAGCCCTTGAGGTCGGTTTTGGCCGCGATCTGATCGTCGAGTTGCTGCTGGCTATAACCCGTAAGCCAGCAAATGATCGCATCGACCTCGGCCTTCGTCCGCCCCTTGCGCTCCGCCTTGGTCACATAATGCGGATAGACGCTCGCAAAGCTGTATTTGTAAACGCGATGCTCGTCCACGGCCGCTCCTCCTATTCCCCCGGCGTGAGCGCCTTGATCGCGAGCGCGTGAACGCGCTGGCCCGGCAGGTCGCCGAGCGCCCTGTTCACCAGCCGCTGCCGCGCAACGCGGTTTTGCCCTGCAAAGCCGTCCCATATGATGAGCAGGCTGAAATGCGATTCGCCGCTGCCGTCGTCACCGGCATGACCGCGATGCTGCGCGCTGTCGTTGCTGAGGGTGATATTCGCGCCCGGAAAGGCCGCGGCGAGCAGCCCTTCCATTTCGCGTTGCACTGGACCTTTTTCCGCCATGCCCCCATGTTGGGGAGGAACGACGACTATGACAAGCCCCCGCCCCAACCGATTCCACGGCCGCGTGCCCCGCGAGGCGCAGTGCGACATGCCGGGCTGCGACGCGCCCGGCGAATTCCGTGCGCCCGCTTCGCGCCACCGCTCGCCCGACGGGCCGCCGCCCTACCGCTGGCTGTGCCTCGACCATGTCCGCGAGTTCAACGCGGGCTATAATTATTTCGAGGGCATGAGCGCCGACCAGATTTTCGCCGCCCAGTCGCCGACCTCGGGCTGGGAAACCGAAAGCCGCGCCTTTCGCGCCGCGGGAAGCGCCGACCTGCCGCCGCGCTGGGCCGATTTCAAAGACCCTATGGATGCGCTCGGCGCGCGCTTCCGTCAGCGGATGGATCAGGCGCGGCGCGAAGCGAATGATCCGCGCTTCACCGCCGAGGAGCATCGCGCGATGCAGGTGCTGGGGCTCGAAGCAGGCGCCCATCGTTCGGCGCTGCGTCGCCGCTACAGCGATCTGGTGCGCAAATATCACCCCGACCGCAACGGCGGCGACCGCAGCTATGAAACGCGGCTCGGCGAAGTGGTTGCAGCCTATCAGCTTTTGCGGAAGAATGGCGTTTTCGCATAGGAGGCGGGCGATGGCGGACCTCGACGACCGGCGGATCGAGACGGTGAAACGCCATATGGCGCTCGAGATCACGCACGATTGGGACGGCGTCCTCGCGACCTTCGACCATCCGCGTTACGAGCTGATGGGCCCCGGCACCGTGTTCGACGGCGAAGCGGCGGTCCGCTCCTATTTCGCGATGTCGCGCGAACCCTTTCCCGACCAGGCGAACGAGATCATCGCGATCGCCGCCGATGGCGAGCACGACACGGTGCTCGTCGAATTCTGGCTGACGGGAACGCATCTGGGTCCGCTGAAGCTCGGCCTGCGCACGATCGAGCCGACCGGCAAGGCGTTCCGCATCCGCATGGCGGCAAGTTTCGAATTTGCGCCGGGCAGCGACCGGATCGTCTGCGAGCGGCCCTATTACGACCAGTCGGCGGTGCTCCGCGCGCTCGGCATCGTCTGAAAAGGCGTTGCAAGGCGCAACCCATGGCTATACCGGCTAGCCGACGCGCCGCCGGGCGCCGACTCTCCCTGTCTGTGTTGGACCGATTGCCATGACCGATATCCCGAACAGCCTCCCCGACCATCATGGTTCGACGCTCCTCGCGGCACCCGATACCGAGGTCGATGCGCGCGAGATGTTCGGCGTCGATATCGACATGACTGTCCCCGCATTCAGCGAGGCCGACGAGCGCGTTCCCGACCTCGATCCTGCCTATGTCTTCGACGGCGACACGACCCTCGCGATCCTCGCGGGCTTCAAATACAACCGCCGCGTGATGGTTCAGGGCTATCACGGCACCGGCAAGTCGACGCATATCGAACAGGTGGCGGCGCGCCTCAAATGGCCGTGCATCCGCGTCAACCTCGACGCGCATATCAGCCGCATCGACCTCGTCGGCCGCGACGCGATCGTGCTGCGCGACGGGCAGCAGGTCACCGAGTTCCGCGAAGGCCTGCTCCCCTGGGCATTACAGACGCCGACCGCGCTCGTCTTCGACGAATATGACGCGGGCCGCCCCGACGTGATGTTCGTGATCCAGCGCGTGCTCGAGGCCGAAGGCAAGCTGACGCTGCTCGACCAGAATCGCGTCATCCGCCCGAACCCCAATTTCCGCCTCTTCTCGACCGCGAACACCGTCGGCCTCGGCGACACGAGCGGCCTCTATCACGGCACGCAGCAGATCAATCAGGGCCAGATGGACCGCTGGAACATCGTCGTTACCTTGAACTATCTGCCCGCCGCGACCGAAAGCGCGATCATCCTCGCCAAAGTGCCCGCGGCCGACGAAAAGACGGTCGAGAATATGGTCAAGGTCGCCGACCTGACGCGTCAGGGTTTCATCAACGGCGACATTTCGACCGTGATGAGCCCGCGCACGGTAATCAGCTGGGCACAAAATGCCGCGATCTTCAACAATATCGGCTTCGCCTTCCGCCTGTCCTTCCTCAACAAATGCGACGAGGCCGAGCGGATGATCGTCGCCGAATATTATCAGCGCGTGTTTGGCGAGGATCTGCCCGAAGGCGTCATCGGCAAGTGAGGCCCCCGCGCCACTCTCCCCTCCCCCTCGATGGGGGAGGCAGCGAGACTTACGCGCTTGCGCGTTAACCGCAGCGGAGGGGGTGAGGCAGCGGCATGAAGCGGCATTTTCGGTGGATAGCCCTGCCAGTCATCATGCTTCTGTCGGGCTGCATTTCGGGGGTCGATTACGGCAAGGTCCGCCATGCCGACTATGTCGCCGACCCGCGCTGTACGCCCCAAGCCGGCGCGCCGGTCGATGGCGCGGCGCTGCCGCTGTTCTTCGTCACCAGCCGCCTGCCCGATTGCCGGACCGCCGACATCGAGCTGCTCAGCTATCGCGGCGACCGGGTGCGCTATGGCCGCTTTGCGGCGCCGCGCGACGTCAAAGTGGGTGGCAAAGAGCGCTTTCGCACGCCGCTCGCGCTGCAAGACCAGAGCGACTGGTGGCGCGCCTTGCAGGCCGAAACCGACAGGCGGCACGGCCGCGTGCTGCTCTATGTCCACGGCTATCGCGAAAGTTTCGAGACCACGACCAAGGATGCGGCGCAGATCGCGCGGATGACCGGGTTCGAGGGGCCGGTAATCGCCTATAGCTGGCCGTCGCAGCACGATGTGCTCGGCTATGCGGTCGACGAGACGAACATGTATCACGACGTCCGCAACTTCCGCGACTTTCTGAAGGCGCTCGCCGAACAGCCATGGGTCAGGGAAGTGGTGATCGTGTCGCATTCGCTCGGCGCGCGGCTCGTCGTTCCGGCGATCGCCTATGTCGACCGCGCCGCGCCGAGCGCCGACAGCCGCAATATCTCGAACATCATCCTCGCCTCGCCCGACATCGACCGCGAGACGTTCGAGCGCGATATTTCGGATGGCGTGCTGGCGCCCGCAAAGGTCGCGCGCGACCGGCGCATCACCCTCTATGTGTCGCTGAAAGACAAGGCGCTTGCGGCGTCGCGCGCGCTCCACGGCTATCCGCGGCTCGGCTCGCCCTATTGTTTCGATCCGTTCGAGGCTGCCGAACTGAAGGCCGAAGGCCTGCCCGAACGCTGCTACCCCGATGCGATTCCGGGGCTCACCGTGATCGACACCACCGATGTATCGCGCGGCACGACCGGCCACAGCAATTTCCTGCTGAGCGCCGCGGCGTGCCGCGACTTCATCGCTGTGATAGCAGGCAAAAGGACGCGGCCCGAGCGCAGCCCGACGCGCTGGCGCCACGTCTTCCGCTTGCTTCCCGACCCGTCCATGCCCAAGGAGATGGACGAAACCATCTGCCACCGTAACGCCGAAGCCGAAACGCCATGACGAGCCCCACCCCCCTCGACGACCTGAAAACCGCGCTGTCGAGCGTCGCGCGCGCGGTCACCCGCGATGCAGAGGTCGAGGTCGGCTTCACCGCCGACGCGCCGGCGCAGATCGGCAAGGCGATCAAGGTGCCCACCCCGTCGCGCACCCTGCCGCGCGAACAGGTCGCCGAGGCGCGCGGCTTCGCCGACGGCTATGCGCTGCGGATGAAGCACCACAGCGAAAAGCTCCACGCCGCGGCGCGCCCGTCCGAGCCGCTCGCCGCCGCCGCGTTCGATGCGATGGAGCGCGCGCGGATCGAGGCGCTCGGCGCGCGCAACATGGCGGGGATGCGCACCAACCTGTCGGCGAGCCTCGCGATGCGGATGCGCAGCGACCCGATCAGCCGCGCGCAGAGCCGCGACGAGGTGCCGGTCTCGACCGCGCTCGAGCTGATGCTGCGCGAGGCGCTGACCGGCGAGACCTCGCCGCAGGGCACCGAGACCGGCCTGTCGATGGTCCGCGAGTGGATCAATCAGGACGCCGGCGCCGACCTCACCGCGCTGTCGATGCTGCTCGACGATCAGGCGGCCTTCGCCCAGACCGCGCGCCTCGCGCTCCAGCACCTCGACCTGATCCACGGCGACGAGCCGCTGGAGGAAGGCGCCGAGGACGGCGGCGAGGAGGATGAGGCCGAGGCCGAAGAGAGCCAGGAACAACAGGACAGCGAGGATGGCGGCAGCGGCGAAAGCCAGGTCGACGCGCGCGCCGAGATGGACGGCGACCAGGCCGACGATGGCGACACCGACCCCGACGCACAGGAAATGGAGGCCGACGGCGAACCCGAAATGGGCGGCGAAGGCGACGAGGGGATGCTGCCTGTCCGCCCCAACCGCCTGCCGACCGACGTTCCTGATTTCAATTATGTCCGCTTCACCGAAAAGCATGACGAGATCATCGCCGCGACCGAGCTGTGCGACGCCGACGAGCTGACGCGGCTGCGCGCCTATCTCGACCAGCAGATGACGCATCTGCAGGGCGCGGTGACCAAGCTCGCGAACCGCCTCCAGCGCCGCCTGATGGCGCAGCAGAACCGCGCGTGGGATTTCGATCAGGAGGAAGGCCAGCTCGACGCCGCGCGGCTCGCGCGCGTCATCGTCTCGCCCGGTCACTCGCTAAGCTACAAGATCGAGCGCGACACCGATTTTCGCGACACCGTCGTCACCCTGCTCCTCGACAACAGCGGTTCGATGCGCGGGCGGCCGATCAGCATCGCCGCGATCAGCGCCGACATCCTCGCGCGCACGCTCGAACGTTGCGGCGTGAAGACCGAAATCCTCGGCTTCACGACGCGGACGTGGAAGGGCGGGCAGAGCCGCGAGGACTGGCTCGCCGCGGGCCGCCCGGCGCACCCCGGCCGCCTCAACGATCTGCGCCACATCATCTACAAGCCCGCCGACGAACCCTATCGCCGCGCGCGCCGCGCGCTCGGGCTGATGATGCGCGAAGGTCTGCTCAAGGAAAATATCGACGGCGAGGCGCTGATGTGGGCACACAGCCGCATCGTCCACCGCCCCGAGGAACGCCGCATCCTGATGGTGATCTCGGACGGCGCGCCGGTCGACGACAGCACCCTGTCGGTCAATCACGGCGCCTATCTCGACCAGCATCTGCGCCAGGTGATCGAATGGATCGAAACCAAGTCGCCGGTCGAACTCTGCGCGATCGGCATCGGGCATGACGTGACGCGCTACTACAGCCGCGCGGTGACGATCATGGACGCCGAGCAATTGGGCGGGACGATGGTGGAGCAGTTGGCGGGGCTGTTTGACGTGGATTGAGGGGGAAAGGACTGTGAAACTATCAAAGAATGCGCTCGGTCCAATGGCGACCGCCTTGGAGCCGTTCAAAACGCGCAAGCCTCGGGCCATCGTGGAACGGGAAATTCTTCGTGTTGTCGGCACAATTCCAAACGATGTTGATCAACCATTCGAGCAGGCCCGAACGGAAATCCTAAAGTGGGCCGCTAAGAGATCGGGTCAGCCACTGCCCCAGGAAGCTTGGGAAGGTTTGGCATTCGAAACGCTGTCGGCGGGACGGACTACTCTTGGAGTGCGGGTCGATGCCGAAAGCAGCAAAGTCTGGTCCGTTCGAGGAGATGATCCTGACAAGACCGTGCCGGGAAGAGTGTGGTCCACCGAAGTCACTCTTGGCCAGCGGGATGACGAGGAGACACTTCTGGGCGTCCGCCTGCTGGTCAATTCGACAGAAGATCAAATCAGTATCCTGCCCTCGGTGCCGGGATTGGTTCTTCAAATCGCTGACAATTGCGGCCTTTGCGATGATGATTTTTACGTTAAAACCCGACCGCACGTGGTCAATAACAAGACAGATGCCGAGAGGCTGATCGAGTGGCTCACATGTTCGACGCGAAGATTACCTGTTGTCGTTGCATCCGGGGACGAGCGCTCTGAATATCCTGATCGAGCCCTCGTCGATGTTAACGAACTTGCGATGCGCCTTTGCGGCCTCGCACATATTGCAGTCGTTCCTGCCCAGTTTACCTATCTATTGAGTGACGCCTTCGAAAAATCGCTCTCTACCTTTCACGGGGCAGTAAGAATCTATAATCCGGGATTCGATTATCTGGCCGATCCCCACGACCATCGCCTCTATCTGTCTCAAGGCATTGAAAAAAATCAGACCATTGTAGAAGCAGACATAAGATCTACCATTGCGCGAAGCAGCCTGCGGCGCACGCGGCTTGGCCGAGATGTCATTCCCTTCGCGACGATTCGAAGCGCCGCGCTCCGCATCGAACAAGAACAAAAGGCAGCATCGGGGGCAACGGACAGCGAGCAATTGCAGGCGGCTAATCGCCGCAGCCAAGCCTTGGAGAAGGAGAACGAGGCACTCCGAAGCGAAGTTGATCAATCTTTCGATCTAGCGGCAGATGAAGGCGCCAGGGCAGAAGCCGCAGAAAAGCAACTCCAAGCCGCATGGGTCAGGATTGAGACGTTGCAGAATGCGCTTAAGTCCCGAGGCGATGATACGGATGACGAGATTGTTGACCCGGATGATTGGGATTCATTCTCTGAATGGTGCGACACGAATTTCACGGGCCGCTTGGCACTCGCACCGTCCGCCCGCAAAGGCATCAAAAAATCGGATTTTAGAGCCTGATCCGAAATTAAGTTGAGTGGTGTCAGCGGGTTAGCTTGACGCGCGCCCAAGTCGTTGATTCAGCGGTTTTGCAACGAACCAAAG
>NZ_FZPA01000017.1 GCF_900188185.1 Sphingopyxis indica | reverse complement strand
GGCAACCGCATGGCTCTTCGTCGCCTCGATACAACTCTTCACTCGCCGCATCGCAAGGCTATGAAATTATGAACGATAATTTTGAATCAGACTCTTAGCCTTCAGGCCCACACCCGATACCCATCCGGCTTTCTTCGCGAACAGTCCTGAATCAGGTCAGCTGAGGAGCCGCAACCCGTTCCTTTGACGGCCGTGTTGTCGCGCTTCGCGCGCCTGCCCGCACCACCCGTCATGAACAGGTTTCCCTTGGAGCTTCGCTCCTGCGGTGCAGTCCTCCCTTGCCCTGCTTCTTCTGGATGTTCGCAAGCCGGAGATGGTCTCCGGTTTGAGGAACTGAAGGACTTTCACCATGACCAATATCGCAATCCTCACCGGCCGCATCGCTCGCGATCCCGACACCCGCGAGACTAAGGGCGGCACCAATGTCACCGGGATCACCGTCGTCACCGATCGCCCCGCGCGCGACAAGGACGGCAAGACCTACAAGGACGAGAACGGCTACACTGCCAAGGAAAGCGAGTTCCACCGGGTGACCTGCTTCAACGGCCTCGCCAAGACCGTCGGGCAGTACTGCTCCAAGGGCCAGCTGGTCAGCGTCCAGGGCCGCATCCACTACACCCAGTGGGAGGACAAGGACGGGGTCACGCGCTACGGTACCGAGATCCTCGCCGACAAGGTCGACTTTCTCTCCCGCGGCAACGGCTCGGGTGAAGGAGGCGACAACACCGACGCTCCAGAGATCGACTGACATCGATCCCGATCGCCCCCCTTACGAAGAGGCTCTGCCGCAAGCGGCAGGGCCTCTTCTTCTGTGGTTACTGGGTTCCCGGCGCTGCATTCGAAGCACGGGTTGAACCGCGCGCCGTCAGTTTCTCGATCGCGGCATCCTCGCCGAGTTTCCCGAGCTCTTCGGCAACCTTCCTCAGACCCTTCTTCGAAAAGCTTTCGAGGCCGCTTCCCAGGATGATTTCGCCGAGTTCCCTGGCCGCTTGCACTTCAAGTTCGCGTTGTTTGGCGTCGAGCGCCTCGCGGTCCGCTTCGAGCTTTTGCAAAGCTGCAATCGCGCTCCTGTTTCGGGGCATGTTTTTTGTCCTTTTGTCCCCCTCGGATTTGCTCCCCGGTTGTTCACATGCCCGCGTCATCGGGGTGTAGGAAAGGCAATTCGCACCCAGCAGGCGTTCGATATTGGGGCGGAGGTGGTGGGTCCTGGCTCACGGTTCTCCCAGCATGATGGCCTTGCGCCTCCCGCCTCAAGGACGGCAGGGCCCCACCATTTTGCCCGCCACCGGATTGCATCCGGCAGCGACCAAAATCGTTACCCCCACCGCCGCTATCGCGGTCGCCCATCCGGGCGATCCCTGACCCGGGATGCACAAGACCATCGCGCGCACCTCCTGTCGTCTCACGACAGAAATCAGGAGGAATATCATGGCTTATTCGATGCATTGCGCCCTTCCGTCCCGGAGCTATTTCGAGGCTCTGGAAACAGCCGAGAAGAGAGCGCTGCACAGCTTCTTCGATCAGCACGTTATCGAGGATGACGAACTCGGGTACTTTGCCCTCGACGAGGGTGACTACAACATCTTGCCAGCACATCTCGCAGCGCGGGTGGTCCACACGGTCCACGGCGGCATGCTCGACGAGTTTTGAGACTTCCGACAGGGCGGGAACCGGGGACGGTTCCTGCCCTTTTTTCTTGTTCGCCGGGTAGTCCAATCAAGCACAAAAAGACCGGTTGGGTCGGTTGCTCTGACGGCCGCCCACCGTAATGCGGCGGCGCCCGATAAATGGAGCGGGGCTGTGGACGCACTCTGTCCCGCGCATCTTGCGATGCGCTCCTGAGGGTGCGGCCTGATTTGCTCTTGGGCCCCGCACGCACTTGCGAACCGGCACCGGGTCGGGCGGCGGGAAGCTAGGGCATGCGACATGCCCCGCTTGCCTTGCTTCCCACGCGCCCTTGGCCGCTGCCTCTTTCGCAGGTGCTGTCTTTGGCTGGAGGCGTCAAACTGCCTCCTATCTGCATGCGATCAGCTGCCAGCCCCGGTTGCTCGCGCTTCAACGTGGAGATCGGGAAAAGTCGTCCTTGATCAATCCCCTTATTGCCTGGACCACCTCGCGCATTTGGGAACAAAGGAGCACACCGTACCCCGCGATTTCGGGATTTACCTCTCTGTTATTGCTGAAGAATGTGGTTTTGGGCGAAATCAACCCGTCTGCGAGTAGAGCGGCTTTGCGCTGATCCGCTGAAAACTCACATCTCTCTATTACGCTGAAATATCGTCTGAATCTTTCGATTGACTGCGAGTTGTTCACGATTTATTCTCATCAGCACCTTCCGCAAGGTGAGCCAGGTTCCGTCGGCCCGACAAGGAACCTGTTTCATGACCCGACAAGATCGGCTTCAGACATTCGTATCTCTCTCCGTTGGTAACTGGGTTCGCCAGTGCGCCGCGGACCATGGCGTCAGTGTCAGCGTCTTTATCCGTGACCTCATTGTCGCAGCGTGGCAGCGCGATAACGAGGCGAAGGACCGGCCCGCGGGGCTCGATCCCGCGCGCCAGGCAATCTTCATATCGGTGGCGCTCGATGCGCTTCTGGCCAGCCATTCTGACGCGAGTTTGCGCGACCGTACTCACGAGGCGTACCGGCGACGCCTCGAGCGTCTTGGCCTCCCCGTCAACGCAAACATGGGAGGCCAATCCCATGAAGCATAATCTCCTGAACTTCACCCGCGGGAGCCAGTTGCTCGGCCACTTTGGTTTCATGTTTGCAGCTGGCCTGAAGGGCCCCTTGATTGTCACCGGCCTGGTAGCGGTCGGCACCTGCTATTGGGAAGTGCGGTCGGCTCTGAGTGATCACCAGATCTACCTGGTCTGGATGCATATCTACGCCAGTCTCTATGCCTTCATGGAGTTCGATCCGGCCAAACTGGTCAACCTTGAATTGCTTGACGGCGAAAGGGTCGGCCTCCCGTTTGGCATCGTTCGCGAGTTCCCGCCGATGCGCGAGGCGGTCGAGGCATTTCGTTCGGCAGTGAAGCAGGGATTGCTGGTCTCAGCGGTACTGCTGATCCCGGCCTTCGTGTTCTTCTGGTGGTTCGCCGAGCGCTTTGGCGGTCGATCAAAGGAGCGCAAGCACGAGCGCGGCGCGATGCTGGTTTCGCTCGACGAACTCGAAGAAGAAATCGAGCGTCACAACAAGGCATTCCGGGCCGAGGAATTGGGACGCAAGTTCGGCTGGAAGTGGCGGCTTGCGAGCTCGTCGGCGCTTGCCGAAGCGGGCCATTACCAACCCGCACATCTCGCCGGCGTGAGCTGGCCGTGGCGGCTCGAACAGAGCCACGCCATGCTCATTGGCACGACCGGAACCGGTAAAACGGTGGCGCTCACAGAACTTGTTGCCGAAGCGCGTGAACGCGGCCAGCGCGCGGTCATTTTCGACCTCACAGGGGCTTTCATAGAGGCCTTCTACGATCCCGCGCGCGACATCATTCTCAATCCTGTCGATGTTCGGTGTCCGCTATGGAGCGTGTTCAACGACTGCACGACGGAAGCCGAGTTTCATGCCGCTGCCGAGGCGCTCGTGCCCCATGACGGGGGTGGTTCAGAACAGTTCTGGGTGCTCGCGGCACGCATGCTGTTCGTCGAGATGTGTCTCCATCTTGCCCGTGCCGGCATGGCAACCAACGAGGCTTTGGCTCGGCGACTAATGACCGCTGACCTGTCCGAAGTGCATAAGCTGATGCGCGGTACAATGGCCGATCCGCTGACCGCCCCGGAAGCGGCCCGCATGGCGGAATCGATCCGCGCGGTGTTCAATGCAAATGCGAAAGTGCTCAAGCTCTTGCCCTCATCCGGACCGCGCTTTTCGGTCCGCGACTGGGTCAAAGGCGACTGCCAGGCGGGCTCGATCCTGTTCCTTTCTGCCCGCTATGTCGACATGAGCATCTCCTCGCAGTTGCTGACGCTGTGGCTCGACACGGCGATGAATACGCTGATGACGCTCGAGCGCACACAGGACCTGCGGATGTGGTTCCTGATCGACGAGCTCGGTGCCCTTCACCGACTACCGGCGCTTGAAAAGGGGCTGCAAACGGCGCGCAACTTCGGCGGTGCGATCGTCACCGGGGTGCATGCGTTTGCCAAGCTCAAGGAAGTCTACGGCGAGAACATGGCCATGACACTTTCCTCGCTTGCGCGAACGAAGCTCATCCTAGCGACGGCCGATCGAGAGACAGCGACCTGGTGCTCCGATTTCATCGGCCACCGGCAGGTGCGCGACATGGAAGAAGGCTACAGCTACGGGTACAACAATGCGCGCGACGCAGTCAGCCTGACGCCGAGGCGGCAGATCGAGCCATTGCTCCTGCCCGACCAGTTTATGAACCTTGCGAGGTTGTCGGCCTACATCAAATTTCCTGATGGATTCCCCGCTGCGCCGGTTTCGCTCATTCCGCGCACGCGTGGCCGTATTGCCGAGGGATTCATCGCCCGCGAGAAACCGCTCGTAAAGCCTGGCCAGGGTCCTGCGGCAACGACGCTCCAAGCAAAACCGGGTTCGAAACCGAATGACGAGCATCCCGCCTCGAACGATGACGGTGCTGGTAAGCCTGTCGATTTAAGGCAGCTCAAACTTGACTTGGAGGGGCAGCGCCGTGTCGCCGATGAACCGCAGGATCGGCAGGAGCCTGTGCCGCTTGAAAAGCTGAATGCAGGACGCGCTGCTTGTGATCTCCGTGCCGAAACCCGGTCCGATACGCATCTGGATGCAGGTCCAACGCTACCTCTGGCTGCCGTGCAAACCGGTGAGGATGCACCAGCAATGGGCGCGGAACAGCATCCGTTCGAACCAGGAACCGCCGGCGATGACGCAGCTGGAAAGGGCGGTTCGACGCCCCAAGCTCGCGCGGTGACCAGTGGGCACCAATCTCTCACGCCGGTCGAGAAAGACCTGCGTGAAGGTGCGGTCGCAGATCCTCCGGAAAAGGATTTCGGCGAGTTCGAGCCCGACATGTGAAAGGCAAATAGGGAGGGATTACCCGGCCGCGAGGGGAGCCGTGACGAGGACCAACCGGATGCTTTCCGTCGCCAATGTGCGCTCCCCTTCGGCTGCTGCGAGCTATTTCGCGGCAGACAATTACTACACCGGCGCCGATGCCGATCGTTCCGGAACCTGGGTCGGGAAGGGAGCGGAACGACTTGGCCTTGAGGGCCGCGTCAGCGCCGAGCAATTCGATGCCTTGCTGCGGGGAGAGCTTCCCGGCGGTATCCAGGTCGGCAACGCGGGCCAGGCCCACAGGCCGGGAACCGACCTCACATTTTCACTCCCGAAAAGCTGGTCGCTGCTCGCGCTGGTGGGCGGAGACCAGCGGATCATCGATGCCTATCGCGAGGCCGTCATCGAGACCTTGCGCTGGGCAGAAAAGAACGCGGCGCAGACCCGGATGGGTAGTCAGGCTGGATACGGGAAGGTCGCGACAGATAACCTGACGATCGGTCTTTTCCAGCACGACACCAACCGCAACCAGGAACCAAATCTGCATTTTCACGCGGTCGTGGCGAACGTCACGCAAGGCAGCGACGGGAAGTGGCGCGCGCTTCGCAACGACAAACTTTGGTCGTTTAACACCCTGCTCAACTCGATGACCATGGCGCGCTTTCGTCTGGCGGTCGAGAAAATGGGCTTCGAGGCCGGGCCGGTTGGAAAGCATGGCAACTTCGAAGCAGCGGGCATTGCCCGCGAGCAGGTGATGGCCTTTTCGACGCGGCGCGAAGAAGTCCTCGCAGCCAGGCGCGGGAGCGGACTGGAGGCAGGGATTGTCGCAACGCTGGAAACACGCAAAGGCAAAGAGCCAGTGCGCGATCGCGAGGGCCTTCTTGCGTCCTGGCGCCAGCGAGCCGAAGAGGTCGGTCTCGATCTCGGTGGTCTGATTGACGCATCCCAGATGCGTGCCGCGGCGAAGGTCGCCGGAGGCTCGAAAGAGCAAAACCTCCTTCAGCGCGGGATTGCGAAGCTGAGGGAGTTTGCGCAGCGGATCAAGGGCGATCCGGCTGATCCACTGATCCCTGCCCATGTCCTCAAGCAGGATGCGCCGACCATTGCGGCTGCACAGGCCGTGGCCTCTGCGGTGCGTCATCTCTCGCAGCGCGAGGCAGCCTTTCCCCGTGAGGGATTGCTGAAGGCGGCGCTCGATTTTGGGCTACCGACGACGGTGGGCCACGTCGAAACCCGTGTGAACGCATTGGTCAGAAGCGGCGCACTTGAGCCCGGCAAAGGCGAACACAAAGGCCGGTTGGCGAGCCGCGAGGCGCTTGAACTTGAAAGCACCATTCTCGCGAACGTCGACCAGGGACGAGGTGCAGTGTCGCCCATCCTGGATCGGAAAGACGCAGCAGAACGGGTTCAGGCAGTTGCCGCGATCAACCACGGAATTTCGCTCAACGAAGGGCAGGAGGATGCGGCGGGCCTTGTGCTCTCATCGCGTGACCGGATCGTAGCGATCCAGGGCATAGCCGGGGCGGGCAAAAGCAGCGTGATGAAGCCGGTCGCCCAGCTGCTCCGCGAGGAAGGCAAGCAGGTGCTGGGGCTCGCCGTGCAGAACACGCTCGTCCAGATGCTCGAACGCGACACCGGCATCCGTTCGATGACCATTGCCCGCTTTCTCGCGCAATGGGGCAGGCTTCTGCACGAGCCGGGAAATGCCACCTTGCTGAGTGAGGCTCGGAGCGCGCTCGGAGACCATGTCCTGGTGCTCGACGAGGCCTCGATGGTGTCGAACGAGGACAAGGCCAAGCTGGTAAGGCTGGCGAACCTTGCCGAAGTCCATCGTCTGGTTCTCGTCGGTGACAAGCGACAGCTAGGCGCCGTCGATGCCGGTAAGCCCTTCGACCTCGTCCAACAGGCCGGGATCGAGCGCGCCAACATGGATGTGAATTTGCGCGGCCGCGATCCCGTCCTGCGGCGAGCCCAGGCCGCCGCGCAGGAGGGACGTATCGACGATGCGCTCCAGGCTCTTGCTCCTTCAACCATCGAGGCTCGCGGGGACAGTGCGATTGTTGCTGCCGAAAAGTGGCTTTCGCTCAGCCCGGCGGAGCGGGATCGGACCTCGATCTACGCGTCGGGACGGGCCTTACGGTCTGCGGTTAACGAGGCTGTCCAGCGCGGACTCAAGGCCAATGGCGAGCTTGGCCCACGATCGGGCCGTCTGACCGTTCATTCGCGGATGAATGTGACACACGAGGAATTGCGATACCTTCGCACATACCAACCGGGCATGGTCCTCAACTTTCGCTCGCGCGACAGCACCCAGAAACTCTCCAAGGGCGACTACACCGTCAAAACCATCGACCATGCGCGCAAGCAGCTCGTGCTTGAGGACAGGAAGGGGCGGGTTCGCAAGTTCAATCCCGCGCGCTTGCGGCCGGGCGCAGTCGAGAGCCGGCTGTCGCTCTTCGAACGCAAATCGCTTTCCATCATCGAGGGTGACAAGATCCGTTGGACCGACAACGACCACAAGCGCGGGCTATTCAATGCCGACCAGGCCAGGATCGTGGCCATCGACACAAAGGGCGTCTTGGTGAAGACATCAGCGGGCAAGGAGCTTCGCCTGAGCCGCGGCGACCCCATGCTCAAACGCTTGGACCTCGCCTACGCCCTCAATGCGCATATGGCGCAGGGACTTACCTCGGATCGCGGGATTGCAGTGATGGACAGCCGCGAACGCAATCTCGCCAATCGGCAGACCTTCCTGGTCACGGTCACCCGGCTTCGCGACGGCCTTACGCTGATTGCAGACAATGCCGAGAAACTCGGCCGGGCCATCAAGTCCAACAGCGGCGAGAAAGCGTCGGCACTTGAAGTAACACAAA
This sequence comes from Sphingopyxis indica, assembly GCF_900188185.1. GTDB lineage: Bacteria > Pseudomonadota > Alphaproteobacteria > Sphingomonadales > Sphingomonadaceae > Sphingopyxis > Sphingopyxis indica. The sequence continues at coordinate 53,942 of NZ_FZPA01000017.1, read as the reverse complement.
GGCTCAAAGCGGCAGCTGCCAAGGGGCTTTCGCAAGACAAGGATGTTGGCAGCGGTTCGCCCACAAGTGACAAGCCGGAACTCACCAAGGAAAGGGTAAAGCCTTTCGAAATCGGCATTTGATCACCGACAGCCTGGACGATTTCAGCGTTACCAGGCACGATGCCTGTTCGAGAGAAGTGCGGAGCGTTGCCGGTGAAGGGTGTTTTCGAGATCAGTGGCAATTCGCGCTACGACGACCTCATTACCGAGCGGTATCATTTCCCCTCGCAATATCTTCCTCAGGCCCGCCAGCTCGAGAACGACTGGATCCTTTATCGCGAAACCCGCGTATCGGGCGGCCGGATGGCCTACATCGCGACTGCTTTCGTTGAGCGGATCGATCCAGATGAGGCTGATCCAACCCATTACTACGCGCGCGTCAGGGACTATCTACCTTTCGATGATGTGGTCTCCTACCGCGACAAGGACGGACGCTTTGCCGAACGCTTCCTTCGCGAGATGGCCCGTCCTGGCGATGCCGGAAGGACGCTGCGCGGAAAATCGGTGCGCACGCTCGATGGCGATGATTTCGTCGCCATCGTCATTCAGGGGCTGAGCGAGACACTAGACCCGGACAACCGGATCAGGCTCGAGCTCGACGAGCGGTACATCGACGATGCAACCGCCGTTCTCCTTGCCGATGATCTTGGCGAACGCCGGATCGAACAGATCCTGGCGAACAAGAAAATCCGTGCCGCCAGTTTCCGCAACCAGGTTCTCGACGCTTATGACAGCACCTGCGCCGTCACGGGATTGCGGATCATCAATGGTGGCGGGAAAGCCGAGGCACAGGCGGCTCATATCTGGTCTGTCGCCGATGGCGGACCCGATGTTGTACCCAACGGCGTGGCACTCTCGGCTACCGCCCATTGGCTGTTCGACCGGCATCTCATCACATTCGACGACAACCTGTGCCTGCTCGTATCGCACAACAAGGTGCCGTCCGACCTGTTGAAGCTCTTCCCGCCTTCAGGACAGAAGATCAGGCTTCCGGTCGATCCGCGGGATCACCCCCGGCTGGACTTCGTTGCCAAGCATCGCGCGCGTTTTGCGGGGTTCTGATCAGGTCGGATCAGACCGCGCGCCCGAACCAGATGACACGGCCGACCACCTGAATCTCGGACCGGTCGACATCATCCCAGCTGGGATAGGCCGAATTATCGCTGCTAATCGTGATCTTGCGGCCACCTGGCTTGAGTGTCACGCGCTTGACCACCAGCGCATCGTCGGCGCGCAGGACGTAGATGCCGTCACGTAGCCGCGAACCCTGGTCCGACGCATCGACGAGCACTTCGTCGCCATCGCTGAGTGTCGGCTCCATGGAGTCGCCCAGGACATGGATGATCGAAAGGCTGGCACTCTTTGCCCGGGTCAGCCGGGCAAGCCAGCGTTCGTCGAAACCGAAGCGGGTATGGGCGGTCTCGCTTTCGGCAATCGCTCCGTAGCCTGCCGACGCATCGACATTGAGCACGGGTATCTCGATCAACCCGTCACGCATGGGTGCAGGCGGTCCGCCAAGCACTTGCTCGTCGACCCCGAAGAAGCTGGCAAGCGTGCGCCGGTCATCGTCATCCAGCTTTCGAGGCGAGCCGCGCTTGATGAACTGCTGAATGTAGGACGAGTTTCTTCCGATCATCCGCGAGATCGAAGAATATCCGAGCCGTCGCTGCTGGATCAGGCGATCGAGCTCCTCTCTGACGCGTTCCATCGTGTCGTTCCTTCTGACGGTCTGAGGAGAGAAGGAAATCTCCTAGACTGGATGGAACCTTCCTACTAAGAACAAACCAGGAACACAAGTACTGAGTGAGTCGAGGAAGGCCATGAAATTGCTGGATCGCATTGAGCGACACCTGAAGGAATCGCACATGTCGGCGACACGGTTCGGTCGTCGCGCGGTTGGCGATCCACGCTTCGTGCTTGACCTACGAGCTGGCCGGAGGCCGCGTCGCCGAACGGTGGAAAAGGTGGAGCGCTATTTGGCTGATCGGCCAACTTGCTAGCGCGGCGCTTGCGCTCACACCGTCTGATTATCACGGTTGGCCGATGTCGTTGTCGATGAGGCCGAGTACTACCACTTTCTCCATAATGTTCAGTGCTTTGTATCGGCCAAGGCCGCCGGGCACTTCCATATCAATCTCAAGCTTCGACGAGACCTCACAGCCCCAGATGGTCGTAAGCTGCTCGACGATGGCTGCGACGGGATCTGATGGATGTCGCGGGCTAGTCGGTACGAAGAGATCAGAGCCGTACCGTTGCAACACGAACGAAGGACAACTGGCACTTTGAGGATGAAGGAGATCGGAACGGCGATCGTATTTGCCCCCCCAAGTGTTGAGCGGCTGTATTTCCCTATTTACCAGATCGATAGATTGGTGACACATGTAGCGCCAAGACCGCTTCTGGGGGATGACGAGAAATGCAGGATGGCGACGCGGCCGAGACGCAATCGGATGGAAGCGAAGAACTAGAGAACCGCGTGATCGCGGAAATCGTAGAGCTGCAGCGCGAATTCTACTTCGAAAACCGGAACAAGGACAGCGAGCGACGCCGGCGCCTTCGTGACATCATCGATCGCGCCACTCCGTTGGGAGGAGACTAATCATGTGGCTCGATGAAATCACCCTGAAGGATTTTCGCTGCTTCCATGGTGAGCATACCATCGAATTCTCGATGGATCCGGATGAAAACGTTACTCTGATTCACGCGGAGAACGGCGTCGGAAAGACCACGCTTCTAAACGCGATGCTTTGGTGCTTTTACGGCACGACCACTGCCAAGTTTGAACGCAAGCAAGACCTCGTCAACCACGACGCCAAGGCCGCAGGGAGAGATTCGTGTTATGTAGAAGTCCTCTTCGAGCACAACGACAAGCGTTATCGTGCCCGCCGCTTCCATGGCAACGGCACCATGGGCGGTCGTGAGTTCTCAATCATGCGGATCGATGATGGCCACAGCGTTTCGATCGACAACCCCGATAGCTTCATCAACACAGTCATACCGAAGACCATGGCGGGACACTTTCTTTTCGACGGTGAACATGCCGAGGTCTTCCTCGGCGAGGAGAACCGGCGCGGAATCCGCAAGGCAGTCCAGGATATCCTCGGCTGCAATCTAATCGAGACCGCGATCGAGGATCTTGAAGAGACGGCTGCGTACTATCGGCGGCAAATGCCTAAAGCCAAAGCGACCGACCAGATCGAAGTCCTCTCGAATGAGATCGACCGGCTTACGGAACAGCTTAAGAGCGGCAGGGAAGCACTCGATGGACTAAAAGGGCAAGCGGAGCAGAAGCAGCAACAGATCGCCGACATCGAAGCTAAGTTGCGCAACTCGGCGGCTGCACGAGAACTCCAGGCCAGCCGCGACCGGGCGAACAACTCGCTCAAGCGCGCGATCACCAGAGCGGCAAGCGCGCAAGACGAGTTGCTGAAGTGGCTAGGCGACAATGGCCGCTTCCTCGTCTCTTCTCGCATTACCGAGAAGACATTCGACCACCTCGAGGCTCAGGATGTGAAAGGCCGCATACCTTCGCCCTACAACGAAGAGTTCGTTCAGGACATTCTCGAGATGGAAGAATGCATCTGCGGGACCGAGCTGAAAAAGGGCTCGACTGAATATGAGAAGGTTCGAAGTCTCCTTCAGAAGGCAGCGAACAAGACGTTGCGGAGTCGGCTTTCGAGCGTGCGCTCCACCCTAAAAGAACTCAAGCGGGAAAGGGAAAAAGCGCCAGGCCGGCTGGATGCCGCCAACAAGCGACTCGCCGAAGCTCGACAGGAAATCAGCGCCATTGAAGCTGAACTAGGGGAAATCTCCGACAAGCTCTCTGGTATCGATTTCGATGAGATCGCCGAACGCGAGCGGCGTCGTAATGAGCTGCGAAGCGAACTCGATGGGATAAACCGCCAGATCGGCGCACTCGAAAACAATCTCCGCAGTTCCGAGGCGTCCAAGGCGAACAAGGAGCGCGAACTCAACAAGCTGCTCGAGAACGACGAGGATGCGAGAATCTTTGTCCGACGTCACGAGCTGTGCGAACGGCTCAAGGAGCGGCTCGAAGCTGAGCTCGTCGAAGAAGAGGAAGACGCTCGAAAGATCCTTCGCTCGCAGATCAGCAAGGTCCTTCAGGCCACCACCCGGAAAAGCTTTAAGCTGAGACTGACCGACGAATACGCAGTGGCCCTCGTCAATGAAGAGGGAACGCAGCTCCCCAAATCCAGTGGTGAAAACCAGCTACTCGGTCTCGCATTCACCGCTGCCCTGGTCGAGTACGCCCGGCTTCGTCAGAACGCGAAGGATCACCGACTGCTGCGAGGCACGGTCGCCCCCCTCGTTCTCGACTCGCCCTTCGGCCAGCTCGATGACAGCTATCGCGAGACCACGGGCGAGCATGTGCCACGCATGGCCAGTCAGGTGGTACTGATGGTCTCGGGCTCGCAGGCCAACAAGGCAGTGATCGACGTGCTGCGCGCGAGAGTCGGGAAGGAATACGTCCTCGTCCGGACCAACCGTGCTTCCGGAGAAGGGAAGAAAGGCGAGACCCGTCAGTTCAACGGGAAAGACTATGCCGTTGCTCTGTTCGACCAAGAGGCCGATGGCACACGGATCGAGGAGATCGTTCGATGACCGCCAGAGCACCAAACATCAACCGATCCAAGATCTACGAGGAGTATGTCCAGAAGCTGGCCGCCATACCGCTTCCTGGTTCCGAAAGGAGGCTCTTCCCGACTATCCGTGAGTTGCTCTGCTTTGCAGCTCTTCTTGGATTTTCGGAGAAGCGGCGTCTCCCGCTCGATCGCTCGCAGGGTGTCGAAGACGTCTCTTATCAACAGTTCGAGCGCGGCGACGCAGAGAATCTCATCTACCTGATCGCGCTTGCCGAGACCGAGGATCCCGACATCCTTCGCGAGGGGGAAGAGGGGCGCTGCGCCGAGATCTTCGAAGAGTATGCCAACGGGGGCCTTGCCATCATCAAAGACCACCTTCTGCGTGAAGGCGGGGAATATCCTGACAGGGCCTTGATGAGCATGCTGCGGGAACGAGGCTATCTCGTGCCCGCTCAGGCGGAGCCGGATCTAGCAGCAATATCATTCTGAGGCGCTCGATGGCGCTAAGGAACATCCAGGCCAAGGGGGTCTACAAATCCGACCGGGACAACATCCTGGAGGATTTCTATTTCCCCGCGCTGTCTGCCGCGGTTCGCTACGACCGGGCCGTGGGCTTTTTCTCGAGCTCAACGATCACATACGCTGCCCAAGCGCTCAGCACCTTCACCGCGAACGGTGGAAGAATGCGCCTCATCGTCGGGGCGTTTACCGATGCTCGCGACATCGCCGCTATAAAGCGGGGCGAAGACCAGAAGCGGATCTCGGAGGAGATCGGCGAGCAGTTCCTCGCCGCGATCGAGGAAGCGCAAGGGGAGGTATTCGAACAGCGTTTCCAGACCTTGGCGTGGCTTGTGGCCGAGGGAAGGCTGGACATACGCGTGGCGCTCCGGCCACACGGAATGTATCACGACAAGGTCGGGATTATCACCGACGAGGCGGGCGATGCATTCGTCTTCGCGGGGTCAGCGAACGAAAGCGCTCAGGCCCTGCTCCCGACCCACAACTACGAATCGATAGACGTCTTCCCCACCTGGAAGCTCGAACTCGAACCCTACTTCTCCGAACATCGGGCGGCATTCGAGCGCCTCTGGGAGAACAAAAGTCGCGGTACGGCGGTCATCGACGTTCCCACCGCGCTCGAAGACCGCCTTCTCGAAGTGGCCGAGCGAATGGATGCCCCACCAGATCCTGCGCGTGAACTCGCCATTCTGAAACGGCTCAAAAGTCAGGAAGACGAATTTGACGTAACTCCCAAGGAAAGAGGACCGAGGCTCCCCGAGATGATCGGCGGCAACAAGTTCGAGATACGCGCCCACCAAAGGGACGCACTCAATGCCTGGCGCGAGAAAGGCGCGTTCGTAGGCGTCTTCGATCTAGCCACCGGTGCAGGCAAAACCATTACTGCTTGCTACGCCGTAGTACAGCTGGCCAAGAGCATTCCCGGTCTGACCGTTGTAATCGCCGTGCCCTACCAGAACCTCGCCGACCAATGGTGCGAGATACTCGAAATCTTTGGGATCGAGCCGATCCGCTGCTACGTCTCAAAGACGGAATGGGAAGACGATCTTCGCCAGACCATCCACGATGTCGAAATGGCGGCGATCAACTTTGCAGCGATCGTGGTCGTGAACCGAACGATGAAATCTCCGGAGTTCCAGAGCGCAATCTCAAGAATACCGGAAAACCGGTTCCTATGGATTGGCGACGAGTGTCACCACCATTCGTCCGAAAGCTATGCCGGTTTCCTGCCGCAAAACGCAAAGTATAGGATCGGCCTTTCGGCCACTCCTCACCACTATCTCGATGAGGAGCGTAACCGGCGCCTCACAGAATACTATGGAGACATAGTCTTCAGCTACACCCTACGGCAGGCGATCGAGGACGAGGTTCTTACCCCGTATGAGTACCACCCGCACATCGTGGAGCTCACGCTCGACGAAGCGAACGAATTCGCCGATCTCTCCAATGAAATTGCCAGACATTTCGCTCGGGAGAAGTCGGCTGGTTCCAAGCCAAGCCAAGGTCTGACGGCCCTTTTGATGCGGAGGGCCCGCGTCATAGCGTCGGCGGCGAACAAGCTGCCGGCTCTTGAAAGCGTGCTGGCGGGTAAGCGGCCACAGAACCATACGCTGTTCTATTGCGGGGATGGCACGGTCGAGACCGATCCCGCCGATGAAGAGGACGAGATTCTCGAGGGGCGACAGATCGAAGTCGTGAGTCAGCAACTCGACCGGCTTGGCTGGCGCATCTCGCGTTTCACATCGAGAGAGCCGCGTCGGGAGCGGGACTCGATCCTCACCAATTTCAAGTTTGGCCTGATCGATGCAATGGTCGCTATCAAGTGCCTCGACGAGGGCATCGATGTACCGGCCTGCAGCACCGCGTACATCCTTGCGAGTTCTCGAGACCCCCGGCAGTTCATCCAGCGGCGTGGGCGCATCCTGCGCAAGTCACCCGGCAAGGACAGCGCTACCATCCATGATTTCATCGTAGTCCTGCCCGAGGGCTACGAAGATGCGGCGGGGCATGCACGTAAGCTGGTAAAATCCGAACTCAAGCGGGTCGCCGAATTTTCAAACCTCTCCCTGAACAGCGCAGAAGCTTATCAGGTTCTGCGGCCGATCCTTACGGCCTACGATCTCGAGCACGTGATCTGAACCTCGACTTCGCTTCGCGATACACGAAGTGGCTTGTTCTCGGGTCTTCTTACTTGTGGCAGGCCAGACAGACCTTCGCCTGCCCGTAGAGCTCGTCGAGATCAATCTCGCTATCGTCTGATCGCAGCGGATTGCGGACTCGCTTGGCCTTCGCCCTTTCCAGACGCTTGCGGTGTTCTTCCCGAATCTGTTCCACGCGCTCTGGCCGCGCGAGATCTTCCAGGGATTCCCCTTGGCTCCAAGTGAAGGGCGAACCGTGTTCGATCGCATTCTTCTCGTAGGATTTCGCCTCTTCGAAGCTCTCGGGGTGACGCTCCATCAGACGGACCCATTCAATCTTCTGTTGGAAGAAGCAGAAGGTACAGCCCGAACGTGACCGCCACTCGTAGTAGCTAGGAAGTCCGAGACCGCTCGCCTCGAGGATGTCAATCACACCCGCCTTGTCGACTCCTTCCTCCCTAAAAGGAAGCAACACCGAGAGGTTGGGGTGAGTGGAGGAATAGCCCTCGCGGTAGTTCTCGTCGGATCTTATCGCGACGTAGCTCACGACCTCGTCGCCGTCATCCAGGGCAGGCCAGAGCCATTGTTCGAAAGGACGGATCTTCAACTGCCTTGTGCACCACCGGGTCCGCGGGCTCGGTAGGAATGACTTGTATTGGCGGAGCCAAAAATCGAAGTCGCGGTCGGGATTAAGCCGCTCGATCGGCTTCCCTAGAAAACCCTCCAGGCGACCGAGGTACTCATACACCTCGGGCAGCTCCTTGCCCGTGTCCGTGAAAAAGTACTCCAGCTCGATGTCCGGCCGCGTCTGGGCCATGTGGACAGCAAGTGCGGCGCTATCTCTGCCTCCCGAGAGGCCCAGGACGTGTCGTTGCCTACTCACGAAACTCCTCCCGTCGCCACGATCGGAGAACTCGACTCCGGCTCAGCAACCTTGTCTTCCTGCGCCAAAAGTGAAGCCAGTTCGGCAGCAGCAGCTATCGCCACATCCCGGGAAACGCCCGCAGAGATTCTTTCGCGGAGGCTATTGGCGATCGCCCGCGCTTGATCGAGCTCTCCTGCGTCAAGTTCGACCTCCGGTCTTAAGACGCCGGCGCCCTTTGGGTCCGACATAAAGATGGCGAGCGCAAAGCGCGATTGCTCGCGACCAGCAACATGGGCTAGCCCTTCCGCCCGCAGGAAATCACGGGCCAGAGCAGCCAGTTCGATCCGCGCGGCATCCACATCTCGATCGACCCAATCCCGCGGCGGCTTGTTCGCCGCTAGACTGGCGAGACCTTCGAGAACGTCCATACTGCCGTCGAATGAGGAAAGGCGGGTCGCGAACGCATCCAACCGGAAGTTGCCTGTGATCCCTGTGACCCTCTCCGCCCTGGCGCGCAGGTTTGCGAGACCCTGCTTCCCCTGGACGCGCAGTTCCCTCAGCAGATCTTTCTCCAATGAGGCTAGCATTTCAGGATAGGCCTCGGAGATTTCGTTGAGCCCTTCCTTCAATATCCGAGCAACCTGCTCTGGCTTTCCTGCCGAACTCACTAGCGACGGAATGTCATCGAGCATGAATTTGTTCGGATCGTGTGCTGTCATGGCGAGATCGCGGACCTTTCGGGCGGAAGGAGAAAGGCGCGCAGTCCGCCTTACCCAGCCCGGCGTCTCCATGACCAGGGAAACGAGTTTCCTGCCAACCAATAGCGGCTCAGCCGCCACAATCTCATCGCCTGTCAGTCCTTCGAGAACACCGGCCACTTCCTTCAGGATGGCTGCGTCGCGCTTGGATATCTCGCTGTACCGCAAACGAATGCTCGAGGCTTCCTGGAGCAGCCTGTCTACGAACAGATCGCTTATGTCCGAGCAGAAGCTTTCATCGAGGTATAGCGCGAGAGTGTCGCGCCGCGTGAGCAGATAGGCGAGCCCAAGAATGGGCAGGAGGCCATCTTTCGTGCCGAAGGGTCGGGCCTGCCAACCATCGAACAGTTTCTCCAAACCGATACCGTCTGGTCCCGCCTTCTCTACGAGCTGATCGGCCTCCTCCCAAAGGGCGTGAAGATTGGCGGAATCGTTCTTCGGTTCGCGCAAGGACAGCGCGCCACTTCGATCTGCGGCGTGAAGTCCTGTGGTTTCGAGAAGCGAGACATATAGTCCCTTCTCAGGCGGATACTTCTGGATCCCGAGGCTGGGCTCGTCCGCTGCCGAAATCATCGCGTTCATCAAAGCTCGTGTGGCCGCGACCGCGTTCGAAGATGGCTTCGTACGGTTGACGAGTTCGTTGCGGATGCGCGGAGCCTTCGAATATAGCTCGGCTGCCAGGCGAGATGCGATGACGGAGAGATCCTTGACCTTTCCAGCAATGCCGATCTCGTCCGAAGCAAGCGCCGGTATCCGCCAGGAGATGGTCGAGAAGCCATGGCGGATCCGGTCCTCGAGTTCTCCGGCAACCCGTACCAGTCTGCTCGCGACCTCTCTGCGTGCGACAGCATCTCCCTTCAGTTCGGGGCGTGACGCTTGGACCCGTTCGAGAGCGATTAGCTCTCGGCTCAGTTCGCGAAGCATATAGCTGTCACTCGACAGGCCAATTGCGATGGGCCGGTCGCCAACTTCCTTCTCCAGCCCGTCAAGCACCCGCCGCACTTGAGCCGGACTTTCGCCATCCTCATTCACGAGGAGTAGGAACAATCCAGAGGAGCCTCGTCCCTCTTGATAACTTGAAATCCGCTTCTGCGCATCGGCTAAAGTTGCAATGTCCACCTCGAACCAGCGCATTGCACCAGTCTCATGATATTCGCGCTTGGCCAGAATGGGGGCCAGAACACCGCTTCCGCCAAGCTTGGAAAAATCGCATCCAACGACTTCGCCGAGTGCCTCTTCCAGTGCTTGCTCGACGTCGAAATCAGAGCCGGCATAGAGGGTGAAGCCGCCGAGGTGCCTGCGGAAGATCACAACCGACCTTCTCTTTAGCTCCTCGAGCGCAGCAACGATTTCCTCTTCCTTCAGATCGGGAAGAGCGGCAGCAAGAATCTCGGTGGATGCAACCAGTCCCGAGCGATCTCGGAAAAGGTCCAAGAGTGCGACTGCTCGCAAGACGGAGAGTTCGGGCTTGCTTGCGCCGGCGACTTCCGAACGTTCGATGGCGTCGAGCGCGAGCGACCACCTATGTGAGTCCGGAGACGCCATGATCGATGGCTCGAGATTGGCTCTGAGATAGCCCCACAACCAGTCGCAGTCGTAGGCCGCCGCTCCCTTCACAGGTGTCGAGCTGAGGAAGTCCTGAAATCCACACGGTTCGGCGGATCCGAGGAAGCCGAAGAGACTTCGTTGGTTCTGTCCGAACCGGCGCCTCGACAGCGGCCCGAGCAGGCACGCGACCACCGGCCCGAGCGGCCAGCATGACGCGAGACGGCGCTCCGCCGCATCAGAACCGCCGCGCGCCCCACCAATCGCTTTGGCGACTTCCGATATGCCCGCTATTGCTTTTGGTGGCGTGTCGCACTCTATCGCACGGGAAAGCAATTCGATCTGCTCTTCGCCAGTCGGATTGAGCGGCACATCAACATATCGACCCTGTATCTTGAGCCAGTCCTCGCGGGTCTCGCGTGCAAGCCGATAGGCGTAGTCATCGAAAGCCTGATGCAGCACACCGACCACCACCAGATGGCCATCCGAGCGCGACGCTGCTTCGGCCAATTCCTGGAAAAAGAATGCGTCACCCCCTTCGGAGGCAGCATGTTCGAGCAATTTGCCCATCTCATCGATGACAAGCAGGGTGCCGATTCCGCGCTTGGCTTCGGCGACGAGGCGCTCGATCGGTCCACTCCCCTTCTTGATGCCCGCTTCATCGAGCGCGGAAGTAAGGACCGAAGACGCATCTGAGCGCGAGCCGACGATCGAGAGAGTGGTCCAACCTTGCGGTTCCCATCCCATTTTCGTGACGATCTGCTCGCGGAGTTCTGCGGGGAGCACTTCAAGCGCTTCGTCGCGAGAAGGCCCAGTTGGCCCGAGCAGAGCGGCAAGTACAACCGCTAGACTCGACTTTCCGCAACCATAGGGGCCGGTCCAAGTGAAGGCCCCATGACCGAGCGCGGAGACATGCTCGATGGTGGTTTCGAGCGCCTGCGCTGCGGTAGCAGTACAGATGAAGCCCTCAGCAACACCAGCATCATCACCCACACGGATGGAGCGTTGGAAACGGCGACGGACACGAGTGATATCAGAGAGAGTCTTGCTCATGCCGCCTTCTCCAGGATGTCAAAAAGCGGGTTGAGGAGGCCGTCTGCATCAATTCGGTCGAGTTCCTTGCGACGAGACACCTGCCGCAATCCGCCGCCTTCGTCCCACACCAGCGAAGCGGACGTGAATTCTTCAATCCGCTCTAGACGCTCGACTAGGGAATCCTCGTCGAGAAGGAATGCTCGTCCGGGTGAGCCAGGGTCATGGGCGATGGTCTCCAGGGAGAGCGAACCGCGCGTGGAAAACTGCGAGCGCCAAAACTCTACAAGAGCGAATGCGAAGACTTCATCGGGCAGCGAAGGCTTCGGTCCCCGGCGGAACTGCAACGCGCCTCCCGCCATCGAGGCAATGAGCCCAAGCTCAGCGAACGGGCTTTCGAGACCATCCTCGATCGTTCCTCGCCGCGAAGTCTTGGTCACATAGGTACGAACAAAGCATTCGGCGTCCCTATCGACCGTGTTCTTCGCTATCCGGCTGTTCGCCAGCCGACCAACCTCTCGCAGTTCCTCCAGTCTCGCCCAGAGACGGGCAGCAAGGGTATCCTTGGTGAATATCGCATCGTTAAATTCGTTAAAGGCGTAATACCAAGTCGTGGCCCGCCCAGGGCTTGCAACGAGCCGCCAGTGAAGAAGCCAGAGAGAAGCCGGAAGCTCGAGATAGGGGTCACCTCCACCGAAGATTCTATGGCCTAGTGCTGTAGGCTCCAGCAATTCGAGCCGTCCCACCCGCTCCCCCTGTGGCACAAGTACTCCGCAGGCGAGTGACCAATGCCGCATCGAAGCGACCATGTTCTTGCCAACACCGAACTTTCCTATCCCTACATTTGGGGAAAAAGCATGCTGTTGCTGTTCATCTTCGACTGCCAATTCTTCACAAACGGCGTCGTAAGACTTCTTTAGCCACCCATATCGGCAGGGAAAGGTCTCATGTCCGGCCACCTGCAGCTTGATGTCATCGCGGTCCAAAAGGCTTCGCATCCCACCCATTTCCCTATCACTGGACAAATTCACCAGTGATGATAGCGAGTAGGGTCACTGGTGACAATCACCAGTGCTAGTGTCTTGTGCATTTTGTTCGTGGAACGCAAAGAGAACAACGGGAGGTGAGCGTGATCTATCTGGACCATCAGGCATCCACGCCGACCCATCCCCAGGTCGTCGCTGCGATGCAGCCCTATTACACCGAGCACTATGCAAATCCTCACGCCGCGGACCATGCGGCAGGCTGGACTGCTGCCGATGCGATCGAAGCGTCTCGCAATAATGTGGCGCATGCTGTCGACGCAGATGCCGATGAGATCATATTCACTTCCGGCGCCACGGAGGCGAACAATCTCGCGATACGGGGGCTGACGCGATCTGACCCGAATCGGAAAAAAGTTATCGTAAGCGCCATTGAGCACAAGGCCGTCCTTGCGCCGGCAAGAGAGGTGGCTCGCGAGGGAGCTGAACTGGTGGTTGCTCCTGTCGATCGTGAAGGGCGGGTCGATCTCGACAGGCTTTCCAAGTTGGTAGACGATCAAACCCTGCTTGTGTCCATAATGCTCGTGAACAACGAGATGGGCGTTGTCCAGCCAATCAAGGAGATATCTCAGCTATGTCGGTCCGCCGGAGCACTATTACATACTGATGCTGCGCAGGCGCTTTATTGGCTGCCGATCGATGTTTTGGAGCTTGGTGTCGATTTCCTCAGTCTGTCAGGGCACAAGGCTTCTGGCCCCAAAGGTATCGGCGCTCTCTATGTTAGTCGCGAGGTGAGGTCCCGGCTTCAACCATTGATCCATGGCGGTGATCAGGAAGGTGGTCTGCGCGCTGGAACCCTTCCGACCCCATTGTGCGCGGGCCTCGGCGAAGCATGCCGGCTGCTACCCGATGATCGTGCTGTTGCCGAATGGAGATCCCTGACGCTGGAACTGGAAGCGGGGCTGCAAAGCCTGTTCCCTCAAATGGAGACGATCGGTAATCGCGAAGACCGCCACCCTGGCAACCTTTGCGTCAGGATACCTGGTGTTGATGCGGAGAGGCTCGTTGCTCTTCTGCAGCCTGACGTGGCCTTGGCGCGCGGTTCGGCCTGTACCTCCGGAATTCCCGAACCAAGCCACGTTCTCCGTGCGATGGGACTCGATGCGAATGAAGCCGCCGAGGTCGTTCGTTTTAGTACGGCACCGACGACCTGCAAGGGCGAGATCGCGATGGCGCTACAGTGCATCGCTGAAGCTGCTGACCGAATGAAGGTCAGCGCATGAGTCGCAGGTTTCGATGGGCGCATCGCCATGACCGAAGAGCAATTCTCGCACCGATGCTTTTCGTACGCTTTCGGCGGGGATCGGGGTTGGTCCGATAGTTTCCCAAATCTCCTGAAGCTGTTGACGGCCAAGGAGTTTCAGACTTCTGCTCGCCTGCCTATTGGCCTGCTAGAATAATCTGAATCCTCGCTTTGCCTTTTGTGCCATGGCGCCTGGCACTCCGGCGTCTCGTGCAAATTGAGACCAGCGGTCTACTGCGGCACCGATCTCGGATATGATCGCTTTTGTCTCAATCGTTTTAAGGTCAGCGAACTTTCCGAATTCCAGCAAGTCATCGAGTTCGAAACCGTCGGTTTTGCCGGCCAGAGACATCTGGTGCTCGTTGGTCCAGTCCCCGTCAGGATTGTAGGCATAGACGACATCGAATGCGGGCGAGAGGCTCCAGCGACCCGCGCTATTCATGAGGAAGGCGATGTTCTTGGTGTGGTCGTCCTGGTTGCGGATGAAGATATTGAGCAGAGCGCGGCGCACCTGCTCCTTGATCGCTTCGCGTCCGAGACCGAGCATGCGGATTGTCTCGATTGCCTGCTCGTAGCTGTAGGCCCGGGCGAGGTTGAAATCGAAATGGCGCATCGCGCAAAGCGACTGCATGTGGAGCTTCTTGCCGTCAGGCGTGCGATCGAAGCGCTGGGTCATGAAATGCGCCCGCCCGCCCTCTTCGTGCAGTCGTGAGCGAGCCATGTCGATGCCAGCCTCCCGGGCTAGCAGATAGCAAGCGTATTCAAGCCGGCCGAAGCCCATCGGATCAGCGAGTTCCTTGTCGGCATTGCCCGACACGCCATCGAATTTGACCAGCCATTGCGTGTAGCCGGGCCCTGCTGTCAGCTGCCCTGAATGGAATTCTCCGGTCTCCTCATTCCAGGCGAGGACGGCCTTGGCCCGGGCACCACCAGCAGAGGTGCCGACGCGCAGGATCTCTTGAAGTGCGCGATGATCATCCTCTCCTTTGAGGACCCCGGCCAGTTCTTCGCGCGCGGCAATGACCCTGTTGGCGAGCTCGACAAGCGGAGCGATATCGACCGGTCGACCCTGTTCGCGGCGCTCACCGGTAGCCGGTTCGAATTCGAGCGCGCCCATGCCTCTGCGGCCGGTGTAGCAAAGGCGCTCGACCGGATCGAAGCTGTCGGCTGTGCGGCCCTGCTCGGCAAGCCAACGGTTGATCAGGGCGTTGCCAAATTTGTCGGGCAGGCTGTCGGCCAGCATGCCCGGTAGCCCTTTGAAGGTCTCGTAATTCAGCGCGGGAAAGTCGTAGACGCCACTTCGCAGGGGCATTGTGAGCGGGGCGACTTCGATACCGCTGCGGCTGAATTCCGGAGTGTATTCGAAAACCCCGACATCGCGATCCTCATCCCACAGGACGGCGCCGATCTGACGGCCCCAGAGATTGACTACGGCACGCGTCATGGGGCCTCGTCACCCCAGCTCCATTCCTCGCCAGCCTCACCTTCAGAAGATTTGCGCACCCTTTGCCGCGCCTTGCCGGTGTCGGACCGGGGATCGAGCGGGCTCAGCTTGGCGTCCGGCATGACATCCAGAAGGCGGTCTTCAATTTCAAGCGCACGCATGATCCTGGCAAGGCTATCGATGGTCCCGCCATTGCCGGCTTCCAGGCGGGCGAGCGTTGAACGCGAGATGCCAGCCATTTCCGCAAGCTCGGCCTGCTTGAGATTGCGTGATATGCGATATGCTTCGATCTGCTTCCCGAGGTCGGATAGCAGTACCGAGAGAGGGCGCAGATCTGGTGAATCATAATGTGGCATTATCGAGACATTATCTCCAATATGGAGCGTTGTGTAGCGATTTTGCGTCTTTACATGAAGGAACTTAATGTGTCAATATCGAGACCTAAATTCGCTTGTCACCGATAATGCATCAAAATTGCTACTTTATTTAGGTCGGAGTGATGGAAATGGATGATGAGAAGGGTCACAATGACGAGACGGACTGGAAGGGCCTACGAGAGATCGACCGTGCCATCTCCGAAAACCGCCTCACATCCTACTCGTGGAAGAAGGCCTGGGCCGACCCATGGGGGCGAGTTGGCTTCATTGCATTCGCGATCCTTCTCATAGCATTCATCATCTATGTGGTGATCTACGACTTGGTGCTTTGACCACCTACCATTCCTTTACGTCGTCGGCAGCTTCCTCGCTTGCGCCCGTGGCGCCCTGCGTTTGGCGGTCCAGGTAACCTCGAACGGTACCAATCCTTCCACGACCCTGCTGGCGAACCCGCTCGACCTCATCCGTGATGTCAGACCGATCAGGAGCATTGGGCATTGAGGGACCACCCGCAGAACCTACAGCTCCCCTAGCTCGCACCTGCCCAGCACTCCCGATCCCGGGGCGGCTGACAGGAGCGAAGTCCGGCAATGAAAGGTCGGCTTCGATGTCGTCCTGCAGCCGATCGGCATAGCTTTCGACAAACCGAGATTGCAGCTGCTGGCCGCGCGCGCTCATCTGAAACTCGATGTCGTCGAAGCGCACCGGCCCGTAATAGTCGCGATTGGCTTCCATCTCGGCCATGCCCCATTCGCGATAGGCCTGGCTCAAGTTCAGCGTGCCCGCGGCGCTGTTGGCCTCGTACCAGCTAGCCTGATTCTCGAGGCGACTAGCCATCTCTTCGGCCCGACGCGCCTCTCGCGTATAGCTCTCGGCTTCGGTCAGCGATCGACTGAGACCCGACGAGCTGGTCGATACCTGTGATACCGAGCTTGAGCTCGTCTCGCGCAGAAAGCCTTCACGCGTATTCGACCAGTTGCGGCTATCCGAAAGCTGCCGCAGCGTACCCATGATCCTGCCGCGATCTTCCGAGGCGATCCCGATATCGCTGTCCGTCCAAGTCTGATTGCGACCACCCCGCAAACCAGCAGACGCCTGTACCGGCCCCCTTTCTCCCTTCAGACCAATTCCAGCGTCACCATTCAAGAACCAAGACACGGTAATGTCGTCGGAGGCGCGCCGGGAAAGGCCGAACTGCTGCTGCAGCGTCCTCGAGGCATTGTCGACTTCGCTGAATGCCGTGCCGATGCTGTCGTTCGTGCCGACGCCGCTGACCGTGTCGGAGCTCTGACCCTGGCTGTAGGCGTTGCGGATCTCGCTGAACCGGGTGAGCGCAGAGCTTGTCGATTGCTGAGCAAGATTGGCATAGGTCTCGCTCTGCGTCCGGCTCTGGCTCGCCATCGTTCCGAGGCGTCCCGTGAAATCCTGCCCCAGCGTCGGTGTGAACGGATAGCTCGAGTTCGGGACAGCAGCGAACTCGCCATCGGGGAAGCTGGTCGTCTGCGTGCCGCTGTCGCTGAAACCACGCGTCTGTGCCGCGCCATAGGCGATGTTGGGTACAAGATTGCCCTGCGCAAACTGGCGGGAGAACACTGTCGAGTTGTCGATGTTCGAATTGCCAAGCGAGACATTGCCGGTGCTCGCTTCGCGCGCGGCTTCCTCGGCCGCGTTCTGGCTCGGGTTGAGATAGCTTGTTGCCTGGCCCGAAATCGCCAGCGCACCACGCGCCACCCCGCCGGCAAGGAAGGGTATCGAGGCAACGAGATAGCCCGCCAAGATACCGATATCGCTGTTGACGTCGCTCATGCCGGCAAAGGTCGCCAGGCTGAGGCCCGTGCTGCCGCCAGCGGCGGCGACATCGCCCGCGCCCTTGAACATCAGGATCATGTGCAGGATGACGAAGAGCGGTCCCCACGCCGCAAGGTAGAAGAAGCCGGTGACGTAACCTCTCAATGCAATGGGTCCGGTCCGCGGCATCAGGAACAGCGGAAACAGGACAGGGAACAGCGCGTAGAACACCACCGTCAGCACGACATTCAGGATTGGGACCCATTTCATCGCGTTGTGCGCGATCGAGGAATAGGTCCGCTCGGTCTGAATATCGGCCCGGGTCTGCGCGAAGACGTCGATGCTGCCGGTGCCGCTCGCCCCTGCAAAGCCGTGCATGGCCTGGTTCATGGCATTGATCGTCAGCACCTGGCGGAAAATGTCGCTCGCGCTGCGCGAGATGCCGGTGAGATACTGATAGGCAATCGGGAGATCAGCCATGAGCTTGGCCCTGGCGAGCGCTTCGGTCTGGCGTGGATAAAGCTGACGCCCCGCGACAAGCGTCATCTCGTCAATGAGGCCCGCCCACTGCCCCGACAGCGCGGTGTAGGCTTCGCGGCAGGTGATGATCGATGCCGTCACGCTGTCGTCGGCCTGCCTGGTCAGGAATTTCTGCGCGCGCGCCGCGCTGCCCGGTGCGATCGTCGCCCAGATGTCATCGCTCTCAGAAAGCTCCTTCATCGAGTAGCGGCCGAGCAGCAGATCGTAGAACACGCATTGCCGGACATGCTCGTCGAAGTTCGCAGCAAACTCAGGATCGGAAATGCGCAAGCTCCGCGTCGATTCAAGCAGCCGTGCGCCATAGATCATGCCGTTCTTCGAGTAGTTGAGGTCGTCTGGCAGGCCGAAGACGAGTTCGGCCGAGCGGGTTAGATAGTCCCCCGCCTGGCTGGTGAAGCTTGCCATCAGGGCGAGCCCGAGCGGGACATTGGCCACCGTAGCAGGGGCAAGGCTGGGATTGACCCGGTCGGTCACATGGACGTCCATGCGCGGCACCATCAGGCACATGTAGATGAGCGTCGCGCCAAGGAACCAGTTGAGCCAGGCACGCCAGTCCTGGTTGAACGCGACCACGATGACAGCGAGCACCATGCCCATCACCAGCGCGACCTGGATCAGGCTCTTGTAGCCGCCCGCACCGGTCCAGGCGGCAACAGCGTTGAGGACGTTGACGATGTACTCGCCGCCGCCGACCGTGAAAATCTCGACCATGCTGCCTGACCCTTATGGAACGATGGAGCGGGACTGCATCCCGCGCGACCAGTCGAGCGCGGCAGCCATCGAAGGTGACATCGAGGCCGCGAGCATATTCTCGATCATCGCCGTCTTCTCGATGATCTGCATGATCGCCGAGACCCGCGCTTGCCCGGTAGCTTGCCGCTGGGCGAGGCTTGACCGGACCTCGGCGACCTGCGCGCGCCAGATTGCGAGCTTGGCTTCGTCGGCCGCGATGAAGCTCGCCATCGAGCGTCCGGCCTCTGCGGTGATGCGTTCGAGAATGGCATATAGGAGATCGATGCTGGCAATCTCGGCCAGCGTGTCGCGGTCGTCGGTGGCCATCCCGCGACCATAGGCCGCCTGCACGGTGAGGATCTTGTAGAGCGGCACCGATGCCACCTGGAGCAATTCCTTCTCCTCGTCGCCGATCGCGGTGTCGCTGCGGATGGCCTCAACCATGGTGCCGATGAGCCGGGCAACGCGGGGCCGGATGGCCTTTGCGCTCGTGAGGCTCATCTGCTGGAAAGTGGGGTTGAGGCACTGGTCGGGCTCGTCGCACTGGAACATCCGCACCGGCTGGCCCTGCGTCCCGTCGAGCAGCGCGGTTACGAGTGTCGAAGAGGCGTCACCGGCGAAAGGCACGAACTTGCCCGGCTCGTCGTCGCGGGGCGGGACGTAGATCACCGTGCCGATGAGCGTCATCGCATACTCGGCCAGATCGCGGTCGAAGGTGCCCCCGGGGTTGAAGAAGGCGCTCTGCTTGAGGACATGCCAGGTGTAATTGCGCGGCACACCGGGATTGACGTCGGCATAGTCGGCGCCGGCGCCCTCGTTGGTCGAGGCGCGCTGGCCGCGCGTGCCGCAGCCGTGCTTGGCAGCAGCATAGTCGGTGAAGATACCTTCGGAGTTGCCGATAGCTTCGCAGATCGCCTTGTCGGCGAGATCGCCCTTGGGCCAGACGCCGCCGACCAGCCCCTGCGCCATCTCGCAGGAGTTGATCGAGAGATTGTTCATGAGCTGCGCCTTCTGGCTGAACTCCTGCATGATCTTCGAGCATTCGGGGCAGACGGTGTCGATCGCGAGGCTGAAGGCGAACCCCACCGCATTGTTCGCAACGGCCTTCAAGAGCGCGACCATCTCGCTCGCGTTGATGAAGGAGAAGGACCCGGCGAAGATATCGATACCGCCGCAACCAGCGCGGGCACGCGGCAGCTGGAGATTGGCGATGTTGGTCGTTTTCTGCGGGAAGCGCGTCCAGACATTACCGAGACTGTAATAGCCCGCCGACTGGCCTTCGAACGCGCTCGGCCCGGTGACATTGGCCGCTGCGCCCATGTCGTCCATGAAGCGGTCCATGCTGTCGCCGACGTTTGCGCCGACGGGGGACGCGACCATGCTGGCGGCGGCAATTGTGAGCGCCGCATTGCGGATGCTAGTAATCATGTCCGGCTTCCTTCGAGGTGAGGAGGTAGATGCGGTCCTGCAGCTCGTCGGCCGAGAGCACGCCGTATCCGATCGGGATCGGGCGCCTGGCCACGCTGTCCCACAGCACGAGCGCCGGGGTGATGCCGGGCTCGAGCCCCATGCGCGGCCGCTGGCCGCTTTCGACCTTGTAGTCGGGGAAGTGCCGGGACGGACCGCCATCGGTCGAGATCGCCCGGACAGTGATATGCCAGCGGTCCGCCACCGAGCGCACAATCGGGCTCATCACTTCGCACGCGCCGCAGGTCTGGGCGAAGAAGTAGAACAGTCCATAGCGCTCGGAGAGCCTGGCCATCACCGCATCGCGGTCGGCAGCGCGCGCGTCCTGCCATTGCTTCTTGGCGAGCGCGCCGACCGGTCTCTCGAGTGTGTAGTCGAGCTCGGGATCCTGCCAGATCGCGCGCTGCCAGACATCGGAGAACAGCGAGGCCCGGTCGAGCTGGGCGCGCTGGAAGCGGATATAGGCTGTGACGTTTTCCGGCGTCGGATAGAGGATCGCGCGCGCCTTGAGTTCGCGCAGTTCCCCCGTGACCGCGTCGAGTTCCTGCGTGGCGGTCACCTGGGCCGGTGGCTGCGGTATCTGCGGCTCGTCTGCCGGCACCGGCTTTACGCAATAGAACCAGTAGCCGAGCCTGCGCTGCTCGCAGTAGAGGCTGTCTGCCGAGGCAGTTGGCTCTGCCTGGCGCGCTTCCTGTGCAATTGTCGGAACGGGAAGCAGTGCGGCGAGACACATGGCCAAAAGGGCCAGCATCAGCACTGTTTGGCGGCGCTTCATTGGCCACTCCTTGCGTAATAGTCTTCGATTTTCTGCTGGATGAGGATGCTGGTCTCGAGCTCGTCGGGGAGCCGTGCAGCCTCGGTGAACTCGGCATAGACTTCGCTGAAATCCATCTGGCTGAGGTCGAGCCGGGCGAACTCGTCGAGAGTGAACCCCTCGCACTGTTCTTCCTTGGGCTTGTCCCACGACTTGGGCAGCTGGCGACGGCCCTGCTCCTGCAGGATCCGCGAGAGCTTGCTCTCGAAGCAGCAGTAAACCTTCTTCTTGGTCAGGCAGACGCCGAGGAACTTGTCCGAACAATAGGTCCCGACATAGGCGCACAAGCCCTGTGCATCGCGTTCATGGAGCAGCACTTCCTCGCGGCTGCAGCCGAGCGCGACCAAGAGGCTGATGCCGGGGATGAGCGGGAAGCCCTTGCCCTTGCAGCAGTTGAGCACGCCGAAGACCTTGGACGAGCAGGTGTTGCGCGTGCCGCGGAACAGTGTCAGCGTTTCGGGATCGAACTGGCCGCGGGCCTCGTCCATCGCATGGAGCGCGGTGACGGCATCCTTGAACTCGTCGTTCGCAGCGCGCTCGATCGTCTCGCAGCTGCCGTCGATGCAATAGACATCGCCGTCGCAGACATACTGGGTGGAATTGTCGGTCCCTGGAAGCGGGCACTCGTAGATGCGCTCCCAGGTCTCGCAGGGAGCTTCGTCAGTCAGGCATTCTTCGCGAACAAAGCGGCAGGTGCCCTGGCTTTCGATGTCGGAGCAGTCGGTTGCCGCTTCGCGCTCGATGCAGGTGTAGCTGCGTTGCCATTCCCAGCAGGGCCGCGTGACAGAGACGCCGTCGATCACGCGGGTCTGCGGATCGGCATCGGTGCAGATGTCGGCGTCCAGCGTGCAATCGCTATTGTCCGCGAGACCTGTGCACTGGCTTTCGTCCGGAATCGTCGTGACGGTGGTCGCGGCGGTGACCATGTAGGGTGTTTGCCCCGGCACCTGATCGTCACAGGTCAGTTCGGTGATGGGGTCGCCCGGTTCGGAACACCACGGACGTCCGCCCGAGGAACTCCATTGCAGGCAGGTATCGCGCCGTCCCGTCACGCGGCAGGAGTAGCCGTCAAAGCCGGCGCACTCGGGTTCGCCCGAGCCATTGAAGTCGCCGAACCGGTTGCAGAGGTAATGATACTGCGGTTGCTGGTTGACCGTGGCGACAAGCGGCACTGTGCACTGGCCCAGCGACTGATCGATCCGCGTGCCCGTATTGCAGGTCGCGGTATATGTGCCCGCCGTGCCCGATCCAGGCGGCAGCGGAACGCAGGATCCCTGGCTGCCCGAAATCGCCATGCCGCTGGTGTAGTCGAGCGGCGTCTCGTTGATGGCGCGGCTGCGCGCAATCACGTCCTCGATCTCGTTCGGTTCGAACCGTGCGCGATTGGCCATACTGTCGCGGATCGTCCGCATCGGCGTGCTGGTCGTTGCCACGCTGCGGGCGCGGGCCTCGATCTGGTCGGGATCGCGCGCAAGATCCTGCAGGTCGCGCGTCGCTTGCGGATCGAAGTTGGGAACGCGCGCCGCGTCAGGATTGGTCGTTGCGGCATCGCGCGCTTCGCCCCGCAACTCGGTGGCAAAGTCCTTGCCGTCGGCCCGAGCTTCATCGCGGGTCTGAGCGTGTATGGAAGCTGCGCTTGTGAGCGCGACGAATACCGCAAGGAGATTGGCGAGGGTTCTGCCGGTCATGGCCGTTCCTCCCTGGAAAGCTGGCGCAGATGGAGGCGGGCAAGCTCGGCGCCCGGACCCTTGCCCGACGCAAAGGTCTCGAGGACTTCGCCCACGCTGATGTTGCCGGCGATGCGGTCGTGCGGCGGCACCTCGCTGGTGCAATCAAACCCGTCGCATGGGCTGAACTCGGTGCTCAGCATGACGAAACTCGGCGCGGCCTCGATGTTGAACGCGCGGAACAGCCGCGGATCGATGCCGAGCGAACCGGCCGCGTCGCGGCTGCTCCAGATGGCGGCCAGGCGTTTCTTGAACGCCTCGCTGTTTCCTTGCGGGAAACCGCGCAGCACGGTGACGCCGCCGGCCTTAGTCATGTCGTGGACCAGTGCCTTCAGCGTCTCGGGCGGCATCGACAGGCTGGCAAAGGCAATGAAGCGCGGGGCTCCTCCGAGCGATGCCTTCTCTGCGGCGGCTTGCCCTGCGATCATGGCGTCAAGGTCGAGGACGGCGTCGGTCTCGATTGCCTCGATGCTGTCCGCATAGGCCGCGCGATTGGCCTGCGCTTGTGCCTGGATAGCCTGTGCATCTTCGGTCAGCGCCTCGGCGCGTTGGCGGACATTGGTGCTGAGCGCCTGCGCATCGTCGGCGTGTTCGGCCGCACGCTCGCGGATCGCTTCGAGGTCGATGCCTTCGGGCGCACTCTGGGCAAGAGCGAGGCCGCCGAGAGTGACGGCAAGGCCGACGGGCAAAAGGAGGAGGTGCTTGTTCATAGCGCGCAGCAGTTCCGCTTGCGCCAGACGAGGTATCCCATGTCTTCGCCGATGGCGGGGATGACCTGTCCGGCCGATTGAAAGGTGGTGGAGGCACCGATGGGCGGGCAGGCGTAACCACCCGAGGTCGCCGGGTTGGGGTTGGTGGCCTGGAAGCGGTATTGCTGCTTACGCATCACCGGCATCAGGTATTTGCCGCACAGGCCCTTGGACCCCATCGTTCCCCACGAGACGAGTTCGCGGTGGAGCTTGTAGGCAAATCGCGAGAGCACGAGCCGCGAGGCCTGGACGTGGCCTATGCTGGCCGAGACATTGCCGTTCATCGGGTACATCGACCCCTGGCACCCCGCGCACCAGAACATCTCGTCAATCGGCAGCTTTGCGGTCGAGGCGACGCAGTCGGCCGCACAGGCAGCGAGCGCCAGCGGGTTGGCGAAGAGCACGGCTTCAGGGTTGATGATCGCCGTGAGCTCGGAATCCTGCCACAGCGGATCGATCTCGGAGATGTAGAGAATGTCGATCGAGCCCGATTCCAGGCACAGGAAATCGGCGACGATCTCCATCCAGTAGATCAGCGGATAGGCATACCAGTGGACGTGCCAGCTCGAATAATACTGGCTCGCACCGCCCACCGCCGAAGGCCCCGAGATCGAGCGAAAGCCGATATCGAAGCCGGGATCGAGTTTCATGCCGCCGAGGTTCACGAAGCACCACGGCTTCATGCTGACATCGGCAAGCCGCACCGGTTCCCAGAAGCCCATCGCGATCCCTGGCCTCAGACCGCACAGGCATACCGGCAGATCGGGGTTATCGGGATCGGGCCGGCTCGACGGCCAGATGTCCAGCCCGCCGATAGAGATCGGGAACAGGCACGACCAGCAGATGTCGGTGATCGGGTTGACGAAGCTGCCGGTGCAGCGACCGGGACCGGCATCGGCCATGGCCGGCGTTGCGGTGGCGAAACCCAGAATGGCGGCCAGCACGAGCGCCAGCTTTCTTAAATGCGTCATTGGGCTGTCCTCCTTTTCGGTGGCAGCGCGATTTCGCTGACCTCGAGCAGGCGGCCCTGCTGGCGCACGCGTGCAGGCACCGACCTGATCCCGAACCTTGCCGTGAGCTTGCCGCCCTGGTCGAAATAGAAGCGGCGCTGGCCGGCCTTCATCAGCTCGAGCGGCGCACCTTTGACCAGGATCAGCTTGGCATTGGCGGCCTGCTTGAGCGCCCAGGTGAGTTGATCGGGATCGTCGCCGTCGAGGAACAGGAGATCAGCGCGAAGCCCGACGCTGTCGAGCGGATTGACCCTCGTGCCAGCGGCATGGATCAGCTCGCCTTTTGCCCCGCGGATGTCGGCAGCGAGCGTGATCGTTGGATCGAAGTGCCAGCGCCGCGCCTCGCTGGCCCGGACTATTCCGGCGACGGGGTCGGGCCGGTTCACCCGCGCGATCGTGCGGCGCTTCAGGTCTTCATTGAGCCGCGCGGTCTCGCCCGAACTTTCCATCTGCGTCAGCCGCGAATGAATCTGCTCGAGGAGGTCGCGCTCGATCACGGGAAACACCGTGCCGCGCTGGCCATAGTCGCGCGCCAGCACCTCGGCAGGGCAGAGCAGGACTGCAAGCAGGGCCGCAGGGAGGATGAGCTTGCTCACAGGATCGCCCTCCCGCTGCCGAGGATCTGGCCGCGGCAGACGAAGCCGATCTCGGCGTAGCGGCTGTCGAGGCCGCGGGGATGGCTGGTCCCGGTGTAGAAGCAGCCGTCGGGGATCGGTCCTTCGGGGCCTTTGTGAAGCGCAATGCCGAGGCGGGTCTCATCGAGCCGCGCGGCGATCTTGCGACCGTTGATGAAGACCTCGTGACCGCGATGGTTCACGACATCGCCCGGCACGCCCAGCACCCGCTTGCCGAAGAGCTGCGCGCCTTTTCCGAAATGCACTTCAACGAGTCTGCTTGCCGGCGGCTCGAAGAAGATAAGGCTGCCGCGCTCGATCCGCGCGTGCTTGTCGAGCCAGAAAGCCCAGTTGGGCAGGCTCGGGCTCGCGTTGATGAGGAAGGCATGGTCTTTCGCGAAGGCGTCGACCGCGCCCCATGCGAGCGGCAGCAGCACCAGACCGGTCAGGACAAGTGGTCGCTTGATCGTGCGGACAAGGCGAGAGGCAAAGTGCGTCACTGGCCGTCTCCCTGCCCAAGCTGGCGGGCGATCCGCATGCGCAGTTCGTCAGTGGCATCGGGGGCATCGCCTGCGAGCACTGCCTCGCCGACCAGCACCACGCGGCCATTGGTCCCCATTTCCGCAACAGCGCGTTCGGACGCCTGGAGGAAGGCGAGCACGCGCGCCTGGCTGGATTCGGGATCCTGTGCCCCACGCGCTTCGGCATCGACGAAAGCCGCGATGGTCTCGGCAAGCCGGACGGTGACGATCTGCTGGCGCGGCTCGGACAGTTCGCGGCTGACCCAGGCTGCCCAGAGTAATGCGATCACGAGCGCGAGCACGCCGAGAGTTCTCAGCAAGAGCGGGCGATTGAAGGACGGTAATCTGCGCGTGTCAGTCACGGTTTGCCTCCCGGGCCGGATGGTTGTCGAGATCGGCCGCGAGCCGCTTCAGGAAGCGAGGCATGCGAAACAGCGTCACAGCGCCAGCGAGGACGAGGAAGCAGCCCTTGAGGTCCTGGCTGAACAGGCTGCGGCGCAGGCTGTCGGCTTCGAGGTAGCGGTCCGACAGATTGGCGAGCTGGGTGAAGAGGCCGCCGAGGTCCCAGCCTGCAACGAACAGGAACAGCGCGAGTGGCAATCCCAGCACGATCAGCAGCGAAGTCGCGGCAAAGCGTGCGGTCTCGATGAGGACGAGGCAGCTCCCTTGCAGGAACGGCAGCAGGCTGCGGAGGTTGGCCGGAGGGGTCCGGTCGACGAGGTGCGAGACCATCATTGTCCGCCTCCCGCTACGATGCGGATGGCATCGGCGAGGCTGTGCCCGCGCCGCTCGCAGTCCTGGATCGCCGCATAGGTGTCGGGATCGGAGGAGTAAATCGTCGCCGAGAAGGGATCGAGCACGAGCCGGCCGACCGCCTCGGTCTCGGGACCCTTGATGAAGACCTCGCTGTACTCGGTCCCCGAACGCTTGAGGCTGCGGATCAGCGTCTCGGTCCGGTCGTCCATGTCGAGCCGCGCGTTCGCCCTGAAATCGGCGATCGTCTCGGCCTTCTGCTGGAGCACCAGCATCCAGTCGCTGTTCTCGAGCGCGGCGCGCGCGCCATCGGACTTGTAATAGTCATTGAGCGACTGGGTGGCGGTCGCGAGCGCGCCGCCATATTTGCGCGCGGTGCGGGCATAGGTCTCGACGAACTCGCCCATCGACCCACCCTTGAGCATGGCCCAGGCCTCGTCGATCAGCAGCAGCTTCTTGGTTGCTCGCGATGAGCGCGTCATCGCCTGGCTGGTCATGAACATGATCGCCGAGAGGACGACGCTCCGCAGTTCCTCGCGGGACGCGAGATCGCTCATCTCGAAGACGGTAAAATCATCGTCGAGCGCGAAGCTCGCCTTGCCTGCAAAGAACCCGCCGTAGCTGCCGCCGCGGCAGAAGGGCGCGATCGCGGTGGCGAGATCGCGGCCCGCCTCGCTTTCCGAGCCATGGAGCGCATGCGCGACATCGTCGACCGATGCACCGCTTCCGAGTGCCTCCCAGGTCGCAGTTACGGCCCGGTCGATCAGCCCGCGCTCGGTGTCGCTCGGCGCGGTGCCCGGACGCGCCATCTGGCCGACGATCGCCTTGATCATGGCGAAGCAGTCGAGGCGGTAATCCTCGTCTTCGTGCGCACGGGCATCGTCGACCATCGAGAAGGGGTTGAGCGAGAAGCCCGAGGCGAGCGTGAACTCGACGAAGCGTCCGCCCTGCAGTTTGACCGAATGCTCGAAGCTGCGCCCGTCGTCGATCACAACGACCTTGGCGCCCGCGCCGCGCAGGGCGGCGCAGAGCTCCTGCAGCAGCACCGACTTGCCCGAGCCCGACTTACCGCAGATCGCGATATTGTGGTTGCCGGCAGTGTTTTCGAATGGCGACCACCAGAAGGGCTGGCCGCGGCGGCCAATGAGCAGGAGGTGCGGAATCACGCCGCCAAGATATTCCCCCTGCATCGGCGCGATATGCGCCGCCGTCGTCGTGAGCATGGTCTTGAGGCGCTTCAACCGCGCCATGTCGTCGGCGAGGCCATCGGCGAGGCTCATGGGAAAGGCAGCGACGAGGCCCTGCAGCTGGAGGAAGCGCTCGTCGGCTAGGTCCCAGCCCGCTGCCTTGTAGATCGCCTTGATGATGCGTTCGTGCGCGTCGCCCTGGCCGAGCGGCGAGATGCTGGTGAGCCCGTAGAACAGCTTCACGAGCTTCTTGCCGGCCTGGAGCTCGGCCTGAACATGGCGCCATTCGGCCGACTGCTCGGCGAGCTTGGGCAAGAAACGCGCGCTCTTGGTCTGGCTGAGGCTGGTCGTGCGCATGAACTTGAAGCCCGCGCGCGCCGAGGCGGCTTCCTGGTCGGGGTAGACGAGGCAGAGCATGGTGGCCGTCGGACAGGGGAAGCGCAGCTTGTCGGTGAACATGTCGCCGATGAGCCGCGCGCATTCCCAAGGCGCCCAGCGCTCAGGGGTAGAGCGCACGGCATAGTGCCGCACATCGAAATGGTCGGGATAGCATTCGCCGACTTCGGGATTGCCCTCTTCGTCTCGGCCGGTCTCGCGAAAGCGCTCGGTCCTGAGGATCAGACGATCGTCGCTGACCTCGAGCTCGATGTCGCGGCGGATGGCCTGGACATCGAGCGTGTCGTGGGGGTTCCACGCATGGATGTCGGTCTCGTGCGCGGTGGTCGGCGAGGTTAGCTCGTCGATCAGCGCCAACAATCCGCCCGGACGCAGCTCCTGCGCGTGGAGGCCGAGCGAATGGAGCATGCCCATCAGCCCTTCGCGGCATTCGGAGAGTTCTGCGTCGGTTACGCTGCCGGGCACCGGCACACCGAGCGAGACAAACAGTCGGACGTTGCGGGCATGGAAGGGCGCATGCGCCGAGCCCGAATTCCAGACGAGATCGTAAAGGCGCCTGGTGCGCGCCCTGGCAATGGCCTCGTAAATGCCGCCCTGCTCATAGCGCGGAGCGAACCAGGGGCCGACCACGCTGCCGATCCGAGGCGATGCAAAGTTCAGAACCTGGAGGCAGGCGCCCTGCGGCAGGCCTTCGGAGAAGAACTGGCCGAGGATCTCGCCGGTCCGTTCGTCGGCCCCGATCAGCGGGGTGACTTCGAGCACGAAGCCCTTCGAGCGGGCGTTGCGGTAGAGCTTCTCCCCCTCGTCATAGACCCGGTAGGGTAGCCAGTCCGAAAGCATGTCGAGCCCGAAATGGGCCTGTGGCTTCTCGGGGCGTGCCGTGTCGGCAAACAGGCCCCGTGAGAGTGCGTCGCGCGCGGCAGCAAGGGATAGCGTCACCGGCTCTCTCCTTCAGGTGTTTCAGGGTGGGGGACCGGCTCGCGGGGAGGGGAAAACGAGCCAGGTCCCCCGGGTTCCGGCGCGTCAGCGCCGGGCATCGCCGGAACGGGCTGCGAGGGGATGAACAGCTGTTCCGGCAATGTGTCTGCCTCTTGGATTTTTGGCGGTTGGAAATCGGGTGCGGGGTTGCTCTCGCGCGTCGCGGCAATAGTCGATGCCAGCGAGCGCAGGACTTCGCGGCGGCCCTGCGGCGTGCGCCAGCCTGTCCCTGCCTGTTCGGGCAGCGTCAGTTGAACGACGCGCGCCTCATGGTCGCGGCCCGCCGCGTCACGGTAGCCTGTCAGCACGACCTGCAGGCGACGAACCGCTTCGCCGGTCGGGGTCACCGTCCGATGCGCGTCAACCGTGTCAGCCTTTTCAATGCCGGTCGCCCCGGCATCGATCGCGGAAGTCGGCGCGCAGGTCCCTTCGGGAGCGCGGCAGGCAAAGCTGCCTTTGACGTTGCCGCCAAGGCTGGCGCAGCCACTGGCCAAAAGGAGCGGCGCAGCGAGCACCATGGCGCGAAGGATTGGAAGCCGGCTCATTGCGCCACTCCCTTGCCTTCGGCGACGAAGCTGCGGATCGCCGCGGCATCGCGGTAGCCATGAAGCACCGCCCCATCGCGAACGCGCACGATGACCGGCGTTCCAGCAAATCCGTTGGCCTTCGCGAAGGCTTCGTTGGCATCGAGTGCCTTGGCCTCCTTGCAAGTCTTATCAGTCGCCAGAGCCTGGCCGGAATAGGCCGCATGGAGTGCCTTTGCCGGATCCTTAGCGCACAGCACCGCCTCGGAAATCTTGCGGCTTGCCGCGCCGAAGATCGAGATCGGTCGCTCTTCGACATGGACCTTGGCCTTGGCGAGTTCGGCGGCCAGGCGCTGGCAATACCCGCACTGGAAATCCGAGAAGACAACCAGGCGTTCGCCCTTGGTGTTGCCCCAGTGGATCGCGCCCGCAGCCGGAAGCGACGAGAGGTCGACGTGGCTGGCGGCCGCCTGGACAGGCGCTTCGTCGCGCCCCGCCGGCGCATCGCTGGCTACGCGCGCCGCACCGGCCGCGAGCAGGTCGGGATTGAGTTCGAGCAGGCG
Organism: Sphingopyxis indica; assembly: GCF_900188185.1. Taxonomy (GTDB): domain Bacteria; phylum Pseudomonadota; class Alphaproteobacteria; order Sphingomonadales; family Sphingomonadaceae; genus Sphingopyxis; species Sphingopyxis indica. Next base: position 23,970 of record NZ_FZPA01000017.1, on the reverse strand, counting down.
GGCAGCGGTGACGTCACGTCGCTCTTCCATGTCGTAGAGACGGCCCACGAACAGGTAGCGGGCGGTTTCGTCGATGTAGAACAGCGTGTCGCCCGAGACGACTTCGCACCAGGGGCCAAGCGTGTCGCAGCTGATCGCGTCAACCGGAGTCTTGGGCAGCCGCAGTTTCAGTGCCTGCGCGACCTCGCTCGCCATACCGGCAGCGCTCGCAGGCATAGCGGTGACGGCAGAGACGCCGAGCGTCAGCACGGCGGCGGCGCTCGAGAGGGCAAGGGCAAGGTGGGCGGCGCGGGCCTTCAGGCCCGGCCGGTGGTCATTGTAGTTCATTTGGAGGGGCTCCTGACGTGGACGCCGTCGAGAAAGACGATCTCGACCTCTATGCCGGTCGGCATTTCGACGACGGGTTGGTATTGTTCGGCGCGTTCGATGAGGTATCGGCTGACGGTGTCGGCGGCTTCGCCGGCACCCTGGCCAAAGCCACCGGCAAGGATGTCGGTCGGCGACAGCGCCTCGCGCTGACCGTTGGCGCCGACAGGCTGCGTGAAGATGCCGTTGGCGTTGGCGGAAAATCCGCGACCGAAGCCGCCGACGATCCCAGCCAGCAGCGCCTGGCTGACCAAGCTGCCCTCGCGGCTGACTACGCGACCACGCACGCCCGACTTTCCGGCAAAGGAGATGAACCCCTTGACCTCGCTGACAGCGAAGCGGCCGCCGGGTTGCGCGCAGGTCATGCGCACCAGCTTGACGTAGACCTTCTCGGCCGAGAGATCGCCGCGCGCAGCGCCATTGACGAGGCAGCCGGTGATGTCGGTGGTGAGCAGCTTGTTGCCGCGCATCACCGAGCGGGCCGGTCCGGTGATCCGGAGCACCACGGGAAGCGGATCGCTCTGGCTGGCAACGCCGGTCGAGGCATCGACACCCACGATGACCGTTGCCGGTGCGTAGCTGTTGGGCGGCAGGTAATCGCGGCTCGCTTCGAGCAGCAAGGCGGGCGCAGTCTCGGCCGCACGCGGCTTGCCGTCCTTGCCTGTATCCGCGTTGAAACTCATCAGGCTGAGCTGTCCGCCCTGCGTTTCCGGCGCTCCTTGCGGTGGCTGGACAGCTACGCCGGTGCCGACGCCGGGACCATAGGCAGGTGGCGGCGGCAGCGGCGGAGCGGACGCCGGCGCCTTTGCAGCGTCGCTGAGCTGTGAGCGCAGATTGGCATTCTCGGCCGAAATGGCGTCGATCGCTGCCTGACCGTCGGAGCGCATCTGCGCGTTCTCGCTGCGCAGGGCTTCGAGCTCCTGTTCGATCTCGGGGCGTGGTAACTGCGCTTGCTGCAGATCCTTGATCGCGCGGCCCTGCGCGTCGAGCCGGTTGCCGTAGCTCGCGACGAACTCGCGCTGCGAGAGGTTGCGATTGACGAGGCCGCCGGTGTCGATTGTCGCCGCACCATTGGCATCACTGCCGCCCTCGTCGCCATCGCCGCCGAAGATGAACATCCCGCCGCCGATGAGCGCGATGGCCCCGATCCCGGCGAGCAGCATCTTCTGGCGCTGCGCGATCTGCGTATTGAGGTTGCGCCGTCCGCTTTCACGCGCTTCCGGCGAGCCCGGCAGAGGCTTCTTTTCAGCCTCCTTCTGTGTTGCCTCGGCCATCAGTCGAGCCCTCCCTTGGCAAAGACAAGGAAGGCACTGGTCGCTTCACCGGGAGCGAGTGCATCGCGGCCATAGGCGAAGGCGAGCGTGCCTGCGGGACCTTCGCGCTCGGAGCCAAGCGCAAGGCTCTCCTGGCCGAGGTTGCGCACGAGGAAGCGCTGTCCGGTAAGTTCATCGCCCTGGTATTCGGCGACCAGCTGGACCTCGATCCCGCCGGTACGGCGCGGAGCCGAAAGTTCGGCGCGGGCAGTGAACCCGGGCAGGACGGCATCGCTCGCCATCGCCTCGATCAGGCGGATCGCGGCGTCCTCGGGCCCGGTCTCGGTTTCCCATTCGGCAGCCTCGTTTTTCGCGAGCGCGGGATTGGTGATGAAGAGCTGGGTCGCTTCCTCGCCGCCGAGGCGGCAGGCGAACTTGTAGACGTAGCCTGCCTTGCTGGTCGCAAAGAAGCTGACCCGGGCAGCGGCAAATTGCGGGGGTACGGAGATATAGATGTCTCCGCGCACCGGCTCATGCGTCACCTGGAAGTCGTTGTAGGGAAAGCCGCTCGCGATCTTCGAGACATTGGCAAAACCGTCATCGATGAGCGCGATCCGGGTGAGTTCGCCGCGGGCGAGTTCGCAATCGATGGTCGCGTTGTCGGCCGCTTCGACGAACTGGTCGGCATGCGCCGGGACCGGTGCGAGCGCGAAGGCAAGCACGGCGAGGCCGGTCAGCTTGAGTCCGTGATCGGGGCGCCTTGTTGCGCCGATTGCGAAACAGGCAAGGCCGGTTCCGGCAAGCGCAGCAGCGAGGGGGGATGGGAGAAGGCTCATTGGCCGGGTTCCTCCTTGTCGGTGGGAAGTTGTTCGAAGCCGGCGAGCGCGAGGCTGAGACCACGCTTCGACCAGCGGAAACGGAAGGAGCGGCGCTGGCTCGCGATCACCTGCGCGCCGACAAAGGTCTTGAGCGTGCCGGTGACGGTCGAGGTCAGGGCCTTGGGGTCGACGTGCATTTCCGCGATCACGAAGGCCTGGCTGATGTCCGAGCCGCGCTGTTCCTCGACGATTTGGACGAGCTCGGCCTTGAGGCGGCCGTGCGCGGCGGGATCGGCGAGCTTCAGGATGTTCGTCATCCAGTAATCGAGGCTTTCGGGCGCCCGGTTGAGGAGCATCAGTGCCGTGTCGCGGGTGACAAGTTCGAGATAGGGCGCGTCGATCCCGCCGCTCGAGACGGTGATCCGCTCTGAGGTGATCGGCACCAACACAACCTGCTCGTCGCGGGTGACCGCGGCGCCGAGGCTGACCAGCGTGGTCAGGCCCAGGACACCTGCCAGCACGGCAAAGCGGTTGCGTTGCCGCAGGTAGGTCTGCGCCTGTTCGTGCGCGAATTCTGCTCGCATGGGTCGCCTCCCTCAGCCCGCCAACAGGCGGCAGTGGGAGGGCGGCGTGGCTTTTAGACCGAGAAAGCTCCCGGGAAGGTACCAGTACGCAGCATGCACCAGTGCCGAACCGGCGCCGCGTGCCTTTGCCTTCCGCAAGGCAAGCCAGGCCCCGGCGGCCAGGCCGATACCGATGAAGATATGCTGCGAGAGAATGCCCCAGGCGAAGGGAATGAGAATCCCTGCAAACTCGTCGATGGTCCAGAAGCCGATGAGCTCCGGGTCGTCGAGCCGCCGTGGAACGAGGTACCTGTCAGCCATGATGCCGCCCTCCTGTCGTGACTGGATCCGCTGATCAGATGACCGCGGTCACGACCGAGGTGACGATCGGAACGCCGGTACCGACACCGATCCCGACGCCGACCGGCACCGCGACCTGGCCGAGTGAGAAGCGCCCGGAGGCGAGACCGATCAGACCGCCCGCGAGGCTGAGTACGGTGATGATCTTGCCGCCCGAGCCTTCGAGGAAGTCGGTGAACTTGGTGAGCGCGGGATCGAAGGTGGTGTCGGCACCGGCGAAGGCGGCACCGGCGCAGGCCAGCGCCACGCAGGCAGGAAGAATGTAGTCGCGGCCCCGTGCACGGTTGGGCGTGCGCTGCAGAGCCGGAAGGGCAGTCTTGGTGGTCATGGATGGAAACTCCGAGGGATTGAACATCAGCCAACGATGCGTTCGCTGTATGTTCTTTCCTCTCCCCGGAGCCGGGCTGTAGGAAATCGGGAACTGGATTTTGGGGCTGCTGCCCAAGCAAAAAGCGACATCTGGAGGTGCGCAGGCTGGGATTCGCGCAGGTTGATCGCGGATCAGCGCCAACTGTGCCGAGTTTGGCGAGGAGCGTGCCGCCATATGCGCGAACACGACCGGAATTCGCGCGAATCAACGAAGGAAGCCGATTCGGTGGTTCCTCTATGTTCTCTAATTGTTCTTTTCGTTTTCCTACAGGCTTCCTTCGCGGTTAGCCGGTGGTTCGATCACCTCCAGAGATAAGGATTCGTCGATGACCAACATGGCGCTCTTTGCCGAACAACAGGTTCGCGCCGACCTTGCCCGGCTGCTTTTGGCAGCCGTCGAAGCCAGCGGCCGTGCACGCTGCGACATCGCGCGCGACGCGCAGATCCATAAGGATGCCCTGCGCCGCGTCCTTGCCGGTGAACGCTCGGCTAGCCTCGGCGAAGCCTTGCGCGTTCTCGCCGCGTGCGGCGTCGCTCCTCATGCCCACCTGCTGCTGTTCCTCGTCAGCAGCGGCGATCACGCGATTGCCTGGCTGCAATCGGACCTCGCGCAGTTCTTCGAGGACTTTTCTGGCGAACTGCCTTCAGCGCTCGAACGAGTCCTAGGCAACCAGGTTCATGAGGTGAAGCCGCGTTGGGCCAAGGGCACGGCACACCGTGTCGCCCGCCTGCTTTCCGATCACATCGATGAGCTCGAACGTAAGGACGCGCTGCTTGGCGATGTCTTCGCCGGTGCCGAAAGAGGCCATCGTGGGTGAAGAGATCGACAAAGGAGCGACGGAGTCTCGCCGGGTGACGCGGCTTATTCGCTTGCCCGAAGTGCAGCACCGCGTCGGGCTTGGCCGTTCGACGATCTACCGTTGGATGAGCGAGGGCAAGTTTCCCAAACCCGTACAGCTCGGAGGCTATTCCGTGGCATGGTCGGAAAGAGAAGTCGAAGCCTGGATTTCGGACCGCCTGAAGTGACCGCTTATTGGTCTGGAGCTGACTGGTTGGAGGCGGACGTGCCATCGACAGGGGCAGTCAAAGGCATCCTTTGCGCGGTCGCCGGATCGAAGCAGTCGGCCCGATACCCTCGAGTATTGGGAGCGCTCGTCGCTGCAAGAACCGAGCTGCTTTCGGAAGCCACCGGCGCCTATTAAGGAACATACAATATTGAGTAGGTCGAGCCGATCATGACAAAGTGCATCGAACAAGATTTCCCGTGTCAAAATCAAGAGTACGATGCGTTCGATCAAATAGCGCTCTTAGAACTAAGCCAGCCAATTTCTGCCCATGAGTTGGTGAACGAGAGCGCATTTTGTGCGGAACTGCCGGTCGACGACGAACTCCGTATTGGGAACATAACGTACAAGCTCTATCTTAAATTCCTCCGTGGTCAGACAGGCCTCTATCACCTGTGGGTAGACTATGACGCCTGCGACGACCATGGCAATTACACGATGTTATGCGTGTATGTCGGGAAAGGGTTTGCTGAGCTTCGCGTTGATAGCCACGTCAGAAAAAAATGGTCGAAGAATGCCCAGCTATACGTGACATTCACCAGCATGGAGAATCGTCTCTCTAAGTACTACGAGCAATTGTTTCTCGATGTGTACGATTTCGAATTAAACAACATTGAGAATCCTGGCGCAGAATATCTGTTTGCGGTTTGGGATGAGGAACGCCATCACTTGGAAACGCACTTGAATGAGGTTTCCAATCTGAGCAAAATTCAAAGTTTCGACGACTGGTAAGAAGTCGTAATCCGACCGGCCTCAGGTCGAACGAACTCCAGTCTACAGCCCACGCTGTTACCGGTGGTGCGCCGCGCACATGGCTCATCTGGTTCGCCTCGATGTATTCCGCCAGTTCTCCGGCGATGTAGCTCGGGCCATTGTCGCTGAGCAGGCGCGGCCTGTGTAGCACATTGGCATGATCGCAGCCTGAAGCGACCAGCGCCATGTCGAGCGTGTCAGTCACATCCTCGGCACACATAGTGGTGCAGAGCTTCCAGGCAATGATGTAGCGCGAGTAATCGTCGAGCACGGTGGATAGGTAGACCCAACCCCAACCGATGATCTTGAAGTAGGTAAAATCGGTCTGCCACATCTCATTTGGACGTGTGGTCCTTGTATGGAACGCCTCTGCCGCTTTGATAACCGTGTAGGCCGGGCTGCTGATCAGGTCATGGGCCTTCAAGAGCCGGTAAACCGTAGCTTCGGACACGAAGTAACGCTTCTCGTCGGTGAAGCGGACGGCCAACTCACGCGGTGACAGCTCGGTCTGCTCGAGCACCATCTCGACGATCTGGTCCTGCAGCTCGGGCACAATACGGTTCCACACCCGGCTTGGCGTGGATGGCCTGTCTGCCAGCGCCTCCGGCCCGCCTTCGAGGAAGCGATTCTACCAGCGGTAGAAGGTCCGCCGTGCCACGCTAAGCTGGTCCAGCGTGCGTTTGGCCGGGAGATGCGACTGCTCCACGATCCTGATGATCTCCAGCTTCTCTGATGCGGGATACCTCATGCGTCGTCGTCCCCATCCGCGATGATGCTTTTTTTGAGCAGCCGGCTCTCCAAAGTGAGATCGGCCACGCACTCCTTCAGATCGCGGGCCTCACGGCGCAGATCCTTCACCTCTTCTGTGGTCGCGGTACGTGCCGTATCGCCAGCGAGCCTGCGCTTGCTAGCCTCCATGAACCCCTTGGACTAGGTTTAATACAGGCTCTGCGCAATCTCTTCGCGGCGACATAGCTCGGCAATGGAGTCATCGCCGCGCAGGCCATCGAGCACGATGCGGATTTTGTCCTCGACCGAAAAGTGTCGGCGGGTCTTGCGGCGGATATCCTTGATCACCAGCTCGGCAGTCGATTTTGCATTGGAGGATCTTGGCTTCATCTTCGTTCCTTCGTCACTACGACGAAGCCCAAATCCTCCTTACTTCACAACCTCAAATCTGTGCCATAGGCGCTAACGGGGGGCACACTGAATCAGCGACTTAGCCTTACTGCAAGCAGAGCTTTTCAACAGAATAGGGCCGGTAGCGGACTGGCTTCTATTGGCAAGCCCGACACGGAATGCTGCCGTTTCATCCCAGATTCTGTTGCCAGCTCTAAACCTTAGGAAAGAGATTCATCTTTCGTCGTTGCGCACTTCCGTTTGTGCGGGAGTTACTACTGTTAGGCTCAGGATCTCGGGTTGTTGTGATCGTTTGGTTTCAATTGCGGCTCGCGGGTTGCCCTACCAATGCTCGTGCACGAATCGGATGTTCGCAGAAGCAGGGCAAAGTGTGGTTGCGCTCGCCTGTTAGGTTAAGGCAACTCGACGGTTGGCCCATAAGCCTCGTTCCCTGTTTCGCGCAGCTGACGCTTGATAGCAGCCGGGGTGCGGTAAAAAGTGCCAAGCGCATCTTTCTCGACTTGCCGGAGCAAGACCTTGCCCCGATCACCCCAACACTGAAGGTAGAAGGCGGTTTCTCGACCGTCGCAGATAGGGAAAATCATCTCTGCTTTGCGCTGTCTAACGATGTCATACCAATTGCGTATATCGATGGATGAAGGCGAAAGAGAAAATTCGGGATGGCTGTGCCATTCGCCAATCCAGTCCATCTTTCCGCCGGATTTACGCCACCGCCTTAGTGCAGCTATTCTGTGTCCCTTAGGTGAGCGCTGGAAGCGCGTCGAACTTTGTCGATCCCATGGCAATGGTCGGGTGATCTCAGTCACATGAAGGTAAAGACCCTTGCGCAGCCCTAGTACCAGCCCCCCAGCTTCTAACGGGCGATGCTGCCGCGTACATTTTAGCATTTTCTCTGCCGCTGCATGATCGACAAGAATGCCCTCGATCATGATCGATCCCTCGACAGGCATGATGGGCACGTTTTGTGAGCTGAAGGAGACGTTTTGGCTCTCTAAAGCGTGTGGTAATCGGCGGATCGGCTGTACCAGCCAACATGATCAAACGTTTCCAGTCCAAAGGCGTTGAGGTGCGCCAAGCCTGGGGAATGACAGAGACCAGCCCTTTGGGCCTTTCCGCAGCGCTAAAGCCCCATCAACTCGCCTTACCGGAGGCGGATCGTTTGGCGTTGCAATGCAAGCAAGGGCGTCCACAGTTCGGGATGGAATTTCGCGTTGCCGACAAAGACGGACATGAGGTAACACACGATGGCAAAAGCATCGGCTCCTTGCTCGTTCGCGGTCCGTGGGTAGCCGCGCAATATTTCAACGCCGAGGACGCAGATACTCACGAGCAGCACCCAGGCTGGTTCGATACCGGCGATGTCGTGACCATTGACAAAGATAGCTTCATACAGATTGTGGATCGCAACAAGGATTTGATAAAGTCTGGGGGTGAGTGGATATCATCCATCGAGCTCGAAAACATCGCTCAAGATCATCCCGCGATCAAAGAGGCTGCCATCGTCGCTGTGCCGGATAGCCGCTGGGACGAACGCCCGGCCCTGGTGGTGGTCCTGAAGCCTGGCGCGACTTTCAGCTACGATGACATGAGGGCCCAATACGAAGGCAAGACTTCCAAATGGCACGTACCTGACCACCTGGTTGTCGTTGATAAGTTGCCGCACACTGCCACCGGCAAAATCTCGAAGAAAGATATTCGGCATACCCTTATTACGAGCCTTGGAAAGGTCAAAAACGATGTCGGATCGTGAAGGAACTCGGCGACCGACTCATCCTACGTGACCAATAGCCCTAGATTTGTGGACGCTTTCTTCCCTAGTTTTGAGGACAGAAGGCGAGGATGGGACGGTCAAATACTAATGACGAGTTAAAGCGCGGCGCGGAGCGCTGACGTGACCCCTGATTTTCCTCCATTCTCGATTAGCGTCCGGCCCTGATGGAAGGACGGACGAGATGAAGAGAACGAGGTTTTCAGAAGACCAGATTATCGGCGGGCTGGAGGTGTCCGAGGCTCGACGCCTGCGAGCGCTCGAGAGCGAGAACGCGAAGCTCAAGCGGTTGCTGGCCGATTCGATGCTCGACCAGGCAGCGCTGAAGGATCTCCTGGCAAAAGGGTTCTGACGCCCGCCGCGAAGCGGGAAGCTGTGGCTCATCTCCAGACCTGTCACGGGATGAGCGAACGGCGGGCGTGCCGAGTCATAGATGCCGATCGCAAGAGCGTGCGTTACCGTTCCACGCAGGACGATGATGCCCAGCTCCGTGAGAAGCTGCGCGAGCTGGCCAACCAGCGTCGGCGGTTCGGTTATCGCCGCCTGCATATCCTGCTACGCCGGGAGGGCGTGATGATCAATCGCAAGAAGACCCAGCGGCTCTATCAGGAGGAAGGGCTGGCTGTCAGCCGACGGCGCAGTCGTCGGCGGGCTGTCGGGACCAGAGCGCCTGCTCCGGTGCTTGCCCTGCCGAACCAGCGCTGGAGCCTCGACTTCGTGCACGATCAGATGGCGTCAGGAAGACGGTTCCGCGTGCTCAACGTGGTCGTTGACGTGACCAGGGAGTGCCTGGCAGCGGTGCCGGACACGTCGATCTCTGGTCGCCGCGTCGTTCGCGAGCTGACCGCGCTGATCGAACGGCGTGGGAAGCCCGGCATGATCGTCAGCGACAACGGCACGGAGCTCACCAGCAATGCCGTGCTGGCATGGTGCGAGGAGATTGGCGTGGAGTGGCATTACATCGCTCCGGGCAGACCGATGCAGAACGGCTACGTGGAGAGCTTCAACGGCCGCATGCGCGACGAACTGCTGAACGAGACCCTGTTCATCAGCCTGGCCCATGCCCGCGTCGAGATCGCCGTATGGGTGGAAGACTACAACCGAGAGAGACCGCCCTCATCCCTTGGCTACGCGACACCGGCGGCGTTCGCCGCCGAACTAGATAAGCAATGGCCTGCTTCGCCACGCCCTACGGGCTCCGCTGCGCAGCCCATTGCTTCAACCTCGCTCATACGCAACAACGCGGCTCGGCTCTAATCCCAGCTGGGGGAAAATCAGGGGGTCACGTCACTCATTGGAAGGCGGCTATCGTGACGCAAATCGCTCTGAAAGTCGTGGGACTATTTTGCAGGTCTTCGAGGAACAGACCTGCTAATTTTCGCCCTGCAGTTAGTTCCATTAGGATAACGCTGCTAGCATACGTAGGCACCGCGGCCGCTAGCCAAAAGGTTGCCAGTAGGACCGTATACACGTGTTTCAGCGACCGAGATAGTTTTACCGATCTTGATTATTTTGCCCGATGCTACGAGTGGTCCCGAGGTTGCCGGGCGGTGGTAGTCGACCCTCAGATCGGCGGTCGCCTTGGCCCCTGTACCTTGCGACAATAAGGTGTAGAGCCCGGTTAAATCGATCAGAGAGGCGAGCACGCCGCCATGCGCTGAACCGATTGCCGGGTTTGACACGATCTCGTCGCGCCAAGGCATCTCCAGTTCAAGCTGCTCGCTCGAACATGACCGTAAAGTGAGGCCAAGCCACCGGTGAAACGGGGCAATCTGCAGGATCTCTTCGAGGCGCTTAGGATCGATCCTTGTCGGATTATCGGTCATGTAACGGCTCCCTGCGCACTGTGATTACGCTTGAGAAAATCGAGTATCACTGCCGAAAAGGCATCGTTGGCATCGCCAACCACCATATGTGTTGCCTCTGCGATGTCGGTGTATTCAGCGTGTGGAGCAAGTTCGAGCAATTGCGCGACCGCGTCTTCGGAGACCAGATCGCTCGATCCGCCGCGAATAATATGCAATGGCAGCGAAAGCCTGCTGGCTGCATCGTTCAGCGCATCAAATTGGCGTTCCTGATGAGCCGGATCGCTTCGCTTGGCTAGCGTAATGTTGCGGATAAAGGCCGGATCCCAATGCCAGTAGTAGCGGCCGTCTTCCTTCTCTCGCAGATAGCGCCGTAAACCCTTGCCGGCTCCGCGCTTGCGGCGATGTGGCATGTAACGCGCGATGACCTCTGCCGCTTCGTCGGGTGAAGAGAAACCGGTCTCCACGTGCTCCTCCATAAAGCCGACTACGCGCATAACGCCCCCCGTTTCCATACGCGGCGCGATGTCGACGAGAGTGAGCGACGCGAAGCGGCCCGGCGCAAGGTGTCCTTCGGCGATCAGTCCGGCCAGCCCGCCAAGGGAGGCCCCGACGAGCGCTGGCTTGCGGTCTATTTTTGAAGCAATCGCAACGAGATCTGAAGCGAAGTCGCGCGTTTCGTAAGCGCCCTCGGCAGACCATTCGCTGTCGCCGTGACCGCGCATATCAATTGCGATCGCACGGAATCCCGCATTGGCGAGATCGGCTGTGACACGTTTCCATGCGTGACGGGTCTGGCCGCCCCCATGCGCGAGCAAGACCGGTAAAGCATCGGCATTTCCGGTCGCTTCGGCTGCTATGGAGATGCCACCATCTCCCCCGATATGGAAAGTTTGCGACTGCATACCGCAACCTCTATATTGTAAATCGGTTTACAGTAAACGGCTTTATTTCCTGATCGGTTATGGTAGGTTGCCCAGGATGGCGGCCACGACGGACTATGACCCGGATACAAAGGGGGCAAGTTTCCTCACCGATACCGATCGGCTGTTCTTTCTTATGGAGGAAGTGACCCGGCGTTTGCGCAGGACCGTCGATTCTTCGGTTGAACAATTCGGGCTCACGCGGACGCAATGGCGTGCATTGGCTTATCTCTTTCGGAGCCCAGGCATGACCCAGACAGAGCTGGCTCGGGAACTGGAACTAGAGCGCGCTAGCATCGGCCGGACTATTGATCGCCTGGAAGAACTTGAGCTGGTAGAAAGACGCAGCGCGAAGAACGACAGGCGCGTTTGGCGGGTTCATTTACGCCCTGCCGCGATCGAGCTACTTCCCAAGATGCGAGTAGAAGCTGATGCGGTGCATGCTCGCTTGCTCGGGGGGATCCGTTTTGGGGAACTGGAACGCTTACGCGGATCGCTGGCCAAGATGCATGACAATCTGGGCAGCGAGCCATAATCACTCGAAATCGAGCCCGCGCCCCGCATTCGCACCCCACGTTGCCCTTCAGGGGGGACTTATGCTCAGATGAGGGACGCCGAGCGCATGCGATCATAAGATCCCGGCAGTCGTGGCAGGCGAGGTGGCCGGAGCCCTCGCACTTACCCAGCGCCGTTCGGTACCTTATCAGCTCGAGCGACCCTCGGATTCAATTTCTGCTGTAGCGTGAAATCAGCGAGTGTTTGCATGGCGGCACTGCTAGCGAATATGGTCGACGCTGAGCTTGAACACGCCAGGCTTGCGCGAGCCTTCCAAGATAGCGCGATGGATAAGCATATGTCGAAAGATGAGATACGTGATTACGCCCCCAACGAAAAGGATGACATTCTATATTTGCTAGAAGAGGTGAACAGGACCGCTCGGCGGACGTTCGACGCTCTGATCGTGGGGCTCGACCTCAATCAAACACAATGGCGGATCATCGCGTCCTTGTTGAGGGAACCTACGCTAACACAGACCGAGATTTCTCGCCTGCTTGAGCTTGAATCGGCGACGATAGGACAGGCTGTCGCAGTTTTGGTTGAAAAAGGTTTGATCGAGCGAGAGCGGGCGGCGCACGATCGAAGAGTTTGGAACCTCCACCTCACCGAGCAAGTAAGAACCATCTGGCCAGAACTGCGCGAAGCGGCTGATCGACTCCACGAAATTCTCTGGAAGGAAATGTCTGCGCCTGAAATCGACCTCCTGCGTACGATGCTTCGAAAAGTTGCGGAGAATCAGAAGCAGGCTGACACTTGCGAAGAAAGCCGATGAAGCATGATCTGGAAAACAGTGTCGGTGAACTGACGCGGCTAGCAGAACTCGGTCAGATTTTCGCCCGGCACGGTCTGAAAAATCTCGGAAGCTTATTTGGCGTTATGCCGGTTTCGGAGAAGGAGCCAGATACCGAGGACTTGCGTCCTGCATCGGTGGTGGCGCTGTTGCGCGATGTCGGCCCTGTCGGAATAAAGCTTGGCCAGCTCCTGGCGACCAGAAGCGATCTGTTTACACAACCCTGGATTTCCGCGTTCGGCACTCTCCACGACCAGGTGGAACCGCTGCCGTTCGATAAGATCGAACCGGTGATTGTATCGGCTTGGGGCAGCGACTGGGAATGTGAATTCGCCGCTTTCGAGAGAAACCCGATCGCCTCAGCCTCTATCGCGCAGACTTATGTCGCAACCCTGCTGGACGGAAGCGAGACTATCGTGAAAGTCCGCCGACCCGGCATGGCGCCCAGGATCGAGGCGGACATGAGGCTGTTGACACGGCTCGCGGGCCTCGCCGAGCGTCGGTCAAGCGACATTGCCCGCTATCGACCCGTGCAGTTCCTCCAGACATTCGCCAAGAATTTAGCGCGGGAGATGGACCTGGCGGCAGAAGCACGCGCTTGTGAACGGATTGGCGGTTATCTGGAGATGCTTGGGGTGAAGACCCCCGCGATCCACTGGCAACTTACAGGCATGACGATCAATGTGCAGGAAGCCCTGGTCGGAAAGCCTGCGTCGCGGCCCCCGGCAACTGGTCAGGGAGATAATGCCCGGTTCGCGAAGCGCTATGCCGATGCGGTGCTACGGATGATCCTTCTCAACGGAGAGTTTCATGGCGACCCGCATCCCGGCAACGTCTTCTGGATGGAAGGGAACCAGGTAGGCTTCATCGATTTCGGCTCGGTCGGCTTTCTCAGCGGCGCGCGGCGTCAGGAAATCGTCCGCCTGATTTTTGCTATCGCGAACGATCAGATAGACAAGGTGGCCGATCTGCTGCTTGACTGGGCAGGCAATCCACTCGTGGACCGCGCGCAATTGGCGATGGATCTGGATGAGCTGATCGAGGAATTTCGCGGCACAGCTCTTGCGGGGATTGAATTCTCGGCAATCTTCGATCGGGTTTTCGGATTGTTGCGCGAGTATCGCCTCGTATTGCCGCCCGACCTCGCTATTTTGCTGCGCACCCTGCTGACCGCAGAAGGCTTCGTTCGCTCTTTGGCGCCGGACTACAATATCGCCGAAGAAACGAAGCCGATCGTGATGCAATTGTTTGCCGAGCGATTTTCGATCGGAGCCGCGCGGGATCATTTGGCCAAGGTCCGCAGTGGGCTGCTTGATTTCTCGGCATCGCTGCCCGAGCTAATCGAGAACGTTGCCTCGGTCGCTCGATCAGGTACGATTCAGGTGTCCATCGACCCAGCCAGCCTGAACCATCTGACGCGGGAAGAGGACCGCAGCACCCCCGTCAAGGGTCCGGTGGTCGCCGCATTGATCGTCTCTGCCGCATTGCTGGCCGACCAATCGTTGTTACTGGCAGGCATTGTTCTGGCTTTCGCGGGAATAGCACTCATTCCTAGATGGAACTGATAAGACCATACGCGTTGAACGCTTAGATCACGGCCGCCCGGCACCGATATTGGCTACATCAAGGGAGAAGAGTGGAAATGACCGAACAGAAACCAGCCGAGGCGGTGCCTGCCGCCACCATGCTGCTGGTGCGGGATGAACCGGAGTTTCAGGTTCTCATGGTGAAGCGACATCATCAGATAGACTTCGCATCTGGCGCACTGGTCTTCCCCGGCGGGAAACCCCACTCCGATGATTCTCTGGAGGAATGGGCCGCTTACTGCGACGGGCGGGATCAGGTCGATACGACCCAGAGAATTTTAAAGATCGCTGCGATCCGCGAAGCTTACGAGGAGGCTGGCATTTTGCTGGCGGTCAACCGCGATGGCAGCCCTTTCGAAGGGGCCTGTGACCCGGACAGCCGCCGGGCAGTCGAACAGGGGGAAAGATCGTTCCTCGATGTCGTCCGGGAGTCCGATGTGATCTTGCGGCTCGATAGCCTCACCGATTTTGCCCGGTGGATTACCCCGGTCTTCATGAAGAAGCGGTTCGACACCTGGTTCTACGTCGCTCGAGCCCCGGAACGCCAAATTGCCGCGTGCGATGGCTATGAGACGGTAGATGCCGAATGGCTGTCACCAAATCGTGCTCTGGAGATGGGGCAATCGGGCGAGCGCACGGTCATTTTCCCGACCCGACTGAACCTGGAACTGTTGTCCAAGGCGAACAGTGCTACGGACTGCGTAGATCGCGCGCAGGCGCGCACGATCGTGCCTGTCCTGCCGTGGGTCTTGCAGCGAGATGGCAAGAATATCCTGACCATCCCGGAGGATGCAGGCTACGGCCCGGCAAGCGAGGTTATAGGATGAATAACGCCGAGACGATCGATCGTCTCGGCAAGAGGGGACCGGCTACCATCGTTTTGTAGCCCCGTCGCAAACCGTGTCACCTAGCTATGCGCCTGGCTTATTAGGGTTTATTGCTGTCTTGCAGGATGTTCGTTCGAAAATATTCCGGTCGGAACTCAGGAATCGCCTTTCAGTCTCTGTCCTGTTATCGCAATGAAACAGCGAGCGTTGGGCCAGATAGGTCTAGCAGCAGCATCATTAGACCTAAGAGAAGCCGAGCAAACAAGCTCCAAGGACCGAGATGAACCAGAACATCCACGAAATTAAAGTGACGCTGATCTACTGCGACTACCGGCATGTTAGCTGATCTGCACTCTTCTAATTGGCCCGATTTCTATTTTTGAATTGGTTAAGAGAGTGACGGAATGGTGAGGAAGCACCATCTGAAAGAAAACATCGCTAAGCTGCGAGTAGTGGAGATTGTTCGGGTGCAGGGCGGAACGATCGCGGATCTGTGCCGCGGGATCGGTGTCGGCGAGCCGAGCCAATATCGCTAGCGCAAGGGGAATGCCAGCCTCAAAATGGATCAGGCGCAGCTTCCGAAAGAGCATGCAAAGGAATCCCCCGGTTGCAGCGCGCGGCGTCAGAACTCACGCTATACAATCTGCTCCTTCTGGGAGGTGCAAGGTAATCATCTCAGTCTCTCGCTTCGACGATGGCGCATCGGACAGATCCGGCGAATGATACCTGTATAAGCGAATGACTACTGCTTGACCTTGATACAGCACCGCCGGGTCTCACAGCTCGTTTCACTATCGGCCTTGTTCCAGGGAAGGCGTGACACCGCCACGGCTGCCATCCCGTTCCGCCACGTTCCACCAGCGGACCGTATTGGTGCCAGAAGCAGACTTGTAGAAACAATCGGTGCGGACCACTCAGTGCGGCCGGTTTTTAGGCCAGAGGGGAAAAGGCTCGGAAATTCATGCGAGCCATTGCTTTTATGCCCCAATTGCAGTCTTGCCGCAATCTCCATACCTATGCGAATGGTAATTTGCGGACACGGGAGTTTGAGTTGGAAACCATGAAGGCTTGGATCGTCAGGAAATATGGCAATCCGGAGGAGATGGTCTTAGGACAAACTGCCATGCCGAAGCTGGGGGAAGGGCAAGAGAATCGGGCGGACACTCTGGTCAAGATTGACGCTGCAGGTCTGAATTTTGCGGACGAAATCGCGATTGCAGGAAAATATCAGGATCGGATAAAACCGCCGTTTGTGCCAGGCAACGAGTTGGCGGGAACGGTCGTCGAGGCAATCCCGGGTTCTCGATTCTCTCCCGGTGACAAGGTCGCATGTCAGGTCCGCAGTGGTGCCTTTGCACAATATTGTGGCGTCGCTTCTGACCGTCTGATGGCGATAGGAGACTTACCAGCCTCGGTGGCCGCCGCGCTTCCGGTTTCCTACACCACTGCCCATGTCGCCCTTTTCGAAAAGGGTAATCTCAAGAAGGGAGATACGGTCCTAATCCATGCGGCGGCAGGCGGATTGGGCATCGCTGCCACTCAGCTTGCAAAAGCAGCGGGAGCTCGCATCGTTGCCACGGCAGGCGACGAAGACAAGCGGCGAATCGCTAAAGAGAATGGGGCTGATCATGTGATCGATTATCGTCAATCTGACTGGTCCGAGCGAGTAAGAGCTCTGGCACCAGATGGGGTCGATATCGTCATGGATCCGGTCGGCGGCGAAACTTCGGAACAGAGTCTGCGTCTTCTGGCATGGGAGGGCAGGCTGTTAGTATGCGGCTTTGCCGGTGGGACGGTTCAGGCGCTCAAGGCGAACTACATGCTGGTTAAGTCCGCCAGTGTGCACGGTGTATACTGGAGCTTCGACCGCTCGCCGGAAGCGATTCGCACCATACAGCAGAAGCTGGTTAATCAATGTGCCAGAGGCGAAATTCGCCCCCTAATTCGGGATGTGTATCAAATGGATGAACTCGTTTCAGCAATGGAGTCGCTGCGCTCTCGCGGAACGGTAGGTAAAGTCGTGATTGCCATGTAGCAGCAAACGGTCTGATTGGGCCGGCTCAGCGACCTCGAAGGCAAAACCATACTCTTGCGTATTGACTTTTCGACCCGAAGATCCGATTGAACGATATCTGAGGTGCCGGAAGGGACGTGACAGATGAGTTTTGGAGCCGTCGAGCAACTGTTTTACGACGTGAGTACCAAACGGAATTCCCGCGCAGCGTTTCGCGAGGATGCCACAGCTTTCGCAGAGAAGTACGCCCTCAGCGAGCTAGAACGCGACATGGTCTTGTCCATGAATGCCGAGGGACTCTTCGAGTACGGCATTAACCCGATGCTTCTGATGGGCTTCTGGACAAGCGTAAACGGACCGCAATCGATGCCGGATTATCTGTCCCGCGTTCCGACGCTGACGTCACAGCTCGAGACGGTAAGCGAATGAAGTGAGAGGCCGGCGGCAGCGAAGCGCTTACCCGTCTATCTTTAGGAGAGTTTCAAGATGGCCGAAATAGTCGGCGGCTTCATCATGCCGCATGATCCATTGTTGTTTGTGAACCCAAAGAAGAAAGAGCGCGACCACCTGATTGGCGCTTATTCGGAAATTCGCGACAAAGTAAGCAAGTCCGGCGCGACGAAGGCGATCATCTTCGGCGCGGACCATTATATTCTCTTCGGCCCTCGCTGTCTGCCACAGTTTCTTATCCCGACAGGCGAGCTTCATGGTCCCATTGACCGGTTGCCCGGTGTTGGAGATTCACCGATCGCCAGCGATCCGGGTTTCGCAGAGTATTTGGTCGGCCATGCCCATCAAAGCGGCTTCGACGTGTCTGTGGCGCGCGACTTGGGGGTGGATCATGCAATCGGGGTGCCCGCCCAGCTTGCCCTTCCGGCCGACGGGTCGGTCAAGACGGTTCCCGTTTATATGGCGAGTGGCGTAGCGCCGTATGTTCGTCTCCAAAGGGCATATGATTTCGGACGAATGATTGGCGATGCCATTGCGAAAATGCCCGTAGACGAATCCGTAGTGTTGATCGGCAGCGGAGGGATCAGCCACTGGGTGGGCACCGGAGAAATGGGGCGCATCAATTCCGAGTTTGATCGGAAGGTCCTCGACTGCATCGTTTCCGGCGATGCGACCCCTCTCCTTTCAATGACAGACGAGGAAATAATGCGCGAAGGCGGCAACGGTGGAATGGAGATTCGTCATTTTCTTGCAGTGATGGGTGCTCTGCCGGCGGGCCGAGGCGAAGTGCTCGCTTACGAAGCCTGGGATGGCGGCGTTACCGGCCTCGGCTTTGCGGAGATACTGCCCGCCTGAACGGGTCGGGTTCGAATAGCTGGAGAATGACATGACTGAATCGCTCTTGAAGCCGGATAGTAATGCAAAATTGGCTGCGGGCATCGAGGAACTCGTCGACGCCGAAGCGGGAAATATTGACCGCCGGATCTTCTGGGACGAATCTATCTACAACCTGGAGCTTGAACGGATTTTTGCGCGATGCTGGATTTTTGTCGCGCATGACACGCAATTGCCCAATGTTGGCGATTTTCTAACGACGACAATCGGTGAAGATGCGGTCATCGTGTCGCGTGGCGAAGACGGCAAGATCCACACCTTTCTCAACTCCTGTACGCATCGAGGTAATCGCGTGTGCTTTGCAGAGGCGGGCAACTCCCGGCGGTTCACATGCAATTTTCATGGCTGGTCCTACGGTCTCGACGGTAGCTTGAAGAATGTCAGTCGCCCGCAGTCCTATAGTGGAAAATCGAACCTCGATAAGTCCAAGCTTGGCCTGCACAAGGCGCGTGTCGAAAGCTATAAGGGGATGCATTTCGCCTGCTTCGACCCGGAGGCCCCGTCGCTTGAGGAATATCTAGGCGAATTTCGCTGGTATCTAGATGTGATCCTCGACAATGACGAAGGTGGTATCGAGTTTATCGATGGCAACATCAAATCTCGGCTCAAATGCAATTGGAAATTCCCGGCAGAGAACTTCGTGGGCGACTCGTATCACGCTCCCTGGACGCATAGCTCAGCCTTGATCGCAATGTTCGGAAAACAGCCGACCATGCGACCTGACCGTTCTTATCATGCCAATGCGAACGGCCACGGCTGGGAGTTTGGACTGGATTTCATTGGGAACGCGGCAACGCTCAATTCACCGCCGATTATCGACTATCTGCGTGAGCAGGAGGCGAAATTTGCCGAACGTCTGGGGAAGGTTCGCAGCAGGATGGTAGGCGCTCTAAGCTCCGCTAACGTCTTTCCCAATCTTTCCTTCCTGGCAGGTCACAACACTTTTCGGACATGGAACCCCAAGGGTCCAAGGAGCACGGAACTTCACACCTGGGTGTTCCTGAACGCAAATGCCCCGGAAGAACTCAAGGAAGAATATCGCCGCGGGGTAATGTTAACCTTTTCTCCGGCGGGTGTGTTCGAAATGGATGACGGCGAGAACTTCGAGAATTGCACGGCGGTCAATGTAGGCGTGGTGACCCGGCAGCAACAGCTTCACTTCGGGATGGGCCTCGATTCGAAAATCGAACACGAGGAACTGCGCGGCAATGTTTATCAAAGCCAGATCAATGAAGCGAACCAACGGGCCTTCTACCAGCGCTGGGCAGATCTGATGGGTGCAGAAACCTGGGCCGACGTTCCTGTCCGTTAGAAATATTCAGAGGTAAATGTGAAGACTCTCGAACAAACCACCCGGCGCGATCACTGCTCTGTGTCAGCCGAGTTACTTTTGGAGATACAGCAGTTTCTGTATCGAGAAGCCCGTTTGCTCGATAACGAGCAATATGATGAATGGCTAGAATTGCTGACGGACGATATCCATTATTGGGTACCAGGAGTGCAGGCCCGCTATCGAAAGGATGAGGCGAAGTTCAGTTCCGAACGAATGGCCTATTTCGACGACGGCCTCGAATATCTCAAGATCCGCGTGGCACGCGCCAAGCAGCCGTCGGCATGGGCCGAAGATCCACCCACCAGGCATTTTCACCTGATCGGCAATATCGAGGTCTTACCTACTGAAGATTCTAACGAGTGGACGGTCCATTCTGTGATCCTCAACCATCGTCATCGGACTGAAGACGATGAAATGGAACTAAAAGCCAGACGCGTCGATACAATCAGGCGGAACTCAGAAGGTCTGCTCCAACTGGCGCGCAGGAAGGTCATCTTGCAGGAAACTGTCTTGCAAGCAAAGAACATCAATACGTTCCTTTGATTGTGTGAAGGCCCTTCTGCTTGCCCGCAACTGGGCCGAATCTGTTGCATAGGCCTGGCGGCGTAGGTTGCCCGAAAGTACTCTTGCCGCTGTTGCTGACGGCCTCTTGGCGGCTGCCACCGTGCGGGAAAAGTGGCTCGGAACGATGTAGAGAAGCAGGTGTCGTTTCTGGCACCGCAGCTGATCGGAACACCCCACGGCCTTGACAATTCCGCAATGTCAGGATCGGCAGCGCAAGATAGTGTGGATTGCTTCGCTATGGCCGGTCTGCCCTTTCGGGAGAGAAAACGAGACTTGGTTTCAATGAGGTGACAGTCGATATAGCGCCGATAATCAGGGAGTTCGCGATTTTGGCGGGTCGGAGCCTTTGCCAAATGGTCGGCAGGATACGACCCCAGGCAGAGTTCTTAGCAAAGCCTGCGGTGATGAGGTTGTCCGCTCCCTGTCGCGTGGGTCCGAGGACTTCTCGTCCAATTTGGCCTCCCGACAAGGAGCGACAGCAACGCCTTTCGTAACTTCGTTCTGTTTTGAAGTGCTTGAATCGCCGTCAAACCAGATCGCGTTCCTTGGCCATCGAGAGCGCGGTGTCTTCGATCATGTCCTCCTGACCCCCGATCATTTTCTTGCGAGCCAATTCCATCAAGATATCACGTGCAGACAAGCCGTACTTACGTTCGGCTTCTTTGGCCTGATACAGGAAGGTTGAGTAGACCCCTGCAAAACCGAGCGTTATGGAATCCCTGTCCGCACGGGGCGGCTGAGGCATGATCGGCAAAACCCGATCCTCTGCTACGTCCATCAGCTTAAACAGATCCACCCCGGTTTCGATGCCCAATCGCTCTCCGACGGCAGCCATCAGTTCGAGGGGTGTATTGCCAGCGCCAGCACCCAATCCGGCAGCCGAACCGTCGATGCGGTCCGCGCCCGCGGCTACAGCAGCCAGCGAATTGGCGACTCCCATCCCGAGATTGTGATGAGCGTGAAATCCGATCTCGGTTTCGTCCTGCAAAGCTGTGCGAAGGATGGTGATGCGATCGGTAACTTCATCAGGCAGCATGTAACCTGCCGAATCAACACAGTAGATTGTTGTTGCTCCATACCCTTCCATCAACAGCGCCTGCTCAACCAGGTGCTCGGGCGGCGTCATATGCGCCATCATGAGAAAGCCGACTGTATCAAGCCCAAGTTCCCGTCCCAGGCCAATGTGCTGTTCGGTAACGTCGGCTTCGGTGCAATGCGAGGCGACATGAACACATCCTGCCCCGCAATCGGCGGCCATCCGCAACTCATCCAGAGTGCCAATGCCCGGAACATGGAGTACCGAGATAGTCGCCTTTTTCACTACCTTGGCCACTGCCGAGATATATTCGCTATCCGAATGGAGTCCGCGACCGTAATTCAGGGATGATCCTCCCAACCCGTCACCGTGAGTGACCTGGATCAACGGCACCCCTGCGTCATCAAGCCCGGAAGCGATATCGACCATCTGATCCAGCGTGATCTGATGCCGCATGGAATGCATGCCGTCGCGCAGACACATATCATGCAGCTTGAGCTTTTTACCCCTAACCTGTTCTTCGAGTGTCATCATGCGTTCTCCTTCAATGGTGAGAGTTCAAGTCGGCCATCAAGGATGTCTTGTGCAAACATTTCGGCCGTGCGCGCTGCAGCGGCAGTCATGATGTCCAGATTTCCTGCATATTTGGGGAGAAAATCGCCAAGTCCCTGCACTTCCAGAAAGATCGAGACTTTGCGCCCCTCGAAAATTGGCCCGTTCTTCAATTGGTAGCCGGGGACATATTGTTGCACAGCAGAAATCATCTCGTGCACGGATGCGGTGATCGCTTCCTGATCCGGCTCGTCGACTGTTTCGCAATAGACGGTGTCACGCATCATCAGCGGAGGCTCGGCCGGATTGACGACCACGATAGCCTTGCCTTGCGCTGCACCTCCCACTTTCGCGACTGCCGCAGAAGTGGTGCGCGTGAACTCGTCGATATTCTTCCGAGTACCCACTCCGATCGACTTCGACGCGACCGTTGCGATTATCTCGGCGTAATCCACGCTTTGAACATTGCTGATGGCGGCGACCATCGGAATCGTGGCCTGACCCGCGCATGTGACCATGTTGACGTTCATTGCCTTACGGCCTGCCAGATCCTTGAGATTCACCGGGGGAACGCAAAGCGGGCCAAGGGCGGCGGGCGTCAGGTCGATCATAAGAATGCCCAGCTCGTTCAGCTTGCGGCTGTTTTCGGCGTGGACATAGGCCGAAGTCGCATCAAACGCGATGCTCACTCCATCCTCGATCGCGTGAGGCACCAGCCCGTCAACCCCTTCAGCAGTGGTCTTGAGGCCCAGTTCCTTCGCGCGGGCCAGACCTTCGGATCCGGCCTCAATACCCACCATCCAAACGGGTTCGAGAACTTCGGAACGAAGCAGTTTGTAAAGCAGATCGGTGCCGATATTCCCCGGCCCGATTATTGCGCATTTAATTTTGTCCATCCGAGCATCCTTACTTTGTCACTAGAGTGCGCCGAGGTCTGTCACCTCGCTGCTATCCTTGCCGAAGCACGCGATTGGCTAAGAAAAAATCATGCGACAGGACCCAAGCCCGTCGCTGAGGTTAAGTTGCAGCGTGTCACCGCTGGATATGTCGATCATCGGACCAAGTGCTCCGGAAAGGATTATTTCGCCCGCCCTGAACGGCATTCCAAGCTCGCCAAGCGTATTGGCCAGCCAGGCGACAGAGTTAAGAGGGGAACCCTGAACAGCGGCGCCGATCCCGCTCGCAACCTCGACTCCATTACACTCGATTGTCATGGCCACTTTTGCCAGATCGATCTCACGGGGATCGACCCGCTCGGTCCCTATCGCGAATATTCCGCACGAGGCGTTATCCGCGACTGTATCCTGAATTCTGATATCCCAGTCTTGAATGCGGCTATCGACGATCTCGAAACAGGCAGTGACATATTCGGTCGCCTCCAGTACATCGGCGGCGGTCACGCCAGGCCCGTTGAGATCATGTTGCAGGATGAACGCAATTTCGCCTTCTGCCTTGGGTTGGATGAGTGATTTGTGATCTACCGTAGCGCAATCGGGAACCAGCATTCGATCGGTCAATTGTCCGAAATCAGGCTCGAACACCCCGATCATTTCCTGCACCACTTTGGAAGTAACGCCGATCTTTTTGCCGATGATCTTTTCGCCAGCTTCCAGACGGCGCGCGACCATTCGTTCCTGGACGCGATAGGCGTCGACAATATCTATCTCCGGATGGCGATCCCGCAGATTGGAAACCGTTCGGCCCTTGATCAGTGCGCCGTAGAGTTCATCACCCAGGGAAGATATTATTGAACTTTCGAGTGGCATTGCCTTAAATTCTCCCAAACGTGCGCATCGAAACGCCCTTGTATCTTTTGCCGATCTCGTCTCCTGGCCACCATCGAGCAATTCACCGCCCGTCCAATCTGAGCAGTCAGCGAATCCGGCACGGTTCGAAAACGGCGTCTTCAATCTATGTTTGTGTCTGTGCGCTATCGTTTGGCACCCTGCCAAGCTTGACCGGCGGCAATTGAGGCCTAGAGCCTCACTCTGTGAGAGGAGCGACAAGATGAACGATGCATCCAGCACATCGGTTGTCGAGCGAATACTCGACCTGATCGGTTGCCTTTCGTCGGCGCCCAAGACGGTAAGAGCCTGATCCGAAATTAAGTTGAGTGGTGTCAGCGGGTTAGCTTGACGCGCGCCCAAGTCGTTGATTCAGCGGTTTTGCAACGAACCAAAGGAA
>NZ_FZPA01000001.1 GCF_900188185.1 Sphingopyxis indica | reverse complement strand
ACTTCGAACAGACCATCGCATCGGCAACCGCATGGCTCTTCGTCGCCTCGATACAACTCTTCACTCGCCGCATCGCAAGGCTATGAAATTATGAACGATAATTTTGAATCAGACTCTTAAATCGTCCTTCCAATTCTTGCTCTACAGTAATTGGGTCAAAAGCGCGATGTGGAACAGCTAACAGTATTACAGAAAGCCCCTTAAAAACTGCTCCCTTTAATGTTTGGATTATCGACTTTTGAACTTCTTGTGGAATATAGTGAAAATCATCAACCAGCAATGCAACGTCATTGTCGACCATGTGCTGCAGGGAGGCTAGCTTATGGTTCACATCGTATGTTATGGAGCGTTCAGTGGTTCGGCCAACGGCGCTGTCGCCGCCAAAATTTACTTCTGCCACGTTTGGGATGCCGAATTTTACGCCGCCGGATGCAGTGTCCGTTTGACTACCAGATTCTGTTCGTACTCTTTCGCGCCCCAATTCAAGCTGATGAGCAATTTGAGACCAAAACTCCTCATCCGTTCGTATTTGCCCGCCTTCTATAGATACGGAGGCGCCGGCTTGAGAAAGAACGTGATTGCACAGTACGGTTTTTCCAGACTTTGTTGGACCCGTCACGACGTTTATTGCGTAGCCTCGAGCAAGCGCCTCTTTGACTCGCTGCTCCAGTTTTAAATGATCCCGACTGACGTAAGTCACAGATGGTTGACCGCCAGGCGTAAAAACATCTTTTAACTTGAAATGTGATATCATTTTTCTTTCACTTCTGTTGAAGTGGAATGGTTTATCTCAGAAACCATCCCTTCGCGTTTCGGTTCGGAATCGGTATATTATTAAGTTTCAGATGTGCCAAGAATTTTTGTTCAAGAAGTGGCGAAATTCCGTCCCAGTTCATTGAGTAGCAGGGACGACAAAGAAACATTTTATAGTGCGGTAGCGAGTGCCCTTCATACCGGCCGCCGCCGAAGTGCACCGACGAGCCGCACAGGTCACAGGGAAATTTAATGGCTGAGCTCATGCGCAGACATTCGCCCTGAATATTGGATACGTCAATGCTCGTGGATTTGGCGCATGATCGCGCTCGGCGCTGAGCATAGCGCGCGGTCGCGCTCCGAACCGGGGTGTCTGGCGCATCATTGCCATATCGATGTCGAAAATCCGCACCGGCTGGTCTTCGGCGAGGAATGGGAGAGCGTCAAGGCGGTCCGCGCCCACTTCGCCGAACCCGCCGCGCGCGCCTTCATCGCACAGATGCGCGCGCTGTCGTCCGCGCCGCCCGTGATCCGCATCTATGCGGCAGAGGATGTAACGGCAAAGGTGATGGGGTAGGGGCGGGGCGCGCCTTTCCGTCTTCGTCATCCCGGACTTGATGGGCATTTATCCCTTTCAGACAAGGGCGTGATCCCCGGCGCAGGCCGGGGTCCAGATTGCGTGTGCGCCTTCCTCGTATGGACCCCGGCCTTCGCCGGGGATCACCTTGCTCCTTGTCCTGGAGATACAAGCGCCAATCGGCTCCGGGCAGAGGCGCAGGGGACGGCGAGGGGCGGGAAACCGGGCGGCAACGAAATCGCTGTCCTACATGGCCGCGCTGTGCCAGTCTGCATCCGGCTCTTTTCAGATCATGGACAGACGCGCGTGCCGCCCGCCCCGCGTGCGGGCTTGGCCGGCTTTTTCCCGGTCCCCGAACGGGGCGGCGAAAGGCGGCGCACAAGGCTGACCTTTACTGAACTTTGGACGCGTGCGGCGCGCGGGTCGCCGCAGCTGCCCGCGATCCGCATCGGCGCCGCCGAGGATGGGACGGCGCGGGCGACGGGGTAGGATGGTCCTACGCAAAGCGCCTGTTCTGAGCGCCTGCCAAGGCGGTCGAGGGGACGCGAAGAAGGAAAAAAAGAAAAAGGGGCCTCACACAAAGGCACAAAGGCACAAAGATTTTCCAGAATCCGTTCGCCTGAGCTCGTCGAAGGGGCTGTTCTATCTTTCGATGCCGCAAGAAGAACGGTGCTTCGACACGCTCAGCACGAACGGGGTGGTGCCGGTCTTCGTGCCTTTGTGTCTTTGTGTGAGTCCCCCTTTTTCCTTCTTCGCGCCTTCGCGGCTTCGCGTGAGATAAAATAGCGCCGGCCCAACCGTTTGGCGCAAGGCCGCGGCACCCCTCCACCGCCTGCGGCGGCCCCCCTCCCCACGGGGTGGGGAATCTTATTTGGCCAGCAGCGGCTTCAGATATTGCCCCGTGAAGCTGCGCGGCTCCTTGACCACCTGTTCCGGCGTCCCCGCCGCGACGATTTCGCCGCCCTTCACCCCGCCTTCGGGGCCGAGGTCGACGATCCAGTCGGCGGTCTTGATGACGTCGAGGTTGTGCTCGATCACCACCACGCTGTTGCCCTGATCGACCAGCGCCTGCAGCACTTCGAGCAGTTTCCTGACATCCTCGAAATGCAACCCCGTCGTCGGCTCGTCGAGGATATAGAGCGTCTGCCCGGTCGAGCGGCGCGACAGCTCCTTCGCCAGCTTGACGCGCTGCGCCTCGCCGCCCGACAGCGTCGTCGCCTGTTGCCCGACCTTGATATAGCCGAGCCCGACGCGGCACAGCATCGCCATCTTGTCGCGGATCGCGGGCACCGCCTTGAAGAAGTCGGCGGCATCCTCGACCGTCATGTCGAGCACGTCGGCGATGCTCTTGCCCTTGAACTTCACCTCCAGCGTTTCGCGGTTGTAGCGTTTGCCGTGGCACGTCTCGCACGTCACATAGACGTCGGGCAGGAAGTGCATCTCGATCTTGATCAGCCCGTCGCCGGTGCAGGTTTCGCAGCGCCCGCCCTTGACGTTGAAGCTGAAGCGCCCCGGCTTGTAGCCGCGCGCCTGCGCCTCCGGCAGCCCCGCGAACCAGTCGCGGATCGTCGTGAAGGCGCCCGTATAAGTCGCGGGGTTCGACCGCGGGGTGCGGCCGATCGGCGACTGGTCGATGTCGATCACCTTGTCGAGATGCTCGAGCCCGGTCAGCGCCTCGTGCGGCCCCGCGACGAGCCGCGCGCCGTTGAGGGTGCGCGCCGCGGCGGCGTAGAGCGTGTCGATGATCAGGCTCGACTTGCCCGACCCCGACAGGCCGGTGACGCAGGTGAAGGTGCCGAGCGGGATCGTCGCGGTGACATTCTGCAGGTTGTTCGCGCGCGCGCCCTTCAGCACCAGATCGAAGCCGTTGCCGGGGCGGCGGTGCGCCGGCACCTCGATCTTCCTGGCGCCGGTGAGGTAGGCCGCGGTCAGGCTCTTCTTGTTCGCGAGCACCTGTTTCAGCGTGCCCTCGGCGACGATCTCGCCGCCGTGGACGCCCGCGCCGGGTCCCATGTCGACGACATGGTCGGCGTGGCGGATCGCATCCTCGTCATGCTCGACGACGATCACCGTGTTGCCGAGGTCGCGGAGCCGCTTCAGCGTTTCGAGCAGCCGGTCGTTGTCGCGCTGGTGCAGGCCGATGCTCGGCTCGTCGAGGACATAGAGCACGCCCGACAGCCCGCTGCCGATCTGGCTCGCAAGGCGGATGCGCTGGCTCTCGCCGCCCGACAGGGTGCCGCTGGTGCGGTTGAGGTTGAGATAGTCGAGCCCGACATTGTTGAGGAAGCCCAGCCGCTCGTTGATCTCTTTCAAAATCGCCTTCGCGATCTGCTTCTGCTGGTCGTTCAGCTTCTCTTCGAGGGTGCCGAACCACGCATAGGCGTCGGCGACGCTGCGCTGCGCCGACTGGCTTATATTCTCGCCAGCGATTCTAACCGCGAGCGGTTCGGGGCGCAGCCGCGCGCCGTGGCACGTCTCGCACGGCTGCGCGGTCTGATATTTGCCCAGCTCCTCGCGCATCCACGCGCTCTCGGTCTGCAACATCCGCCGGTTGAGGTTGCCGATGACGCCCTCGAACGCCTTGTGCGTCGTATAGGTGCGGCGGCCGTCCTTGAAGGTCAGCTCGACCGGCATCCCGCCGCTGCCATAGAGGATGATCTGCTGCACCCCGCCGGGCAGGTCCTGCCATGGGGTATTGAGGTCGAAGTCATAGGCCTTCGCCAGGCTTTCGAGCACCTGCATGTAATAGGGCGAGGGCGGATTCGATTTCGCCCACGGCACCACCGCGCCCTTCTTCAGGCTCAGCGCATGGTTGGGGACGACGAGTTCGGGGTCGAACTCGAGCCGCTCGCCGAGCCCGTCGCACGCCGGGCACGCGCCCTGCGGCGCGTTGAAGCTGAACAGCCGCGGCTCGATCTCGGCGATGGTGAAGCCCGACACGGGACAGGCGAATTTCTCGGAAAAGATGATGCGGTTCGCGGGGATGCCGGCGCCCTTGAGATTCCCCTCCCGCTCGCGGGAGGGGTTAGGGGAGGGCATGTCGGCGCCCTCGGCCAAGGGAACAGGCCCTCCCCCGACCCCTCCCGCAAGCGGGAGGGGGGAATTGTCCTGCGCCTCCGCCACCGTCGTATCGGCAAGATCGACATATGCCAGCCCCTCGGCGAGCTTGAGCGCGGTTTCGAAACTGTCGGCGAGCCGCGTTTCGATGCCCTCGCGCACGACGATGCGGTCAACGACCACCTCGATGTCATGCTTGTATTT
The DNA here is from genome assembly GCF_900188185.1 of Sphingopyxis indica. Taxonomy (GTDB): domain Bacteria; phylum Pseudomonadota; class Alphaproteobacteria; order Sphingomonadales; family Sphingomonadaceae; genus Sphingopyxis; species Sphingopyxis indica. The sequence goes on along the minus strand of NZ_FZPA01000001.1, from coordinate 943,242 downwards.
CTTGTCGAGCGCCGGCGCGTCCTCGATCTCGTAAAATTCACCGTCGATGCGGACGCGCGTGAAGCCTTCCTTCTGCCACTGCGCCAGTTCCTTCTTATATTCGCCCTTGCGCCCGCGCACGACGGGGGCGAGCAGATAGGCGCGCGTGCCCTCGGGCAGCGCCATCACGCGGTCGACCATGTCGGCGACGCTCTGTGCCGAAATCGGCTCGCCGGTCGCGGGAGAATAGGGGATGCCGACCCGCGCCCAGAGGAGGCGCATATAGTCGTAGATTTCGGTGACGGTGGCGACCGTCGAGCGCGGGTTGCGGCTCGTCGTCTTCTGCTCGATGCTGATCGCGGGCGACAGGCCGTCGATATGTTCGACGTCGGGCTTCTGCATCATCTCGAGGAACTGGCGCGCATAGGCCGACAGACTCTCGACATAACGCCGCTGTCCCTCGGCATAGATGGTGTCGAACGCCAGGCTCGATTTGCCCGACCCCGACAGGCCGGTGATGACGATCAGGCTGTCGCGCGGCAGGTCGACGTCGACGCCCTTCAGATTATGCTCGCGCGCGCCGCGCACCGAGATGTGGGTGAGACTCATGGGAGAGGTGTGTTCCAGATTTGTTCTTGATGCGCAAGAGGCTGCGCGATGACCCGAAACATGGGGCACCGGGCGGCGTGGCGCAAGATGCCGGCGCGGCGCGGGCGCCGTTCGTCGAAGCATTTCCGACGCTTGCCAGAAAGGCCGTGCGGGCGCCCCCTGCGCGGCCCATGCCGGACCATCGCAATATCAAACGGGGACATTCGATGAAATATTTCCTGCTCCTGTCGGCGGCGTCGCTCGCGCTCGCCGGCCCCGCCGCGCTCGCGCAATCGGACGCTGCGCCCGCGACCGAAGCGGCGGCCGATACCGGATCGCTCGCACCGCTCAAATTCGGCAGCTGGGGCGTCGATCTCGGCGCGCGCGATACGTCGGTCAGGCCGGGCGACGATTTCGACCGCTACGCCAATGGCACCTGGTTCAAGAATACCGAGATTCCGGCCGATCAGGCGTCGGCGGGCGTCGATTATGACGTTTATAATCTGACGCAGCGTCAGCTCCGCGCGCTGGTGACGCAGGCGCCGGCGACGAGCCAGGTCGGCGCGCTCTATCAGAGCTTCATGGACGAAGCGCGCGTCGAGGCGCTTGGCGCTGCTCCGCTGAAGGCCGACCTGGCACGCGTCGCGGCGATCAAGGACAAGAGCGCGATGGCGCGCTTCATGGGGCGCTCGCAGGGGGCCTTTGGCTACAGCATCGTCGGCGGCGGCCCCTATGCCGACACCGACGATCCGACGACGAATGTGCTGTGGCTGGGGCAGGGCGGCATCGGACTTCCCGACCGCGAATATTATCTGTCGGATCAGTTCAAGACGCAGCGCGACGCCTATCGCGCCTATATCGTGCGCACGATGAAGCTGATCGGCAATCCGGCGCCCGAAAAGGCGGCCGATACGATCATGGCGTTCGAGACCGAGATCGCGAAGGCGAGCTGGCCGATCGCCGACCGCCGCGACCTCGGCAAGATCAACAATCCGATGTCGGCGGCCGAGCTTGCCGCCTATGCGCCCGGGCTCGACTGGAGCGCCTGGTTCGAAGGCGCGCAAATCCCGCCGCAAAAGCGGATCATCGTCAATGAAAATACCGCGATCAGGGACATTGCGGCGCTTTATGCGAAGACCCCGCTCGACACGCTGAAGCTGTGGCAGGATTTTCACGTCGCCGACAATGCGGCGCCCTATTTGTCGAAGGCGTTCGTCGACAACCGTTTCGAGTTCACCAAGGTGATGAGCGGGGTCAGCGAGCTGCGTCCGCGTTGGAAGCGCGGGCTGACACTGGTCGATGGCAGTCTCGGCGAGCTCGTCGGGCGCGAATATGCGGCGAAATATTTCCCGCCGAGCGCCAAGGCCAAGATGGAAGCGCTGGTCGCTAACCTGAAACTCGCGATGGGCGACCGCATCCGCGGCAACAGCTGGATGGCGCCGGCGACCAAGGAGGCCGCGCTCGCCAAGCTCGACAGGATGGACGTGATGGTCGGCTATCCCGACAAGTGGCGCGACTATTCGGCGCTGAAGCTCGATCCCGCCGATCTCTATGGCAATGTCGAGCGCAGCGCCGCGTTCGAATATGCCTATGCGCTGGAGGATCTGGACAAGCCCGTCGACCGCAAGAAATGGGCGATGAACGCGCAGGAAGTGAACGCCTATAATGGCGGGCTCGAAAACAAGATCGTCTTCCCGGCGGGTATCTTGCAGGCGCCCTATTTCAGCGAGGGAGTCGACGACGCGGTCAACTATGGCGCGATCGGCGCGGTGATCGGCCACGAGATCAGCCATGGTTTCGACGATCAAGGGCGCAAGATCGACGCAAGCGGCGCGGTGCGCGACTGGTGGACACCCGCCGATGCCCGGCGCTTCGAGGAGCAGGCGAAGGGTTTCGGCGCGCAATATGCGGCCTATGAGGCGGCGCCCGGCGCCTTCATCAATCCCGACCTGACGATGGGCGAAAATATCGCCGACCTTGCAGGGCTCGAAATCGCCTATGACGCCTATCACCGCTCGCTCGGCGGCAAGGAGGCGCCGGTGATCGACGGACTGACCGGCGACCAGCGCTTCTTCCTCGCCTTTGCGCAGGCGTGGCGCGACAAGGCGCGCGAGGACGCGATCAAGCAGCAGGTGGCGAGCGACGAGCATAGCCCGGCGCGCTGGCGCATCATCGGCCCGACGCGCAACGTCGACGCCTGGTACAAGGCGTTCAACGTCACGCCCGACGCCAAATATTATCTGAAGCCCGAGGCGCGGACCCGCATCTGGTAAGGTGAGCTATTCGGCGGAGGCGGGGACGGCGCGGTGCCGTCCCCGCACCGCCATCAGCAGCAACGACAGCGCGGCGCCGCCGATCACGAACAGCGCGGGAAAGCCGCCCAGCACCGACATCATGCGGATGCCGTCGAGGCCCGCTGCCGCGACGAGGATCATCGCGACGAGGCCGATGGTGGCGCCCCAGACGATCTTGACCCAAAGCGGTGCTTCGGGCGTTTCGGGCGAGATGCCGTGCGTCGAGAGCGCGCTCATGGCAGAAACATTGCTGTCGGCGGCTGTCACATAGGAGAGAAAGATTGCCGCGATCAGCACGACGAGGACGGGAAGGCCGCCGCCGAGCTCGCTGAACAGCCGGTAGAGCAGAGGGTCGGGACCGACGCGGGTGAGCACTGCATAAAGGCTGCCTCCCGATTGCTGGTCGATGGTGATCGTCGTGCCGGCGATGATGACCATCCACACCGCGCCGAACAGGGCGGGAAGGAGCAGGTTGACGGCAATGAAGGCGCGCACCGTATAGCCGACCGCGAGCCGGCCGAGAAACAGCGCGGTGACCGGCGCCCAGGCGAACCAGTTGGCCCAGTTGAAGATCGTCCATTGCCGGTGCCAGTCGGCATCGACGTCGAGGCCCAGGCTACGCGGCAGGAAGGTCGCGGCATAGTCGGCCGCACCCTCTCCGCCCAGAACCGGCAGGCGTCCGGTCGGTCCAGTGACGAGGACGAAGAGCAAAACCGCGAAGAACAGCCAGATATTGAGCAGCGACAGCCGCGTGATGCCACGCTGGAGACCCAAGGCCGCTGAGACGACGAAGGTGCCCACGATCGCCGCCGCGATCGCCCAGCGCAGCGTCGCACCACCCGAAAAGCGGCCAATCCCTTCGATGCCCCCCGCGAGCGCCAATATTCCGGCGCCGAGCGAGGCCGCCATGCCCGCGACCAGCGCGAAAAGGCAGACGATATCAATCGCCGTGCCCGTCAATCCGTGCGCGCGCCTGCCGATCAGCGGAACGAAGAGCGACGACAGGCTGAAGGGTTCGGCGCGATTATAATAGAGGATCGCGAAGGCGAGCGCCGGGACGGTGTAGATAGCATAGGGCGTCAGCGTCCAGTGCAGGAACATCGTCGACATGGCGAAGGTCGCCGCGGCGTCGCTGCCGGGCGCGAGGCCGAGCATCGCTGGCGGATCGTCGAGATGAAAAAGCGGCTCGGCGACGCCCCAGAAGAGAATGCCGGTCGCGATGGTGGTACAAAGGGTCACGGCAAACCAGCGCCAGCGACCGAGCAACGGCGTCGCACCGGGTCCGCCGATCACCGTCGCGCCGAGCGGCGAGAGAGCCACGCAAGCTAGGAGGAAGAGGAAAGCGACGCTCGTTACGGCAAAAGCCGCGCCGAAAGTCTGCAAGACCCAGTCGTTGATCGCGGTTTCGACCGCCAGAAAGGCAGGGCCGTGCCAGAGGCTGAGGAGAAGCGCTGCGATCAGCACGAGCAGCGGCACCAGAAAAACGGGCCGGTTGACGGGATGGAAGGGGGCAAGGGCCATGAAGCGGTCAGCATGGCGGCTGGGACGCGCGCGGTCAAATCGCGGGTGGAACGCAAGCCGGGACGGCGCGTTTTTACGCGCGAACGGACTTTCGATCAGGAGATATGGGATGACGAGGATGATCTGGACCGCCGGTGCGGCGTTCGCCTTGCTCGGTGCAGGACCAGCGGCAGCATATCAGTCGACCTCGACCGCCGATAGCCCGGCTGCCGCCGGCGATGTGAAGACATCCGAAAAAGCACCCGATGGCACCACGGCTGAAGAGCGCGCGCATACCGCCCAGCTCAACGCGGCGCAGGCCAGCCGCGCGAAAGCGGAAAATGTCACCTATGAGCAGGAGGCACAGGCCGCCGCCCGCGAAGCCGAAGCCGCCCAGCAGAATTTTGCTGCCGAAACGGCGGCCTATGAGGCCGAAAAGGCCCGGGTCGCTGCAATGTCGGCCGAAGAGCGGATGCGGTTCGAGGCCGAAAAAAAGCAATGGGAAGCCGATGTTGCGGCCTGCAAGGCGGGTGACACCAGCCGCTGCGCCAAGCCTGCGCCGTCGACGCCGCCAAAACCTTGATCGGGCTTCGTAGAAGGATTGGCCTCTATTGTTCCGAAGGCTGGGCGGGCGGAATCCGGATCGCGATCGGCGGCTCCGGCGCGGTCGGCACGCTGTCGGCAGGGAGGGTGACGAGGCGCGAATTGCCGACCTGCTCGACGCGGGGCGGGAGGGCGCGAGACATCCTTGTAGCGGGCGGCGCAGGATAGCCGGGGATGGGCTCCGCCCCATAATCGTCGAGGGACTCGTAAATCGGCGGATAGGCAAGTTCGACGGGTTCGATCGAGCGAAACTCGTCACCGGCGCGATCATATCGCGCTGAACGCAGACGCTCGGCCGCAGCGCGGGCATCGGCGCAACCGGGGCATGGGATGGGCGTGGGTGCCGGGTCGGCGGCGATCGCTTCAGGATTGCCGCTGAGTTCGGCGAAGCTCGATCGGATTTCCCCTCGGGCCGTGCGATAGAGACCCTCGCCGACCGCAAGCTGGCCGAGCAACCACCCGCCGGCCATTCCGAAAAGGGCAAAAACCACCGCGCCGCCCAGGAAGCGGCGCGATCTGGCCCATGCCCCAAGTGCCCTTTGCCTGGAATCAGCCAACCCGCACCCCCCGCCGGCCATTGGTCGACGCCCGAATGCGCTTCGTCTGCCAATCGAGCCCGCGCCATGTCCCGTCGAAGCCCAAGTGCATCCGCCGTGAAAGCGCGCCATTCCCGGTCATGCGGGGTGCAGGAGCAGCGGTCTCCCCGGTCCGGGCTCCCGCATCCTGCGTCCCCCCTCGGTTCGAAAGGGCTAAACCCATGGCGAAACTTTCTCTCCTCCTCTTCGCTGCGCCGCTCGCGGCGGCGGGCGCAGCGCCGGCGCTGGCGGCCGATGAGGTCACCGAGCGACGCGCATACGTCCGCTATGGCGATCTCGACCTTGCGAGTGCCGCCGATCAACAACGGCTGCGGGAGCGTGTCGCAAGGGCCGCGCGCAAAGTGTGCAGCGATTATAGCATCGCTCGCGTCACTCTTCGCGATCAGCTGATGTATGTCAAATGCCGCGACGCGGCGATCCGCGACACCGAACCTCAGCTTGCGATGCTGTTCAGCGGCGGGAAACTGGCTTCCGCAGGTCCCTTGCACGTGGCGGCCAATTGACCGACGCGGTGCCGGAAGGCGGCGGTTCCTTGCGGGACGGCCGCCTTTTGCTCAGCGCTGCATGATCGCCTTGACGTCGTGCAGATAGGTGCGTCCGATGCGATGAACGCCTCCTTCGCCCAGATCGACGCTCCATGCGCCGTCTCCGTGATGCTTCAGGCCGACGATGCCGTCGCGGCGCACCATCTTCGAGCGGTGGATGCGCAGGAACCGGTCGGGGTCCATTCGCTCTTCCAGTGACTTGATCGTCTGGTGGATCAGCCAGCTGCGGCCGCCGACGTGCAGCCGCATATAATCGCGCTCGGCCTCGATCAGATCGACCTGATGCGCATCGACGCGCAGCATTTCGCCGCGATTCTGGACCCAGAATTCCTCGATCCACTGGCTCTTCTTGTGGCTGCCGCGTTCGGTCGCGCGCCACTCGCGGACCCGTGCCAGCGCCTTCGCCAGCCGTTCGGGCGAAACGGGTTTCAGCAGATAGTCGACCGCCGCGACGTCGAAAGCCGCGACGGCATAACGGTCGAAGGCGGTCACGAAGACCACGGCGGGCGGATGGTCGAGCTTGTCGACGGCGGCCGCAACCTCGAGCCCGTTGAGATCGGGCATGGCGATGTCGCAGAGCAAAAGGTCGGGTGCGAGCGCATCGACCATGCGCAACGCCGAAGCGCCGTCGCTCGCGGTGCCGACGAGCGACACGCCCTCCTGCTGCCCCGCCAGTATCTGCAATCGCTCGATCGCGAGCGGCTCGTCGTCGACGATCAGCGTGCGCAACGCCTGCATCATCTCCTCAGCATCCTTGCCTTGCCAGCGGCAGCCATAGCGAGACGAAGAACCCCCCCTCTTCGGTCCGGCCCCATTCGCAGCCCGCGGTCGGCCCATAGCGCGTCAGCAGCCGCTCGCGGACGTTGCCGAGCCCCAGGCCCGTGCCGGGCTCGGGCGTCGGCGCGGCGGGGTCGATGTCATTCTCGATGCGCAGGACGAGCAGACCATATTCGCTGCTCGCGGTCAGGCGAATGCCGATCTTGCCCTTGCTCGGCGCGACGCCATATTTGATCGCATTTTCGATGATCGGTTGCAGGATCAGCACCGGCACGCAGGCATTTTTGAGCTCGTCGGGCATATCGACGTCGACCTGGAGCCGATCGGGAAAGCGCGCCTGTTCGATGTCGAGATAGAGGCGTTGAAGCGCGATCTCTTCGTCTAGGCTCACGAACTGTTCGGGGTCGATCTCGAGGCTCGAGCGCAGGAAGGCCGAGAGGTTCATGATCATCGCCTCGGCCTCGGCCTTCGAGCCGCGCATCACCAGCGTCGACAGCGAATTGAGCGTGTTGAACAGGAAGTGCGGATTGACCTGATAGTGGAGCGCGCGGAGCTGCGCATTTTTCGCCTCGAGCCGATAGCTGTTCGCGCGCCGCTCGACCGCGCGCATCTCGTTCGCATAGCCGAAGGCGACATAAAGCGCCGCCCAGACGGCGAAGAAGAAATACCAGCGGATCGAGCTGTCGAGGATCAGCATCATTTCCCACGCGACCGGGAATTTCGATTGCACCTCCTCGATGATCTGCGCGGTGTCGTCCGACGGGAACCAATAGAAGAAGACGAGCAGGTTGACCGTCGCATAGAGGATGACGAGCGGGATCGCGGCGCCCATTGCCGCGGCGAGCCGGGCGCCGAAGCTGCGCGGCTGTGCGCGCTGGAGCAGTTGATAGAGGGTGAAGGTGCAAAAGATGCCCGCGAGCACGACGAGCGCTCGGCGCCCGACGAAGGCCCATTGGTCGGGCGCCCCCGACAGCATCGCGAGGCCCGTGGTGATCAGGAAATAGAGCATCCACATCGCAATGATCGAGCCGATCGCGACGCGCGGGTCGATGCGCGCGTCGGACGCGCGCCAGTCGGGCGCGGCGGCGAGCAGCCGCGCGCGCGTGTCGCGTTGCACCAATTTCGGATCGGAAGCGTTCATCCTCATCCCCTAACGCACAGCACGCGCGAAAGGCCAGCACGCCATGCGCCGCCAGTCGAAGCGCGGCGGAGGTTGGTCGAAAGCCCGGCCGGTCTGCGTCTCCGGCCCACCCCATCGCGAGCGACGGGTCTCTCGTGCAAAACCCTCTCCGCCTGCGGAGAGAATTCGCCTTCGTCGCTCACCCCAGCCGCGCCAGCGCGGCGGTGAGGCGGTCGGCTTCGGCAGCCTTGGCGTCATGGTCGGCGCGCGCCTTTTCGACCGCTTCGGGCTTGGCGCGCTCGACGAAATTGGGGTTCGACAGGCGGCCGGCGAGGCTGTCGCGCTCCTTGGTCGTCGCGGCGAGCGCCTTGCTCAGCCGGTCGCGCTCGGCTGCGATGTCGATCACGCCTTCGAGGGGGACGGTGATCGTCTCGCCCTCGACGACGAGCTGCGCCGAAGCGCCCGCGGGGGCGGGATCGAAGCGGATCGCTTCGAGGCGCGCGAGGCGATCGAGCTGCGCCGAAAGCTTGCCGGTGCGCCCCTTGAGCGATGCCGGGAAATGCGCGGTCAGGCGCGCGCCGGGCGGCAGGCCGAGTTCGGCCTTGGCGCCGCGCAGTTCGCCGACCAGCTTGATCAGCCAGTCGATGTCGGCGCTCGCTTGCGGGTCGCGCTCCACCTTCGGCGCGGGCCATTTTGCGGTGATCAGCGGATAGTCGGCGCGGTCGCCAAGCCCGGTCCACAGCTCTTCGGTGATGAAGGGCATGAAGGGGTGGAGCATGACGAGGATCTGGTCGAGCACCCAGCCCGCGACGGCGCGGGTTTCGGCCGCCTCGTCCCCCTCCCGCTTGCGGGAGGGGTTAGGGGAGGGCGTGTCCTCGGTCGCTCTTTCGTCAGAAACCGGCCCTCCCCCGACCCCTCCCGCAAGCGGGAGGGGGGAAAGCACCGGCTTGATCAGTTCGAGATACCAGTCGCAGAAGCGGTCCCACGCAAAGCTGTAGATCGCGTTGGCGGCCTCGTCGAAGCGATAGGCGGCGAAGGCCTTGTCGATCGCCGCGACGGTGTCGGCGACCTCGCCGATGATCCAGCGGTTGACCGGCAGCGTTGCGGCAGGGGCTTCGAGCGTCGTCGAGGCCGAAATGCCGTTGGCCTCGCAGAAGCGCGCGGCGTTCCACAGCTTGGTCGCGAAATTGCGGTAGCCCGCGAGGCGCGCGTCATCCATCTTGATGTCGCGGCCCTGGCTTTCCATCGCCGCCATGAAGAAGCGCAGCGCGTCGGCGCCATATTGGTCGATCAGCCCGAGCGGATCGACGACATTACCCTTCGACTTCGACATCTTCGCGCCGTCGGGCGCGCGGACAAGGCCGTGGAGATAGAGCGTCTTCCACGGCACCTCGTTCAGGAAATGCATCCCCTGCATCGCCATGCGCGCATCCCAGAAGAAGAGGATGTCGAAGCCCGAGACGAGCACGTCGTTGGGGTAGTGGCGACGCAGAAGCTCGGTATCGTCGGGCCAGCCGAGCGTCGCGAAGGGCCAGAGCGCCGAGGAGAACCAGGTGTCGAGGACGTCGGGGTCGCGGGTCAGGACAATGCCTTCGCCGGCTTCGGCTTGCGCTTCTTCCTCGGTCTCAGCGACGAAAATGCTGCCGTCTTCGGCGTACCACGCCGGAATCCGGTGTCCCCACCACAATTGCCGCGACACGCACCACGGCTGGATATTCTCCATCCAGTTGAAGAAGGTCTTTTCCCACGTCTTGGGGACGATGTTGATGCGGCCGTCGCGGACCGCCTGCATCGGCGGCTGGGCGAGCGTTTTGGCGTCGACATACCATTGGTCGGTCAGCCAGGGTTCGATGACCACGCCGCCGCGGTCCCCAAAAGGAGTCTGGATCGTGCGCGGTTCGGCGTCGTGCTCGCTCCCGTCCTTGTCGACGTGCGGGATCAGGAAGCCGCCTTCCTTCATGCGCTGAACGACGAGTTCGCGCGCGCCGTCCTTGCCGTCGCGCCGAAAGCGGTGGAGGCCGATATATTCGTCGGGGATCAGCCCGTCGGCGGTCTGGATCACATTCGCATCGCCGTCGAACATGTTGAGCATTTCGGCAGGCTTGAAACCGGCGCGCTTGCCGACCTCGAAGTCGTTGAAATCATGCCCCGGGGTGATCTTGACCGCGCCCGATCCGAGTTCGGGATCGGCGTGCTCGTCGGCGATCACCTTGAAACGGCGGCCGGTGATCGGCTGGAGGATGTCCTTGCCGATCACGCTCTTGTAACGCGGATCGCCCGGATGCACCGCGACCGCCATGTCGGCGAGCATCGTTTCGGGGCGCGTCGTCGCGACGACGATATGGTCGCGGCCGTCGTCGAGGGTGACGCCATCGGCGAGCGGATATTTGAAGTGCCAGAAGCCGCCCTGAATCTCGTGCGTCTCGACCTCGAGGTCGCTGATCGCGGTCTTGAGCTTGGGGTCCCAGTTCACGAGGCGCTTGTCGCGATAGATCAGTCCCTGATTATAGAGGTCGACGAACACCTTGACGACGGCGCGCGTGAAATGCGGGTCCATGGTGAACTGTTCGCGGCTCCAGTCCATCGAACAGCCGAGGCGGCGGAGCTGGCGCGTGATCTGGCCGCCGCTTTCCGCCTTCCACTGCCACACCTTCTCGACGAAATCCTCGCGGCTGTAGTTGGTGCGCTTGTCCTGCCGCTCCTCGAGCTGGCGCTCGACGACCATCTGCGTCGCGATGCCGGCATGATCGGTGCCGACGACCCACAAAGCATCCTTGCCGCGCAGGCGCTCGTAGCGGACGAGCACGTCCTGCAACGTGTTGTCGAGCGCATGGCCGATGTGGAGCGCGCCGGTGACGTTCGGCGGCGGGTTGACGATCGTGAAGGGCTGCGCGTCGGGGCGCTCCGGGCGATAGAGGCCGCGGCTCTCCCATTCACGGGACCATTTCGCCTCGATGGCGGCGGGATCGAACGTCTTTTCCATTGGCATAGCCGGGCGCCTTTGCCAGCCAAGGCAAGGCGCGGCAAGGGGGAACCCGCCCGTGCTGCAACCACATGCGTGTCCCCGCGAAGGCGGGGACCCATCTCCTGACGGTTCCAACTTGCACCGGCCGGTGATGGGCTCCCGCCTTCGCGGGAGCACAAGGTCTTGCCTACTTCTTCAAATACCGCCCCAACCAATTAAACACCGTCTGGTGCCATTGGACGCTGTTCGCGCCCTTCAGCACCCAATGATTCTCGTCAGGGAAAACGAGCAGTTCGGACGGCACGCCGCGGCGCTGGAGCGCGGTGAAGGCGGCGAGACCCTGCGTATAGGGGATGCGGAAATCCTTTTCGCCTGTGATCACCAGCATCGGCGTCTGCCATTTGGCGACATGGTTCACCGGGTTCCATTTCTCGAACTCTTCAGGAACCTCGAAATAGGCGCCGCCATGCTCCCATTCGTCGAACCACAGCTCTTCGGTCTCATAGGCCATGGCGCGCGCGTCGAAGACGCCGTCGTGCTGGACGAGGCATTTGAAGCCATCGGTCCACTGGCCCTCGATCCAGTTCATCATATAGCCGCCATAGGAGGCGCCGAGCGCGCAGGCGTTGGCGGTGTCGAGCTGCCCATCCTGCCGGCCCGCGGCGGCGAGGCCGAGTTTCAGATCCTCAAGCGGCTTGCCGCCCCAATCCTTGTTGATGCTGTCGGTGAAGGCCTGGCCGTAACCGGTCGAGCCGTGGAAATCGACGGTGACGACGCCATAGCCCTGCTGCGCAAAGAGGCGCGGGTTCCAGCGCGTCGACCAGCTGTTGCCGAAACTGCCCTGCGGCCCGCCGTGGACGAAGAAGGCGACGGGCAGTTTCTGGACCGGGCTGACGGGCTTGAGGATCATGCCCCACACCTTGTCGCCGTTCGCACCCGCAAACTGCATCCGTTCGACTTCGACCTTGTCGAACTGGGCCAGCGTGTCGGCGTTGGCGGCGGTGAGCTGCGTCACCTTGCCGTTGGCGTCGCGCGCATAGAGGTCGGTCGGCATCAGCACGCTGTTGCGCGAAAAGACGAGGCTGCCGTCGGCGAGCGGAATGACGTCGCCGATATTGCCCTCGGTCGGCTCGTTCGACGCCTTCAGCCGTTCGACCTTGCCGCTCGCCGCGTCGACGCGGAAGACGGGGTGGTCGAGCACGTCCTGCGCGGTGACATAGAGCGACTTGCCGTCCGCCGCCCACGCGATCGACCCGACCGAGCGATCCCACGCCTCGGTGAGCTTCCGCGTCTCGCCGCTTTCGAGATCGCGCAGCATCAGCACGACGCGGTCGCTCTCATAACCCGGCCGCGCCATCGCGCCATAGGCGAGCCATTTGCCGTCGGGCGAGGGGGCGGGGAGGGTGTCGGTCGCCTGATTATCTTTGGTCAGGTTGATCGGCATTATGCGCGCGTCGACCTTGGCCTCATAGATGTCGAGGTTGGTCGAACGCGGCTCGTCGCGGTCGGCCTTGCGCAGCGCGAAATAGACGGTGCGGCTGTCGGCGCCCCACGCGAGTTCCTCGCCGCCGCCGAAGGGCTTCGACGGCGTGTCGCCCACGAGTCCGGCGTCGAGCGGGCGGCCCACCGTCGCCTTGCCATCGACCAGATTGAAGACGAAGGGGCGGCTATAGGTGCCCGGCGTCTCCCACTGGTCCCAATGGCGCACGAAGCCGGCGCCATCCTTGTAGAGCCGGCCGCTGCCGGGGCCGACGAGCGCGCCCTTGTTCTTGGCGTCGCAGCCGAAGCTCGTGCATTCTTTCGGCACATCGCCCCAGACGAGCAGGCGCTTGCCGTCGGGCGAAATCTTGAAGCCGGCAACGTCGGCTTTTTCGTCGGTGACCTGCGTCGCGGCGGCGCCGTCGGTGGCCACGCGCCATATCTGGTCGCTGCCCGAGGCGTCGGAGATGAAATAGAGCAGGCCGTCGGGGCCGAAGGCGGGGGAGCTTTCGTTCTTGCCCGCGACATCGGCGATGCGCACCGGCTTCGCGTCCTTCGCCTTGCGGTCGAGCAGCCACAGGCCGGTCGAGCGCTTATAGCTTTCGGGGGCGGTTTCGGTGATCTGGAACGCGACCCAGCGCCCATCGGGCGACGCGGCCGGCGCGGCGACGCGCTTCATCGTCGCCAGATCGACTTCGGTCATCGGGCGGGCGAGGGCGGGATTGACGGAAAGGGCGGCGGTGAGCGCGGTGGCGCCGGCAAGGAGATGGTTTCGCATGTGACGGGTTTAGCCGTGCATGACACACGTTCAACCCCATTCATGACCTTTGTCATAATGGCGGGCTTGGGCGGTGAACGGCCATTGCCATGTTCCATATCCTTCCAAAGTTCAGGAAAGTTCAGCCCGTTGACGCCGCCGGCTCGCCGCGCCCAGCTGCGACCCGTATCCGCACGCCGCGGTCGCTCGATTCGTCCTCATATGGAAAGCGCCGGGGCGAAGGCTGGCACAGTCCGATATTGTAGGACAGCATTTTTTTGACGACGGCTTTGGGGTGAGAAGCGGTCGTTCGACCAACCCCTCCTCTGAAGAGGAGGGGCTTATTATTGCGTCCCCTCCCGCCCGTCAGCGGACGATCGCGCCGCCCTTCATCACATGGTCGATTGTTTCGAGCACCGTTATGTCGGCCAGCGGGTCGGCCTTGACCGCGACCATGTCGGCGTAGCGGCCGGGAACGATCGCGCCCACGTCGTCGCGGCCCATTTCCTCGGCGGCGCGGCCGGTTGCGGCCTGGATCGCCTGCATCGGCGTCATCCCATATTTGACCATATTGGCGAACTGCCGCGCATTGAGCCCGTGCGGATAGACGCCGGCATCGGTGCCGTAGCCGAGCTTGACGCCGAGCTCGACCGCGCGGCGAAAGGCGGCGCGCTGGGTGTCGGTGGTCTCGCGATTCTTGCGCAGATATTCCTCGGGCCAGCCCTCCTTTGTGCCTTCCTCGTCGATGTAGCTGCCGTTGTAGATGTCCATGACCAGCCAGGTGCCGCGCGCCTTGGCCATTTGCAGCGCTTCCTCGTCGGCGAGGCTCGCATGTTCGATGCTGTCGACCCCGGCGCGGATCGCATTCTTGATCCCCTCGGCGCCGTGCGCGTGCGCGGTCACGCGCTTGCCGCGCGCATGCGCGACCTTCACCACCGCGCGCAATTGCTCCTCGGTGAGTTCGGGCGCGCCGGGTTCGGTGCCGATCGCGAGCACCGCGCCGGTCGCGATCGCCTTGATGAAATCGGCGCCATGATCGAGCAGGAAGGCGGTCTTTTCGGCGGCTTCCTCGGGCGTCGCGGCGACGCCGAGGCGCATGTCGGGGGGAAGCTGGTCGTTCGGCACCACGCCGTTGAGTTCGCCGCCGCCGCCCCGAACGGTGATATAGGCGCCCGCGACCCACATGCGCGGCCCCGGCACGTCGCCGCGCTCGATCGCGTTGCGAAGCGCCACATCGGTGAGCCCGCGATAGGTTCCGACGTCGCGGACGCTGGTGAAGCCGGCGTTGAGCGTGACGCGCGCGTTGCGCGCACCGACGAGCGCGGTTTCAGCGGGTCCGGCCTTGATCGGCGCGGCGAGGTCGGCGCTCTGGCCGAGGTCGGCGAGGTGGGTGTGGAGGTCGATCAGCCCGGGCAGCACGGTATAGCCCGACCAGTCGAGCCGCGTCGCGCCGGCCGGCGTCGCGCCGCACGGGCCGACCGCCTTCACCCGCTCGTCCTCGACCGTCACGCACTGACCGGTGCGAACCGCGTCGGTCACGCCGTCGATCAGGCGTCCGGTTTCGACATAGAGCGTGGCGGCCGACGCGGGCGTCGCGGCGAGTGCCGCCGCCGCGATCAGAGCGACGCGTTGAAGGTATCGCACTGGCGCGGATCTCCGGTTTCGAGCCCGCGGCGCAGCCACGTCATGCGCTGCTCGCTGGTCCCGTGGGTAAAGCTTTCGGGCACGGGACGCTGGCCCGCCGAGCGCATCAGCGTGTCGTCGCCGATCGCATTGGCGGCGCGCATCGCCTCTTCCATATCGCCGGGTTCCATCACCGGCTGGCCCGCGCGATTGCGAGCACGCGCCGCCCAGACGCCGGCGTAGCAGTCGGCCTGCAGTTCCATGCGGACCTGGATCGCATTGCCCTCGGCCTGCGAGGCGCGACCTTGCGCCTGACGGACCTGGTCGGAGGTGCCGGTCAGCGTCTGGATATGATGCCCGACCTCATGCGCGACGACATAGGCCTGCGCGGCATCGCCCGCAGCGCCGAAGCGGCTCGCAAGCTCGTCGAAGAAGGCGGTGTCGAGATAGACGCCC
Organism: Sphingopyxis indica; assembly: GCF_900188185.1. Lineage (GTDB taxonomy): Bacteria > Pseudomonadota > Alphaproteobacteria > Sphingomonadales > Sphingomonadaceae > Sphingopyxis > Sphingopyxis indica. The sequence continues at coordinate 927,960 of NZ_FZPA01000001.1, read as the reverse complement.
TGATCGGCGGGGCAATAGAAGGGACCCATCGCCGCCTGCGCCGCGCCGCAGCCCGACTGGTTCTCATTGGTGAAGAAGTTGAGCGTCGGCTTTTGATAGCCGTTGATGAGCTGGCTCCACACCTGATGCGTCGAGCCGAAGACGTTGCAGGCGAACTTCTCGGCCGCTGTGTCGCAGGCGACGCCTTGCTGCGCGCCCCGGCTGTCGGCCATCGGGTCGGCGGTGCCGGTGCCGCCCGTGAACATCTGCATCCCGCCGCCGAAAAAGACGAAGGCGAGCACGCCGAGCAGGACGATCGTGCCGCAACCCATCTTGCGCCCGAGCAGCATCGGCAGCAGGCCGATGAGCAGCCCGCCCATGCCGCCGCCCCCACCGCCGCCGAAACCACCGCCGCTGCGGCCAAGATCGCGAATATCGTCGCCGGGATCATAATCGTCGAGGCGCATCGGGGCTCTCCAGCGCAAGGGGTCTGACCTTCGGACGGTATTGCAGCCGCGCGCGTCGATGGGAAGGGGCTTCGGTCGGCGGGCTTGCAAAGCCGGGCGCCGCGAGGCACCTAGGCGGCCCGAGCCCCCGCGAAAGGATCCCCCGAGTCCCATGCCGCGCCGCGCCGCTTCCGCCGCCCTGCCGCTCCCCGACCTCGTCGTGCTGGTGCTGCAAGGGGGCGGCGCGCTCGGCGCCTATCAGGCGGGCGTCTATGAAGCGCTGATCGACCTCGGCATCGAGCTCGACTGGGTGGCGGGCATTTCGATCGGCGCGATCAACGCCGCGATCATCGCGGGCAATCCGCGCGACGACGCGGTCGGCAAGATGCGCGAATTCTGGGATGGCGTCTCGTCGGCGCTGCCTGCGCTGCCGAGCATCGACAACGACCTCGTCCGCGAATGGACGCATCTCGCCGCGGCGGGGCAGGTCGCGACCTTCGGCGTGCCGGGCTTCTTCACGCCGCGCTGGCCGCCGCCGGCGCTCGCCGAGCCGCAGACGCCCGCGGCGGTGAGCTTCTACGATACGGCGCCGCTCGCTGCCACGCTCGACCGCCTCGTCGACTGGGACCGGGTCAACGACGGCAAGGTTCGCTTGTCGGTTGGGGCAGTCGCGGTCGAGACGGGCAATTTCCGCTATTTCGACACGAAGAGCGACCGCATCGACGCGCGGCACATCCTCGCGTCGGGCGCGCTGCCTCCGGGCCTGCCGCCGGTCGAGATCGACGGGACATGGTATTGGGACGGCGGCCTCGTCTCGAACACGCCGCTCGAGCATGTCGTGCTGTCGGCGCGCGAGGATATGCTCGTTTTTCAGGTCGATCTGTTTCCCGCGCGCGGCGAACGCCCGCACGATCTGGAAGAAGCATGGTCGCGCGAGAAGGACATCCGTTACTCGAGCCGCACCCGCCGCATTTCCGACGGGCTCGTCCGGCGGCGCAAGGAGCATCAGCTCGTTCAGAAGATGCTCGACAAGCTGCCCGACGACGCGCGCGACCTTCCCGAAGTAAAGGCCGTCGAGAAGATGGTCGACTGCCGCGCGCTCAACGTCGTCCAGCTGATCCACGAGCCGCCGTCGTGGCAGACGGGCGCGCGCGACTTCGAATTTTCGCGCTCGACGATGGAGGCCAATTGGGCGCTCGGCCGCGCCGCCGTCGAAGCGGCGATGAAGGGCGGGCACCTGCTCGCGCAGAGCATCGCCGAAGGGCGCTCCGAAAGCTTCGCCGTGCAGGCCGATGAATTGCGGCCGAAAGCGGTTCCCGACGCGTCCTGAGACCCTCTCCCCCAAGAAGAAAGGATATATGATGCATCTCAAAGGCAAGACCGCCCTCGTCACCGGATCGACATCGGGCATCGGGCTGGGCATCGCCAAGGCGCTCGCCGCCGAGGGTGCGAACCTGATCATCAATGGCTTCGGCGACGCCGACGCGATCGAGGCCGAGCGCGCGGGCCTCGAAAAGCTGAGCGGCGGCAAGGCAAGCTATGACGGTGCCGACCTGACCAAGCCCGACGAAATCGGCGAGATGTTCGCGCGCGCCGATGCGGATTTGGGCGGGGTCGACATCCTCGTGAACAATGCCGGCACCCAGTTCGTGTCGCCGATCGAGGATTTTCCGGTCGCGAAATGGGACCTGATCCTCGCGCTCAACCTGTCGTCGGCCTTCCACACGATCCGCCATGCGGTTCCGGGGATGCGCAAGAAGGGCTGGGGCCGCATCATCGGCACCGCTTCGGCGCACTCGCTCGTCGCCTCGCCGTTCAAATCGGCCTATGTCGCCGCGAAGCACGGACTCGCGGGGCTGACGAAGACCGTTGCGCTCGAGGTCGCCGAAGCGGGGATCACCGCCAATTGCATCAGTCCGGGCTATGTCTGGACACCGCTCGTCGAAGGGCAGATCCCCGACACGATGAAGGCGCGGAACATGACGCGCGAGCAGGTGATCAACGACGTGCTGCTCGCCGGCCAGCCGACCAAGCAGTTCGTTACCGTCGAGCAGGTCGCGGCACTCGCCGTCTTCCTGACGCGTGACGAAGCCGCGAACATCACCGGCGCGAACCTCAGCGTCGATGGCGGCTGGACCGCCGCCTGAAGGCGATTGCCGACGCGCGGCCTTGAGCATTGTAACGCCTTCTCCTAAGGTTAACGACGACAGGGGCGGGGAGAATGGACGATGTGGGGTCGCACCAGATTGATTGTCGTCGCGGCGGGGCTGGGGCTCGCAGCGTGTCAGGCCGTGCCGTCGATGCCGCCCTCGGCGGCCGACGCGCCGGTTGCGGGGACGTGGCGCGCCACGGCTACCGAGCAGGACCGCACGCGCATCCGCAACTGGTATGCGAGCTGGCAGGCGGCGCTCGCGGACGCGCGTGCAAAGGGCTATGGCAAGAGCATCGAGCGCGAGGGCGTGCTCCTCGATCCGATGGCGGCGCTTCCCAATCCGCACTTGCCCGCGGGCGACTATCGCTGCCGCACGGTCAAGCTCGGCGCGCAGCGGGGCACGCTCGGCTATGTCGCCTATGACTGGTTCCAGTGCCGCGTCGCCGACGAACAGGGGATCGCCAGCCTGACCAAATTGACGGGATCGCAGCGTCCGGTCGGGCTGATCTTTCCCGACGATCTGAAGCGCCAGATCTTTCTCGGCACGCTCGAACTCGGCGACGAGACGGTGCCGATCGACTATGGCAGCGACCGGATGCGCGACATGGCGGGGCTGGTCGAGCGGATCGGCGCCAATCGCTGGCGGCTGGTGCTGCCGGCGCCAGCCTATGAATCGCTGCTCGACGTGATCGAGCTGGTGCCTGCGGGGTGATCGGAAAAAGGGGTTGAAAATGCGGATTTTGTGGACGGGTATCGCCGCGCTGGCGCTTGCCATGCCGGCGGCGGCGCAGACGCTGGGCGAACAGGTGAAGGCCGAGATGCCGTCGCTCGTCGATATTTACGCCGATCTGCACGCGCATCCAGAACTCAGCTTCCACGAGGTCCGGTCGGCCGGCATCCTTGCCGCCGAGGCGAAAAGGCTGGGCTTTGAGGTCACCGAAAAGGTCGGCGGAACCGGCGTCGTCGCGGTGATGAAGAATGGTCCGGGGCCGGTGGTGCTGGTGCGCGCCGACATGGACGGCCTGCCGGTCACCGAGCAGACGGGCCTGCCCGGCGCGTCGAAGGTGCGCGTGACCACCGACGAGGGCGTCGACACGGGCGTGATGCACGCCTGCGGCCACGATACGCACATGACGAGCTGGATCGGGGTCGCGCGGCTGATGGCGGCGAACAGGGCGAACTGGTCGGGCACGCTCGTGATGGTCGGCCAGCCCGCCGAGGAGCGCGGCGCGGGCGCGCGCATGATGCTCGAGGACGGGCTCTACACGCGCTTTCCCAAGCCCGACTATGCGATCGCCTTTCACGACGCGGCGCAGTTTCCGGCGGGCAAGATCGGCTACACGCCGGGCTATGCGCTCGCCAATGTCGACAGCGTCGACATTATGGTCAAGGGCGTCGGGGGACACGGCGCCTATCCGCAGACGACCAGGGACCCGATCGTCCTCGCGAGCCGGATCGTCGGCGCGCTCCAGACGCTCGTCTCGCGCGAGGTGAGCCCGCTCGACAGCGCCGTGGTCACCGTCGGCAGCTTCCACGCCGGGGCCAAGCACAATATCATTCCCGACGAGGCGAAGCTGCAGCTCACCGTGCGCAGCTACACCGACGCGGTGCGCGACCAGCTTTTGGACGGCATTGCGCGGATCGCGAAGGGGGAGGGGATCGCGGCGGGTCTTCCCGACGACAAGTTGCCGGTCGTGACGGTCGACCGCGACGAATATACGCCATCGACCTACAACACGCCCGAATTCACCGAAGAAATGGCGACGCTGCTCAAGACGCGCTTCGGCGAGGCGCGCGTGGTCAAGATGCCGCCGGTGATGGGCGGCGAGGATTTCGGGCGCTTCAGCCGCGACGACAAGAGCATCAAGAGCATGATCTTCTGGGTCGGCGGCGTGCCCGCAGACGAATATGCGGCGGCGCAGAAGGACGGCCGCGCGCTGCCGAGTCTCCATTCGCCCTTCTGGGCGCCCGACGCGCCCGCGGTCATTTCGACCGCGACCGAGGCGCTGACCGCGATGGCGATGGAACTGATGGGGAAGGGGTAGCCATAGACGCGGAACGCCGCGGTCGTTTGCGGAACTCCGCTTCTCTCCATGCCCGGTCTGGCACCGCTGCCGTTTCCCAATTAAATTGGGATGGACCTGTTCGAGAGGCTGTGGTGAGCGAAAGACATGCCTGTCAATGAACCCGCGCCCGGCTTGTCCGCACGCCTCACCGACCGGGAAATGGAAATTTTGCGCCTGTTGGTCGCGGGGCATACCGTCAAGACCATCGCAGCGCGCCTGGGCCGTTCGGAAACCTCGATAAACGAGCGTTTGCGCTCCGCCCGGCGGAAAACGGGCGTCGGCAGCAGCCGCGAATTGGCACGGCTTCTGGACCTCCAAAAAACTTGTGACGAAAATATCGATCTTTCGAAACAGCGTTCCACCGTGAAGGACTTGGCGCACACCGCAGCCGTCGGGGTTCGCGGTTCGAAAGGAATGATCGTCATGCTCATTGCAATCCCCCTGGTAGCTGCCGGATTCATGTTCGCAGCCGCCCCTTCCGCCGACCCCGTCGGAACATCCGGCGCCGTTTACAGCGCCGCCTCCGCGCAGTTGCCGCTGGTCGGAAGCTGGTCGCTGGACGCATCGCTCATGCCCGAGAACGAACGGCCGCAACGGGTGACGATGACGTTTCGCGCGTCGCAAGACGGCAAATGGACGACCCATGTAGAGATTGTCGCGCCGGACGGCTCGCGCAGGCACGCAGAATCGACCGCCGCTCTGGATGGCGTCCCGGTGCCGGTCACGGGCAATATGGATTTCGTCGATACCGTTGCCCTGCGTCAGCCGGCGCCCGACACATTGGTGATGACGCTGGGAAAGGCCGGCGCGCGGGTGTCGACGCGAGTCTATACCGTCGCCAAGGACATGAAATCCATGACCGAAACGATCGTCTGGTCCAGCGACAATCGCCAAAAATTGGAAACGGCGCATTTCAATCGAATTTCCTGATCGCAATCTGCTTTCCATCACCGGCGTCGCCGGGGCTTCGAAGAAATGCCGGTCCTCCCGCGTTCGGGTCTGCAAAGTCGCAGGCGTCGCACGCGTATAACGCCCCCCTCCCGACCTTCGGCACCCCGGGCTTGCCCCCCGGGGGGCCGAGCCTTGTTCCGTTCGCGATTTCGACGCTCATCGGGGCCGCTCCTTCATCGAATATCGCGCGGCTCGGGGAGGAGGCTTGCAAGCGGGGCCCGGGCTTCCTAGATGAAGGCTATGCGGGCCGGGCCCCTCTGGCGTCGGCGGAAGTGTCTTCCGCCACGTGATGTCGGACCGCATCGGGTGACACCGATGCCTCTGGCGGCCCACCTCCCCCCTACCAAGGGTCCCTGGCATCGGCGTCACCTGTTTTGAGTTCGCTCATTCAGGAGGCCATATGTCTGTTCATTCCAACATCTATCGCCTGACGGTGCTGCACCGGCAGCTCGACGACGCGGTGCGGCGCGAGATGCGTCGTCGCGGCGGCGACCCGTTCCGCTTGCTCAGGCTCAAGACGCTGAAGCTCGCGGTGAAGGGCCGGCTTGCATCGCTGATGCGGCGTCCCGCGCTCACCGTCTGAACCGATAGATCGTAACCGGGGAACGCGTCGTCCACCGGCGGCGCGTTCCGTTCGTGTGGATGGGACTCATGGAATTATTCTTCGTCGACTGGCTCGGCACGCCGGTCTGGTTCTGGCTGGCCTTTCTGGCGCTGGTCCTCGCGCTCACTGCCTTTGACCTTGGTGTATTGCACAAGGATAACAAGGAGATGGGTATCGGCGAGAGCCTGAAGCTCTCGGCGATGTACATCGGCATCGCGCTCGCCTTCGGCGGCTGGATCTGGGCCGCGAAGGGCGGCGAGGCGGGGCTGCAATATCTCACCGGCTTTTTCATCGAGAAGGCGTTGTCGATCGACAATATCTTCGTCATCTCGCTGATCTTTGCGACCTTTGCGATCCCGCCGCGCTACCAGTATCGCGCGCTCCTGTGGGGCATCATGGCGGTGATTGTGCTGCGCGGGATCATGATCGCGGGCGGCGCCGCGCTCGTCACCCAATATGGCTGGCTGCTCTATGTCTTTGCCGCTTTTCTGATCTTCACCGGGATCAAGATGCTGTTCGCGGGCGAAAAGCCGATGGATGTCGCGGGCAATCCGGTGGTCAAATGGCTGTCGCATCACATTCCGATCACGCACGACCTCCATGGCGAGAAATTCTTCGTGCGCGCCGTGGACGCGAAAACGGGCAGGCTCGCGCTCGCGGCGACGCCGCTGTTCCTCGCGCTTGTCGTCATCAACCTCGCCGACCTCGTCTTCGCGGTCGACAGCGTGCCGGCGATCTTCGCGATCACCACCGACACCTTCATCGTCTATACGTCGAACATCATGGCGATCCTTGGGCTGCGTGCGCTCTATTTCGCGCTCGCGGCCATGGTCCACCGCTTCCACTATCTCAAATATGCCCTTGCGCTGGTGCTCGTCTTCATCGGGTCGAAGATCTTCGTCGCCGATTTCCTGCTCGGCGGCGGCAAGTTCCCGCCGCTCGTCAGCCTTGGCGTCACCGTGGCGCTGATCGCGGGCGGGGTGGTATGGTCGCTCGTCAAGACACGCGGCGAAGCGGTGCCCCGCCCCGAAGCATAGATCAGACGGCAAGGATGAGCGTGTCGTCGGCCTTGGGCGGCACGGGCGCGAAGCCGGGGAGGGGATCGAACCCCGCCTCGAGCAACTCGACCGCGCGCAGCCCCTCGAGCTTGAAATGGCCGAGGCGCGGTTCTTCGTCCGAACGGATGGCCTTGGCTGGATTATGCGCGCTGACGAACAGATCGCCGTGGCGTTCGAACATCAGGTGCGGGGCGAGCGTCAGGCGCGCACCATTATAGTCTGCCGCGACCATATGCCTGGTCGCGATCGCCTGGAGGAGAGTCATGCGGGTATCGTTGTGCATCGCGGCATAATGCACGGCAAAAGCGGAGTCGCAAGGGGCGCTCCCCATGAAAATGCCCGCCGGAGGTCCGAAGACTTCCGACGGGCAGGCTTTCCTCCCCAGGAAAGCTCGGGAGGCGCGAGGCGGTTCGTGCAAGGCGCCCCGCGCCAAGTGGGGAGGCGCGGGGGGCAACGAAATCCCCCGCGCCAAGCTCGTGTCAGGCGGCGAACTGGTTCATCGTATTGTCTTTGCCCGCCGCCTTCAGCGCCGCTTCGCCGGCGAAATATTCCTTGTGATCGTCGCCGATGTCGCTGCCGCTCATATTCTGGTGCTTCACGCAGGCGATCCCCTGACGGATCTCGGCGCGCTGGACGTTCCTGACATAGCCCAGCATCGCTTCGTCGCCGAAATATTCCTTCGCCAGATTGTCGGTCGACAGCGCGGCGGTGTGATAGGTCGGCAGCGTGATCAGATGATGGAAGATGCCCGCGCGTTTCGCGGCGTCGCGCTGGAAGCTGCGGATGCGATCGTCGGCCTCGGCCGCCAGCTCGCTGCCGTCATAATCGACGCTCATCAGCTTGGCGCGATCATAGGCGCTGACGTCCTTGCCCTCCTGTTGCCATGCGTCGAACACCTGCTGGCGGAAGTTCAGTGTCCAGTTGAAGCTCGGCGAGTTGTTGTAGGCGAGCTTCGCATTGGGCACGACCTCACGGATGCGGTCGACCATGCCCGCAATCTGTTCGATGTGCGGCTTTTCGGTCTCGATCCAGATCAGGTCGGCGCCGTTCTGCAGGCTGGTGATGCAGTCGAGCACGCAGCGATCCTCGCCGGTTCCGGGGCGGAACTGATAGAGGTTCGAGGGCAGGCGCTTCGGGCGCATTAACTTGCCGTCGCGGTTGATCAGCACGTCGCCGGGATTGCCCGCACCGCTGACCTCTTCGCAGTCGAGGAAGCTGTTATACTGATCGCCGAGGTCACCCGGCTCGCGGGTGAAGGCGATCTGCTTGGTCAGGCCGGCGCCGAGGCTGTCGGTGCGCGCGACGATGATCCCGTCCTCGACCCCCATTTCCATGAAGGCATAGCGCAGCGCGCGGATCTTTTGCAGGAAATCCTCGTGCGGCACGGTGACCTTGCCGTCCTGATGGCCGCACTGTTTTTCGTCCGAGACCTGATTTTCGATCTGCAGCGCGCAGGCGCCGGCTTCGATCATCTTCTTGGCGAGCAGATAGGTCGCCTCGGCGTTGCCGAAGCCCGCGTCGATGTCGGCGATGATCGGCACGACGTGCGTTTCGTGATTGTCGATCGCGTGCTGGATCTGCTTCGCCTTGACCTCGTCGCCCGCGGCGCGCGCGGCGTCGAGGTCGCGGAACAGGCCGCCAAGCTCGCGCGCGTCGGCCTGACGCAGGAAGGTATAGATTTCCTCGATCAGCGCCGGAACGCTCGTCTTTTCGTGCATCGACTGGTCGGGCAGCGGGCCGAACTCGCTGCGCAGCGCGGCGATCATCCAGCCCGAAAGATAGATGTAGCGGCGCTTGGTCGAGCCGAAATGCTTCTTGATCGCGATCATCTTCTGCTGCGCGATGAAGCCGTGCCAGCAGCCGAGCGACTGGGTGTAGTTGGCGGGATCGGCGTCATAGGCGGCCATGTCGGCGCGCATGATGCGCGCGGTGTAGCGGGCGATGTCGAGGCCCGTTCTGAAGCGGTTCTGGGCGCGCATCCGGGCGACATTCTCGGCCCCGATCGCGTCCCAGCGGCCATCCTGGTCGCGGATGAGTCGGCCGGCCTGCGCCATGTCTTCCTGATAGCCCATATTTCATTCCTTGGTTGCGCCTTGGGGCGATTGGGATGGGCTGAAAATGACCAAGATCGCGCACAAAGTGAAAAGCTTTGTGAATAATTCTTGTGAAATATGCCGCATAAGTGCAGAATTGATTGTAAATTAGTAAAGAAAGTTACATTCCATGACGGAGCGGCGGGTGTTTGCGGGGCCGGCGGTGCGGCGGCTCAGGCGCGAGGCGGGGTTGACGCAGGCGGCGATGGCCGAGGCGCTCGACATTTCGCCGAGCTACCTCAACCTGATCGAGAATGGCCAGCGGCCCCTGTCGGCGACGGTGATCGTCCGGCTGGCCGAGCGCTTCGCCTTCGACGCCGCGAGCCTGGGCGGCGAAGAGGTGCCGGGCGGCCTCGCAGGGCTGCGACGGCGCCTCGCCGATCCGCGCTTCGCCGACCTGGGCATCGCGCCGCACGAGGTCGAGGAATGGCTGCACGCCGCGCCGGCGACCGCCGCCGCCTTTGCCCGGCTGTTCGACGCGGCGCCCGAGGGCCGGGCCGAAAGCGAAGACGATGCGCCCGAAGTGGCCGCGGTGCGGCGCGCGATCGAGAAATGGCGCAACCATTTCGCCGACCTCGATGCCAAGGCCGAGGAACTCGCCGACGAACTGCGCCTCGCGGGTGGCGACCTTTATGGCACGATCGCCGAACGGCTGCGCACGCGCCACCAGCTCGGTATCCGCATCCTGCCCGCCGACGTGATGCCCGACCGGCTCCGCTGGCTCGACTGGCACGCGCGGCAGCTGATGCTGAACGAGTTGCTGCGCCCCGCCAGCCGCACCTTTCAGGCCGCGGCGACGCTCGCGCAGATGGAGGCGAAGGACGAGATCGCGGCGCTCGTTGCGGGAGCGGAGTTCGCCGAGAGCGCCGCCGCGCGGCTGTTCGAGCGCCATCTGATCCACTATTTTGCCGCCGCGCTGATGATGCCCTATGGCCGCTTCCTGCGCGCGTGCGATGCGACGGGATATGATCTGCTGCTGCTTCAGCGGCGTTTCGGCGCCGGGTTCGAACAGGTCGCGCACCGGCTGACGACGCTCCAGCGCGTCGGCGCGCGCGGCCTGCCCTTTTTCATGCTGCGCATCGACCGCGCCGGGCAGGGGAGCAAGCGCTATTCGGGCGCGAGCCAGTCGCCGCTCGTCGATGGCGACGCGCGCTGTCCGCTGTGGGGCGTGCATGAGGCGTTCGCGCGGCCCGGTGAGGTGATCGCCGACCTGGTCGAGCTGGAAGACGGATCGCGCTGGTTCACCCAGAGCCGCAGCGTTGCGGCGCCGGGTGCGACGGGGAGCGGCACGCCCGCGCGTTTCGTCGTGTGCGTCGGCGTCGATGCCAAGGTCGCCGCGCCGCTCACCGCCGCGCGCGGTATCGACCTGATGCGCGCGCCCGCGACCCCGATCGGATTGGGGTGCAGGCGCTGCACGCGCAGCGGCTGCGTCCAGCGCTCGATGCCCCCGCTCGGCCGCGCGCTGCGTTTTCGCGAGGGCGAGCGCGGGATAAGCGCGTTCGATTTCGGGGGGGATTGATCGGACGTCGGTGGAGCGGAGGGCGAGGCCGAGATGCCTGCTGGGCCGAGGCGGGGTGCCTCGACTTCGCTCGACACGAACGGGAAAAATGGGGGGAGCGCTGACTGGTTCCGACTGAAAGCTGCCGTCAGGCCATCACCAGATTCGCGCAGAGACGCAGAGAACGCAGAGGGCAAGCGTGAAAATCTCTGCGTTCTCTGCGTCTCTGCGCGAAATGTTTGGAAGGCGGCATCCGACAAAAGTTGGCCGTTGGTCATTGGGTATGCCCACTTTGTCATTCCCGCGAAAGCGGGAACCCAGGGCGGATTTATGCAACCCTGGATCCCCGCTTTCGCGGGGATGACAAAAGTTGGCAATGGCCGCTCCCCGCCCCAAAGCCGATGTCGCCTTGCTCAGCGCTTCATGCACTGGCGCGCGTCGTCGCGCTTATATTCGCTGCAGTTCCACAGCGCCTTTTCGAAACCGGCCTTGTCGTCGCGCAGGTAGGAAAAGGTCATGCCGGCGCGCTGCGTCGCGCTCATCGCTTCGCCGTCGGGTTTGAGCAGCGGGTTCGTCCAGCCCATGAATTTGCAATATTCGCGCGTCCCGCAGAGGCGCAGCGCGAGTGTGACGAAACTTTCGGGCGGGGCGCTGCGGTCGAGCTGGATCAGGATCGTGTCGCGCGAGGCGACCCCCGCGGGAGCGTCCTTGCCTGCGATGATGTCCGCTTCGCCGACGGCGGCATTGGTGTCGACGCCCGCGAGCTCGCCCAGGGAGCCGCCCGAATGGACCAGCGAAATGCCCGCGAGTTCGGCTTCGACAGGATCGCTGCCGCGCACCGCCCCGCGAAAGGCGCCGGGGGTTCCCCAATAGCCGGGCCAGCGGAAGAAGAGATGCGTGTCGATCGCCGCGATCTTTTCGAGCGTGTCGCTCCAATAGGGGCGCACCCAGTCGGTGTGATAATGCGTCGCGAGCCCGACCGCCGGATCGACGAGCCCGGCCAGCATCATGCTCGCATTGTCCTGCGCGCGGCGCCACGCGACGTCCGAATAGCGGCGGGCGAGGGCACCGTCGCAGGTGAAGGTGAACTGGCAACCGGTGGCGCGCTCGGCGCCCTGGAAGACGACTTCGCAGATACTCTTGGGGAAAGCGGGATGGCGGACACGGTTGATCACCACCTGTCCGACCGCAAGCTGACCCTTGCTGTCGTCGCCCGCTTCATAGAGCATCGCCGCCGCCATGCAGTCGCGCGCGCGGGCGCGGTTGGCCGCATCGCCGGGATAGACGAACGGGCGCGCGGGCACGAAATTCCTTGTGATCAGGGGAATGCGGTCGTTCGCGGCCTTTGCGTCCTCGACGGTGAGCGGCGCGAGGTCCATCGGCTCGACCGCAGGGACGATTTCGGGGGGCGGCGCGACCGGGTGCGGCCGTACCTTCGCATCCGCCCTGAGCCTGCCGGGTCCGCTGGCATGGAGCACCGCCGCGATGGCGGCGATCGCCAGCAGCGCGAACAGCCACCCCGGTCCTTCGCGCCACAGCGGCGACGTGTCTGGCGTCGGGTCCGGACGCATTGGCGCGAGCCTTAGATTTCCGGCAGGAAGTCGGGCACCGACAGATAGCGCTCGCCGGTGTCGTAGTTGAAACCGAGCACGCGGCTGCCGGCGGGAAGCTCGGCGAGCTTCTGCTGGATTGCGGCGAGCGTTGCGCCCGACGAAATGCCGACGAGCAGCCCTTCCTCGCGCGCGGCGCGCAGCGCCATCGCCTTGGCGTCGGGCGCCTCGACCTCGATCACGCCGTCGAGCAGGTCGGTGTGGAGATTGCGCGGGATGAAGCCCGCGCCGATGCCCTGAATCGGGTGCGGGCCGGGCTGGCCGCCCGAAATGACCGGCGAGGCGGTGGGCTCGACCGCGAAGACCTTGAGCTTCGGCCACGCCGCCTTGAGCACCTGCGCGCAGCCGGTGATGTGGCCGCCGGTGCCGACCCCGGTGATCAGCGCGTCGATCGGCGTGTCGCCGAAGTCGGCGAGAATTTCCTGGGCCGTCGTGCGGACGTGGATGTCGATATTCGCCTCATTCTCGAACTGCTGGGGCATCCACGCGCCGGGGGTCGTCTCGACGAGTTCGATCGCACGCTCGATCGCGCCCTTCATCCCCTTTTCGCGCGGGGTGAGGTCGAAGGTCGCGCCATAGGCGAGCATCAGCCGCCGCCGCTCGATCGACATGCTTTCGGGCATGACGAGGATCAGCCTGTAACCCTTGACCGCAGCGGCCATGGCAAGGCCGATTCCGGTGTTGCCCGAGGTCGGCTCGACGATCGTGCCGCCGGGCTTCAGGCTGCCGTCCTTCTCCGCCGCCTCGATCATCGCGAGGCCGATGCGGTCCTTGATCGAGCCGCCCGGATTGCTGCGCTCCGACTTCACCCATACTTCGGCATCGGGAAACATCCGCGACAGGCGGATGTGCGGGGTGTTGCCGATGGTTTCGAGGATCGAATTGGCTTTCATGGGATGCTTTCCTTGAATTGCGGCTCAAAGCTACGCGCGCGGCGCAGTTCGGGGAACAGCCACGACCATAGCGCCGTCACGCCGACGGCGCCAGCACCGCCGATGACGACAGCGCCGACCGGACCGAGCAGCGCGGCCATCGCGCCGGCGCGCATTTCGCCAAGCTCGTTCGACGCCGAAATGGCGAGGCCCGACGCCGCGCTGACGCGGCCGCGCATATGATCGGGGGTGTTGAGCTGAATCAATGTGCCGCGCACGAAGACCGAGAACATGTCGGCGGCGCCCATGACCACGAGCAGGGCGAGCGACAGGAAGAAGTTGGTCGAAAGGCCGAAGCCGACGGTGACGCCGCCGAACACCGCGACTGCCCACAGCATCTTCACGCCAACGTTGCGCTCGATCGGGCGAAAGGCGAGGCCGAGCGCGACGAGCGCGGCGCCGACGGCGGGCGCGGCGCGCAGGAAGCCGAGCCCTTCGGAGCCGATCTGCAGGATGTCGCGTGCATAGACGGGGAGCATCGCGGTCGCGCCGGCGAGCAGTACCGCGAACAGATCGAGGGTGATCGTGCCGAGCAGGAAGCGCTCGCTCCACACGAATTGGAGCCCGTCGACCATTTCGCGCAGCGGATGGCGGCGCACCTCGGCGGGCGGCGGCAGGACGGGGCGCACGCGGCTGATCGTGAAGGCCGAGGCGGCGAGCAATGCGGCGGCGAAAACATAGACCGAGGTTGGATGCGCGGCATAGATGAGCCCGCCCGCCGCGGGGCCGATCACCGACGCCGATTGCCATGCGATGCTGCTCATCGCGATGGCGCGCGGCAGCACCGCCGCGGGGACGATATTGGGCGCGATCGCGCTCATCGCCGGGCCCGAAAAGACGCGCGCGACGCCGTGCAGCGCCGCGAGGCCGAAGAGCAGCGGCAGGGTCAGCCCGTCGGTCCAGGTGAACCAGCCGAGCGTCGCGGCGATCAACATGTCGATGCCGTTCGAAAAGATCGCGACGCGGCGCCGTTCGAAGCGGTCGGCGGCCCAGCCGGCGACCGGGGTGAGCAGCGCGAGCGGAACGAACTGGACGAGGCCGAGCAGCCCGAGCTGGAACGACGCCTCCTTGATCGACATGCCATAGTCGCTGCGCGCGGTGTCGTAGAGCTGATAGCCGATCACCACGACCATCGCGATCGTCGCCATCACCGCGGTGAAGCGCGCGAACCAATAATAGCGAAAATCGGCGAAACCGAGCGGCGAAGGGGCCTTGGGGGGAGCATCCGCCGGCAGGGCGGGATCGACCGACGGGGGAGGGGGAATGGTCGCCATCGCGGCTCGCCCTATCCGGCTTTCCGGCGCTGCACCAGATAGCTTTTGTTTCGCGGGCGACGCGCGGCACCTGTCGTTCGTCGATTAGGGGGTGTCATCCGGCACCAGGCTTGGCAAAAGCGGGGCAGAACAGAGGGAGATTTCAGGAAATGACACGTAAATTCACCCGCTTCGGCGGCGCCGCGCTGGCTGGCGCACTGCTCGTGCTGACCGCCTGCAACCCGAGCGGCACGGGGTCGGCCGACGCATCGGCGGCGACCAGCTGGAGCGGCTTTCGCGACGATTTCCTTGCGGGCTATTTTCCGCTCAACCCGACCTTCGCCGTCTATCAGGGCAAGCATGAGTTCGATGGCCAGCTTCCCGACTGGTCGCCCGAGGGAATCGAGAAGCAGGCGGCCTTCCTCGAAAAGACGATTGCCGATGCCAAGGCCTTCGACGGCAAGATGACCGACAAGGAGCGATTCGAGCGCGACTATCTGATTCATGTCGCCGAAGGGCAGCTCTTCTTCCTGCGCGACACCGATTTCGCGCACAAGAACCCCGCTTATTACATCGGCGCGCTCGATCCCAACGTCTATGTCTCGCGCCCCTATGCCGACGCCGCGACGCGGATGAAGGCGTTTATCGCCTATGCCGAGAAGGTTCCCGCCGCGGCGGCGCAGATCAAGGCGAATCTGACGCTGCCCCTGCCCAAGACCTATGTGAAGCTGGGCAGCGCGGGCTTCGGCGGCTTTGCCGACTATTATACCGGCGACGCCAAGGCGGCCTTTGCCGAGGTGACCGACCCCGCGCTGCAAAAGCAGTTCGACGAGGCGGCGGCGAAGGCGGCGGCGGCGATGAAGGACCTCGCCGCCTATGTCGGGTCGCAGCCGGGGACCGACGACGGCTATGCGCTCGGCGCCGACAAATTCGCGAAGATGATCCTGACCAACGAAGGCGTCGACACGCCGCTTGCCGAACTCGAGGCGATCGGGCGCGCCGACCTCAAGCGCAATCAGGACGCGCTGAAGGCCGCCTGCGCGACCTTCGCGCCGGGCGCGGCGATCGCCGACTGCATGGCGAAGATGGGCAGCGACAAGCCCGCCGACGGCCCCGTCGCCGAAGCGCGGCGCCAGCTGCCGATGCTGCGCGCCTTTCTGGTCGAGAAGGATCTGGTCTCGATCCCCGGCACCGAACAGGCCAAGGTCGAGGAATCGCCGCCCTATAACCGCCAGAACAGCGCCTATATCGACATTCCGGGGCCGTATGAGAAAGGCCTGCCGTCGGTCTATTATATCTCGCCGCCCGACCCGAGCTGGGACAAGGCGACGCAGCAGGCGTTCATTCCGGGCAAGAAGGACCTGCTCTTCACCTCGGTCCACGAAGTGTGGCCGGGGCATTTCCTGAACTTCCTCCACTCGAACCGATCGGACAGCATCTTTGGCAAGCTGTTCGTCGGCTATGCCTTTGCCGAGGGCTGGGCGCATTATAGCGAGGAAATGATGTGGGACGCGGGGCTCGGTGACGGCGATCCCGAAACGCATATCGGGCAGCTGTCGAACGCGCTGCTGCGCGATTGCCGCTTCCTGTCGGCGATCGGGCTCCACACGCAGGGGATGACCGTCGCGGACAGCGAAAAGATGTTCAAGGAGCAATGCTATCAGGACGAGGGCAATTCGCGCCAGCAGGCGGCGCGCGGCACCTATGACCCGCTTTACCTCAACTATACGATGGGCAAGCTGATGATCCGCAAGCTGCGCGAGGACTGGACGAAGGGCGACCGGACGAAGTGGAAGGCCTTCCACGACGAATTCCTGTCCTATGGCGGCCCGCCGATCCCGATGGTGCGCGCGGCGATGATGAAGGAGGATGCGCCGCACGCGGTCTTCTGACCGCGCGGCGGGCGGGGCTCAGGCGGCGGGGGCGCGCAATCGCGCGACGAAGAAGCCGTCGAGCCCGCCCGCATCGGCGAGCATGACGGGGAGCGTGCGGACGAAGCCGCTTGCGTCGGGGGCGATGCCGGCGGGTAGCTCGCCGGGGCGGGCGGGTTCGACCGTCCAGCCGCCATGCGCGGCGAGAAACGCTGCGATCTGCTCTTCGCCCTCGGCTTGCTCGAGCGAGCAGGTCGCATAGACGAGCTGGCCGCCGGGTTTGACCCAGCCGGCGGCCCGGTCGAGCAATTCGGCCTGTAATTCGGCCATGTCTGCAATCTGCGTCGGCCCGACCCGATGCAGCACGTCGGGATGGCGCCGGAAGATTCCCGTGGCCGAGCAGGGTGCGTCGAGCAGGATCGCATCGGCGGGCGCTTCGGGGGCCCAGCGGCGGATGTCGCCCTGGACGATTTCGGCGGCGAGGCCGGTGCGTTTCAGATTGTCGCCGAGCCGCGCGAGGCGCCGGGCGCTCGCGTCGACCGCGGTGACGCGCCAGCCGGCGGCGGCGAGCTGCATCGTCTTGCCGCCTGGCGCGGCGCAGAGGTCGAGCACGGCGCGTCCGTCCCCCGCGCCGAGCAGGCGGGCTGGAAGGCTCGCGGCAAGATCCTGCACCCACCAGCCGCCCGCGCGATAGCCCGGCATATCCTCGACTGCCTGGCCGCGCGGCAGGCGGCGGTGACGCGGGGCGAGCGTTATGGCTTCGGCCCAGCCGGTTTCGACGGGCTCGGCGGCGAAGCTGAGGTCGATCGGCGGCGGTGCGCTCCACGCCGCTTCGGCGGCAGCGACCATGTCGGCGCCCCATTGCGCCGTCCAGCGCCCGGCAGTCGCGGGAGGCAGCGTCGCGCGCGGCGGCAGCGCCCATTCCTCCTGCTGCGCGCGCGACAAGAGTGCGTGGACGAGCCGGCGCGGTCCGCCGGCGACGAGCGGCAGAGCGGTCGCGACGACGGCGTGCGGCGGGCTGCGCAGCACGAGCAGCTGCGCGAGCGCGAGGCGCAGCACCGCGCGCGCCTTCACATCCTCGGGCAGCGGCTGTTCGGTGGCGCCGTCGATCAGTGCGTCGATGTCGACCATCCGGCGTAGCGCTTCGGAGACGATCGCGATCGCGAAGGCGCGGTCGGCGGGGGCGAGGCCCTGCGTCGCGGCATGGACCGCGATGTCGAGCGGATCGCCGCGGCGCAGCACCGCGTCGATCAGGCGCAGCGCCGCCCGGCGCGGCGCGGTGCCGGGCGGGTCGCGGTCGTCGGGGCGGCGGCGGCGATCAGCCATGGCCCGTCGCCGCGCGACGCTTGGCGGAACGATACGAAGCGCCTATCTGGGACATGATCCATTCGGTTGCGGACATAGAGAGATGAGCGAAATCAAAGCCAATTCCATCGGCGGCACCCCGCGCGCGACCGAGCGCCCCGCGCATATCAAGCCGCCCGCCGACTGGACGAACAGTCCGGTGCCCGAGCCCGAGGCCATCACGCGCGAAGCCGCGGCGGACCAGCCCGGCGGCCGCGATCCCGTGCGCTATGGCGACTGGGAGTATAAGGGTCTGGCGATCGACTTTTGACGGGGCGGAAGTCCGCCTCAAAAGGGGTTCATCCGCGCATTGACGCCGCTCTTGTCGACCAGCCAGTGCTTCAGCGCGGCAAGGATGTGGATCGCGACGAGCGCGAGCATCGTCAGCCCGAGCAATTCGTGACGCTCATGCATCACGTCGGCGAGCGCCTTGTCGGAGCCGGTGATCGCGGGGATGGTGAACAGGCCGAAATAGTCGATCCCGCGTCCCGCCGCCGACATCCAGACCCAACCCGAAAGCGGCAGCAGGATGAGCAGCGCGTAAAAGAGGAAATGCACGATCTTGCTCGCGGCACGCTGCCACGCGGCGATGCTTGCGGGAAGCGGGGGCGCCTTGTGGCCGAGCCGCCACAGGATGCGAAGGACGGTCAGCGCGAGGATCGTCATCCCCAACGCCTTGTGGACGCCCATCGCCGCCATATGCGTGTCGCGGCCCATCCCTTCGGTCAGCATCGCGAGGCCGATGTTGGCGATGACCGAAAGGCCGATGAGCCAGTGGAGCCAGATGGCCACCTTCGTATAGCGCGGGCCGGCGGTGCTGCCGGCATCGAATGCGACGGTGGCCATATGACGTGTCTCCTTAAACCGCGGGTGCCTCGGTCACGAGCTGCATCTTGCCGCTTTTCACCTGTTCGGCAAAGACTTCGCGCATCAGTTGCAGCGAGAAGAGATGCGCGAAGATCAGCGCGAGCATCCCGTTCTGCATCATCTTGCGCAGCACGTCGCCGCGCAGCTCGCGCAGCTTGGCCTCGTCGACCATCTGGAAACCGCGATAGATATAGGGCTGGTTGCCGCCTTCGGGGGTGATGCTGACTTCGCCGTCCATCAGCAGGTCGGCTTTCTTCAGCTCTTCCATGAACTGACCGGTGCGCAGCCCGGCTTCCTCGAAATTCTTGCAGAATTCGAGGATGTTGTTGGTGGCGTCGGACGGTTTGCCGTCGGCGAACAGCGCGTCGCCTTCCTTGAACTTGCCGATCGCGCCCGAGGTCGGGTCGAAGCAGAGCGACAGCTCGTCCGAATCGGGGCGCAGGCGCGCGAGCAGGAAGGGGTAGCGGCGGATATAGGCCGGCACATAGACGGGATTGAGCAGCTTGCCCTTGTCGTCGACGAAGGTGTTCACGCCCTCGTTCATGCCCATCAGCGCGAGCGGCACCGGATTTTCGCCCGCCGAAAAGACGATCGGATAGAAGCGGCTCGCCGAGGAAAATTCGTCGGTGGTCAGCGGCACCGCATGCTGGTTCACCAGAAAATCGGCGTTGTCCATCATCCGCACATGGAAATCGGCGTGGTCGACGCTGGAGAGCGGAACGAGATCCTTGAAGAAAATCGGCAGGTTGGCATTGGTGGGCGCAGAGGCCATGATGAAACTCCGAAGCGCGAGCCCGCGGCCGCGGACCCGAAAAAGATGGAATGCCGGGCCTTATTGGCCCGCACGCGATGACGCAAGGGGCGATGCCGCGAACGGCAGGGCAATTGCACAGGATCGCCCTGCTTCCGCTTCCCCGTCACCCTGAACCTGTTGGGCGATTGTCCCGCTCGCATCCCTGATCTCTCGTCATTGCGAGCGAAGCGAAGCAATCCAGAGCGGTTTACGCCTGCTCTGGATTGCTTCGCTTCGCTCGCAATGACGGAGTGAGGGGTGTCCACGAATGTTCAGGGAATAATCGCCAACTTGTTTTCAGGGTCCATACGCGATCGCCCCGCGCGCGGCGATTCAGCCGATCAGCTTGCCCGGATTGAAGATCCCGGCAGGGTCGAGCCCCGCCTTGACGCCGCGCAGCGCCGCGAGCCGGGCAGGGCTGTCGAGTTCGGCGAGGAGGTCGCGCTTCATCTGCCCGATGCCGTGCTCGGCCGAGATCGACCCGCCGAGTTCGAGGACATGGGCATAGACGAGCCGGCTGACGTCCTCGCCGTGCGTGTCGAGCCACGCCTTGCCATCGACATCGGCGGGCGGCTGGACATGGTGATGGACATTGCCGTCGCCGAGATGGCCGAACGATACGGTTCGCACCCCCGGAAAGGCGGCCGACAGGCGCTGCGGGTCTTCGGCGATGAAGCGCGGCATCAGATCGACCGGCACGCTGACATCGTGCTGGAGCGCTGGCCCGTCGGCACGCTCGGCCTCCGAAATCGAATCGCGCAGCTTCCACAAGGCTTCGCTCTCGGCCTCGTTCTTCGCGATCACGACATCGTCGATCAGCGCCGAGTCGAGCGCGTCGGCCAGCGCGGCCTGCAGCGCCGTTTCGAGGTCGTCGCCGGCATCGCCGGCTAGCTCGACGAGCGCGTACCAGGGGTGGTCGTTCGCGAGCGGCGCGCGCGTTTGCGGAATGTGGCGCAGCACGGCGTCGAGGCAGGCGTGCGGAATGAGCTCGAACCCCTCGAGCTGGCGGCCGAGCGCCGCGTCGAGGCGGCAGAGCAGCGACAGCGCCTCGCCGGGCGATGCCAGCCCGATCCACGCGGTTGCGCGCGACGTTGCCGCGGGAACGAGGCGCAGACAGGCGGCGGTGACGATGCCGAGCGTCCCTTCGGCGCCGCACAAGAGATGTTTGAGGTCGTAGCCGCGATTGTCCTTTTTGAGCGGCGCGAGGCCGTCGAAAATCCGCCCGTCGGGCAGCACCGCTTCGATCCCCGCGACGAGCGCGCGCATCGTCCCGTGGCGCAATACCTGCGTCCCGCCGGCGTTGGTCGACACCAGCCCGCCGATCGTCGCCGATCCCTTGCCGCCGAGCGTCAGCGGGAAGCGCATTCCGTGGTCGAGCGCCGCATGGTGAAAATTTTCCAGAATGACGCCGGCCTCCGCGACGGCGAGCCGGGCCGCGGGGTCGATCGACCGGATGCGGTTCATGCGCCGCAGGCTGAGCAGCAGCTGCGTGCCGCTTGCATCGGGCGTCGCGCCGCCGACCATGCCGCTGTTCCCGCCCTGCGGCACCAGCGCCGCGCCTTCCTCGCCGCACAGTCGCACCACCGCCGCCACCTCTTCGGTCGTGGCGGGCGACAGCATCGCGGCAGCGCGGCCATGATATTTGCCGCGCCAGTCGGTGAGCCAAGGGGCCATCGCGTCGGCGTCGCCGGTGTAGCCCTTGGGGCCGAGCAGTTTTTGCAGGCGCTTCAAAAGGTCGGGGGAGGGGGTGTGAGGCATCGAACCGCTCGGTCTTGGCTTGGGTGTGACTTGACACCCGATCAATTCATTTGCTGTTCAATCACGGGTGTTAAAGGGGGATGGACGAAAGCGGGCCTTTCGTCCAGCCGGCAGTGGCGCGGGAGCTTAGCGTGGACAGCATGATCTCGACTGGCGTTGAAGGCGCGGGGCCGCGCTTGTGCTGACGTCGGCCGCCCTCATCCTCGGCGCTTTGTCGGTCGCCGGCGACGCGGCTCCGGCGCCTTTGCCGGTGGCGGTGCCGGCCCTTTCGATCGAGCCGCCGTCCGCGCATTTCCAGGTCGTTATCGAGCAGCAGCTGATCATCCGCGTGCCCGCGCGCCGTTCGCCGCTCACCAATTTTTCGGCACCGCCCGCCCCCTCGGCGCGCATTCGCGAGACGCCGATCGTGTGGAAAGAGAAAAAGGCGCCGAAATGCGTCGCGATGCGCGACATCATGGGGATGCAGGCGGTACAGCGCGACAGCATCGACCTGATCACGCGCCAGAACCGGCGCCTGCGCGCGCAGCTCAATCGCGGTTGCCGCGCGCTCGATTTCTATGCGGGCTTTTACATGAAGGGCAACAAGGACGGGCGGCTCTGCGAGGATCGCGACGAAATTCACGCGCGCACCGGCGCGCGCTGCGAGGTCGACAAGTTCCGCCTGATGGTGCCGGTCCCGCGCGACGACGACGACTGATCGCGAATATCGTCGGCATTCCTTGACTTTTCGCCGCGCTTTCCCCAAGGGCCGCGGCAGCGATGGCGGATGTGGGACGTCGCGCCGTAACCTATTCCGGACATGATGACCTTATGAAATTTGCCGACCTCGGCCTTTCCGACGAACTTTTGCGCGCCGTCAGCGAAGCCGGCTATGATGAGCCGACGCCGATTCAGGCGGGTGCGATCCCCTCGGTCCTGATGATGCGCGACATGATCGGCATCGCGCAGACGGGGACGGGCAAGACGGCGTCCTTCGTGCTGCCGATGATCGACATTCTGGCGCACGGCCGCACCCGCGCGCTGATGCCGCGCTCGCTGATTCTCGAGCCGACGCGCGAACTCGCCGCGCAGGTCGCGGAAAATTTCGAGAAATACGGCAAATATCACAAACTTTCGATGGCGCTGCTCATCGGCGGCGTCCAGATGGGCGACCAGATCAAGGCGCTCGAAAAGGGCGTCGACGTGCTGATCGCGACCCCCGGCCGGTTGATGGACCTGTTCGAGCGCGGCAAGATATTGCTCACCGGCTGCAACCTGCTCGTGATCGACGAAGCCGACCGGATGCTCGATATGGGGTTCATCCCCGACATCGAGAATATCTGCACCAAGCTGCCCGCGAATCGCCAGACTTTGCTCTTTTCGGCGACGATGCCGCCGCCGATCAAGAAGCTCGCCGACAAATTTCTGTCGAACCCCAAGACGATCGAGGTCGCGCGCCCCGCGACCGCCAACGAGAATATCGCGCAATTCCTGGTCAAGACGAGCGAGCGCGGCAAGCGCGAGACTCTGCGCGGCCTGATCGAGGATGAGGATATCGCGACCGCGATCATCTTCTGCAACCGCAAGACGACGGTGCGCGAACTCGCCAAGTCGCTGCAGCGCCACCGCTATCGCGCGGGCGAGATCCACGGCGACATGGACCAGTCGAGCCGCATCGCCGAACTCGACCGCTTCAAAAAGGGCGACATCAACATCCTCGTCGCCTCCGACGTCGCGGCGCGCGGGCTCGACGTGAAGGGCGTCAGCCACGTCTTCAACTTCGACGCGCCGTGGCATCCCGACGATTATGTCCACCGCATCGGCCGCACGGGCCGCGCGGGGGCGAAGGGGCGCGCCTTCACGCTGATTACCCCGTCGGACGACGAGGCGATCGACAATATCCAGAAGCTGACCGGCACGAAGATCGAGGTGCTGGGACGCAGCGAGACGGCGAGCGACGAAGGCGAAGGCGAGGCCGCACCCAAGACCGGCGGCCGGGGTCGCCGCGGCGGCCGCAAGGCCAAGGACGAACCGAAGCGCGAGGCGCGCAA
The DNA here is from genome assembly GCF_900188185.1 of Sphingopyxis indica. Lineage (GTDB taxonomy): Bacteria > Pseudomonadota > Alphaproteobacteria > Sphingomonadales > Sphingomonadaceae > Sphingopyxis > Sphingopyxis indica. The sequence continues at coordinate 904,655 of NZ_FZPA01000001.1, read as the reverse complement.
GGAAGACGACCGCCGCAAGGAGCGGGCACCAAAGACAGAGGCGCCGCGCGCCAGGCCTGCGCGTCGGGACGACGATGGCCCCGACGACGGCTGGAACGGCCCGATGCCCGACTTTCTTTCGGTGGGTTTCGGGAGCTGACCTTCTCTTAACCGTTGTCATTCCCGCGAAAGCGGGAATCCAGAAGCAACGCTGGAACTGGATTCCCGCTTTCGCGGGAATGACAAGGTCGTAAAATAGCTCAACGCTTCGTGGCGATCGCTTTCCGCCTAAACCCGGACGAGCATCTTTCCGATATTCTGCCCCGAAAAGAGGCCAAGGAAGGCATCGGGCGTGGCCTCCAGCCCGTCATGCACGGTCTCGCGCATCGTCACCGCGCCGCTCGCGATCAATCCGCCCATGTCGGCATAGAATTCCTCCATGCACTCGAAAAACTGGTCGGTGTAGATGAAGCCTTCCATGCGGATGCGCGCCGGGATCGCGCGGATCAGATATTTCATCTCCTGCGGGTGTCCGTCGTTGTAGACGTCGATCATGCCGCAGATCGCAAAGCGCGCGAAGTCGTTGGCGGTCGCGAAAGCCGCGTCGAGATGCTCGCCCCCGACATTGTCGAAATAGACGTCGATGCCGGGCTTGCCGAGCGATTCGAGGGCTTCGGACAGGCCGGCCAGCACCGGTCTGGCCTTGTAATCGACCACGGCATCGGCGCCGAGGCTCTTGACCCAGGCGCATTTTTCCGCGCCGCCGGCCGATCCGATCACCGCCATCTCGCGCGCCTTGGCGATCTGCACGACCGCCGAGCCCACCGCGCCCGCCGCAGCCGAGACGAAGACGGTGTCGCCGGGCCTGGCCGCGGCGATACGCAGCAGGCCGATCCATGCGGTGCCGCCGGTGAGTCCCATATTGTGGAGGAAGGTCTGCGGAGCCATGCCCGTCGCGAGCGCCTCGTCGGGGAGCTTGAACGGCGACATGTCGAGGCCGATGATCCCGCCGTCGCGCCAGCCGCCCATATGGAGGATCAGGTCGCCGGGCGCGAAGCCCTCCATGCGGCTCTCGACGACCTCGCCGATCGCGCCGCCGGTCATCGGCTGGTCGATCTGGAAGCTCGCCGTATAGCTTTTGGCGTCGTTCATGCGCCCGCGCATATAGGGATCGACCGAAAGCCAGCGGTTGCGGACGCGCAGTTGATTATGGTCGAGCGGCGCGTCGGGCAGGTCGCGCAGCGCAAAATTGTCGATCGTCGGCAGCCCCTGCGGGCGACTCACCAGATGCCAGGCCTTGGCCATATCTCTCACCCCCACTTTTTATGCGGCGGACGGCCCGATGGTCAGAAAAGCCGTTGCCACCGCCGGGCGGGCTCGTTAAGAGCCGCCCGGTCGCGGGGCCGTAGCTCAGATGGGAGAGCGCTGCAATCGCACTGCAGAGGTCAGGGGTTCGATTCCCCTCGGCTCCACCAGCGACCCTTCCGGTTCCAAATCAAAACGTATCGACGCGGCACAGCTTCAGGCCGCACGCACGAAGCCATCGAGGACGCGCTTCGGGCCCGCCTGGTCGAACTCGACCTCCAGCTTGTTGCCGTCGATGTCCATGATCTCGCCATAGCCGAATTTTTCGTGGAAGACGCGCATGCCGATCGCGAGATCGCTGCGCGGTTTGGCGCCGACCGAGGCGGCGGGGCCTTTTTCCGACGGCGCGGGCGCGCGGGTGATCGTCGAGGATTGCGCGACCGCGCGCTGCCACGCGGGGCCGCGCGTCATCGTGCGCGCGGGGTTGCGCTCGGCAACATGCGCGAAGGGATCGCCCTGCGCCGACCAGTTGGCGCGCCACAGGCTTTGCCCGCCGCCGAAGCTGTTCTCGCTCTCCACATGCTCGGGCGGAATTTCGGCGATGAAGCGGCTCGGGATGCTGCTCATCCACTGGCCATAGATGCGCCGGTTGGCCGCATGATAGATGCTCGCGCGCTGGCGGGCGCGGGTGATCGCGACATAGGCGAGGCGGCGTTCCTCTTCGAGGCTCGCAGTCCCGCCCTCGTCCATCGCGCGCTGCGACGGGAAGACGCCGTCCTCCCAGCCCGCAAGGAAGACATGGTCGAATTCGAGGCCCTTGGCGGCGTGAATCGTCATGATCGTGACCTGTTCCTGCGTCGCCTCCTGATCGGCGGCCGTGACCAGGCTGATATGTTCGAGGAAGGCTTCAAGGGTTTCATATTCCTCCATTAAACGGGGAATTTGCTGCAAATCCTCTAGTCGACCCGCCGCTTCGATGGAGCGATCGGCTTTCAGCATTGCTATATAGCCCGACTCTTCCATGACGAGTTCGGCCAGTTCACTGGGACTCAATTGATCCCGTTTTTCTCGCCATCGTTCAAAATCACCGGTGAGGCGAGCCAGCGTGCTGCGCGCGCGCTGCGGCAGTTCATCGGTGTTGGCGACGAATGTGGCAGCGGACGAAAGCGAGATACGTTGACCGCGTGCGATTTGTGACAGCGTTGCAACGCTCTTGTCGCCCAACCCGCGCTTGGGCGTGTTGACAATTCGTTCGAAAGCGAGATCGTCCGCAGGTTGATCGACAACGCGAAGATAGGCCGTCACGTCTCGCGTATGCGCGCGATCCCAGAAACGTCGGCCGCCGTGAATGCGATAAGGCATCCCGATCCGGGTGAAGCGCTCTTCAAAATCTGCCGTCTGGAACTGCGCGCGGACGAGGATCGCGGCGCGGTCGAGCGAAATGTTCTGGCGCTGGAGGTCTTCGAGTTCTTCGCCGATCCGCCGCGCTTCCTCGGGCCCGTCCCATACGCCGACGACGCGGACCTTGTCGCCAGCATCGAGCTCGGTCCACAGCGTCTTGCCGAGGCGGTCCGAGTTCTGCGCGATCAGCGCCGACGCCGCGGCGAGGATCTGCGGCGTCGAGCGGTAATTCTGTTCGAGGCGGATCACCGTCGCGCCGGGGAAATCCTTTTCGAAGCGCAATATGTTCGCGACCTCGGCACCGCGCCACGAATAGATCGACTGGTCGTCGTCGCCGACGCAGCAGATATTCTTGCGCGCCTGCGCGAGCAGCCGCAGCCAGAGATATTGGCTGGCGTTGGTGTCCTGATATTCGTCGACGAGGATATATTTGAAACGCTGCTGATAATGTTCGAGCACGTCGCGGTGCGTTTTCAGGATGACGAGCATGTGGAGCAGGAGGTCGCCGAAGTCGCAGGCATTGAGCGTCTTCAGCCGCGCCTGATAGAGCGCATAGAAATGCTGCCCCTTGCCGTCGGCATAGGCTTCCCTGTCGGCGGCATCGAGGTCGGCGGGGGTCAGCCCGCGATTCTTCCACTTGTCGATCAGCCCCGCGAGCTGGCGCGCGGGCCAGCGCTTTTCGTCGAGCCCGTCGGCCTGGATCAACTGCTTCAAGACGCGAAGCTGGTCATCGGTATCGAGGATCGTGAAATTGCTCTGCAGGCCGACGAGTTCGGCATGGCGGCGCAGCATCTTCGCGCAGATGCTGTGAAAGGTGCCGAGCCACGGCATCCCCTCGACCGCGTCGCCGATCATCCGCCCGATACGCTCGCGCATCTCGCGCGCCGCCTTGTTGGTGAAGGTGACCGCGAGGATTTCGGAGGGCCATGCGCGCCGCGTCGCGATGATGTGCGCGAGCCGCGCGGTCAGCGCCGCGGTCTTGCCCGTGCCCGCGCCGGCGAGCATCAGCACCGGGCCTTCGGTCGTGAGCACCGCCTGCCGCTGCGGGCCGTTCAGTCCGCGCAGATAGGGCGGGTCCGAGGGGTCGGGGGACGGGATGTCGGGCGGCGAGGCGGGGAGGTCGTTCACGCGCGAACGATTAGGGAACAGCGTGCGCGCTGTCCAGTGCGCGACGACGGGACGAAGCGCGCGGCGCGGCGTCTGCGCGGGCTTCCCATCGGCCGTTCGACGATCTACGGTCGCGGCGATGCGGGGACGATGGCTTATCCGGTCGGCAAGCGCGGCGCTGGCGGTTTTGACGCTCGCGGCCTGCGCGGGCGGCCATTACCGCCCCGTCGCAGACACGCCGGTCAGAGTGGGCCCACCTTATACCGTGCGCGGCACGACCTATGTGCCCGCGGCGGCGCCCGCCTATGACGCGGTCGGCTATGCGAGCTGGTACGGCAATGAATCGGGCAACCGCACCGCAAATGGCGAGAAGTTTCGCGCCGGCTGGATCACCGCGGCGCACACCACGCTGCCCCTGCCGACCTATGTCGAGGTCACCTCGCTCGATACGGGGCGCCGGATCGTCGTTCGGGTGAACGATCGCGGGCCGTTTGCGGGGCGCGGGCGGATCATCGACCTGTCGAAGGGCGCCGCCGAAGAGCTCGGCATTCGCGCCCAGGGTCATGCCGCGGTGCGCGTGCGCCGCATCGAGCCTTCCGAAAAGGACCGGGCAAGGCTGCGCAAGGGCAAGCCGGCGCGCGCGCTGGCGCCGCTGTCGCCGCGCGAACTGCAAGGGCTGCGCTCGCGCCTCGCGAGCGGGGGCTGATCCGCGAAGGCGGTTCGAAACGACGGTAAGGGAAGAAAATGGTGGGCGTGGCAAGGATTGAACTTGCGACCCCTGCGATGTCAACACAGTGCTCTACCACTGAGCTACACGCCCACACGTTTCGGGGTGACGCGCCCCTTAAAGGCCTCCACGCGGGCTGGCAAGCCCCCCGCGCGACGAAATGCGATTATTGTTGGTGCGACCGGTCGGCACTGTCGAACAATGCATCGACCTCGCGCACCAGATCCTTGAGGTGGAAGGGCTTGGACAGCAGCTTCGCCTGCGGCACATTTTCCTCGGCGCGCAGCGACACTGCGGCGAAACCGGTGATGAACATCACCTGCGTCTGCGGCGCCACCCTGGCGGTGTGCTGGGCCAGCTCGATTCCGTCCATCTCGGGCATCACGATGTCCGACAGCAGCAGGTCAAACGTTCCCGAATCGATATAGGGGACGGCTTCGGTTCCGCGATCGACGGCGGTGACGTGATAGCCGGCACTCGTCAGCGCGCGCGACAGATATTCGCGCATCACGTCATCGTCCTCGGCCAGCAAGATGCGAATCATTCGAAAAAGAAGCCTTTGATCGTTTTTGCGCCGGCACAATGGGCGGCGTATCCCTCGTTTCGAAGCGCCGTCATAGCGGCAGAGATTTAACAAATTGGCGAGGACGACTGGATTCGCGGTCCGTTTTTTGCCACCCCTCTCTGATGGCGCGCCCCAGCATCCCGCTCCCGGCAATCGCTGTCAACCGTCCGGCGGCCGACGGCCCCGTCGTCGTGTCCATCCCCCATGCCGGACGCATTTATCCGCCCGAAATACTGGCGGCGGCGCGCGTGTCCAAAGAGGATCTGGAGCGGCTGGAGGACAGCTGGTGCGACAGGATTGCCGCCGGGGCGGAACAGAGCGGCGCGACTGTGGTGCGAGCCATGTGGGCGCGCGCCGTCGCCGACTGCAATCGCGGCGAAGGACAGATGGCGCCGGGCGAAGTCGCGCCGATGCTGCGTCCGCAGTTTTCGGCGCCGGGACGCAAGGAACGCGCCGGGCTGGGCGTCGTTCCGACGCGCCTGTCGCATTGCGGTCCGCTGTGGCGCCGCCCGCTTGACCGGGCCGAGCTCGAATGGCGGCTCGACCGGCTTCACCGGCCCTATCATGCCGCGCTCGCCGGCGAACTGGCGGCGGTGCGCGACCGCTTTGGACGCGCTATCTTGATCGACCTGCACAGCATGCCGCCGATCCCGCCGGGACAGGCGGGCCATGGCGCGCGCCTGATCGTCGGCGATCGTCACGGCGCGACCGCCGATCCCGAGCTGGTCGAACGCGTGATCGCGGCCGCCGCGCGACTCGGGGAGCCTGTGGGACGCAATCAACCCTATGCGGGGGGGCATATCGTGCGGACGCACGGGCGACCCGCAGAGGGGATCGACGCGGTTCAGATCGAGATCGACCGCACCCTCTATCTGGGCGGCGATCGCTACCCCGACGCCGCGCGTGCTGCGCGACTGGCGCAGTGGTTTTCGGAGCTTCTGACCGAACTGGCGGAGCTTTTTCCGGGCGATAATTCGCTGCTGCTCGCTGCCGAATAAAAAACCACCTCGTACCGGGGTACGAGGTGGCCAGGGTCCAGGGAGGACGCACCCGCGTCATGCTGACGGGGCACTCGCCGCGATGGTAAGGGGGAAACCATGGCGGCGTACCGGCAATCTAGGATGTTGCGCGCCGCGTTACAAGAAGCGACGACGGAAAAACTGCCAATGTCGCGATATTCGCGGTGAAATGGTCGGGGAGAGAGGATTCGAACCTCCGGCCCCTGCCTCCCGAAGACAGTGCTCTACCAGGCTGAGCTACTCCCCGACCGATCCGGCGCCGGCGGACCGGCGCGAGGGCAGGGCGGTCCTCTAGACGCGCATTTGGCGAACATCAAGCGCCAATCGCCACATTGCGGCAATTGCGGTTTCTAAAGCAGCCCGGCGCGGCGAAAGCTGAAATGCCCCGTGTCGACGAAAATCAGATGGTCGATCAGGTCGATGCCCAGATTGGCGAGAAAATCGGCGGCTTTGCGCGTGAAATCGAGATCGGCACGGCTGGGCCGAGCTTCGCCGGACGGGTGATTGTGGGCGATCAGAACATGCTGCGTTCCGGCGGTCAAAACGGCGCGCCAGCGGTGCGGCGCGATCCGGCACCGGTCCGCGCCGGTCGCTTCGATCGGTTGCACGGCGGTCAGGCGCTCGATCGCATCGAACCCCGCCAGCACCAGCGTTTCGCAGGTAACCGCAAAGTGCGGGCGCAGCAGGAGGCGAGCGAATTCGTCCTCCGCGCTCAACGGAGTGAAGCCGTCGGGGCGGGCCAATGCCGCATCCTCGTCGATTTGGTCGACCTTTGTCATGGCTCCCTTTTGGGAGCGAGGACCGCGGCCCGCCAAGCATCGACTGAACCGGAACGGACCCTCGCCCGCCGGCGCTTGCCGCCCGGGCGGGGCGGGCCTAGCAAAGAGCCAGTAACACGGGAGCGAGTCTTGGCCGAATCCATCCATTATGAACTGCAATATCTCGACCTGATGCGCCGCATCTGGATCGAAGGCGACGAGCGTGTCGACCGCACGGGGGTGGGGACGCGCTCGCTGTTCGGCGAAACGATGCGATTCTCGCTCGCGGACGACGCGATTCCCTTGCTCACGACCAAGCGCGTCTATTGGAAGACCGCGCTGCGCGAACTTTTGTGGTTCCTGACCGGCGATACCAATATCCGCCCGCTGATCGCGCAGGGGGTGCGAATCTGGACCGACTGGCCGCTCGACCGCTATCGCCGCGAAACCGGCGAGGATGTGAGCGCCGAGGCGTTCGAGGCGCGGATACTCGCCGATGAAGAATTCGCGCGCGCCTGGGGCGATCTGGGGCCGGTCTATGGCCGGCAATGGGTGAACTGGCCGCGCTACGAACCGGCGGGCGACGGGCTTTTTCGCCGCGCCGAGGCGGGGCACAACCAGATCGCTGCCTTGATCGATTCGCTGCGCAACAACCCCGGATCGCGCCGCCATATCTTCACCGGCTGGAACGTCGCCGATCTCGATCGCATGGCGCTGCCGCCGTGCCACATGACCTATCAGTTTCATGTCCGCAGCGACGGCGGGCTGTCGTGCCTGCTCTTTCAGCGGTCGTGCGACCTTGGGCTGGGCTTTGCGTTCAATGTCTTCGAGGCGGCGCTGCTGACCCGGATGATCGCGCAGCAATGCGACCTGACGGCGCACGAGCTGATCTGGACCGGCGGCGACGTGCATCTCTATCTCAACCATGCCGAACTGGTCGAAGAGCAGATGAAGCGCGTGCCGGGCGGGGCGCCGAAGCTGCGGATATTGCGGCGTCCAGAGAGCATCTTCGATTATCGCTTCGACGATTTCGCGGTCGAGGATTACGCGCCGCAGGCGCATATTTCCGCGCCCGTCGCGGTCTGAGCGGCAGCCATTGCATTGGTATGCGCAAAGCAATAATATGTCGTTCAATTGAAATATAACGGCGCGGCGATTCGCGCCTCGAAGGGACGATGCCATGCCCGAAACGCCCCCGCCAGCGGCGAGCAATCTGCCGTCGCTGTCGCTCCATATTCCCGAGCCGCGCTATCGGCCTGGCGACACCCCCGACTTCGGCGACATCGTCGTTCCCGCGGTCGAGGCGACGCCGCGCCCCGGCGAAGCGTCGAAGCCCGACGCGATGCGCGAGCTTTGCTACGGGCTCGTCCGCGTGCTCGATTTCGACGGCGAAGCGAAGGGGCCGTGGAACCCCAATCTCGCACCCGACCGCCTGCGCCAGATGCTCCGCCATATGATGCTGACGCGCGCGTTCGACGACCGCATGTTCCGCGCCCAGCGGCAGGGCAAGACCAGCTTTTACATGAAATGCACGGGCGAGGAGGCGACGTCGGTCGCCTCGACGATGGCGATCGACCGCGCCGACATGGTGTTCCCGAGCTATCGCCAGCAGGGCATTTTGATCACGCGCGACTATCCGCTGATCCAGATGATGAACCAGATCTACTCGAACCGCGGCGATCATCTGCTCGGGCGGCAGCTCCCGATCATGTATTCGGCGCCCGAGCATGGTTTCTTCAGCGTGTCGGGCAATCTCGCGACGCAATATCCGCAGGCGGTGGGCTGGGCGATGGCGTCGGCGTCGAAGGGCGACAGCCGCATCGCGACGGTGTGGTGCGGCGAGGGATCGTCGGCGGAGGGCGATTTTCATTCAGCGCTGACCTTTGCGACCGTCTATAACGCTCCCGTCATCTTCAACGTCGTCAACAATCAGTGGGCGATTTCGAGCTTCTCGGGCTTTGCCGGCGGCGAGCGGACGACCTTTGCGGCGCGTGCCGTCGGTTATGGCATCGCCGGGCTGCGCGTCGATGGCAACGACCCGCTGGCGGTCTATGCCGCGACCCAGTGGGCGGCCGACCGGGCGCGCACGAACAACGGCCCGACCTTGATCGAGCATTTCACCTATCGTGCCGAAGGCCACAGCACCTCGGACGACCCGAGCGCCTATCGCGCCGCGCAGGAAGCGAGCGCCTGGCCGCTCGGCGATCCGATCGCGCGGCTGAAGCAGCATCTCGAGATGCTGGGCGAATGGGATGACGAGCGGCATGAAGCGCTCCGCAAGGAGCTCGAAGAGCTGGTCAAGACGAGCCAGAAACAGTCGGAAAAACTCGGTATTCTCGGGCATGGGATGCACCAGCCCTTCGAGACGATGTTCGAGGATGTGTTCGAGGAGATGCCGTGGCATCTCAAGGAACAATGCGCGCAGATGCTCGCCGAACAGGAAAAGAAGTTCGGCCCCGACTGGAAGCCCGAATGATGACGCTCAAAGACTCTGGCGCAACCAAGACGATGAACATGATCGAGGCGATCAACAGCGCGATGGACGTCATGCTGGAGCGCGACGACAAGGTCGTCGTGATGGGCGAGGACGTCGGCTTTTTCGGCGGCGTCTTTCGGGCGACTGCGGGCCTGCAGAAAAAGCACGGCAAGACGCGCGTGTTCGACACGCCGATCAACGAATGCGGCATCATCGGCGTCGCGGTCGGCATGGGCGCCTATGGGCTGCGCCCGGTGCCCGAGATCCAGTTCGCCGACTATATCTACCCCGGCCTCGACCAGCTCGTCAGCGAAGCGGCGCGGCTGCGCTATCGTTCGGCGAACGACTTCATCTGTCCGATGACGGTGCGCACCCCCTTTGGCGGCGGCATTTTCGGCGGGCAGACGCACAGCCAGTCGCCCGAGAGCATCATGACGCATATCTGCGGCGTGAAAACGGTGATCCCGTCGAACCCGCGCGACGCCAAGGGGCTGTTGATCGCGGCGATCGAGGACAATGATCCGGTCGTCTTCCTCGAACCCAAGCGCATCTATAACGGCCCTTTCAGCGGCTATTACGACCGCCCGGTCGAGCCCTGGTCGAAGCATGAGGCGAGCGCGGTGCCCGAAGGCTATTACCGCGTCGAACTCGGCAAGGCGGCGACGGTGCGCGAGGGCGAGGCGGTCACCGTCCTTGCCTATGGCACGATGGTGCATGTCGCCAAGACCATCATCGAGGAAAGCGGCATCGACGCCGAAATCCTGGACCTGCGGACCCTGCTGCCGCTCGATATCGAGGCGATCGAGGCGTCGGTGAAGAAGACGGGTCGCTGCCTGATCATCCACGAAGCGACGCGCACCTCGGGCTTCGGCGCCGAACTCGCCGCGCTGGTGCAGGAACGCTGTTTCTATCATCTCGAGGCGCCGGTCGAGCGCGTCACGGGTTTCGACACGCCCTATCCGCACAGCCTCGAATGGGCCTATTTTCCCGGGCCGGTCCGCATCGCGACCGCGCTCGAAAAGATCATGAAGGACTGACCGCCATGGCGCGCTATTCGTTTCGTTTGCCCGACATCGGCGAGGGTATCGCCGAGGCTGAGATCGTCGCGTGGCACGTCAAGGTGGGTGAGCGCGTCGAGGAAGACGCGCAGCTGGCCGACATGATGACCGACAAGGCGACGGTCGAGATGGAATCGCCCGTTTCGGGCGTGGTGGTCGAGATTGCCGGCGAGGTCGGTGACCTGATTTCGATCGGCTCGACGCTCGCGGTGATCGAAACCGACGAGGAGGTGGCCGAGGAAGAGACACCGGCCGAGGAAGCCGCCGAAGAGGAAATCGAAGCCGGGACGCCGGGCGCCGAAGAGGCGACGCCGGTGAAGGCGGAGGTGGCTGCTCCCACTCCGGCTCCCGCGCCCGCGCCGGCATCGGCACCCGAGCCGGCGCCTGCTTCCGCCAAGGCGGAGGCCGACCGTCCGGTTCTCGCCTCGCCCGCCGTTCGCGCGCGCGCGAAGGATCTGGGTGTCGACCTGGCCCAGGTCCAGGCCGAAGGAGATCGCATCCGCCACGCCGATCTCGACGCCTATCTGCGCTACAGCGCGGGGCAGGGGTATCTTGCGCCCGGCACGCCGCGCGCGCGCGCCGACGAACCGGTCAAGGTGATCGGGATGCGCCGCAAGATCGCCGAGAATATGGCGGCGTCGAAGCGCGCGATCCCGCACTTCACCTATGTCGAGGAAATGGACGTCACCGCGCTCGAGGCGATGCGCGCCGATCTGAACGCCAACCGCGGCCAGCGCCCCAAGCTGACGATGCTGCCCTTCCTGATCGTCGCGATCTGCCGCACGATCCCCGACTTTCCGATGATCAACGCGCGCTACGACGATGAGGGCGGCGTGGTGACGCGCCACGGCGCGGTGCATCTGGGCATGGCGACGCAGACCGACGCCGGGCTGATGGTGCCGGTGATCCGCGACGCGCAGGACAAGAATGTCTGGCAGCTCGCGGCCGAAATCACCCGCCTCGCCGAAGCGGCGCGCACAGGCAAGGCCAGGGTAGAGGAATTGACCGGCGGCACGCTGACCATAACCTCGCTTGGCCCGCTTGGTGGCATCGCGACGACGCCGGTGATCAACCGCCCCGAGGTCGCGATCATCGGCCCGAACAAGATCGTCGAGCGCCCCGTCTTCGCCAAAAATGCCTTGGGGGGCGACGATATCCGCCGGGCAAAGCTGATGAACCTGTCGATCAGCTGCGACCACCGCGTCGTCGATGGCTGGGACGCGGCGAGCTTTGTCCAGGCATTGAAGAAGCTCGTCGAAACGCCGGTCCTGCTGTTCGCCGATTGAGCGCCCGCCCTCGCTGCCCGCTGGCGCGCGCGTCGAAGCTCGCGTAAGAGGAAGCATGACCGGGAGGCAGGCAGGGTGATCGAGGACAGGGGACGGAGGGAGTTGCCGGCGGCGCGCACCGACCCCCTCGAGCAGATCGAGATCGACGATTTCCGGCGCGACCGCCTGCTCGCGGCGCTCGCGCTGATCCTCGGCGCGGCCTTTTGCCTGGGGCTGCCCTTCGCGTTGCAGGCGGGGGCCGAATTCTTTCTGCCGCTGACCGCGGCGATCGTCATCGCCATCGCACTCGTGCCGATGCTCGAATGGCTCGAACGGCGCGGTGTGCCGTCGGGCCTTGCCTCTTTCCTGTCGCTCGCGGCCTTTCTGGCGCTGATCAACGCGGCGCTGGCGATCATCGTCGTGCCCGCGACGGGCTGGTTCGCGCGGTTGCCCGAATCGATCCCGCGGATCCAGAGCAACCTTGCGCCGCTCATTGACTTTTATGCGACGCTCCAGCGCTTCGTCGACCGCACGCTGACCTCGGTGGCGAGCGGGACCGAAGCGACCGCGCAGGCGATGGCCGACACCGCGCCGACGTCGGTGTTCGATTATTTCATCTCTGCGGCGCCGGCAGCGGCGATCCAGCTTTTCTTCGCCATCCTTGTCGTCTTTTTCTTCCTCGCCGGCTGGACGCGGCTGCGCAAGGGAACGATCCGCCGGCGTGGCAGCTTCGACGGGGCGATGCAGACCGCGCGGGTGATCCAGAACGTCGTCGACGCGACCGCCGACTATCTGGCGACGATCACGATGATCAACGCGATCCTGGGCCTGACCGTCGCGCTATTGCTCTGGGCGCTCGGTATGCCGTCGCCCTTCATGTGGGGCGGCATCGTGGCGATCTGCAATTTCGTGCCCTATCTGGGGCCGATCGTCGCGGCGATCTTGCTGGGTCTGGGCGGACTGATGACATTCGACGCGGTGGGATTTGCGCTGATTCCCGCGCTGATCTTCATCGGCGTGCATCTGTTCGAGGCGAATCTGATTACCCCGCTCGTGCTCGGGCGGCGATTGACGATCAATCCGCTGCTGATTCTGGTGTCGCTCAGCTTCTGGGGCTGGGTTTGGGGAACCCCCGGCGCGCTGCTCGCGGTGCCTTTGCTGCTGATTTTGCAGACGATCCTCCATTCGACCGGAACCCCCGATCTGGCGGGTTTCCTGTTCGAACGCGGCACGCTGACCGCCGCCGAGGAAATGCGAAGTCGATTAAATCGCGCGCAGAGCGAAAGCGACGGTTGACACGCCGGAGCGGGGGCAATATTGGCGCGGCTCCCAAGCACACGCGGGTGTAGCTCAGTTGGTTAGAGTGCCGGCCTGTCACGCCGGAGGTCGCGGGTTCGAGCCCCGTCACTCGCGCCATTTCCTGCCTTTTAGGACGGAATGGCGGCCGCGGCTTGGGAGCATTTCATCGCAGTGATATATCAGGATCGGCGCGGCCCGTCAGCCGCGCCAGCGTCCCAGTTCCATCCATCGCAAGAGCGGCTTGAGCGGCAGAATCCAGACTATCCCCGCGGCGAGATAGAAGACCCCCTGCACCAGAATCGGCCAGGTGCCGACCCACGGCGACAGGCTGACGATGATCGCCGCCCACGCCGCGATCAGCAGAAGGATCAGAAAGATGCCCGCGGGCTTGCGCCAGCTGGGGTCGGGATTGGCGGGCTTGTCGCTCACAAAGTTTCTCCGCAAATTATGAATTCCTGCTCGGTGAGCACGGCGTCGAGCGGCATGTCGGCCGGTTCGGCAGGAAGCGCATCGACCTCCTGCACCGACCAGCCGACGCCGATGCGTGGAATTGCGGGATGATCCGCGAAATAGCGGTCATAGTGTCCGCCCCCCTGACCCAGCCGGTTCCCTTGGCGGTCGAAACCGACGAGCGGGCAGAAGATGAGCGCGGGCTCGACGGGACCGGATGGCTCGCACGGCTGTTCGGTGCCCCATGGCCCTTTCGCGAGCGCTTCGCCCGGCGTCCAGCGGCAAAAGCTCATGGCGTCCGATCGGTCGCCGTGGTGGGGAAGGGCGAGCGGATAGGCCGCGAGCATCGGGACGATATCGGGTTCGTCGCCCCACGCGACATAGGCCGCGACCGGATCGCGGCCGGTCAGGCGCTCGGCGAGCGGCTGCGGCACGATGCGGAAGGCGGCGAGTCGTGCCATTGCGTCGAGATTCGCCGCAAAATGCTTGCGCCGAAAGCGGAGGCGCTCGCGAAGCTGCTGCTTTTGCAGGGCCAAATCGGCGGACGGGTCGTTCATCGCCTGGCCCTCGGTAATTGGCGGGTTGGCGGGACCGCCATGGTCGTTTGCCGGAAGATCCTCTGACGCCAGTAACGTCAGGTGGGGGCCGTATACGTCGGACCAGGGTCCGGGCAGGGACAGCTCCCTTGGATGATGTATCGCCTCAGGGATATTCGCAGCGGCTCGTGCCGGGCAGTGCCCGCCGCGCTCTATTTAGGGATTGCGGCGCCGCGCCTCAAGCCATTTGCTCGACGGTCGAGGCCAGCGCCTCGATCCGGTCGGCGATTTGCATCAGCGCGCGGTCGTGACGGCCGGCGGGCGCGGGCGGCGCGACCGGGGCGCCCTGTCGCAGCTTTTCGAGTTCGGCGAGCGCTGATTCTTCGCGCTGGGCAGCGACTTTCGCGTCGTGCAGCGCCCTTTTTTCGCGAAGCTGCGCCGCCTTCAATTCATCCTGCGCCGCCGCGGCGCGGCTTTCGGCCAAGGCGACGGCGGCGCGCAGCGAATCCGACTCGGGTCCGGCCTTTTCGACCTTGCCGCGCGCCTCGCTCGCTTCGTCGGCGAGCATCAGCGCCGCGAACAGCAATTGGCGCACTTCGGTGCTGCCGGTCATGCTGCGCGCCTTTTCATCGACCATCGCGGCAAGCTGGCGAAGCTGTTCCTCCTGCCCGTCGGCGCAATGGACGTCGTAGCTGCGCCCGGCGATATTCAGATGGACATCAGCCATTTTTCGCCTCCGCGATCAGCCGGTCGAGCTCACCGATCACCGCCGCGACCTCGGCCTTGAGCGCCGCCGAGTCGGTGGAGTCGCCGGTCGAAGCGGGCGTCGAAGGGGCCGCGCGTTGGGCAAGGGCTTTCTCGATGCGGCTCAGCGCGCGTTCGATGCGGCCGATGGCGAGGCTGGATTCGTCGAGATCGAGTTCCATGGCCAAAGGCGTAGCAGCGGCACCCCTTTGGCGCAATTGCCCTGCGAGGAGCGCAGCTTTTTGGGCGATTCTTGCCGCGGGCGGTTGACTCCTGCCCGCCGCGCCGCAAAGGGCAGTCGCGCACGCCAGCCCAGTCATTTGCGGGGGACCCATGACATTGCCCGAACGCCAGCTCGCCAACGCCATCCGCGCGCTTGCGATGGACGCCGTACAGGCCGCGAACAGCGGTCATCCCGGGATGCCGATGGGCATGGCCGATGTCGCGACATTGCTCTATTCGGATTATCTGAAGTTCGATCCCGCCGATCCGGCGTGGCCTGATCGCGACCGATTCGTGCTGTCGGCGGGGCATGGCTCGATGCTCGCTTATGCGACGCTGCATCTCGCGGGTTACGCGCATCCGACGATCGACGAAATCCGCAATTTCCGCCAGCTGAACAGCCCGTGCGCCGGGCATCCGGAGAATTTCGAGCTCGCGGGGGTCGAGACGACGACGGGGCCGCTGGGGCAGGGGCTCGCGACGGCGGTCGGGATGGCGATCGCCGAGCGGCATCTGAATGCGGTCTATGGTGACGATCTGGTCGATCATCGCACATATGTCGTAGCCGGCGACGGCTGCCTGATGGAGGGCATCAACCACGAAGCCATTGGTTTGGCTGGACATTTGAAGCTCGGTCGGTTGATCGTGCTGTGGGACGACAACAAGATCACGATCGACGGCGCGACCGACCTGTCGACGAGCGAGGACGTGCGGGCGCGCTATGCGGCGACCGGCTGGCATGTCGAGAGCTGCGACGGGCACGACCCCGCCGACATCCGCCGCGCGCTCGACGCCGCGCTGGCCGACGAGCGGCCGTCGCTGATCGCGTGCAAGACGATCATCGGCTTCGGCGCGCCGAACAAGCAGGGCACGTCGGCGACGCACGGCGCGGCGCTGGGCGTCGACGAGGTTGCGGCAGCGCGCGAGACGCTCGGCTGGACCGCCGAACCCTTCGTCATCCCCGCCGACATTGCCGCGGCGTGGAAAGCCTTTGGCGAAAAGGGCAAGCGTCTTCGCGCCGAATGGCAGAATCGCCTTGCAAGCAGCGCAAAGAAGGAGGATTTCGAGGCGCGGATCGCCGGCCATGTGACCCCGGGCGCGGCGTTCAAGGCCTATCTCGACGGCCTCGTCGCCGAGCCGCCCAAGGTCGCGACGCGCAAGGCGTCGGAAAATGCGCTGACCGCGCTGACCGCCGACATCGAGGCGCTCGTCGGCGGCAGCGCCGACCTGACGGGTTCGAACAACACCAAAACTTCGTCGACCAAGCCGCTGACCCGCAACGATTATTCGGGCCGCTATATCTATTACGGCATCCGCGAGTTCGGCATGGCGGCGGCAATGAACGGCATGGCGCTGCACGGCGGAGTGATCCCCTATGGCGGCACCTTCCTGGTCTTTTCCGACTATTGCCGCGGCGCGATCCGCCTGTCGGCGCTCCAGCGCCAGCGCGTCGTCTATGTGATGACGCACGACAGCATCGGGCTGGGCGAGGACGGTCCGACGCACCAGCCGATCGAGCATCTGCAGGCGCTGCGCGCGATGCCGAACCTGCTCGTCATGCGCCCCGCCGACGCGGTCGAAACCGCCGAATGCTGGGCGATCGCGCTGGCGCAGGAGGATCGGCCGACGCTGCTCGCGCTGACCCGCCAGAACCTGCCGCCGCTGCGCCATGACGTCACGGAAAATCTTTGCCTGAAAGGCGGTTACCGGCTGCGCGATGCGTCGGCGGCGCGCAAGGTGGTGCTCGTCGCGACGGGTTCCGAAGTGTCGCTCGCGATGGAGATCGCCGACCAGCTCGAGGCCGCGGGACAGGGCGCCGATGTCGTTTCGATGGTGTCGACCGAGCTGTTCGACGAGCAGGATGCCGCCTATCAGGCGAGCATTCTGCCGCGCGATGCGCTGATCGTTTCGATCGAGGCGGGCACGACCTTTGGCTGGGAGCGCTATACGGGCCGCGACGGCCTGCGCTTCGGCATCGACGGTTTCGGCGCTTCGGCCCCGATCGAAGACCTATTCAAGCATTTCGGCCTTACCGCCGATGCTATCACGCCCCAGATCATGGCACGGCTGAATAACTGAGGACTGGCCCCCCACGCAGAAAGGACGTTTCGACATGGCAGTGAAAGTCGCAATCAACGGTTTCGGACGCATCGGCCGCCTGGTGGCCCGCGCGATCCTCGAGCGCCCCGACTGCGGCCTCGAACTGGTGGCGATCAACGATCTGGCCGACGCCAAGGCCAATGCGCTGCTGTTCAAGCGCGACAGCGTCCACGGCCCCTTCCCGGGCGAGGTGAAGACCGAAGGCGACCAGATGTTCGTCAATGGCAAGGCGATCAAGGTGACCGCCGAGCGCGATCCCGCCAACCTGCCGCACGCCGCGTTGGGCGTCGACATCGCGCTCGAATGCACCGGCTTTTTCACCGACGCCGAAAGCGCGGGCAAGCACCTCAACGCCGGCGCCAAGCGCGTGCTGATCTCGGCCCCCGCGAAGGGCGTCGACCTGACCGTCGTCTATGGCGTCAACCACGACAAGCTGACCGCCGAGCACAAGATCGTGTCGAACGCCAGCTGCACCACCAACTGCCTGGCGCCGGTCGCCAAGGTGCTGAACGACGCGCTCGGCATCGAACGCGGGCTGATGACCACGGTCCACGCCTATACCAACGACCAGAAGATCCTCGATCAGATCCACAGCGACATGCGCCGCGCGCGTGCCGCCGCGATGTCGATCATCCCGACGACGACGGGCGCCGCGCGCGCGGTCGGCGAAGTGCTGCCCGAACTCAAGGGCAAGCTCGACGGATCGGCGATCCGCGTCCCGACCCCGAACGTCAGCCTGGTCGACCTGACCTTCACGCCGAAGCGCGATACGACGAAGGATGAGGTGAACCAGATCCTGAAGGATGCGTCGGAAGGCGCGCTGAAGGGCGTTCTCGCCTTCTCCGACGAGCCGCTGGTGTCGATCGATTACAATCATTGCCCGGCAAGCTCGACCGTCGACAGCCTCGAGACCGCGGTGCTCGAAGGCAAGCTGGTGCGCGTGGTGAGCTGGTACGACAATGAATGGGGTTTCTCGAACCGCATGGTCGATACCGCCGGCGTGATCGCGGGGTTGCTTTGAATTGATCACCGTTCGTCCTGAGGAGGGACTGAGCTTGGCGAAGGCCCGTCTCGAAGGACCCTTCGAGACACCGCTTCGACAAGCTCAGCGGTTCCTCAGGGCAAACGGAAACAGGAATGGGAAACGTCGATGACCGCGTTCAAAACCCTCGACGATATTGGCGACGTTACCGGCAAGCGTGTGCTCGTCCGCGTCGATTTGAACGTGCCGATGGCGGACGGTGCGGTAAGCGACGCGACGCGGCTGCAGGCCGCGGTGCCGACGATCCGCGAACTGTCCGACAAGGGCGCGATCGTGCTGCTGCTCGCGCATTTCGGCCGTCCCAAGGGCGCGAAGAACCCGGCGCAGTCGCTGAGCCTCGTCATGGGCGGGCTCGAGGATGTGCTCGGCCATAGCGTGATGTTCATCCCCGACTGCATCGGCGACGGCGCGAAGGCGGGCGTCGCGGTGCTCGCGCCCGGCGACGTCGCGGTGCTCGAAAATACGCGCTTCTATCCCGGCGAGGAAAAGAACGACCCGGCCTTTGCCGATGCGCTCGCCGAGATCGGCGACCTTTACGTCAACGACGCCTTTTCGGCGGCGCACCGCGCGCATGGCTCGACCGAGGGCATCGCGCATCGCCTGCCGGCTTTTGCGGGCCGTGCGATGGAGGCCGAGCTCAAGGCGCTCGACGCGGCGCTGGGCAACCCCGCGCATCCCGTGGCGGCGGTGGTCGGCGGCGCCAAGGTGTCGACGAAGATCGACGTGCTCAAGAATCTCGTCGGCAGGGTCGACCATCTGATCATCGGCGGCGGCATGGCGAACACCTTCCTCGCCGCGCGCGGGGTCGATGTCGGCAAATCGCTGTGCGAGCATGATCTGGTCGATACCGCCAATGCGATCTTCGAGGCGGCCGACAGCGCCGGCTGCACGATCCACCTGCCCTATGACGTCGTGGTGGCACGCGAGTTCGCGCCCAATCCGCCGACGCGCACCGTGAACGTCCATGAAGTCGCGCCCGACGAAATGATCCTCGACGTCGGCCCCGCCGCGGTCGAGGCGCTGGCCGACGTGCTCAAGACGTGCCGCACGCTCGTGTGGAACGGCCCGCTCGGCGCGTTCGAGACCCCGCCGTTCGACGCGGCGACGGTCGCGCTCGCGAAGACCGCGGCGGCGCTGACCCGCGAAGGATCGCTGATCTCGGTCGCGGGCGGCGGCGATACGGTCGCGGCGCTGAACCATGCCGGGGTGGCGGGCGATTTCACCTTCGTTTCGACCGCGGGCGGCGCCTTCCTCGAGTGGATGGAAGGCAAGCCGTTGCCGGGCGTCGACGCGCTGAAAGGCTGACCTTTTCACAGCATTGCATCCCGCCCGGCGGGACGCTATGCGCGCCGCAACATACGTATGCAACGCACGGAGACCCTATGACCACCGCCAACGCCGAAATGCTCGACAAGATCAAATCGGGGCGGGGGTTCATCGCCGCGCTCGACCAGAGCGGCGGGTCGACGCCCAAGGCTTTGAAGGGCTATGGCATCGGCGAGGACGCTTTCTCCAACGAGGAGGAGATGTTCGCGCTGATCCACGCGATGCGCAGCCGCATCGTGACGTCACCCTGCTTCAATGGCGACAAGGTGATCGGCGCGATCCTGTTCGAGCGGACGATGGACGGCGAGGCGGGCGGCAAGCCCGTGCCGGCGCTGCTGTGGGAACGCGGCGTGGTGCCCTTTCTGAAGGTCGACAAGGGGCTGGAGCCCGAAGCCGACG
Source organism: Sphingopyxis indica (assembly GCF_900188185.1). Lineage (GTDB taxonomy): Bacteria > Pseudomonadota > Alphaproteobacteria > Sphingomonadales > Sphingomonadaceae > Sphingopyxis > Sphingopyxis indica. The sequence continues at coordinate 884,877 of NZ_FZPA01000001.1, read as the reverse complement.
GCGTCCAGCTGATGAAGCCGATGCCCGAGCTCGATGCCTTGTGCGAGCGCGCGGTTGCGAAGGGCGTGTTCGGGACCAAGATGCGCAGCGTCATCAACCTCGCCAATCCAGCAGGAATCAAGGCGATCGCGCGGCAGCAGTTCGCCGAGGCGAAGCGGATCGCGGCGCACGGGCTGGTGCCGATCATCGAGCCCGAGATCAACATCAAGAGCCCCGAGCGCGATGCTGCCGACCGGCTGCTCCTCGATGCGCTGCTCGCCGAACTCGATGCGTGGGACGGCGCGCCGGTGATGCTCAAGCTGTCGATCCCGGCCAAGGCCAATCTCTACGCTCCGCTGGTCGATCATCCGAAGGTGCTGCGCGTCGTCGCACTGTCGGGTGGTTTCGCGCGGCCTGAGGCTTGCGCGGAACTGGCCAAGAATCGCGGGATGATCGCGAGCTTCAGCCGCGCGCTGCTCGAAGATTTGCGCGCGTCGATGGACGACGACGCGTTCGATCGCTCGCTTGGCGGCGCGATTGACGAGATTCACGCGGCCTCGGTCGCCTGATGGGAGAGAGGTGGCAAGCCGTCGACGACTATATCGCCGGGAAATTGCTCGGCACCGACGACGCGCTTGCCGCCACCCTTTCCAACAACGAAGCGCAAGGCCTGCCGCCGATCGACGTGTCGCCGGCGCAGGGCAAGATGCTGTTCCTGCTCGCGCAGATGGCGGGGACGCGGCGCATATTGGAAGTCGGGACACTCGGCGGCTATTCGACGATCTGGCTCGCGCGCGCCTTGCCCGCCGACGGGCGGCTCGTGACGCTCGAGGTCGATCGCAAACATGCGCGGGTGGCGGAGGAAAATCTGACGCGCGCGGGGCTGGCGGACCGGGTCGATATTCGCGTGGGGCCGGCGAAGGACAGCCTGGCCGCGATGGCGGATGACCCGCCCTTCGACTTCGTGTTCATCGACGCCGACAAGCAGGGCAATCCGCATTATGTCGCCGAGGCGGTGCGGCTGGGGCGGAGCGGGACGGTGATCGTCGTCGACAATGTCGTGCGCGCGGGCGGGGTGCTCGACGCCGATAGCGCCGACAACGGCGTTCGCGGGACGCGCGCATTGTTCGACAGGCTCGAAGGCGACCCGCGGCTCGACGCGACGGCGGTGCAGACGGTCGGGGCGAAAGGCTGGGACGGGTTTGTGCTGGCGCGGGTGCGGTAAGCGGCTGCACTTCTTCGTCATTCGGGGCCCGACCCGGGATCCATTCTTCGCACAGCGGCTCCGATGGACCCCGGATCAGGTCCAGGGTGACGAGGCGAGTAACGCTATAATCCGCCGTCGAAGCGTAGCGAGAAGCGGTAGTCTTCGGGTGCGATCGGGGCGGCTGTCTCCTTTTCGGGCCGCACCGATTCGAGCCGGATGGCGCCGTCGGCGAGAGGGGTCGCTTCGCCGAGGGTGACCTCGAACGGCTGTTTTTCGCCGGTCGGGCGCAGCCACAGCATCTTGACGCGGACGCGGCCCGCCCAGACGCAGCGCGCGTTCGCCGGGCAGCGACTGTCTTCGAGTATCTCGACGGGCTGGACGACCGGGCCGTCGACCATCGCGCGCTGGCCGAGCGCGATGTCGCGGCCGTCGGGCAAAGGGGTTTGCGAACTGGCCGTGGCGCAGGCCGAAAGCGTCATGACGGCGGTGAATGCGGGAAGGGCGAGGCGCGGCGCGATCTGCATTTGCCGGAGTCTGACGCCGCCGCTATGAACCCGCCATGACCACCCATACCTGCCAGCTTTACCTGATCTCGCCGCTCGACGTCGGCGGCGATTTTCCCGACCGGCTCGAGGCGGCGCTGTCCGCCGGGCCGGTCGCGGCGTTCCAGTTTCGCGTCAAGGGGCTGAGCCAGCACGAGGCGGCGCGGCTTGCCGAGCCGCTGCAGGCGATCTGCGCCGCGCACGATGTCGCCTTCATCGTCAACGACGATATGGCGCTTGCGAAGCGGATCGGCGCCGACGGCGTCCATCTGGGGCAGGGCGACGGCGACCCGAAGGAGGCACGCCGGCTGCTCGGGCCGGGGGCGCAGATCGGCGTGACGTGCCACGCCAGCCGCCACCTCGCGATGGAAGCGGGCGAGGCGGGGGCCGATTATGTCGCGTTCGGGGCCTTCTTTCCGACCACGACGAAAACCGTCGAGCATCGCGCCGATCCCGAGATTCTGAGCTGGTGGCAGGGGTTGTTCGAGCTGCCGTGCGTCGCGATCGGGGGGATCACGCCGGAGAATGCGAAGCCGCTGATCGACGCGGGTGCCGACTTCCTCGCGGTGTCGGGCGGCGTATGGAATTACGCAGAAGGTCCCGCGGCTGCGGTGCAGGTCTTTGCGGCGCTGCTCGAAGCGTCCGCGGCCGATTAGGGGCGCGGCGGCGGGTCCGCCTTCGCGGCGTCCTGCGGCAGCGGCCGCTCACGGCGCCAGCCGAAGAGACCGGCGCCGGGCGTGCGGCGATCGGACTGCGCGTGGCGCGGCGAGGCGGGGGCGCAGGGCACTTCGGGATATTGGGCATCGGCCATGCGCGCTCCTATGACAGCGGAACGGGCCGCGGGATTGGATCGGCGCGCCAAATCGGCTTCGGTTCGTCGCCTTTTCGCTTGCACCGGCGCGGTGGGGGCGCAAGAGAAGGACTCCGGGGAGTAATTTTATGACAAGTGCCGACCAGCGGGCCGCCGGGCTTCGCGAACTGACGATCCGGGGCATCATCCTCGGCGGGCTGATCACTTTGCTGTTCACCGCAGCCAACGTCTATCTGGGGCTGAAGGTCGGGCTGACCTTTGCGACCTCGATCCCCGCCGCGGTGATCTCGATGGCGATCTTGCGTTTCTTTTCGGGCGCGACGATCCTCGAAAATAACATCGTCCAGACGATCGCCAGCGCGGCGGGGACGCTCGCGGCGATTATTTTCGTGCTCCCGGGGCTGGTTATCGTCGGTTGGTGGCAGGGCTTTCCCTATTGGATCACTGCGGCGGTGTGCTTCATCGGCGGCACCTTGGGCGTGATGTTCTCGGTGCCGCTGCGCCGCGCGCTCGTCGCGGGGTCGGACCTGCCCTATCCCGAAGGCGTCGCGGCCGCCGAGGTGCTGAAGGTCGGCTCGCGCGCCGGCGACGGCGCCGAGGAGAATCAGGCGGGGCTGCGCACGATCGTCCTCGGCTCGCTGGTCAGCGCGGGCTTTGCGCTGCTCGGCGCGATGAAGCTCGCGGCAACCGAGGTCGGCAGGAATTTCAAGCTCGGCGCGGGCGCGAGCGGGGTGAGCGCCAGCCTGTCGCTCGCGCTGATCGGGGTCGGTCATCTCGTCGGCCTGTCGGTCGGGCTCGCGATGCTGACGGGCATGATCATCGCCTGGGGCGGGCTGATGCCGCTGCTGACAGCGGCGCATGGCGTCGCAGGATCGGTCGACGATGCGGTCGGAGCGGTCTTTTCGCAGGAAGTGCGCTTCATCGGCGCGGGAACGATCGGCGTCGCGGCGCTGTGGACGCTGCTCAAGATCATCGGCCCGATCGTGCGCGGCATTCAGGGCTCGATCGCCTCATCGCGTGCGCGCGGCAAGGGCGAGGTCGTCGCGATCGGCGAGCGCGACCTGTCGTTCGGCGTCGTCGCCGGCACGATCCTCGGCTCGCTGATCCCCATCGCGGGGCTGCTCTGGTTCTTCGCGCAGGGCGGGCCGATCGCGGCGAGCCCCGCGGGAGTCATTTTCGCCACCCTGCTGTTCGTGCTGTTCATCGGCGCGATCATCGCGGCGGTCACGGGCTATATGGCGGGACTGATCGGCGCGTCGAACAGCCCGGTTTCGGGGGTCGGCATCCTCGCGGTGATCGCCGCCTCGCTGATGCTGCTCTTCTTCTTTGGGCGCGACCATAGCGAAGCCGATACGGCGGCGCTCGTCGCCTATGCGCTGTTCACCACGGCAATCGTCTTTTCGGTCGCGACGATCTCGAACGACAATCTCCAGGACCTGAAGACCGGCCAGCTCGTCGGCGCGACGCCGTGGAAGCAGCAGTTCGCGCTCGTGATCGGCGTCGGTTTCGGCTCGCTGATCATCCCGCCAGTGCTCGACCTGCTCAACCAGGCGTTCGGCTTCGCGGGGGCGGCGGGGGCAGGGGCCAATGCGCTGCCCGCGCCGCAGGCGGCGCTGATCAGCGCGCTCGCGAAGGGCGTGCTCGGCGGCGACTTGCGCTGGGACCTGATCGGCTATGGCGCGCTGATCGGCGTCGGGGTGGTCGCGCTCGACGAAATCCTCGGCCGCATGGGCAGGATGCGCCTGCCGCCGCTCGGCGTCGGCATGGGCATCTATCTGCCGATGTCGCTGACGATCCTGATCCCGATCGGCGCCTTTGTCGGCCATCTGTGGGAAAAGCGCGCGGCGCGGAGCCGCAAGCCCGAATTTTACACGCGCATGGGGGTGCTGCTGGCGACCGGCTTCATCGTCGGCGAGAGCCTGTTCGGGGTGCTGTTCGCGGGAATCGTCGCGGGGTCGGGCAGCGATGCGCCGCTGGCGGTGGTGGGCGAGGCGTTCGAGACCCCCGCGATCCTGATCGGCCTGCTGCTGTTCGTCGCGGCGATTGCGCTGAGCTATCGCCGCACGCGCGCGATGGCCGACAAGGCGCCCTAAGCCGCTTGCCCTTCGCCGCGCGTCCGGCTAAGGGCGCGCTCCTGTGACCGGTGCGCGCGGGCGCGTGCCGGCGGCTCTTTCCATCCTGTTCGAAGCGAGTGTGCGCGATGAAAATCTCCGGCGTTGAAATCCGTCCCGGCAATATTATCGAATATGAAGGCGGTATCTGGAAGGTTACCAAGATTCAGCACACCCAGCCGGGCAAGGGCGGGGCCTATATGCAGGTCGAGGCCAAGAATCTGATCGACGGGCGCAAGCTCAATAACCGTTTCCGCAGCGCCGACACGGTCGAAAAGGTCCGCCTCGACACCAAGGATTTCCAGTTCCTCTATGCCGAGGGCGACGACCTGGTCTTCATGGACAAGGACAGTTTCGAACAGATCAACATCTCCAAGGAGGTCGTCGGCGACGCGCATGAATTCCTGCAGGACGGCATGGAAGTCGTTCTCGAACTGTGGGAAGAGCGCCCGATCTCGGTCGAACTGCCCGAACAGATCGAAGCGACGATCGTCGAGGCCGACGCGGTGGTGAAGGGCCAGACGGCGTCTTCGTCGTACAAGCCCGCGATCCTCGACAATGGCGTGCGCGTGATGGTGCCGCCGCACATCACCAGCGGCACGCGCATCGTGGTCAATGTCTATGACCGCGAATATGTGCGGCGCGCGGATTGATTGAGTCCCCCTCCCGCTTGCGGGAGGGGTTGGGGGAGGGCCTGTCGAGGGACAGGTTCTTCCCGAAGGAAACATTCCCTCCCCCGACCCCTCCCGCAAGCGGGAGGGGGGAGTAGATATTATGGCCGTATCCGGCATCATCACCGTCATGGAACGCGCCGCGCGCAAGGCGGGGTCCAAGCTGCGCCGCGACTTCGGCGAGGTCGAGCATCTGCAGGTGTCGCAAAAGGGTCCGGCGGATTTCGTATCGAAGGCCGATCAGGCCGCCGAGCGCACGCTTTACGACGAACTGACCCATGCGCGCCCCGGCTGGGGTTTCCTGATGGAAGAGGCGGGTGAGATCGAGGGCGAGCCCGGCAAGCCGCGCTTCATCATCGACCCGCTCGACGGCACCTCGAACTTCCTCCACGCGATCCCGCAGTTCGCGATCTCGATCGCGGTGCAGGAGCCGAAGCTCGGCGGCGGCTGGGGCGACATCACCGCGGCGCTCGTCTATCAGCCCGTGACCGACGAAAGCTATTGGGCCGAGCGCGGCCGCGGCGCGTGGCTGCACGACCGGCGCCTGCGCGTTTCGTCGCGGCGCAGCCTGCACGAATGCCTGATCGCGACGGGCATCCCCTTCATGGGCCACGGCGACATGGCGCAGTGGAGCCGCATCTTCGGCGCGGTCGCGCCCGACGTCGCCGGCATCCGCCGCTTCGGCGCCGCGAGCCTGGACCTCGCATGGGTCGCGGCGGGGCGTTTCGACGGCTTCTGGGAAAGCGACCTCAAGATCTGGGACGTCGCGGCGGGCATGTTGCTGGTGCGCGAGGCGGGCGGTTTCGTCAGCGATTTCCGCGGCGGCGAGCGCGCGATCGAGCGCAGCGAATATATCGCTGGCAGCAGCGCGGTGCATTCGAAGCTGCAAAAGCTGGTTGCCGGCGCGCTGCGCAACGCCTGAGGGGCGGGGAACTGCCAAATGATCCTCCCCGTGCCGGGGAGGGGGAGCGAGCGGGATAAAGGAACGCGCGGGGCGCGTTGCTTCCCGCGAGGCCGAAGGGTGGTGGAGGGGCACAGGCGGTTTGCCTTTCCCTCTTTGAACGCAGCGTAAACCGAGGGTGCTCCTCCGCCATGCTTCGCATGCTCCCCCTCCCCCAAGGGGGAGGACCGTCCGCTTCCCACCCCAAAGCCGTCGCCGGCCGCCACCTCAGCTTTCGAACAAATATTCGTGATAGGCGTCCATCAGCGACGCCCAGGTGTTGAACGTTTCGCTGATATTTTCCTTGGGAATGCCCGCGAAATCGACGTCGATGTCCATTTCGAGCACCGGGTCGCCGGCTTCGTCGCGATAGGCGCGGGCGAAGCGTTTTTCGCGGTTCCACTGGTTGAGCTTTTCGAGCGGCGTGTCCTTGGCGTCGCTGAAGCCCATATAATATTGCAGCGTCCGGCAATTCTTTCCTTCGGTGCAGTTCATGAACAGCACGAGGAATTTCAGCCCGTTGCGGTTGCTTTCGATATAGGGGTCTTCGCCGTCCTTCTGGACCAGCGTTGCGGGCCAGCCGTGCGACTCGACGATCGCCTTGATCGCTTGGGGATCGCTGGCGCTGACGAGTTGCGCGCTCGCCGGAGCGGCGGCCAAGGCGAGCGCCGCGCCCGTTGCAAGGGCGGTGTGAAGCATGAAATGTGGCATAGTGGCTCCCCATATCCGTCGGGCGCTGGCTGCCCGGAATATCGACCCCGTTTTCATGGGCCTAACACAGTGATCGGGGGTATCGCCAGCCGGCTTTGCCTATTTGCCGCCGCCTCGCGACAATTTCCTGCCCGCAGCGCTTGCGAGGCGCGGCCGGCTGGCCTAAAGCGCCCCGCATAACGGGTGCGCAGACACCCAGATACGAACAGACTGCGAGCTCCCATGGTCGATCTGACTCAATATCTGCCGATTCTCATATTCCTGGCCATCGCGCTCGGATTGTCGGCCGCGTTCGTGTTCCTGCCGATGGGCGTCGCCCGCCTGACCGGCGCGCACCAGCCCGACCCGGCGAAGCTTTCCGAATATGAATGCGGTTTTCCCGCATTTGAAGACGCCCGCAGCCAGTTCGACGTGCGATTCTACCTCGTCGCCATTTTGTTCATCATCTTCGACCTCGAAGCCGCCTTCCTCTTTCCCTGGGCGGTAAGCCTGGAGGAAATCGGCTGGGCCGGCTGGGCGACGATGATGGTGTTTCTGGCCGAGCTGGCGCTCGGCCTTGTCTATGCGTGGAAGAAAGGGGCGCTGGATTGGGAATGAGCAGCACCACCATCCTGACCCCCGGCACGATGCCGGTCGCTCCGGGCACGGCCCCGGAGCAGGGCTTTTTCGACGATCTGAACGCCGAAGTCGGCGACAAGGGCTTCCTCGTCACCTCGACCGAGGATCTGTTCAACTGGGCGCGCACCGGCTCGCTGTGGTGGATGACCTTCGGGCTCGCCTGCTGCGCGGTCGAGATGATCCACGTCAACATGCCGCGATACGACATGGAGCGGTTCGGCGTCGCGCCGCGCGCCAGCCCGCGCCAGTCGGACGTGATGATCGTCGCGGGGACGCTGTGCAACAAGATGGCGCCCGCGCTGCGCCGCGTCTATGACCAGATGTCGAATCCCAAATATGTGATTTCGATGGGCAGCTGCGCCAATGGCGGCGGCTATTATCATTACAGCTATTCGGTGGTGCGCGGCTGCGACCGCATCGTGCCGGTCGACATCTATGTTCCCGGCTGCCCGCCGACCGCCGAGGCCCTGCTCTATGGCGTGATGCAATTGCAGCGGAAAATCCGCCGCGTCGGGACGATCGAACGCTGATGGCCAGTCCCGCTCCCCTCATCGCCCCGCGCGACGGCCTTGCCGACGCGCTCGCCAAGGCGCTCGGCCAGGACATGCTCGCGCATGTCTTCGCGGTCGGCGAGGACAGCATCACGGTGCGCCGCGAGGCGGTCGCGGGGGTGATGATCAGCCTTCGCGACAATCTCGATTATCAGCAGCTGATGGAAATCGCCGGGGTCGACTATCCGAACCGGCCCGAGCGCTTCGAAGTCGTCTATCACCTGCTCAGCGTCACGAAGAACCACCGCCTGCGCGTGCGCGTGTCGACCGACGAAGCGACGCCGGTGCCGACGATCGTGCCGGTGTGGCCGAACGCCGGCTGGCTCGAGCGCGAGGTGTTCGACATGTATGGCGTGCTGTTCGCGGGCAATCCCGACCTGCGCCGCATCCTGACCGACTATGGCTTTCAGGGCTTTCCGCAGCGCAAGGACTTCCCGCTGACCGGCTATACCGAGCTGCGGTATAGCGAAGAGGACAAGCGCGTCGTGTACGAGCCGGTGCGGCTGGCGCAGGATTTCCGCAATTTCGACTTCATGTCGCCGTGGGAAGGCGCCGACTATATCCTGCCGGGCGACGAAAAGGCCGGCGGGACCGGCGAGGCGCCGGGCAAAGGCGCGCCGAGCCCGATGACCGCGCAAGAGGTGAAGAAGGCCGACGAGGCAAAGGCGGCGCCGCCGCCGACCCCGAAGACGACCGAAAGCCCGGCGCAGACCGGCGCGGGCAAGACCGCCGACAAGGAAGCGACGAAGAAGAGCCGCGACGGCAAGCAGGCGAAGCCCGAGGCCGCGGCGGAATCGAAGCCGTCGGCGAAGGCGAAGGGCGCTTCGACGCCCAAGGCGAAAGCGCCCGCCAAGGCGAAGGCGCCGCGCAAGCCCAAGGCAGGAGGTGACGCATGACCGACTCTCCTCAGGTCAAGCACCACGGCAGCGACATGTTCGAAGGCTATCCGGTCGACACCGCCGACACCGCGGGCGATCAGGTCGTCACCAATTACACGATCAACTTCGGCCCGCAGCACCCGGCGGCGCACGGCGTGCTGCGCATGGTGATGGAGCTCGACGGCGAGATCATCGAGCGCGTCGATCCGCACGTCGGCCTGCTCCATCGTGGCACCGAAAAGCTGATCGAATACAAGACCTATTTACAGGCCTTGCCCTATTTCGACCGGCTCGACTATTGCTCGCCGCTCGGCATGGAGCACAGCTATGTCCTCGCGATCGAGAAATTGCTCGACCTCGAGGTGCCGGCGCGCGCGCAATATCTGCGCACGCTGTTCGCCGAACTGACGCGCATCTGCAACCATATGCTCAACATCGGGTCGCACGTCATGGACGTCGGCGCGATGACCCCGAACCTGTGGGTGTTCGAGCTGCGCGAGGATTGCCTCAACTTCTTCGAGCGCATGTCGGGCGCGCGAATGCACCATGCCTGGTTCCGTCCCGGCGGCGTCCATCAGGACGTGCCCGAAAAGCTGCTCGTCGATATCGGCGAGTGGGTCGAAAAGCGCCTGCCCGAACTGTTCGGCGACGCGATGAGCCTGGTGATCGACAACCGTATCTTCAAGCAGCGCAACGTCGACATCGCGACGGTGAGCAAGGAAGATGCGCTGGCGTGGGGCTTTTCCGGTCCGATGATCCGCGGCAGCGGCATCGCGTGGGATTTGCGCAAGTCGCAGCCCTATGACGCCTATGCCGCGATGGAGTTCGACATTCCGGTCGGCACGCGCGGCGACTGCTACGACCGCTTCATGGTGCGCGTGCAGGAAGTCTATCAGTCGGCGCGCATCATCAAACAGTGCCTGCGCGATATGCCGAGCGGCCCGATCGCGAGCCTCGACCGCAAGGTCGTCCCGCCGAAGCGCGGCGAGATGAAGCAGTCGATGGAATCGCTGATCCATCATTTCAAGCTCTATACCGAGGGCTTCCACGTCCCCGCGGGCGAGGTTTACGTCGCGACTGAGAGCCCGAAAGGCGAGTTCGGCGTCTATCTGGTTAGCGACGGCAGCAACAAACCGTACCGCTGCAAGATCCGCCCGACGGCGTTCAGCCACCTCCAGGCGATGGATTTCATGTGCAAGGGCCACATGCTCGCGGATACGACCGCGATCATCGGCGCGATCGACGTCGTGTTCGGGGAGTGTGACCGGTGAGTTTCAATGCTCTCCTCGAATTTGTTGATCGAGACGTGTCTCGCTGGGCGGGAACGCCGGTAGTTACTTTCTGCGTTGGGATGATCCCTTTGCTGCTTTGGGCTTTGTTCGTTGGAAGGCCAAGCGATGCAAACCCCATCTATCTTTGGTCGATGATTGCATTTGCTGGGCTGTGGATATGTCTCGGAATGTGGCGGTCTGCCCATTTTCGCTGGCAGGAGTTCAAACAGATCAGAGCTTTGGGCGCTTCTGAGCTTTTGGAAAAGAATAATGGCTGACGCACCCCAAATCCCCGACGAGGCCGAAGTCCGCGCGCGCTGGGGCGCTTTTGCGTGGACTCCCGAGAATGCCGAAAAGGCGAAGGCGGTGATCGCGCGCTATCCCGCGGGACGTCAGCGGTCGGCGGTGATGCCGCTGCTCGATCTCGCGCAGCGGCAGGTCGGAGCGGAGACGCAGACGCAGGGCTGGCTGCCCGTGCCGGTGATCGAATATGTCGCGGCCGAGCTCGATATGCCCTTCATCCGCGCCTATGAGGTCGCGACCTTCTATACCATGTACAATCTGGCGCCGGTCGGCCGCTATCATGTGCAGGTGTGCGGGACGACGCCGTGCCTGCTGCGCGGGTCGGACGATGTGATGGCGGCGTGCAAGAATCGCAGCATGGTGAAGGGCAAGACGACCCCCGACGGGCTGTTCACCTTGAGCGAGGTCGAGTGCATGGGCAATTGCGCCAACGCGCCGATGGTCCAGATCAACGACGATAATTACGAAGACCTCGATTTCGACAGCATGTCGCGCATCCTCGACGACCTTGCGGCGGGCAAGCAGCCCAAGACCGGGACGCAGAACCCGCAGCGCCACATGAGCGAGCCCGAGGGCGGCCCGACAACGCTGAAGGCCATGGTCGACGCGAACCATGATTACAGGAGCGAATGGTGATGCGCGCGCTCGAAATCCTCCCCGCTCGCGGGGAGGGGGACCATGCGAAGCATGGTGGAGGGGGGCTGCGGCCCGCCGCCACGCTGCGTAAGGGCGTGAACCCCCTCCGTCAGCCGCTGCGCGGCTGCCACCTCCCCATATATGGGGAGGATTTGGCATGACCCAGAAGGACGTCGTCACGATCCTCGCGATCATCGGCGCGCTCGTCGTGCTCGGCCTCGTGCTGCGCGTGACCTTTGCGCTGATCGGGCCGCTGCTGATCCTCGCGCTCGGCTATGTCGCCTACAAGATGATCCAGAACAAGGGTGGGACACGCTGATGCTCGCCGACAAGGACCGCATTTTCACCAACGTCTACGGCTTCCAGCCTTGGAATTTGAAGGCTGCGCAGGCGCGTGGCGATTGGGACAACACCAAGGATCTGATGGCGCGCGGGCAGGACGCGATCATCGAAGAGGTCAAGGCGTCGGGGCTGCGCGGCCGCGGCGGCGCGGGCTTTCCGACCGGCCTCAAATGGTCCTTCATGCCGAAGGAGCCGCGCGCCGACCGCCCGAGCTTTCTGGTCATCAATGCCGACGAATCCGAACCCGGATCGTGCAAGGATCGCGAGATCATCCGTCACGATCCGCACAAGCTGATCGAAGGCGCGCTGATCGCGGGCTTCGCGATGCGCGCGCGCGCCGCCTATATCTATATCCGCGGCGAGTTCATCCGCGAGGCCGAGACCTTGTTCGCGGCGGTGCAGGAGGCCTATGACGCCGGCCTGCTCGGCAAGAATGCGGCCAAATCGGGTTACGACTTCGACGTCTTCGTCCACCGCGGCGCCGGGGCGTACATCTGCGGCGAAGAAACCGCGATGATCGAAAGCCTCGAGGGCAAGAAGGGCCAGCCGCGCCTGAAACCCCCGTTCCCGGCGGGCGCGGGCCTTTACGGTTGCCCGACGACGGTGAACAATGTCGAGAGCATCGCGGTCGTCCCGACGATCCTGCGCCGCGGCGCGCCGTGGTTCGCCTCTTTCGGGCGCGAGAATAACAAGGGCACCAAGCTGTTCCAGATCAGCGGCCATGTGAACAAGCCCTGCGTGGTCGAGGAAGCGATGAGCATCCCGTTTCGCGAGCTGATCGACAAGCATTGCGGCGGCATCCGCGGCGGCTGGGACAATCTGCTCGCGGTGATCCCCGGCGGATCGTCGGTGCCGCTGGTTCCGGCGGCCGAGATCATGGACGCGCCGATGGATTTCGACGGGCTGAAAGCGCTGGGTTCGGGCCTCGGCACCGCCGCCGCGATCGTGATGGACAAGTCGACCGACATCGTCCAGGCGATCAGCCGCATCAGTTACTTCTACAAGCATGAAAGCTGCGGCCAATGCACCCCGTGCCGCGAAGGAACGGGCTGGATGTGGCGCGTGATGGAGCGGCTGCGCACCGGCGACGCCGACATCAGCGAGATCGACACTTTGTTCGACGTGACCAAGCAGGTCGAAGGCCACACCATCTGCGCATTGGGCGACGCGGCGGCGTGGCCGATTCAGGGGTTGATCCGTCATTTCCGTCCCGAACTCGAGCGGCGAATTCGGGAGAATGGCGGCGTGATGGAGGCGGCCGAATGAGAAGCAAGGCAATCTGGACGCTCGGAGCGGGAGCGATGCTGCTCGCCGCGGCAGCTGCGGCATCGGCTTTCGAGCCGCCGGTCGGCTCGCGGCTCGGCAACCGGCTGACCCCGTCGGCCAGTTCGAACACCGACGAGACGCGAACCGCCTTTCGCCTCGCCGAATGTCAGGCGAATATGCACGGCGACCAGGTTCGCGACATCCTCGATGCGCCGAACGAAGATCGGGCGATGCGTGCGTACAAGGCGCTCGAGCACGAGGAAAGCTGCTATCTCGACGTCTATGTCGATAGCCGGGCCGAAGGGGTGCGCGCTTCGATGAGCAAGGCGAGCTATCGCGGGATGCTGGCCGAGGGTATTTTGAAGAAGGACAAGCGCGCCGCGACGCTGGCGCCGCTGCCGCTGCAACCCGTTTATGAACGGCCGTGGACCGCGCTGACGGGGCGCCCGCCTTCGGTCGACGAGATGGCGATCTGCGTCGCCGATGTCGATCCCGCCGGGATCATGGCGGTGCTCGCAACCCTGCCCCAAAGCCGGGAAGAGCGCGGCGCTTTTTCGGGTTTGAGCGAAGCCATGGGTAAATGCCTGCAAAATGGCATCGAATTGAGCGCCGACGCGCTGGCGCTGCGGACCGCCTTTGCCGAGGCGCTCTATCACCGTGCCTATGCGCCGCAGGCGACGGCGGCCGACGGGAGCGGCGCGAAGGGAATCTCCGAATAATGCCCAAAGTTACCGTAGACGGCCAGGAACTCGGCGTCCCGCAGGGCGCGACCGTGTTGCAGGCGTGCGAGATGGCGGGCAAGGAAATCCCGCGTTTCTGCTATCACGAGCGGCTGAGCATCGCCGGCAATTGCCGCATGTGCCTGGTCGAAGTGTCGCCCGGCCCGCCGAAGCCGCAGGCGTCGTGCGCGCTGCCGGTCGCCGAGGGGCAGGTGATCCGCACCGACAGCCCGATGGTCAAGAAGGCGCGTGAAGGGGTGATGGAGTTCCTGCTCATCAACCATCCGCTCGACTGTCCGATCTGCGACCAGGGCGGCGAGTGCGACCTGCAGGACCAGTCGGTCGCCTATGGCCGCGGCGCATCGCGCTATGACGAGAACAAGCGCGCGGTGACCGAGAAATATATGGGGCCGATCGTCAAGACGGTGATGACGCGCTGCATCCAATGCACGCGCTGCGTCCGCTTTGCCGAGGAGGTCGCCGGCGTGGAAGACATCGGCGCGATCTATCGCGGCGAAAATATGCAGATCACCACCTATCTGGAACATGCGATCCAGAGCGAGCTGTCGGGCAATGTCGTCGACCTGTGCCCGGTCGGCGCGCTGACGTCGAAGCCCTATGCGTTCGAAGCGCGCCCGTGGGAGCTGACCAAGACGCTGGGCATCGACATGATGGACGCGGTCGGCACCAATGTCCGCATCGACAGCCGCGGGCGGCAGGTGCTGCGCGTGCTGCCGCGCGTCAACGATGATGTGAACGAGGAATGGGCGAGCGACAAGACGCGCCACCATGTCGACGGCCTGATCCGCCGCCGCCTCGACCGCCCCTATGTGCGCCGGAACGGCAAGCTCGAGGAAGCGACGTGGAGCGAGGCGTTCGACGCGATCAAGGCGGTGAACGCCGGGTCGTCGGTCGCGGCGATCGCCGGCGATATGGCCGATTGCGAGACGATGTTCGCGGCGAAGGCGCTGGTGAATGCGCTCGGCTCCGACCTGCTCGAAGGGCGCCAGACGGGGCTCGCCTATGACGTGACCAGCCTGTCGGCGGTCAATTTCAATACCACGATCGCCGAGGCCGAAAATGCCGACGTGATCCTGCTCGTCGGCACGAATTTGCGCTGGGAAGCGCCGCTGATCAACACGCGCGTCCGCAAGGCGGTGTGGAAGAAGGGCGCAAAGGTCTTCGCGATCGGGCCGGAGGTCGACCTCACCTACAAGACCGAATGGCTCGGCAACGACGCGTCGCTCGTCGCGAAGCTGCCCAAGGCGGCGCTCGACGCGCTGAAGGGCGCCGAGCGGCCGATGCTGATATTCGGCGGCGGCGCGCTCGCGGTGCCCGGCGTCCATGGCGCGGGGCTGGCGCTGGCGAAGTCGGTGAACGCGGTCAAGGATGGATGGAACGGCTTCAACGTCGTCCATTTCTCGGCGGCGCGGATGGGCGCGCTGATGCTCGGCTATGCGCAGCCGGGCGGGATCAAGGATATTGTCGCGAAAAAGCCGAAGCTTACCTTTTTCCTCGGCGCCGACGAGGTCGATTTCGGGGCCTTCGCCGACAGCTTCAAAGTCTATGTCGGCCATCATGGCGACAAGGGTGCGCACGCCGCCGACGTCATCCTGCCCGCCGCGGCGTGGACGGAGAAGGATTTCACCACGGTCAACACCGAGGGCCGCGTCCAGCGCAGCGAGAAGGCGGTGTTCGCGCCGGGCGACGCGCGCGAGGACTGGAGCATCTTCCGCGCGCTCGCCGATGCGCTGGGCGTCAGCGTCGGTTTCGACAGCTTCGACCAGTGCCGCGCGGCGATGATCGCGGCGGTGCCCGCGCTGGGCGTCGAGGGGCTCGTCGATTACGGCTGGGCGCCGCCGAAGCTCGACGCGAAGCCCGAGGCGCGCGAAATAGGCCTGCCGATCAAGGACTTCTACCTCACCAACGCCATCTGCCGCGCGTCGCCGACGATGCAGCGCTGCTCGGACGAAATCCTGCATGGCGCCGAGCTTGCGGAGGCGGCGGAATGATGCGCCATAATCAAATCCTCCCCGCTTGCGGGGAGGGGGACCGCGAAGCGGTGGAGGGGGTTCGCGCCCGCACGCTACGCAGCGCATGGAGGCCAACCCCCTCCGTCAGCCGCTGCGCGGCCGCCACCTCCCCACAAGTGGGGAGGATTTAAGAAATGACCGAATTTTTCCAATCCCTCGGCATGTCCTACGATTGGGCATGGGGCGTCGCGACCGTCTGCGGCATCTTGCTCATCGCGTTGCCGCTGATGCTCGCGGTGGCGATGATCATCTATGCCGATCGCAAGATCTGGGCGGCGATGGCGCTGCGGCGCGGGCCGAACGTCGTCGGGCCTTTCGGCCTGCTCCAGAGTTTCGCCGACGGCCTCAAGGTTTTCCTCCAGGAAACGATCATCCCGTCGGGCGCAAACCGCGGGCTGTTCCTGATCGCGCCGATCATCACCTTCACCGTCGCGCTGATGGCGTGGGCGGTGATCCCGTTCAATTCGGGCGCGGTGCTCGCCGACATCAATGTCGGGCTGCTCTACATCCTCGCCATCTCGTCGCTCGGCGTCTATGGCGTGATCCTGTCGGGCTGGTCGTCGAACTCGAAATATCCCTTCTTTTCGGCGCTGCGCGCGTCGGCGCAGATGATTTCCTACGAAGTCTCGATCGGTTTCATCCTGATCGGCGTCGTGCTCTTTGCCGACAGCTTCAACATGAACGAAATCGTCAAGGCGCAGCAGGGGCACGGGCTGGGCTTCGTCAACGCCTTCGGCTTTAACCTGCTGCTCTTTCCGCTGGCGGTGATGTTCCTGATCTCGAGCCTCGCCGAAACCGCGCGTGCGCCGTTCGACCTGACAGAGGCCGAAAGCGAGCTCGTCGCGGGGTATCAGACCGAATATTCGTCGATGAGCTTCGCGCTCTTCTGGCTCGGCGAATATGCCAATGTCCTGCTGATGTGCACGCTCAACGCAGTGCTCTTCTGGGGCGGCTGGCTGCCCCCGGTCGACTGGGCGCCGCTCTATGCCGTTCCGGGCATCATCTGGCTGTTCGCGAAGATCCTGTTCTTCTTCTTCGTCTTCAGCTGGGTCAAGGCGACCGTCCCGCGCTACCGCTACGACCAGCTGATGCGTCTCGGCTGGAAGGTCTTCCTGCCGATCTCGCTGATCTGGGTGTTCCTGATCTCCGGCTATCTGATGCTGACGAGGTATTCATGAGTTACGTAGGCCATCTCGTCAAAAGCTTCACCCTCTGGGAGTTCGTGAAGGCGCACGCCCTCACGCTCAAATATTTCTTCAAGCCGAAGGCGACGATCAACTATCCGTTCGAGAAGAACCCGCTGAGTCCCCGTTTCCGCGGCGAACATGCGCTGCGCCGCTATCCGAACGGCGAGGAGCGCTGCATCGCGTGCAAGCTGTGCGAGGCGATCTGCCCCGCGCAGGCGATCACGATCGAGGCCGAACCGCGCGAGGACGGATCGCGCCGCACGACGCGCTACGACATCGACATGACCAAGTGCATCTATTGCGGTTTCTGTCAGGAAGCCTGCCCGGTCGATGCGATCGTCGAGGGGCCGAACTTCGAATTCGCGACCGAAACGCGCGAGGAGCTGCTTTATGACAAGGCCAAGCTGCTCGCCAATGGCGACAAATGGGAGCGCGCGATTGCGGCCAATCTTGCCGCCGACGCGCCCTATCGGTAAGGGCGCGCGCATGATCGATTCAGCAACCGAAATCCTCCCCGCTTGCGGGGAGGGGGACCGCGAAGCGGTGGAGGGGGCTCGCGCCCGCACGCTGCGTAGCGCATGGAGGCCAACCCCCTCCGTCAGCCGCTGCGCGGCTGCCACCTCCCCACAAGTGGGGAGGACCGAAGCATGATCCAGCTTTTCGCCTTCTACCTCTTCGCCACCATCGTCATCGCCTCGGCCGCGATGGTGATTTTCGCGCGCAACCCGGTCCACAGCGTCATGTGGCTGATCCTCGCCTTCTTCAACGCGGCGGGGCTGATGCTGCTCGCGGGCGCCGAGTTCATCGCGATGCTGCTGATCATCGTCTATGTCGGCGCGGTCGCGGTGCTGTTCCTGTTCGTCGTGATGATGCTCGACATCGACTTCGCCGAGCTGCGTGCCGGGTTCGTGCGCTACCTGCCATTGGGCGCGCTCGTCGCGGTGATCCTTGCCGCCGAGCTGGTGTTCGCACTCGGCGCGTGGAGCGCGGGCGGGATCGACCTGGCGGCGCGCGCCGCACCGGCGACCCCCGACAAGAGCAATATCCAGCAGATCGGCGAGCTGCTCTATACGCGCTATATCTTCCTGTTCGAGGCGGCGGGCATCGTCCTTCTCGTCGCGATGATCGGCGCGATCGTGCTCACCCACCGCACCCGCGGCGGGGTGCGGCCGCAGAAAATCGCCGATCAGGTGCGCCGCCGTCCGCAGGACGCGACGCGCCTCGTCGATCCGGGCGTCGGGCAGGGGATGGAGCTATGATCGGCATCGGCCACTATCTCGCCGTTTCGGCGGTGCTGTTCACATTGGGCGTGCTCGGCATCTTCATCAACCGCAAGAATATCATCGTCATCCTGATGGCGATCGAGCTGATCCTCCTGTCGGTGAACATCAACCTCGTTGCGTTCAGCGGCGCGCTGAACGACCTCGTCGGACAGGTATTCGCGATGTTCGTGCTGACCGTTGCCGCCGGCGAAGCGGCGATCGGGCTCGCCATTCTCGTTATCTATTTCCGCGGCCGCGGCACGATTGCCGTCGACGATGCCAACCGGATGAAGGGGTAAGCCGGTGACCGACACCATCCTCGTCGTCCCAGCGAAAGCTGGGATCGCCCTCTTGGCAACGCAGCGCCGGACCGTGAGCGGTCCCAGCTTTCGCTGGGACGACGGAGCCTCCGCATGATCCAGGCCATCGTATTCCTGCCGCTGCTCGCGGCGCTTATCGCAGGCCTTGGCCAGCGCGTCATCGGCACCACCGCGTCGAAAATCTTGACGACGGGCGCGCTGTTCGCGAGCTGTGCGCTGAGCTGGCCGATC
Organism: Sphingopyxis indica; assembly: GCF_900188185.1. GTDB lineage: Bacteria > Pseudomonadota > Alphaproteobacteria > Sphingomonadales > Sphingomonadaceae > Sphingopyxis > Sphingopyxis indica. Next base: position 866,288 of record NZ_FZPA01000001.1, on the reverse strand, counting down.
TTCCTGTCGTTCGTCGCCGGCAGCGCCGAGCCGAGCGTGACCCCGGTGCTGCACTGGGTGTCGTCGGGCGCTCTCCAGTTCGACTGGGAGCTGCGCGTCGACACGCTGACCGCGGTGATGCTCGTCGTGATCACGACGGTGTCGGCGCTCGTCCACCTCTATAGCTGGGGCTATATGGAGGAAGACCCGGACCAGCCGCGCTTTTTCGCCTATCTGTCGCTGTTCACCTTTGCGATGCTGATGCTCGTGACCGCGAACAACCTCGTCCAGATGTTCTTCGGCTGGGAAGGCGTCGGTCTCGCGTCGTATCTGCTGATCGGTTTCTGGTACAAGAAGCCGAGCGCCAATGCCGCGGCGATCAAGGCGTTCGTCGTCAATCGTGTGGGTGATCTGGGCTTCATGCTCGGCATTTTCGGGACCTTCCTGGTGTTCGGCACGGTGTCGATCCCCGAGATTCTGGCCGCGGCGCCGGGGATGGCGGGATCGACGATCACCTTCCTCGACATGCGGCTCGACACCATGACGATCCTGTGCCTGCTGCTGTTCATCGGCGCGATGGGCAAGTCGGCGCAGCTTGGGCTCCACACCTGGCTTCCCGACGCGATGGAGGGCCCGACGCCGGTGTCGGCGCTGATCCACGCCGCAACGATGGTCACCGCGGGCGTGTTCATGGTGTGCCGCCTGTCGCCGATGTTCGAGACCGCGCCCGTCGCGCTCGGCGTCGTCACCTTCGTGGGCGCCGCGACCTGCCTGTTCGCCGCGACGGTCGGCACGACGCAGTGGGACATCAAGCGCGTCATCGCCTATTCGACCTGTAGCCAGCTTGGTTACATGTTCTTTGCCGCGGGCGTCGGCGCCTATGGCGCGGCGATGTTCCACCTGTTCACGCACGCCTTTTTCAAGGCTTTGCTGTTCCTCGGCGCGGGCAGCGTGATCCATGCAATGCACCATGAGCAGGACATGCGCTATTATGGGGCCTTGCGGAAAGAAATCCCCTTCACCTTCTGGGCGATGACCGCGGGGACGCTGGCGATCACCGGCGTCGGCATCCCGCTCGCCGGGATCGGTTTCGCGGGCTTCCATTCGAAGGACGGCATCCTCGAGGCGGCGTTCGCGGCGGGCGAGGGCGGTCAGGTCGCCTATTGGGTGGGCGTCTTTGCGGCGCTGCTCACCAGCTTCTATTCGTGGCGCCTCGTCTTCCTGACCTTCTTCGGCAAGCCGCGCTGGGCGGCGAGCGAGCATATCCAGCATGCAGTGCATGGCGATCACCACGACCATCCGGCCGACGAACATGCGGGGCACGATGTCGCGCACGCCCATGCCGCCGATGCGCATGAAGGGACGGGCGGCTATCACCCGCACGAAAGCCCGCTTTCGATGCTGATCCCGCTCGGCGTGCTGTCGCTCGGCGCGATCTTTGCCGGCTTCCTCTTTGCGCATCCCTTCATCTATCCCGAAGAGGGCATGGCTTTCTGGAAAGGCAGCATCGCGTTCGACGAACATCTGATGCACGCCGCGCACGAGGTGCCGACGCTCATCAAGCTGATGCCCTTCGTCGTGATGGCGACCGGCCTGTTTATCGCGTGGAACAGCTATATCCGCGACACGACGCTGCCGGCGCGCTTCGTCGCGCAGTTCGGGCTGCTGCACAAATTCCTGTTCAACAAATGGTATTTCGACGAGCTTTATAACGTCCTGTTCGTGAAGCCCGCCTTTGCGATCGGGCGCTTCTTCTGGAAGCGCGGGGACGAAGGCACCATCGACCGTTTCGGCCCCGATGGCGCCGCGGCGCTCGTTCAAGGGGGAACGCGGCTCGCGGTCCGGCTGCAATCGGGTTATGTTTATGGATATGCGTTCGTGATGCTGCTCGGGCTCGTCGGCCTCGCCAGCTGGGCCATGGTGAAATTCCTGTGAGCGGCGGCATGGGGCTCCTTTCGCTGATGCTGGCGGTGCCGATGGTCGCGGCGATCGCCTGCCTGTTCGTGACCGACCGCAACGCGCGGCTGATCGCGTTCGCCGCGACGCTGATCGACTTCGCGCTCGGCATCGTCCTATGGACGCGCTTCGACATCGGCGGCGCGCAGTGGCAGTTCACCGAGCGCGCCGACCTGTTCGGGCGCTTCCAGTGGGCGCTCGGGATCGACGGCATGGCGCTGATGCTGATCATGCTCACCGTTTTCCTGATGCCGCTCTGCATCCTCGCGAGCTGGGACGCGATCACCAGGCGCGTCGGGCTCTATATGGCGATGTTCCTCGTCATGGAGACGATCATGATCGGCGTCTTCTGCGCGCAGGATCTGATCCTCTTCTATATCTTTTTCGAGGCGGGCCTGATTCCGATGTATTTCATCATCGGCATCTGGGGCGGCGCGAACCGCATCTATGCGGCGTTCAAATTCTTTCTCTACACGCTGCTCGGGTCGGTGCTCATGCTGATCGCGATGATCGCGATGATCCGCGAAGCGGGGACGACCGACATCCCGACCTTGCTCGCCTATAATTTCCCGCCCGAAATGCAGACGTGGCTGTGGCTCGCCTTTTTCGCCAGCCTGGCGGTCAAGATGCCGATGTGGCCGGTCCACACCTGGCTTCCCGATGCGCATGTGCAGGCGCCGACCGCGGGGTCGATGATCCTCGCGGGCGTGCTCTTGAAGATGGGCGCATATGGCTTCCTCCGATTCATGATGCCGATGTTCCCCGATGCGTCGGCGCAGCTGATGTGGATCGTCTTTGTGCTGTCGATGATCGCGGTGGTTTACACCAGCCTCGTCGCGCTGGTGCAGAACGACATGAAGAAGCTGATCGCTTATTCGTCGGTCGCGCACATGGCGATCGTCACCGCTGGCCTCTTCGCTTTCAACCAGCAGGGGATCGAGGGCGCGCTGATCATCATGCTGAGCCATGGCGTCGTGTCGGCCGCGCTCTTCTTCTGCGTCGGCGTGATCTATGACCGGCTGCACACGCGCGAGATCGGCCGCTACGGCGGGCTTGCGGTGAACATGCCGGCCTATGCGCTCTTCTTCATGCTGTTCACCATGGCGTCGGTCGGCCTGCCCGGCACGAGCGGCTTCGTCGGCGAGTTTCTGAGCCTTGCCGGCATCTATGAAGCGTCGAGCTGGGTTGCGCTCGTCTGCGGCACCGGCGTCATCCTCGGCGCCGCTTACATGCTCTATCTCTATCGCCGCGTCGTGTTCGGCGAGCTGACCAAGGACGATGTGAAGGCGATGCCCGACATCACGGCCCGCGAATGGGCGATCTTCGTGCCGCTGGCCGCGGTGGCCCTGTGGATGGGCGTCTATCCCGAAAGCTTCCTCGCGCCGATGCGCGGCGACGTGACCACGGTGGTCGCGCGCCTTGCCCCGGCGAAGCCCGCGGGCGACGCGCATCTCGCGGCGGGCAAGTCCAAGGCGGCCGAGGCGCATGGCGAGGTCGCGCATGGCGAAGCGCATCAGGCGGGAGGCGTGCAATGAGCGCCGACCTCGCCCTCATCTGGCCCGAGCTGATCCTGACGATCGGCGGGCTGATCACGCTGATGCTCGGCACCTTTGCCGGCGACCGCCAGGTCGGGCTCTATCAGCTCGCGTCGCTGGTCACGCTCGCGGCGGCGGCGGTCGCGGTGATCGCGCTGTTCGGAACGGAGGCGACGGTCTTTTCGGGCACGCTCGCCGTCGACGCCTTCGGCGGCTTCGCCAAGCTGCTCATCTATGCCGCGAGCTTTGTCTGCATCGCGATCGCGCCGCGCTTTTTCCGCGACGGGATGCGCGCCGAATATCCGGTCCTGATCCTCTTCGCCGCGCTGGGCATGGGAATCATGGCGAGCGCGCGCGACCTGATGACGCTCTATGTCGGGCTCGAACTCAACAGCCTGGCCGCCTATGTGCTCGCAAGCTTCATGCGCACCGACGACCGGTCGAGCGAGGCCGGGCTCAAATATTTCGTTCTCGGCTCGCTGGCGAGCGGAATGCTGCTCTATGGCATTTCGCTGCTCTACGGCTTTACGGGCACGACCGATTTCGCCGGCATCGCCAAAGCGCTGGGCGGCGAGATGGGCACCGGCCTGCTCTTCGGGATCGTGTTCGTGATCGCGGGTCTCGCGTTCAAGATCAGCGCGGTGCCGTTCCACATGTGGACCCCGGACGTCTATGAAGGCGCGCCGACCCCGGTGACGACCTTCTTCGCGAGCGCGCCCAAGGTCGCGGCGATGGTGCTGCTGACCCGCGTGATCGTCGGTGCGATGGCGCCCGCCATCGGCGCGTGGCAACAGATCGTGATCTTCCTCGCGCTCGCCTCGATCATCCTCGGCGCGGTCGGCGCGATCGGGCAGAAGAATATCAAGCGCCTGCTCGCCTATTCGTCGATCAACAATGTCGGCTTCATTCTGATCGGTCTCGCCGCCGGGACGCAGCAGGGGGTCGAGGCGGTGCTGTCCTACCTCCTCGTCTATGTCGTCACGACGATCGGCAGCTTCCTCGTCGTGCTGCAATTGCGCGACCGCGAGGGCCAGCAGGTCGAAAGCATTCCGGCGCTCGCGGGCCTGTCGCAATATCGCCCCGGCCTGGCTGCGGCGATGGCGGTGTTCCTGTTGAGCCTCGCGGGTATCCCGCCGCTGTTCGGCTTCTGGCCGAAATATCTGGTGTTCGAGGCCGCGGTGAACGCGAACCTCGTCCCGCTCGCGGTCGCGGGCATCGTCGCCTCGGTGATCGGCGCCTTTTACTATATCGCGGTCATCAAGACGATGTATTTCGACGAGCGGTCGGAGGCCGAGGTGTCGGGCGGCGGCAATATCCTCGAAGGCACGATCGTCGCGGTAAGTGCGCTGTGGCTGTCGGTGATCGGTTACCTCTTCATCGGTCCGCTCGCGACGGCTTCGGCGCACGCGGCTTCGGTGCTGTTCTGATCCCGCCGATCGAGCTGATCCAGCAGACCGGTTCGACCAACGCCGACCTGCTGGCGCGGCTGGCACGCGGCGAGCCCGTCGGCGAGGGGCATTGGCTCGTCGCCGACCGCCAGACCGCCGGGCGCGGCCGCCTGGGCCGCGCGTGGGGCGACGGCGAAGGCAATTTCATGGGATCGACGGTGGTGCGGCTGACCCACGGCGATCCGCTTGCCGCGACGCTCGCGCTCGTTGCCGGGGTAGCGCTGGCGCAGGCGGTGCGGATTTTGGCACCCGCGGTCGCGTTCGAGCTGAAATGGCCGAACGATGTGCTCGTCGATGGCGCCAAATGTTCGGGCATCCTGCTCGAACGCAGCGGCGACGCGGTGGTGATCGGGATCGGGGTCAACCTCGTCTCCGCGCCCGAACTGCCCGACCGCGCGACCGCCTGCTTCGCCGAGATGGGCGCGCCTATCGACCGCGATCGCTTTGCCGAGGTGCTCGCGGTCGCGATGACGGATGCACTGCGGACGTGGCGGCACGAGGGCGTCGCGCGCATCGTCGATATGTGGCTGCCGCAGGGGCATCCCGTCGGCACGCCGCTGCGCGTGTCGGAGCAGGCGATCGAGGGGATTTTCGACGGCCTGGCGCCCGATGGCGCGCTGCGCTTGCGCCGCGAGGGCGGCGAGGTCATGCTGATACATGCGGGCGACATCGAATTGCGCCGTCCGGTGAGGGAAGGGGACTAGCCCGTGCTGCTTGCGATTGATGTCGGCAACACCAATGCCAAATTTGCGGTTTTTAGGGATTCCGAGGCGCTTGCGCGCTGGCGTATCGCGACCGACGACCGCCGCACCGCCGACGAATATATGGTGTGGCTCGACCAGCTGCTGCGCCTCGAAGGGCTCGACCGCGGCGAGATCGACGCGGTCATCATCTCGACCGTCGTGCCGCGCGCGCTGCACAATCTTCAGCTCCTCGCCGATAAATATTTCGGGGTCGAGGCGCTGGTCGCCGGGCGGCCGCCGGTGAGCTGGGGCATCGCGCTCAAGGTCGACGAGCCGCAGTCGGTCGGCGCCGACCGCGCGTGCAACGCGATTTCGGCGCAGGCGATCGCGCCCGGCACGGACAAGCTCGTCATCAGCTTCGGCACCGCGACGACCTTCGACCATATCGGCGCGGGGGGTGAGTATCTCGGCGGGATCATCGCGCCGGGGGTCAATCTGTCGCTCGAAGCGCTGGTCAACGCCGCGGCGAAGCTGCCGCGCATCGCGATCGAGGCGCCGGCGTCGGACAGCGTGATCGGCCGCACGACCGAAAGCCAGATGCTGATCGGTGTCTATTGGGGCTATGTCGCGATGATCGAGGGGCTGATGGCGCGGATGAAGGCCGAAATCGACAGGCCGCTCACCGTGATCGCAACCGGCGGGCTTGCTGCGCTGTTTCAGGAGCAGGCGCATCTCTTCGATCGCGTCGAACCCGACCTGACATTGAACGGACTTATGCACTTATATAATCAGAGAGGCTCTTCCCGATGACCGTTCCCGGCAAGGAATTGCTCTTTCTCGCGCTCGGCGGGTCGGGCGAGATCGGCATGAACGCCAATCTCTATGGCTGCGACGGCAAGTGGATCATGCTCGACCTCGGCGTCAGCTTCGGGACGCCCGACTATCCGGGCATCGACATCGTGATGCCCGACCTCGAATTCATCGAGGATCGCCGCGATAATCTGCTCGGCATCGTGCTGACGCATGGGCACGAGGATCATATCGGCGCGCTCCCCTATCTTGCCGCCGAACTCGGCGTGCCGCTCTATGCCAACCGCTTCACCGCGGGGCTGATCGCGCACAAGCTCGCCGAAGAGGGGCTGGAGAAAGAGGTCGAGGTCCGCACCGTCGACATCGACGCGCGCTTCGAACTCGGGCCGTTCCGCCTGCGGATGGTGCCGCTCGCGCACTCGATTCTCGAAATGAGCGCGGTGGTGATCGACACGCCCTATGGCCGCGTCTTCCACACCGGCGACTGGAAGCTCGACGAGGAACCGATCCTCGGCGAGCCCGCGACCGCGGCGATGCTGTCGGCGATCGGCGACGAGGGCGTCGACGTGCTGGTGTGCGATTCGACCAACGTCTTCAACACCCAGCCATCGGGCAGCGAAGGCGACCTGCGCGCGGGGCTCGTCGCGGCGGTCGGCGCGGCGAAGGGGCGGGTGGTGGTGACCACTTTCGCCTCGAACGCCGCGCGGCTGCACACGCTGGGCGAGGTTGCGCGCGCGACCGGGCGCCGCCTGTGCGTCGCCGGGCGCTCGCTCGACCGTATCCTCAGCGTCGCGCGCTCGGTCGGCTATCTCAGGGATTTCCCGCCGACGGTCGATTTCGACGAAGCGATGCGGCTGCCGCGCGACCAGGTGATGGTGATCGCGACCGGCGGACAGGGCGAGCCGCGCGCCGCGCTCGCGCGCATGGCGGGCGACGTCCACCAGATCAAGCTCGAGGCCGGCGACACCGTCGTCTTCTCCTCCAAGCAGATCCCGGGCAACGAGATCGCGATCGGGCGGATCATGAACCAGCTTGCCGCGAAGGATGTGCTGACCGTCACCGAAAAGCAGGCGCATATCCATGTCAGCGGCCATCCGGGCAAGCCCGAGCTCGCGGCGCTCTATGGCTGGCTGCGGCCGAAGCTGATCGTGCCGGTGCATGGCGAAGTCCGGCACATGCACGAGCAGGCGCGCTTCGGGCTCGAACAGGGGATTCCGGCGGCGCTGGTGCAGGAAAATGGCGACCTTTGCCGCCTGGCACCGGGCGCGGCGACGATCGTCGAGCGGGTGCGGTCGGGGCGGCTCGTGCTCGACGGCGACGTGATCCTGCCTGCGGATGGCGAGACGCTGAACGAGCGGCGCAAGCTGTCGTGGAACGGCCAGATTTCGGTTGCGGTGGTGCTCGGCGCCAGAGGCTATATCGGTAGTGAAATCCAGTATCGCGGCGTGCCGGTCGAGGACGACCGCGAGGCCTTTCTCGACGAGATGAACGAGGCGGCCGAGCAGGCGGCGTCGAAAAAGGCGCGCGACCGCGATGCGCTGAAGGAAGCGATCCGCCTCGGCGTGCGCCGCGTCGCGACCGACTGGACCGGAAAAAAGCCGATCGTCGACGTGCTGATCGTGGACGTCTGACCGATGCAGTGGACCTCGGCCCTTGCCATCTATCTGCTCATGTGGGTGTTCAGCGCCTTCTTCGTGCTCCCCTTCCACGGCCGCCGCGCGGGCGACGAGGACGAGGTTTTCGTCCAGGGACAGGAGCCCGGCGCGCCGGTGCGCTTTCGCCCGCTGCGCATCATGGTCCAGATGACGGTGGTGACCGCCGCGATCTTCCTGCTCTTCTACCTCGCCTATCTGCAGGGCTGGGTCGACCCCGACGTGATTGCCGGACGGGCGTAGCGGCGGCTTTGGGGTGGGGCTGTCATTCGCCCACTCTCCTTCGTCATCCCGGACTTGATCCGGGATCCATAGCAGCGCCGAAGTCGTGGACCCCGGATCAAGTCCGGGATGACGATGATTGGTAAGTAGGAACCGGTCGTTAGCCGACGTCCGGCGCATCACCCCCGCAGGCGGTCGATCGCCTGGGCGAGTGCGACGTAGAGCTTGCCGATGTCGGACGACAGCAGGGTGACGCTGATCGCCGAGCCGTCGCGCGCGCCGATGAGCAGGCGGAGCATCGCTTCGAAGTCGTGGATGAACTGGTTGACCGCGGCGTGGAAACCGTCGTCATTCTGATAGAGGCGCAGGATTTCCCTGGCCTCGCTCGTTTCAACGAGCTTGACCGCGCGGCGCGCGAAGACGCCGCGGTCGCCCTTCAGATAGGCGTCCCATGCGGTGTCGCTGACTTCGGCCGACAGGATCTTGGTGACGTCGATCGCGGTCGATTTGAGCGCCTCGGTGAGCAAGCCGACCTGCTTGGCAAGATTGTCGCGATCGGACGCGGCGATCGCCTGTTCGGCCTCGAGCGTGCGCTGCTCGACGCTCGCGCTGGTGTCCATGATCGTCATCATCTGGCGCATCAGCCGTTCGGCGGCGCCATTCGCCGCCTCGACCGCGCGCTGCGACGCGGCTTCGATCTCGGCGAGTTGCTTCATCACCTCGCTCTTGAAGGCGGCGTCGATCGTTTCGCTCGCGGTCGCCTCCATCGTCGCGCGCGCGCCGGCGATCAGCGCATCGAGCGTCTGCCGCGCCTCGGCAGCGGCGGTTTCGGCGGTTGCGCGCACCTCGTCGAGCGTCGCGGCCATGCGTGCGCCGCCCTGTTCGGCAAATTCGTCGGCGCCGATGCGCAGCTTCGCGAGCGCGGCGTCGGCGTCGGCGAGCGCGGCGGCGATGCGCGCGGTCAGCGCTTCCTGCCGTTCGCCGAGCGCGGCGATATGTTCTTCATTGCGCGGCAGCGTCGCGCGGACCGCGTTGACGTGCGACAGCGTCGACTGCGCAACCAGTTCCGACGCCTCGAGCATCGGCTTCATCTCGGCGAGCGCGCCCTGCGTCGTCCTGCCATGCGCGGTCATGCGATCGAGCGCATTCGGCAGCGTCTCGTCGAGTTCGCGCGTTACCGCATCGAGCGCGAGGAGCAGCGATTCGGCGTGGCCGATCAGTTCGTGCGCCGCGCCATTGCCCTTGGTGACGTCGGCGAGGAAGGCGGCAAGCTGCGCCTTGGTGTCGTCGATCGCGCGCCCGATGACGCCGGTGCTCGCCGAGACGCTGGCATCGAGCAGTTCCAGATGCTCGCGCACGCGAACCGCTTCTTCGCCGATCCGGCTGGTGAGGGCTTCGCCCGCCTCGCCATAACGGTCGAGGTCGGCGCCGATCGTCTCGCCCGCGTCGCGCGCCGCGGCGATGCGCGCGTCGAGTTCGCTCGCGGCGGCTTCGACGCCTTCGCGGAACTGCTGCCAGTTCGCATCCATCCGCGCCGACAGCGCTTCGACGGTCGCCGCGAGTTCTTCGCGGATCGAACCCGCCGCATTGGTGATCTGCGCCAGCGCCGTGCCGTGCGCGCCGGTGATCGCGGCCGAGGCGGCGAGCAATTCGCTTTCGGCTTCCTTGCCGCTGGTGCGCAGCGTGCCGATCGCATCGTCGAGGCTCGCGGCCGATTCCTGCCCGGTCTGCGCGGCCTTTGCCGCCTCCTCCGACAGCGCGGCGAGCTTCGCTTCGAGATTGGCGCCCTGCTGGTGCGCGACGAGACCCGCCTCGCGGAAATTGACCGCGAGGCGCTGCGCGACGTCGTCGATCCGCGGCAGGCCGGCGAGCAGGCCGTCCATGCGCTGCATCGCGACGTCGCCCGAGCGCGCGAGCTGGTCGTGTGCATTGGCGATGACCGACGCATTGCTCGCCAGCTTGTCGCTGCTTTCGTGCAGCCGCGCGACCGTATCGAGCCCCAATTGCTGGACGAGCGCCGCCTGTTCGGACAATTGTTTCTGCGCATCGGCAAGATGCTGACCGAGCGCGCGCATGGTATCGCCAAGCGCGATATTTTCCGCGCGCAATGCCGCCGCCACCCTCGCGAAGCGTGCCTGCTCCGAGCGTCCCGACCGCAGCCAGGCCATCCACAGCAGCGTAAGCAGCGCGAGCGGCATCGCGATCGTCGCGATCAGTGCGGGCCAGGCGGCGAGGGCAGGCGCCGCGGTGAACCCGTGCGTCGCCACCCACAGGGCAAAGCCGGTCCAGCCGGCGGCGAGCAGCGAAAGGCCAACGCCGACCATGCGGTCGCGCGTGGCGGGCGGGGGCGCGGAATCCGCCGCCGCTTCGTCCTCATCGGTCAGGGCGGACATGTCGAGCCAGTCGCGCTCCGCCGGTGCTTCGACTTCGGCAGCCGGCACCGTTTCCGTGGCGGCGGGTTCGACCGCCGCCGCTTCGTTCGCATCCTGATTTGTCGCGGAATCGCGCCACAAACCGACGATCTTCTTCTGCCCCGTCATGGCGCCATATTAGCATCAAATGTCGTCCATGAAACGGAAACTTAACCATGCGATGACAGGGCTGTGGAATGTCGTTCGATAGCGGCCCCCTCGACCGGTATCTTTCGGCCGCGGTCGGAGGCGACCCGGCGGCGGCGCTCGACCTGCGCCAGACCTTTGCAAGCGGCGCGCGCGAACTCGCCGACCTGCTGCGCCGCTCGCGTTGCGACGCCAACTGGAATATGGCGGCTTTGCGCCTTAAAAGCCTTGCCGGAACCTTCGGCATCGTGCCGCTGATCGAACTCGCCGAAGAGGCGATGGCGGGGGTGCCGGGCGATCCCGACGTGCTGCGCCGGATCAACGCTGCGATCGACGTGCTCGCCTGATCTTCCGGTCCGGCGCCCTGGCGGCCGAACGCCTCGCGTCGACGAACCGGGTTCAAACCCCGTTCAGCCGTTTGTCGGCATAGCGAATCGACCGCGCCCGTCTTGCCTTGGCAACGCGGGCAGTCTAGCCGCGTTACCAAACGCCGGCCGCTTGAAGTTCCCCCCCTTTACGGTCGATTTCTAAGGAGAGATTCGCATGTTTCACCGTTTCCGCTCGATGCCCGCAACGGCGATGGCCGCCGTGCTGGGCTGCGCGCTGATGACGACCGCGGCGGCGCCCGCCGCCGCCCGCGAAAAGCAGAAGAAGGAAGAGGCCGCCGAGGGCCCGCAGGCTTCGCCGAGCAAAGGCTTTTTGCCGGCCGTTCAGAAGATGGACGAATCGCTGAAGAAGCAGGATGCCGCCGCGCTGCAGGCCGCGATCGCAGAGGGGCAGGGAACGGCGACCACCGACGACGACAAATATTTCCTCGGCTTTTTCACGCTTCAGCTCGGCATCCTGAACAAGGATCAGGCCCTTCAGGAGAAGGGGCTCGATATGGCGCTCGATTCGGGCAAGGTGCAGCCCGCCAACGCCGCGACCTTCAACTTCTTCTCGGGCCAGTTCGCCTATCAGAAGAAGGATTATGCCAAGGCTATCCAGCGCCTCGAGGCGGCGAAGGCCGCCGGGTCGACCGAGTCCAATCTGCCGGCGATGCTCCTCGAAAGCTATGTGAACGGCGGGCAGACCGACAAGGGCATCGCCTTTGCCAAGGCAGAGATCGACCGCATGATGGCCGCGGGCCAGACGCCCCCCGACTGGATGTTCGTCAACCCCATCAACGCGCTGCAGAAGGCCAATCGCACCAACGAGGCGTTCGACCTGCTCGCGCTTCGGGCGCAGGCCTATCCGGACCCGCAGGTGTGGAATCAGGCGCTTCGCCTCGTGCTCGGCCAGGCGGGCGCCAACAAGCAGCTTTCGCTCGATGTGTTTCGCCTGATGCGCGCGACCGACGCGCTGCGGAATCGCGCCGAATTTGCCGAATATGCGCAGTTGGCGACCGAAGCCGCGCTGCCGGGCGAGGCGGTTGCGGTGATCGACGCCGGACAGAAGGCCGGGGTCGTCTCGGCGACCGATTCGCAGCTTTCGGAGATGAAGAAGGCGCAGGCCGAACGCGCGGGCGACGAGGAATCGACGATCGGCGCCTATGCCAAAAAGCCTTCGACGCTTTCGAACCCGAAGGTCGCCGGCGCGACCGGCGATGCGCTGTTCGGCTATGGCCGCTACGCCGAAGCGATTCCGCTCTATCAGGCGGCGGTCAATGCGGGCGCCGACAAGGATATGTGGACCTATCGCCTCGCCGCGGCGCAGGCGATGGCGGGCGATACGGCGGCGGCAAAGACGGGCTTCCGCCAGGTCGGCGGCGCCTATGCGCTGGCCGCCAAATTCTGGCTCGCGAAGCTCAATCCGGCGCCCGCCGGTGCCGCGCCCGCGGCGCAACCCGCGGCGGCGAACTGATCGTCCCGGCTTCTCGCAAAATGGAAGGGGCGCCGTGCATCATGCCGGCGCCCCTTTCGATTCGGTGCCGGCGATTCGGTGCCGGGATCAGATGTCGACCGGAATTCCCGCGAGCTGTTTCGCGGTCCGGATGGTCAGCGAGGTCTTGACGCTCGTGACGTTCGGCGCCGAGGTCAGATGCGCGGTCAGGAAGGACTGGAAGCTCTGCAGATCGCGCGCCACGACCTTCAGCAGAAAGTCGATTTCGCCGTTGAGCATATAGCATTCGCGCACTTCGGCGAGGCCGCCGACATAATCTTCGAACGCCTTCAGGTCGGCTTCGGCCTGGCTGCGCAGGCTGACCATCGCAAAGACGGTGATGCCATAGCCGAGCTTCGCCGCATCGAGATCGGCGTGATAGGACCGGATGACGCCCGATTCCTCGAGCGCGCGCACGCGGCGCAGGCACGGCGGCGCGGTGAGCCCGACCATCTGCGCCAGCTCGACATTGGTGATCCGTCCGTTTTTTTGTAGTTCACCTAGAATTTGCAGGTCGATCTGATCGAATTTCTGGCTCGCCATTTTGTAACTTCCGCTTTCCACGAATAGCGCGACCATAATATTATTTCAGGCGATTGCAATTGTCCCACAATGCGACGCGATGGTTAAGACGCTTTCCAGTTTGCCGGATTCGAGCTAGCCGCTAATCAAATGCTAACCAACAAAGACGGGTGTGGGGCCGGTTGCGGGTGACTGCTGACACGATGATCTCGACCATCCTGCGCCACGCGCCCGCCGACGGCCGCGCGAGTATCGCGGTTTGGCGCCAGCTTTCCGATATCCTCGCCCAGCGCGGCGACCGGCTGGACGACGCCGATGTCCGCCGCGCCTTCCATATGCTCGCCGCGCTTCGTTCGCGGGTTCCCGAGCCGATTCGCCGCGATTGCGCCCGCGCCGTTGCGCGGCATTGCCGTTTTGCGCCGCTTGCAGCCTTTTACGCCAATGACGTGCCGAGCGTCGCGGCGGCGTTGTTGCGCGATGTCCGCCTGTCCGATGCAGCCTGGCTCGCGCTGCTCCCGGCGACCGGCGCGGTCGCGCGGTCGATTCTGGCCGGGCGCGACGATCTGCCCGCAGGGACCCGGCGCGCCCTCGCGACCCTGGGAAGCGGCTCGGTGGCTTTGCCCGAGCCGCCCACGGCCGCGACGATGCGGCCGGAGCCTGCCGTTGCCGACCAGGCGCCGATGGTCGACACCGACGGCGCCGGCGCCGACGAGCCGGAAATCGGGCGCGAACCGAGCCAGATCAGCGAGCTCGTGCGGCGGATCGGCAAATTTCAATCGTCGCGCGCCCGGTCCAGCGCGTCGACCGGCGAGAGCGCGAGCGAAGGCTTCAGCTTCGAAACCGGCCCCGACGGGGTCGTCCAGTGGGTCGAGGGCATCGTGCGCGGCGCGCTCATCGGCCTGTCGATCGCCGAAGCGCCGATCGGCGGCGAACCCGGCGTCGACGGCGTCGCGGCGGGCGCCTTTCGCCAGCGCGCCGAAATCATCAACGCGCGGATGATGCTTGAAGGACGGCCGAGCGAAGCCGGCGAGTGGCGCTTTTCGGCGCTGCCCTGGTTCGACCGCGCGACCGGCCAGTTCCGCGGCTATCGCGGCACCGCGCGGCGTCCGCTGCGCAGCGAAATCCCCTATGGGCGGCGCGTCGCGGAGGATTCGGGCGATTCGATCCGCCAGCTGATCCACGAGTTGCGCAGCCCGCTCAACGCGATCTCGGGCTTTGCGCAGATCATATCGGGACAGATGTTCGGCCCGGTCAGCCAGTCCTATCGCGCGATGGCAGAGACGATCGTATCCGACGCGGCGGCGATTCAGCAGATCATCGACGATCTCGACGTCGCGACGCGCACCGAAGCCGAACCCGCCGAGGACGCCCCGGCGATGGTCGCCGATCTCGGCGCGATCGTGGCGGAGGTCGAAAGCGACCTCGCGAGCCTGCTCGACGACCAGCGCGTCGACCTGACGGTGACGCGGGTCGGGGGGCCTTTTCTGGCGAAGGCGAGCGATGCCGACGCGCGGCGGATGATCGGGCGCCTGATCACCGCACTCGTCGATATTTGCGATCCCGGCACGACGATGGCCGGACAGCTCGTGATCGAAGACGCGCATGACGACATGCTGCAGCTGCGGCTCGTCCGACCCGCGGCGATCCGCTTCGCAAGCACCGCCGAACTGCTCGACCCGGGCTTCAGTCCCGAGGGCGAAGCCCCCGGCGCGGCGGTGCTGAGCCTCGGCTTCTCGCTGCGGCTCGTCGACAGCCTCGCGCGCGGCTCGGGGGGACGGCTCCATATCGGGCATAACGCCTTGACCTTGCACCTGCGCTCGGCCAACCCCGGGGTCGACGCCGACCGGGAGGTCCGGCAGGGCGACTGAACGGGAGCCATTCGTGGCAGAGGGGAGCGGCTTGCAGGCGGGGGGCAATTTGTTCGACCGTCCCGCATCGGCGGACGTGATCCGTCTGGCCGATGGAGAGCGTCCGCGCTTTTGGGTGACGATCGACACAGAAGAGGATTTCGACTGGTCGAAGCCCTTCGCGCGTAAGGGTTATCGCCTCGATTCGGTGCCCGCGCTCGCCGATTGCCAGGCCTGGTTCGAGCGCGCCGGCGTCGCGCCCATCTATCTGGTCGACTGGCCGATCGTCGCCGACGAGCGCGCGCGCGCAATTCTGGGCGACGCGCAGGCGGGCGGGCGCTGCGACATCGGGGCACAGCTCCATCCGTGGGTGACGCCGCCGCATGACGAAGCCGTGAACGAGCGCAACAGCTATACCGGCAATCTGCCGCCCGATCTGCAGCGCGCGAAGATGCGCGCGCTGCGTGACGCGATCCGCGATGCGTTCGGCGTCGCCCCCACCGTCTATCGCGCGGGGCGTTATGGTCTCGGCCCCGAAACCGCGGCGATGCTGACCCAACTCGGCTTTCGCTGCGATACCTCGGTGCGGTCGGGGTTCGACTATCGCGGCGGACATGGCCCCGATTATCGCGAGGCGCCGCTGCACCCTTGGCGCGTGCGCACCGAGGCGGGCGATCTGCTCGAAGTGCCGGTGACGACGCTGTTCGGCGGTCTGCTGGGAAGCAGGGGGCGAGGGCTTTATCACCGCGTCGCGCGCGAGGGGACGCATGCGCGGGCGCTGCTCGCGCGGCTCGGGCTCGTTGAGCGGATCGCGCTGACCCCCGAAGGCATTCCCGCGGCGCGCGCCTGCCGGGCGATCGACATCGCGGTCGAACAGCGGCTGCCGTTGCTCACCTTTTCCTTCCACTCGCCCTCGCTCCAGCCGGGCAACACGCCCTATGTCCGCTCCGGCGCCGATCTCGAGCAATTCTATCGCTGGTGGGACGTCGTGCTGAGCCATCTCGCGCGCCGCGGCGTCGAGCCCGCGCACGCCGACGCGGTCGTCGCCATGGCCGCCGATTGATCGACTCTCTTGCCAATCGGGCGCGCGCTCCGCTATCGCCCGCGAAACCCTTCGGGGGCCTGTAGCTCAATGGTTAGAGCTGGCCGCTCATAACGGCTAGGTTGCGGGTTCGAGTCCTGCCGGGCCCACCATTTCCCTTGCCAGCATCGCTGTTAATTGGTCCAAAGACCCTTCCACCAAAAAAGGAGAGGGGACGATGGCGAAAGGGCGCACGATCTTGCTAGGAGGGATCGCGATCCTTGCCGTGGCGGCCGGGGCGGTTGCGGTGCGAACCGCGACTTTCGAACCCAGGGACATCGCCGACGGCAAGGATGTGACGCTCGCGCCCGCGCCGCCCTTCGACCTGGACGCGGCGGTTCAGCATCTGAGCGCCGCGGCGCAGATTCCGACGATCTCGCACCAGGACCCCGCCGACAACCAGATCGCCGAGTGGGACCGGCTGCACAGCTGGCTCGCCGCGACCTATCCCGCCGAGCACAAGGCGATGACGCGGACTATCCTGCCCAACCGCACGCTGATCTATCATTGGCCGGGAAGCGACGCATCGCTCGCGCCGATCATCGTCATGGCGCATCAGGACGTCGTGCCGGTGACCGAAGGCACCGAAGGCGACTGGAAATATCCGCCCTTTTCGGGCGCGATCGCCGAAAATGCCGTGTGGGGCCGCGGGACCGTCGACGACAAGGGGTCGCTGATCGGATTGTTCGAGGCGATCGAGGCGCTCGCGGGTGCGGGTTTCCAGCCCAAGCGCGGCATCTATCTCGTTTCGGGGCATGACGAGGAGGCCGGCGGATCGGGCGCCGTCTCCGCCGCGCAAAAGCTGAAGGCCGACGGGGTCGAGGCGATCTTCACCATCGACGAGGGCAGCGTCGTGCTGACCGACACGCCGGTGATCGATGGTCCGGCGATCATGATCGGGATCGGCGAAAAAGGCTATGGCACGCTGAAGGTCACCGCGAACGCACCCGGCGGCCACAGCTCGATGCCGCCCGCCCAGACCGGCGTGACGACGCTCGCCAAGGCGGTGCTCGCGATCGCCGATCATCCGTTTCCGCTCGAAATACGCGGCCCCGGTGCGTCGATGCTGGAAGCGCTGGCGGCGAAAAAGGGCGGGACGACCAGGATGGCGGTCGCGAACCGCTGGCTGTTCGCGCCGCTGCTCAAGCGGCAGATCGCGGCATCGCCCTCGACCGCCGCCGCCTTTCACACGACGATCGCGCCGACGATGCTCGAAGGGAGCCCCAAGGAGAATGTCCTGCCGCAGTCGGCGAACGCGCTCATCAACTATCGCATCGCGCCGTGGAACAGCTCGGCCGACGTGATGGCGCGCGCGAAGGAGGCGGTCGGCGACCTCGACGTCGATCTGTCGTGGGTCAAGCCGCCGCGCGAACCGTCGCGCATCTCGTCGACCAACTCGCAAGGCTGGAAATGGATCGTCGCCGCGGCGCGCGCCGACGCGCCCGACGCGGTGCTGACCCCGACGCTCGTCGTCGCCGGCACCGACAGCCGCAGCATGGAGCCGGTGTCGAAGGACGTCTATCGCTTCATGCCGATGCACGTCTCGCTGAAGGAGGCCGCGATGATCCACGGCACCAACGAGCATATGGCGATAGGCAGCTTCAAGCGGATGATTGATTTCTACGCGCGGCTGATCGCCACCGCGACGGGTTGACGTTCGGGATAGACTTCGCGCGCCATCCTGTTAAGGCGCGCGTCGTGTCGGGGAGTAGCGCAGCCCGGTAGCGCGCCTGCTTTGGGAGCAGGATGTCGCAGGTTCGAATCCTGTCTCCCCGACCATTTACGCTCTTCCGGCATCTGCGCTCGGTGCCGGAGGCCCCCCCCGGTAATGTCGCCGCGCCACCTCGGGATTTGTCCCGATGTCCGTTTCTCCCGTTTGCGGCGAGGATGGGCCGTGCTCGTGGCGAGCAAGGCGGGCCTTGGGGAGCGACATGGCAGAGATCGAACGGAAACCCGCGCGGCCCAAGGATCTGGGCGAACTGCG
The DNA here is from genome assembly GCF_900188185.1 of Sphingopyxis indica. Lineage (GTDB taxonomy): Bacteria > Pseudomonadota > Alphaproteobacteria > Sphingomonadales > Sphingomonadaceae > Sphingopyxis > Sphingopyxis indica. The sequence continues at coordinate 848,151 of NZ_FZPA01000001.1, read as the reverse complement.
CACGGTGATGGCGGCGGACCGGACGCTGATGGCGTGGATCCGCACCGCGCTGTCGATGTTCAGCTTTGGCTTCACCATCTACAAGGTGCTCGAGTCGATGGCCGACGCGGGGACGATCCAGAACAGCCAGAGCCCGCAGACCGTCGGGCTGGTGCTGGCGGGGATGGGGGTCGGCTCGATCCTGCTCGGCACGATCGGCTATTGGCTGACGCTCCGCGATCTCGAGCAGGCGGGCAAATTCCGGCTCGGCCGCCCCGTCCTGTTGATGGCGGCCTTCATGTCGGTCATCGGCGTGCTGCTATTCGCGGGCATCGCGACCCGCGCGATCTGATCCGCCCGATAAATGGGGCTGCGAACGCCCGCCTTTCAGCGCCGCGAGTTCGGCCTGGTCGACATAGCCGTCGCCATTGCTGTCGGCGCGGTCGAAGACCGGAGTCGGGGCGGCGCTCAACTCTTCGCCGCGCCGTGCAAGCGGCTCGCGGCGCCACACCCGCGCAACTGTGGCCCGGCTGCGACGGGCCGAAGGAACATCGCGCGGTGCGGCCCGTTGGTCTGACAGGTGGCGCTGCGAACCCCCTCGCAGCGTCATCCCCATCCCAAGCAGGAGAAGGAACCATGGCTGACACACTGGAGAGAACCGAAACGCACCGCCTGATCGCCTCCGACAAGGTCGAGGGCACTGCGGTGTACAATCCCCAAAACGAAAAGCTCGGCACGATCACCAGCGTTATGATCGAAAAGCGCTCCGGAAAGAGCGAATATGCCGTGCTCGAATTCGGCGGCCTGTTCGGCCTGGGCAGCGATCATTATCCCATTCCGTGGGAAATGCTGACCTATGATACCGACAAGGGCGGCTACGTCGTCAATCTGACGAAGGAGCAGGTCGAAGGTGCGCCGCGTTACGCTCGCGAGGAAGCGCCCGAATATACCGATGATTATGGCCGGACCATCTATGGCTATTACGGCCTGAGCTATCCGATGCTCTGACGATGGCCGGGCGCGACGAAGAGCCCGCGAACGCGCCGGTCTGTTCGGCGCGCGATGCGCGCGGCGGCGAGATCATCCTGAGATCGCGCCTACGCCGCCTGATCTTTCTGGGCGGGTTGGTCGCCTTTGCGATCGTCGCCTTGATCGCCGCGCTGCTGGCGCCGGGCTGACTTGTCCCGCGGCAAAGAAAAAGGCGGCCTTCCGCGAAGGAAGACCGCCTCTTTTCGGTTCGGTCATTGCCCCGAAGGGCTGTGACTTACTTCGTTTCTTCGGCCGGAGCGGCAGCGGCGTCAGCCGGAGCAGCAGCAGCGTCGGCAGCCGGCGCAGCAGCGTCGGTCGCAGCGGCGTCAGCGGCGGTCGCAGCAGCTTCCGCACCTTCGGCAGCGGCGTCAGCGCCGGCAGCGGCAGCGTCGGCACCGGCTTCCATGGTCGCGTCAGCGGCCGGAGCTTCGGTGGTGGTGGCTTCGTCAGCAGCCTTCTCACCGCAAGCGGCGAGGGCGAACATGCTGGCGGCAACGGCGATAGCAGCAAACTTCTTCATGATGTGTGGGCTCCCTAAAATGCCTTTCCGCGCTAGGGCAAATTTCCCGTTGCGCGAGCGGCGGGATTTAGACGTTCCGCGTGAATCGTCAACAAAAATAATTGAGATGGAACGGCCGCGCGGAAATCGGCCATTCGCCGTCAAGGCCTATGGCAGCTCGCTGTCGCTGCTGTTCGCGAGAATCGCCAGAGTTGCCGCCCAGACCGTCACATTCTGCCGCAATTGCGCCGGATCGACCTTGTCGAGCGTGTCGTCGGGCGTGTGATGAACGTCGAAATAACGTGTCCCATCCTGACCCAGATCGACCGCAGGCGTGCCGGCTTCGACCAGCGCCCCGACGTCCGCGCCGCCATGCGCTTCGTCATGGCCCGTGACGACGCCGAAGGGGGCCACGGCGGCGCTGACGCGCTTCTCAAGATCGGCGGCGCTTTCGGGAAGTTTGAATTGGACGCGCCATACGCGGTCGGCACCGAAATCCGATTCGAGCGCCACGGCATGTTTTTCCTTGCCGTGCGCGTCGAAATAGGCCTTGCCGCCGAACACCCCAACCTCCTCGGCGCCCGCCCACAGAATGCGGATCGTGCGGCGCGGCTGGCCACCAGCCATCTGGCCAGCGGTCATGACATGCTTCGCGGCGGCGGTGATGATGCCGCACCCCGCCGCATCGTCGATCGCCCCGGTGCCGAGATCCCAGCTGTCGAGGTGGCACGCGACGATCACCGGGCTCGCCGCGGGATCGCTCCCCGGCACTTCGGCGATCACATTGCCCGACACCTGCTCGCCGAGCTGCTTCGGCGTCAGCAGCAGCTTCATGCGCAGCGGCTCGGGCGTATAGCCGAGATAGGTTTCCTTGGTGCGCATCGACAGCGTCCGCTGCCACTGGCGCACCAGCAGGTCGGCGTCGGGGTTGGCGATCGCGCCCGCCGGGATCGGCTTCACGCCTTCCTCGAAAGTGGTGACGCCCGTGTGCGGGTTGCGGTGGCTGTCGGTGCCGATCGAGCGGATGACGATCGCCACCGCGCCCTTCTTTGCCGCGACATTCGGCCCCTGAAAGCGGCCGCGGCCATATTGGCCATAGCCGCTGCCGTCCTGCGCCGGCTCCATCTGATGGTCGATGAAGACGATCTTGCCCGCCACCAGATGATCGGGCGCCGCGACGAGCGCGTCGAAGCTCGCAAAATAGGCGATCTCGCCCTCGATCCCATTGGGTCCGGTCGATCCGCTGTTCCCGAGCGCCGCAATCGCAAGCTTCTGCGGGTGAAAGGGACCGACCAGCGATGCCGCTTCCTCGCCGCGCACCCAGGTCGGCATCATATAGGGCTCTTCGCGGACATTGTGGAAACCCATGTCGGTCAGCCGCTTGACCGCCCAGCGCCGCGCCGCCGCTTCGGCCTCGGTGCCCGCCTGGCGCGGGCCGATCTCGGTCGTCAGCGCCTCGGTGATCGCCCACGCCGGATCCTCGCCTTGCTGCGCCAGCTCGGCGGCCGAGGGCGGCGGCGGGATCGACGCCGCGGCGGGAAGGCTGAGGATGAGGGCAAGGCCCGCGGCGGTTGCGCCCGCAAGCGGCGCGGCGATCGGCTGTCTCGTCATGGCGCCGGTCCTAGCGGGCGGGTGGCGCATCCCGCAAGCGCCGATTGCCAAGGCGGCGCCCATTCGCTAACCGGCGCCCAATTCTCTCCCGGCCGCGTCTGCGGCCCAGCCAGCTACCGGAGCATCTATGGCCGCCCAATATAGTTTCGTGATGAAGGGTCTCAGCAAGACCTATCCCGGCGCGCAAAAGCCGGTTCTCAACAACATCAACCTGCAATTCTATCCCGACGCCAAGATCGGCATCGTCGGCCCGAACGGCACGGGTAAATCGACGCTGATGAAGATCATGGCGGGTATCGACAAGGATTTCACGGGTGAGGCGTGGCCGGGCGAGGGGATCAGCGTCGGCTATCTGCCGCAGGAGCCCGAGCTCGATCCGACCAAGACGGTGAAGGAAAATGTCATGGACGGCGTCCGCGGCGTCGCCGACATGATGGACCGTTTCAACGCGATCAGCGCGTTGATGGCCGATCCGCCCGAGGACGCCGATTTCGACGCGCTGATGGCCGAAATGGGCGAGCTGCAGGAAAAGATCGACGCGGTCGACGGCTGGACGCTCGACAACCAGCTCGAAATCGCGATGGAAGCGCTGCGCTGCCCGCCGGGCGACTGGAGCGTCGAAAATCTGTCGGGCGGCGAAAAGCGCCGCATCGCGCTCACCCGCCTGCTGCTCGAAAAGCCGTCGATCCTGCTGCTCGACGAGCCGACCAACCATCTCGACGCCGAAAGCGTCGCGTGGCTCGAAAAGCATCTGGTCGACTATCCGGGCAACGTCATCCTCGTCACCCACGACCGCTATTTCCTCGACAATGTCGTGAACTGGATCCTCGAACTCGATCGCAGCCGCTATTTTGTCTATGAGGGCAATTATTCGACCTATCTCGACAAGAAGGGCAAGCGGCTCGAGCAGGAGGCGCGCGAGGACGCTGGCCGCCAGAAGGCGATCAAGGACGAACTCGAGTGGATCCGGCAGTCGCCAAAGGCGCGCCAAGCCAAGTCGAAGGCGCGCATCAAGAGCTTCGATCAGCTCGTCGAAGCGCAGGAAAGCCGCGCCCCCGGCAAGGCGCAGATCGTCATCCAGGTTCCCGAGCGCCTCGGCGGCAAGGTGATCGAGGTCGAAAATCTGTCGAAGGCCTATGGCGACAAGCTGCTCTTCGAGGATCTGTCCTTCACGCTGCCGCCGGGCGGCATCGTCGGGGTGATCGGGCCCAACGGCGCGGGCAAATCGACGCTGTTCCGCCTGCTCACCGGACAGGAACAGCCCGACGAGGGTTCGATCACGCTCGGCGACACGGTGCGCCTCGGCTATGTCGACCAGAGCCGCGACGCGCTCGACCCTAACAAAAATGTCTGGGAAGAAATCTCGGGCGGGCACGACATGATGACCGTCGGCAAGCACGAGATGCAGACGCGCGCCTATGTCGGCGCGTTCAACTTCAAGGGCACCGATCAGCAGAAGAAGGTCGGGATGCTGTCGGGCGGCGAGCGCAACCGCGTCCATATGGCGAAGATGTTGAAAGCCGGCGGCAACGTGCTGCTGCTCGACGAGCCGACCAACGACCTCGACACCGAAACGCTCGCGGCGCTCGAGGAAGCGCTCGAAAATTTCGCCGGCTGCGCGGTGGTCATCAGCCACGACCGCTTCTTCCTCGACCGCCTCGCGACGCACATCCTGGCCTTTGAGGGCGACAGCCATGTCGAATGGTTCGAGGGCAATTTCGAAGCCTATGAAGAGGACAAGATCCGCCGCCTCGGTGACGAGGCGACGCGTCCGCATCGCACTTCGTACAAGAAGCTGACGCGATAAGCCGATGAGCGAAGGGGAGGGCACGCCGCCGTCGTCGGACGCGATCCGCATGGACGTGGACGCGCTCAACGCATTCATGGCGGAGGCTTTCCCCAATTCGGCGCCGGGATCGCGCGGCCGCGTGATCTCGGCCGAGCCGGGGCGGATCGTCGCGCGGCAGGAGCCGGCCGAGACGATGCTGCGCCCCGGCGGGCTCATTTCGGGGCCGACCCAGATGGCGCTCGCCGACATGGCGGCCTATGCGCTCGTCCTCGCGCATATCGGCCCCGTCGCGATGGCGGTGACGAGCGCGCTCAATTATCAGTTCCTGCGCCCGTGCCTGCCGAAACCACTCAACGCCGAAGCGACGCTGCTCCGGCTCGGCAAACGGCTCGCGGTGATGGACGTGCGGCTCTACACCGAAGAGGCGAGCCGGCCGGTGGGGCAGGCGAGCGTCACCTACGCGATTCCGTGACCCGCGCGGCGCGGTCGATATATCGGGCCTCAGCCAGCGTCCCCGACTAAATCGGTGTTTACCCCGATAGGCCGGCAAAGGCCTTTCGATAGGCTTCTCCTCGAATCACGCGCAACGAGGAGATCTGCGATGCCCAATGGAAAGCCCAATATTCTCGTCATCTGGGGTGACGATATCGGCATGTGGAACGTGGGTGCCTACACGCATGGAATGATGGGCGACACGCCCAACATCGACCGCATCGCAAAGGAAGGCATGATCTTCACCGATCATTACGGCCAGCCGAGCTGCACCGCCGGGCGCGCGGCCTTCATCACGGGTCAGATGCCGATCCGCACCGGCATGACGACGATCGGGATTCCGGGCTCGCCCCGGGGGCTGCAAAAGGAAGACCCGACCCTTGCCGAAGTGCTCAAGGTCGCGGGCTACAAGACCGGACAGTTCGGCAAGAATCATCTCGGCGATCGCAACGAGTTCCTGCCCACCGTCCACGGTTTCGACGAATGGTTCGGCAACCTCTATCACCTCAATGCCGAGGAGGAACCCGAGGAACTCGACTATCCGGGCCAGAAAGACCCGGAATACAAGAAAAAATACGGTCCGCGGGGTGTGCTCCACGCCTGGGCCACCGACAAGGAAGACAAGACCGACGACGGCATCTTCGGCATTCGCGGCAAGCAGAAGGTGGAAAATACCGGTCCGCTGACGCGCAAGCGCATGGAAACCTTTGACAGCGAGGTGACCGAAAAGTGCATCGATTGGCTGAACCGCAACAAGGACGGTCCGTTCTTCTGCTGGTACAACACCACCGCGATCCACATCCATTCGCACTCGCCGCAGAAATATATCCAGATGGCGGTGGACGAAGGGCGCGCCGAAGAGGATGTCGTCCGCGCCAAGATGCTCGAACATGACGAACTGGTCGGCAAGCTGCTCGACTGGCTCGACGAGAATGACCTCGCCGACGACACGATCGTCATCTATTCGACCGACAACGGCAACGAGATGATGCTGTGGCCCGACGGCGGCTATGCGCCGTTCCGCGGCGAGAAGGGCACGACCTGGGAGGGCGGTGTGCGCGTTCCGATGCTCGCGCGCTGGCCGGGCCATATTCCGGCGGGCAGCAAGAGCAATGCGCTGCAGAGCCACGAGGATGTGTATGTCACCCTTGCGGCGGCGGCGGGCCTGACCGACGTCAAGGAAAAGCTGCTCAACGGTTACAAGATGAACGGCATCGACTACAAGGTGCATCTCGACGGCTTCAACCAGCTCGACGTCTGGAAGGGCAAGACCACCAAATCGGCGCGCATGAGCTATTTCTATTACGACGAAACCGACCTGACGGCGGTGCGCGTCGGCAACTGGAAAATGCACATCGGGGTCAAAAAGGAAGGGAGCTGGTGGAACGAGAAGAGCTGGCCGTCGGTTCCCTATATCTTCAACCTGCGCATGGACCCGATGGAAAAGATGGACCCGGAAAGCCACGAATGGGGCTATATCGGCCGCAAGTTCTTCGCATCGAAGCTGTGGGCGCCGACCGCGGCAACCCCTTATATCGCCGAGCATCTGCAGAGCATTCAGGCCTATCCGCCCCGCCAGGGCGCCGATACGCTCAGCATGCACGTCGCGCTCGAAAAGGCGATGGCCAAGCTCGACAATCCGGCGGGCAGCAGCAACTGACGATCTTCCAGAGGCGTCTCGGGAAAGGGCGTGCGCTGCGGCGTGCGCCCTTTCTCGTTGCGGCGTCAGGGAACCGCGACCGCGGGCGGCTTGCCCTTTTGCGGCATCATCCGCCGCGCGAGGCCGTGATAGAGGCGGGTGGGGCAGATTTGCGCGCTCGTCCAGTCGGCGATCAGCGCGGTCGCGAACAGCGGCAGGATGACGCCGCGCGCCGCGGTCGCTTCGATCAGGATAATCACCGCGGTCAGCGGCGCGCGCACGACGCCGACGAAATAGGCGACCATTCCCATCATCACGACCGCGCCGACCGGGCTTTCGGGGAAGATCGGCGTCAGCAGATTGCCGAAACCCGCGCCCACGGCGAGCGACGGCGCGAAGATACCGCCCGGCGCGCCGCTCAGCGTCGAAGCGAGCGCGGCAGCGAATTTCGCGGGGAAGAACCACAGCTTGCCGTGGTTGCCTTCGACGAGGAACTTGGTGACGTCATAGCCCGTGCCCCATGTCGCGCCCTTCGTCGCGACGCCGACCAGCGCGACGACGAGTCCGCAACCGGCGGCGAAGAGGATCGGGCGCGTGGCGACGCGGCGCGCCCAGTTGGCGGTCCTGTCGCTCGCCGCAAGGACGATACGCGCGAACAGCCCGCCGGCGAGCCCGCCGCCGAGCCCAGCGACCGGCGCGATCAGCAAGGTGTCGCCGACCCCCAGCGTGTCGCGCATCACGCCGAAATAGATATAGTCGCCGGCGACCGCGAGGCTCACGAGGCCCGAGATCATCACCGCCCCCATCGTCAGCACCGCGACGCGCTGTTCATAGGCCGAGGCGAGTTCCTCGATCGCGAAGGCGATCCCGGCGAGCGGCGTGTTGAACGCCGCCGCGACCCCCGCGGCGCCGCCCGCGATATAGACGCCCGCGGTGATGCGGACTTTCAGCAAACGGTGCATCGCGATCATGATCGCGGCGCTGACCTGCACCGTCGGCCCCTCGCGGCCGACCGATCCGCCGACCGCGAGCGTCGACAAGGTCAGCCCCAGCTTCGCGAAGGCGGTGCGCAGCGACACCAGCGGACCGTTCGCTTCCATTTCGGGGCGGCGCCCGGCGGCGATGATCTGCGGAATGCCCGACCCGCGCGATTCGGGCGAAAAGCGGTTCGCCGCCCAGACGACGAAGGCGAAGCCCGCCGGGGTGACGAGGATGGGCAGCCACCACGCCCGATGCGAAATATGGAAGATCAGCTTCTGCGCCTCGTCGCCCGCCTTGGCGAAGGCGAGCGCGACGAAGCCGAGGAGCAGGGCGCCGCCGACCATCGCGGCGCGGCGCCAGATGTCCACGACCTCGCTGCGCGCCCGGCGCTGCGCGCGCAGCTGCCACAGGCGCACCCAGCGCGGCAGATTTGGCTTGGTCGGCATGGGCGTCCCTGTGGACTGAGCGTCCGCCGAGCGCAACCCCTGCAACTCGATTCGTTCGGTTGAGTTGCAAAATCGTCGTGTAGAGAGCGAATCCTATCGCAGCCTTTTGACGCGCAGCGGTCCGCCCTCGGCGCGCTCGGTCACGAAATTGGGGATGTCGGCGATCATGTCGGACAGGCGCGTATAGCCATAGTTGCGCACGTCGAAGCTCGACCGGTTGCCCGCGATCTGCCCGACCTCGCCGAGCAAGGCGAAGCCATTGTCGTCGCGCTTTGCGGTTTTCCATGCATTGCCGAGCAGTTCGATGACGTCGGGGTCGATCGCTTTCTTGGCCGCCGCCTTCCTGTCCGCGCCGCCTTGCTCGCGGCCCGCATCGACGAGCGCGTCGACGTCGATAAAGCGCGTGCAGGCACCCTGAAACCCCTCGGGCGTCTTTGCGCTGCCGAAACCATAGACGGGAATGCCGTCCTGCCGCACGCGCATCGCGAGCGGCATGAAATCGCTGTCGCTCGACATGATGCCGAGCCCGTCGAGCCGCCCGCGATAGAGCAGGTCCATCGCGTCGATCGTCAGCTTCATGTCGGTGGCGTTCTTGCCTTTCGTCAGGTCGAACTGTTGCTGCGGCTCGATCCCGAAGCGGTGGAGCTGGTCGACCCAGCCCTTGAGCGCGGGCTTGCGCCAATTGCCATAGGCGCGGCGGATGTTGACCGTGCCGAGCTCGGCGAGCGCGGTGAGCACCGGGTCGAGCCCCGCGGGGCGCGCATTGTCGGCGTCGATCAGCAGCGCGACATTGCCGTCAGCCATGGGCGATCTCCTTCGGTTCGGGGGCGGCGAGGCTGACCGCGACGATCGCGAGCATCGCCGCGGCGAAGCCGGGCACCAGCTCGTAGAGCGCGGCGCTGAGTCCCGCCTGTATCCAGACGATCACGACGAGCGCACCGGTCACCATCCCGGCGAGCGCGCCGCCCAGCGTCATGCGCGGCCACATCAGCGAGAGCAGGATGACCGGCCCGAACGCCGCACCGAATCCGGCCCAGGCGTTCGAGACGAGGCCGAGGACGCTGCCGTTCGGATTCTGCGCGAGAATCATCGCGACCGCGGCGACCGCGACCACCGACAGCCGCCCGACGGTGACGATCTCGCGCTCGCCCGCGTCGCGGCGCACGAACAGGCGATAGAAGTCCTCGGTCAGCGACGATCCGGTGACGAGCAGCTGCGCCGAAATCGTGCTCATGATCGCGGCGAGGATCGCCGAGAGCAGGAAACCGAGCGCGAGCGGATGCAGCAGCACCTGTCCGAGCAGGATGAACACCGTCTCGGGATCGTCGATCGGCGTCGCGTGCGCGGTGAACCACGCGCGCCCGACCAGCCCGACCGCGATCGCGCCGGTCAGCGAGATCAGCATCCAGGCAAGGCCGATGAAGCGCGCAGTAGGAATGTCGCGAACCGAGCGGATCGCCATGAAGCGCACGATGATGTGCGGCTGCCCGAAATAGCCGAGTCCCCATGCGGCTGCGGATATGACGCCAAGCAGGCTCGTTCCGCCGAACAGGCTGAGCATCGCCGGGTCGATGTCGCGAAGGACGTCGGCTGCGCTCGCGCCTTCGTTGAAATTGCCGAGCGCGACGAGCGGCAAGGCGACGAGCGCGATCATCATGATCGTGCCCTGCACGAAATCGGTCAGGCTGACCGCAAGGAAGCCGCCGAGCACGACATAGGCGACGACCACCGACGCGGTGACCCAGAGGCCGGTCTGATAGGAGAGGCCGAACGCCGATTCGAACAGCTTGCCGCCCGCGACGAGGCCGGAGGCGCTGTAAACCGCGAAAAAGACGACGATCACCAGACTGGCGACGATGCGCAGGATATGGCTCTGATCGGCGAAGCGATTGCCGAGAAATTCGGGGATGGTCAGCGCGCCGAGGCGCTCGGTCTGTTCGCGCAGCCGCGGCGCGACGAGCACCCAGTTCGCCCACGCGCCGAAGAAGAGCCCGATGCCGATCCAGCTTTCGGCGAGCCCCGAGACATAGATGGCGCCGGGAAGCCCGAGCATCAGCCATCCCGACATGTCCGAAGCCCCGGCCGCGAGCGCGGTGACCGCGGGGCCGAGGCTGCGCCCGCTCAAGAGATATTCGCTGCTGTCCGAGGTCGATTTGCGCCAGGCATAGAGGCCGATGCCGAGCATCAGCGCGAAATAGGCGCCGATGGCGAAGAGGGTCGCGTTATTCATCGGGGCAGGGTGTAGCGCCTTTGGCCGCGAAAGAAAGGGGAGGCCGTTCAAGCCGGCGCGAACGTTCCGCTTTCCTCGTCGAGCAGATGCAGGATGCCGTCGCTGATCGCGAAAAAGGCGCCGCGCAGCTTCAGCGTGCCGCGCTTCTCGCGCTCCTGAATGCACGGGAAGGTGCGCAGATTGGCCAGGCTGACCTTGACCCCCGCCATTTCCATCGCACGGCCCGCGTCGCGATTGTCGATGTCGGTGTGGCTCGCGCGAACGGCGGCGCTCGCTTCGTCGAGCAGCGCGATCCAGTCGGCGATGAAGCCGCCGCGTCCCGGCTCGGCGCCCTCCATCGTCCGGTGCAGCGCGGCATGGCAGCCGCCGCACAGCCCGTGCCCCATCACGACGATTTCCTCGACGTTGAGGAACTGCACCGCGAATTCGAGCGCCGCGGAGACGCCATGGCGCCCCGGGCTGGTCTCGAACGGCGGGACAAGCGCCGCGACGTTGCGGACGACGAATATCTCGCCCGGACTGGTATCGAAAATCTGCGCGGGTTCGGACCGGCTGTCCGAACAGGCGATGATCATCACCTTGGGCGACTGGCCTTCGGCGAGTTCCTCCCAACGTGCGCGCTGCTGCTCCCAGTCCGTCGCGCGAAAGCGGCGATAGCCCTCAATCAGTTCTGCAAAGCGAGTCATGCGCGCGCCTTAGCACAAGATCGACGGTTGAGAAGAGGCGCGCGCGCGCCTATGTGAGCGCGATGAACGCACCCGTCCAACCGCTTTCGCAGCCCTCGCAGCGCGCCCGCAAACCCGACTGGATTCGCGTCAAGGCGCCGACCAGCCCCGGCTATGCCGAGACGCGCAAGCTGATGCGCGATTTGAACCTCAATACGGTGTGCGAGGAAGCGGCGTGTCCGAATATCGGCGAATGCTGGACCAAGAAGCACGCCACGGTGATGATCCTCGGCGACACCTGCACGCGCGCCTGCGCCTTCTGCAACGTCAAGACCGGGATGCCGCGCGCGGTCGATCCGCTCGAGCCCGAGCATGTTGCGGTGGCGGCGGCGAAGATGGGGCTGACGCATATCGTCATCACCTCGGTCGATCGCGACGACCTGCCCGACGGCGGTGCGCGTCAGTTCGTGCGCGTGATCGAGGCGCTGCGCCGCGAAACGCCGCAGACGACGATCGAAATCCTGACCCCCGATTTCCGCAACAAGCCCGAGGATGCGGTCGCGTCGATCGTCGATGCGCGGCCCGACGTCTATAATCACAATCTCGAAACGGTGCCGCGGCTCTATCCGACGATCCGCCCCGGCGCGCGCTATTACGCCTCGCTGCGCCTGCTCGAACAGGTCAAGCGCCGCGATCCGTCGATCTTCACCAAGTCGGGGATCATGCTCGGCCTCGGCGAAGAGCGGATGGAAGTGCATCAGGTGATGGACGACATGCGCAGCGCCGACATCGATTTCATGACGATGGGCCAATATCTCCAGCCGACGCCGAAGCACACCAAGGTGATCGACTTCGTGACCCCGCAGGCCTTCGACGCCTATGCGCAGATCGCGCGCGCGAAGGGCTTCCTTCAGGTCGCTTCGTCGCCGCTGACGCGCTCGAGCTATCACGCCGGCGACGATTTCGAGCGGATGCGCGCGGCGCGCGAGGCGAAGCTCGCGCGTGCGGCCGCCGACTGAGCCTTGCCCCGCCACCACGAAACGCGCGAGCTGCCGTACAGCGCCGAGCAGATGTTCGCGCTCGTCACCGACATCGCGCACTATCCCGATTTTCTGCCGTGGGTCGTCGCGCTGCGCGTCAAAAGCGACAGCGAGACCGAGTCGGTCGCCGACATGATCGTGGGGTTCAAGGGGCTGCGCGAGAGCTTTTCGTGCCGCGTCGAGAAGCGGCGGCCGTCGCATGTCGATGTTCACTATCTCGAAGGCCCGATGCGCCATCTCGACAATGAATGGCATTTCACACCGCTTGACGACGGGGGTAGCCGGGTCGACTTCATGGTCGATTTCTCGTTCCGCAACCGCCTGTTCGAAGCGCTCGCCGGACAGATGTTCGACAAGGCGCTGCGCCGCATGATCGCAGCCTTCGAAGAACGCGCTGCGGCGCTTTACGGCGCTCCCGCATAAAATAACCGTCGCCCCCGCGAAGGCGGGGGCCGCAGGCGGGCTGGAGCGCGATCGACTTTGAGCGAAACCTTGCAAAGGTTCGCGGGAGCGCACGCTTCAGCGAAAGATGATGGTCATTATCCCTTTTGCATCCGTAATCCTCGTCATTGCGAGCGAAGCGAAGCAATCCAGAGTGTGCGTAAAACGCTCTGGATTGCTTCGCTTCGCTCGCAATGACGAAACATGCTTTAGCGAAAGGCGACGATATTCCTACGCCGGCAGCTCGACGTCCTCGGACGGTCTGAGCGAATCCTTCTCGGGCTGAAGCAGTTCGAGCGCGAACAATGTCGCGGCATGGCGGATCGCGGCGCGGTCGGTCGACTGGAACTGGATGCGCTGGGTGAAATAATCGTCGGGGTCCTGCCCGCGCAGGGCGCGTGCGAAGACGACGAGCCCGACCGGCTTCTTCTCCGACCCGCCGCCCGGCCCGGCGATCCCCGTGATCGCCACCGCGACGTCGGCGTCGCTCTTGGTCAGCGCGCCCGCCGCCATCGCCCAGGCGGTCGCGAGCGCGACCTCGCCGAAGGTGTCGAGGATTTCGGTGCTCACCTCGAGCTGCGACTGTTTGGCGGCACGCGAATAGGTGATGAAACCCGCCGAAAAGACATCGCTGCTGCCGGCTATGTCGGTCAGCGCGGCGCACACCATGCCGCCGGTGCAGCTTTCGGCGATCGCGACGCGGCGCCCCGCGGCGCGGTTGGCGTCGAGGGCGGCCGTGGCGGCGGCTTCACGCGCGGCAAGGCGCGATTCGAGGTCGGGCTGCAAACTCATGTCTCCGGAAGTTGTAACGTGGCGACGGCCTGTGCGGCGATCCCTTCCCGGCGCCCGGTAAAGCCCAGCCGCTCTGTGGTGGTCGCCTTCACACTAATGCGCGTGGGCGAAATCGCAAGAATTTCGGCGATGCGCGCGCGCATATTGTCCCGAAAAGGGCCGATTTTCGGCGCTTCGGCGATGATCGTCAGGTCGAGATGCCCGATCCGTCCGCCTGCTGCTGTCACACGCTGACCGGCGAATTCGAGGAAACGCCATGACGCCGCGCCGCGCCATTCGGGATCGCTGGGCGGAAAATGCGCGCCGATGTCGCCGTCGCCGAGCGCGCCGAGGATCGCGTCGGTCAGCGCGTGGAGCGCGACGTCGGCATCGCTATGGCCTTCAAGCCCATGACTATGCGGGATTTCTATCCCGCCGAGCCACAGCGGTTTGCCCGTGACGAGGCGGTGGACGTCATAGCCCATGCCGACCGCGGTTCGCATCATCGCCTTCGCCTCCAGCAGCCCCGACAGGATCGCCATATCGTCGGCATAAGTCAGTTTGTGCAGCCGCGCATCGCCCTCGACCGCGGCCACCGGAACGCCGAGCCGCCGCACAAGTTGCGCATCGTCGGTCGCCGCGCCCGGGCCAGCGCCGCCATGCGCGCGGCGCAGCGTGCCGAGCCGGAAGGCCTGCGGCGTCTGGACGCGGGCGAGCGCGGCGCGATCGACGACCTCGCCGGCCTCGCCGCCGGTCTGTGCGACAAGCGTGTCGGGGACGGGAAGGGTCGGGATTGCCGCATCGGCGCCCCCCTCGAGCGCCGCGAGCAACCGGTCGATCACCGCCGCCGGCACCCCCGGCCGCGCGGCATCGTGAACCAGCACAAGCGCATCGTCGTCCCAGTCGCCAAGGACTGCCAGCGCGTTCGCCACCGATTGCTGGCGTTCGGCGCCGGGACGTGCGGAAATCCAGCCTTCCGGTAGCGCGGCGATCGACGCCATGACGTCGTCGCCCGCGACGAGCACCCCGCCCGAAATCGCGGGATGCGCGGCAAAAGTGTCGAGGCTCCATTGCAGCACCGGCTTGCCGCCGAGCAGCGCGAGCTGCTTGGGCTGGCCCAGCCCGGCACGCGCGCCGACGCCGCCCGCGAGCAGGATGGCGGCGACGCGCCGAACGGGCGAGAGAGCGGAGTCGGTCATATCCCGCGCCGGGTAGCGCAGCGGCGGCTTGCGGGGAAGCCGTTGAGCGTGTAGGGCGCTGCTTAAATTTTAGGCAATTTTGACGAAAGCTCCCCCCATGGCGCCGCTGCGGCCCATCCAGATCGGTCCTGTCACGATCGCGGATCCAGTGATCCTCGCGCCGATGACGGGCGTCACCGACCGCCCCTTTCGCACGCTCGTGCGCCGCTACGGCTCGGGGCTCAATGTCACCGAGATGATCGCCAGCCAGGCGGCGATCCGCGAAACGCGCCAGTCGATCCAGAAGGCGGCGTGGGACCCGGTCGAAGAGCCGGTGTCGATGCAACTCGTCGGCTGCACCCCCTATGAAATGGGCGAGGCGGCGAAATTGAACGAGGATCGCGGCGCCGCGATCATCGACATCAACATGGGTTGTCCGGTGCGCAAGGTCACCAACGGCGATGCCGGATCGGCGCTGATGCGCGACCTGAAGCTCGCCGCCGAACTGATCAAGTCCTGCGTCGAGGCGGTTTCCGTGCCGGTCACGGTCAAGATGCGCATGGGCTGGGATCACGACAGCCTCAACGCCCCCGAACTCGCGCATATCGCCGAGGATCTGGGCGCGAAGATGGTCACCGTCCACGGCCGCACGCGCAACCAGATGTATCGCGGCAGCGCCGACTGGCGCTTCGTCCGCTCGGTCAAGGAGGCGGTGTCGATCCCGGTGATCGTCAACGGCGATATTTGTTCGCCGGCCGACGCGCGCACCGCGCTCGCGCAGAGCGGCGCCGACGGGGTGATGATCGGCCGCGGCGCCTATGGCCGCCCGTGGCTGCTCGGCCAGGTGATGGCGGCGCTGCGCGGCGAGAGCGAGCGCCCAGACCCCGGAATCGACGAACAATATGACATCATCACAACGCATTACCGCGCGATGCTCGACCATTATGGCGAGATGACCGGTGTCAATATGGCGCGCAAGCATCTCGGCTGGTACGTCAAGGGGCTCCCCGGCTCGGCCGAATTCCGCAACAAGGTCAACCAGATCCCCGACAGCAAGGGCGTGCTCGACGCGCTCGAAGGCTTTTACGGCCCCTTCCTCAGCAGGGCGGCCGCGTGACCGCGCAGTCGTCGAGCATTCCGACCTTCGACCATGACGAGCTGATCCAGTCGCATCCGGTGGCCACGCTGCTGCTCGACAAGGGCGGGGTGGTGCTGTTCGTCAACGCCGCCGCCGAGCAGCTGTGCAATCTCAGCCGATCGGTGATGGTCGGGCGCGTGGTCTATGACGTCATCCGCATGGACCGCAGCTATCGCCAGCGAATGAGCGATCCCGCGACCCCGGCGCTGTTCGCCCACCGCGCCGAAATCGCGGTCGGCGGGCGCAAGGCGATCTTCGTCGACATGCAGATGGTCCCCTATGGGAGCAACGGCCACCGCATCCTCGCGCTCGTCCCGTCGCAGAGCGAGGCCGAGCTGATGGGCGGCGCGATCGGCCGCTCGGGGCGCGCGGCGGGCGCCGCGGCGTCGATGCTCGCGCACGAAATCAAGAACCCGCTCGCCGGCATCAAGGGCGCGGCGCAGCTTCTCGCACGCAAGGTCGACGCCGGCGGCGAGCGCTTCACGACGCTGATCTGCGCCGAGGTCGACCGGATCACCAATCTGATCGACCAGATGGAGCATTTTTCGCGCGGGCAACCGCTCGCCTGCTCGGCGATCAACCTCTATCCGCCGATCCACCAGACGATGGAGGCGGTGCGCGCGCGGCAATTCGACGGCGTCCGCTTTGCCGAGGATTTCGACCCCTCGCTGCCGCTCGTTCTCGGCAACCACGATGCGATGGTGCAGATCCTGCTCAACCTCGTCACCAACGCCTGCGAAGCGCTCGCTGGGCGCGACGACGGGGTGGTGCGCATCGCGACCGCCTATCGCCACGGGCTCTCGATCGACAATGGCGACGGGCGCGGCCGCATCGCGCTGCCGATCGAGCTCAGCGTCAGCGACAATGGTCCGGGCGTTCCCGCCGATATTCGCGGCGACCTGTTCGACCCCTTCGTCACGACCAAGCGCGAGGGTAGAGGGCTCGGCCTCGCGCTCGTCGCCAAGCTCGCCCGCGACATGGGCGGCACCGTCCAGCATATGCGCGACGGCGACTGGACGCGCTTTCGCGTCCACCTGCCCACCGCGGCGCAGAAGGCGGTGACGTCATGACCGCCGGCAAGACCATTCTGCTCGTCGAGGACGACCCGGCAATCGCGTTGATCATCCGCGAAACGCTTGCGACCGAATGCGGCCAGTTCGCCTCGGTCGCCAGCATCGCCGAGCGCAACGCCTGGCTCGCCGATCATCGCCCCGACCTGATCATCACCGACGTCGTATTGCCCGATGGCGACGGCATCGACTCGCTCCCCGGCGTCGGGGTCGATCCGCTGACCCCGGTGATCGTCCTGTCGGCGCAGAATACGCTCGACACCGCGGTGCGCGCGACCGGGATCGGCAGCTATGATTATCTGCCCAAGCCTTTCGATCTCGACGAACTGACCGCGAGCGTGCGCGCCGCGCTGCAGCGGCGCACGCTGCCGAGCGAGGGCGCCGATGCGGCGCCGCAGGACAGCCACGGGCTTGTCGGCCGCGCGCCCGCGATGCAGGCGGTCTATCGCACCATCGCGCGGCTCGCGACCAACGACCTCGCGGTGCTGATCCTCGGCGAATCGGGCACAGGCAAGGAAGTGGTCGCGCGCGCGATCCATTCGACCGGGCTTCGGCGCAGCGGACCGTTCGTCGCGATCAACATGGCGGCAATCCCGCGCGAGCTGATCGAGGCCGAGCTGTTCGGGCATGAAAAGGGCGCTTTCACCGGCGCGACGAGCCGCAACGCCGGCCGCTTCGAGCAGGCGGCGGGCGGGACGCTGTTTCTCGACGAGATCGGTGACATGCCGCTCGAGGCGCAGACGCGGCTGCTGCGCGTGCTCCAGAGCAACGAATATTCGACCGTCGGCGGCAGCCAGGCGCTGAAAGCCGACGTGCGTGTCGTCGCCGCAACGCACCGCGACATGCGCACGCTCGTTGCCGACGGACGCTTCCGCGAAGACCTCTTCTACCGGCTCAACGTCATTCCGGTGACGCTGCCCCCGCTGCGCGATCGGCGGAGCGACATTCCCGCGCTCGTTCGCCATTTCATCGACGCGGGGCGCCATTCGGGATTGCCCGATCGCCAGTTCGCCCCCGCGGCGATGCAGCTTCTCGAACGCCACGACTGGCCCGGCAATGTTCGCGAACTGGGGAATGTCGTGCAGCGGCTTGCCGTGCTCTCGCGCGACACGATCGTTGGCCCGCGCGATGTCGAATCGGTGCTGCGCGAAAGCGGGGAAGGGGTTTCGCTCGCCGACCCCGCAGAGTTGATCGCGCGCGCGGTCGACGACTGGACGCGCGAACAGCTCGCCGGCGGCGAAGGCGACGGCGACGTCCACGGCCGCCTTGAAGCGATCGTCGAGACGGCGCTGCTGCGCCGCACCCTGCGCGAGGTGCGCGGCAACCAGCTCGAGGCCGCGCGACGTCTTGGCATCAACCGCAACACGCTGCGCAAGCGGCTCGTGCAGCTCGCTATCGACCCCGCGCAGCCCTGACCGCGCCCGGCCCGGCAGTTAATCCGGCCGAAGCGCATATTGTGTGTTTTCTATGCAACAGCTTTGTCGTATCGAAGCCACAATGGCGCAATCCGCTCCTCTGGTTTTCGACGACGCATCCGACGAACAGCCCGCGCGGGTGTGGCGCTTTGCAGCGCCCGAATATTATACGCTCGCGCTGATCCTCAGCATCGGGATCGCGACCTATATCTTCGTGACCGGCGACGCGCAGAGCCAGCGATTGCTAACCCCCGCGCTCGTCGCGGCGATCATGATCGCGAACCTCGTGCCCGCGATGGCGCTGATCGTGCTGATCGGCAGCCGCGTCGCGCGCGCGCGCGCCGGCCGTACCATGGGTGGCGGAAACGGCCGGTTGCACGTCCGACTCGTCGCATTGTTTTCCTTGCTCGCGGCGGTGCCGACCTTGCTCGTTGTGATCTTCGCCTCGCTGCTCTTCCAATATGGGGTCGATTTCTGGTTCTCCGACCGCTCGCGCGGCATGTTCGAAAATGCCGCGAGTCTCGCCGAGGGCTATTATCAGGAAAACCAGCGCGAAGTCGGCGACAATGCGGCCGCGATGGCCGGCGATCTGGTCAGCAAGCTTACGCAGGTTCCGATCGACAGCCGCGAGTTTGTCAACTATCTCTATTTGCAGGTCCTGTCCCGAAACCTCAATGAATCCGCGATCATAGAGGTCGGCGACGACGGTGTCGCACGCACGGCCGCGATGATCGACCCGGACAATCGCGATGCCAAAAGTCGGCTTTCGAAAGAAGTCATCGCACGGCTCGATGCTGGAGAGGATGTCGTCGTTATCCGGCGCGCGGGAAGGATCGAAGCGACGACCCGTATGCCGGGGTCGCAGCGCGCTTATCTCTATGTTTCGCGCGATTTCAACGTCCCCGGTTTCCAGCAGTCGCAGCGTGCCAGCACCGTGCTCGCGGACTATAACAATCTGTTCGAACGCTCGCAGCAGCTGCAGGTGCGTTTCAACGGCGCGCTCTACCTTGGGTCGTTGCTGCTGCTGGCACTCGCCGTCGTTGCCGCGATCGTCGTCGCCGACCGGATCGTCCGTCCGCTCGGGACTCTGATCGGCGCGACGCGAACCGCGGCGGGGGGGGATTTGTCGGTGCGTGTGCCCTTGCCTGCGCGCGACGACGAGATTGCCGTTCTAACCAACGCCTTCAACCGGATGACAGAGCAGTTGCAGGGACAGACAAGTGCGCTCGTCAGCGCCAACCAGCAGCTCGAGACGCGGCGCAGCTTCATCGAGGCGGTGCTCTCGGGCATCACCTCGGCCGTCGTCTCGGTCGATGCGCAGGGGCGGATACTGCTCGCCAACGCCGCGGCCGAGCGCCTGATCGGGACCGAAGGCGAAAGTCTGACCGGCAAATCGCTTGCCGACGTCGCGCCCGAACTCGCCGCGCTCATCGACAGCGACGAGCATGAGGCGATCGTCCAGTTCGCGCGCGCCGACGCCGAACCCGCGACGCTCGCCGCCAAGGCGGTCGCGCAGGGCGACGGTTTCGTGCTCAGCTTCGAGGACATTACCCAGCAATTGCTCGACCAGCGCCGCGCCGCATGGTCCGACGTCGCACGGCGCATTGCGCACGAAATCAAGAACCCGCTGACGCCGATCCAGCTCGCCGCCGAGCGCTTGCAGCGCCGCTTCGGCGACAAGGTGGAGGGCGACGAGGCGACATTCCGCAGGCTGACCGACACCGTCATCCGCCAGGTCCACGACATGCGGCGGATGGTCGACGAATTTTCGAGCTTCGCGCGGATGCCCAAGCCGACCTTCGGGGTCGAGGATGTGCGCGACATATTGAAGCAGGCGGTCTTCCTGTTCGAGGTGGCCAAGCCCGACATTCATTTCAGCGTCCGCACGCCGAACGAGATCGAACCGCTCGTCTGCGATCGCCGCCTGCTGTCGCAGGCGCTGACCAACATCGTCAAAAATGCTGTCGAAGCAATTGAAGAAAAATCGAAAAATGACGATGCGCCCGCCGTCGGGAATATCGAGGCCAAGCTCGATATGGGCGCGCGCGGCGAGGTGCGGATCACGGTGCTCGATGACGGTATCGGCCTGCCGGCGGCGCGCGACGCGATCGCCGAGCCCTATATGACGACGCGGCGCGGCGGCACCGGTCTGGGGCTCGCAATCGTGCAAAAGATCGTCGAGCAACATTTTGGCGAACTTGAATTTTCCGACAATCCGGCGGGGCAGGGGACGTGCGTGACGCTGACCCTGCACCCCGACCGGCTCGGGCCGCTCGTCGGCAAAAGCGGGGAGGGAACAGCGGGGCAAGGTGAATCGGTGCCGGGACGGATTCGCACCCGCAGCCGGCAAGACAGAGAAGATCATGGCACTTGATATTTTGATCGTCGACGACGAACGCGACATTTGCGAGCTGGTGGCCGGCGTCATGGAGGACGAAGGCTATGAAGCGCGGACCGCGCCGGACAGCGACGCCGCGCTCGAAGCGATCCGCCAGCGCCGCCCGTCGCTCGCGCTCGTCGATGTCTGGCTCCAGGGCTCGCGGCTCGACGGGCTGGGACTCGTCGAGGCGATCAAGGCCTTCGACCCCACCTTGCCGATCATCGTGATTTCGGGGCACGGCGGGCTCGACACCGCGGTCGCGGCAATCCGCCGCGGGGCGTTCGATTTCATCGAAAAGCCCTTCGAGGCCGAACGGCTGCTCCACCTCGTCGCGCGCGCGACCGAGAATGAACGGCTGAAATTCGAATATGAACAGCTGCGCGAAAAGGCCGGCCCCGCCGAAGAGCTGACCGGCAACAGCGGTGCGATCAACAATGTCCGCGCGACGCTGAAACGCGTCGCCGGCACGGGCAGCCGCGTCCTCATCACCGGCGCGCCCGGCGTCGGCAAGGAGGTTGCGGCGCGCGTCCTCCACGGCTGGAGCGGGCGCCAGAACGCGCCGTTCCGCGTGATTTCATCGGCGCGGATGGACCCCGAAACGGTCGAGGCCGAACTCTTCGGGACCGAAAGCGACGACGGCGCGATCCGCGTCGGCCTGCTCGAACAGGCGCACGGCGGCACCCTTTTCCTCGACGAGGTCGCCGACATGCCGCTGACGACGCAGGGCAAGATATTGCGCGTGCTGACCGATCAGAGCTTCACCCGCGTCGGCGGCCGCACGATGATCCGCGTCGATGTGCGCATCATCTCGGGATCGGCGCGCGACCTGACCGCCGAAATCGCCGAGGGGCGTTTTCGCGAGGATCTCTACTACCGGCTCAATGTCGTCCCGGTGCATATCCCGCCGCTGCGCGAGCGGCGCGACGATATCGCCAGCCTGTGCGATCATTATATCCGCCGCTATGCCGCCGATCGCCGCGTCGCGCCGCCCGAGATGAGCGCCGAGGCGATGGCGGCGCTACAGGCGCATGATTGGCCGGGCAATGTCCGTGAACTGCGCAACGTCATCGAGCGCGTGATGATTCTCGCGCCGAGCGACCGGCTCGCGCGCATCGACGCCGATATGCTGCCCACCGAGCTGGTGCGCGGCGGCAGCGACATGATGCCGGGCTCCGAATCGATCACCGCGATCCCGCTCAAGGAAGCGCGCGAGAATTTCGAGCGCGAATATCTGCGCATCCAGATCAACCGTTTTTCGGGCAATATCTCGCGCACCGCGACCTTCATCGGCATGGAGCGGTCGGCGCTTCACCGCAAGCTGAAGCTTTTGGGATTGACCGAAAACTCTTCGGACGAAACGTGACGGCTTTGTCCTAGACGTGCGGAGCGCTTTGCAGCATATTGCCGTCGTCAATATGAAATGGCGGTTCGATAAACGAACCCCCAGCGGCGATGCCGCCAAGAACAGGAGGCCAAAGTGTCCGACAAGAACCAGAATCTCCAGGATCTCTTCCTCAACGCCCTGCGCCGCAGCAAGACCCCGGTAACGATGTTCCTCGTCAAGGGGGTCAAGTTGCAGGGAATCATCACCTGGTTCGACAATTTCTCGCTGCTGCTGCGCCGCGACGGCCAGTCGCAGCTCGTTTACAAGCACGCGATCTCGACGATCATGCCGTCGCACGATTTCGACCTTGCGGCGCTCGGCGACGATGTCCGCAGCGCGCCGGCGAGCAAGGGCAAGGCATTGCAGGACGTCTTCCTCAACGCCGTGCGCCGGTCGGAGGAATCGGTGACGATGTTCCTCGTCAATGGCGTGATGCTCCAGGGCGACATCGTCGCCTTCGATCTCTTCTGCATGCTGCTCGAGCGCGAGCGGCAGGTGCAGCTTGTCTACAAGCACGCGATCTCGACCGTGCAGCCCAATGGTCCGGTCAACCTGACCGACAATGGCGACGACGAGGCCGAGGACGCCTGACGAACCGATGGACGATAGCGTCGGCGAAGTGACGCGCGGCGCCCGCGCAATATTGGTCGTGCCCGAATGGCACGGGCAGGGGCTTTCGCGCGACCTCGACGCGCGTGTGGGTGAGGCAAAGGGGCTCGCGGTCGCGATCGGCCTCGACGTCGTCGCGGTGCATCCGCTTCGCCTGCGTCAGACGCGCGCTGCGACGCTGATCGGGGTCGGGCAGATCGAGGCGATCAAGCCCGACGTCGCGGCGAGCGAGGCGCAGCTCGTCATCGTCGACGCGCCGCTCACCGCGATTCAGCAGCGCAACCTCGAAACCGAGCTCGGCGCGAAGGTGATCGACCGCACCGGGCTGATCCTCGAAATCTTCGGCGAGCGCGCGGCGACCGCCGAGGGGCGGTTGCAGGTCGAACTCGCGCACCTCGACTATCAGGCGGGGCGGCTCGTGCGCAGCTGGACCCACCTCGAACGCCAGCGCGGCGGCTTCGGCTTCCTCGGCGGCCCCGGCGAAACGCAGATCGAGGCCGACCGCCGGATGATCCGCGACCGGATGGCGCGCATCCGCCGCCAGCTCGACGACGCGCGCCGAACGCGGCAATTACAGCGCGCAAAGCGTCAACGCGCGCCGTGGCCGGTGATCGCGCTGGTCGGCTATACCAATGCCGGAAAATCGACCTTTTTCAATCGGCTGACGGGCAGCGACGTCATGGCGGAAGACATGCTGTTCGCGACGCTTGATCCCACGATGCGCGAAATCCGCCTCCCCGGCATCGACAAGGCGATCCTGTCCGATACTGTCGGATTCGTCTCCGATCTGCCGACCGAGCTCGTCGCCGCCTTCCGCGCGACGCTCGAGGAAGTCACGACCGCCGACCTGATCGTCCACGTCCGCGACATCGTGCATCCCGATACCGAGGCGCAATATGACGATGTGCGCGCCATCCTCACCGCGCTCGGCGTCGTCGAGGGGGAAGGGGAGGATGGCGAGGCGGTGCGCCCCGTCCCGCAGATCGAGATATGGAACAAGATCGACACCGCGAGTGCGGAACGGCGTGCGGCGATCCTCGAGATGGCGGCGCGGCGGCGTGGCGTCGCGGTGATCTCGGCCGAAACCGGCGAGGGCGTCGATGCCGCGCGCGCGCTGATGGCGGCCGAACTGACCGCGCGGCACGAATTGGTGCGGATTGCGCTGCGCTTCGATCAAGGCGAGGCGATGGCATGGCTCCACGCGCGCGGTGAAGTGCTCACCGACGAGGCGAAGGATGGTGGCCATCTGCTGACCGTGCGCCTCGATCCGGCAGACCGCGCACGTTTTGAACGATTGTGGCCTGAAGCTAGCTTCGTTCCGAGCGTTTGACCGCCTGCCAATGCGCTTCTTGCGCATCGAGCGACAGGCCGTCGAGGCTGCCGCCGGCTTGGGTTTCCATTGCGAAAAAGCGCCGTGCGAACTTGGCGTTGGCATCGCGCAGCGCGCCTTCGGCATCGACGCCGAGCTTGCGGGCGTAGTTGACGACGGCGAACAGCAGGTCGCCGACTTCCTCGTGGCGCGCGGCGTCGCTGTCGGCGCCGGCAACTTCGGCGAGTTCCTCGGCGATCTTGTCGCGCGGGCCTTCGGTGTCGGGCCAGTCGAAGCCGACGCGCGCGGCGCGGCCTTGCAGCTTTTGCGCACGTAGCAGCGCCGGGAGCGACAGCGCGACACCCGCGAGCGCGCTCTGCGGCCCGTCGGTGGCGCGCTCGCTTGCCTTGATCGCTTCCCATTGCTGGCGCACGTCACTGGTTCGCGCGTTGCCGAAGATATGCGGGTGGCGCCGCTCCATCTTGTCCGAGATCGCGTTGGCGACATCGTCGAAGCCGAAAAGCTGTTTGTCGGTTGCGATCTGGGCGTGGAAGACGACCTGAAGCAGCAGGTCGCCGAGTTCGTCGCAAATCGCGGCAGGATCGCCGCCGGCGATCGCGTCGGCAACCTCATAGGCTTCCTCGATCGTGTAAGGCGCGATCGTATCGAAATCCTGCGCCAGATCCCATTCGCAGCCGCCGTCCGGGTTGCGCAGCTGGCGCATGATCGCCAGCAATCGATCGATGGGGGACCGGGGGGAGCCGCTCGCGGTCTGAGACATTGGACTATCCGATAATATATATTATGTTAAATATGCGATGGAATGGCGAAGCTCGGGGGCCCTCACGTCACCAGCTGCCACGTCCGGATGACGAGAAACACCAGCGCGAAAATCGCGGCCCATGCGAGCCCCATCTTCAGCCAGTCCTTCATCGGCAAGCGGCGCGCGACGAGCGCGCTCACCACCAGCGTGAACGCCATTGCAAACCACAGCATGTCAGCGCCGGTTTCCATCGTCATAGCTGCACCTCCAGCCCATCATAGCCCGGCTCGACGCCCGGCGGCAATTCGCCCGCAAGGTCATCATAATCCATCGTATTGTCCATGTGCGTGATGATCGCGCGCGGATGGCCGACCTGCGCGAGCGCTTCGAGCGTCATCGCGAGATGCGGGTGCGTCGGGTGCGGATAGCGGCGCAGCGCGTCGATCACGAACAGGTCGACGCCCTGGAAGAACTCGACCATATCATCAGTAAATCTTGAAAAATCAGTTGCATATCCGACCCTGTGCGCACCATCGCTGAAGATGAGGCCCGACGCCAGGATCGGGCCATGCGGCATGTCGATCGCCGAGACTTCGATCGGTCCGATCGACTGATGATCGCGCAGTTCGATGGGGTCGATCGACGCCGGATAGCCCGCATTGCCTGCAAAGGCATAAGTGAAGCGCCATTTGAGCGTTTCGAGCACATGGTCGCGCGCATAGGCCGGAACCGGCGATCCATGGCGCAAATGCATGATCTGCCGCAGATCGTCGAGCCCGTGGCAATGGTCGGCATGTTCGTGCGTCCAGATTACCGCATCGACCTCGCCGACACGCGCGTCGAGCAATTGCATCCGCATGTCGGGACTGGTGTCGACGAGCAGCCGATAGCCACCGAGCGAAACGAGAATCGACGCGCGGCTGCGCAGATTGCGCGGATTGTCGGGATCGCACGCACCCCAGTCGTTGCCGATCCGCGGCACCCCCGACGAGGTGCCGCATCCGAGAATCCGTACCTTCATGCGGCGCGTGACGTCATGGCTGCGCCTTGTTGAAAAGACGGTAGAAATTGACGCTCGTCGCCTCCGCCAGCGCCTCGCGGTCCTCGCCGCGCAGCTCCGCCAGAAACGCCAGCGTGTCGGCGACGAACGCCGGCTCGCCGGTCTTGCCGCGGTGCGGAACGGGGGCGAGGAAGGGGGAGTCGGTTTCGATCAGCAAGCGGTCCTGCGGCAGCCATTTGGCGGTCGCCTGCAAATCGGCGGCATTCCTGAAGGTCACGATCCCCGAAATCGAGATATAGAGGCCGAGATCGAGCGCCTTGCGCGCGAAATCGTCGCTCGCGGTAAAGCAATGGATGACGCCCGGATAAGTCGCCTTCCCCATTTCCTCGCCGAGCAGCGCCAGCGTGTCGGCCTCGGCCTCGCGCGTGTGGACGATGATCGGCAGGCCGGTCTGCTGCGACGCATGGATGTGGCGGCGGAAACTGTCCTGCTGCCGACGGCGGTCGCTCTTGTCGTAATAATAGTCGAGCCCGGTCTCGCCGATGCCGATCACGCGCGGGTGCGCGGCGCGCTCCACGAGCTTCGCGGTATCGACATCGGGATGCTGATCGGCGTCGTGCGGATGGATGCCGACGCTCGCCCAGACGTCCGGATTGGTCTCGGCCGCGGCGAGCACCTCGTTCCACTCGCTCTCGCGCGTCGCGATGTTGAGCATCGCGGTGACGCCCCGGGCGCGCGCGCGTTCGAGCACCTCGTCCTGCTGCTCGGCGAGGCCCTTGTAATTGAGGTGGCAGTGCGAATCGACGAGCATCAGGCTTCCCCTTCCCCATCGGGAAGTTCGAGGCGCGGGAAGATGGGAACGGGCTGACCCACCTTGAAGCCGCTCGCGGCGAGTTTTGCGAACCAGTCGGTATCGGCAAGCGCCACGAAATCGCGCGCATCAGGTGCGATGCCCATCTGGTCGAGCAATTTGTCGGCGGCGTCGGGCACGACCGGGCGGATCGCGATCGCGAGCGTGCGGACCGCCTGGAACAGGGTCATCAGCACGGCGCGCATCCGCTCGGGGTCGGTCTTGCGCAGCGCCCAGGGCGCCTGCGCATCGACATATTGGTTGCACGCGAAGACCGCGCGGATCCAGTCCTCGATGCCGATCGAGAAAGCGAGCTGTTCGAACTCGCGCGGCAGGCGCGTCCCTGCCATGTCGAGAATATCGTCGATCAGCGAAACATCGTCGGACGCCGGCTGATAGTCGACCGTCAGTTCGCCGCCTAAATTCTTGAAAATCATCGACAAGCTGCGCTGCGCCAGATTGCCGAAACTGTTCGCGAGATCGGCGTTGGCGGTGCGCACGATCGCTTCGGCCGAATAGCTGCCGTCCTGCCCGAAGCTCACTTCGCGCAGCAGATAATAGCGCAGCGCGTCGACCCCGAACTGCTCGGCGAGCGCCATCGGATCGACGACATTGCCGAGCGATTTTGACATTTTCTCGCCGCGGTTCAAAAGGAAGCCATGACCGAACACCTGTTTGGGGAGCGGCAGGCCGGCACTCATCAGGAAGGCCGGCCAGTAAACGGTATGAAAACGCACGATATCCTTGCCGATCATGTGAATGTCGGCGGGCCAGAAACGCGCGAAATCGCTCTCCGCATCGGGGTAGCCGAGCCCCGAGAGATAGGTGGTGAGCGCGTCGACCCAGACATACATCACATGGCCCGGCGAATCGGGCACCGGCACGCCCCAGTCGAAGCTGGTGCGCGAAACGCTGAGATCCTTGAGCCCGCCCTCGACGAAGCGCAGCACCTCGTTGCGGCGGCTTTCGGGGCGGATGAAATCGGGATTGTCGCGGTAGAACGCGAGCAGCCGGTCCTGATAGGCCGACAGGCGGAAGAACCAGCTTTCCTCGACGGTCCATTCGACCGGCGTGCCCTGCGGCGAGAGCTTTGCACCGCCTTCCCCTTCGACGAGTTCCTCCTCGTCGTAAAAAGCTTCGTCGCGGACCGAATACCAGCCTTCGTAGCGGTCGAGATAAAGATCGCCGTTCGCCGCCATGGCGCGCCACAGTGCCTGCGACGCCGCATGGTGCGCCGGGTCGGACGTGCGCATGAAGCGGTCATAGCTGATATTCAGCTTGGCATACATCGCACGGAAATATCCCGACATTTCGTCGGCAAGGTCGATCGTCGCCCGCCCCTGGCCGCGCGCGGTCTGGTACATCTTCAGCCCATGCTCGTCGGTGCCGGTGACCATCCGCACGTCGCGGCCGCGCGCGCGCTGAAAGCGCGCCATGACGTCGGTGGCGATCGCCTCATAGGCATGGCCGATATGCGGGCGGCCATTGGGATAGCTGATCGCGGTGGTGATGTAGAAAGGGGTCTTATCCGTGGACATGCGCGCGCCTTAGCGGTTGGCGGGTGGAAGGGAAAGGGATTGCATGGCCGAACCCCTCCTCGTCACGCCGGACTTGATCCGGGGTCCATTGGACCGGCGCCGGGGGACTGGAACCCGGATCAAGTCCGGGATGACGAAGGTGAGCAAACAGAAGTTCCCCACCCCCAGGCCGCTATTGGCGCGGTGCCAGTTCGGCGAGGCAATTGCCGATTTCGAACCCGACCATCGCGCCGTCGTAGGAGCCGCGCACCGCGTCGCGCACGGTGCGCTGCACCCGGTCCCACTGAACGAGCACCGGCTCGATCTCGGCGAGCGGGCGTTCGCGCGCGATGCGCGACAGCAGCGCCGGGACGATGTCGATGACGAGTTCGAGCCGCGCGCGGTTGGCGGCGCCGCCGACCTCTTTCGCCAGTGCTTCGCGGAGCCGGTTGTCGGGATCGCCCGAGGCCGCGATCGCCAGCAATTTCTTCTCCATCGCCGCGACGTCGCTGTCGATCAGCGCGAGCGCTTTCCCCGGCACGCCGCCCGACGCGGCAACGATCGCGCGCAGCTCGCTCATGTCGAGCATCGAGCGCAGCTCGTGCAGCCATGTCGTCATGGCGTCACGCTCAACCGGCTGAAAACGCAGCGTTCGGCACCGCGAGCGGATCGTCGGGAGCAAGCGTCCGGGCGAATGGCTGACGAGCAAAAACAGCGTCTTCGCCGGCGGCTCCTCGAGCGTCTTCAAAAAGGCGTTGGCGGCGCCGGGCTCGAGATCGTCGATCGCGTCGACGACGATCACCCGCCAGTCGCCAAGCGAAAGCGAGAAGTTGAGCCGGCCCTTCAGTTCGCGCACCTGTTCGACCGTGATGTTGCGCGCCAGATCCTTGCCCTTGTCCTTGACCTGGCGTTCGAGCCGCAGGATTTCGGGATGATTGCCCGCATCGACCAGCTTCGCCGCGGCGGCATCGCCGGGGTCGTCGAGCGTCGCCGCATTGCCCTCGCCGCCCGCGCCATGCGTGACCAGAAAGCGCGCGACGCGTGCGGCGAACGCCGCCTTCCCCATCCCTTGCGGCCCGGCGAGCAACCAGGCGTGATGGAGCCGCCCGCCGCGCCACGCGTCGAGGAAAGCCTTTTCCGCGTCGTGATGGCCGATCAGGGCAGCCATGCTTCGAGCTCCGCAAGGATCGCGGCGGTCACCGCTTCCGCGGGCGCTTCGGCGTCGATCACGCGCCAGCGATCGGGCTCGGCCGCCGCCATGTCGGCAAAACGCGCGGCAAGGCGGGCCTGATAGTCGGCGGGCTTGTTTCCCATGCGATCGGCGCCGGCGGCATCGCGCAATGCGAGCCGACGTGCCGCTTCGCCCGAGCCCACCGTCAGCAGGAAGGTGCGATCGGGCAGCAGGCCCTTCGAGCCGAAGTCGTGCAGCGCGAGGATGTCGGCATCGGTGATCCCGCCGCCGCCGCCCTGATAGGCGCGGCTCGAATCGACATAGCGGTCGCAGAGCACCCACGCGCCGCGCGCGAGTGCCGGGCGGATCGTGCGCGCGACATGGTCGGCGCGGGCGGCGGCGAAGAGCAGCGCTTCGCTGCGCGCATCCCAGCGCTCGTCGGCGCCTTCCATCAGCAGCGCGCGGATCGCTTCGGCCCCCGCGCTGCCCCCGGGCTCGCGCGTCGCGACCACCTCGACATCGCGCGCCGCAAGCGCCGCGGCGAGCGCCGCGATCTGGGTCGATTTGCCGACCCCCTCGCCGCCCTCGAGCGTGATGAAGCGCCCCGTCACCATCCCGTCAGCCGGTAAAAGCCAGTGCGCAGGCGATCCCAACCGTCGCCCTTCCCCACATCGTTCGCCGCGAGCAGCGGGGTCGCCTGCGGCGGCAGGCCGTCGGGCGTGACGATCAATTCGGCGATGCGCGCACCCTTGTCGACCGGGGCGGCCAGCGGCGCGCGGGCGCGCATCGTCGCGCGGAAGCCGCCCTCATATCCCTTGGGCACCGTCATTCGCACCGGGATCGCCGCCTCGGCCGCGACCGTGGGGGCATCGCCCTGCCCGACGTCGAGGTGCCCGACCTTTGCATGCGCCGGGACGAGTTCGCGCCCTTCCCATGCCTCGAACCCCCAGCGCATCAGCCGTTCGGCTTCGTCGCGGCGCGCCTTTTCGCTGTCCATTCCCGCCACCACGAGGATCAGACGTCGGCCATTGCGCTTTGCCGAGCCGAGAAAGCAATAGCCCGCCTCACTCGTATGCCCGGTCTTCAATCCGTCGGCGCCTTCGATGTTGCCGAGGATCGGATTGCGGTTCGGCTGGACGATCGGCGTGCCGTCGGGCGCCGTGCCGTGCTGGAGACGCGGTATAGAGAAATAGCGCGCATAGCCGCCGGGATGATCGCGGATCAGCCGGTCGGCGAGCGTGATCAGATCGGCGGCGCTCACCTTGGTCACGCCGCCGTCGGGCCAGCCGTTGGGCGTGCCGAAATGGCTCGACGTCATCCCAAGGAGCTTGGCCATTGTATTCATTCGATTGACGAAAACCTCTTCGCTGCCGTCGATGCCCACCGCCAGCACCGCCGCCGCGTCATTGCCCGAAACGGTGATCAGCCCCTTGAGCAGTTCGTCGACCGAGACTTTTTCGCCGGCGCGCAGGAACATGGTCGAACCACCATTGCTGCCGTTCCATTTGTCATAGGTCTTCTGGTCGACCGTAAAGATCGCGTCGCGCGACAATTTCCCGCTGTCGATCAGATCGAGCACGACATAGGCGGTCATCACCTTTGCCATCGAGGCGGGCGCAAACCGCTTGTCAGCGCCGCGTTCGAACAGGATCGCGCCCGAATCCATGTCCTTGAGCATCGCGACGGGTGCGGCGGTGGTATAGAGCGGACGGCTGGCGGGCGCATGGGCGAC
Source organism: Sphingopyxis indica (assembly GCF_900188185.1). Classification (GTDB taxonomy): domain Bacteria; phylum Pseudomonadota; class Alphaproteobacteria; order Sphingomonadales; family Sphingomonadaceae; genus Sphingopyxis; species Sphingopyxis indica. The sequence goes on along the minus strand of NZ_FZPA01000001.1, from coordinate 817,023 downwards.
GGTGCCGCTCGCCGATGTCGCCGGAAGGGCAAGGGTCAGAGCCGCCGCTGCGAACAGAGCCGCCCCGCTTTTCGCTAATATGGTCCACCGCATGATCCGGCGTGTAGAATGCCCGCCGCGCGATGGAAAGGGGTCAGCGCTCGCGGCGGATCAGTGCGTCGCCGAAGCCTTTCGCCTTTGCCTTCGCAAGCGCGCTCTGCGCTTCGGCTTCGCTTGCGAACGGTCCCATCGTTACGCGCCACAAATTGCCGGCTTGCGTGATCGCACCGTCCAATTCCTTTGCGGTGGCATCGGCGTTCGCCTTGTTGCCGAATGTTGCGACCTGAACGCTGTAGCTGCCGGTGGTTGCGGGAGTGGGCTTCGGGACCGCGGTTACGGGCTTGGGCGGCGCCGAGGCTGTGGGCGGCGCGGGCTGGCCGTTCGGGCCTTCGACGGAGAGGCGGTCGTCTCCGGGCTTGACGCGGGCTGGCGGAGCGGCGGGCGTCGCAGGCTTGGCGACCCCTGCGGCGATCGCCGCGGGCGAAGGCATGCCGCTCAATTTGCTGCGCAGGATCGCGAGCAGCGAGTCGGGGGTCGGCAGCCGTTCGGGCACCGGTCGCCCGGCGCGTAGCTGCGCGCGCTCGGCGGCGGGCGGATGGACGCGGCGGACGCGCACGCCGGTCGTGGTATCGGTCAGCCCGAGCTGTGCAGCGGCGGCGGGCGACAGGTCGATCAGCCGGTCGTTCACCATCGGCCCGCGATCGTTGACGCGCACCAGGATCGTGCGCCCCGTATCGAGCGCGGTGACCTCGACATAGCTCGGCAGCGGCAACGTCTTGTGCGCCGCCGAAATCGCAGCGGGGTCGAATATTTCGCCGTTGGCGGTCGGCTTGCCCGCAAGGTCGGCACTATAGACGCCTGCAAAGCCGACCTCGTCATAGTCGGAGATATCGACGGGGGTATAGGTCACACCTTGCACCATGAAGGGCGCGCCGATCACCACCGGCGTATCGGCGGCGAGGGTGGGCGCGGACGGTGCGGCTTTGCCGTCGGCCGCTCCGCCCTCGCTGCCCGACGCCGCGCATCCGGCGACAAGCGCCATCACTGCGATCGCGACGCCGCCCCTAACGATCGATTTCATCCGCCAACACCCCCACGGACAATGCGTAAAAATTGGAGCAATTATAGTCCAATATCGCACGATAATTACCGGTGAGCAAATAGGCGGTATTCCCGGGACCGTCGGGTTCGAGCAAGGTCGCCTGGATCGACCCGTCGGGCCAGCGGCCGCCGAGCGGTTGCAATCCGTCGGCGCGCCACTCGGCCATCGAGCGCCAGCGGCTGTGGCGTTCGAACACGCGCGGGCAGCGCGTCGGCACCAGCTTGTTGGCATAGCGGCTGCGGTCGAAACTCGCGGGAACGCGCACGGGGATGCCCCACGGCTGTCCCGGACGCCAGCCGGCGTGGCGCAGATAGGCGCCGATCGATTCGACCGCATCGGCCTCGCTCGACCAGATGCGCGCGACCCCGTCGCCGTCGCCATCCTCGGCGAGCCGCAGATAGACCGAAGGCAGGAATTGCGGATAGCCGAAGGCGCCGGCCCAGCTGCCTTTCAGGACGCTGCGCGGCACGCCTTTTTCGACCATTTCAAGCGTCGCGAGGAATTCGGGCTCGAACAGGCTGCGGCGGCGTCCTTCATAGGCGAGCGTGGCGAGCGCTTCGGGCAGGTCGAAACCGCCGGTCACCGCGCCATAGGCGGTTTCGTGCCCGAAAATCGCGATCATTATGCTCGGCGGAACGCCGGTGCGCGCCTCGATCCGCGACAGGAGCGGCAGCAGCCGGTCGTGGACGCTGCGCCCGCCGTTGATCCGCGCCGCATCGACATGCTTCGCCTTATAGGGCGCAAAGGGCGGGATCGGCTGGTTGGGATCGGGCGGGCTGCCCAGATTGTCGCGGTCGAGCGCGACGACGCGGCTGTTATACTGCAACCCCGCCGTCACCCGGTCGAAAGTCGTGCGCGAGACCCCGCGTGCCTGCGCCTTGGGCCACAGCGACTGGATATAGGCATCGAAGGCGGCATTGCCGCTCCCCTGCGCGTGGAGCGGCGCCGAAGCGCTGAGCAGCCACGCCGAGAGCGCCACGCCGAGGAGAGGGAAAAGACGTCCGAATCTGAAAGGTTTCATCTGCGTCATCCCTTCCCCATAGGCAAAGAGTGGCACAGATGCACCCGCCTTGACCAGAGCCGCGCGCGACGGCCCGAGTCAAAGCCGCGCCGGAGCGAGCGCGCAATCTTTGGGCTTGCCGCCCCGCGCCCGCGCGCTATGTCGCGCGCAGAGGACAGGTGGCCGAGTGGTTTAAGGCAGCGGTCTTGAAAACCGCCGTGGGTTCACGCTCACCGTGGGTTCGAATCCCACCCTGTCCGCCGTGCGTTAGGCCAGGCCGATATGCGACGACCTGCGACAAGGCGGACGCTAACGAAAAACACATGTTTCCAACTGACAGCCGATGCATAATGGATTGATCCTGGGTTCAGGGAGCGGGCGGACGCGCTGTTCCTTGGGCTGAGGGGGCATTCTGATTATAACGCGACCGGATTGGTTGAAGGAAAGGAACAGAGATATGTCCATCAATTGCCGCCCGATGCTCATCGGCGCCGCCGCGACGCTGGGCCTTCTGACCGGCACGACCGCCGATGCCTGCACCCGTGTCATGTTCCAGGGCGACAAGGCGGTGATGACCGCGCGCTCGATGGACTGGAGCTCGGACGTCAAGAGCAACCTCTGGGTCTTCCCGCGCGGGATCGCCCGCACTGGGCAGACCACGAAGAATCCATATAAATGGACGTCGAAGTACGGCAGCGTCGTCACCGCCGCCTTTGATGTGGGCACGACCGACGGGATGAACGAAAGGGGGCTGGCAGCGAACTTGCTCTGGCTCGCCGAATCCGAATATCCTGCGTGGGACGGCACCAAACCCGGCATGTCGATCGCGGTATGGACGCAATATGTGCTCGACAATTTCGCGACGGTGAAAGAGGCGGTGGCGGGCATGGAGTCCGCCCCTTTCGTCATCGCGACGGGCGGCTTTCCGGGGCAGGAAGAACTGAAGGCGACGCTGCACCTCGCAGTCTCCGACGCGTCGGGCGACAGCGCGATCTTCGAGTTCATCAAGGGCAAGCTCGTTGTCCATCACGACCCGTCCTATCACGTGATGACCAATTCACCGGTCTATGACCAGCAGTTGGCGCTTGCCGCCTATTGGAACGGCATCGGCGGCACTGCGATGCTGCCGGGCACCAGCCGCGCCGCCGACCGGTTCGTGCGTGCGTCCTATTATGCCGGGCTGCTGCCAAAGGACGGCGACACCGCAAGTACACTCGCCGGAATATTCAGCGTGATCCGTAACGCCTCGGTGCCGATCGGCGTGTCGTCGCCCGGCCAGCCCAATATCTCCTCGACGCTGTGGCGCACCGTTTCGGACCACAAGAACCTCGTCTATTATTTCGAATCATCGCACACGCCCAACACCTTCGGGGTCGATCTCAAGAAGTTCGACCTCTCGGTGGACGCGCAGACGAAGAAGCTCGAGATGACCGGCGGGCAGATCTATGCGGGTGAAGTCTCGAGCCAGTTCAAGCCAGCCGAGCCCTTCAAAATCCGCTGAGAGGAGGCAAGCACATGTGCAGCCGCGTGCTCTGGGCCGATAATGGTCAGGCCGTCGTCGTTGGACGCACGATGGACTGGGTCAATCCCTGGCCGATCGACCTTTGGCTGCTGCCGCGCGGGATCGAGCGCGACGGACGCCAGGGCCCGGACACGCTTCGATGGACCGCACGTTATGGCAGCGTTGTCGCGTCGAAAGATGGTGCGTCGGACGGAATGAACGAGGCGGGCCTTGCGGCGCATATGCTCTGGCTCGCCGAGGCGGAATATGGCGCGCGCGATCCCGCGCGCCCGGGGCTCAGCGTCGGACTGTGGCTGCAATATTATCTCGACAGCTTCGCCACGGTGGCGGAGGCGGTCGCATGGACCAAGGCCAGCAATTTCCAGCTCGTGACCGGCGAATATGATGGGCTGCAGGTGGCCGTCCACCTGGCGATCGAAGATGCGAGCGGCGATTCCGCCGTCATCGAATATGTTGGCGGGCGGCCGCGCATCTATCACGGCCGCGACTATTGCGTGCTCACCAACTCACCGACCTTCGACCGGCAGCTCGCGCAGCTCAAGCGCTATCAGGGCTTTGGCGGCGAACTGCCGTTGCCGGGCACGACCGACGCCGCCGACCGCTATGTCCGCGCGGCCTATTATCTGAAGCACCTGCCTCGCCCCGCCGATTATCGCGAAACGGTGGCGGCGATGCTCAGCGTCATGCGCAATGTGGCCCAACCCTTCGGCACCGTCGATCCCGCGCGCCCCAATGTCAGCCCGACGCGCTGGCGGACGGTGTGCGACCTCACCAACAGCGTCTATTATTTCGAATCGACTACCAGCCCCACGATCGTCTGGGCGAAACTGCCCCAGCTCAATTTCTCCGAAGGAGCGCCCGTGCAGAAGGCCGACCTGATCGACAGTCCGGATCGGATCGGCGACGTCACCCTGCAGTTCATCCCGGCGAAGCCTTTTGAAGTGCATTCGTCGGGTTGATCTGCATATCCGGCGTATCCGTCGCCAAACTACCGGAGCGCTGGATACCTTGTCATAGAGCAATAGCGAAAAGCGTAGTGCTCATCACTCGAGGTCGGCGCGAAAGGGCGGCCGGGGTCGTCTGGCATATGGCACTCCTGTGGATTTGCCGCTTTCCTTTAGAGCAAATTGCGCGAAATCTGAATCATCCGCATCCCCGAGCGAAGACGAGGGGCTCGTTCGAGCGGAGCGAGAACCGCAGCGTCGCCGCCTCGACTTCGCTCGGCAGAGCCCCTCGTCTTCGCTCGGGGAAACGGTGCAGATTTCCGGCACGATGCTCTAGGGTTGCAGGCCCCGTGTGTGCGCCCCGCTTCTTGCGTTCAAAGCGCGAGCCGGCCGCCGCAAAAATTTTCCAAGGCCCCGCCCTCGCCGCTCCGTCTTGCGATTGTCCCGGGAGGACGTCCCGACCGATCACAAGAGGAATTTCATGCGCAAGACTTTGCTGGCATCGACCTGCCTGGCCGCCATGGCGGCGGCGCCTTCTTATGCCGAAACCACGATCAATTCCGCGACGACGACGCCGGTCAAAACCTCGACCGTGAAATCGGGCGCGCCCGACGACATCAAGATCACCAAGGACGGCTCGATCAAGCCAGCCGGCGGCACCGCGGTGACGATCGACAGCAACAACAAGGTCGTCAACGAGGGCACGATCCAGATCGGCAATGCAAACGGCGCCACCGGCATCTTTGCCGAAGCCGGCGTCACCGGGTCGATCACCAACAGCGCGACCGGCAAGATCGTCATCGACGAAAGCTATGAAGGCGAAGACATCGACAAGGACGGCGACAAGGACGGCCCCTTCGCGGTCGGCAACGGCCGCACCGGCATCGGCACCGGCGGCGCCTTCGCCGGCAATATTGCCAACGAAGGCGCGATCACCGTCGAGGGTAATGATTCGGCGGGCATTCGTCTCGGCGGCCCGCTGACGGGCAAGTTCACCAACAATGGCACCGTGTCCGTGCTGGGCGATAACGCGCTCGGCATCGGGTTGCAGGACGTGACCGGCGACGTCCGCATCGCGGGCAAGGTCGCCGCGATCGGCGAGAATGCGATGGCCGCACAGCTCACTGGCGACATCGGCGGCGCGCTCGAAATCCAGGGCGAGCTCACCGCGAGCGGTTATCGCTTCATCACGGCGCCGTCGGATCCGTCGAAGCTCGACGCCGACGACCTGCTTCAGGGCGGGCCGGCGCTGTCGATCGAAGGCGATGTCAGCGGCGGCGTCATCCTCGCCGTAGCACCCAAGGACGCCGACAAGGACGACAAGGACGAGGACGACGACGGCATCGACGACGACAAGGAGGGCGCGGCCGCCGTCCGCTCGTTTGGCGAAGCGCCTGCGATGCGCATCGGCTCGGCCAACCGCGACGTCACGATCGGCGCGGTTGCGGGCACCGGGACCGATTTCGGCCTGATCATCAACGGTACGGTCGTCGGCAACGGGCTCTATGCCGGCAAGGATGCCACCGGCCTCCAGATCGGCGGGCTCGGCGGCGCGGTCGATATTTCGGGCGGCGTCAAGGTCGGCGGCTCGGTCAATGCGATCTCGAAAGATGCTTCGGCAACCGCGATCCGGATCGGAGCGGGTGCGACGGTTCCCGAAATCCGCGTTTCGGGCAAGGTCGAGGCGAAGACCGGCGGTGAAAATGCCGCCGATGTCGCGACCGCGATCCTCGTCGAGAGCGGCAGCGATGTCGCGACGATCCGCAACAGCGGAACGATCAACGCCGAAGTCGGCGGCAAGGCTGCGACGGCGCGCGCGATCGTCGACCTGTCGGGCAACGTCGATCTGGTCGAGAATAGCGGCGCGATCAGCGCCAAGGGTGCCGAGGACGATGGCGACAATATCGCAATCGACCTGACGGCGAACGCCGGGGGCGCGACGGTCAAGCAAGTTGCGGTCGCCTCGGGCGTTACGGCGCCTTCGATCACCGGCGACGTCCGTTTCGGCGGCGGCGACGATGTTTTCGACATCGCCGACGGCGCCGTGACGGGCAACACCGGATTCGGCGCCGGTGACGATCAGATGAAATTGTCGGGCGATGCCGCCTACACCGGCGATGTCGCTTTCGGCGCGGGCAACGACAGCCTTGCCATGGAAGGTTCGTCGAGCTTCGTCGGCCTGGCCGATTTCGGCGGCGGTGCCGACAGCCTGACCATCGGCGGATCGGCGGTTTTCTCGGGCACGCTCGCCAATTCGGCGGGGCTTGCGGTTGCGGTGAACGGCGGCGCGTTCGACGTCGGCGGCGCGGCGACGATTTCGTCGCTGTCGGTCACCGACGAGGGCATTTTGGCGGTCACGCTCGACGGCGGCGACGGCGGCACCGCGCTGACGGTCACGGGCAATGCGAGCTTTGCCGAAGATTCAAAGCTCGCGCTCAAGCTGTCGAGCCTCGACGAGGCCGAGGGCGAGCATATCGTCGTCACCGCGGGTTCACTGACCGGCGCCGACAATCTCACCACCGAAACGACGCTGCTCCCCTATCTCTTCAAGGGCGAGCTGACCGCGACCGGCACCCAGCTGATCGTCGATGTCGAGCGCAAGAGCGTCGATGAGCTCGAACTCAACCGCTCGGAAGCCGGCGCCTTCAACGCGGTGATCGACGCGCTTGCCGCCGACGAGGATATCGAGGGCGTGTTCCTCGACATCACCGACCGCGACACCTTCCGCGCGCGGATGCAGCAGATGCTGCCCGAGCATGAAGGAGGCGTGTTCGAAACCGTCACCACCGGCTCGCGCGCGCTCGCCCGCTATCTTCAGGACCCCAATGCGCCTTATCAGGACGAGGGCAAATGGGGTTATTGGGTGAACCAGGCCGTATGGGGCACGTCGAAGAGCCTCGGCGATACCGCAAGCTATGACGTGTCGGGCTGGGGCATTTCGGGCGGCGCCGAAATCAAGACCGACGTCGGCAGCTTCGGCGGTTCGATCGCCTATCTTTACGGCAAGGACGGCAATGGCCTCAACGACAATCAGGTGACCACCAGCCAGTTCGAAGGCTCGCTGCACTGGCGGCTGCGCTCGGACGGCTGGATAGCGAATGCGCGCATTTCGGGCGCGCCGATCAAGATGAAGGGCACGCGCGTCTTCCGCGCCGAGGCCGGCGCCGAGGACATCGACAAGACGATGCGCGGCAAGTGGGACGGCACGCTCTATTCGGCCTCGGGCAGCGTCGCGCACGACGGCCGCCTTGGCGGGCTCACGCTGCGCCCCACGGTCGCGGTCGACTATTACAAGCTCAAGGAAGACGGTTACACCGAAACCGGCGGCGGCGATGCGCTCGACCTGACGGTCGGAGCGCGCGACAGCGACGAGCTGGCGGTCACCGGCACCGTTGCGCTCGGGCTCGAGTTCGGCGGCGCCGACGAATATGACGGCTGGACGCGTTTCGAACTCGAGGGCGGACGGCGGCAGATCGTCGGCGGGTCGCTCGGCGCCACCGTCGCCTCGTTCAAGGACGGCGACCCCTTCACCCTGGTCCCCGCGGAACGCACGAGCGGCTGGGTCGGCCGCCTGCGCGGGATCGCGGGCAACTCGGCCTTTCAGGTCGGTGGCGAAATCTCCGCGGAGGAACAACAAAATCATGTTGGATGGGCCTTCCGCGCGAGCCTGAAGGTCGGTCTGTAACGGACCGGCCCTCTTCCAGGGTTCGCCCAATCCCCCCGGGCGGGCCCTGCCTCCGCAAGGGGGAAGCGCCCCTCACCCTGCTTCCCCCTTGCCTCTGGAGTCGCAAACCGATGACCGCACTCGCTTCTCCCCTCCGCCCCTCCGCCCGCGTGGCGGAGGGGTTTGTGCCGCTGCGGTTGCATGACGCTGCGATGCCGTTATACCACAGCGGTTTCAGGGGGCAGGACAGGGCCGGCGCCGCCGGCACCGCCAGACAAAAGACGGCGCTGCGAACCAAATATTATATGACACAGGCGACCGATCGGACCGACGCCGCACATGGCATCGAGGGCGTATTGCTCGCCAACCGCGCGCGTATCGTCCGGTTTCTGGAAGTGCGCGGCGCGGGCGACGCCGCCGAGGATCTGTTTCAGGATCTGTGGATGCGCTTGACCGAAAAGGCGAGCGGACCGATCGGCGAACCGCTCGCCTATGTGATGCGCGCGGCGAACAATCTGATGCTCGACCGCTATCGGTCGGCAAGGCAGAGCGCGCTGCGCGACAAGGCATGGGGCGAGGCCGCCGCGGTTCAGAAACCCACGGCCGAAAGCGCGCTGATCTCGCGCGAGCAGCTGGCGCTCGTCGAAGCGGCGATCGCAGCGACGGGCGAACGGCCCGCGCGTATCTTTCGCCGGTTCCGGGTCGACGGAATGCTCCAGCGCGATATAGCCGCCGAAATGGGGGTAAGCCTGAGCACCGTCGAAGCCGATTTGCGCAAAGTCTATGCCGCGCTTGCGGCCGTGCGGAGGCAGTTCGATGCAAGCTGACCCCACCATTGCCATCGACGCAGAGGCGGCCGGCTGGCTGATCCGCCAGCGCGATCCCGCCTTTGCCGACTGGGACGGCTTCACCGATTGGCTCGCAGCCGATCCGGCGCATGCTGCCGCTTATGATGCGCTCGCCAGCCTCGACGCCGACCTCGACGCCCTGCCCGTCGCCGAGCAGCCGCAGATCGTCTGGGACGCCGAGCCGATCCGTCATCGTCCCTCGCGCCGCGCCTGGCTGGGCGGCGCGCTGGCCGCGGCGATCGTCGGCGTGATCGGCGTGTCGAGCTTTGGCCTTTTCGACGACACGCAGCGGATCGAGACGCTCGCGGGCGAGCACCGCAGCATCACGCTTGCCGATGGATCGAAAATCGAGATCAACGGGGCCTCCACGCTCCTTCTCGACGACGACCGCCCGCGCTTCGCGCGGCTCGAGCGCGGCGAAGCGATGTTCCATGTCACGCACAAGGATGCCGATCCATTCGTTGTCGAAGCTGGCGAGGCCGAGATCGTGGACCTGGGAACCGCCTTTAACGTTGTGCGCGGGGAACGGCGCACTTCGATCGCCGTGTCCGAAGGTATCGTCGCCTATAATCCGAAGCGCGAGAATGTTCGTCTCGCGGCGGGCAAGGGACTCGAAGCGCGCGACGGTGCCGCGCCGCAGGTCCACGACGTCGAAGCCGCCACCGTGGGCGGCTGGCGCACGGGGCTGCTCGTCTATAATGGCGCGCCGCTCGGCGAGGTCGCCGCGGACCTGAAACGCACGGCGGGAATCGACGTGGAGATCGCGCCCAATGCCGAAGCGCTCGTCTTTCGCGGCGCGCTGGTCATAGATCGCGATCGCGCGCGGACAATGGCCGATCTCGCGGCCCTCTCGGGAACGCGGGCCGAGCGGCAGGGCGATGGCTGGGTGCTGATGCGCTGAGATGACCCGCGGTTTTCTTTCCCTGTTCGTCGCCGGCGCCGCGATCGCCCTGCCCGCACAGGCAATGGCGGCCGAAGAGCGTGCATTCGACGTCCCTTCGGGCAGCCTTGCGGCGGCGCTTCCTGTGCTCAGTCGCCAGGCAGGAGTCAGCGTCAGCGTCGCCGACGCCGATCTGTGGAAAAGCCGTGTTCGCTCGGTGCGCGGACGGATGCCAGTCGGCGAGGCGATGGCGCGGATGCTCGCGGGGACTGCGGCGCGCGCCGTACGGGTCAGCGGGACAAGCTGGCGCATAGAACGGCGGCCGGCGCAGCGCGTCGCGCAACGCTCGACCTCGCCGCCGCCTGCACCGGCTCCGACGCCGCAACCGGCGATGGTGGCCAGGCCCGAGGACGAGATCGTCGTCACCGCGTCGAAAGCCGATACCCCCTATTCGCACTTCGCCGGCGTCGTCACCGCAATGGATGGCGACGATCTGGCATTCGGCGGCGAGCGCGGCACCGAATCGATCCTGTCGCGCATGGCCACCATATCCTCGACCCATTTGGGTGCGGGGCGGAACAAGCTGTTCATCCGCGGCATCGCCGATTCGAGCTTCACCGGCCCGACACAGGCGACGGTGGGACAATATCTCGGCGATATCCGCCTCAGCTACAACGCGCCGGACCCTGACCTCCGCCTCTATGATGTCGACAATGTCGAAGTGCTCGAAGGCCCGCAAGGCACGCTCTACGGCGCGGGCTCGCTCGGCGGGATCATCCGCGTCGTCCCCAACGCACCCGATCCCGATGCGATCGAACTCCAGGCGATCGCGGGCGCATCGGTAACGCAGCATGGCGACCCCGGCGGCGACATCGGCGCGATCGCCAACCTGCCCGTCGGCGACAACGGCCATGCACTGCGCCTCGTTGGCTATATGCTCGCCGAGGGTGGCTATATCGACAATCCGCTGCGCGGTCAGAATGACGTCAACCGCGTCAATACGCGCGGGGCGCGCGCGACCTTTCGCTTCGATGCGGGCGACGACTGGGCGATCGACCTGGGAGGCGTCTATCAACGCATCACGTCCGACGATGCGCAATATGCCGACAAGGACGCCCCGCCGCTCACCCGCTATTCGATGGTCGAGCAGAATGCACGCGCGCGCTACGCGATGGGTACGCTCGTCATCGCGAAGGATTGGGACGGGCTGCACCTGCAGTCGTCGAGCGCCTTCATCGACCACAAGCTGTTCGAGCGCTTCGACGCGGGCAAGGTTGGTGAAACGCCGCGGCTGCTCGATCAATATAATGCGACGCGGATGTTCGTCAGCGAAACGCGGCTGTCGCGCCCCTTTCACGATGGTCTCGGCTGGGTCGTCGGGGCGAGCTTCGTCGACAACAGGACGCGCCAGCGGCGCGAATATGGCGAGGCGATGTTCCAGGCGCCGCTCACCGGGGTTACCAACGACGTCACCGAATTCACCGGCTATGGCGAAGCGACGGTGGAAATCGCCCGCGACCTCGTCGCGACGGGCGGGGTGCGCGTCTCGCACGCACGGCTCGGCGGCAGCGGCGAGGACGTGCCTTTCGCGCTCGCCGACGCCAACCGCGCCATCGCCGCGCATCGCACCGAAACCGATCTTCTCCCCTCCTTCTCGCTCCTCGCGACGCCGCTCGAAAATCTGACGTTATATGCGCGTTATCAGGAAGGATTCCGCCCGGGCGGGCTCGCGATCGACGGCAATTTCGTGCGCCGCTTCAGCAACGATCAGGTGCGCACCTGGGAGGGCGGCGTACGGGTCGGCGAGCGCGGCGAGACGCCATTCGATGCCTATGTTTCGCTATCCTACAGCCGCTGGCGCGACATCCAGGCTGATTTCATCGACGCGAGCGGCTTTCCGAGCACCGCCAACATCGGCGACGGGCGGATCACCAGCATCTCGGGCGCGCTGGCGGTGCGCCCGACCCGGCAGCTGTCGTTCGAACTCGGCGCGGTCTATAACGAGAGCAAGGTCGACGATCTGGCGCCGCAGATCGCGCTGATCGCGATGGCGGCACCTGCGCGGCTCGGCCGCATTCCCAATGTCGCGAGCCACGCGGTTCGCGGCGCCTTCAATTACTGGACGATCGTCGGCGACGGCGAGGAGTTTCGCGTCAACGGCTGGGCCAAATATATCGGCCCGTCGCGTCTCGGGATCGGCCCCGTGCTCGGCGAGGGCCAGGGCGACTATGTCGATACCGGCCTTGCAATGCGCGTCGGCAACGCGCGTCGCGGGCTGACGCTGACGCTTACCAATCTGCTCGACGAACGCGGCAACCGCTTCGCGCTGGGCACGCCTTTCGTCGAAGGCAGCGACGGTTATCTGACGCCGCTACGCCCGCGCACGCTGCGCGTCGCCATCGACGTCGCTTATTAAGGTCCTGACCTATGGTCAGGCCGGTTTCCAGCTCTTGCGCTCTTCGGCCTGTTTGAGCACCTCAAAGGCGGCCTGCCCGGCGGCGAAGCGTTTTGCAGCATCGGCGTCGCCCGGCTTGACGTCGGGATGACATTCCTTGGCCAGGCCGCGCCACGCTTTCTTCGCGGCTTCGAAATCGCTGTCGGGGTCGAGCCCCAGCACCTCAAGCGCGCGCATTTCGTCCGCGCTGCGGCTGCCGTCGCCCTCGCCGCCCCAGCCATAATGCTGGGCGCGGGCATAGCTGCGCGCGCCGCGTGCTTCGCTCGCCGCGCGCTCGGCGGCCTCCTCGGCGCTCAGCCCGGCGAAATAGTCCCAGCCGCGATTATATTCGGCGGCGTGGCTTTCGCAGAAATACCAGCGATCGGGGCTGTTCGGCGACTTGGGCGCCGGGCAATTGCCGGGCTGGGTGCAGCCGTGGCGGTCGCAAATGCGGACCTGCTGCGCCTCGCGCGACGCACCATAGGCGCGCCAGCGAGGAAAACCCCAATCGTCGGATCTCTTGGCGCGGCTCATCCCGCTCATGTAACAACTGGCTCGCCGCATTGCTAGCCGAAGGGCCGCAAAATAGGGGATAGGCTAGTCTTTCACCTTGTAGCCAAACGCCTCTGATGCGAGCTCGACGAGCGCGGGGTCGCGATCGGGCGGTGTCATCGGCACCGCGGCCTCCAGCGCCTCGGCAACATGGGTCAGCGCGGCAATCCGCGCCGCCTTCTTGTTGTTGCCGTCGATCACCTTCCACGGCGCCCAACGCGTGTCGGTGAGCCGGAACATCTCGTGCATCGCGTCGAGATAATCCGCCCGCCGCGCACGGTTGCGATAATCCTCTGTGCCGGTCTTCCAACGCTTCCACGGATCGTTCAGCCGGTCGGCGAGGCGCTTGTCCTGTTCGGCCTGCGTTACATGGATGAAGAGCTTGACGAGGTTGGTGCGGCTGCCGGTGAGTTGCGCCTCGAACTCGTTGATCTCGTCATAGCCCTTGCGCCATTCGGCTTCGGTCGCAAAGCCCTCGACGCGCTCGACGAGGACGCGGCCGTACCAACTGCGATCGAAGATCGAGATTTCGCGATTGCCGGGCAGGCGCGTCCAGAAACGCCACAGAAAATGCCGCGCCTTTTCCTCCTCGGTCGGCGCGCCGATCGGCCAGACTTCGAAATAGCGCGGGTCGAGCCGCGCGGTCATCCGCTGGATGATGCCGCCCTTCCCCGCCGCATCCCAGCCTTCGATCATGATGACGCTACGTTGACGATGCGTGATATGTGCGGCCTGCACGCGCTCAAGCCGTTCCTGCAGCGCGAGCAGGTCGTCTCCATATTTGCCCTCATGTTTCGCGCCGGCCTCATAGTCGGCGAGGTCGATGGTCATCGCGTGCCTCTTTGATCTCGCCGGGCTGCTATCACGGCCGTGCAAGAGTGGCGACGCGGTTAACCCTGTTGAGGCCCGAAAGCGTCCAGTTTTGATACAGAAGTGGCCAGTAGCGCGGCGACCCGGGCTGGATCTTCCATCGGGATAAAATGGCTGTTTTCCGCCCATAACTCGTCGCGTTGCGCGCCGAGATACGTGCCGAGTTCCGGCCAGGTCGGGCTTCGCGAAAAGTCGAGATCGCCGCCGCGCTCTCCCGCTGGCGCGCGGACCAGCGTGACCGGTGCAACCAGCTCTTTGAGCCAGCGGTAGGGATCGGTCCGCAGCGCATTCTGGTACATCGACGCTTCGAGTGCGGGCGGACAGGCGAGTTCGAACCCTTCGCCCGAGGCCGAAGGAAGCAGGCCATAGGTGCAATAGTCAGCGAGCACATGCGGCTGCCAACGGCTGTAGGGCAAGCGATCCGCGAAGCGCGCGCGCATCGCCTCCGCGCCCTCCCAGCGGTTGCGCCGCCGTGCGACCGGGTGCAGCGCCGGGTCGGGCACCGCCCCCTCGCCCGCGCCTTCATAGAGCGCCGGCGCCATGATCACCGGATCGACGAGCACGAGATGGCCGAACGCCGGGGACCGCTCGGCCGCCAGCCGCGTGAGAACATAGCCGCCCATGCTGTGCCCGCATCCGACCAGCGGCGTGCCCGCAAAGAGGTCGACCAGCGGCAGCAGCACCTCTGCATTGGTGGCCCAGTCGGACAGCGATGCCGGTTTGAAGCTGCGTCCGTGCCCGCGGTGATCGGGGGCAATGACATGTGTACCGGACGGCAACGCCGCGACGACCTGATCCCACAGCCGCGCATGAAAGCCGGTCGCGTGGAGCAGCAGCAATGAAGGTGCTGCGCCGCGCCTCCCCCATTCGAACCAGCAGATGTCGCCCTCAGGCGTTTCGAGCCGGTGTTCGCGCATGGGAGGCATTGCTATTTGCCCGCCGCGATGCAGGGAATGCCATAGGCGCCGATCATCGCATCGTCGGTGATGACGGTGGCCGACAGCGCCAGCGCCTGCGCGACCACCATCCGGTCGAACGGGTCGCGATGGATCAGCGGCAATTGCTCGAGCAAGGTAAGATGTGCGAGTTCGACGGGAAGAACCGGGATGGCGCAGTCGGCAAGATGGGCAGCGATCAGCGATGCCGTCGCGTCGATCTTTCCCGTCCGGTTTTTGATCGCGATTTCCCACAGCGAGGCGATGCTCGCATAAAGCTCGTCGTCGCCGCGCTGGAAACGCCCGCGCGCCTCCGGCCCGAGACGCGGATTATCGCCGAGCCACCACAGCAGGACATGCGTGTCGAGCAGCAGCCTCATTCGGGCCAGGGCAGGTCCGAATCCTTGCCTTCAAAAGCGTCGATCAGCCAGTCGGGCGTAACATCGAAATCGTCGGCGACCCGGATCTTGCCTTTCAGCGCGCCCGGCTGCCGCGGCTTGCGGGGCTTGGGCGGAGCGCCCGAAGCGACGGGCGGCATCGCCGTAAAGCTCGTCGGCATCTCGCGCACTCCCGTTGCCGGGGCGGTCTCGTCGCTCCCGAGCTGTTCCAGATAGGCCTTCACCAGCGCCGACAACGACGTGCCCAACTCGGCGGCGCGGATGCGCGCGCGGCGATGGGTTTCCTCGTCGAGCGCGATAGTGACATTCTTCATGTGAAACCGTGTAGCACAGTTTCACATGAACTGCAAAGATCAGCCCTTGGGGCCGTCCACCAGCCGGATATGCAATTCCTTGAGCTGCTTGTCGGTGACGGGTGCGGGGGCGCCCATCATCAGGTCCTCGGCCTTCTGGTTCATCGGGAAGACGACGACCTCGCGAATGTTGGGCTCGTCGGCGAGCAGCATCAAGATCCGATCGACGCCCGGTGCGGACCCGCCGTGCGGCGGTGCGCCATATTTGAAGGCGTTGATCATGCCGGAGAAATTGGCATCGACCTCGGCCTGGCTATAGCCCGCAATTTCAAAGGCCTTGTACATGATGTCGGGGCGATGGTTGCGGATCGCGCCCGACGACAGTTCGACGCCGTTGCAGACGATGTCATATTGCCACGCGAGAATGTCGAGCGGGTCCTTGGTCTCCAACGCTTCAAGCTCGCCCTGCGGCATCGAGAAAGGGTTGTGGCTGAAGTCGATCTTGCCCGTTTCCTCGTCGGCCTCGAACATCGGGAAGTCGACGATCCAGCACAGCTCGAACTTGTTCGCGTCGATGAGGTCCAGCTGTTCGGCGACGCGCGTGCGCGCCAATCCCGCGAGTTTCGCCGCGACCGCCTCCTTGCCCGCGGCAAAGAACAGCCCGTCGTCGGGGCCGAGGCCGAGTTCGGCGGCGAGCGCGTCCATCTTGTCGGCGCCATGGTTCTTGGCGATCGGGCCGCCCCACTCGCCGCCCTTGCGCGTCGCATAGCCGAGCCCCGCAAAGCCCTCGCCCTGCGCCCAGCTGTTCATGTCGTCGAAGAATTTGCGGCTCTTCTCGGCGGTTCCGGGCGCAGGAATCGCGCGCACCACGTCGCCCGCGGCGACGATGTCGGCGAAGCGGCCGAAGCCCGAACCGGCGAAGTGCGCCGACACGTCGCTGATGATGAGCGGATTGCGGAGGTCGGGCTTGTCGTTGCCATATTTCAGCATCGACTCGCGATACGGAATGCGCGGGAACTGCCCCGCCGGCGTCACCGATTTGCCATTCGCAAATTCCTCGAACACCCCTGCGAGCACGGGCTCGATCGCATTGAACACATCGTCCTGCGTGACGAAGCTCATCTCGAAATCGAGCTGGTAGAATTCGCCGGGCGAACGGTCGGCGCGCGCATCCTCGTCGCGGAAACAGGGCGCGATCTGGAAATAGCGGTCGAAGCCCGCGACCATCAGCAGCTGCTTGAACATCTGCGGCGCCTGCGGCAGCGCATAGAATTTGCCGGGATGGACGCGGCTCGGCACCAGATAGTCGCGTGCGCCCTCGGGCGATGAGGCGGTCAGGATCGGTGTCTGATATTCGGTGAAGCCTTGATCGACCATGCGGCGGCGGAGGCTCGCGATCACGTTCGAGCGGAGCAGGATATTGGCGTGCAGCCGTTCGCGGCGCAGGTCGAGGAAGCGGTATTTAAGGCGAATGTCCTCGGGATAGTCCTGCTCGCCCGCGACCGGCAGCGGCAGTTCGGCTGCCGACGACTGCACAGCGACTTCGCGCGCGCGAACCTCGATCTCACCGGTCGGCAGGCTCGCATTGACCGTCTCGGCCGAGCGCGCGACGACGTCGCCGGTAATGGTCACGACGCTTTCGGAGCGCAGCGCATCGAGCGTCGCAAAGGCGGGATCGCTGCTGTCGGCGACGATCTGGGTCACCCCATAGTGATCGCGCAGGTCGACGAAGAGCAGCCCGCCATGGTCGCGCTTGCGATGCACCCAGCCCGACAGGCGGACCGTCTGGCCGACATCCTGGCTGCGAAGCTGGCCGCAATTATGGGTGCGATAGGCGTGCATCATTCGGTCTTTCATGTGTTGGAGACGCGCGGAAAATCAGCGCGCAGACATGGCGCGCCTAAGGCAGGGCAAAGCGGCTTTTGTCAAGGGGCGCCAAGGGATTTTCGCCCGCCGCGGTTGACAGCGCACGGCGGAACCGTTTCGATGCGCGCGCCGAAATCGAAAGGGGTGGCGATGGCAAAACCAGTCAAGGCAGCGGGCAAGGCGGTTCGCGCAAAGCCCAAATCGACGCCGCCGAAGCCGGGCAAACCGGAGGCAGTGACAGCCGCCGAAGCCTCCCCCTCGGCCGAGCCGGTGCATCCCGGCCGCAAGCTTGCCGGCGTGGTGGTGGGCATCGTTGCGCAGCGGCTGCTCATTGCCGGCGTCAAGCGTCTGGTCCGCCGCTTGCGCTGACCGCCGCGTCAGCAGGTCAGGCCCAGCCCGTCGAGCACTTCGCTGCGGAACAGGGCGCGATCCGCCGGATCGGGGATCAGCCGGTTGCGCGCCGCCAGCCAGCGTTGCAGATCCTCGCCATAATCGGCGGCGACGCGCGCCGCGTCGAGCCGGCAGCTTTTGGCCCAATGGCGCGTGAAGGCGACGCCTTCGGCATCGAGCAGGTCGACGACCGCCTGATAGGCCTTGGCCGTGCGCTCGCTGCGCGGGCCGTCGAAATCGATCACCGCATTGTGCGGAAAGCGCGCGGGCGCGAGCAGGCCCTGGGCGCGCTCCATGAAGCGCACCGTCATCACCGTCGAACCGCCGTGCCGCACATAGGCACGGCAGGCGAGCTCGAACACATGCGGCAGGTCGGCGCGGTCGATCGTCACCGAGGCGTTGAACAGGCCGGCGAGCGGGCGGTGCGTGTCGAGCCCCTCCCCCCAGCTGCCATAGACCGGCGGATCGTCGACATCGGGTCCGCTCGCATAGCCGCGCTTCATCGCAAATTGCAGCAGCGCGCCACGCGCGAACGGATAATCGTCGAGGAAGCGGCCGAGCAGGCTCAACGCATCGTAGCCGGCGCCCAGCTCGCCGGGCGTCGCGCGCGGATAGTCGGGGCGCCACTCCTCGCGATAGAGAAAGCGCAGCATCGCGGGCCGCCTGAAAGGCTTATAGGGATTGACGATCATCTGGACGAACGCCGGGTCGCGATCGAGCGCATAGGCCGCCGAAAAGCGGCGAAAGTCGCCCGCGGCGAGCCAGTCGAGCGCATCGCGGTCGATGATTCGCAAATTCTGGATCGGCCGAACGAGGAATTTGGGCACGCTGTCGACCACCATCGCGGTGACGATGCCCAGCGATCCGACCGGAAGCTGCGCCGCGGCGAAAATATCCTCGTTTCGCAGCGGCACCGCGCCCGCGGCGGTGATGAAATCGTCGGTCATCACGCCTGCTTCGGGCTCCACCCAATAGGCCGTTTGCGGCGTGACGATCTGGACCGCCCGGACATGATCCTGAATGCCGCCGCGCGCGACCATCGAACCGTGGGTTCCGGTGGCGCAGGCGCCGGCAAAGGTCTGGCCGTTGCCCGCCCCGCTCGTCCACAATGAGCGCCCCTGCTCCTCGAGCTTGTCCGAAACCTCGTCGACCAGCGCGCCGGCTTCGACGAGCATCAGCCTCGCGGCGTCGATGCCGGGTCGCACGTCGTCCTGCGCGATCCGGAAACAGCGGTTGAAGCGGCGCGTGTGGAGCAGCCAGCCATCGGCGCATATGTTGATGTTAGAGGGCGACCAGCCCGCGCCGAGCGGACGCACGCGCTTGCCTTCGGCCTTGGCGCGTCCGAGCCAGTCCTGCACCGCCGCCGCCGCGATCGCGAGTTCGTCGCGCCCGCGCTGCGCATCGCCGCTGCGCAGGCCGAAGCGCGCCGCGTCGCGGCAAAAGCCGGTGCCGTGATAATTGGTCCATCGCCCCGGATCGCCCAGCTGCACGATCGGCATCAGGCGTCCCCGAGCGGCTGGATGCCGGCATGGGCGCGCCACGCGACGGTCACTGGCCGCACAAAGCCGAAGCTGGCGATCGACTTCAGCATCTGGCGCCGCGTGGCATAGACGCGCACATCGGACAGTCCGAAGTCGGAAGCGCCGGCAAGGAAGGGCTGCGCGGCCTTGCTCGCGAATCCCCATCCTTTCAGCGTCACCACCATATGATCTTCGTCGAGCGGTCGCGGATTGGCGATCGAGACGAACATATCCGCCTGTCCGGCGGCATATTGCCCCGCGAGCAGCGCGAGCGCGAGGAGGGCGACCCCCCAACCGACCCACAACATGACAAACCCCTTCTGTTTACCCCATGCCGGTATTCCGGCTGCGCGACCCGAAGAGATTTGGACAATTTTTCCTGCCCGTCCGCATCAACTAGCTGTATAGGCGCGACATGCAAGTCCATCCGTTAATCGAGTCCAGCGAAGCGCTCATCGAATTTTGCGATCTGATCCGGGACAGCGATTTCATCGCGGTCGATACCGAGTTCATGCGCGAGAATACTTTCTGGCCCGAACTCTGTCTGATCCAGGTCGCCGACAACGCGCACGCCGCCGCGATCGACCCGATGGCGCCGGGCATCGACCTTGCCCCTCTGCTCGACCTGCTCGTCGACAACGAAGAGATATTGAAGGTCTTCCACGCCGGCGGGCAGGATGTCGAAATCATCTTCAATATGACCGGCAAGACGCCGCACCCGATCTTCGACACGCAGATCGGCCAGATGGCGCTCGGCCAGGCCGAACAGGTCGGCTATTCGAACCTTGTCGAAGCATGGCTCGGCGTGCATCTCGACAAGGGCGCGCGCTTCACCGACTGGAGCCGGCGGCCGCTCGACAAGCGGCAGATCGACTATGCGATCGGCGACGTCACCCATCTCGCGAAGATTTTCCCGATGATGCTCAAGAAGCTGGTGAAAACCGGCCGAGGGCATTGGCTCGACGAAGAAATGGAAAAGCTCGCGGACCCGACCAACTATGCGGTCGATCCGGAGCGGGCGTGGCAGCGGATCAAGATGCCGTCGCGCAAGCCCGATGTGCTCGGGCGGCTGAAGGCGCTCGCCGCATGGCGCGAGCGCGAGGCACGCAACAAGAATCTGCCGCGCGGGCGCATCGTCAAGGACGAGACGCTCGCCGACCTCGCCGCGCATCCGCCGAAGGATCAGGACGGGCTCGGCCGCGTGCGCGGGCTGTCCGCGACGTGGAAATCGAACGATATCGGCGGCCGCCTGATGCAGGCGCTCGACACCGCGGCGCCATTGTCGAAGGACGATATGCCCGACCGCGTGCCGCGCGGGCCGGGGCTCGGCAAGGAAGGGGCGCTCGTCGCCGACCTGCTCAAGCTCTTGCTCAAAATCCGCGCGCGCGAACTCAATGTTGCGGCGCGGCTGATCGCGCGCAGCGACGACCTCGAAGCGCTTGCCGCCGGGCGACGCGACGATATTCCGATGATGCAGGGCTGGCGGTATGAGGTTTTCGGTCATGCCGCGCTCGACCTCGTCGAGGGGCGGATGGGCTTCGCGGTCAAGGACGGCAAGCTGTTGATGAGCCGGATCGAACCCGTTCCCGCTACCGCCGACTGACCCTCAAAGGAGCCGGATCTCGGGCTTGGTGTCGAGCGCCTGCGCCAGCGAGCGCAGCCGCCGTTCGACCGATTCGCCGACAAGATGATGCCAGCCCGGATCGAGGCTGAGCGTCAGCTTGCCGTCGGTTTCGGCGATCGCGCTCGCCTTCAGCGGCGCCTCGACGCCGCCGGTCAAGCGCTGGGCGAGGCGGATCGCGATGCCCCATTGCCGGGCGCGCGCCAGCCGTTCCTCGCGAACCAGCGTCCCCATTGGCGGAAAATCGGCATCGGCGCCGCCGAAACCTGCGTGGAGTGCGCGTGCGAGCAGGATGCGCCCCTCGATATCGATTCCGCGCCAATTGCCGTGCAGACCGATCTCGGTGCCGCGCTCGGCGCGGAAATCGGGGTTCGCCGACCATGCGACATCGCTGAGCAGGCTCGCCGCAAGCCGGATGCGGGCGTCGGCGGGTGATTCGCTGGCGAAGAGCGGCGCGATCCAGTGGGCGATCGCGCGGCCGTGCGGGGTAAAACGCGCGAGGCGGCGGCCTTCGAATTCGGCGGCGACGATCAGCGGGTCCTGCGCGCGCACCTTTCTGTCAAGCGCCTGATAGAGCAAGCCTTCGCGCAGGCCCGACGATGACACGGTCATCTCGGGCACGTCGATGATATTGACGAGCGCTGCGAGCAGCGCCGCGGCGTCGGGCAGCGTCGCGGCGCGGTTCGATGCCATCCCGGGGATCGCCTTGAGCTCGTCAAAGCTCAGCCGCTTGGTCGCGCGGAGCAGACGGCGCAACGCGCTACGCGGCAGGCGATGCTGGTCGAGCACCGCGAGCGGATCCTTGGTAAGGTCGAGGTCGAGGCGCGCGAGCGCGCGCCACGAGCCGCCAACGAGATAGAGCGGCGAACCGGTCAGGTTCCCCGGCCAGCCCGCCGCCCTCAACATCTTGCGGACCGCGCGCTCGAACGCCTGTTGCCCGTCCCTGCGCAGCGCCGGCAGGCGCAGCACGCCGAGCGGAAAGGATGCACAGCGGCCGATCTCGCCACCCGCAACCTCAGCCAGTTCGAGGCTGCCGCCGCCGAGATCGACGGCAATGCCGCGCGCGTCGGGAATCGCCGACAGGACGCCGCAACCGGCGGCTTCGGCTTCCTCCTCGCCCGACAACAGGCGGATTTTGAGGCCCGCTTCAGCGGCGCCGGCGATGAAATCGGCGCCGTTGGTCGCGTCGCGCACCGCGGCGGTGGCGACGCATTGCAGATCCTTCACCTCCATGTGCCGCGCAAGCAGCGCGTAGCGGCGCAGCGCCACCAGACCGCGCATTGCATCCTCGTCCGCGATACGACCGTCGATCGAGAGGCCGCGGCCGAGGCCGGCGGCGACCTTTTCGTTGAAGATGACCGCGGGCGCGCGCGCCGGGCCCTCGTAAACGACGAGACGGACGGAGTTGGAGCCGATGTCGATGACGGCGGAGCGGTGGGCGCGGATTTTATCCATCTTCGCGCATATCGAAGGCGAGGGTCGGGACGTCGTGGCGTTTGTGGAGCGCGGTGCCGCGGCCCGAGAGCGAGGGGTTGTTCATAAAATAATGGTGTAGATTAAATGGCTTGTCGCCCGGAGTTAAGCGCAGATAGGTGCCGTCGGGCTGGAGTTCCCAGCTTTGTTCATTGTCGATGAAGTTCGCGACGAGCACCTGGTCCAATATCTGGTCGTGGACGGTCGGATTTTCGATCGGGATCATATATTCGACGCGCCGGTCGAAGTTGCGCGGCATCCAGTCGGCGCTCGAGATATAGAGTTTCGCGCGCTGGTGCGGCAGCGCCGCGCCGCCCGCGAAGGCCCAGATGCGGCTATGCTCGAGGAAGCGGCCGACGACCGACTTGACGCGGATCGTCTCCGACAGACCCGGCACGCCGGGACGCAGGCAGCAGATGCCGCGCACGCTGAGTTCGATCGGCACCCCCGCCATGCTCGCTTCGTAGAGCTTGTCGATGATGTCGGGATCGACGATGCTGTTCATCTTCGCCCACACCCCCGACGGCCGCCCCGCGCGCGCCGCCCGAATCTCGTCATCGACCAGCTTGCACAGGCTTTTCCGCATGTTGAGCGGTGACATGATCACCATTTCTAGATGATCGGGCTCGACATAGCCGGTGATATAGTTGAAGAGTTGCGCCGCATCGCGCCCCGCGCGCGGATCGGCGGTGAAGAAGCTCAGATCGGTGTAGATGCGTGCGGTGATCGGGTGATAATTGCCGGTCCCGAAATGGCAATAGGTGCGATAGCCCTGCCCTTCGCGGCGCACGACCATCGAAATCTTGGCATGGGTCTTCCACTCGATGAAGCCATAGACGACCTGCACCCCCGCACGCTCGAGCTGGTTCGCCCAGAGGAGATTCTGCTCTTCGTCGAAGCGCGCCTTGAGTTCGACCACCGCGGTCACCGACTTGCCCGCCTCGGCCGCCTCGATCAGCGCGCGGATCACCGGCGACTGGTTGCCGGCGCGATAGAGCGTCTGCTTGATCGCGATGACGTCGGGGTCGGCCGCGGCCTGGCGCAGAAAGGAGAGCACGACGTCGAAGCTCTCATAGGGGTGATGGACGACGATGTCCTTCGACCGGATCGCGGCGAAACAATCGCCGCCATGTTCGCGGATTCGTTCGGGAAAACGCGGCGAATAGGCCGGGAATTTGAGGTCGGGACGATCGACGTCGACGATCGCCGAAAGCGCCGCGAGTCCGACGAAACCGGCGATCTTGGCGACGATCGCCTCGTGCCCCTGAATGTCGGCGTGCAGCACTTCGGCCAACTCGCCCGGCATGTCGGCGGCGAGTTCGAGCAGGATGACGCGGCCGCGGCGGCGGCGGCGGATCGCGGTGCGGAACAGGCGCACCAGATCCTCGGCCTCTTCCTCGATTTCGATGTCGCTGTCGCGAATGACGCGGAACACGCCGCGCGAGCGGATGGCATAGCCCGGAAAGAGCAGGTCGCCGAAGATTTCGATGAGATATTCGACCGGAACGAAGCCGGTCTCCTCGCCCGGCACCGGCACGAAGCGCGGCAGCGAGGCGGGGATCATGACGAGTTCGCGCACCGTGTCGCCCGTCGCCTTGCGCTCGAGGTCGAAGATGATGCCGAGCCCGCGGTTGGGCACGAAGGGAAAGGGGTGCGCGGGGTCGAGGACCTGCGGGGTCAGGATCGGAAAAATCTGGTCGACGAAATATTGGCGCAGCGAGGCGCGGAGCGCTGCCGCGTCGGACCCGTCGCCGTGGACGATCACCCCCTGTTCGGCGAGCTGGCCGTGGAGATATTGCCATTCGCTCTGCTGCTGGTCGACGAGGCGGTTCACCTCGGCCTCGATTTCGGCGAGCTCCTGGCCCGGCGTGCGGCCGTCGGCGGAGGGGTCGTCGATCCCCTGAAGCTGCTGTCCCTTGAGCCCCGCGACGCGCACCATGAAGAATTCGTCGAGGTTGCTGCCCGAAATCGACAGGAAGCGCAGGCGTTCGAGCAGCGGATGCGCGGGATTGCGCGCTTCCTCCATCACCCGCCGGTTGAAGGCGAGCCACGAAAGTTCGCGGTTGAAGAAGCGGTCGGGCCCGAAGGCCGGCGGGGCGGTGTCGGGTTCGAAGTCGGCGTGCAGCGGCGTTTCGGTCTGCGACATGGGGGTCATCCTGCCGGTGAAGAGCGCGAATCCCGCTCCAGCAAATCGGGGTCGATCAGCCCCTGTGACAGCAATGTTTCACGCGCGAGACGAACCCCGATCCGCCGCCCCTGCGCGAGCGAGGCCGAATCGAGGGCATCGACGACGCGGTGAATCATCGCATAGCTGCGCTCCATCCGCGGCACGACATAGGACGGAATTTCGGGTGAGATCGTCATGCCGCGCTGCGCGAACAGCGCCTCTATGAGATCGCGGGCGAGGCAGTCGTCGGGCTCGCCGATGGTGAGCACGGGCACCGCGCGCAGCCGCGAGGCGAGGTCGGGAAGCCCGATATTCCACGCGGATGGCGGGGTATCGGCGATCACGAGCAGCGGCGTGCCGCTCGCCTGCGCCGCGTTCCACGCATGGAACATCTCCTCCTCCGACACGCTTTTCGCGCCGTCGATCACGCGGCCGCCGGTTTCGCGGGCGAAGATGCGCCCGATCAGGCTGCGTCCCGATCGCGGCGGGCCGACGAGGATCGCGGTGCGGACCGGCCAGGTCGCGACATGCTGAAGATAGCGCACCGCGTCGGCGTTGCTCGCCCCGACGATCAGCGGACCGTCGTTGGCGCCGCCCGCGCTCCAGTCGAGTGGCAGCGCAAATTGGCCCGATGCGCGCGCCATCAACGGTTGATCCGAAGCGTGTTGCCGCCTTGCTGGACCTCGTAGCCGCGCGCTTCGAGCGCCGCCTTGAGCGCGGCGATGTCGCCGCGGAAGGACACGCGCATCACCGACGTGCCGCCGAGCGCGAGGCTGGTGGTCGAGGCCGACTGCACGCCGGGAACCGCGCCCACCGCGCGCTCGGTCGCCGACACCGATTCGACGTCGGGCGAGGCATATTGGACGGTGAAGCTCGCGACGCCGGGCTGCGGCGTCGCCGGCGGCAGGACGCTGACGTCGGCCTCGCCGGCGAGGGCGTCGTCCCCGATCGTTTCTTCGGGCAGATCCTCGGCCTCGACCGGCTTTTCGAGGACGAGATAGCGGTCGGTCCTGAGCGTGCCCGCCGCGAGCGCGTCGGTGTAGATGCGGTCCATCCGCGCCACCGCCTTTTCCATCATGTCGGGAAGCGCGCGGGTGCTGGGGCCTGTCATGGTGAAGGTGCCGAGCAATTCGTCGTCGGGGCCGAAACGCGCGGCGAAATGGCCGGTGATCGGACCGCCCGGATAGCTGTATTCGATGCGCGCGGTCGGTATCAGCACGTCAGCGGCGCCATATTGATCGAGAATGACGCGCCACCACACACGGCCGCGGCGCCCGACCTGCCCCGCGTTGATGAGCAGGGTATCGGCGCCCGTTCCCGCGGTGCGGACATAGTCGATCGCGCTTTGCCCCGTATTATATTCGGCCCAGGCGCGCTGCCACTCGCTGCGCCGTTCGAAGACCTGCGGGACGCCCGCGATCGAATAGACGGGGATGACGAGCAAAGGCGGCGAGCGCAGCGTGCGGCCGCTGACCCCCAGAATCTGCCCTGCGCGCACGCGGTCGAACTGGACGCCGAGAGTCGCGACATAGCGGCGCGGGCCGAATTCTTCCTTTTCGACGACGATCGCGGTGACGATGCCGTCGAGCACCGAATCGCCGAGCGCCGGGCCGTCGCTGCCGTTCGTCTTGCGATAGAGCTGCGCCCAGCCCTTGCGCTGCGCCTCGCGCCAGCCGAGTTCGCGCGCTTCCTCCGCATTTTTCGCGGTCACGTCGATCTTGATGCCGCTCGTCAGAAAGTCGCCGCTGCTGTTGATCGGCGTGATGCCGCGGTCACCGCGCGCGATCTGCCCCTGAACGATCCCCGTAACGAGCAGCGCGATCAGCAGGCCGGCGAGCGCAAACAGGCGCCAGTCGCGGCGGAGAGCCGATCGTGGAAAACCGGAGCGAAAGCGAGGAAGTGCGGCCGAAATCATGATGTCCTAATGCCTTATCCCGACCAAATAGCTGACGACGCCGGATTCACGTCCTTCGTCATTGCGAGCGGAGCGAAGCAATCCAGGGCGGCTTGCGCAAGCTCTGGATTGCCGCGTCGCTTCGCTCCTCGCAATGACGATTCCTGTCAATGTCCTCAGTGCCAAGCTGCGATAACCACCTTTTGCCATTTTGCGTGAAGCATATGACGGGAACGACGATTCAGGCTGCTCTAGGCCAAAGCGGCGAACGCCGACAAGGAAATCATGGCATTTGTCGGCTGAACTCGTTAGTCGCGCCTTCTATGGAATCCAAGCACAACGAGCCCGTCCCCTATACATATGCCGGGGCTGGCGTGTCGATCGACGCCGGCAATGCGCTGGTCCGTGCCATCGCCCCGCTGGCCCGCGCGACGCGGCGCCCCGGCGCGGACGCCGACCTTGGCGGTTTCGGCGGTTTTTTCGACTTGAAGGCGGCGGGATTCACCGATCCGCTGCTCGTCGCCGCCAACGACGGAGTCGGCACCAAGCTGAAGCTCGCGATCGAATCGGGGCGCCACGACGGGGTCGGCATCGACCTGGTCGCGATGTGCGTCAATGACCTGATCGTCCAGGGCGCCGAGCCGCTCTTCTTCCTCGATTATTATGCGACCGGAAGGCTCGACAAGACGCAAGCGACCGCGGTGGTCGCCAGCATCGCCGAAGGGTGCAAGCAGGCGGGATGCGCGCTGATCGGCGGCGAGACCGCCGAAATGCCGGGGATGTATGCGGACGGCGACTATGACCTCGCCGGTTTCTGCGTCGGTGCGGTCGAGCGCGGCGACGTGCTGACCGCCGACAAGGTGGCAGCGGGCGACGCGATCCTGGGCCTCGCCTCGTCGGGGGTGCATTCGAACGGCTTTTCGCTCGTGCGCCGGCTCGCCGCCGACAAGGGCTGGAAGCTCGACCGCCCTGCCCTTTTCGATCAGAATGTCCTGCTGATCGACGCGCTGATGGCGCCGACGCGCATCTATGTGAAAAGCCTGCTGCCGCTGGTGAAGAGCGGCAAGGTCCATGCGCTCGCGCATATCACCGGCGGCGGCCTGCTCGAAAATATCCCGCGCATCCTGCCGAAAACGCTACACGCGCATGTCGATGCCGATGCGTGGGGGCAGCCGCGGCTGATGGCGTTCCTGCAGGCGCAGGGGACTATCGAGCCCGAGGAGATGGCGCGCACCTTCAACTGCGGGATCGGCATGGCGGTGGTCGTCGCCGAGGGCGATGTGGCGGACGTGACCGCGGCGCTCGAAGCCGCGGGTGAGACGGTGTTCCGGATCGGCCATATCGCCGAGGGTGCGAAGGGCTGCACGGTGAGCGGCGGCGCCGGGACGTGGAGCGCGATGGCGGCGTGGTCGGCGACGCATGATGCGTAAGATCCTCCCCGAAACGGGGAGGGGGACCATCCGCAGGATGGTGGAGGGGCACGTGCGGTTCTGCGTGACCTTTCGACGTCAGCCGGCCCAGCCTGTGCCCCTCCACCAGCTTCGCTGGTCCCCCTCCCCGTTCCGGGGAGGATCGCTGTGAAAGCCCGCGTCGCCGTCCTGATCTCGGGCACCGGCACGAATATGGCCGCCTTGCTCTACGCCGCAAAGGCGGAAAGCTGCCCCTATCAGATCGTGCTCGTCGCGAGCAACAATCCCGATGCGCCGGGGCTTGCACTCGCGGCGGCCGAGGGGGTCGCGACGTGGAGCCTGTCGCACAAGGGCATGAGCCGCGCGGCCTTCGACGTGCTGGTCGATGAGCAATTGCGCGAAGCCGGCGCCGAGTTCGTCGCGCTTGCGGGCTATATGCGGATATTGAGCGACGATTTCGTCGCGCGCTGGGCGGGGCGGATGCTCAACATCCATCCGAGCCTGCTGCCGAAATATAAGGGGCTCGACACCCATGCGCAGGCGATCGCGAACGGCGACCGCCACGGCGGGTGCAGCGTCCATGTCGTGACGCCGGCGCTCGACGACGGGCCGGTGCTCGCCCAGACGCCGGTGGCAATTCTGCCCGGCGACACCGCCGAGACGCTGAGCGCGCGGGTGCGGATCGCCGAGCATCAGCTTTATCCGCCGACGCTCGCCGCTTTTGTGATGCGCGAGCGGACCCCCGATTACTGGCTGGGGCGCGTGCGCGAGGCGGCAATGGCGATGCCCGAGGCCGAAGAGACGCTGTCGCACGGCATGCCCTGCTTCGGGATCGTCAAGGGCAAGAAATTCGCGTGGTTTTCGGCCGACCATCATGGCGACGGGCGCACCGCGCTGCTCGTCAAGATCAGCGGCGCCGAAGAACAGGCGATGCTGATCGAACAGGACGAAGCGCGCTATTTCCGTCCCGCCTATTTCGGCGACGGGTGGATCGCGATCCGCCTCGACCTTGGCGACAATGATTGGGAGCATCTCGCGGGCTGGATCGCGAAGAGCTGGCGCGCGGTGGCGCCGAAGAAGCTCGCGGGATTGATGGCGGCCGCGGACGACTTCTGACGCGCGCTTGGCTTTTGCCGTGAAGATGGGTGAAAAGGCGGCGTGAACACGGACGTCGCCCTCGCCCTGTCGATCCTTTCCTTCGCGATCTATGCCGTCGTGATCGGGCGGATATTGCTGCGGCCGCAGCGCGAGCCGGCGTCGCGCATCGCCTGGCTGATCGCGACGATCGCGGTGCCGGTGCTCGGCGTCGTCGCCTATCTGCTGCTCGGCGAGGCGCGGATCAGCGCGAAGCGGCGCGCGCGCTATCGCACGATCGAAGAGCATCTGCCGCATCCGGGCGAGAATGAACCGGTGCGCGCGGGGCTGCGCGCGACGCCCTATGCGGCGCCCTTTGCGCTCGCCGAGACGGTGAACCGCCTGCCCCCGACCGCGGGAAATCGCGCGCTGCTGGCGCCCGACAGCAATGCCGCGATCCGCATGATGGTCGAGGATATCGACGCGGCGCGGGAGAGCGTCCATCTGTGCTTCTATATCTGGCTCGCCGACAACAATGGGTTCCGGATCAAGGATGCGCTGGTCCGCGCGGCGAAGCGCGGGGTGGCGGTGCGGGTGCTCGCCGATGCGCTGGGGTCGCGCGGCTTCATCCGCTCGGCACACTGGATCGAAATGCGTAATGCCGGAATCGACGCGCGCATCGCGCTGCCGATCGGCGGGCTCGTCTGGACGCTGATTCGCGGGCGCTTCGACCTGAGGAATCACCGCAAGCAGCTGATCGTCGACAATCGCATCGCCTGGTGCGGCAGCCAGAATCTCGCCGATCCCGAATTTCGCATCAAGTCGCGCTATGCGCCGTGGGTCGACATCATGATGCGCTGGGAGGGGCCGGTGGTGCAGGCGTGCCAGTTCGTCTTTGCCGCCGACTGGGAAAGCGAGCGCGGCGACGATGTGGGCGCGCTGCTACAGCCCGAGGCGGCGCCGCCGCCCGCCGCCGCGCCGGGAATCGCGGCGCAAGTGATCGCGACGGGGCCGAACCTGCCCTACCCCGCGATGCCCGCCTGCTTCAGCGCGCTGATCCATGCGGCGCGGCGCGAACTGATCGTCACGACGCCCTATTTCGTGCCCGACGAGCAATTGCTCTTTGCTCTGCTCGATGCCGCGCGGCGCGGGGTCGCGACGACGATGATCGTGCCGCGGCGCAACGACAGCCGCATCGTCGCGGCGGCGAGCCGCAGCTATTACGACGACCTGATCGCGGCGGGGGTGCGGCTCTATGAATATCGTCCCGGGCTGCTTCATGCGAAGACGATCACTGTCGATGGCGAAGTTGCGCTCGTCGGGTCGGCGAACCTCGACCGGCGGAGCTTCGAGCTGAATTTCGAGAATAATATCCTCTTCGCCGACCCCGCCTTTACCGAGGAGGTGCGCGCGCGGCAGGAGGCGTATCGCGCCGATTCGGACGCGGTGACCGCCGCTACGCTGGCGCGGGTCGGGGCTACGCGGCGGATCTGGCGCAACCTGCTCGCGACGCTGAGCCCGCTGCTTTGAGCAGCAAAAAGGCCGCCGGATCGCTCCGGCGGCCTTCTTTCGGTTTTTTTGTTCAGCCGACGATTTCTTCGGGCTTGAAGAAATAGGCGATTTCGATCGCCGCATTTTCGTCCGAGTCCGAGCCGTGGACGGTGTTCGCTTCGATGCTTTCGGCAAAGGTCTTGCGAATCGTGCCTTCGGCGGCGTCGGCGGGGTTGGTCGCGCCCATGACGTCGCGGTTGCGCTGCATCGCATTCTCGCCCTCGAGAACCTGGACGACCACGGGGCCCGAGGTCATGAATTCGACGAGCTCGCCGAAAAAGGGGCGCTCCTTGTGGACCGCGTAGAAGCCTTCGGCCTGCTCGCGGGTCATGTGGATGCGCTTCGACGCGACGACGCGCAGGCCGGCGTCTTCGAGCATCTTGGTGACGGCGCCGGTCAGGTTGCGACGCGTCGCGTCGGGCTTGATGATCGAAAAGGTGCGGGTGACCGCCATGGGGAAGCTCCTGTATGTGCTTGGATTGGGTTGCGCGCGCCTCTAGCCGCGCTTTCGCCGCACCGCAAGAACAGAAGGCGAAGCGGAGATGCGCGTCAGAGCGGCACCATCACCCCCATCCAACTGCGCCTAGCCGCTGAAGCGGCAAGGCTGCGTATCCTTCCCCCATCGAGGGGGAAGAGAATAGGTCAGCCGCCCATGCCGTAGGTGACGCTGCCCTTCACCATATCGCCTTGCTGCGTCGCGGTGACCTGCACGCCCGATTTGCTGTCGTCGGGCCTTTCGGCGCCGAGCAGCAGCGTGTTGCCCGAACTGACTTCGGCATTCACCTTCAGGCCCGCGGCCTCGGCCTGGCGGCGGAAATGCGCGATGACATCCTCGGCCTTGCCCGGCGCTTCGAAGCTCGCCATGCCGCCCTGCCCGTCCTTGCCGGTCGCGGTGAAACCGCCGGTCATCTTTGAGCCCGGATAGGGGGCGAAGCCGTCGGGGAGCTTCGCGTTGGCGGCGCCGCTGCCGAACTGCATCTCGCCATCCTCGGTCTTGATGCTGAGATTGCCTTCGTCGCCGTCGGTCGTGACGCTATAGTCGGTTTTCTCGCCCGTATCGGGATCGGTAATCGTCCCGCTCGCCAATTCGGTATCCGATTTCGACCCGCACCCGGCGAGAGCCAGACTCGCCGCCATCACCGCCATCGCAATCCGCATCATCGCTTCTCCTCAAGGGCCTTCCGACCAGCGACCACGGTCGTCCTGCTGCCAAAAATGCCGTTCGACGCCCTCGGCCGCGCCGAGTGTTCTCCACGTCGCGCGGGCGTCGTCGATGCGGCTGTTATCGAAGAAGAGGAACGTCCGGTCAAATGCCAGCGCCTCCTCGCGCCATTCGCCGTCGGCGATCGCAAGCATTGCCGCGCCGTTGGCGGCGGGCGTGTCGAGCGTTCCCGCGATCAGGACCGGTTCGTCGGCAGCGTCGGGGGTGCCGGCCATGCCGTGCGGCAGGAAGCTCGCGGGCTGGTGCGCCCAGAGCGCGGCGTCGATCGCCTGCCGCTGCATCGCAGGGGCCGCGACGACGAGGAGCCGGTCACCGGCGTCGAGGATGCGCGTCGCGATCGCGGGGAGCACGCGCTCGACGGGATCGCGGGTCAGGCGGTAGAAATCGACGCGGATCATGCGTTCTCCTCATCCGTTCGCCCTGAGGAGCCATTGAGCTTGTCGAAATGGCGTCTCGAAGGGCATTGCCGCCACGCAGACGTCCTTCGAGACGGGTCTTCGACTTCGCTCAGCCCCTCCTCAGGACAAACGGGGTTTGGATCGAAGCCAATCTCACCCCTCGAAATGGTCGGCGATCAGGCGGTCGAGCAGGCGCACGCCATAGCCGGTCGCGCCCTTGGCATAGGTCGGCCCGTCCTTGTCGTGCCACGCCATGCCCGCGATATCGAGGTGCGCCCAGGCGACGCCTTCGTTCACGAAGCGCTTGAGGAACTGCGCCGCGGTGATCGATCCCGCCTCGCGCGGGCCGATATTCTTGATGTCGGCAATGGGGCTGTCGATCAGCTTGTCATAGGCCGGCGACAGCGGGAAGCGCCACAGCTTGTCGCCGCTCGCCTCGCCCGCGCCGAGCAGCTTGGCCGCGAGATCGTCGTCGTTCGCGAACATGCCGCCATATTCGTGACCGAGCGAGATGACCATCGCGCCGGTGAGCGTCGCAAGATCGACGATGACCCTGGGATCATAGCTTTTCTGCGCCCATGCGATCGCATCGCAGAGCACGAGCCGGCCTTCGGCGTCGGTGTTGAGCACCTCGACCGTCTGGCCCGACATGGTGGTCACGATATCGCCGGGGCGCTGCGCATTGCCGTCGGGCATATTTTCGACGAGCCCGACGACACCGACGACATTCGCCTTTGCCTTGCGTCCGGCGATCGCCTTGATCGCACCCGCGACCGCGCCCGCGCCGCCCATGTCCCATTTCATCATGTCCATGCCCGGCCCGGGCTTGAGGCTGATACCGCCGGTGTCGAAAGTGACGCCCTTGCCGACGAACACGACCGGCGCCTCGCCCGCCTTGCCGCCGTTCCAGCGCATCGCGAGCAGCCGCGGCGGGCGCGTCGAGCCCTGCGCGACGCCGAGCAGCGCGCCCATGCCGAGCGCCTTCATCTGGCGTTCGTCGAGTATTTCGAGCTCGACGCCGAGGTCGGCGAGATGCTGGCAGCGCTCGACGAAGCTTTCGGGATAGAGGATGTTCGGCGGCTCGGCGACGAGCGTCTGCGTCAGCGCGACGCCGTCGGCGACCGCCGAATAGCCCGCCCAGCGCTCCGAAAGGTCGCCGGCGGCCGACGCGATGGTGATCGTCTCGAGGCTCGGCTTCGCGGTGTCGGCGAGCTTGGTGCGATAGGTGTCGAGGCGCCAGTTGCGAAGTTTCGCGCCCATCGCGAAAGCGAGGACGTCCTCTTCGTCGGCCTTGGTCGCGGTGAAATCGACCGACACCGCGCTCGCGCCACTCGTCTGGAGCCGCGCGGTGAGCGCCGCACCGCCGCGTTCGAGATCATGGACACTGCCCTCGCCGATGCCGACGAGCAGCAGCCGCTTCGCTGCATCGCCGTCGAGCGCCACCGTTTCAGCGACCGCGCCCGCCGCGCCCTCGAAGCGCGCCTGCGCCGCTGCGGCGGCGAGCAAGGCGGCATGGGGTCCAGCGAGCGAACCCACCTCGCCCTTGCGCACCGGGAAGGCGATCACATCGGCGGATGCGCCGATTTGCGCGACAAACTGAATGTCCATGCTTAACTTTCTTATGCGATGATTGATTGCAACGTGCCGGACCGATAGGGGTTTCGCCTGCGAGTTGCAAAACAAAGCAGCCGGTCCGGTCCGGGTGGACGCTATATAGGCATGGGACAAAGTTGATCAAATGAGCCGGGCTTTGTCCCCTTGTCCGAGCGGCGCACGCAGCTTCTGGTTGGCGACGGCGAGCGCGATCGCCTTTACGTCGGTTCCGGCGCTGGCGCAGGCGGCGCCCGATCGCCCTGCCGCCGAGCAAAAGCAGGGCGACCCTGCCGTCCCGCCGGTGGTTCCGACGCTGTCCGCCGACGCGCCTCTGCCAGACGGGCCGAATCTGCAGACCCCCGACGTGTCGCCGGTCCCGGTCGACGCGCCGCAGGTCGAAGGCGAGGACCAGATCGGTTTCGCCGCGGACAATCTGCATTACGACAGCGAAAGCGACGTCGTCGTCGCAGAGGGCAATGTCGAGATGAACCGCGATGCGATCGCGCTGCGCGCCGACAAGGTGACGTGGAATCGCAAGAGCGGGCAGGTCGTCGCCGAGGGCGATGTCGCGATCCGCAATCCCGAAGGCGACACCGCCTATGGCGAGCGCGTCGAGCTGAGCGACAGCCTGCGCGACGGGGTGATCGACAATCTGCTCGTCGTGCTGGAGAATGGCGCCCGCATGGCGGCCGCGCGCGGCGAGCGCTTCGACAATGGCGATGTCGTGCTGGAAAACGGCGCCTATACGCCCTGCCCCGTCGTCGATCCCAAAGGATGCCCCAAAAAGCCGACCTGGCAGATCCGCGCCGTGCGCGTGATGTACGACCAGTCGAAGAACAAGATCAAATACAAGGGTGCGCGGGTCGAGATTTTCGGCCTGCCGCTGATCCCGCTGCCGGGGCTCAGCCACCCCGCGTCGAGCGAGGCGGGGAGCGGCCTGCTCGTCCCCAATGTCCGCCTCGATCGCAACAATGGGTTCGAGATCGCGCTTCCCTATTACCTCCGCCTCGCGCCGAACCGCGACCTGACGGTCACGCCGCACGTCTATACCGAGGCGGTGCCGATGGTCGAGGGCGAGTTCCGCGCGCTCACCGATTTCGGCAGCTTTCGCATCAACGGCTATGCCACCTACAGCTCGGTCGTGCCGATCAACGACACGTCGGCGGCGCCGACGACGGGCACCGACGAATTTCGCGGCTATCTGGAAAGTGCGGGCAAGTTCCAGATCGATCCGCGCTGGAGCATCAGCTATTCGGGACGCATCACCACCGACCGCACCTTCATGCGCCGCTATGACATCAGCCGTGACGACCGGTTGCGCTCGACCTTCGAGGCCGAACGGATCGGCAACCGGAGCTATCTGTCGATCGCGGGCTGGGCGACGCAGACGCTGCGCGCCAACGACGTGCAGGGGCAGCAGCCGATCGCGCTGCCGATCATCGACTATCGCCAGCGGTTCGACGACCCATGGCTGGGCGGGCAGTTCGAATTGCAGCTCAACACGCTCGCCATCGGGCGCACCGCGGGGCAGGACACGCAGCGCGCCTTTGCCGGCGCGCGCTGGGACCTGCGGCGTCTGACCGCGCTGGGGCAGGAAGTCACGCTGACCGCGCTGGTGCGCGGCGACGTCTATCACAGCGACGAGAATCTGCTGACCGCCATCCCCGGCTATCGCGGTCGGTCGGGGTGGCAGGCGCGCGGCATCGCGGCGGTCGCGGCCGACATGCGCTGGCCCTTCGTCGGCGAATTGATGGGCGGCACCCAGACGCTGACCCCGCGGGTGCAGATCGTCGCGACGCCGCCGATCGAGAATCTGGACATTCCGAACGAGGATTCGCGCGCTTTCGACCTCGAGGACAGCAATTTATTCGCGATCAACCGCTTCAACGGCTATGACCGCTTCGAGGACGGCGCGCGCATCACCTATGGGTTCGAAT
Organism: Sphingopyxis indica; assembly: GCF_900188185.1. GTDB lineage: Bacteria > Pseudomonadota > Alphaproteobacteria > Sphingomonadales > Sphingomonadaceae > Sphingopyxis > Sphingopyxis indica. The sequence goes on along the minus strand of NZ_FZPA01000001.1, from coordinate 781,427 downwards.
GGAATTACAGCCGCCCCGGGTTCAGCATCGATACGGTGGTCGGGCAAAGCTATCGCCTGTCGGACAAGCCGACATTGTTCCCCGACGGCACCGGCCTGACCAGCCGCACGTCGGACATCGTCGGGCGCACCACGGTCGCCTATCGCGACTTCCTGCGCCTGACGCACCGCTTCCGGCTCGACAAGGACAATCTGGCGGTGCGGCGCAACGAGTTCGACGCGACGATCGGCAGCCAGTCGACCTATGCGCTCGTCGGCTATTCGCGGCTGAACCGCGACATCACCAGCCTGGCCGAAGATCTGCAGGACCGCGAGGAGGTGCGGGTCGGCGGGCGGGTCGCAGTGGCGCGCAGCTGGTCGATCTTCGGTTCGGCGACGGTCGACCTGACCGGCCAGAGTGACGACCCGGCCTCGACGAGCGATGGCTGGCAGCCGATTCGCCACCGCCTGGGCCTGGCCTATGACGACGATTGCCTGTCGCTCGCAGTGACATGGCGCCGCGACTATATCGATTCGGGCGACGCGAAGAGCGGCAACAGCTTTCTGTTCCGCGTCGCCTTCCGCAACCTCGGCTTCTAGAGGGGTGCGGATGCGGCGACCGCTCAGCCTGCGTTCAGCGTCGCGGCGCTAAGCGGCGCGCAAAGGGGTCCGGGGGCGGATTGCGCTGGACCATCGGGCGCATCCGCTGATACGGAGCGTCCCACTGTTTCTCGAATAGGGTGAAGATGACCAGATTTTCGACCATGATCGGCCTGATCGCCGCGGCCGCCATCGGCGGCACCGCCGTGGCCCAGACCGTCTCCGACGACGGCGCGACGCCGACGACCAGCCTCGACATTCCCGGCAATGTTCACCTCTATGGCGACGCGAAGGCCAATGTCTATCGCCCCTCGGCGACGGTGAACGGCGAGATCATCACCTCGACCGACATCGAGCAGCGCATGGCGCTGATCCGCATCGCGAACAGCGACGTCAAGCTGTCGGCCGAGGAAGAGCAGCGGCTGCGTCAGCAGGTGTTCAGCAATCTGATCGACGAAAAGCTGCAGATCCAGGCCGCGAAACAGGCCGAGATCGAGATCGACGAGAATCTGATCGACCAGCAGTTCGCTCAGCTCGCGACGCGCTTCAAGCAGACGCCCGAGCAATTCAGCAAATATCTGGCATCGAAGGGATCGTCGGCGGCAGCGGTCAAGCAGCAGATCCGCGGCGAATTCGCATGGGATCGCCTGCTGTCGCGCAACATCCAGTCGACGACCAACGTTTCGACCGACGAGGTGGACGCGGTGCTCAAGCGGCTCAACGACGCCAAGGGCCAGGACGAATATCACCTCGGCGAAATCTATATGACCGCGACGCAGGACAATATCGACACGGTCGTCGAAAATGCCCGCAAGATCATGCAATCGCTGCAGGCGGGGGGATCGTTCGCGGCCTATGCGCGGCAATTCTCCGAAGCATCGACCGCGGTGGTCGGCGGCGACCTCGGCTGGGTTCGGGCGGGTCAGCTTCCGGCCTCGATGGCCGAAGCGGCGGCGCAGATGGGCCCGGGCCAGCTCGTCGGACCGATCGAGGTGCCGGGCGGGGTTTCGATCCTGCTGATGGTCGACCGGCGCCAGGTGCTCACCGCCGACCCGCGCGACGCGGTACTCAGCCTCAAGCAGATTTCGCTCGACTTCCCGGCAGGCACGACCGAAGCGCAGGCGACCGACCTCGCGAGCAAATTCACCACCGCGACGAGCAATATTTCGGGCTGCGGCGCGGCCGACGAGGTGGCGCGCTCGCTCGGCGCGCAGATCGTGTCGCGCGACAATATCGCGATGCGCCAGCTGCCCGCGCCGCTGCAGCAGACGCTGCTCGACATGCAGATCGGCCGCAGCACGCAGCCCTTCGGATCGGAGGATCAGGGCATCAGCGTGCTCGTCCTGTGCGGCCGCGACATGCCGCAGGCGGCGGGACAGCCGAGCGCCGAGCAGATCGAGCAGCGGCTGCTCGACGAAAAGGTCAACAAGCGGGCGCAGCGCTATCTGCGCGACCTGCGCCGGGACGCCGTGATCGAATATAGCTGATGAATGACGGACTGACACGGCGCCCGATCGCGGTCACCATGGGTGACCCGGCCGGCGTCGGCCCCGAAGTCGCGGCGCGCGCCTGGGAAGCGCGGCGCGACCATGCGCTGCCGCCCTTTGTCGCGATCGGCGATGCGGCCACCGTAGGCGCGGTGTGGAACGGCCCGCTCGTGCGCGTCGGCAGCATGGACGAGGTGGCGGCGACCTTTGCCGACGCCCTGCCCGTCTGGCACCTGGAGGACAGCGGGCCGCTGACCCCGGGCGCGCCGACCGCGGCGGGCGCGGCCTGTGCGCTGCACGCGCTCGAGACCGGCATCGGGCTGACCCGCAACCAGGCAAGCGCCGCGCTGGTCACCGGGCCGGTGTCGAAACATGCGTTGCAGGGTATCGGCTATACGCATCCCGGCCAGACCGAATTCATCGCCGAACGCTGCGGCGTCACCGCGACCAATGCGGTGATGATGCTCGCGGGGCCGTCGCTGCGCGTCGTGCCGCTGACCGTGCATATTCCGCTTGCCGAGGTGCCCGAGCGGCTGACCGGCGAATTGATCGTCGCCAAGGCGCGCATCGTCGCGCGCGGGCTGAAGCGCGATTTCGGGATCGAGGCCCCGCGCCTCGCGATCGCGGGAATGAACCCGCACGCGGGCGAGAGCGGGCGACTGGGCGACGAGGAGATCCGCATCATCGCCCCCGCGGTCGGGCAGCTTGTTGCCGAAGGCGTGTCGATCGACGGGCCGCTCGCTGCCGATGCGTTGTTCGCGCCGGGCATCCGCGATCAATATGACGCGCTGCTCTGCCCCTATCACGATCAGGCGCTCGCGCCGTTCAAGGCGCTGCACTTCCACGACGGGGTCAATCTGACGCTCGGACTGCCGATCGTGCGCACCTCGCCCGATCACGGAACGGCGTTCAACATCGCCGGAAGCGGCCGCGCCGACCCCGGCCCGACGATCGCCGCGATCGCCATGGCGGCAAAGCTCGCCGCGAGCCGCGCGCGGCGCTGCGTTCCCGCCGCGTGACATGAGCAGGACTCCCGCGCGCAGCCTGCCGCCGCTGCGCGAAACGGTGCGTGCGCACGGCCTGTCGGCGAGCAAGGCGTTGGGGCAGAATTTCCTGTTCGACGAGCAATTGCTCGATCGCATCGCAGCGCTGCCCGGCGACCTCGACGGCGCGACGGTGTTCGAGGTCGGCCCCGGCCCCGGCGGGCTGACGCGCGCGCTGCTGCGCGCCGGCGCGCGCGTGATCGCGGTCGAGCGCGACCATCGCTGCCTGCCCCTGCTCGCCGACCTCAGCGAGGCGTTCGACGGGCGGCTGACGGTGGTCGAGGGCGATGCGATGGCGGTCGATGCCGACGCGCTCGCCGGCGGGCCGTATCATATCGTTGCCAACCTGCCCTATAATGTCGGCACCGCGCTGTTCACGCGCTGGCTCGAGCCCGCCGAATGGCCGCCGCGCTGGCAATCGCTGACGCTGATGTTCCAGCAGGAAGTTGCCGAACGCATCGTCGCTCCGGTCGGGACGAACGCCTATGGCCGCCTTGCCGTCCTTGCCCAATGGCGGGCGGAGGCGAAGATCGCGATGAAGGTCCACCGGTCGGCCTTCACGCCGCCGCCGAAGGTGATGTCGGCGATCGTCCGTATCCTCCCCGGCGAAGAGCCCGAGGGCGTCGACCCGGCGCTCCTGTCGCGGCTCACCGAAAAAGGCTTCGGCCAGCGCCGCAAGATGCTCCGCCAGAGCCTGAAGAGCATTCCGGGCGCGGTCGAGGCGCTCGAGGCGATCGGGATCGACCCGACGCGGCGCGCCGAAACGGTGGGCGTCGACGAATGGGTGGCGCTGGCGCGATTGCTGAAGTGCTGAGTGTTCCGGCCTGTTGTGCAGGCAATATAAATCAGTAACTTTCCCGGATTTTTCGAGATCGAGCCAAGTATTTTCTCCGGAACATTCTAGTATAATTCCCTGCTCGCTCCAGCGATGGAGCCGATTTTTGGACCTGTCGTCCTATCCCATTCTTTCATGCTGCACATGCTTGGGGCGGAAGGAGGTTCGACCTTGTGCCCGAGAATCGCCATCGTGGCCCTCGTTCTCGCAGTCACGGCCGTGCCGGGGCAGGCATTCGGCAAGTCCGCCAAAACCATTCCCGCCGGCGAACTGGTCCTTGCGGGCACGCCCGTGCGGTGCGGTGCGGCCCGGACCGTCGTCACCGGCCTCGGCGAAGTCGCCATGACCTATCCGGGCTATATCCTGCTCGACCCGACCCTGTTTTCGATGCCGCCCGCCATTCAGCATTTCTGGTACGCGCACGAATGCGCGCACCAGCTGTTCGGCTATGGCGAGCTGGCCGCCGATTGCTGGGCGATCCAGACGGGGAAGCGGCTCGGTTGGTTCGGTATCGGCGATCTTGAGTGGCTCGAGGCCAATGCGATCCGGATGCGTAGCGATGCCGAGCATCCGCAGGCCGCCGTGCGGCTGGCCAATCTGGAAAACTGCTATGCGGCGGCTCCCGACGCACGACCGGCCAAACGGGTTGTCGTGGCGTTCGCCAGCGGGTTTTAGCCGGGCAGGAGTTAGAATATTGCGGCTTCGGGGGTGGGGACGGACGTTCCAAATCCTCCCTGTCGCGCAGCGATGGGGAGGTGGCAGCGCGAAGCGCTGACGGAGGGGACGCGAGCGAAGCGAGCGCTGCGCGCTCGCCCCTCCACCGCCTTCGGCGGTCCCCCTCCCCACGGCTGCGCCGCGGGGAGGATTTCTAGGCCGAAGGCCGCCGCTATTCCGCCAGCGTCAGGCGTTCGAAGCGTTCGATATGATAGTCGGCGCTGCCGAACTGGCCTTCGATCAGCGTCGCGCGCTTGAAATAATGGCCGATGGCGAGTTCCTGCGTGATGCCGATGCCGCCGTGGGTCTGGATCGCGTTCTGGCCGACGAATTTGGCGCCGCGCGACACCTTGTTCTTCGCCGACGACACCGCCGCCATGCGTTCGGCCGCCGGAAGGTCGAGCTTGAGCGCGCCCATGATCGTCATCGAGCGCGCCTGTTCGACCTCCATGAACATGTCGACCATGCGGTGCTGGAGCACCTGAAACTTCGCGATCGGGATGCCGAACTGCTTGCGCTGCTGCGTATATTCGAGCGTGCCTTCGTGCAGCTTCTGCATCACGCCGGTCGCCTCGGCACAGACCGCGACGGTCGCTTCGTCGACGATCTGTTCGACGAGGCCCAGCCCCGCGCCTTCGCCGCCGAGCAGCGCGTCGCCGGGGACCGCGACATTTTCGAAATAGATTTCGGACGCGCGATTGCCGTCGACGGTCGGATAGTCGCGGCGCACGATGCCCGGGAGCTTGGCGTCGATCAGGAACAGCGACACCCCGTCGCGGTCGCGCTGGCCGCCGCCGGTGCGTGCGGTGACGAGCAGATGCGTCGCCCAGGGCGCGGCATAGACGACACTCTTGTGGCCGTTCAGCACCCAGCCCGCGCCGTCCTTCTTCGCGGTGGTGGTCAGATTGGCGAGATCATAGCGGCCCTGCGGTTCGGCATAGGCGAAGGCGATGATCGCATTGCCGGCGATGATCTCGGGGATCATCGCGTCGGCCTGCGCACCGCCGACGGCCTTGAGCGCGCCGCCGCCGATCACGACGGTCGGCAGATAGGGCTCGATCCCGAGCACCTTGCCGAACTCCTCCATGATGATGGCATTTTCGAGCGCGCCGCCGCCGAGGCCGCCATGCTCTTCGGCGAAGGAGGCGCCGAGCATCCCCAGCTCCTGCGCCAGCGCGGTCCAGATCGCGGGATCGCGGCCTTCGTCGCTATTGATGAACTTCTGGCGGGTTTCGAAGTCATAGGTGTCGGCCAGAAAGCGCGAGAGCGTGTCGCGGATCATGTCCTGCGTTTCGGTGTAGGTGAAATCCATTGTCATCGTTCCTGAACTTGATCGTCATCCCGGCGAAGGCCGGGGTCTCGCCCGTGCATAAAGCCGAAAGGTCGAGATCCCGGCCTTCGCCGGGATGACGCCTGTTTTCCGATTAGAGGCCGAGCACCATCTTCGCGATGATGTTGCGCTGGATCTCGTTCGATCCGCCATAGATGGTCGTCTTGCGCATGTTGAAATAGGTCGGCGCGGCGCGATGCGCATAGTCGGGGCCGATCGGATGCTCGTTGTCCCCCTCCCCGAAGCCGCGGAAATAGGGCGCGCCATAATGGCCGACGGCTTCGAGCGTCAGCTCGGTGAGCCGCTGCTGGATTTCGCTCCCCTTGATCTTGAGCAGGCTCGATTCGGGCCCCGGCCCCTTGCCCGCATTCGGGCCGGCGAGGCCGCGAAGCTCGGTAAATTCGAGCGCGGTCAGGTCGATTTCGAGTTCGGCGACCTTGCGCTTGAAGAAGGGGTTCTGGAGCAGCGGCTTTTCGCCGTCGAGTTCGGTGCGCGCGATCGCCTTCACCTTCTCGATCCCGCGCTTCGACGCCGCGACGCCGGCGATCCCGGTGCGTTCGTGCGCGAGCAGGAACTTGGCGCAGGTCCAGCCCTTATTCTCTTCGTAAACGCGCTGATCGACGGGGACGCGGACGTCTTCGAGCCAGACTTCGTTGACTTCGTGCTCGCCGCCCAGCGTGATGATCGGGCGCACGGTGATGCCCGGCGATTTCATGTCGATCAAAAGGAAGCTGATGCCTTCCTGCTGCTTGGCGTCCTTGTCGGTGCGCACGAGGAAAAAGCCCCAGTCGGCATGCTGCGCGAGCGTGGTCCAGGTCTTTTGCCCGTTGACGACATAATGATCGCCGTCACGCACCGCCGTGGTGCGCAGGCTCGCAAGGTCCGACCCCGCGCCGGGTTCCGAATAGCCCTGGCACCACCAATCCTCGCCCGAGAGAATGCGCGGCAGGAAGCGCGCCTTTTGCTCGGGGGTGCCGAAGGTGTAGATCACCGGGCCGACCATCGACAGGCCGAAGGGCAGCAGGCGGATGCAGTCTGCGCGTGCGGTTTCTTCGGAAAAGATGAAACGCTGCGTCGGGGTCCAGCCGGTGCCGCCATATTCGACCGGCCACGCGGGGGCGACCCAGCCCTTTTTGTAGAGGATCTTGTGCCAGGCGAGGAAATCCTCCTTGCTCAGCTCCTCGCCCTCGTCCTGCTTGCCGCGCAATTCGGCGGGATAATTTTCGGCGATGAAGTCGCGCACTTCCTTCTGGAAGGCAAGATCTTCGGGGCTGAACTCCATGTCCATCGTGATTCTCCCATTGGATCAGGGCGCCCTTATAGAAAGCGCTCACCTTTACGTAAACGGAAAGTTGTAGGCCGCAACCTTCACTGCTGTGAACAAGCAGGGTGCGCCGTTCGCGCCGGCTTGTCCAGCGTTCCGGGCGGGCGTGCGGGGATAAATATCGGCTTGATCGGGGGGCCGTCGTGCGGCGCCGTCTCTCGGCGCCGCGATATTTTTGTTTCGCACGAAGCCACAAAGCCACGAAGATGGAGCGCCGACCGCGAAGCGGCGTTCCTCTGCGACCATGCGACCGGCCGCACCGTCGATAAGGAACTGGCCTATCGGCCCCCGCCTTCTTCTTGGTGGCTTTGTGGCTTCGTGCGAAAAACAACTGCACCGTCCCGGCCGGGATAGCTTCAGGCGATCGGCGGAAACGCTAGCGGGGGGTTACCAGAATGACCGCGCCGTCGCTCGCATAGGCCGAGCGGCGCTCGACGAGCGCGAGGCGCACCGGTAGCGTGTCGCCGTCGCGCGTCACCAGCGCGCTGTCGAGCCGCGTCGGGGCGCCGGTGCGGAACAAAGTTTCGAGCGCTTCGCCGAAGGCCTGGCGCGCGCCGAGCGGCAATAGTGCGGTAAAGCGCACCCGGCGCAGCGCGGCTTCGTCGGTGCCGACCAGCGCCGCAAGCGCCGGATTGGCCGCCTCGACCTGCTCGCGCACCGAAATGCGCGCGACGCCGAGCGCCCCGTCGATCTCGACCGCGTCGGCGAGCGCGCGCCGCGCGTCCTGCTCGGCGAGGGTCGCCCAGGTATCGCCGGTATCGCGCAGCATCATCGCACCGCCGATCGCAAGCGGCACGAGGTCGACCTGCATCCAGCGGCGCGGCTCGATCAGCCCGGGCACCTCGCCCGAAAAGCGCTCGCGGTGGTGAAGCATCCGCAGCAGATGCGCGTGGAGCATCGTGCCCGCAAAACCCGGTAGCGCCGCTGCGAGCTCGCATCCGACAAGCGCGCTGGCAGGCGCCTCGAGCCGGTCGGATGCGGCGGGATTGACCGCCGCAATGCGTGCGCCGCGATCGACGAAGATCACCGCATCGCGCAGCGATTCGACGATCGCGGCCTGCGAGGCCGCGAGCCGATCGCCGGGCGCCTCGCCTCCCCCATCGAGCCGGCGGTAATCGGCGAGCGAGATCAGCACATGCGCGTCCTTACCGTGGTGCGTGACGACGAGCGGCTTGCGCGACGCCTGCATCCGCCAGCTTCCGAAGCCGCGGATGAACTCCGCCGCCGATACGCGCTGGGGCTCCTGACCTGGTTCCACCTTTGCCTCCCCGAAATACCGAAGCATTCGGTCATCATAGGCTGCGCGGGGCGTTCCGGTGCGCCACTATGGATGAATCGGCGGTTGAACGCGTCCGGTCTCGCGCCGTTACGGAGGATCAGACCAGCCGCGCGCGGCCGCAGCGTAGCTCGTTGACCCGCGCGTCTGCCTCGCCGAGGTGCAGCCCGAGCGCGCCGGTCACCCCTTCGAGCACGCCATCGAGCACCGGCGCGGCGAGCCCGACCGCCTGCCCCACGGTCGCGGTCAGCGGACCCAGGTTGAGGCCGAGGCCGAGCAGGTTGACCTTGAGCTCGAGGTCGTCGGCGAGCGAGGTTGCGGCGGCGGCGACGAGGCCGTCGCTTTCGACCGTCTTCACCGTGCCGTCGGCGATCTCGTCGCGCGAGAAGTCGACGGGCTTTTCGGAAAGATCGGCGAGGGTGAGTTCGGCGCGTGCATCGACGCTGGCGAGCGGCAGTTGCAGCACGCGCGCCGCTTTCGGGGCGAGCGGGCGCTGCATATTCTGGAAATCGCCCGCATCGACCGCGCCGATGGCGAGCGTCGCGGGCGCGGTCGTCACCGCCAGCGAGACCGCGTCGCGCGCATTCTGCCCGCAATCTATCGACGAAATGCGCGCCGCGGCCGAACCGAGTTCGGCGACGACGGGCAAATCGACCTTCGCGAGCGGCGTTTCGACCCGGGCGCCGAGCTTGAGGCGGACCTGCGCGGTGCGGACGATGACGTCCTGATCGTCGGTGACCGCGATCAGCGGCGAATTTGCGGGCGGCTCGCCGATGAGCAGCGCGACGTCGATTCCCGATCCGCCCGGAAGGTCGCTGGCGAGCGACAGATCGAGCTGGCGGTTGGCGCTGCCGAGCGCGAGCATCGTCTGCAACAGGCTCATCGCGTTGACGCGCACTGGATTGGCGGCGTCGACACGGATGCTCGACGCGCGTGGCCCGAGGTCGATCGCGCGCGACGGGATGAGCGTGCGCGGCAGCGCGCCGTCGGCGATCCGTTCGAGGACGGTCGCAACCTCGCCGTCGCTTGCGCTCGCCAGCGCGGACAGCGCCTGCGGCAGCGTCACCTGCGTGTCGAGCGTCTGACCAAAGGTCAGCACGTCGGCGTCGAGTTCGGTGCGCAGCGCTTCGGAAAAGGCGAGCAGGTCGATGTCGGCGCTCGCCAGCGCATTATAATCCATCACCGACAGGTCGACCTTGCTGCCCGTGAGCGCCGAGAGCACGGCGTTGGCAACGCCGTCGTGGACCGACGCGACGCGCGACCCGAGCGAGAAGGCGGCATAGCCCTGCCGCGCGCCGGTCGCGGCGGCGCTGATGATGCTATCGTCGCGCCCCGTCAGGAAGCGGCCGAAATAGAGCGGGCGGTCGCGGGTAAGGACGACGCGCACTGCATTGGGTGCGGTGCCGCCGACGGTGAAGCGCTTTTCCGCAGGGATCGCGACATCGCGGTTATAGGTGCCCGCCTCGAAGCGCGCGATGACGATGCCGCAATCGCAGTTCGCGGCAATGATCCGCTCGGCCGCGGCGCGTTCCTCGCCCGGGCGCCCCGCCGCCGCGAGCGCCGCAGCGTCGGCGATTCCCTGCAGCTTGAGGCGCTCGAGATAGAGCGAGCCGACATCGACCGCGAGCGCCGCCGATCCGATCAGCATGGTCAGCCCGAATGCCGCCATGATGCTGATCCCGCCGCGCGTGTCGCGGCCGAACATGTGGAGGGGCGCGCGTGCCATCGCCTCAGTCCGCCGGCAGCTCGAAGGTCGCGCTCGCCCGGATGACGTTGCCGGGCGACGGCACGAGCGAGGTGCGCAGGAAATTGCCCTCGGGCACGGTGAAACTGACCGCGACGGTCACCGCATCGCTCGTCTCCGAAACCGCGATAGCGCGGTTTTCGGCCGAGGCTCCGGCCACGCCGGCGAGGCTGCGGCCCACCGCGCGCTCCGCAATGTCGCGCCGGTCGGCGGCGTCGAGCCCTATGATCGCGGCGCGCGCGCCGTCGTTCGCGGCCTGCTGCACGCTGTGCGCGAGCAGGAAATATTGCCCATAGACGAGGATGCCCATCGCGAGCGCAACGAACAGCGGCAGCACCAGCGCCATCTCGACGACGGCAGCCGCCCGCTCGCTGCGCAGCAGCCGATTGGCGGCTGCGGACAGCGAACGGGCGGACAACCGACGGAGACGATTCGGGCAGGACATGCGGCAAGCATGGCGGGCGCGAATGAAAGCGGCGTCGCCCGCCGATGCGGATCATTTTATGGAATTTGCAGATATTCGGAGCACCGCCGTGCGCGCGAAACCGTCGGCTTTGCTGGCCGGTTAACGCGCGCGCCGGGCGGCGGCGCGGAAAATCCGCTATTCGGCCGCGGGTTCGGGCGCGAGCTTGTCCTGCGTGCGCAGTTCGAAATCCGAGGCGTCGTGGCGTTCGTGGAGCTGGCTCGCCGGATCGCCCATCACGCGGTTGACCATGCGTCCGCGCTTCACTGCGGGGCGCGCCGCGACCTGGTCGGTCCAGCGCTGGACATTCTTATACTCCTGCACCTGCAGGAATTCGCCCGCGTCATAGACGAGCCCCTTGGCCAGCGCGCCGTACCAGGGCCAGATTGCCATGTCGGCGATGCTATAGTCGGCGCCGGCGATATAGTCGCTTTCCGCGAGGCGCCGGTCGAGCACGTCGAGCTGGCGCTTCACCTCCATCGCATAGCGGTTGATCGGATATTCCTGCTTGAAGGGCGCATAGGCATAGAAATGCCCGAAGCCGCCGCCGAGGAAGGGGGCGCTTCCCATCTGCCACATCAGCCACGACAGCGTTTCGGCGCGCGCGGCGGGGTCGCTCGGCAGGAAGGCGCCGAATTTTTCGGCGAGGTAGATCAGGATCGCGCCCGATTCGAAGACGCGCACCGGCTTGTCGCCGCTGCGGTCGAGCAACGCCGGAATCTTGCTGTTCGGGTTGATGTCGACGAAACCGCTCGAAAACTGGTCGCCTTCGTTGATGCGGATCAGCCAGGCGTCATATTCGGCGCCCTTATGGCCGGCCTCCAGCAATTCCTCGAGCATCACCGTCACCTTGACGCCGTTGGGCGTGCCGAGCGAATAGAGCTGAAGCGGATGCTTGCCGACGGGCAGGTCCTTGTCGTGCGTCGGCCCGGCGACCGGGCGGTTGATATTGGCGAATCGTCCGCCGCTTTCCTTGTCCCACGTCCAGATTTTCGGCGGCACATATTCGCTCTGCTCGGTCATCGCTGGCTCCTGCGCTAAATTTTATACTGACCGGTATCTAATGCGGCGACGCCGCTTCGTCCAGCGGGCGGGCTCAAATTATCCTTTGCGCGCGCAAAGCTGCGATCGCCGCATCGTCATAGCCGATCTCGCGCAGGATCGCGTCGCTATGCTCGCCGACCTGCGGCGCGCGCTTGGGCGCGGTCTTGGCGCTGGCGGACAGCGAAATCGGAGCCCGGATGACCGGCGCCGCGCGCGGCGTGCCGGGATAGGCCGTGGCGTCGATCAGGCCCATTGCGGCGACCTGCGGGTGCGCCAGCGCTTCGGAGGGGCGCACGACCGGGGCCGCGGGAACGCGCGCCGCCGCCAGTTCGTCGATCGCCTGTTCGCTGGTGCGCGGGTTGCACCACGCCTGCATGATCGCGCTCAGTTCGGCGCCATTGTCGCCGCGCAAAATGTCGCTCGCATAGCGCGGATCGTCGATCAGCTCGGGACGCTCGACGAGTTCGGCCCAGCGGCGGAAGATCGGCGCGCCGACGATCTGGGTGACGATCCAGCCGTCGCGGGTGCGGAACAGGTCGGTCGGCGCCGAGCTGTAGCTGCGATTGCCGATCGGCTGACGCTCGATCCCGTTCAGCGCATGGTCGATCGTCAGCGCGTTCGACATGGCGAGCGCGGTGCCGAACAGCGACCCCGATACGCACTGCCCCTTCCCCGTCGTCTCGCGCTCGCGCAGCGCGAGCATCACGCCGAAGGCGCAGTGGAGCGCGGTGCCGAAGTCGACATAATTGACCTGCGCGCGATAGGGCTGATCGGGGGTTCCGGTCAGATGGACGGTGCCCGACATCGCCTGCCCCACCGCGTCGAAGCCGACCCGTTCGGCAAGCGGCCCTTCGCGCCCGAAAGCCGAGGCGGTCGCCAGGATGACGCGCGGGTTGATCGCGGCAAGACTGTCGTAGTCGAGTCCCAGCCTGACCAGCGCGTCGTGCGGCAGGTTGGCGACGACGACATCGGCGGCCGCGACCAGCCGCCGGACGATCTCGCGGCCTTCGGGGCTGCCGGGCTTCAAGGTCAGGCAGCGCTTGTTGCGGTTCATCTGGAGGAACATCGCGCCCGATCCGTCGCCGGCGACGGGAACCGTATAGCGATCGTCATTGCCGTCCGGCGCCTCGATCCGGATGACGTCGGCGCCATAGTCGGCAAGCAGCGCCGCGCAATAGGGACCGGCGATATAGCGCCCGAAATCGAGCACCTTGATGCCGCGCAATGGCACGATATGTCTCTCCCGCCGCTTCGTTCGTCCCCGGGGCTAGCAGCGGCTCGCTGCTGCCGCCAGTGGGGCGCGTCGCGAAATTGTGACGAGAGGGTTGCAAGATCGCGCGGGCATCGCTAGTTGGCCCCTGCCTCAGCGAGGAGAGTTGGCTGAGTGGTCGAAAGCGTCGCACTCGAAATGCGAAGTGCCCGCAAGGGTACCGAGGGTTCGAATCCCTCACTCTCCTCCATTTTCCTTCCCTGACCGCGCGATCCGGTCAGGCGGTTTTTCGCCCGACCGGTATCGTTTGACGACCCTAGAGGCTGCCGCCGAAAGCCGGGTTGCCCTGGACCGCGAGCAGGCCGACGATTGCGCTGATTGCGAAGATGCACACGATCGTGACGACGACGACAACCGCGGTATAGACGATCGCCTTGTCCTGGGGCGTTTTCATCAGTCGCGGCAGGCCGAGATAGAGAAGATAGAGGCTGTAGAGGCCCGCGAGCATGGCGAGCAGGAAGAGCCCGGGGATGAGGTTGAATATGCCGGCGACCCAGCCCGCGGTCGCCGAATAGACCGCGATCTTGAGCGCCTGAATCCGGCTTTGCTGCCCGTCGAAGGTCGGCGCGAGCGCGTCGATCACCAGCGCGACGATATAGACCGCCGCGAGCGTCATCGCATAGGACAGAACTGCCGAAACGAGCGCTCCGGCCAGTGGCGGATGATAGGTGACATTGAGGAAGCGATAGCCGAAAAGCTGTCCGCCGATCAGTCCGGCGAGCGGGCCGATCGCCGCGAGGACGAGGACATAGGGAACATAGAGCGACTGGACCGTCGCCGCCTCGCCGTCGATAATGGCCCAGGTCTCCTTGGGCTTCAACAATATGTCCTTGGCGCGCTGCACGATCGCCTGCCCCGATTCTTCCGGCGGCGTCGGATTGCGAAAGGATTCGTCGGTCATATGCCTGTCCCCTGTTGCTGATGCTATGAAATCAAATCAAACTCCCAAGTCGATATGCCCAGTGTGCGGGAATATTTCGGTGATTCAAGTCACATCCGCTCCTGATACTCCGCGGGGCCGGTGGATAGCGCTTGAAAGATCGGCTCACCGCCATAAATTGACCATATGATAGCAAAAAATCCGTCCGAGTATCAGGGTGAAGTCGAAGGCGGCGTGCCCGCTCCGCTGATAGAACGCGCGCGCTTTGCGCCGGGCGACATCGTGCGGCACCGCATGTTCGATTTTCGCGGCGTCGTCTTCGACGTCGATCCGGTCTTTTCGAACAGCGAGGAATGGTATCAGGCGATCCCCGAAGCGATCCGTCCGGCGAAGGAACAGCCCTATTATCATTTGCTCGCGGAGAATGAGGAATCCTCCTACATCGCCTATGTCAGCCAGCAGAATCTGGTGGCTGATGCCGAGCATGGCCCAGTCGATCATCCGCAGATCGACGCGATGTTCGACGGGATCGAAAAGGGGCGCTACCGGATCCGGTCGATCCACCGGCACTAAGCGGGGGCCGGATCAGGCCTTGAGCTTCCACCCCGTCGCGAGCAGGCGATAGGTGATGACGCCGAGCAGCGCGTTGACGCCAAGCAGCGCGAGCACGGCGATCAGCAGCGGATTGGCGATCGTCGAATCGACGGTGCCGATGAAGCCGTAGCGAAAGCCCATGATCGCATAGTAGACGGGATTGAGGTGCGCGACCGACTGGAACCACGGCGCGAGGCGGTCGACCGAATAGAAGGTGCCCGACAGCAAAGCGAGCGGCGTCACCACGAAATTGGTCACCGCGGCGGCATGGTCGAACTTTTCCGCCCAGACCGAAGTGATGAGGCCGAGGAAGCCGATCATCGTCGCGCCGAGCAGGCCGAAGGCAGCGACCGCCCAGAAATGCTGCGGGATGACATGGACGCCGGGCCACAGCAGCATCGCGAGCCACAGCGCGAGGCCGACGAAAACCGCGCGCGTCACCGCGGCGCCGATCAGCGCGATGATCAGCTCGCCGACCGCGAGCGGCGGCATCAGATAGTCGATGATCGTGCCCTGGATTTTGCCGACGAGCAGCGAGAAGCTCGCATTGGCGAAGCTGTTCTGGAGCATCGCCATCATGATCAGCCCCGGCGCGATGAAATCGGCAAAGGGCACGCCGATGACCTTGCGCCCCGCGCCGCCCAGCGCGACGGTGAAAATGACGAGAAACAGCAGGGTCGTGACCGCAGGCGCCCAGATAGTTTGGAGCTGGACCTTGAAAAAGCGCCGCACCTCCTTGACATAGAGGGCCTGCAGGCCGGGAAGGTTGAGCGCGCGGATCTGCGGCACGCCGGGTTCGGCAAAAGCCGGAGCCGCGGGGCGATTGTCCGAGTCGAAGCGCGAAATTTGGGGCTGGTCGTTCATGGCGATCTCGCCTATCGCCTCCCCGACTTTACCGCAAGCCGGGCTGCGTCCCGGCGGGACGAACGATCCCGCCGGCGGATCGTCGCAATATCCGCGGCGTGGAAGGAAATGAGGAACAGACGATGTCATGGACGGACGAGCGCATCGAACAGTTGCGCGGCATGTGGGAAAAGGGGCTGACTGCCAGCCAGATCGCCGACGAACTCGGTGGGGTGAGCCGCAACGCGGTGATCGGCAAGGCGCACCGCCTGGGGCTGAAATCGCGTCCCTCGCCCGTCAAGGCGACCGACAAGCCCGCGAAGCCCGCCAAGGCGCCCGCCGCGCCCAAGCCTGCGGCGCCCGCCCCTGCTCCGCGCGCAGCCGCACCCGCCGCCCCGCGTCCGGCCCCGGCACCGAAGGCCGAACCCAAGGCCGCCGCGCCGGCTCCAACCGCCGAGTCCGAGAGCGAAGCGGCGCCGAAACCCGACGCGCCGCGCATCGTCTCGATCGGTCCCGGCGGCTTCATCCGCCAGGGGCCCGGTGACCAGCAGGCGCCGATTCCGCCCGCGCCGCCGCGCCGGCTGGTGCCCGCGAAACCGAGCCCGGAGATCGCCGACAAGACGAGCCTGCTCGACCTCAACGACCGCATCTGCCGCTGGCCGATGGGGCATCCGGGCGAGCCCGATTTCCATTTCTGCGGCGAGCCGGTGAACCCCGGATTCCCTTATTGCGTCGAGCATTGCGGCCGCGCCTATCAGGCGCAGCTGCCGCGCGGCACGCGCCGTCCGCCCCCGCCGCCACCCTTCGGCGGGCCGCGCGTCCGGTGAGGCCGTTCGGGCAGGAGTTCGAATTCGCGCGCTTCCTCGGCTTCGAGATGGTCGAGCGCGGCGGCGGCAAGTGCCGCATGGCGATCGACATCGACCGCGCGCGCCATTTCAACCCGCAAGGGGTCGCGCACGGCGGCGTCGCCTATTCGCTCGCCGACACCGCGATGGGCGGCGCGCTGACCAGCGAGCTCGACGATCATTTCTGGTGCGCGACGCTGGAGATCAAGTTCAACTATCATGTCGGCGTGCGCGAGGGCCGGCTGATCTGCGATGCCGAAGTGCTCCACCGCGGCAAGCGCGTCGCCAATATGGATGCGCGGCTCTATCAGGACGATCGGCTCGTCGCGAGCGCCAACGGCAATTTCGCGATCTTTCCGGCGCCGAGCGCGTAACGGAAAAGGCGCCGGATCCTGGCCCGGCGCCTTTCCCGTCCATTTCCGATAATTCAGAAATGATAGCTCAGCGTGCCGCGCACGCTGTGCGTCTTGAACGACGGCGAACTGCGGATGATGTTCGTCCCGCCCGCGTCGAGCAGGAAGGGGTTGGTGTCGGGCGCCGATCCCTGGCCGACTTCAACGCGATAGTCATTGTCCTTGAGGTCGGTATAAAGATATTCGAGCCCGAGCGAGAGGCCGTTCGTCACCATCACTTCGGCGCCGCCGCCAACGCTATAGCCCCAGGCGTTGCTCTTGCCGGTGTCGGCGAAACTGTTTTCGGCGTTGGTCGTCGAAAAGCTGTTCTTCATCCGCGCATAGGCGCCGCCGCCGGTGACATAGAAGAGCGCGCCGCCGCCGGGCGTATAGCCGGCGCGCAGGCGGGCGCCCGCCTGATATTGCCCGCGCCGGGTCAGCATATAGCTGTCGGGGCCGGTCGAAAAGCCGGACACGCTGTCCTTGGCTTCGCTGCGGCCGCCTTCGACCAGCGCGCCGACGACGAAATTGCCCATGCGGTGGTCGGTGCCGACGCGCAGATAATATTCGGCGCCGTCGACGTCGTTGCGGCATCCGCTCGTCGGGGACGAACTCGTCGCGCGTCCGCCGCAGAAGCCGGGCGAGAAGGCATTGGCGCCGGTCGCCGTATTGACGGTGTCGCCATAATTGCCGTCGAGGTCGGTATCGAACAGCAGGGTTTCGTTGCGGTCGCTGGGCTGCAGCGACGCGCCGCCGACGACGCCGATATAGGGCCCGTTGAAATCCTCCGCGGGGTCGCGGTCCTGGGCCATGGCGGGCACGGCGATCGCACCGGCGGCCACGGCGGCGAGGAGAGCTCTGAACTTCATATTTTTTACTCCAATGTTTTGAATGGCTTTGCAGCCTTCCGCCAAACCCGCGGCCGGTTGGCGAGGTTCCGCTTTATGACGGAAATGAGACGAAACGGGCCGCGACGCTGATGGACGGAGGCATCGAAAACCCTCCTTGCCAGCGGGCTTTCCCGCCCCCTATAGCCAAGGCATGAGTCACGATTTGTTCGACGCCGCGGGTTCCGAGCCGCAAAGCTACAACGCCTCGCAGATCGAAGTGCTCGAGGGGCTCGAACCGGTGCGCCGGCGCCCCGGCATGTATATCGGCGGCACCGACGAACGCGCGCTCCATCACCTCGCCGCCGAGGTGATCGACAACAGCATGGACGAAGCGGTTGCCGGCCATGCGAGCCGCATCGAAATCACGCTCGACGCAGGCAACCGGCTGACCGTCACCGACAACGGCCGCGGCATTCCCGTCGATCCGCACCCCAAATTTCCCGGCAAGTCGGCGCTCGAGGTCGTGCTCACCACCCTCCATTCGGGCGGCAAGTTCGAAGGCAAGGCCTATGCGACCTCGGGCGGCCTTCACGGCGTCGGGGTCAGCGTCGTCAACGCGCTGTCGAGCGAGACCGAGGTCGAGGTCGCGCAGGGCAGGCAGCTTTATCGCCAGCGTTTCGCGCGCGGGGTGCCACTGGGGCCGCTCGAAAAGCTGGGCCCGACCCCCAACCGCCGCGGCACGAGCGTGTCCTTCACCCCCGATCCCGAGATTTTCGGCGAGCATGGCCGCTTCAAGCCGCAGCGCCTCTATCGCATGGCGCGATCGAAGGCCTATCTGTTCGCCGGGGTCGAAATCCGCTGGAAATGCGCGCCCGAGCTGGTCGGCGACGACACGCCCGCCGAAGCGGTGTTCCAGTTCCCCGGCGGCCTTGCCGACCATCTGAAGGAACAGATCGGCTCCCGCGAGTGCGCGACCGCCGAACCCTTTGTCGGACGGCAGGATTTCGCGGGCGAGCAGGGCCGCGCCGAATGGGCGATCGCCTGGCCGCTCTGGTCCGACGGATCGTACAGCTGGTATTGCAACACCATCCCGACCCCCGCGGGCGGCACGCACGAGGCGGGGCTGCGCGCCGCGCTCACCAAGGGATTGCGCGCGTTCGGCGAGCTGATCGGACAGAAGAAGGCGGCACAGATCACCGCCGACGACGTGTTCAACGGCGGCGAGATGATGCTGTCGGTGTTCATCCGCGACCCGCAGTTTCAGAGCCAGACCAAGGACCGGCTGTCGAGCCCCGAGGCCGCGCGCCTGACCGAGAGCGCGATTCGCGACCATTTCGACCACTTCCTCTCTGACAATATGGACCGCGGCCGCGCGTTGCTTGGCCTGATCCTCGAACGGATGGAGGAACGGCTGAAGCGCAAGGCCGAGCGCGAGGTGAAGCGCAAGACCGCGACGAGCGCGCGCAAGCTGCGCCTGCCGGGCAAGCTCACCGATTGTGCGAACGACGGCCCCGAAGGCACGGAATTATTTATCGTGGAGGGCGACAGCGCCGGCGGCAGCGCCAAGCAGGCGCGCGACCGCAAGACGCAGGCGATCCTGCCGATCCGCGGCAAGATATTGAACGTCGCGAGCGCCAGCGCCGACAAGATCCGCGCCAATCAGGAAATCGCCGACCTCGCGCTCGCGCTCGGCTGCGGGATGCGCAAGGATTGCGACGCCGACCGGCTGCGTTACGAGAAGATCGTCATCATGACCGACGCCGACGTCGACGGCGCGCATATCGCGACCCTGCTGATGACCTTTTTCTTTCAGGAAATGCCCGACATCGTGCGGAACGGGCACGTCTATCTCGCGCAGCCGCCGCTCTATCGCCTGACCGCGGGCGCAACCTCGGCCTATGCGCGCGACGATGCGCATCGCGCCGAGCTGGAGGCGACCGTCTTCAAGGGCAAGAAGGTCGATGTGGGCCGCTTCAAGGGTTTGGGAGAAATGAACCCCAACCAGTTGAAAGAAACGACGATGGACCCGGCGACGCGCAGCCTGCTGCGCGTCACCTTGCCGCAGGAATATGAGGAGCGGCATCTAGTCAAGGATCTCGTCGACCGTCTGATGGGCAAGCATCCCGAGCACCGCTTTCACTTCATCCAGGCGAATGCGGCGAGCCTCGACGAAGCGGCGATCGACGCGTGAAGCCGGCCCCCTCCCCCCTCAGGGGAGAGGATGGAAGGGAAGAATGACGCCATGACCGGCTTCCGCACCGCCCTTATCGCGCTTCTCCTGCTCACCGCCGCTCTCCCCGCTCCTGCGCTATTCGCCCAATCGCCTGCGCCCACAGTCCCCGCCACCACCGGCTTCGAACGCCGCGCAGCGGAGCTTCCCGATCTCCTCGAGGGCCGCATCGCCTTTGCCGATTATTTCGCGCCGGTCTTTCAGCAGGCGGTGCCCGAGGCGCAGTTCAAGGCGATCGCGGCCAATCTGGTCGCGCAATATGGCCGGCCGGTCGCGGTCGTATCGACCGACGCGGCCGATGCGCGGCGCGGCACGGTGACGCTCCGCTTCGAAAAGGCGGTCGGCACGGTCGCGCTCAGCGTCGAGGCCGGGCCCGACCGGCGGGTCGATGGCCTGCGCTTCCAGCATTTCGAGGTCGCGAACGACAGCTTCGACCGCGTCGCCGCCGAGCTTGCGGCCCTGCCCGGCAAGACCGGCTTTCTGGTCGCCGAAATCGACGGAAACCGCATCGCTCCCCTCGCCTCCGCGCACGCCGACACGCCGTTCGCCGTCGGATCGACCTTCAAGCTCTATGTCCTCGACGAGCTTGCCGCGCAGATCGCCGCCGGCAAGCATCGCTGGGACGAGGTCGCGCCGCTCTCGCACCTCAGCTTTTCCTCGGCCGCGACCGCGGGCTGGCCGAAGAACACGCCGGTGACCTTGCAGACGCTCGCCAACTGGATGATTTCAGTGAGCGACAATGGCGCTGCCGACACGCTGATTCACCTGCTCGGCCGCGAGGCAGTCGAGGCGCGGATGCGCGCCGCCGGGAACAGCGACCCGTCGCGCAATATTCCTTTCCTGACCACGGTCGAAGCCTTCGCGCTGAAGGGCAATAATTTCGCCGCCGAGCGCGCCGCCTTTCTTGCCGGCGACGACGAAGCGCAGCGCGCGCTGATCGACGCGAACAAGGGCCGGCTGATCCTCGAAAATGTCGACGGCGGCAGTTTTGGCGGCAAGCCGCGCTTCATCGACAGCCTCGAATGGTTCGCGAGTCCCCAGGACGTCGCGCGCGGGCTGATCGACCTGAAGGCGCGCGGGTCGGAGGAGGCGATGGCGGCGATGGCGATCAACAGCGGCGTCGGCCCCATCGCGGCCGCCGACTGGCGCTATCTGGGTTACAAGGGCGGCTCCGAACTCGGGGTGCTGTCGATGAGCCTGCTCGGGCAGCGCAAATCGGACGGCAAATGGTTCGTCGTCACGGCAAGCTGGAACAATCCCGACGGCGATGCCGCGGCCGAGACGATCAACGGGCTGGTGACGCGGCTGCTGGCGTTAGCGGCTAAATAGAGCCGCGCCATTCGTACGCAGTGCGTGGCCGGCGTGCAGGGCAAGCGCCAGACAGGCGGCGAGCAGCACTGCGTCCTTGAACAGGAACTGTGCGGTCGATCCCATGAAGGGAAAGCCGAACCCGTCTTGCCACAGCGGCACGCCGAAGCTGAAGCTGAGCGTGACGAGAAAGGTCGCCATTCCCATCAGACCGCCGAGCAGCCCCGCCCGATGCGACCAGGCCCCCAGCGCGATCAGCGCCCCCGTCGCCAACTCGACCGTCCCGATGACATTGCTCGTCCCCTGGACCCCGATCAGCGGATACATCCAGGCGAAGAGCGGATAATGCATGGCGATGCCAGCGACGCCTTCGGCTTCGTACGATGCGAATTTCGCGATCCCGAACATGGCGAAGATAAATACCAGCGACCAGCGCAGGGCGCCGATCGAGAAAGTTTGAGGCGGAAGCCCGCCCGGAATTTCGCGCATACAAATACCCCCAAAGGACGTTTCGGAGATATTCGTGCCGGGCGCCGGCGGGGTTACATCAATCGGTGAGCGCCGCGACCAGCGCCTTGACCTTCGCCTGGCGCCATTGCGGGGTCGGCGCGACGAGCCAATAGCCGCGTTTTACCGCGAACGCTTCGCGGACCAGCCGGACGCGGCCTGCCGCCAGATCGGCCTCGGCGAGCATCGCGGGAACATTTGCCTGTCCCAGCCCGTTCGCCGCCGCGTCGATCGCGAGCCCCGCGTCGCCGAGCCGCAGCGCGGGCTCGCCGTCTTCGGCGGGGCAGCCGGGCCAGGCGATGCGCGTTTCGCTGTCGCTCGCGGGGCCGGCGACGGTCACCATCGCCGGATCGGACAGCGCGACGCCCTCATGCTCGCCGGGGCCGTCGGTCCAGAAGATCGCGAGATCGAGATTGGCTTCGGTAAAGTCGATGCCGCCGTCGGACGAGACGAGGGTGAAGCGCACGTCGGGCGCCTGCTGGCTGTAGCGCGCGAGGCGGGGCGCGAGCCATTTGGCGGTGAGGTCGCGCGGCGCGGCGATCGTCAGCGACTGCGACGATTGCCCCGCCTGCATCGCGCGCACCGACTCCTCGAATTGCAGAAAGCCCTGGCGCAGCGCGTCGAGCCCCGCGGTCGCTTCGCCCGTGAGTTCGAGCCCCTTCGGCGTGCGGCGGAAGAGGACGACGCCGAGCATGTCTTCGAGCGCTCGAATCTGTTGCCCGACCGCGGCGGGCGTCACCGCGAGCTCGTCGGCGGCGCGCGTGAAGCTCAGATGCCGGGCAGCGGCATCGAAGACGCGGAGCGCGTTGAGAGGCAGGTGCGTCCGCTTCATGGCGCAGTCGCGGGCGCCGCGAGCGGAAATTGCGGGATCGCGACGAGCATCTGCGATCCGTCGCCGAGTTCCATCATATAGCTTCCGACCATAGATCCGCCGGGCGTCGTGAGCGGACAGCCCGATACATAGTGAAACGCGCCACCCGGCTGGATCAGCGGCTGTTCGCCGATGACGCCCTCGCCCTCGACCTCGCTGACCTGCCCGTCGCCGTCGCGGATCTGCCAGTGGCGATTGAGGAGCTGCGCCGAGAGCGCGCCGTGATTTTCGACCCGGATATGATAGGCCCAGAACCAGCGCCCGAGCGCCGGATGCGACTGTTCGGGCAAATAGCTGACCGACACGCGCACCGTGATCGGCCCCGTCGCGGCCGAGAAAGGGAAAAGCGAGTCGAGCATCGCCAGCACAGCGTCGCCTATAGCCCCACCCTGGTCAATGCCTGGTCGAGATCGGCGATCAGGTCGCGCGGGTCTTCGAGCCCGATATTGATCCGCAGCATCCCCTCTTCGACGCCCATGTCGGCGCGCGCTTCGGCGCTGACGCCATAATGGGTCGTCGAGGCAGGATGGCAGCAGAGGCTGCGCGAATCGCCGATATTGTTGCTGATATCGACGAGTTCGAGCGCGTCGAGGAACGCCATCGCCTGCGCGCGATCCTCCAGGATGAAGGCGAAAATCGGCCCGGATGCGTCCATCTGGCGCATCGCCAGATTATGCTGCGGGTGGCTCGCGAGTCCGGGGTGGAGGATGCGCGGAACGCGGCTTTCGACGAATTTGCCGACTTCGAGCGCATTTTCGGACTGGCGCCGCGCGCGCATGTCGAGCGTTTCGAGTCCCTTGAGCACAACCCACGCGTTGAAGGGCGACAGGTTCGGACCCGTATTGCGCTGGAACGGCAGCAGCACATCGTTGATGAACTTTTCGGTCCCACAGACGGCACCGGCGAGCACGCGCCCCTGCCCATCCATCAGCTTGGTCGCCGAGTAAGCGACGACGTCGGCGCCGAAGTCCATCGGCCGCTGGAGCGCGCTCGTCGCGAAGGCATTGTCGACGACGCTGGTGATGCCGTGCGCCCTCGCGAGGGCGCAGACATGCTCGAGATCGACGATGTCGAGCGTCGGGTTAGCGGGGGTTTCGAAGAAGAAAACCCTGGTGTTGGGCCGAATCGCCTTTTCCCACGCATCATTGTCGCGGCCGTCGACGACGCTCGTTTCGATCCCGAAGCGCGGGAAGAGGGTGTCGACGAGCCAGCGGCACGAACCGAAGGCCGCCTTCGCCGCGACGATATGGTCGCCCTGCGACAGCTGGCAGAGCAAGGCCGTGGTCATCGCCGCCATGCCGCTCGCCTGCGTCCGGCACGCTTCGGCGCCCTCCATCAGCGCGATGCGTTCTTCGAGCATCGCGACGGTCGGGTTCTGGAGCCGCGAATAGGTCATGCCCACGGCTTCGCCCGCGAAGCGCGCCGCCACCTCCTCGGCGCTGTCATAGGTATAGCCCGAGGTCAGGAAGAGCGCCTCGGACGTCTCGCCATGCTCGCTGCGCCACGTCCCGCCGCGCACCGCCTGCGTCGCGGGGCGCCAGTTCCGCGTCTTGTCGCGATCGAATCCGGTGGTCTTCTTCATGTTTCTCTGTCCGTAACTCTAGTTTCTCAGGGCCGCCACGACCGCGTCGCCGAGCGCCGCCGTGCCCATCGTTCCGCCCAGATCGGCGCCGCGGCAGCCGTCGGCGAGCACCCTCGCCACCGCCGCCTCGATCCGCGCGGCGCTCGCCTCGTCGCCACCCGAATGGCGGAGCAGCATCGCGAGCGACAGGATCATCGCCAGCGGGTTGGCGACGCCCTGCCCCGCGATGTCGGGCGCGCTGCCGTGTATCGGCTCGTAAAGCCCTTTCGTCCCTTCGCCGAGCGAGGCCGAGGCGAGCAGCCCGATCGAGCCGACGCACATCGACGCCTGATCGGACAATATGTCGCCGAACAGATTGCCGGTGACGACGACGTCGAACTGGCCGGGGTTGCGCACGAGCTGCATCGCGGCATTGTCGACATACATGTGGCTGAGTTCGACGCCGGGATAATCCTTCGCCACTTCGATCACCACGTCGCGCCACAGCTGCGAGGTTTCGAGCACATTCGCCTTGTCGACCGAGCAGAGCCGGCCCTGCCGCCCCTGTGCGGCGCGGAAGGCGACGTGGGCGATGCGGCGCACTTCGCTTTCGCTGTACGACATGACGTCATAGCCCTCGCGCTCGCCGTTCGCGGTCGTGCGCAGGCCCTTTTCGCCGAAATAGACGTCGCCGTTAAGCTCGCGGACGATGAGCAGGTCGATCGCCGCCGCGACCTCGGGGCGCAGCGCCGAGCTGTCCTCGAGCCCCGGAAAGAGCTTGGCGGGGCGAAGATTGGCGAAGAGGCCGAGTTCGGAGCGCAGGCCGAGGATCGCCTGTTCGGGGCGCAAATGCCGCTCGACCGCATCGAAGCGCGGGTCGCCGACGGCGCCGAACAGGATCGCGTCGGCGGCTTTCGCCTTGGCGAGCGTTTCGGGCGGCAGCGGATGGCCGGTCGCTTCATAGGCCGCGCCGCCGACGAGCGCGCGGTCGAGCGTCACCGGAAGGTCGAGTGCGGCGAGCACCCGCTCGGCCTCTGCCATGATCTCGGGACCGATGCCGTCGCCGGCGAGCAGCAGGATTTTCAATATCCGGGTTCCTTCGCGCACATCATTACGAACCGGTGTCCGCATCGCCAGTCAGACCGCGTGTCCCCGCGAAGGCGGGGACCCATCACCTGCCGGTTCAACATAGAGCCCACCGGAGATGGGCTCCCGCCTTCGCGGGAGCACAGAGTTTGTCGCTCAGGGACGCCGACGCTCTAGGCAGCGACAGCGCGTCACGCAACCGCCCTGTTGAGCCGAACGGTCAATCTTTCCCTCACCGCCAGCAAGTCGCGGTTGCGCCCGTCGAGCAGATCGCGGCTCAAGAAATGACCTGTGATCGCCAAGCCGTCCAACACGTCGGCGAGCGACGGGTCGGGATCGGGTGCGCGCAGGAAGGGAGGCAAGCGAAACAGCCGCGTTTCATAGCCCTGCGCCGCGGCGGCGCTTACCGCCCCGCCGGTTTTGGGGCTGACGAAAGCGAGACCATCGCTCGCACCCGTCGCCACGCACTCGTCAAGGTTGAGCCCGAAGCCGAGTTCGGTGAGCAGCAGCAGTTCGTAGCGCGCGAGCGCCGCCGCCCATTGCCGCGCCGCCGCCGCAACCGCGATCGCGTCGAGCAGGCCGCCAAGCGCGTCGTAGAGCGCCGGATAGGGCTGGCCCTCGGGCAGCGTCGCCGCGGTCAGGCTCGTCGCCCAGTCGATCGCCGCGGCGGGCAGCGGTTCGGCGAGCAGCGGCGCGCGGCTGGTCAGCAGCTCCACCGTCGCGCCGCCGAGCTGTTCCTCGGTTCGCGCGCGCAGCTCGAACGCGACCGCGTTTCCGGGCATCAGGATCGGCCGCAACCGCCGTGACCGTCCGCCGCGCACATAGCCCGCGACAAGCCCCGCTTCGCGCGTCAGCGCGCGCAGGATCGCGCCATGTTCGCCATGCGCGCGCACCGCGCAGACGATCGCCTCGGTGCTCAGGCTGGCCAAAGCACCATCTGCGTTTGCGTGACCAACGCGACCTCGGCGCCCGCTTCGGTGCGGATGCGCGTCTGCCAGACCGACAACCGCTTGCCGATCTTCACCGGGGTCGCCTCGCCGACGAGCAGCGCGCCGACCGGTCCGGCGCCGAGGAAATTGGTCTTGCTCTCGATCGTCGTCGTGCCGCTCGCGCCCTCGGGCAAGGTCAGGAAGGCGCCGACCGCGCCCAGGCAATCGGCGAAGGCCATGATCGCGCCGCCGTGGACGATCTGGCCCGCGGTGCAGATTTCGGGCCGCACGGGCAGTTTGCCCGCGACGCGGTCCTTGCTGCCCTCGTCGATGGTGACGCCGAGTGTGGCTGCAAGCGGCATGGTAGCGGCGAAATTCATAGATTGTCCCTTCTTAACCCAAGCCCCTCCCCTTCAGGGGAGGGCGTGGTTTCGATATCATCCCCCCGGGTTATAGAAATCATACACCGCCTGCGCGACGGCAGCGCTGACGCCGGGCGCTTTCTTCAGATCCTCGAGGCTTGCGCCCTTGATCGCGCGCGCGGTGCCGAAGTGCATCAGCAGCGCTTTCTTGCGCGCGGGGCCGATGCCCGGCACCTCGTCGAGCGGCGAACTGCCCATCGCCTTGGCGCGCTTCTGCCGGTGCGCGCCGATCGCGAAGCGGTGCGCCTCGTCGCGCAGCCGCTGGATGTAGAAGAGCACCGCATTGTTCGGCGGCAGCGTGAATTCGCGCCCGTCGGGCAGGTAAAAGGTCTCGCGCCCGGCGTTGCGGTCGGGGCCTTTCGCGACGCCGACATAGGGCAGGTCGTCGATCCCCAGCTCTGCGAGTACCGCCCCCGCCGCCGACACCTGCCCCTTGCCGCCGTCGATCAGCACGAGGTCGGGCCATTCGCCCTTCGCCCGCTCGGGGTCTTCCTCGATCGCGCGCGCGAAGCGGCGCTGGAACACCTCGCGCATCATCGCGAAATCGTCGCCGGGCTGCGTTTCGGGGCGCTTGATGTTGAATTTGCGATAGGCGCCCTTGATCCAGCCCTCCGGCCCCGCGACGACCATCGCGCCGAGCGCGTTGGTGCCCTGAATATGGCTGTTGTCGTATATTTCGATGCGCTGCGGCGGCTCGTCGAGGTCGAACAGCTCGGCAAGCTCGCGCCCGAGCTTCGCCTGGCTGCTGCTTTCGGCGAGCCGCCGGTCGAGTTCCTCGCCGGCGTTGCGCACCGCCTGTTCGAGCAGGCGGCGGCGGTTGCCGCGCTGCGGCACGCTGATCTCGACCTTGCGTCCCGCCGTCTCGCCGAGCGCCTCGGCGAGTATGGGGCAATCGTCGGGCTCGCGGTCGACGAGGATGAGCTTCGGCGGCGGCACGCCTTCGTAGAATTGCATCAGGAAGCTCGCCATCACCTCCTCTTCGGGCACCCCCGCGACATGCGCCGGGAAGAAGCTGCGATGCCCCCAATTCTGCCCGCCGCGGATGAAGAAGCCCGCGATGCAGAGCTGCCCCCCCTTCGCCGCGAGCGCGAAGACGTCGGCGTCGCCCAGCCCCTCGGCGTGGACCGACTGGCTGCCCTGGATGAAGGTCAGCGCTTTCAACCGGTCGCGCAGCACCGCCGCGAGTTCATAGTCCATCGCCTCGGCCGCCTTGGTCATCGCGTCGCCGAGCCGCTTTTGCACCGCGGTCGAGCGGCCTTCGAGAAAGTCCTGCGCGTCGCTCACCAGCTCGGCATAATCACCCTTGTCGATGCGCCCGACGCACGGCGCCGAACAGCGGCGGATCTGATAGAGCAGGCACGGCCGCGAGCGGTTGGCGAAGAAGCTGTCGGTGCAACTGCGGAGGAGAAAGGTCTTTTGCAGCGCGTTGAGCGTGCGGTTCACCGAGCCTGCGCTCGCGAACGGCCCATAATAGCGCCCTTTCGCTCGCCGCGCGCCGCGGTGCTTCTGAACGCGCGGGAAATCATGGTCGGCGCGCAGCAGGATGAAGGGGAAACTTTTGTCGTCGCGCAGCAGGACGTTGTAGGGCGGGCGATAGCGCTTGATCAGCTGCGCCTCGAGCAGCAGCGCCTCGGCCTCGCTGTTCGTGGTCACGATCTCCATCGCGCGCGTCTGCGCGACCATGCGTTGCAGCCGCTGCGGCAGGCGCGCGACCTGCGTGTAGTTGGTGACGCGATTTTTCAGCGCGCGTGCCTTGCCCACGTAGAGCACGTCGCCGCGCGCATCGAGCATCCGATAGACGCCGGGCCGCACCGGCAGCTTCTTCACCACGCCGCGGATGACGTCGGCACCGCGCGTCAGGTCGGGCTTGTCGCCCGCTTCGCCGCTGCCGCGGACGACATAGGTGGCCTTTTCTTCGTTGAACCGGTCGGGAGCGTTGGGGCGAACCATGATTTTGCATGTAGGCGAAGCCGGCGCGAGCCGCCATAGTGTGCGGGGTAAATCGGCCATTTCAGAGGAGTGGACGCGATGATTACCGTCTATGGCGAAGGACGCGGTTTCCGGGTCGTGTGGCTGCTCGAGGAAATGGGGCTGGCCTATCGCGTGCGCGCGGTCGATCTGCTCGCGGGGGTCGAGCAGGATCGCGAATTTCTGGCGGTCAATCCGGCGGGTTTCATCCCCGCGATCGTCGATGGCGACATAATCATGGTCGAATCGATCGCGATCCTCGAATATCTGCTGGCGACGCGCGGGCCGAGCGATCTGGCGCCGACGCCGGACGATCCGGCCTTTGCGACCTATCAGCAATTTCTGCATATGGGCGAAGCGGGGCTCGCCGGGCCGATCAACGCGATCGTCGCGACCGAGATCCTTGCGCCCGAGGGCGAAAAGCGGAACTGGACGACGGGCTGGGCGCTCGGAACGTTCGAAAGCCGGCTCGGTCTCGTGCGCCGGCAGCTGGACCAGACGCCCTATATGGCGGGCGAGCGCTTTACCGCGGCCGACATTTCGGTGACCTATGCGCTGGAATTGGCCGCGCGCACCGGCTGTTTCACGCTCGGTCCGGTCGAGTGCGCCTATGTCGCGCGCACGGCTGCGCGCGAAGCCTATGCGCGCGCGATGGACAATTGCCCCGCGACCAAGGCGTGGGCCGCCGAGGTCGCGGGCGGGCGGTCGGAGGGATAGGTCCGCCCGAAGGGCTGCTCAGCTTTTTGAATGATGCACATAGGGAAGTTTGTGTGTCCCCGCGGAGCCGAAGGCGGCGCGCAGCGCCAACGCGGGGACCCATCTTCGGTCGGTTCAAGATGGCGCCGGCCGGAGATGGGCTCCCGCCTTCAGCCTTTGGCTGAAGTTTACCCTGAGCGCCTGCAAGGCAGCCGAAGGGCGGGAGCACACGGATTTTGTCCGATCGCAGGCAATCATATCCAAAACAAAACGCCCGCGGAAATCCGCGGGCGTTTTGGTTCGGCGATGTGGAAAGGCTCAGCCCTTGGCGACCGAGGCGATCGCCTGATCGACCAGCGCCTTGTCGGCGGCCGCGTCATGCTTGGCGGCGATCAGCGTCGCCGCGGCTTCGGTTGCCGCCTTCGCGGCCGCCGTACGCACTTCGGCGAGCGCATTGGCTTCGGCCGCGGCGATGCGGTCTTCGGCCATCTGCTTGCGGCGCGCGATCAGCGCGGTCGCGTCGGCCTTCGCCTTGGCGACGAGCGCTTCGGCTTCGGCTTCGGCGCGGGTGCGCATTTCCTCGGCCTCGCGCGTCGCGTCGGCGAGCTTTGCCTGATACTCGGCCTTGAGCGCTTCGGCGTCGAGGCGCAGCTGCTCGGCTTCGTTCAGCTGCTTCGAAATGTCGGCGATGCGCTTGTCGAGCATCGCGCCGATCGAGCCCGGCGCCTTCTTCCACAGCAGAATGCCGAAAAAGATGAGCATCGCGAGCGCGACCCACCAGCTCTGCGACGACAGGAACGACCCGCCGCCATGCTCCGCCGCACCGGCGGCTTCTGAAAGAATCAGGTCAACCATGGAGCACCGCCTTTACAGCCTGCTTCGCGTCGGCTGCGGCGACTTTCACGCCCGACAGCTTCGCGACCAGGTCGCCCGCGGCTTCGGCCGCCACGGACTCGATTTCGGCCATCGCCGAGCTGCGCGCTGCCGCGACGTCGGCTTCGGCCGCCGCCATCTTGCCGGCAAGTTCGGCATCGACCTTGGCGAGACGCTTTTCGGCGTCGCGCGCCGCCTTGTCCTTCGCCGACTGGACCGCCGCCTGCGCTGCGGCGCGCGCGGCGTCGCTCTGCTGGCGATACTGGTCTTCGATCGTGTCGGCCGCCGCGTGCGCCGCCTTGGCCGCGGCAAGGTCGTCGGCGACCTTGCGATCGCGCGCGTCCACCGTCGCTTCGATCTTGGGATACATGCCGAGACCGATCACCACGAACACCGCGCCGAAAATCAGCGCGAGCCAGAAAAGTTGCGAGGCGAAATACCAGTTTTCCGCGAGCTGGTTGATCTGTGGCATGGTTCTTCTTCCGATTGACGACTGCGCGATGCGCTCACGCGCATCGAAGGCCGCCGCGCCGCCGGACCGGGTCAGGCCCCGACGGCGCGGCGCCGGCCTCAGGCCGCCTTCAGATAGAGCAGGATCGCGATCAGGAACGACAGCAGACCCAGAAGCTCCGCCGCGGCGAAGCCGATGAACAGGCGGCCCTGCTGACCGTCGGCGGCCGCCGGGTTGCGCAGCGCGCTTTCCAGGAAGCTGCCGAAAACATTGCCCACGCCGATCGCGGCCATACCGGCGCCGATAGCGGCCAGACCGGCACCGATGAGCGTCGCTGCTTGTGCGTCCATGAACTTAACTCCTTGAGGTAATCGTTTGGTTTTAAACGGGATTAGTGGAGGTTGACCGCGTCGTTGATATAGAGCGAGGTCAACAGAGCGAAAACATAGGCCTGGATGCCGGCGACGAGCAGTTCGAGCGCGCTGATCCCGATCATCAGCGCCAGGCTGGCGATGCTGACCGGCAGGCCGATCGCGGCGCCGGCGCCCGAACTCTGGATGATGAAGTTGGCGAACACTTCGAGCAGCACATGGCCGGCGGTCATCGCGACGAACAGTCGCAGGCCGAGGCTGAACGGGCGCACCATGAACGACACGAACTCGATCGGCGCGATGAACGGGATCATCGGCCACGGCGTGCCGTGCGGAACGAAGAGCGAGAAAAAATGGAGCCCGTGGCGCCAGAAGCCGACGATCAGCACGATCGCAAAGGACAGGATCGCGAGCACGCCGGTGATGGTGAAGTGGCTCGTCACCGTCAGGGGGTGCATGCCGCCGATGGCAAAGGGCATCAATCCCAACAGGTTACAGAACAATATGAACATGAAGAGCGAAAAGACGTAAGGGGTGTAGCGGCGCCCTTCGGGACCGATATTCGTCGACATCATCGACGAGATGAAACCCGTGAAGCCCTCGACCGCGGCCTGCCAGCGACCGGGGACGAGCTGGCGCTTCATGCCGCCGAGCATGAACAGCCAGAGGAGGATCGCCGCGGCGGCCATCCACAGCGCGCTCGTCGTCAGCCACACTTCGCGCCCGCCCACCGCGAACAGCTTCGCGACCGGCTCGACGGTGAACTGGTGCATGGGGTCGAATTTACCGGCCTCTGCGGACACGCGCGTCACTCCACACTTAAATCCCGGTCGACTGACGCCGCCGGGCTGAATTCAAACCTATTTCGACCCGCCGCGACGCGAAGCGTCGTTGGCGATGCGAAATATATTCCTGAAGGCGACGACGACCCCGAGGGCCAGCATCCCCAACAGACCCCATGGCGAGGTGCCCGCGAACCGGTCGATCAGCCAGCCGATCAACGCTCCGCCCAGCATCCCGCCCAGCAATTCGGCCAAAACCCGATTGCCGAGCCGATAATTGGCGTCGGATTCGGGCGCGCCGCTTCCGGCCCTTTTCGCTTCTGCGGCTTCGGCCCGGTCCAATCGCTCTTGGAGCGAGACCAGGCGCGAATCCTGTGAAGCTGGTTCCGGATCGCTGCCATTCCCCGTCATTTCCCGCCATCCTCCTGAAACGGAACCGGAAAGCCCCGATTCCGCCTGCAAAAAACGGCCCGAAAAATCGGGGAACCCCTGAGGCGCGGTCCGTTTAGAAATGCCGCCCGATTAAGTCAATGCTTGGCGGGCCACATAAAAATGCCGCCGCGTTTAGGGGCGCGGCGGCATGTGGTGCCCGCGGGCACCCTTGAAAAATCGGAAAATGTCAGGGGCAACGCGTGTCGCGCACCGGCGGACCGCTGTCGCGGGTCAGCCAGCGACCGTCGGGCGCCTTGTATTTCTCGCCCGGCCTGGTCTTGGCGATCAGATTGCATCCGGTGGCAAAGGCGAACTGCTCGACCGTGCTGCCCTGCGGTGCATTGCTCGTATAAGCCGCCTTGCGCTTGATATTGATGTCGGTGACGAGGTCGCGGACTTCCTTGGTCGCCGACCCCACGATACCCAGATAGCCGTCGGGCTGCTCGCCGATCTGGCCCGCCGCGCGCGCCTTTTCATAGGCGGGATCGCGCTGCGCCATCGCCGACGGCACCGCCACGGCGACCGCGGCGGTCACGGCAATCGCCGCCATCGCCAGTCCGCTCGCCTTCCACTGTTTCCATAGCTTCGTCATCATTCACCCCATAATCGGTTTCGATCAGAAAATGTCGCCATTCTGCTCGATCAATTTCTTCGCATCGCCATCGAGCTTGTACACGATTTCCTGCTTGATGTTGATGTTGAGGTTGATTTCGATCGGCTTGTCGGGCGTATCGACCTGAACGCAGGCGGCAAGACTTGCCGCCGCTCCCAATATCGCCAGTTTCCGGCCTCCGACCGTCCATCTCCTCTCAATTTCGGTTCTCGTCATGGCATGGGCTCGCTTTCTGGGGGCTGAACGGGGGCATCGTCACCCGCTTTCGCCGCGTCGATCTGTTCCTGCACGCGCAGCAAGGTCGGCAGATTCTGTTCGATCAGGACCGTCGGATCGTAGAATCCCTTGGCCGAAGTGATCAGCTGGCGGAAGGGGGCGTGGATCTTCACGTTGAAGACCAGGGGCAGCTTCGCAACCTGCCGCGTCAGGAAATTCTGCGTCGCGCCCTCGCCCTGCCCCACGCCGCCGAAGCGGATGTCGGTCACCATCTCGCCGTCGAGATCGCCGCTCAGCAGAATCGACAGATCGTCATATTTGAGCGAGCGCAGCGCCCCGAATGCGAAATTCGCCATCGTGCCGAGATTATGGTTCGACAGCTCGCCGACATAGGCGAGCGTCCCGCCCCCCTGCCGCGCGTCGATGCGCCCGCCGACGATCCGCGCGCCGAGCCCGCCGAACTCGACCGGCAGCGTGCCGTCGAACTTGCCGCTCGCATTGATATTCTCGAAGCCGAACTGCTGCAGAAACACCGCGGCATCGACTCCCACAATGTCGAAGGACAGCCGCCGCGTCTGCGCCGCGTTGAAATCGAGCAGCGCGGGATGGAGCACCAGCTCGCCGCCGGCGAACGGCCAGCGCCCGCCCTCGATCCGCACGCGATTGTCGCCGAGCAGCCGATATTCGATCGTGCCGCCAACGACCGGAATGCCCGGATTCACCTCCTCCAGCGTCGCGGTCTGCCCCGGCGCCGAACGCAGGCCCAGCAGGTCGTCGAAGTTGAGCGTGCCCGACAGGCCGGTGACGGGGCCGAAAGCGGCGGCGAGATTCGTGTCGGTGGTGGTGAAACGTCCCCGGCTCGTCACGCCCTCGGGCGTCCAGTCGATGCGCCCCGTGCCGTCGACCGATCCCTGCACATTGGCGACGACGCCGAGCGCGAGCGGGGTGAGCTGGTCGGGCTGGAAGCCGTCGTCGAAGCGCAGTTCGTCGACGATCAGGTCGGCGTGGCCGACGCCCGCGCCGAGATCGTGCCGGATCACGGTGTCGAGAATTTTCCGGCCTTTTCTGCGTTCGTCGAACCCCGCGGTCGCCTCGATCGCGCCATCGGCGAAACGCAGCGCCGCATTGTCGCTGACGAGCGGCGCGAAGCGCGGGTCGGGCGATGCGTCGGTGAGCATCAGCCCGCCGTCGAGCGTCAATGCGCCATCCACCCAGCGCCAGTCGCCCGCGATCTCCGACATTTGCAGCGGCACCGCGCCGAGTTTGCCGCGGGCCCCCGCGAGTTCGCCCGCCAGCCCCTGCGCCGTCGATTGCCCCGAGAGCGTCGCGGCGGCGAAATGCGTCGCGCCCTCCCCTTCGCCGAGCCGGACGTCGGCATCGGCAAGCGCCCAGCGCATCGTCGCAAGGTCGATTTCGCCGCGCCCCGTTTCGAAGGCGAAGGGCGACGTGCCGTTCGTGCCGTGCAGCGCAATACGGGGGATCGCAATCCGCCCGCGCAGCCCGTCCCTGCCGGCGCTCAAAAGCGCGTCGCCGGGATGGCTGCACAGGTCGAGGGCCGTCCGGGCGAAGCGGAAGCCCGCAACGCCGAGCCTTTCGAACCCGACCCGAGTGCAGCCACCATCGAGCGCGACGCCGCCGCTCGGCGCGATCGCGCCCGAAAGCGGCAGCGACAGCCCCTCGATGCGCCCGTCGCCCAGCGGCCCCGAAAGTGCGGCGCGGGTCGTAAAGCGGATCGTGCCGCGCTTGCCGCTCGAAAAGCGCACCGGATCGAGCCCCAGCCGCGCGTCGGCCGCGGCATAGCTGTCGAAGCGGGCGATGCCGTCGAGATTGCCGTCGGCGCTCCGGTCGAGCGTCAACTCGCCCGAAGGCAGGCCGCCGCCGCCGAACCGCCACAGCCCGTCGATCAGCCACGCCGGACGATCGGCGCCGAACAGATAGGCGACGCGGCTTTCGCTGCCGCCCGACAGCCGCGCGCCGCTCGCGCTTGCAAGGTTCGCCGCGCTCACCTCGATGCGCTGCGCCTGCCCTTCGCCGGTCAGCAGGAAGCTTGCGCCGCCGCCGGTATCGGCGAGCATCGCCGCCAGTGCCGCGCCGGCCTTGGCCGCCAGCGGGCCGACCGGGGTTCCGGCGAGCCCCTTCCCCGCATCGGCCAGCGAGCGGCGCAGGCCGGGGCTCGCTTTTGCCTGTGCGAAACGGATCGTGCCGCCCGCGATCGGCGCCGCGCGCCCGACCGTGGCCTTCGCATCGAGTGCGACGGTTTCGGCCGAAAAATCATTGCCGCGCAGCTGCGCGATCTTCGCCTCCGTGGCGAGCGAGGTGCGCTCGGCGGTGCCGTCGAAGCGCGCGAGCAGCGCGACGCGATCCGCGCGCACCGCGCCCGCCGTCAGCCGGCTGATCGCCGCGTCGGCCTCACCCTTCCAGCTGCGCAGCGTTTCGTCGAGCGACAGGTCGAGCGCGATCTGCGGCGAAACGGCCGCGACACCCCCGTCGGTGCAGTTCAGCGTGCGTCCGCGCAGCGGGCCTTCGAGCTGCGGCCGCACGTCGCGCACGCGCAGGTCGCCATAGAAGCTGACGTTGCGCGCGACGCAGCCGCCCGCCGCAATCGCCGGGGCGACCAGCGCGAGCTTGCCGGTGAAATCCTTGCGCAGATTGCCCATCCCGTTCAGCGAGGCGCCGACCGCGCCCCACGGCGTGTCGATCCGCGCGCGGGCATCGCGCAGCACCACCGCCAGGTCGGGCAAGGCGAAGGGCGTGGTGTCGGCCGGGTCGCGAAAGCGATCGAGTGCGCCGAGCGACAATTGGCCGTCGGCGAAGCGGCCATAGAGCCGCACCCCGTCGGCGCGGATCGTCGAGACATAGGGGCCGGAGAGACCATAGGCCATCTGCACCTCGACCAGCCTGGCCGTGAGGTCGGGCTTCGCCGGATCGCCGATCACGACATCGGTCAGTCTTTCGGTGCTGAAGCCGATTTCGTCGATCGTGTAGCGCGCAGGAATGCCGCGACCGTCGAACTGATCGCGAATGAAGCTGTCGACGATCGGTTCGCGCGCAACCCAGAGCGCCGCCGCGAGCGCGGCAACGGCGCCCGCGGTCATCCAACGCTTCTTGAACAGGCGTTTCGGACGCGGCGCGGCGGCCGCATCTTCACGCATCGCCGATCGTCCGCGGCGCGGTCGGGGACGAGGTTTCGCGGGTCTGCGATGCTGTCATGAGGCGCAAATACCGTCCTTCGACCGCGAATCCCTCCGGCGCCACAATACCGGAAATCTCCTTTCGATGCAGGAAATTGGTCCGCATCGCTGTCTGCCGATGTCTATGACCGTTGAGCAAGGCCGACAAGGCGGTTATTCGCGAGGCATGGCCGACACGCCCGCCACCGTCCCCGATCATGCGGGCC
Source organism: Sphingopyxis indica (assembly GCF_900188185.1). GTDB lineage: Bacteria > Pseudomonadota > Alphaproteobacteria > Sphingomonadales > Sphingomonadaceae > Sphingopyxis > Sphingopyxis indica. The sequence continues at coordinate 745,222 of NZ_FZPA01000001.1, read as the reverse complement.
ACCGTTCGCGGCTGCGCGCGCGGCTGATCGGCGGCGATGCCGAGGGCATGGCCGATTATGAGCTGGTCGAATATCTGCTCGCGCTCGCCATCCCGCGCCGCGACACCAAGCCGCTCGCCAAGACGCTGCTCGGCGAGTTCGGGTCGCTGGCGCAGCTCGTCAGCGCCGACCCCGAATCGCTCCGCCGCGTGCCCGGAATGGGCGACACCGCGGTGGCCGCGCTGAAGATCGTTCAGCTGACGAGCCTGCGACTGCTGAAGGGCGAATTTCGCGACAAGCCGCTGCTTTCCAGCTGGGATTCGCTGCTCGACTGGCTGCGCGCCGACATGGGGCCGCTCGACGTCGAGCGGGTGCGCGTCCTTTATCTCAACTCACGCAACATGCTGATCCGCGACGAACTGGCGAGCGAAGGGTCGATCGACCAGTCGGCGATCTATGTCCGCGAGATCGTCAAGCGCGCGCTCGAACTCGGCGCCGCGGCGATGATAATCGTCCACAATCATCCGAGCGGCAGCCCCGAACCGAGCCGTCAGGACATCGCGATCACCCGCGACATCGCCGACGCCGCGGGGCGGCTGGGAATCCAGCTGCACGATCATATCATTATCGGCGGCTCTGATTTCCGCAGTTTTCGGTCGCTGGGGTTGCTTTAGGGCGTTTGACTTGTCCGCCCGGGCGAGACATCATCGCGCCGATGCAGAGTCGTCTTCACTCTTCGCGCCTTCACTCGCACGCGGGCCAGCTGCTCGCCGGCAGCTGACCCCGGGTCCGGAGCATTGCGCCCCGAGCCCGGGGCGAACTCCTTTTTCTGACCATCACCATGCAGCGACAGGCTTGGCGCCTGCGCTCGACTTGAAAGCATTCAGCGATGACCAAGCGCGCCCCGGCCAAGCGGCCGGCCATCCACATGATCGACACCGAAGCCGACACGCTGACCGACCTCGCACTCGCGCGGCGCGAGCGCTCGCCCGCCGCCGAGCTGCTGCTGCAGGAAATCGACCGTGCCAAAATCCATCCGGCGGCAAAAATGCCCGCCGATGTCGTGACAATGCACAGCAGGGTCGAATTCGTCGACGAAGGCAATGGCCAGTCGCGCACCGTTGAGCTCGTCTATCCCGCCGACGCCGACATTTCGGCGGGGCGCGTGTCGATCCTGACCCCGGTCGGCGCCGGGCTGATCGGGATGCGCGAGGGGCAGTCGATCCTGTGGCCCGACCGCGAGGGCCAGCAGCGCCGCCTCGCGATCGTCAAAGTCATGCGCGCATAGGCCAAGAGCCGCCGGAATGCTCCGGCGGTTCTCATGGCTTCGGCGGATGCAGCCGCCGGCGATCCCGACGGCTGCACCACCCCGTCAAGGGCGCTCGATCAAGCGCCGCGCGACAGAAAGCCGGTCAGCTCTTCCTTGGTGACGCCGCCCGATTTGTCGGCGTCGGCCGCCGCGAAAGCCTGACCGATCCAGCTCTTCACCTGCTCCGATTCGGGATCGACCGTCGGGTCGGTCGCGGTGCGCAGCTTCTTCATCCAGGTCGCGAACTCGGTTTCGTTGAGTTCCTGCGTCGAGTCGGCGTCATAGGTCGGGAATTCCTGGTTCACGATCTGCGCGACCTGATCGGGCGTAGCGGCGCCGGGCTCGCTCGTCGCTTCACCCGCCGGCGGCGTCGTCGGATCGCTCGGCGGCGTGGTCGGGTCGGTCGGCGGCGTCGACGGATCGACCGGTGGCGTCGCGGTATCCATGCCGTCGGGGGCCGGCTCGGTCGGCGTCTGCGCCGTCGGCGCCATATCGTCGCCCGCCGGGGGCGTTTCCTGCGCGAGCGCGGGGAAGCTGATCGCGGCGGCGCCGATCAAAAGCATCTGTTTCAACATCCTGTATCTCCTGTGACGGCGGCGGAGCCTGTCCGTGCGGTCCGCCGCCCATATTGAAGGGGCGTGCGACCAATCCGGAAGCGGGGCGTAAAGTTGCCGATTCCGCCCGATTGGAAAAACGCCCGGCCCCTGCTAGGGCGCGCCCTGCCGCAGTTTCGGTCCGATCGTCCGACAAGGCGCCGCTAAGGAAGGAAATTATATGGTTCCGCGCTATGCTCGCCCGGCCATGACCGCGATCTGGTCGGCCGAGAATCGCTTCTCCATCTGGTTCGAGATCGAGGCGCATGCGACCGACGCGCTCGCCGAACTGGGCGTCGTCCCCAAATCGGCGGCGAAGGCGCTGTGGGACTGGTGGGCGACCAAGCCCGCGATCGACGTCGCCGCGATCGACGCGATCGAGGCGGTGACCAAGCACGACGTCATCGCTTTCCTGACCTGGGTTGCCGAGCAGGTCGGCGACGAGGCACGCTTCATGCATCAGGGCATGACGTCGAGTGACGTGCTCGACACCTGCCTTGCGGTGCAGCTGACGCAGGCGGCGGACCTGTTGCTCGCCGACCTCGATGCGCTGCTCGCGGCGATCAAGCGGCGGGCCTATGAGCATAAGCTCACCCCGACGATCGGGCGCAGCCATGGCATCCACGCCGAACCCGTCACCTTCGGGCTCAAACTCGCCGAGGCCTATGCCGAATTTTCGCGCTGCAAGACGCGCCTGATCGCCGCGCGGGCGGAGGTCGCGACCTGCGCGATTTCGGGGGCGGTCGGGACCTTCGCCAATATCGACCCGCGCGTCGAGGCGCATGTCGCGGCGAAGCTCGGCCTTGCGGTCGAACCGGTATCGACGCAGGTGATCCCGCGCGACCGCCACGCGATGTTTTTTGCGACATTGGGCGTCATCGCCTCGTCGATCGAGCGGCTCGCGATCGAGGTGCGGCATTTGCAGCGCACCGAAGTGCTCGAGGCCGAGGAATATTTCTCGCCGGGGCAAAAGGGCTCATCGGCGATGCCCCACAAGCGCAACCCGGTGCTCACCGAAAATCTGACCGGCCTCGCGCGCATGGTGCGCAGCGCGGCGATCCCCGCGATGGAGAATGTCGCGCTGTGGCACGAGCGCGACATCAGCCATTCGTCGGTCGAGCGTTTCATCGGCCCCGACGCGACGGTCACGCTCGACTTCGCGCTCGCGCGGCTGACCGGTGTGATCGACAAGCTGCTTGTCTATCCTGAGCGAATGCAGAAGAATCTCGACCGCATGGGCGGGCTCGTCCATTCGCAGCGCGTGCTGCTCGCGCTGACGCAGGCGGGGGCGAGCCGCGAGGACAGCTATGCGCTCGTCCAGCGCAACGCGATGAAGGTGTGGGAATCGGACGGCGCACTGTCGCTGCTCGAACTGCTCAAGGCCGACCCCGAGGTCACCGCGCGCCTGTCGGCCGAGCAGCTCACCGACCTGTTCGACCTCGGCTATCATATGAAGAATGTCGATACGATCTTCGCGCGCGTCTTCGGCGCCGGATAGGCTGGAAACGCGCACGAAACTCGCTTAGAAACGGGCGGGGCCGGACGAGGAGCAACGAAGTGGGAATCCTGCGAACGATCATCTGGGTCTTGCTGACCGCGGTGCTGGTCATCTTTTCGATGGCAAACTGGATTCCGGTGACCGTGACGATCTGGCCGGGGCAGGTACTCGACACCAAGCTGCCGGTGCTGATCCTCGTCTCTTTCCTGATCGGCAGCGTGCCGCTGTGGATCGCGCTGCGCGCCTCGCGCTGGACGCTCAATCGCCGGCTCGACCATAGCGAACGCCAGCTCTCCGACCTGCGCGCCATGGCCAGCCGGCCTTCGGACCCGGCCCCCGCCCCGACGCCGGCGCCGCGCCCGGTGGACGACATCCCCCCATCGCCATTGGAAACACAATGACATCGCCGCTCTATCTCGCCATCGACACGCCGCACCTCGACGCCGCCCAGACGCTGGCGCAGAAGGTCCGGCATCATGTCGGCGGGCTGAAGCTGGGTCTCGAATTCTTTTGCGCCAACGGCCATCACGGCGTGCATGAGATGGCGAAGGTCGGCCTGCCGATCTTCCTCGACCTCAAACTCCACGACATTCCCAATACCGTCGCCAAGGCGATCCAGGCGCTGCGCCCGCTCGAACCCGCGGTGCTGACGGTTCACGCCGCGGGCGGCCGCGCGATGCTCGAAGAGGCGAAGGCGGTGGCGGGCGTGGGCACGAAGGTAGTGGCGGTGACGGTGCTCACCAGCCTCGATTCGCCCGATCTCGACGACATCGGCGTCGGCGGAACGCCGCACGACCAGGTCGTCCGTCTGGCCGCGCTGGCGCGCGAGGCGGGGCTCGACGGCATCGTCTGTTCGGGCCACGAAGTGAGGTCGGCGCGCAAGGCGTGGCCCGGCGGCTTCTTCGTCGTTCCGGGTGTCCGCCCCGCGAACGGCAAGGCGGGCGACCAGAAACGCATCGTCACTCCGGCGCAGGCGCTTTCCGACGGAGCTTCGATCCTGGTCGTCGGCCGCCCGATCAGCCAGTCGTCCGATCCCGACCTTGCGGCGCGCGAGATCGAGGCGACGCTTTAGCAGTTCCGGTTTATTGACAGGGCCGCGTGTCCCCGCGAAGGCGGGGACCCATCTCCGACCGGTTCAATATGGCGCCGACCGAAGATGGGCTCCCGCCTTAACGGGAGCACAGAACTCTCGAATCAGGCTCGATAATCATGCCCCCACTTGTCAAATTCTGCGGCCTCACCTCTCCCGACGCGGTCGATGCCGCGATCCGGCTCGGTGCGACGCATATCGGGCTCGTTCATTATGAGCCGAGCCAGCGCCACCTTGACCTGTCCACCGCCGCAGCGCTGCGCCAGCGCGCCGGTTCGGCGGTCAGGGTCGCGTTGCTGCTCGTCAACGCGCCGCCCGAACTCACGGGCAAGGCGGTCGCAACGGTGAAGCCCGACATCGTCCAGTTCCACGGCAGCGAAACCCCCGAATGGATCGCCGCGGTCAAGCAGCATGTCGCGATCGAGGCGTGGAAGGCGATCGGCCTCAAGGATGCCGGGACGCTCGAGCGGATGCAGAAATATCGCGGTATCGCCGACCGCATCCTGTTCGACGCGCCCGCGCAGGCGCTGCCCGGCGGCACCGGCACGCGCTTCGACTGGTCGCTGCTCAAAAATCATCGTCATACGATGGACTGGGGCATTGCGGGCGGGCTCGATCCCGACAATGTCGCGGCGGCGATCGCAGCGACGGGGGCGCCGCTCGTCGATGTGTCGACCGGGATCGAAAGCGCCCCCGGCGTCAAGGATGTGGACAAGATGGCGGCTTTCCTTAAAGCGGCACGCAATATTTGAGAGTCCGTTCGTGCTGAGGAGGGGCTGAGCCTGGCGAAGACCCGTCTCGAAGCACCCTTCGAGACGCCATTTCGACAAGCTCAATGGCTCCTCAGGGCGAACGGTTGGGGATGACATGAACAACCGATCCAACAGCCTTCGCACCGGCCCCGACGAACGCGGCCATTTCGGGCAATTCGGCGGCCGCTATGTCGCCGAAACACTGATGCCGCTGATCCTCGACCTCGAGCGCGAATATCGGGCGGCGCAGGCCGACAACGAATTCCGCGCCGAGTTCGAACATCTGCTGAAGCACTATGTCGGCCGCCCGAGCCCGCTGTGGCTCGCCGAGCGGCTGACCGAAGAGCTGGGCGGGGCAAAAATCTACCTCAAGCGCGAGGACCTCAACCACACCGGCGCGCACAAGATCAACAATTGCATCGGCCAGATCCTGCTCGCCAAGCGCATGGGCAAGACGAAGATCATCGCCGAGACGGGCGCCGGCCAGCATGGCGTCGCGACCGCGACCGTCGCGGCGCTGTTCGGCCTGCCCTGCACCATCTTCATGGGCGCGGTCGACGTCGCGCGGCAGCAGCCGAATGTGTTCCGGATGAAGCTGCTCGGCGCCGAGGTGGTTGCGGTCGAAAGCGGCGCCAGGACGCTGAAGGACGCGATGAACGAGGCGCTGCGCCACTGGGTCGCGAATGTCCACGACACCTTCTACATCATCGGCACCGTCGCCGGGCCGCACCCCTACCCCGAACTGGTGCGCGACTTCCAGTCGGTGATCGGCGAGGAGGCGCGCGCGCAGATCCTCGAAGCCGAAGGGCGCCTGCCCGACATGCTGATCGCCCCCGTCGGCGGCGGCTCGAACGCGATCGGGCTGTTCCACCCCTTCCTCGACGACGAAGGTGTCGAAATCGTCGGGGTCGAAGCCGCGGGCGAAGGGCTCGACGGCAAACACGCCGCCAGCCTTGCGGGCGGCAAGCCCGGCATCCTCCACGGTAACAAGACCTATCTGCTCCAGGACGAGGACGGCCAGATCACCGAAGCGCACAGCATCTCGGCGGGGCTCGACTATCCAGGGATCGGCCCCGAGCATAGCTGGCTGCACGACATCGGCCGCGTGCGTTATGAGCCCGTCACCGACGCCGAAGCGCTGGCGAGCTTCCAGAAGCTGACGAAACTCGAAGGGATCATCCCGGCGCTCGAAAGCGCGCACGCCATCGCCGCCGCCGAACGCATCGCGCCGACGCTGGGCAAGGACAAGATCATCATCGTCAACTGCTCGGGCCGGGGGGATAAGGACATCTTCACTGTCGCCGAGGCGCTGGGGGTGAAGCTTTAGTGGAATCCTGGCGCAACATACCAGTCATCGTCATCCCGGACTTGATCCGGGATCGATTCATGCAGCGTCGGGCCAATGGATCCCGGATCAAGTCCGGGATGACGAAACGACGAAATCGGCCGGAAATTATAAGGGAGAGGGCTATATGACCCGCTTCGAATCCGCCTTTACGAAAGGCCCGGCGCTCGTCGCCTTCATCACCGCAGGCGATGGCGACACCGCCGCCAACCTCGACGCGCTCGTCGCAGGGGGCGCCGATGTGATCGAGCTTGGGATGCCCTTTACCGATCCGATGGCCGACGGCCCTGCGATCCAGAAGGCGAACCTGCGCAGCCTCGCCAAAGGCACCACCACCGCCGACATCTTCGCGCAGGCCGCCGCGTTCCGACAGCGCCACCCCGACACCCCGCTCGTCCTGATGGGCTACGCCAATCCGATGACGGTCCGCGGGTCCGAATGGTTCGCCGCCGAATGCGCCAAGGCGGGCGTCGATGGCGTGATCTGCGTCGACATCCCGTCGGAAGAGGATGCCGAGCTCGGCCCCGCGCTCCGCGCCGCAGGGGTCGACCTCATCCGCCTTGCGACGCCGACCACCGACGCGGCGCGCCTGCCCGACGTGCTGAACGGCGCGGGCGGTTTCCTCTATTATGTGTCGGTTGCCGGCATCACCGGGCTCCAGCAGGCTGCGCAGACGAGCATCGAGGATGCGGTGACGCGCCTCAAGGCCGCGACCGACCTGCCCGTCGCGGTCGGCTTCGGCGTTCGCACGCCCGAACAGGCCGCTGCGATCGCGAAGGTCGCCGATGGCGTCGTCGTCGGGTCGGCCTTCGTCGACATCATCGCCGAGCATGGCGAACAGGCCGCGCCGCACCTCGAAGCCTTCACCCGCACCCTCGCCGATGCTATCCACGGCGCAAAGGAGATCGCCGCATGAGCTGGCTCGACCGCGTCCGCAACGCCCTGCCCTTCACCGCGAAGCGCGATACCGCCGACAACCTCTGGCACAAATGCCGCCAGTGCCAGCAGATGGTGTTCGTCAAGGAGTGGGAGGACAATCTGAACGTCTGCCCGCGCTGCGACCATCACGACCGCATCGGCGCCAAGGAGCGGTTCGCGCAGCTGTTCGACGGGGGCCTCCACGAGCTGCTGCCCGCGCCCGCCGCGCCCGAGGATCCGCTCAAGTTCCGCGATACCAAGAAATATGTCGATCGCATCAAGGCGGCGCGTGCGCAGACCGGCGAGCGCGACGCCTATCAGAATGGTTTCGGCCGCATCGACAGCCGCCCGGTCGTGATCGGCGTGCAGGATTTCGCCTTCATGGGCGGATCGATGGGCGTCGCCGTGGGCGAGGCCTTCGTCGCGGGCGTCGAGGAGGCGATCAAGCGCGGTTGTCCCTATGTCGCGATCACCGCCGCGGGCGGCGCGCGGATGCAGGAGGGCACGCTGTCGCTGATGCAGATGCCGCGCGCGACCGTCGCGCTGCAGCGGCTGCGCCGCGCGGGCCTGCCCTATATCGTCCTGTTGACCGATCCGACGACCGGCGGGGTCACCGCGAGCTATGCGATGCTCGGCGACGTCCAGATCAGCGAGCCCAATGCGCTGATCGGCTTTGCAGGTCAGCGCGTGATCGAGAATACGATCCGCGAAAAGCTGCCCGAAGGGTTCCAGCGCGCCGAATATCTGCTCGAGCACGGGATGATCGACATGGTGGTGCACCGCAAGGATCTGCCGCAGACGCTGGGGCGGCTGATCGGCTATCTGGCGCCGGAGAAGGCGGCGTAAGGGCGCGGGTCAGGCCTTTTTGTTCGTCACCCCGGACTTGATCCGGGGTCCATGCGACGACCGCGCAGATGGATGCCGGATCAAGTCCGGCATGACGGGGGGGGCAGGACCAAGCGCTCTTCATTCTCAAGGCTCGACCATGCCCGACCACGCACACAGCTCCGATCCCGCCGTCCAGGCGCAACTCGACCGCCTCGCGGCGCTCTCGCCGGGACGCGACATATTGGGGCTCGAGCGCATCGCCGAACTGTGCGCCCGGCTCGGCAATCCGCAGGCGCGGCTGCCGCGAACCTTCCATGTCGCCGGAACCAATGGCAAGGGGTCGACCTGCGCCTATCTGCGCGCGATCCTCGAGGCGCAGGGGCGCCGCGTCCACGCCTATACGAGCCCGCATCTGGTGCGCTTCAACGAGCGTATCCGCCTTGCGGGGCAGCTGATCGACGATGCGCTGCTCGCATCGCTGCTCGAAGAGGTGCTCGATGCCGCCAACGGCTTGCAGGCGAGCTTCTTCGAGGTGACGACCGCCGCCGCCTTCCTTGCCTTCGCGCGTACGCCTGCCGACGACTGCATCATCGAGGTCGGGCTCGGCGGCCGCCTCGACGCGACGAACGTCATTCCCGCGCCCGCGGTTTGCGGGATCGCATCGCTCGGCATCGACCATGAGGCCTTTCTGCTGGCCCCCGAGGACGGCACGCCGTCACCGCCCGCCGAACGGATCGCATGGGAAAAGGCGGGAATCGTCAAGGCCGGCGCGGCGCTCGCGACGCTCGCCTATCCCGGACCGCTCGCGCGCGTCATCGAGGCGCGCGCCGAGGCAGTCGGCGTAGTGCCCTTCGTCGAGGGCGAAGCCTGGTCGATCGAACCGGCCGGCGACGCGTTCCGCTGGTCGTCGATGGACGGGACGTTGCCCGCGCTGCTCCGCCCGCGGATGCCCGGGCTGCACCAGATGCGCAATGCGGGCCTCGCGATCGCGATGCTTCATCTGGCGCCGGGTGCAAAGCCCGGCCCCGATGCGATCGCAAAGGGGGTCTCGGCCGCCTTCTGGCCCGCACGGCTGCAGCGGCTCGAGCCCGGAACGCTCACCGCGCTCGTCCCGCCGGCAACCGAAATCTGGCTCGACGGCGCGCACAATGCCGATGCGGGCGCGCATCTCGCACGCTTTTTCGCGAACGAGCCGCGTCGCATCCACCTCGTCACCGGGATGCTCGCGAACAAGCACCCCGATGCGATCCTGGCGCCGCTGGCGCAGCATCTGGCGTCGGTGACAGTGGTCCCGGTGCCGGGGCACGAGCACCATGATGCGAAAGCGTTCGGCCGCAATGCGAAGGCGGCCGCGTCGGTCGAGGCCGCGCTGTCCAGCCTCGATGTCGATCCGGCCAATGAAATCGTCCTGATCTCAGGCTCGCTCTATCTTGCGGGCGAGGTGCTCAGGACGAATGGGGAGTTGCCGGACTAACCTCCCGGATCGACCTTGCCCGCCGTGCCGACCGACAAATCGACCAACCCGCTGCGCATCATCCACCAGAAGAGCAGGATGCCGGGCAGCGCTGCCACGACCGTCAACAAATAGAAGGCGACGTTCCCGAAGGCCTCCATCATCGCGCCCGCGGTCGTGCCGGTCAGGAAACGACCGACGATGCTCGCCGCCGAACTGATCAGCGCATAATGCGCCGCAGTGAAGCGCAGATCGCAAAGCGCGGAGAAATAGGCAATCACGACGACGCCGCCAATGCCGCTGGCGATATTTTCAAAACATATGGCGCCCGCGAGGCCCCAATTGCTGTGTCCCGCTGCCGCGAGCAGCGCGAAACTGAAATTGCTTATCGCCATCAGGATCAAGCTGAGCATCACCGATCTCTTCATCCCCATCCGCGCATAGAGAATACCGCCGATGAAAATGCCGATCAGATAGGCCCAGAAACCGAAACCGACGTCGAAGATCGCAATCTCGTCATTGCTGAAACCAAGGTCGTCGAGCAGTAATCGCAGCGTAAGCTGGCTCAGCGTGTCGCCGATTTTGTGAAGCAGGATGAAGGCGAGCACGAGCCATGCGCCATGGCGGCTGAAAAATTCGCGAAAAGGCCCGATAATCCCGCTCGCGATGCTCGGGCGCCCCTTGCGTGTCACGGCTTCGCGGTGACGCTCGGGTTCGCCGACCCAAAAACCGGCGATCACAGCAGGCAGGGCGAGCAGCGCGCAGGCAAGATAGGCGGCCTCCCAGCCGTGCCGAGCCGCAAGGAATAGAGCGAGGCCGCCGGCTCCCGCCGACCCGATGCGCCAGCCATATTGCGACATGCCCGACCCGACACCGAGCTGCTCCGGTTTCAATATCTCGATCCGGTAAGCGTCGATCACGATGTCGAATGTCGCACCCGCGAAGCCGACGAGGATGGCGCTGACCGCCATCTCGAAGAGCGCCGCCAACGTTCCTTCGCGGACAAGGCCGAACCATTGCATGAATTGGCCGACCGGCGACCGCCCGACATGCGCCGGATCCACGAGCGCAAGATTGCCGACCGCGAGCATCACGAGCGCCGCTGCCAAAATGAGCCAGGTCACGCGCTGGCCGAACAGCCGCGATCCGGGCAGACGCACCGCGTCCACGACCCATGCCCAAAGCGGTTTGAAATTATAGACGAGGAAGGCGAGCGAAAAGGCGGTGATCGACGATTTTTCGAATCCGTCCTGCGAAAGCCGCGTGGTGAGCGTCGCACCGATCATCGCATAGGGAAAACCGGAAGAAATCCCGAGAAGGAGAGCGGCAAGCGGCGCGCGTTCGAGATAGGGCTTGATGCTGTCCCACCAGCTTTTCGGTGCCGGCGTCACGGTTGCGGGCTGCACGTTGTTTCGTCTCCCCCCTGCCCGTCGTGGCGACCGGCCTGCGAATAGCAACAGGCCTAAAGCCTTGGCGGCAAATTGGAAGCGGGGATTAGGCCGCCGGGCGTATCCAGCGCACGGCGCGCACCGTTCCGCCGTCGCGATCCTGCAATATCGCGGCCCAGCGGTCGGCGCCCTTGCGGCCCGCTATGCCCGCCGGAATCGGCGCGCGACACGCGAGCGACGGGTCGCAGGGGGCGAGCTGTTCGGCGAGGACGACGTTGGTGTAGCCGATCCTGCGGCCGCGGTTCTCGCCCTTGGCGATGTCGACCATCGAGTGGCTTGCAATCGCGAGGAAGCGGAGTTCGACATTGGCGCGCGCCCGCGAGGCGACGACTTCCGCACCCTGCTGCGCGAGCGCGATCGCCTTGTCCTTGCGGCTCCCGGCGATCAGGTCACGGAGCGCGCTTTCGTCCGACCCGACCGCCGCCGCCGCGCCCTGCACCACCGCTTCGGGCGTATAGACGCCGCTGCCGGGGATGCCCCGCGCGGCATAGTCGCGCTGGAGCCGGTCGTTGCCGCTGCGCGCGAGCGTGTCCTTCCAGCCGAGGCGGTCCCAATAGGTGACGGGGCGGCTCACCGCGACCACCCCGTCCTCGCCGTCGAGCCTGGCGAGCAGGCGATCGGCGGGCGGGCAGGACGAGCAGCCCTGGCTGGTGAAAAGCTCGACGAGCACCGGCTGCGCCAGCGCATTCTCCACATGGCTCGCCGCCGGCGCACGGTTCGGAAAGCCGAAAACCAGCATCGCGGCAACCAGCCCAACGACGCCGCCAAGGCCGAGCAGGATTTTCATGCGCCTATCTCCCATCCGCCCCGCTGCGGGGTCCCGATAGCATTCGGGAAGAGAGGGAAACAAGTTACGCGGCTTCGGGCCGCCAATAGGTTTGGAGACCGCTGACCTTGCGCGGCGCCTTGTTCTGGCAGATCATCGTCTCGATTGCGCGCAACGCGCCGATGAGCGCTGCCGCGCTGTGCGGCTTGTTGAGACAGGCGAGCGCGATATCTTCCGCGTCGTCGGGGCATTTTCCGGTGACGAGCAGCACGGCAATGCCGCGATCGCGCGCGACGCGTGCGACTTCGCGGCCCGTCATATGGCCCGCCAGCGCGAGGTCGAGCACCAGCGCATCGACCGGTTCGGTTGCGAGCAGCGCCACCGCCGCCTCGCCCGAATCGACCGATGCAACGACGTCATATCCCGCGTGCTTCAGCGTCCGCTCATTGTCGAACGCGACCAGCGGGTCATCCTCGACGACCAGCAGCCGCTTGATGCACGACGGACGTGACGCGAACAGCATGGACACTCCTTCTTCGGCGGCATGACTCCGGCTCGGCCCGCCTGCAAGCGGCCTTTTGCTTGCCATCGACGAAGCGATGCTTTTCCGGCTATGAGCGTGGCCGCACAGCAACACTGCTGTTGCAAATAACGACATGAAAGCCCCATCCGTTCCCATGACGACGCGCAGACCTCCCCGATCCCCTGCCCGCTCCGGCGGCGAGCGCGAAGCTCCGCGCGGACGCCGTAGCGCGCGGACCGAACGCCCCGCCCGCAAGCCTGCCGAAGAGCCGCGCGACGAGGATGGGCCGCAGCGTATTTCCAAATTGCTCGCGCGCGCCGGCGTGGGTTCGCGCCGCGATGTCGAGCGGATGATCGAGGATGGCCGCGTCGCGCTGAACGGCGAGACGATCGCGCAGCCCGCGCCGCTGCTGACGTCGCTCGAAGGGCTGACCGTGGACGGCAATCCGGTCGCAAAGCCCGTGTCGACGCGCCTCTATCGCTTTCACAAGCCCGCAGGCTGTTTGACCGCGGCCCGCGACCCGAAGGGGCGCAAGACGATCTATGACGTCCTGCCCAAGGGCCTGCCGCGGCTGATGCCGGTCGGACGCCTCGACTATAATACCGAGGGGCTGCTGCTGCTCACCAATGACGGCGAATTCAAGCGCCAGCTCGAATTGCCCGCGAGCGGGGTCGAGCGCAGTTATCGCGCGCGTGCCTTCGGCGACATCAGCCAGGCGCAGCTCGAGGAGTTGGCGCTCGGCGTCACCATCGACGGCATCCGCTATGGCAGGATCGACGCCAATCTGGAACGCCGCACCGGGCGCAACCAGTGGATCGAGCTGACCCTGACCGAAGGCAAGAACCGCGAGGTGCGCCGTGTCCTCGAACATCTGGGGCTGCAGGTCAGCCGGCTGATCCGCACGCGCTATGGCGAATTCGGCGTCGAAGGGCTCGACGTCGGCGCGGTCGAGGTCGTCCCGCGCGATGCGCTGTTCCAGTTCCGGCGGCGGATGGCGAAATGAGGGTGATCGCCGGCGAATGGCGCGGGCGCAAGCTGCTCGCGCCAAAGAATGACGCGACGCGCCCGACCGCCGACCGCATGCGCGAAACCCTCTTCTCGATGCTCGCGAGCCGCCTCGGCAGCTTCGAAGGGCTCTATGTCGCCGACCTGTTCGCCGGGTCGGGCGCGCTTGGGATCGAGGCGCTGTCGCGCGGCGCCGAACGCTGCCTGTTCGGCGAACAGGACCGCGATGCGCTCGATGCGCTGAAGAAGAACCTTACCGCGCTCGGCGCCGGCCCCCGCGCCGACGTGCGCGCTGGCTCGGTGCTGAGCCTCGGCCCGGCGCCGCGCAGCCATGACCTGCTGCTCTTCGACGCGCCCTATGGCACCGGCGCGGGCAGCGTCGCGCTCGACAAGCTGAACCGGCTCGGCTGGATCGGGCCCGACAGCTGGATCTCGATCGAGACCGCCGACAAGGAGGATGTATCGGTCGCGGGGTTCGAAATCGACGCCGAACGCCGCGTCGGCAAGGCGCGGCTTACGCTGCTACGACGCGCTTCCTGACGAGCAGCAGGCCAAGCAGGCTCAAGAAACCGGCGACGCCCAGATACAGTCCGACGAAGCTGGTCCCGCCCTGGTCGCTCAGCCATTGCGCGGCGATCGGCGCCCCGGCGCCGCCGATGATCCCGCCGACGTTGAAGGCGACCGACGCGCCGGTGTAGCGCACGCGCACCGGGAACAGTCCGGGCAGCCACACGCCGAGCGGGCCATAGACGAGCCCCATCACGAACAGCGACGCCGACAGGCCGAGCGCGACGATGCCCCACGCGCCCGACGCGAGCGACGGGCCGAAGACGAAGCCGATCAGCACCGTCGCGGCACAGCCCCAGCCGAGCACGCGCTGCGCGCTTGCGCCGTCGCTCCAATAGCCGGCGACGACGATCCCGAGCGCGAGGAAGAGGATCGCCCCGAGCTGGATCAGCAGAAACTCTTCCTTCGGATAGCCGAGCGCGGTCGTGCCGTGCGCGAGCGCAAAGCTCGTCGCGAGATAGAAGATCGCAAAACAGGCGACGACCGCGAAGGTGCCTGCAAGCGTCGTCAGCGCGTGGCTGCGCAGCAGTTCGCCCATCGGCACGCCGACCGGCGGCTCCTTTTCCATCGCTTCGGCAAAGGCCGGGGTTTCGCGGATTTTGAGCCGCACCCAGAGTCCCAGCCCCACGAGCACCGCCGAGACGAGGAAGGGAATGCGCCAGCCCCAGTCGGCGAAATCGTCATCGCCGAGCCATAGGCCGAGCAGCAGGAACAGTCCGTTCGCCGCGATGAACCCGACCGGCGCGCCGAGCTGCGGAAACATGCCGAAGCGTCCGCGCCAGCCCGGCGGCGCATATTCGACCGCGAGCAGCGCGGCGCCGCCCCACTCGCCGCCGAGTCCGAATCCCTGCCCGAAGCGCAGGATGCAAAGGAGCAGCGGCGCGATCCACCCCGCCATTGCATAGGTCGGCAGGAAGGCGATCAGCAGCGTCGAGCCGCCCATCAGCATCAGCGAGGCGACGAGCGTCGACTTGCGCCCGATGCGGTCGCCGAAATGGCCGAACACCACCGCGCCGACGGGCCGCGCGAAAAAGGCGAGGCCGAAGCTCATGAAGCTGAGCATCAGCTGCGCCGATTCGGACTCCGACGGAAAAAAGAGCGGACCGAAGACGAGCGCCGCTGCGGTGCCATAGATATAGAAATCATAGAATTCGACCGCCGTGCCGACGAGGCTCGCGGTCAATATGCGCCGATGCGCGCGATAGGGTGCCATATCCACGGGCGCCGCTCTCCCCTTTCCGGTTCGGCGTCGCTTTGGACGCAGGACGCCCCGGCGCGCAAGCCCTTGTTCTGCCGGAAAGGATCGCCGCCCTAGGCCATGCCGCGTGCAAGGTCGATACGCGAAGCGTCGCCCACCTGGCTGCCGCCGTCGCAATCGAGGATCGTACCGGTGATGTAGCTCGCGGCGGGCGAGCAGAGGAACACCGCCGATTCGGCGACCTCCTCGATCCTGCCCCAGCGCTTCATCGCGATGCGTGCATAATGCGCCTCGCGCGAAGCCGCATCGGGGGCAAGGCGCTTCATGCCCTCGGTGTCGGCGATCGGACCCGGCGAAATGCCGTTGATCCGCACATCGGGTCCCCATTCGAGCGCGAGGACGCGGATCAGCTGGTTGATCCCGGCTTTCGCGGCGCAGGCGTGCGCCTGCAACGCCGAGGCGTTGACCGCCTGTCCCGCGGTGATGGCGATCAGCGACGCGCCGGGCGTGTTGAGCAGGTCGTGGCAGCCGCGAAACACGTTGAAGGTGCCGTTGAGGTCGATATCGACGACGGTGCGAAAGGCGTTGGCCGACATGCCGAGCACCGGCGCGAGGAAATTGCCCGCCGCGCCCGAGATCACGATGTCCATCGGTCCCAGCCTGTCGGCAACGGCCTCCATCACGCCGCGGATCGCGTCATAATCGCGCACATCGCCCGAGAGACCGATCGCGCCCGCACCGATCTCGGCGGCAGCGCGCTGCGCCTTTTCGGGGTCGCGGCCGGCGACCGCCACCTTGGCGCCGAGCTCGGCAAAGCGTTTCGCGATGCCGAGGTTGATCCCGCTGGTGCCCCCCGCGACGAAGGCGGTCTTGCCCTCGAGCAGATTGTCCCGGAACGTCGACATCGCCTTCTCTCCCTTTCCCATGCGCGATCCGGGGTTGACGGATCGCACTTCGGTCGCCTTTTGAAACCCAAACAGACAGCAAGGACGACAGGATGACAAGAGGCCCCACTTCGCACAGCTTCATTTCGCAGCGGCTGAAGCTGCATTATGTCGACTGGGGCAATGAAGAGGCGCCGCCGCTATTGCTCGTCCACGGCGGGCGCGACCATTGCCGGAGCTGGGACTGGGTCGCCGAAAGGCTGGCGGACCGCTATCATGTCATCGCGCCCGACCTGCGCGGTCACGGCGACAGCGCCTGGTCGCCCGACGCCAATTACGACATGGACACGCTCGTCTATGACCTCGCGCAGCTGATCCACCAGCTCGACCTCGCGCCGGTGACGATCGTTGCGCACTCGCTCGGTGGCAATATCGCATTGCGCTATACGGGCCTTTATCCCGAAAATGTCGCAAAGCTCGTCGCGATCGAAGGGCTCGGCCCCTCGCCGAAAGTGATTGCGGAGCGCGCGGCGATCCCGGTCGGCGACCGTTTCCGCAAATGGATCGAGGACAAGCGCCAGGCGGCGGGCCGAATGCCGAAGCGCTATCCAACGCTCGACGATGCGCTCGCGCGGATGATGGCGGAGAATGCCTATCTGACCCCCGAACAGGCGCGCCACCTGACCGTGCAGGGGATCAACCGCAACGAGGACGGCAGCTGGAGCTGGAAGTTCGACAATTATCTGAACGTCTGGCCGGTGTTCGACCTGCCGCAGAACGACATCGAAGCGCTGTGGTCGGCGATCATCTGTCCGACGTTGCTCCTTTACGGCGCCGACAGCTGGGCCTCCAATCCCGAAAAGGACGGCCGGATCGAGCATTTCAGCACCGCGAAGGTGATCGAGTTCGACAATGCCGGCCATTGGCTCCACCACGACCAGTTCGACCGGTTCATGTCCACGCTAGACGAATTCCTTTAGGATGACCGCCTGAGGGCGCGCGGAAGCGGCGCGTCCGGAGAGGGTCGCATGGTCTATACCGGACAGCTTTCGCGCCAGCAGCGGGCCGCCTCCGCCGGCGCTGCGCTGGCCGCGGTCGCCCTGATCGGCGCGGGACTGGCGAGCGGTCTCGATCTCAGCGCGGTGCGCACGGCGAGCGAGGCCATCACCGCGATTGCCCTCCCCGCGCCGCCGCCCGAAGCGCCGCCGCTCGCGGAGCCCAAAGCGGACAAGGCCGCGGGCCAAGCCGCTCCGCCGGCAAAGGTCGCAAAGGCGGCGCCAGTCGCGGCGCCCGAACCGAAGATTCGGCCTCCCGATCCGCCGCCGGTCGCTGCGGCGCCGAGCCCGGGAAAAGGCACCGAGCCCGCGGCGGGCGCGGCGCCGGCGCCCGGCCCCGGCTCGGCCGCCGGGGGGCGGGGCGACGGCACCGGATCGGGTGGTTCGGGCGATGGCACGGGCGGCGGTGGAACGCGCCCCGTCCTGCTCGGGGGCCGCATCGAGGACAGCGATTATCCGAAAGCCGCGAGCCGCGCGAAATCCGGTGGCGAGGTCGAAGTGCGCTTCACCGTCCAGCCGACGGGCCGCGCGACGGGCTGCCGCATCACGCGATCGAGCGGCGACGCATCGCTCGACGCGACCACCTGCCGCCTGATCGAAGAGCGCTTCCGCTTTCGCCCCGCGACCAACGCTGCGGGAACCTCCATCGCCACGCAATATGGCTGGCGCCAGCGCTGGTGGCTCGAACGGCGTTAGGGGGCGAGCCGTGGTATCGAAAAAGAACGAAAAAGGGAGGTGGCGGAGACGGAGGGATTCGAACCCTCGGTACCGGATTTACCAGTACGACGGTTTAGCAAACCGTTGGTTTCAGCCACTCACCCACGTCTCCGCATGGCCCGCCGCGTCGGCGACAGTGTTGGCCTGAGCGGGCGCTATAGCCAGCAGTGCGGCGGCCCGCAACGCCCAATATTGTCCTTTTTTTCTGCCGTGCCGTGCCGTTCGCGGTAAAAGGGATTCGTTCCGGCGTAAAATCGACTCGGGTCATCGCCCGTTCATTGCCCGCGAGTCACAGCAGGAGTCATGATTAACGCGCGTCGCGACGATTTTTGGCGGCGCCACCGGAATAGTGGGGGAATGCATGCGTCCAGTCTTAACCAAATTCGCCGCGATGGCGCTCGCGACGCTCGGCCTTGCCCTGTCGCCGCTCCCCGCCGCCGCGCAGATGACCGAGGTCGATCCGAATACGGTGATCGATTCGGACCTTGACAATCCCGACCAGACACCCCCGCCGCCGGCCTATCCTTCGACCGATAGCAGCACTCCCTCCTATGACGGCGACCTCGCGACGGGCGACGAACAGATCACCGGCGCGCCGGTCGACCCACCCGCAACGACCGCCACGGTCGGGACCGATCCGCAGACCGCCGCCACGACCGCCGACCCGGGCACGACCTATAAGGAGGACGACCTGATCGGCGCCGCCGAAGGAGTGTTCGGCAAGGGCGCGCAGGGGCTTGCAAGCCTGATCGAAGACGTCCTCAAGAAGCAGGGCGAGCCCAACGCCTATATCGTCGGCCGCGAAGCGAGCGGCGCGCTCGGCATCGGCGTGCGCTATGGCTCGGGCACGCTCTATCACAAGGTCGAGGGCGAGATGCCCGCCTATTGGACCGGACCGTCGATCGGCTTCGACGCGGGCGCCAATGCGGGGAACACCTTCATCCTGGTCTATAATCTCTTCGACAGCGAGGATCTCTACAAGCGCTTCCCCGCGGGTGAGGGCGCGGCCTATCTGATCGGCGGATTCAACGCGAGCTACCTGCGCAGCGGCGACATCGTCCTGATCCCGATCCGCGTCGGCGTCGGCGCGCGGCTGGGTGCCAACGTCGGTTATATGAAGTTCCGCAAGAAGCAGAGCTGGCTGCCCTTCTGATCCCCGCGTGCTTGCCAAGGGGGCGAGAGCCCGCGCTTCGGCGCGGGCTTTTTTCTTGTCTAAGCAAGCGGCCGCCGCTTCGCGGCGAATTTGTCGGCTTGCGATAGATCGGCGACATTTTGTATCATAGCCTTGTCATTCCCGCGAAAGCGGGAATCCCGTGTGGGGTCAGCCGACGCACGCCCTGGATTCCCGCTTTCGCGGGAATGACGAAGATGGGGGACGACAGCTCCCCACCCCGAAGCAGCCGTCTCGACCGCTAATCCCCATCGAACGCGATCAGCGTCTCGCAGGCGAGCCCCGCATCGCGCAGCCGCGCTGAGCCACCGAGGTCGGGCAGGTCGATCACGAACATCGCCGCCGCGACCTCCGCCCCGACGTTGCGCATCAGCTGCGCCGCGGCGAGAATCGTGCCGCCGGTCGCGAGCAGGTCGTCGATCAGGATGACGCGGTGCCCCGCGACCACCGCGCCTTCGTGCAGTTCGAGCCTGTCCACGCCATATTCGAGTTCATAGTCGACGCCGATCGTCAGGCCGGGCAGCTTGCCCGCCTTGCGCACCGGGACGAGGCCGAGCCCCATCGCGGTCGCCATCGCGGCACCGAACAGAAAGCCGCGCGCTTCGACCGCGACGATCAGATCGGGGCGATAGACCGCGGCACGATCGGTGAGGCGCCTGATGCTCTCGGAAAAGCCCTCAGCGTCGCCGATCAACGTCGTGATGTCGCGGAACCGGATTCCCGGTTTCGGAAAGTCGGGGATGGTGCGGACGAGCGCCGCCAGATCGAGGTCGGGACGGGGCGGCAGCGCGATCATCGGCCCAGCCGCCCCTTTACCCCATCAATGCTTCTTGTCGGCCCAGATATTGCGGTACGACAGATAGGCGAGGACGCAGAAGATCACGAGGAACAGCGCCGCTGCCCAGCCCACCTGCACCCGCTTCACCAGCTTCGGCTCGGCGGTCCATACGAGGAAGGCGGTGACGTCGCTCGCCATCTGATCGACCGTCGCCTTGGTGCCGTCGGCATAGGTGACCTGGCCGTCGCTGAGCGGCGGCGCCATCGCGAGGTTGAGATTCGCGAAATAGGGGTTGTAGTGTAGGCCCGTCGCCGGTTGCAGTTCCTTCGGCAGATTCGCCGGCGGGTTCTGGAAGCCGGTGAGCAGCGAATAGACATAGTCCTTGCCGCCTTCGCGTGCCTTGGTGATCAGCGACAGGTCGGGCGGCAGCGCATTGTTGTTCGCCGCGCGCGCCGCGACTTCATTGGCATAGGGCGCCGGGAAATAATCCGACGGCAGGCCATCGCGCGTCGCCGGCTCGCCCGTATCGGGATTGACCGACGGCACCTGGAAGCCCTTGGCGAAGCTCTTAACCTGGCCTTCGGTATAGCCGAGTTCGCCGATGTCGCGGAAGGCGACATGATTCAGGCTGTGGCAGGCCGAGCAGACCTCCTTGTACACCTGCATCCCGCGCTGCAGCTTCTGCAAATCCCAGCGGGGGAACAGCCCGTCGCTCGACAGGGCGAGGTGGCGCGGGTGCTTGTGAAACTCATGCGCGGCGTTGGGCTCGTTGGAAAGCGGCGTGGTGAAAATCGCGCACAACAGCGCCGCGATGAAACCAAGGCCGACGAGAAATCCGAGCGGACGAACCATGGCTGTTTCAGCTCCTATTAAAGTCCGGCGCTCAGGCCGTTGCCGCCGCCGACATGTCGTCGGCATGCTTTGCGAGAACCGCTTCGGTGATCGAGTTCGGCATCGGCGCCGGACGTTCGATCCGCGACACGATCGGCAGAATGATCAGGAAGTGGGCGAAATAATAGGCGGCGCCGATCTGGCTGAGGACAACCCACGGTTGTTCCGCCGGCATTTTCCCGCAGACACCGAGCAGCAGCACGTCGAACACAAGCACCCAGAAGAACTTCTTGTACAGCGGGCGATAGGTCGACGACTTGACCGGCGAGCTGTCGAGCCACGGCAGGAAGAACAGCAGCGCGATCGAGGCGAACATCGCGATGACGCCCCACAGCTTTGCGTCGATCCACAGGAAGTTGAAGGTGAAGGCGCGCAGGATCGCGTAGAAGGGCCAGAAATACCATTCGGGGACGATATGCGCCGGCGTCGAGAGCGGGTTCGCCGGAATATAATTGTCGGCATGACCGAGCAGGTTCGGGCTGAAGAAGGTCAGCAGCACGAACATGAGCAGGAAGATGCCGAGCCCGAAGCCGTCCTTCGCGGTGTAATAGGGGTGGAACGGGACCGTGTCCTGCTCGTCCTTCACCTCGATGCCCGTCGGGTTGTTCGACCCCGGAATGTGCAGCGCCCAGATGTGCAGGATCACGACGCCCGCGATCACGAAGGGCAACAGATAGTGCAGCGAGAAGAAGCGGTTGAGCGCGGCATTGTCCGGCGCGAAGCCGCCGAGCAGCCAGACGCGGATCGGCTCGCCGACGACCGGAATCGCCGAGAAGAAGCCGGTGATCACCTGCGCACCCCAGAAGCTCATCTGACCCCAGGGAAGCACATAGCCCATGAAGGCGGTCGCCATCATCAGGAGGAAGATCACGACGCCGAGCAGCCACACCATCTCGCGCGGCGCCTTGTACGAACCGTAGTAAAGGCCGCGGAAGATGTGGAGATAGACGACGATGAAGAACATGCTCGCGCCGTTCATGTGCGCGTAGCGGATGAACCAGCCGGCGTTGACGTCGCGCATGATATGCTCGACCGAGTTGAAAGCGACGCCGGCATTCGCGGCATAGTGCATCGCGAGCACGATACCGGTGATGATCTGAATCGCCAGCGCGGCCCCGGCAAGAACGCCGAAGTTCCAGAAATAGTTGAGGTTGCGCGGCACCGGATAGCCCGCGCCGACGGCATTATAGACGAGGCGCGGCAGCGGCAGCTTCTCGTCGAGCCACTTCATCAGCGGCTGCTGGGGTTCATATTGCTTGGCCCAGGGAAAGCTCATCTCAATCTCGCTCCTCAGCCGATCGTTACAGCGGTGTCGCTGGTGAATTCATAGGGCGGCACGACGAGGTTCTTCGGCGCCGGGCCTTTGCGGATGCGCGCCGCGGTATCGTAGTGCGACCCGTGGCACGGGCAGAAATAGCCGCCGAAATCGCCGCGCGGCTCGCCTTCGGCGGCACCGAGCGGGACGCAGCCAAGGTGCGTGCAGACGCCGAGGGTGATCAGCCAGTTTTCCTTGCCCACCTTGGTGCGCTCGGCGAGCGTCTGCGGGTCGCGCAATTCGCTGAGCGGCACCTTGTTCGCCGCCGCAATCTCGGTTGCGGTCAGGTTGCGGACGAAAACCGGCTGCTTGCGCCAGCTCGTCTTGATCGCCTGCCCCGTTTCGATGGCCGAAATGTCGATCTCGGTCGACGACAGCGCGAGCACATCGGCCGACGGGTTCATCTGGTTGACCAGCGGCAGGACCACCGCGACGGCGCCGACCCCGGCGAAGCTGACGGCGGCGATATTGATGAAATCCCGGCGCCGGACGCCTTCTTCGATGCCGGCGTTGAGATTGGTTTCACTGGCCATTCGACTGCCCTTGCATGGGTGAACTGACAAAATTCCGCCGGAATGGACCGCCCCGTTGCAGGCACGAACATGCGCCTCTCCCGGCAGCCCCTCCGGGAATTGCGGGCCTGATAGCCGCACATAATGGGCTTGCCAACAGACAATTTCCGCTTGCCCTGCCGCGCGATGATCGTATCGGCGGCCCCTCGATTTGACCCGCGGCTCGTCCTATGGAGCCGTGATGGACCTTGCGCTTTTCCAGCCCGATATCGCCGGCAATGTCGGCACGACGCTGCGCACCGTCGCCTGCTTCGGGGTTGCGGCGCATATCGTCGAACCGTGCGGCTTCCCCTTTTCCGACGGCGCCCTGAAGCGCGCCGGAATGGATTATGCGGCGCGCGCCAACGTCCGGCGCCACGCCGGCTGGGATGCGTTTCGCGCGTGGAGCGCGGCGGCAGGCAAGCGGATCGTGCTGCTGACGACGGCGGGGGCCACGCCCCTTCCCGCCTTCGCCTTCACCCCCGATGACATGCTATTGTTCGGGTCCGAATCCTCGGGCGTGCCGGCGCATGTCCATGCGGCGGCCGACGCGCGGGTCGCGATTCCGATGCAGCCCGGCTTTCGCTCCTTGAACGTCGCGGTCGCGGCTGGCATCGCGCTCGCCGAGGCGCTTCGCCAGACGAAAGGTTTCGCATCATGATTTCGCTCGATCCCCAGCAGCAGGCGGCCCGCGACTGGTTCGAATCGCTCCGCGACCGCATTTGCGCCGAGTTCGAGGCGATCGAGGCCGAAGCGGGAAGCGACGCGGCCTTCGAATATACGCCATGGGACCGCGAGGCCGAGGGAATTGCCCCTGGCGAAGGCGGCGGCGGCGTGCGCGGGGTGATGACGGGCAAGGTCTTCGAAAAGGTCGGGGTCAATGTCTCGACGGTCGGCGGCCGCTTCGCCCCCGACTTCGCGCAGTCGATCCACGGCGCGGACGAGGACCCGAGCTTCTTTGCCACGGGGATCAGCCTCGTCGCGCATATGGCCAATCCGCATGTGCCGGCGGTGCATATGAACACCCGCTTCCTGGTGACGCAAAAGCGCTGGTTCGGCGGCGGCGCCGACCTCAACCCGCCGATCCCCTATCGGGAAGACACCGACGCCTTTCACGCACGGCTGCGCGCTGCCTGCGCGCCCTTTGGCCCCGACGTCTATGAACGCTATGCCAAATGGGCCGACGACTATTTCTATATCCCGCACCGCGGGGTGCATCGCGGCGTCGGCGGGATCTTCTACGACCATCTCGAATGCGGCGACGATGCCGAATATGACCGCAATTTCGAATTCACCCGCGCGGTCGGCGAGGCTTTCCTCGACGTCTTTCCCCAGATCGTGCGGCGCCGGATGAACCAGCCCTTCACCGAGGCCGAGCGTGAGGAACAACTCGTCTGGCGCGGCCGCTATGCCGAATTCAATCTGGTCTATGATCGCGGCACGCTGTTCGGGCTCAAGACCGGCGGCAATATCGACGCGATCCTGATGAGCCTGCCGCCGCTCGCAAAATGGGCGTGACGAGGAGGCGCCGCAGCGCCCCCTCGTCCATGGTCGTTCAGGCGAATACTTCGCTCGTGCTCGTCCCGCCGAGCGCACGATAGATGCCCGCGGGCACGCCGACCTGCAGATAGGCGAGCGGGATGCTGATGATGATCGCCCCGACGATCAGGCTGAACATCGACCCCGTGCTCTGGAGCCCGCCGGCAAAGGCCGAAACGCCGACGATCATCCCGAGGATCATGAAGACGACGAACATCGCGATCCCGAGCAGGATGAAATAGGCAAGAATCTTCCACTGCGACGCCGCGGTCATCCGCCACGAGGTGCCGAGGGCGCTCAGCACATTATAGCTGCGTTGGTCGGCCATCGCCGGCCCGGTGCAGCAGAAACGCGCGGCGACCCACGCAAGAAACAGAAGGAACAGCGGCACGAGCAGGAAGAGCGCAAGGCCCAGCCCGGCGAGCGCCGAATCGCTCGGCCGCTGTCCCGACGCCATCGACATGATCGCGCTTCCGAAGACGAGGAAACCGATGATGCCGAGGACGAGCACGATGACCACCGTGAGCAGGAACACCGGCAGCGCGGCGATCAGGCCGTAACCGATTGCCGTGCCGACCGGCTCGCCGCCACCCGTCAAACCGATCCGCCATGATGCGAAATAGCTGCCCGTCTGGAGCAGATAGTTGACGAGGCTGAGCAGGAAGCCACCCGCGCCCATCGCGGCGATCGCCGCTGCACCGCCGCCTTCGGCCATGCTCGCGGGGTCGAACATGGTCGCCCCGCCGCCGAGCAGCAATTGCAGAATCAGCGGCACGAGGATGCCGACCCCGATCAGGACGATGGCGTGGTTGACGCCCTGCCCGTTAAAGAAGCTGGTCGTGTAGGACCAGGCCTGACTGATGCTTATCCGGTTCATGGTTTTCTCCCCTGCAAATTCCATGATGGCCTTGGCGGCCTATTCGAAAACGCCTGCGGTGCCCTCCGCCGCAAGTTGCCGATAGATGGCGGCCGAAACGGCGAGCGAGACGAAGCTGCCCGCGGCGATGAACGCGGCCCCGACCAATCCGGAAACGATCTTCCCGGCGCCCGTTTCGGCGCCGAACAGCGACATCGTCACCACCCCCGCGATGACGCTGATGATCCCGATCACCAGCGTGACCAGCAAGAGAAAGAAGAATATGCTCCAGCCATTGTCGTCGGTCAGCCGCCAGCTGGTGCGGATGGCGTCGATCGGATTTCGGATGCCGCGATCAATCGCCGCCGGAACAGTCACCGCGAGGCGGCCGACGAGATAGAGGCCCGGAACGATGAGCAGCAACAGGCCGAGCGCGAACGCGAGGCTGGTGAGCAATTCGATCGCGATCAGCGTCGGAAACAGCGCCAGCGCAAAAGCGAGCGATTCGCCAACGCTCACCCCGCCGCGCGCGAGCCACAGTCGCAGTATCGCCGCGGTGCCGATCAGCGCGGCGAGCGCGACACCGATGCGCGGGACCAGACTCTGCACCATATTCTGTTCATAGATCCGCACTATCTGGTCGATCCCCATGCCTTCGGTCGGCGCAACGGGCGCAGGGCCGAGCCACGCGAAGGCAAGCGCGGGCAGGAACAGGAAAACCGCGGCAATCGCGACGGTGAGCGCCGTATAGGATCGCATCAGTTGCCGCGCATCGTCCCATGCCGCAGCCATGTCGAATTTCCGCATCATCTCTCCGTGATTTAATGGTCGCACGCAGAGTGGCGCTCTTCGCCGCGGCTGTCCAGCCCTTGTCCCGACCGGCGCCCTGAGCTGCACGTCTCTTGCTTCGGCGCGCGCGCGGGTGCAGAGGCGCGCGATGACCCGCCCCGCCCTGCCCGAATGGATCGTGTCGCCCGGCCTCACCGGCTATGAGGGGGCGCTTGCGGACATGGAGGCCCGCGCCGCCGCGATCCATGCCGGCGAAGCGCGCGAACGCATCTGGCTGCTCGAGCACCCGCCGCTCTACACCGCGGGAACGAGCGCCGACCCCGCCGAACTGCTCGATCCGCGCTTTCCGGTCTATGATGCGGGGCGCGGCGGGCGCTACACTTATCACGGCCCCGGCCAGCGCGTCGGCTATGTCCAGCTCGACCTTGCGCAGCGCGGGCGCGACGTGCGCGGCTTCGTTTCGGCGCTCGAAGGCTGGGTGATCGACACGCTGGGCAGCTTCGGGGTCGCCGCGCGCCGCGCCGAGGGGCGGATCGGGATCTGGACCGACGATCCGCAAGGGCGCGAGGCGAAGATCGGGGCGATCGGCGTGCGCGTGCGGCGCTGGGTGACGCTGCACGGCTTCTCGCTCAACGTCGCTCCCGACCTCTCGCATTTCGGCGGCATCGTGCCGTGCGGGATCGCCGAATTTCCGGTGACGAGCCTCGCCGCGCTCGGCATCGACGCCGATTTCGCGGCGGTGGACGCGGCGCTGCACGCAAGCCTGCCCGCCTTTCTCGACAAGCTTTCGCCGAGCGATTAGGACAGGCCCATGACCCGCCTCACCCTGCCCGCCGCGCTCCTATTGACGCTCGCCGCCTGCGGCGGGAGCGATTCGACGAACAAGACGACGACCAAGCTCGACGCGGTCGAGGTTGAGCCCGGCACGATCAGCGATTCGATGATCGTGCTCGACGATACGAATATCGACGGCACCGCGGTCGACGACAGCGTGCCCGCGGGCGACACGGCGAAGCCCGCCGGGAAGAAGGCCGACGACGAGGCGGCGGCGGCCACCGAAGAGAGCGAGGAAAAGGCCGATCCCGACACCGTCCCGCCCCCCAAGGTCAAGCAGTCGGTCACGCCCGACGCGGCAAGCAAAACCGGCGCCGACTGACCCTCAGCGCAGCCCGAGCGCCTTGTGCGCCTGGAGCGACAGGCGCCAGCGCGGATCGGCCATCACAAGGTCGATGCACGCGCGGACGTTCGCCGCGGCGTTCGGGTCGTCGAGCGGCTGGATCAGCCGGTGGCGGAAGTCGAGCGCCGCGAGCCGGTCGACGTCGCTGCCCGGCTGCGGCCAGACGAGCTTCAGCTCGTCGCCGCTCGTCTGAACGAGGTCGCTTCCAGCCTTGGGACTGATGCAGATCCAGTCGATGCTGCGCGGCACCGCCTGCGTGCCGTTGCTTTCGATCGCGATCGTAAAGCCCGCCGCGTGGAGCGCGTCGATCAGCGCATCATCGACCTGCAGCATCGGTTCGCCGCCGGTCAGCACGACGAAGCGGTCGTCCCCGCCCGCGCCCCAACATTCGGCGATGATGCGCACCAGCGCCGCCGCATCGGCATATTTGCCGCCGAGCGTTCCGTCGGTGCCGACGAAATCGGTGTCGCAGAATTGGCAGATCGCCTTGGCGCGATCCTGCTCGCGTCCGGTCCACAGATTGCAGCCGGCGAAGCGGCAGAAGACCGCGCGGCGCCCCGCCTGCACACCCTCGCCCTGCAGGGTGAGGAAGATTTCCTTGACCGCATAGGTCATCGGATCAGACCGCGACGGCGTAGCGCGTCGGATCGGCGAGCCCGGCGTCGACGAAGCCCTTGTGGCGCAGGCGGCAGCTGTCGCACTGGCCGCAGTGCAGTCCCTCCGGCGTCGGGTCGTAGCACGACCAGCTCATCCCGGCGTCCATGCCGAGCCGCGCCGCCTCTGCCGCGATGTCGGCCTTGGTCATGTGCTGAAGCGGGGCGTGGATCTTGAAATCGACGCCCTTGTCGCCGTCGCGCGTCGCGAGCCGCGCCAGCGCCTCGAACCCGGCGATGAATTCGGGGCGGCAGTCGGGATAGCCCGAATAGTCGAGCGCATTGACCCCGATCGCGATGTCCTGCGCAAGCCGTGCTTCGGCAAGGCCCAGCGTCAGCGACAGAAAAATCAGGTTGCGCGCGGGAACGTAGGTGACCGGAATATCGTCTTGCGACACCCCTTCCTTGGGCACCGCGATATCGTCGGTCAGCGCCGAACCGCCGAAGCGCCGCAAATCGAGCGGCAGGACGATATGCTCGGCGGCGCCGACCGCGGCGGCGATCCGCGCCGCGGATTCGAGCTCGACGCGGTGGCGCTGGTTGTAATCGACCGTCAGCGCGACGATCCGCGCGCCCGCTTCGCGCGCCAGACCGGCGCATACCATCGAGTCGAGCCCGCCCGAAAGCAGGACGATCATCGTCTTTCCGTGCATCATCTGCATAGGCGCCCGATACGCCCCGGCGGCGGCGCGTGCAAGGGCGTGTGCTGCGGCGCAACAAAGAAATGGGTCGCAGGGCAAAGTGCCATACGACCCAGTTTGGCATAATGCCGTTAGGGAGAAGAACACACATCGGTGCGTCGTGCCGCCCTTATGCAGCATGAATGGTTAATTCGGCGTTACCGTTTGAGCCGTCAGCCGCAGGGGCCGACGCGGCGCGCCTCGATCGCCTGCGAGAAGGGCTTGCCGCCTGCGATCCCTTGCGTGTCGATCTGCACGAGGCGGTTGGTTTCGGCACGGATGGTCGTGCGGCCGTGCCCAGCGCCGGGGCAGGTATAGTGAACGGTCACCGAGTCCGGACGGTCCTCGATCACATAGCGCGAGCATTCGCCGCGCGGATGATGGATCTGGATCATCTTGCGCGCATCACCCAGGCACATCGTCTGGAGCGGCTTTTGCTGACCGCGCTCGGTCAATTCCCACCGGCCCTTTTCGAGCCGGTCGAGCATCGCAAGCGACGGCGCCTGCGCCGGTGCCGCGACCGAGCCGGCGCCGATCAGCGCTCCGAGGGCGAAAATGTAACGCGATTTGGGAGAGACGATCGCCATATCCACCTGTCCAACGACGCCATTCGGCAAGAATGCGACCCCTGCACGGCGGCCGAGATAACAACGCCCTCGTGACATTTCAACCGCTTGGCGACGATATGCCTCGCTTCGTCGATGCGCGGCCGGGGCCGGCGGGTCAGGAGGCGGCCGAAATCTCGTCGAGCGGAACCGGGAAGATGCGCGAACAGAAGGCACAGTCGATCCGGATCACCCCCGCCTCGTCGGCCATGTCGCGCCGCTCGGCTTCGGGAAATTTGGCGAGCACGCCGGCGAAATAGCCGGTGCTGCACCGGCAACCGCGCGATATGGCGGCACCGGGCTCGATGCGCACCTCTTCCTCGTGAAACAGGCGCCAGGCGAGCGTTTCGAGCGAGGTCGCGGGGTCGGTGAGTTCGTCGCCCTTCAGCGTTTCGGCGATCGTCCGCGCATGTTCCCACTCGGGATGGTCGTGCCGGACATGGAGACGGTCTCGGCCGACCTCGCCCTCGGGCAGATGCTGGAGCAGCAGTCCGCCGGCGACGCATCCCGCCTCGGCATCGTGGCGCGACGACAGCTTGATCAGGCTGGGGATTTGTTCGGACTGTTCGAAATAATGTTCGGCGGCATCGCCGATCGACGTTCCTTCGAGCGGCACGATCCCCTGATAACGCTCGCCGGTCGCGGCCTGGTCGAAGGTGATCGCCAGAAAGCCTTCGCCGAAGAGCGCGAACAGCGTCGGATCGCTGCCGACCTCGGCCAGCCGTTCGGCGTCGAACTTCAGATAGCCGCGCAGTTCGCCGTCCTTATAGTCGCAGACGAGCAATTCGACCGGACCGCCGCCGGTCTGCGCCTGCAAGGTCAGCTGGCTTCCCGCATCCTTGAGCGTCGAGCCGAGCAGGACGGTCAGCACCAGCGCTTCGGCGAGCAGCTTTTCGGCGGCGGGCGGGTAGCTGTGCGCCGTCATGATCGTGTTGAGCACCGGGCAAAGCCGCACCAACCGCCCGCGAACATGGCGGTCGCTTATCGTGAAGGCAAGCGGTTGGTCGAACCAGGTTTCGGTCGTTTCGCTCACAGCTTTTCAAGCGCCCACAAAAGCACCGATTTTTGCGCATGGACGCGGTTCTCGGCCTCATCCCAGACGCGCGACTGCTTGCCGTCGATCACCGCATCGACGACTTCCTCGCCGCGGTGCGCGGGCAGGCAGTGGAGGAAGAGCGCATCGTCTTTCGCTTCGCCCATCAGCCGTTCGTCGACCTGAAAGGGCGCCATCGCGGCGAGCTTGTTGTGCGCATGATCCTGCCCCATCGACACCCAGGTGTCGGTGACGACGACGTCCGCGCCCGCAACGGCCTCGCGCGCGTCGCGCACGAGGTCGACGCGCGCACCCCTGGCCCGCGCCGCCTCGACGAAGGACGCGTCGGGTTCATAGCCCTGCGGCACGCCGGCGCGGATGTTGAAGCCGAACAGGCCCGCCGCCTCGATCAGCGAGGCTAGGACATTGTTGCCGTCGCCGAGCCACGCCAGCTCGAGCCCCGGGAGCGCCTTGCCATGCTCGACCAAAGTCAGCAGGTCGGCGGCGATCTGGCACGGATGCGACAGGTCGGTCAGCCCGTTGATGACCGGCACGCTCGAATAGGCGGCGAGTTCCTCGATCTTCGCATGATCGTCGGTGCGGATCATGATCGCATCGACATAGCGCGACAGGACGCGCGCGGTGTCGGCGATCGTTTCACCGCGGCCGAGTTGCATCGAGCCCGCCTCCATGACGATCGCGCTGCCGCCGAGCTGGCGCATCGCCATGTCGAACGACACGCGGGTGCGCGTCGAACTTTTCTCGAAGATCATCGCCAGCACATGATCGGCGAGCGGGGCGTCGGCATCGGCCCGCCCCTTTGGCCAACCGGCGCGCGCCGCCTTGCGGTCGATCGCATCGGACAGCATCGCCGCCACCGCATCGGCGCCGGCGTCCGACAGGTTCAGGAAGTGCCGCATCAGCTTTCCGGCGGCGTATAGCTCGCCGCGCCCGCCGACAATTTCTCGATGCACTCGTCGATATGGCTTTGCTCGATGTTGAGCGGCGGCAGGATGCGCACGACATTGTCGCCCGCCGCGACGGTCAGCAGCCCGTGATTGTCGCGCAGATGCGCGACGAAGGGGCGGCTTTCCGACGTCATCTTGATCCCGAGCATCAATCCCATGCCGCGCACGCTGTCGAACAGCCCGTCATGGTTGGGGATCAGCTGCTCGAGCGCCCCGCGCAGCCGCTCGCCGGTCGCCTTGACCTGGTCGAGAAACCCGTCCTCGAGGATCACGTCGAACACCGCCTGCCCCGCCGCCATCGCGAGCGGGTTGCCGCCATAGGTCGAGCCATGGGTGCCGATCACCATGCCGCGCGCCGCCTTTTCGGTCGCGAGGCACGCGCCGAGCGGGAAGCCGCCGCCGATGCCCTTCGCACTCGCCATGATGTCGGGCGCGATGCCATATTGTTCATAGGCATAGAGGGTGCCGGTGCGCGCGACGCCGCACTGGACCTCGTCGAAGATCAGCATCAGGTCGCGTTCGTTGCAGATGTCGCGCAGCGCCTGAAGGAAGGGCTGCGAGGCCGGGCGGATGCCGCCCTCGCCCTGGATCGGCTCGACGAGGAAACCGGCGGTATTGTCGTCGACGAGGTCGAGCGCCGCGTTGAGGTCGTCGAACGGCGCATAGGCAAAGCCCGGCAGCAGCGGCTCGAACCCCTTGCGCAGCTTTTCCTGATTGGTCGCAGAGATCGTGCCGAGCGTGCGCCCATGGAACGCATTGTTGAAGGTGATCAGAACATGCTTTTCGGCATTGCCCGCGCTCGAATGATAGGCGCGCGCGGTCTTGATCGCGCACTCGACCGCCTCGGCGCCCGAATTGGTGAAGAAGACGGTATCGGCGAACGTATGCTCGACGAGCCGTGCGGCAAAGGCCTCGCCCTGCGGACTGCCGTAGAGGTTCGACACATGCATCAGCGTCGCCGCCTGCTCCTGAATCGCCTGCGTCAGATGCGGATGGCCGTGGCCGAGCAGATTGACCGCGATGCCGCTTGCAAAGTCCAGATAACGCTCGCCGCGCTCGCCGATCAGATAGGCCCCCTCGCCGCGGACCGGACGCACCGCGCACCGGGGATAAACGGGCATCAGCGGCGTGATCGACATGGCTTGCACCTTTCGTGAGCAGACAAAGCAAAAAGGCGACCCCATGCGGGCCGCCCTCGGTCGGGCCGCTCCTATACTGCCGCAGCCGGAGCCGCGTCAACACGGGGCTCGGAACCACCGAATATGATGAAACCGGGGGCATCGCATCGGTCGTCACAGCGCTTTCGCCGCCTCCATCGCCAGCGCCAGCGAATGTTTGCGCGCGGCGTGATCGTACATGGAAGAGGCCACAATCACCTCGTCGACGCCGGTCCGCTCGACGAAGGCCTTCAGCCCCGCCGCGACATCGTCGACGGTTCCGGTCGCCGAACATTGCAGCACATGGTCGAGAATGGCCCGCGCGTTCGGCGGCAGGCTGTCCTTATAGCCCGCGAGCGGCGGCTTCATCCGCCCCGGATTGCCGGTGCGCAGCGCAACGAAGGCCTGCTGCTGCGAACTGGCGAGCAGTTCGGCCTCCTCGCGCGTGTCGGCGGCGAAGACGTTGAACGCCGCGGCGGCATAGGGTTCGGAAAGCTGCTCCGACGGTTTGAACTGGCGGCGATAGACGTCGAGCGCCTCGTCGAGCGCGTCGGGCGCGAAATGGCTGGCAAAGGCATAGGGCAGCCCGAGCGCCGCGGCGAGCTGCGCACCGAACAGACTCGACCCCAGGATCCACAGCGGCACCCTGCTCCCCTCGCCCGGCACCGCGCGGATGCCGAGGCGTTCGTCGCCGGCGAGAAACGCCTGCAATTCTACCACATCCTGCGGGAATTGCCGCTCGTCGCTCGCGAGCGTGCGACGCAGCGCGTGCGCGACGCGCTGGTCCGATCCGGGCGCACGGCCGAGCCCCAGATCGACACGCCCCGGAAACAACGCCTCGAGCGTTCCAAATTGCTCGGCGATCACCATCGGCGCGTGGTTGGGCAGCATGATCCCGCCCGCGCCGATGCGCATCGTCGCGGTGGCGTGGCCAATATGCGCGAGCACCACCGCGGTCGCCGCACTTGCAATACCCGCCATGCCGTGATGCTCGGCGACCCAATAGCGATGGTAGCCGAGCGCCTCGGCATGGCGAGCGAGATCCGCGGCGTTGGCGAGCGACCGGGCGATCGTGCCGGTGTCGGTGACGGGCACGAGGTCGAGGAAGGAAAGTTTCGGCATGCAACCGATATGCGGTCGGCGGGGCGGCGGTTCAAGCCGTAAAGCCCCTCCTCTTCAGAGGAGGGGGGGTGTCGGGTCGGTCGGTCCCCCGGACCGACCTGAACAGTCCGGGGGACTGTTCACCCGACGCCGGTGGTGGCACGCGACAGCGCGCAAGAGATCAGGCACCACCCCGCTGCGACTAACGCGCAAAGCGCGTAAGTCTCGCTGCCCCTCCTCTGAAGAGGAGGGGTTTGCTATCTAAGCCCGCTCGTCCTTCGGCGAGTCCATCAGCACATAGGTGGTGATCGAATGGACCTGCGGCAGCACGCCGAGCACTTCGGTGTGAAAATGCTTGTAAGTCGCCAGATTCTCCGTTTCGACGCGCAGCAGATATTCGATCGTGCCGGTGATGTTGTGGCACTCGCGCACCTCGGGCGCCTCGGCCATCGCCGCTTCGAACCCTGCCTGCGAGGCCTTGGTGTGCGACGACAGGCCGACGGTGACATAGGCGATGAAGGTCAGCCCCAGCTTCGCGGGATCGAGCACCGCGCGATACCCTTTGATCGCCCCGCAGCGTTCGAGTTCCTGCACCCGGCGCAGGCAGGCCGAGGGCGACAGGCCGACGCGGTCGGCGAGCTCGATATTGGATATGCGACCGTCGCGGGTCAGTTCGCGCAATATCTTGCGGTCTATGGCGTCCATCTTGCTCATGGATTGCAAATTCTAGCCGATTAGAAGACATCTTTGCAATCCACGGCGCGCCTTTCCTGATTATATTGCGCCGCATGAATCAAACCGCTCTTCTCGCCCTTTCGGCTTTCGCCTTCGTCTCGTCGATCACGCCGGGGCCGAACAATATGATGCTGATGGCATCGGGCGCCAATTTCGGGCTGCGCCGCACTGTTCCGCACGCGCTGGGCGTCGGGCTCGGCTTCATGCTGATGATCGTGCTGGTCGGCGTGGGGCTGATGGGGCTGTTCGACCTCTTCCCGGCGCTGGGGACGATATTGAAAGTGGTGAGCGTCGTCTATCTCCTGTGGCTCGCGTGGAAGATCGCGAACGCCGCGGCGCCCGACACCGGCAGCGGCGCGCGCGGCAAGCCGATGAGCTTCGTGCAGGCGATGCTGTTCCAATGGGTCAATCCCAAGGCCTGGACGATGGCGCTGAGCGCGATCGCGCTCTATGCGCCCGATCGCAACCTTGCCGCCGTGACGCTCGTCGCGCTCGTTTTCGGGGTGATCAACCTTCCCTCGTGCAGCACCTGGGCGGTGATGGGAACGGCGCTGCGCGGCTGGCTGTCGAGCCCGGCGCGGCTGCGCGCGTTCAACTGGACGATGGCAGCGCTGCTCGTCGGATCGCTCGCGCTGCTCCTCTGATTGCAAGGTTGCGCCTTGCAACCTATGGACGGGCGCTCCCCTCCCCCTCGCGACCGGAGAAGACTGCCCATGAAAAGCCGCCGCCTCGGCCAGAGCGCCATCCATGTGTCCGACATCTGCATGGGAACGATGACCTTCGGCAGCCAGGCCGACGAAGCGACCGCCTTTCGCGTCCTCGACCGCTGCCTCGACGCCGGGATCAATTTCTTCGACACCGCCGAAGGCTATCCGGTGCCGCCCGACGTCAAATGGGTCGGGCGCACCGAAGAGATCGTCGGCCGCTGGCTGAAGACCCGGAACCGCGACGCGATCATCCTCGCGACCAAAGTGTCGGGGCCGAGCCACGTCTGGTTCAAGTCGCCGTGCCGTGGCGGGATGACCGCGCTCGACCGCCATCACATCCGCAAGGCGATCGAGGACAGCCTGACGCGGCTCCAGACCGATTATGTCGATCTCTACCAGACGCACTGGCCCGACCATGACGCGCCATATGACGAGATGATGGACGCGCTCGACGAGCTGGTGCGCGAAGGAAAGGTGCGCATCCTCGGCTGCTCGAACGAGTCGAGCTGGGGGCTGATGAAGGCGCTCGCGGCGTCGGAGAAGCTGGGCATTTCGCGCTATCATACGATCCAGAATAATTTCAGCCTCAACAACCGCCGTTTCGAAGACGAGCTGGCGCAGGTGTGCCGGCAGGAAGGCGTCAGCCTGATCCCCTATTCGCCGCTCGCCGGCGGCGTGCTGTCGGGCAAATATCAGGGCGGCGCCAAGCCCGAAGGCGCACGCTTCTCGCGCTATCTCCAGATGGAGGGCCGGCAGGCCGCGATGGGCCGCCGCTTCGTCAACGACAAGACGCTGGCGGCGACCGAACGCTATCTGAAAATCGCCGAGGAAGCCGGGCTGCACCCCGTCACCATGGCGACCGCCTGGTCGAAACAGCATGATTTCGTCGCCTCGACGATCGTCGGGGTCAGCGCCTACGAGCAGCTCGATCCGATCCTCGACGCGATGGAACTGGTGCTTAGCGAAGAGGTGATGAAGGCGCTCGATCGGGTCGGCAAGGACATCCTCTACCCGATGGGGTGATGTTGCTGCGCCCGGTCTAAAGCGTCGTCTTGAACAGCGCGAGCATCCGGCTCCAGCCTTTTTCCGCGGCTTCCTCATTATAGGCGCGGCCGTCGGGCGGGCACCAGCCGTGGAGCGCGCCCTTGTAGACCTCGACCTCGTGCCATTCGGGGCGCGGATCGAGCACGGCCTTCAGCCTTTCCTTGGATTCGGGGTCCTGCTGGTCGTCATTGTCGGCGATCGCGAACAGATAGCCCGCCTTGGTGCCGGGGATCAGCAGGTGCGGGCTGTCGGCGGCGTCGGTCGCAACGCGCGCGCCGTGGAAGCTCGCCGCCGCGGCGATGCGGTCGGGCGCCAAGGCCGCGGTCCAGATGACCATCGGCCCGCCCATGCAATAGCCGACGGTGCCGGTCTTGCGGGCGGTATCGACCTCCTTTTGCGCGTCGAGGAAAGCGAGATGCGCCTTGGCGTCGGTCTGGACAGCGCTTTTGTCGAGCTTTTGCAGATAGCCGAACAGCGTGTCGCGGACGCCCGGATCGTCGAAATCATGCCCCGAATAGACCACCGGCGCCTTCGCCCAGCGATAGAAGGGATTCACGCACAGCACCGCATAGCCGTCGCCTGCGAGCCGGTCGGCCATCTGACGGAAAGCGGGGCGCAGGCCGCGAATATCGGGCCACATCAGCACGCCGGGATGTGTGCCCTCGCTCGGAGCGACGAAATAGGCGTCGACGGTGCCGTCGTCGGTCGTAATGCCGACGTCGCGCCCTTTCACCGCGCCCGCCGCGCACGCCGCCGCGGGGAGCATCGAGGCGACCGCTCCCGCCCCGACGAGCGCGCCGAACGCGCGGCGCCGCACCGGCAATCCGGCGCGGTCGAGATCGGCTTCGGTGATTTCGTCGCACATTGTTTTTCTCCTTCGGGCTGCATTACGAAAGGCGCGGAAAACAGCGCAACTTTACTCGCAATTCGCATCAGCGGCCAAGGCTGCACGCCGCTCCAGCCAGCCTTGGTCTCCAGAGGCAGGCTAACCGACCAATGGCTTGCAGGACAGCGGTTTTTCGGGTCTGCGTGGCCCTGCCGCCGCCGAACGTCAGGCGGTCACCGCGATCTCGTCGAAAGCGTGCGCGACATGATGCACGCCGACCTCGCGCAGCATCGCGCCATGCGCGGCACGGTCGAGGATATGCCCCGCGCCGCAAAAGCCGACCACCGTCATGCCCGCCGCAAGCGCGGCCCGCGCACCGGTCGGCGAATCCTCGATCGCGAGGCACGCGGCAGGATCGACCCCCAGCCCCTTGGCAGCGGTCAGATAGATGTCGGGGTGCGGCTTGCCGCGCGCCCAACCGTCGGCGCTATAGACATGCGCGCCGAAATGATGCGCGAGCCCGAAGCGCCCCAGCGCCCAGCCGATATATTCGGCGCGGCTGGACGAGGCGATGGCGCGCGGCATAGCATCCAGTTCATCGAGAAATGCGGCGGCGCCTGGAACCGCGTCGAACCCCTCCATGAATCGCGCCCGCGCCCGCTCGCGATGCGTTTCGCGGAAATCGGCGGGCAGCGGCCGCCCGAAGCGCGCCTCGATCCGCCGCGCCGTCTCCTGCCAATTATGCCCGTAATAGTCGCGCAGACAGTCCTCATAGGTCGCGGGCATCCCGATCGCGGTCAGGCTTTCGGAGAGCGACCGGTTCGCGCGCACCTCGCTGTCGGCGATCACGCCGTCGAAATCGAAGATGATGGCGGCAAAGGACATGGCGTCAGGGCATG
Organism: Sphingopyxis indica; assembly: GCF_900188185.1. Taxonomy (GTDB): domain Bacteria; phylum Pseudomonadota; class Alphaproteobacteria; order Sphingomonadales; family Sphingomonadaceae; genus Sphingopyxis; species Sphingopyxis indica. The sequence continues at coordinate 707,819 of NZ_FZPA01000001.1, read as the reverse complement.
ACCTCGGCATCGCGCGCATAATCCCACGGCCCCTCGCCCGACCAGCCGCGTCCGTCGGGAAAGACCAGCCTGATCCCGCTGAGCTGCGCGGGGCCGAACAGGCGCATATTGACGCCCATCAGGTCGACCTCGCCGCCCATCCGCTCTATCAACCCCTCGGTCGCCGACCAGTGCGTCGAGCAGCCGCAGGTCGCGCAGAAATGCAGGTCCGAATTGGGGCTGGCGCGATCGGCGCGGTTATAGGTCCGCGTCGCCCCCTCGATCACGACATCGCGCGGCGAATAATAGGCCCACAGGATGCCGTGCGAAAAGCAGAGCGAGCAATTGCACTCGGCGACCTCTTCGGGCGCCTTGGCAAGGCGGATCGAGACGGCGCCGCAGTGGCAGGAGGCTTCCCAGCTCATTCGACCGTCACCGACTTCGCCAGATTGCGCGGCTGGTCGACATCGGTGCCCTTTGCCACCGCGACATGATAGGCGAGCAGCTGCACCGGCACGGCATAGACAAGCGGCGCGATCAGCGGGTGAACCCTGGGCATTTCGATCGTCGCCATGCAGCCCTCGCCGGCTTCGGCGATGCCGTCGGCGTCGCTGATCAGCACGACCTTGCCGCCGCGCGCCATCACTTCCTGCATATTGCTGACGGTCTTTTCGAAGAGCGGGCCCGACGGCGCGAGAACGATCACCGGCACTGCCTCGTCGATCAAGGCGATCGGGCCGTGCTTCATTTCGCCCGACGCATAGCCTTCGGCGTGGATATAGCTGATTTCCTTGAGTTTGAGTGCGCCCTCTAGCGCGAGCGGATAATCGGGTCCGCGCCCGAGGTAGAGCACGTCACGCGCGGGGGCGACGAGGTGCGCCATAGCGGCGATATCCTCGTCATGGCCGAGCGCGGCGTTGAGCGCAGCGGGCGCCTCGATCAGGTGCTTGACGATCTCGCGCTCTTCATCGGCCGACAGCTTGCCCTTCTTGAGCGCCAGATGCGCGGCGAGCGCGGCGAGCACCGCGAGCTGGCAGGTGAAGGCCTTGGTCGAGGCGACGCCGATCTCCGGCCCCGCGTGCGTCGGGAGCAGCAGATCGGCCTCGCGCGCCATGCTGCTCGTCGGCACGTTGACGACGACCGCGATCGTCTGCCCCGCCGCCTTGCAGTGCCGCAGCGCCGCGAGCGTGTCGGCGGTCTCGCCCGACTGCGAGATGAAGAGCGCGAGTCCGCCGGGTTGCAGTACGGGGTCGCGATAGCGGAACTCCGACGCGACGTCGATGTCGACCGGCACGCGCGCGAATTGCTCGAACCAATATTTGGCGACCATCCCGGCATAGAAGCTGGTGCCGCAGGCGACGATGGTGATGCGGTCGATCTTGCTGAGGTCAAAATCCATCTGCGGCAGCGCGACCGTTTGTTCGAGCGGGCGGATGTAGGAGGAGAGCGTCTGCGCGACCACCGTCGGCTGCTCGAAAATCTCCTTTTGCATGAAGTGGCGGTAATTGCCCTTCTCGACCGCCGCCGCAGTGACGCCCGACGTCGTAACTTCGCGTGTCACCGGATTGTTTTCGCTATCGAAAATCTGCGCGCCTTCGCGGCCGATGATGACCCAGTCGCCCTCTTCGAGATAGGAGATCCGCTGGGTGAGCGGCGCGAGCGCGAGCGCGTCGGAGCCGAGATAGGTTTCCCCTTCGCCATAGCCGACGACGAGCGGCGAGCCGAGCCGCGCACCGATCAAGAGGTCGGGGTGGCTGCGAAAGGCGATCGCGAGCGCGAAGGCGCCGCGCAGTTGCGGCAGCACCGCCTTCACGGCATCGGCGGGGGAATGGCCCGCTTCGACCTGTTCGGAAACGAGATGCGCGACGACCTCGGTATCGGTCTCGCTCTCGAATTTGCGGCCGCGACCGGCCAGCGCCTCGCGCAGCGGCTTGAAATTCTCGATGATGCCATTGTGGACAAGCGCGACCTCGCCGGTCGCGTGGGGGTGCGCGTTGCTCGTCGTCGGCGCGCCGTGCGTTGCCCAGCGCGTGTGCGCGATACCGACATTGCCGGGGGCCGGGTTGACGCCAAGTTCCCTGACCAGATTGGCGAGCTTGCCCTCGGCGCGGCGGCGGATCAGCTCGCCGCCCTCCACCGTGCAGACACCTGCGGAATCATAGCCGCGATATTCCATGCGCCTGAGCCCGTCGACGAGCCGGTCCGCCACCGCTTCCTTGCCGATGATTCCGATGATTCCGCACATGGTTGGAGGGCTTTCTTGTCAGATTGTGTAAGGAATGCGGATGCCCGGCATGTTCGCCGGAAAATCCTTGCTATTGCGGGTAATCAATATCGCGCCGTTCACCTGCGCGGTCGCCAGAACATAGGCGTCGAGCAGCTTCATTCGCGTGCGATGGCGGATGTCGGCAGCGGCCGAAGCGATCCGCGCGTCGATCTCGACGATTTCAAAGGGCGCGAGCAGTTGCTGCACCGCATCGCGGCCCTCGAGCGACTCGCCCGCCAATATTTCGGTCCACACGATGCGGCTGATGCGATGTCGCTTGTAGCGCGACAGTTCGGCGCTCGCCTGCGGCCGGTCTTTCAACCAGTCGATCAGAATATTAGTATCGAAAAAGGGATCGGACACGGGCGCTCAATCGAATGAATCGCGGTCTTCGCGAAGCGCGCGCTGATAATCGACCGCGTCGCCGATGTCGGCCCGGTCCTTCCAATAGCCCGCGCCGCGCGCGATCCAGTCGGTGCTGCCGCTATTCTGAACGAGGTAGAGCCGCACGGCCTCGCGAATGGCGGCCGCGCGTGACCGGTTGGTCCGCGCCGCGAGCGCGTCCAGCTTTTGCACGTCTTCGTCGGGGATTTCGGTCAAGATGCGAGTCATGATATATAGATATCATATCATGATATCATTGCAAGCATCGCGGTGACATTCATTCTGCGCGCTGGAAATTCCTGTCGACGAACATCTGCGCAAAGGCCACCGGATTGGGCGCCTCGCCGCGTGCCTCCTCGAACCGCGCCTTGCCGTCGAGCCAGATGCGCTCGACCTGCGCGCCGAGCCCGTCGGGAAATTTCATCTGTTCGGCGACGATGTCCTGCCACGCGCCCTCGCCGCCGAAGGTCTGGCGCAGTTGCGGCTCCATCGCCTCGACCGTCGCCTGCCAGTCGGCGTCGAGGTGGCCGATCGCATCGAGCACCCAGGCGTCGATCAGAATCAGGAAAGGTTTGCCGTCGTAGCGGTCGCTCATAATCGTGTCTCCCGATGCAAGGGGCACTCCAAAGCGAAGACTCAAGCCGGCCGTTCACCCTGCAACATCCCGAAAATCGGCGAATCGCGCACCCCGACATGGGTCGGCCATTCGCCGCGAAGCCGCCCTTCGCGCCGGAAACCCAGCCGCTCGAGCAGTGCGATCGACCCCGCATTGCCGGGACCGGTATTGGCGAAGATACGCCTTGTGCGGGCAGGTTCAAACCCGAAGTCGAGACTTTTCCCGGCAGCCGCTCGCCCGCGCGGCTATTTCTCCGCCTTTTTCTTGCGCATCGCGTCGTGGAAGCGATCGGCCCAGCCCGGCTTGACGAGCTGTTCGCCGCGCACGAGGCGCAGCTCGCCATCGGCGACGTCGCGCGTCACCGCGCTGCCCGCGCCGACGATCGCGTCGCGCCCGATCTTCACCGGCGCGACGAGCGCGCTGTTCGATCCGATGAAGGCATTTTCGCCGATCTCGGTGCGATATTTGAAATAGCCGTCATAATTGCAGGTGATCGTGCCCGCGCCGATATTGGCGTTCGCGCCGACCGTGACGTCGCCGAGATAGGTCAGATGGTTCGCCTTGGCGCCCTTGCCGAGCTCGGCCTTCTTGGTTTCGACGAAATTGCCGATCTTCGCCTTTTCGCCGAGCACCGTGCCGGGACGCAGCCGCGCGAAGGGGCCGACCTCGCACCCCGCCGCGATCGTCGCGCCCTCGATGTGGCTGTACGCCTTGACGATGACATTGTCGGCGATCGTCACGCCGGGGCCGAACACGACATTGGGCTCGATCGTAACGTCGCGGCCCAGCTCGGTATCCCAGGAAAACCACACGGTTTCGGGCGCGCGCAGCGATGCGCCCTCCGCCATCGCCTCCTCGCGCTTGAACCTCTGCCACTGCGCCTCGGCGGCGGCGAGTTCGGCGCGGCTGTTGATGCCGGCGACATCGGCCGGGTCGGCCCTCGCTACCGCACAATGCCGCCCGTCGGCGTTGGCGATATTGACGATGTCGACGAGATAATATTCCTTCGCGGCATTGTCGTCGGTGACGCGCGCGAGCAGCGCGAACAGATCGCGCGCCTTCGCCGCCATCAGCCCCGAATTGCACAGCCGCACCGCGCGCTCGGCCTCGGTCGCGTCCTTGTGTTCGACCATCTTCACGACGCGGTCACCGTCGGTGATGACACGCCCATATTGCAGCGGATCGGCGGGCTCGAAAGCGAGGACGACGACCGCGGGCGCGTCGGGCGCGTTGAGGCGGTCGACCATCGCGCGCATCGTCGCAGGCGGCACGAAAGGAACGTCGCCATAGAGGATCAGCACGTCGCCATCGAAACCCGCCAGCGCCGCCTCGGCCTGTTGCACCGCATGGCCGGTGCCGAGTTGCGGCTCCTGCACCGCGAGCGCGGCGCTCCCGTTCAGCGCGGCTTCGATCTGGTCCGCCTTGTCGCCGACGACGACCACCTTTTTCGCGGGGTTCAGTTCGTCGACGCTCGCCATCAGGTGCAGCAGCATCGGGCGGCCCGCGATCGGGTGCAGCACCTTGTGCAGATCGGACTTCATGCGGGTGCCCTTGCCCGCGGCGAGGATGACGGCGGCGATCGCGTTGCTCATGCGCGCTGCCATGCCAGCAAATCCTTGCGGATTCCAGAGCATCGCGGCATGTCGCCCGCGATGCACGATTTTCCCTTCGCCATCGTCGGCTTCGACCTCGACGGCACGCTCGTCGACAGCGTGGGCGACATCGCCGCCGCGCTCAACCATGCGCTCGCCGTCGCCGGGCGCGACCCGCTCGATGTCGAGGCGGTGCGGCCGATGATCGGGCTCGGCACCGCGCATCTGCTCGAACAGGGGCTGACGGCGACGGGCGGCATACCCGACGATTCAGGACATCTTTATCGCGAGCTGATCGCCTATTACGAAACGCATGTTGCCGAGCGGACGCGGCTGTTCCCGGGCGCGGTCGAGGCACTCGACCGGCTGGCGGCGCTCGGGGTGAAGACCGCGGTGGTGACCAACAAGCTCGAGCGGCTCGCGCGCGACTTGCTGGATGCGCTGGGGATCGCGGGCCGCATGGCGGCGATCGTCGGCGGCGACACGCTCGGCCCCGGCAAGGCGAAGCCGTCGCCCGCGCCGGTTCGCGCAATGATCGCCGCGTGCGGGGGCGGACGCACCGCCTTCGTCGGCGACAGCATCCATGACGTCATGGCGGCACGAGGTGCCGGTGCAACGAGCGTTGCGGTCGATTTCGGCCAGCTTCACCATCCGGTCGGCGATCTGGGCGCCGACCATGTAATCGGCGATTATGCCGAGTTGGTGCCTTTGCTCGCCAGGCTTTGAAGTAAGGTATGTGCTCCCGCGAAGGCGGGAGCCCATCTCCTGCCGGTGCCATCTTGAACCGACCGGAGATGGGTTCCTGCGTTGGCGCTACGCGCTGCCTCCGGCGCCGCGGGGACACACGGAGGATCATCCAGGTCAGCGATCATCTCCGCTTGTGCCATTTGGTCCACAAATGACGCGCGAGCATCGCCGGCGGCATCCGCAGCCAGTGCGAGCGGATGTAGAAGGCCTGCTGGAGCAGGAAATCGCTCGATCGCCCCCAATCGTCTCGGGCGAGCAGGCGGCGGTGAAACCAGCGGTCGGTCGGGTCGTGCGCATCCCATCCCGACGGAAGCAGCGTGCCCAACAGGTCGCGCGCGAGCCGCGCCGCGCGGCGCACTTCGCTTCGAAGCCCGTGCTGATCGGCGCGCCCGTCGAGCTTGCCCCAGAACCCCGGATCGGCGACGGCAAAGTCGCTGGCAAGGCAGTGGAAGTCCCACAAATTGCGCAATCCCCCCTGCAAATCGCCGTCAGCGAGCAGGTGCGCTGCGCAGTGGCACGCCATGTCGGTCGGACACAGCACCGCGAACCCGTCCGGAGCCGGCACCGCATCGGCGAGCATCGCGAGCGGATCGGGCGTCTTCCTGTGCGTGCGCGGCAGGATTGTGTGATGGACGTCGATCATCCGGTCGCGGCCCCCGTGAATCAGCGGTGGCAGCTCGTGCATATGCGCGCGGTAATAGGCGTCGTCATAGGGATCGGACTTCACCCACTCCCACCCCGCCTTGAGCAGCGCATTTTCGGTGCGCGCCAGATCGTGTTTGCCGACGAGGATGTCGAGGTCGCCGATCTGCCGGCCCGCCGCGCAGGACAGGCCCGCGGCGGCATAGGCAGTGCCTTTCAGCAGCACGAATTCGATCCGCTCGGGCGCGAGCGCGCGCCGCGCCATCTCGGCCTCCCATAGCGCCTGCCCGGTCGCGACTTCGGCGGCGCGGCGCTGGTCGGCGAGCAGCAGTGCAACGGGTTCAGGCACGTCGACCTCGGCGAGCCGGTGCGCCAGCGTCGCGAGCATCGCCTCGGCCCGCGCGACGCCGATCACCCCGTCCCACTCGCGCGGGGCCAGCGCCGCCGCGTCGCGGCGCCCGGCGAACAGGTCGACGAGGATTGCCATCGCACTCACCGTGCCGCCTCCGCCCACAGATCTTCGACCAGCGCGATGCCGCTCGCGCTGTCGGGATAGGCGATGGCGAAGGCCGGCACGGTGCGCACCAGCCGGGTCAGTGCGCCGAAACCTGCTTCGCCCAGCGCGATATAGTTGGTCGACGCCTCGGTGAGCCGCACGAAGGCTTCGCCCTCGCCCATCGGCACGACCGCCGCCTCGCCGCCGAAGCGCGGAAAGAGGAGCAAGGCGGGCCGCACGGGTTCATGCATTGTCTCGATCGCATCGGCGCGCGGGATCAGGTGGCGGATATCGCCCTTGGGCGTGCCCGCGAGCAGCGGGCCGAGGCGCGCCGGATCGACGCGCCCCGCGAGCTCGGCGATCGCCTGATTCTTCAGGCTCACCGCGCGCGGAAAGGCGAAAGCCTCGCCGCTGGCGGGCGCGATCAGCGTGAATTCGTCGCCCATCAGGCGCCAGCCTCCCTCGCCGAGCAGCGCAGCGAGCGTCGATTTGCCCGATCCCGACGCGCCCGACATTATGACCGCGCGGCCATTCTTCGCGACCGCGCTCGCGTGGAGCAGCAGGTGCCGGCGCCAGCCCAGCGCGACCTGCAAATTCATCCCCATTTCGGCGGCGAGCAGCCCCATCGAGAGCGGCAGCGGCAGCGCGTCGGGGACGACATAATCGCCGCCGATATGCACCGACGGGCGCAGCCAGCGCCGCCACGGCCGCGCCGCGAACAACCGCACCGTCGCATCGGCGGGCCGGTCCTCGTGCTGCGGATAGTCCGCGTAGAGCCGGTCGAGTGCCGCGATCGGTTTCGCCCAATCGCTGCCGACGCGGAATTGCACCGGACCGACCGCGATGCGCGTGCCGTGCCTCACGCCGGCGCCACCAGCCCGAGGTCGGCGAGTTCGCGCAGCCGTTCGGCGACGATCGCACGCACGTCGCCTTCGGCCTCGACCTCGAAATCGGCGGCGAGCCGTGCGGCGAGGGTCGCGGCGTCGCACGGTTTCTCGCCCATTGCGGCGAGAATCTCGGGGATGGGCGACACGACCAGATGCGTCTGGACCGACCGCCGGTCGAAGATCGCGGTCAGCTCGCCCAGCGGCTCGACGCGCAGCGCTTCTTTCGGCGCCGCACGATAGCGGCGATCAATCATAGTCTTCGGCGGCTTTGATCAGCTTTGCGAGGATGGCCATCAGCGTCTTGCGCTCGGCAGCGCTGAGGTGCGATTCGAGCCGTTCTTCGGTCGCGAGGGCGGCGGGACCGATGGCGTCGTAGAGCGAACGGCCGGTTTCGGTGAGCGCCAGATGATGCGAGCGCCCATCGGCTTCATGCGCCTGCCGCGCGATGAGCTGGCGGTCGGCAAGCGCCTTGGCGGCGCGGTTGACCGTCACCTTGTCCATCCGCGTTGCGGCGACGAGTTCGCGCTGCGTCTTCGGCTGGCCTTCGCCGAGCACCGCCATCAGCCGCCATTCGGGGATCTTGAGCCCGAAGCGGCTTTGATATTCCTCGGCGATCCGTTCCGACAGCGCGTTCGACGCGATCGACAGGCGATAGGGAAGGAACTGGTCGAGGTTCAGCGTCTTGGCGGCCATAGCGCGCATCCTATCGCAGCCGCGGCGCCCCGCAAGCCCCGAATGCGCGGCTTCCCCATGGCCGGTCATTCCGGCGAAGGCCGGAATGACGATCATCGGTTGAGCTAACCCGCCTTCACCGCATCGGGATGCGCGCGCTGGAAGGCTTCGAGCTCCATGCACGCCGCGTCGATCGCGACAAGGCGCGGATAAGCGTCAAGCGGCAGGTCGAAGCGCCGCGCATTATACATTTGCGGGACGAGGCAGCAGTCGGCGATCCCCGGCACGTCGCCGCCCAGATAGCGCCCCTCGCCCGCCATCGCCTCGAGCGCGTCGAAGCCTTCCGCGACCCAGTGGCGATACCAATGATCCTTGGTCTGCTCGTTGAGCCCGAGGTCCCTGGTCAGATATTTGAGCACGCGCAGATTGTTGAGCGGATGGATGTCGCATGCGACGACATGCGCCTGCGCGAGGGCGACCGCGCGCGGCATCGCCTCGTCGGGGATCAGCCGCGGCTCGGGAAAGGCGCGGTCGAGCCAGTCGATGATCGCGAGGCTCTGGATGATCGGCTCGCCATCGGCGACGAGCATCGGCACGAAACCCTGCGCATTTTGAGCGAGATAGGCGTCGCTCTTCTGCTCGCCTGCAATCAGGCTGACCTCGACGCGATCATAGTCGAGCCCTTTGAGATTGAGCGCGATGCGGACGCGGAAGCTCGCCGAGGAGCGGAAATAATCGTGGAGGACGAGGGTGGCCATAGGCAGACCTAGAAACTATTTGGTCGTTTTGGCAAGCGTCTGACAAAGCCTCGTCATTGCGACCCCGGCGAAAGCCGGGGGAAGCAATCCAGAGCGGTTTACGCCACGCTGGATTGCCGCGTCGCTTCGCTCCTCGCAATGACGAGGGCGGGAAAGCTAACCGGCTAATGCCCGTCCTTCGGCATCTGCGCAATCCATTGCCTGAGCAGCGCGACACCCTCCCTATGCACGGTCGAGCGCCCGAGTTCGGGCATCGCGATGCCGGGGTCGAGGCTCTCGAGCCGATAGATCAGGAAGCTGTGGTCGGGATCGCCGGGCTTGATCGCGAATTCCATTCCGCCGCTGCCGCGTCCCGCGGCGGTCGGACGCTTGCCGATGCCCAGACTGACGCCCTTGGGGTCGGTCCAGCGCAGGAAGAGGCCGCTGTTCGAGGCGCTCCCCTGCGGGTTGTGGCAATGACCGCAATTGACGTCGAGATAGGCGCGCGCGCGCCGCTCGAGCGTGCCGCTCGCCGGGTCGTCCCACTGCGGCATCGGGTCGGCCGAAATGGGAGGCTCCGCAAAAAACCTTGCGAAATCATGACGGTCTAGCGCATTTTCGAAATTGATATTCGCGGCCTTGGGACCGATCGGGACGATTTCGCCCGCCTTGCTGTGGCATTCCTTGCACTGATTTTTGTTCGGCACCGCATATGGGATGCTGTGCATAGCGCCGTCGGGCGCCTTGAAGGTCACGGGCACGCGCCGCCCGGCGATCGCCAGCGTCGCATCCTTGCCGTCGGCATCCCAGATATAGGGCAGCGCGGTCCAGCCGTCCGCGCGGTGGAGGAGCAGGCGCGTCTCGACCGGGCGGCCGCCATTCTGCCCGGGCCAGCCGAAGCTTTTGACGATCATGCTGCCGACCGGGAAGTCGATATGGCCATCGTCGGAAAGCGTCGCCTGCTTGCCCGGCGGCACCCAGATCAGCCGCTGTTTCTGCGCATAGTCGCTGAACAGCGGCGTGTGCAGCGTATAGCCGAGCAGCGCGTCGACCGGCTCGCTGGTGCCGGCGCGAAATATCCCGAATTCGGAGAGCTTGCGCGGCATCGCATCGCCGTCGATCGCCGCCTGGTTGGGACCGGCCTCGGGCACCGCGACCGCGCCGCTCGCACACAGCAGCGCCGCGGCGAGGGCGGCGGCGATACGTCTCACTGAACCTTGGCCTCCATGCTGGCGGGCAGGGTGACGCCGGGCAGCGTGGCGGGGGCATCGCCCTTCAGGTCGGCGGGCGAGGGTTGCGCTTCGCTCTGCGGGGTCGAAACGTCGGGCAGGCCAAGCGACAGGACGCCGACGTCGTCGTTGACGACCGCGCTCCCCGCACCGTCCCACAGCACCGGCGGGATCGCGCCGCCCATCGCTGCCGCCATCTCGGCGCCGCCGGGGAAGGCCGGCGCAAAGCCCGCCTTGCCATGGACATTGTCGCGCACGAGGATGTCCTGCGGCAGCGGCTGATATTTCGCGTCGTCATAGGGATAGCGATAGCCGACGATCATCACATTCGCGGTGCCGTTATTCTCCAGCGCATTGCCGAATATTTCAACGCGGCGGTTCGCCATCACCAGCACCCCGGTGCCGGTCGGCACGCTCGCAACGATATTGCCCTTGGGCGCGAAGTTCGGCGTGCTGTTGTCCTGCACGATATTGTCGAAGACGCGGACATTGTGCCCGCCCTGCTGCGGCAGGCTCGGCAGGTCGAAGACCAGGATGCCGCCGCTATTCTGCACCGCGATATTGTCGTGGACGTCGGCGTCATAGCAATTCTCGATCTCTATCCCCGCGACATTTTCCTTGGCGATCGAATCGCGCACGACGACATTCTTCGACTGGCCGACATAGATGCCCGCGTCGGACGCGCCCCGGACATAGACGCTGTCGATCAGCACGTCGCGGCTCTCGACCGGATAGATGCCATAGGCGCCGTTGGTCTCCTTCGGCCCCGCGGTCCATTCGACGCGCAGCCGGTGATAGACGATGCGGTTCGCATCCTTCGACTTGATCCCGTCGCCCCTGGTATTGAGCACCGCGAAATCGGTGAGCAGCACGTCGTCGGAGGTGACGAGCAGCCCCTCGCCCGCGCCCTGCTGGCCGGAGAAGTCGAGGATCGAACCCTCGCCGTCCTTCACCCCGGCACCGCGCAGCGTGACGTTATCGACATCGAGCGACAGGCCGTCGGTGAGTTTCCACACCCCCGCACCGAGCTCGACCACATCGCCGGGCTCGGCGAGGATCAGCGCCTCTTGCAGCTTTTCATTGGCGTCGGGTGTTGCTGCGCTGACGCTGATCGTCTTGGCGGCGGCAGGCGTGGCAGCGACCGCGACGGCGGCCGCGATCGGCAGGAACAGGACTCGCATCGCTCTCTCTCCCCATGTTTGGCAGCGATCATGCGACAAGTGTTGACGGATGCCAAGCAATGTTGCTGACATGCGTGTCAAAAGAGGGAGAGGTCGCAATGCTATACAGGACAGGTCTGGCGCTCGGCGCCCTGATCGCCGCCCCGTCGCTCGCAGCGGCGCCGGCGGGCCTTGCCGGACGCTGGAAAACCGACGACGGCAAAGGCATCGTCGCGATGGCGCCGTGCGGCGGCAGGATGTGCGGCCGGATCGAGCGGCTGTTGATCGAGGAGCCCCCGGGCGGTCAGCGCGACGTGCGCAATCCCGACGCGGCCAAGCGCAGCCGCAAAGTCGAGGGGCTGCAAATCTATTGGGATCTGGTGCGAACGGGCGACGGCTGGAAGGGACAAGGCTATAGCCCCGAGGACGGGCGCTATTACACCGCACATCTGCGCGTGAAGGGCGACCGGCTGACGATGAAGGGATGCGTATCGATCTTTTGCCGGACGGTGACCTGGACGCGGATCGCATAGAGAGATTGAACCGCAGCAGGAAATGATTCCGCCTGAACAGGGCAGATTCTAGAGTGCGTTCGGTTTTGATAGAATCAAAACCGGCACTCTAGATTCTTGTTTTGCCGTGATTTCCGAGCCGTGAAATGTTCCATTTCACTCGAAATCACTCTAGGGCGCGTCGCCCAATATCCAGTCGACCCCCGCGGCGACGTGGATGCGCGTCGTGTCGTAGATCGGCAGGACGTTCGCGTCGGGATCGACGAGCATCACGAGTTCGGTGCAGGCGAGGACGAGCGCCTGAATATCCTGTTTCGCGATGTCGGTGATGAAGGTGCGCATCGTGCGGCGCGAACCTTCGCTCACCTTGCCCTGCATCAGCTCGTCATAGATGATCCGGTCGATCTCTTCGACGCGCTCGCCGTCATAGGGCGCGAGCGTCAGGCCATGACGCACCAGCCGCTGGCGGAACCACGGTTCGGTCATCACGTTGCGTGTGCCGATCACCGCGGCCGCCTTCACCCCGTCGGCGTGCAGCCTCTCGCCCGTCTCGTCGACGATATGGAGGATCGGAATCGAGATCGCGGCCGCCACATCCTCGGCGACACGGTGCATCGAATTGGCGGCAATCATCAATGCGGTCGCGCCGCCGTCTTCGAGCCGCTTTGCCGATTCGATGAGGACGTCCCTGGCATGTGCCCATTGCTCTTCGGTGGTCAGCCGCGACAGCTCGCAATAGTTGAGGCTTTCGAGCAGGATCGGCGCCGAACAACCTGTCCCGACGCGCTTTTGCACGCCCTTGTTGAGATGGCGGTAATAGAGCTCGGTCGATGCCCAGCTCATTCCCCCGATCAAACCGATCTTGCGCATATGATGAAACTATCCCTCAAAATTATCGTCGCCCCCGCGAAGGCGGGGGCCGCAAGCAATCCTGCGCAAGGGCGATGGCGGCCCCCGCCTTCGCGGGGGCGACGGAAAAACTAGTGCCCCTCGCCGAGCGCCTTGACGATATCGTCGGCCATTTTCTTGGCGTCGCCGAGCAGCATCATCGTCTGATCCATGTAGAAGACGTCGTTGTCGACCCCGGCATAGCCGACGCCGCCCATCGAGCGCTTCACGAACAGCACCGTCTTCGCCTTTTCGACGTCGAGGACGGGCATGCCATAGATGGGCGACGTCTTGTCGGTCTTGGCCGCCGGGTTGGTCACGTCGTTGGCGCCGATGACGAAGGCGACGTCGCATTGCGCGAACTCGTTGTTGATGTCTTCCAGTTCGAACACCTCGTCATAGGGGACGTTCGCTTCGGCGAGCAGCACGTTCATATGGCCGGGCATACGGCCCGCGACCGGGTGGATCGCATATTTGACGTTCACGCCCTCCTTCTTGAGCATGTCGGCCATTTCGCGCAGCGCGTGCTGCGCCTGCGCGACCGCCATGCCATAGCCGGGAACGATGATGACATTGTCGGCCTGGCTCATCAGGAAGGCCGCATCCTCGGCGCTGCCGGGTTTCCACGGCCTTTGTTCCTTCGCCGCGCCGCCCGCTGCCGCCGCATCGGCGCCGAAGCCGCCGGCGATGACGCTGATGAAGCTGCGGTTCATCGCGCGGCACATGATGTAGGACAGGATCGCACCCGACGAGCCGACGAGCGCGCCGGTGATGATCATCGCGCTGTTATGCAAGGTGAAGCCCATCGCGGCCGCGGCCCACCCCGAATAGCTGTTGAGCATCGACACGACGACCGGCATGTCGGCGCCGCCGATCGGGATAATCAGCAGGAAACCGATCAGGAAGCTCAGCGCGGTGATCGTCCAGAACACCGCGGGCGACTGGTCGGTCAGGAAATAGCCGATGAGCCCGAGGATCGCCGCAAGCGTACCGAGATTGATGACGTGGCGCAGCGGCAGGATGATCGGCGCGCCCGACATATTGCCGTTGAGCTTCAGGAAGGCGATGACCGACCCCGAAAAGGTGATCGCGCCGATTGCGACGCCGAGCCCCATTTCGATGCGGCTGACGGTGAAAATCTGCCCGGTGGCATCGGCGATGCCGAAGGCACCGGGATTGAGATAGGCCGCCGCCGCCACCGCGACCGCGGCGAGGCCGACGAGACTATGGAAGGCGGCGACGAGCTGCGGCATCGCGGTCATCGCGATCCGCCGCGCCATCACGAGGCCAATCACCGCACCGATCGCGATCGCGCCGATCACCTCGACCGGGTTGGCGAGTTCGTGCGTCAACAGGGTGGTGACGACCGCAATCGTCATGCCCGCCATGCCGAAGCGGTTGCCGCGCCGCGACGAGGCGGGCGACGACAGGCCGCGCAGCGCGAGGATGAAACAGACCCCGGCAACCAGATAGGCCAGTGCCACCCAGGGATTGATCGGTGCGACTTCGTGCATGATAAGGCTTGTCCCCCTGCCGTCATCCCGGCGAAAGCCGGTATCTCATCATTGCGTCAGGCTTTGACGTGGAGACCCCGGCCTTCGCCGGGGTGACGATTGATTTCCGACTGTTAGCGCTCTTTCTTCTTGTACATTGCGAGCATGCGTTCGGTGACCGCGAAGCCGCCGAAGATGTTGACGCTCGCCATGACGACGGCCGCGAGGCCCAGCCATTTCGACAGCGGCGAACCCGCCGCAGCGCTCGCGATCAGCGCGCCGACGATGATCACCGACGAAATCGCGTTCGTCACGCTCATCAGCGGCGTGTGCAGCGCCGGGGTCACCGACCAGACGACGAAATAGCCGACGAAACAGGCGAGGACGAAGATCGAAAAGATGGCGATGAAATCCACGGCATACTCCCCTGTTGATTCCGTGCGCGCCCCTATTGCAGCCCGGGAGCGGGGCTGTCGACTCCTAAGCGGTCGAAAAGCCGCGCCCGCGAAGCATTATCGCCAAAAATACCGGCGTTTAGCGACATAAAATTTCACGGCAGCACGGAGGCTCTACATCTTGGGCAACAGCACCGCATCGACGATATGCACGACGCCATTCGACTGGTCGAGGTCGCTGGCGGTCACGGTCGCCTTGTTACCGCTTGCCGCGGTGAGCAATATCTTGTCGCCGTTCATCGAGGCGGTCAGTTCCTGCCCGTCGACGGTGGTCAGCACCGCCTTGCCGCCGCCCTGCTCGATCTTCGCTGCAAGGTCGGCCGCCGCCAGCTTGCCGGGGACGACATGATATTTGAGCACGCCGGCGAGCACATCCTTTTGCGCGGGGCGCATCCAGCCGTTGCGTGTGACCACCGGAACCTGCTGAAACGCCGCGTCGCTCGGCGCGAAGACGGTGTATGGCCCGTCGCCCGACAGCATTTCGGCGAGCCCCGCCGCGGTTACTGCCGAAACCAGCGTTTTTTCATTGGGCATCGCCATCAGATTTTCGATGATATTGTGCGACGCATCGGTGGTTCCGGCCACCGCGCCGCCGTCGATCTTCATCGTCTCGGTCGCCGGCGGCTCGGGGGTCTTGTCGCATCCCGTCAGGGTGATCGCCGCCACGGCGGCCGCGCATAGAAGCTGCCTGTTCACGCTCATGCTCTCCTCGTTCGAAATCCCGCCGGAGGACGGGCGAGCATATCAGAAGCTCGCCTCCGTCCCTCCCGCGAACGCGCAGTGGGACGCGAAAGTTTCAGCAGAAAGTCGGCCGCGTCAGCCGAGCAACCGCTCGTTGACGACCTTGCCGCCCTGCGTCAGCCGCACAGCATTGCCGATCTCCTCGTCCAGCACGGGCTTGCCCGCCTCCTTGTCCCAGAAAGCCGAGAGGAAATTGAACAGGTTGCGGCTGAACAATGCGCTCGTGTCGGCGGGCATCAGCGCCGCGATATTCTGCGCACCGATCACCGTGACGCCGTGGATCTTCTTCGTTTCGCCCGGCGCCGAACCTTCGACATTGCCGCCGCTTTCGGCCGCCATGTCGACGATCACGCTGCCCGCGCGCATCGTCGCGAGCTGCGCATCGGAGATCAGCCGCGGCGCGGGGCGGCCCGGGATCAGCGCGGTGGTGATGACGATGTCCTGTTTCGCGATATGCGACGACACAAGTTCGGCCTGCGCCGCCTTATATTCGTCGGACATTTCGGTGGCATAGCCGCCCGCGCCCTCGCCCTCGATCCCCGCGACGCTTTCGACGAAGATCGGCTTGGCGCCGAGGCTGAGGATCTGCTCCTTGGTCGCCGAGCGCACGTCGGTCGCGCTGACCTGCGCGCCGAGGCGCTTCGCGGTCGCGATCGCCTGCAGCCCGGCGACGCCGACGCCCATCACGAACGCCTTGGCGGCGCTTACCGTGCCCGCGGCGGTCATCATCATCGGAAAGGCACGGCCATAGGCGTTCGCCGCCATCAGGACCGCCTTGTAGCCCGCTAGATTCGCCTGGCTCGAGAGGATATCCATCGACTGCGCACGCGTGATGCGCGGCATGAATTCCATCGCCAGCGCCTCAATCCCCAACTGGGCATAGGCATCGACGCGCGCGCGCTCCCCGAACGGGTTGAGCCCCGCCGCCAGCCATGCCCCGTCGGCGAAGCCCGACAGGCTCTCGGGATCGGAGCCCTGCACGCCGAGAATGATGTTCGCGCCCTTCAGCGTGTCGGCGCGGCTGCCGACCTTTGCGCCCGCGGCGCTATAATCGGCGTCGGCGATCGAGGCATGGTTGCCTGCTCCCGATTCAACGGCAACTTCGGCGCCCAGCCCGATGAATTTCTTCACGGTTTCGGGGGTCGCGGCGACACGAGTCTCGCCCGGGGCGAGCTCTTTCAATACGGCGATGCGCATGCCGGTCGCGTCAGGACGCGATCAGGAGGACGACGAAAGCCGCGACGATCACGGTCAGGATCGTGCCCGTCTTGAGCAGGCTCAGAAAACCCGCATAGGTTTCGTTCGCCGTCTTCATTTCCTGTTCCGCCATCGCTCTTCCCCTACATAGCTTTGCCCGGCCGCGCGCGCGGGCCGAAAATCCGGATTCGCGCCGGTCTTAGCCACGCCTCCCGCGATGCTCAAGGGGCCGCGTGTCGCGGCGCTTCGGGGCCGCAAATGTCGTGCGGCCTTAATCGCCCCTTTACCCCCTGTGGCGTAGGTCACTGTCCCAACGCGGAACAATGGCATATTGGACTGGAACAAAGGGAAGAATCGGGAACGATGGCGACCAACCGCGACACACGAATGCTGATGATCGTCGACAGCGAACCGGCGCAACAGCGCTTTCTTTCGGCGCTCGCCTCGCGTGGCGGCTGGCGCAGCGTGATCGCGGCCGATACCGACACCGCGCTCGCCAGACTGGGAACGCAGGACGGCATGGCGCTCGACGCAGTGATCGTCGATCAGGGCGCGCCCGGCATCCCGATCCCCGAATTCGTCGCCGAACTGCGACGCTGGCGCCCCGCGCTGCCGCTGGTCGTCATCACGATGCGCAACGGAGTCGAAATGGCGGTCGCCGCGATGCGCGCGGGGGCGAGCGATTTCGTTCAGAAGCCGATCGCACCCGACCGGCTGCTCGAAGCGCTCGACCGCGTTACCGGCTCCGGCGGTCCGCAGGGCGAGCTCCGGCCGCTGACCGAAAAGCTCCGCGCGCCGCTCGGTTTCGAGGAAATCATCGGCTCCTCACCCAATTTCCGTACCGCGCTCGCGATCGCGGCGAAGGCGGCGCGCGCGCGCATCCCGGTGATGATCAACGGCAAGCCCGGCGCCGGCAAAGAGGTTTTCGCGCGCGCGATCCACAGCGCCAGCCCGCGGTCGCGCGGCGCGCTGGTGATGGTCGATTGTTCGGCGGTGTCGCCGGGGCTGATCGGATCGGGACTGTTCGGGCACGAGCGCGGCGCCTTTCCCGGCGCCTTCGATCGCCAGATCGGCCGGCTGGTGCAGGCCGACGGCGGCAGCATCATCATCGACCATATCGAGTGCATCCCGCTCGAAACGCAGGCCAGGCTCGTCGAATTTCTGAGCACCGGCGAAGTCCAGATGATCGGCGGCAGCATCCGGCAGAATGTCGACGTCCGGATCATCTCGACCAGCGCGAGCCCGCTCGACAAGCTGATCGAGGCCGGGCATTTCCGCGAGGATCTCTATTATGCGCTGACGACGGCGCAGCTGACGCTGCCCTCGCTCAGCGAACGCCGCGGCGACATCGGGCCGCTCACGCGCCACCTGCTCACCCGCATCAGCGGATTGCCGGGCATGGGACAGATCGGCATCACCGACGATGCACTGCGCCTGCTCGTCTCCTATGCATGGCCGGGCAATGTCCGGCAGCTACAGGACGTGTTGTTCCGCGCCGCGGTCGAGAGCAAGACCGACGTCCTCACCGCAGCCGATTTTTCGGCGATCGAGGCGGCGCTGGGCGGCGGAACGGCGAACAATGACGGCGAGATCGCGATCAACGGCGAAGCGATCGGCGTCACCCTCTATCTTCCCGACGGTAATCTGCGCCCGCTCGAGGAGATCGAAGCCGACGTCATCCGCCTCGCCATCGGCCACTATCGCGGCCGGATGAGCGAGGTGGCGCGCCGTCTGGGCATCGGGCGCTCGACGCTCTATCGCAAGCTCGGCGAACTCGGCATCGACACCGCAGCCTGAGCGCGCTCAGGCCGTCAGCGCCGCGTCGCGCAGCCCGCGCCAGATCCGCAGCGCCTGCCGCGTCTCGGCAACATCGTGGACGCGCAAGAGCTGTGCCCCCTGCCCCGCTGCCTGGTAGTGGAGCGCGATCGAGCCGCCGAGCCGCGCATCGGCCGCGGCCTCATTGTCGAGCGCGCCGATCATCCGCTTGCGGCTCGCGCCGACCAGAACCGGGCAGCCGAGCGTATGGAAGAGCGCAAGGCCGTTCACCAGCGCGAGATTGTCGGCGACCCCTTTGCCGAAGCCGATGCCCGGATCGACGATGATCCGCTCGCGCGCAATCCCCGCCGCCGAGCACGCCGCAATCCGCTCGGCTAGCATGTCGTAGACGTCGAAGAGGATGTGCGCATAGCTGCCTCCCTCGTGCGGGTCGCTCTTCGCCGAGGGGGCGTGCATCAGGACCACCGGGCAGCCCGCATTTGCGACGACCTCGATCGCGCGCTCGTCGTAGCGCAGCGCCGAAATATCGTTGACGATTGCCGCGCCGGCGGCGAGCGCCGCCTCCATCACCGCGGCCTTGCGCGTGTCGATCGACACCGCAACCCCGCCCTTCGCAAGCGCCGCGACGACGCCTTCGACGCGCTGGATTTCATCGCCCTCCCAGATCAGCGGCGCGCCGGGGCGTGTCGATTCGCCGCCGACATCGACGATCGCCGCGCCCGCCATGCCCATCGCAAAGCCCGCGTCGATCGCCGCCGCTTGGTCGACATGCTTGCCGCCGTCGGAGAAGCTGTCGGGGGTGACGTTCAAAATGCCCATCAGCTGCGGTTCGCCGAGCCGGATCGTCCGCTCGCCGAGCTGCAGCGTCCCGCGCGGCCGCTGCGTCGCGGCGCGCTGCGCGGCCGCGGCTTCGGCCAGCGCATCGGGCATCGCCGCGATCCAGTCGTCGAGTTCGGGAACCAGAACGATCGCCGATTTCACCGCGTCTTTGTCACGCACGCTGACGTGCCACGCGGCGAACCACAACATCGTATCGGCGATGCGCAAGCAGGCGTCGTCGAACTCGTGCGGCCGGTCGATGAGGCAGGCGGGGCGCAGATAGATGCGGGCGTCGGAAGACGCTCCGCCGAGGTCGGGCTTGATGAGTGGCTGGAACATCGGTTTTCGCTACGCCCTTCCGCCGAATAAAAGCCATGTGCTCCCGCGGAGCCGAAGGCGGCGCGTAGCGCCAACGCGGGAGCCCATCTCCCGCCGGCGCCATCTGGAACCGACCGGAGATGGGTCCCCGCCTTCGCGGGGACACGCGGCTCTGTTGTCCAACGCTTGTCGAATATCCCTACGCCTCGTTCGCGAGCAGCCAGTCCTGCCGCACCGCGTCGATCACGCGCAATTGCCTGCCGTCGTCGATGTGCCAGAAGGTCCAGCCGTTGCAGCTCGGCGCGCCCTGCACGCCCGCGCCGACCTTGTGGATCGAGCCTGCCGGTTGGCCTTCGCATTCGAGGCTGCCGTCGACGCGCACCACCGCCCGCCAGCGGCGCTTCGCGTCGGTGAGCCGCGACCCCGGCGCGATCATCCCGCATTCGACGAGCGTGCCGAAAGCAACGCGCGTCGCCGCCTTGGGCGCCATCATCGTCTTCACCGTGCTTTCATCGAGCGGCAGCGCCATCTCGATGCGTTCTTTCGCCGCCGCGATGTAATCGTCCTCGCGCTCGATCCCGATATAATGGCGCCCCAGCCGCTTCGCGACCGCGCCGGTCGTGCCGGTGCCGAAAAAGGGATCGAGGATCACGTCGCCGGGGTTCGAACAGGCGAGCAGCACGCGATAGAGCAAAGCCTCGGGCTTCTGTGTCGGATGCACCTTGTGCCCGCCCTTCTTCAGCCGCTCCGGCCCGCCGCAGATCGGGATCAGCCAGTCGCTGCGCATCTGCAGCTCGTCGTTCAGCGTCTTCATCGCGCGATAGTTGAACGTATAGCGCGCTTTTTCGCCCATCGACGCCCAGATCAGCGTTTCGTGCGCGTTGGTAAAGCGCGTGCCCTTGAAATTGGGCATCGGGTTCGCCTTGCGCCACACGACATCGTTGAGGATCCAATAGCCCTGATCCTGCAATGCCGCGCCGACGCGGAAGATATTGTGATAGCTGCCGATCACCCAGATGCTGCCATTCGGCTTCAGAATGCGCTTCGCCTCTTTGAGCCACGCATGGGTGAAGCGATCATAGGCGGCAAGGCTGTCGAACTTGTCCCAATCATCGTCGACCGCGTCGACCTGGCTGCCGTCGGGGCGGAGGAGATCGCCGCCGAGCTGGAGATTATAGGGCGGATCGGCGAAGATCATGTCGACCGACGCCGCGGGCAGCGAGCGCATCATCTCGATGCAATCGCCCTGCAATATGCGGTCGAGCGGCAGGTCCGCCGGGATCGCTTTCGCCGTCCGCGCCTTCGCCGCCGGCGTCTTGACCCGCTCCATCACACCCATGCGCTTGCCCCTCGTTCTTAACCAAAGAAGGCCCTGATGAGTCCGGCGACACCCGCCGTCAAGCACGAGTCGCTAGGCCCAAGGCCTGACAAAATGGTTAACGGCAGGAGAACGAAAGGAGTCTGCCACGACATATGGAGTCGGTCGCGACTCGGAGACTCAACCACTGGTGGTGTGGCGATGAGGACTCAGCGCGGAAATTTTTTCGGCGCGGGCCGGCGCGCGCGGTCAAATCCCCGGATCGACCCCGCTGAGGTCGATCGAGCGCTCCCAAAGCTCACGCGCCAGCGCCGGATCGCGCGCGACGCCCGCCGTGCGCGCCGGCCCCGACCGCCCGGTCACCTCGCCCAAGCCCTGCGGCCCGACATAATCGCCGCCCTGGACATGCGCGCCGGTAGCGGCGTGCAGGGTCGGCCACGCGCCGCGCGCCGCGCTGTTGAAGAAGGGCGCGGCGAGCGGCGCCAGATAGCGCAGCGGCATCGGCAGGTGCCGCTGCAGCTCGGTCAGCGCGACGCCGGGATGACAGCCGATCGCCTGCGTCGCGCGACCGGCGGCGCCGAGCCGCCGGTCGAGCTCGAACATATGGAGCATGTTGGCGAGCTTGCTCATCTGATAGCGCGACCAGTTATGATAGCCGCGCTCCGCGCCGAGATCGCTGTAGTCCATCTCACCGCCGCGATGCGCGAGGCTGCCGGTGACCACGATCCGGTCGTCGACGTGCCGATGGACCAGTCCGGTGAAGGCGAAGTGGCCGAGGTGGTTGACCCCGAACTGCAGCTCATAACCCTGCCGGGTCAAGCTGCGCGGCGGGATCATCACCCCGGCGTTGTTGATCAGCACGTCGATCCGCGGTCCCGCCAGCACCGCCGCCGCCGCTTCGCGCACTTGATCGAGATCGGCGAGGTCGAGGCGCCGGAAGGAGAGCTCGGCCTTCGGCACATCGGCGCGAATGCGCTCGATCGCCGCCGTGGCACGGCTTTCGTCGCGGCATGCGAGGATCACCCGCCCGCCGCGCGCGGCGAGAACCCGCGCCGCCTCGAACCCGATGCCCGCATTGGCGCCCGTGATCAGGAAGGTGCGGCCGGTCTGCGCCGAAACATCGTCGGCGGTGAATCCATCCCTCATCGCGCCCCCTCTTCTCGATCAGATCAATTGCCTTTGCGCAACCGGTGCAAAGCTGGTCCGATGGAGCGGCGTCGGGCCGTGGAGGCGCAGCGCCGTCAGATGCTCGGGCGTAGCATAGCCCATGTTCCTTTCCCAGCCAAAGCCCGGAAAGTCGCGCGCAGCCGCGACCATGAAGCGATCGCGATGCTGTTTGGCGACGATGCTCGCCGCCGAGATGCACGGGTGCAGCGCATCGCCGCCGACGATGGCGCGCGCGCGATAGCGCCAGCGCGGCAGGCGGTTGCCGTCGACCAGTATCTCGTGCGGATCGCACCCCAGTGCCTCGACCGCGCGCGTCATCGCGAGGAAGGTCGCCTGCAATATGTTGATCGCATCGATCTCGGCGACGCTCGCCTCACCCACGCCCCAGCGGCAATGCGCCTTGATCTCGATGTCGAGCTCGGCGCGTCGCTTTGCGGAGAGCTTCTTGGAATCGTCGAGCCCGTCGATCCCGCGCTCGCACAGGATCACCGCCGCGGCCACAACCGGCCCCGCGAGCGGCCCGCGCCCGGCCTCGTCGACGCCAACGATCAACATGGCCTCCCCTCCCGCTTGCGGGAGGGGCAGCGAGACTTGCGAGCTTGCTCGCTAGTCGCAGCGGGGTGGGCCGGGACCAGGGCGAGATGCGCCCACCCCTGGCGCCTCCCGCAAGCGGGAGAGGAGATCAGATCCGCCACGGCGGAAACCTCCGATACTCACCCGCTTGATAAAGACACAGGCGATTGCCGGCGGGATCGGTCAACCGCGCCTCGCGCCAGCCCCAATCCTCGTCCTTCGGCATCTGGTCGAAGCGCACCCCGCGCCGCGCCAGATAGGCGACCCACGCATCGAGCGCACCGCTTTCGAGATAGGTGGTGGCTCCCGTTTCTCCCTTCCCGCTTGCGGGAGGGGAAAGATGGATCGAGAGGGTGACGCCGTTCGCCGCCTCGAACCGCGCATAGCCATTGTCCGGACTATCGACGATCTGCGTCAACCCGAGCTGCTTGTAGAAGGCGACCGACGCGGCATAATCGGCCGCGGGCAGTGTGATCTGGTTGAGTGCGGGACCGGTGAACAGCCCGTCGTTGCGAACGGCCTGCTGCCCCATCGGGCCATGCCCCTTCCCCAGTGCCGGCGCATCGAGCAGCGCTAGCCGCACGAAGTCGCGCGCGCGCGCCACCGCGGGTTCGAGCGGCATCCCCTGCGCGAGCCCCGTCGCGATCGCGCTCGCCAGCGTGCAGCCGGTGCCGTGGGTGTGCGGCGTGTCGATCCGCGGCGCTTCCCATTCGGCAATGCAATCCTTGCTCAATCCCTTTGGGACGAGGAGGCGATCGGTGAGTATGTCGCCATCGCCGTGCCCGCCCTTGACCAACAACGCGCAGCCACGACGCAAGACCGCGTCCTCGCCTCCCAATCTTGTCAATTCGTCCAGGTTCGGGGTTACAACCGTCGCAATATCCATCAGCGATTCAAACGCCGCGATCGTTTCGGCATCCGCCAGTTCGGCCCCGCTTGTCGCCACCATCACGGGATCGAAGACGATTGGCAAACTCAATCGGCGTTGCGGCATGGCATAGTCACCGGACCGTCGAACCCCTCGCTCACGCAGCAATTCGGGGTTGGCTACGGATCGCACCGCAACCGAAGCATCGTGCAATTCCACAAGAATGCGGAGCCGTTCCGCCACCGCCGCCGCGGTTTCGGCGCTGCCGATCATGCCAATCTTCACCGCGTCGACGCCGATGTCGGCGACGACGCTGTCGATCTGCATCAGCACCATCTCGGTCGGCACCGCATGGACGCCCTGCACGCCGAGCGTGTTCTGCGCGGTGATCGCGGCGATCGCGGTCATCGCGTGGCTGCCGAGCATCGTCACCGTCTTGATGTCGGCCTGAATCCCGGCGCCGCCGCCGCTGTCGGACCCCGCAATGATGAGAACGCGCGCGGTCATGCCGCCCTCCGCACGATCAGCCCCGCGCTCCCGGATGGCGCCGTTCGGTCGAAGCGGGGAATTTCGCGAGCGCCGGGCCTTCGCGCATCGGCCGGTCGAGCAGGTCGCCGCCGCAATTGGGACAGCGCTCCTCCAGCTTGTCGGCGCAATCGGCGCAGAAGGTGCATTCGAACGAACAGATGAAGGCGCCGTGCTTGTCGGCGGGCAGGTCGCGGCCGCACCGTTCGCAATCGGGACGCATTTCCAGCATGGTCAAAACCTTTCTTCGCTCCGCACTCGGGCGGAGCCCTTTCGATATATCAGCCTGCCGCGACGCGCACCGCGTCGCAGATCATGTCGACGACGCGCTCGACCTCGCCGGCATCGTCGCCTTCGGCCATCACGCGGATGACCGGTTCGGTGCCCGACGCGCGGATCACGAGCCGCCCGCGTCCGGCAAGCGTCGCCTCGCCCTCGGCGATCGCCGCCTGCACCGCGCTATCGTCGAGCGGCTTCCCGCCCGCAAAGCGGACATTCTTCAAAAGCTGCGGGACGGCGTCGAACTGGTGAAGCAATTCGCTCGCGGGCTTGCCCCCCGTAACGAGTTCGGCGAGCAGCTGCAACGCCGCGAGCGTCCCGTCGCCCGTCGTCGCATGATCCGACAGGATCATGTGCCCCGATTGCTCGCCGCCGACGTTGAAACCGCCCTCGCGCATCCGCTCGAGAACATAGCGGTCGCCGACCTTGGTGCGCTCGAGCGTCAGGCCTTCGCCCTCAAGGAAGCGTTCGAGCCCCAGGTTCGACATCACCGTCGCGACGACCCCGCCGCCCTTCAGCCGCCCCTGCCGCGCCCAGCTCGCGCCGATCAGCGCCATGATCTGATCGCCGTCGACGATCGCACCCGCCTCGTCGACGACGATCAGCCGGTCGGCGTCGCCGTCGAGCGCGATGCCGATGTCGGCGCCGGTCGCGACGACGGTTTCCTGGAGCAGCGCCGGTGCGGTCGAGCCGCACTTGTCGTTGATGTTGAGCCCGTCCGGCGACACGCCGATCGCCACGACGTCGGCGCCTAGCTCCCAGAAGACCGTGGGCGCGCTGTTGTACGCGGCGCCGTTCGCGCAATCGACGACGATCTTGAGCCCGTCGAGGCGGATATGCTGGGGCAAGCTCTGCTTGACCGCGTGGATATAACGCCCGCGCGCGTCCTCGATCCGCTTGGCGCGACCGATTTGCGCGGGCTCGGCGAGCCGGGGTTCGCCGGCAAGCAGCGCCTCGATCTGCACCTCGTCGGCGTCGGAGAGCTTGTAGCCGTCGGGGCCGAACAATTTGATGCCGTTGTCGGCAAAGGGATTGTGGCTCGCCGAGATCATCACGCCCAGATCGGCGCGCATCGAGCGCACGAGCATTGCCACCGCCGGGGTCGGCATCGGGCCGACCTGCACGACGTCCATGCCAACGCTGGTGAAGCCCGCGACGAGCGCATTTTCGATCATATAGCCCGAAAGGCGCGTGTCCTTGCCGATCACGACGCGATGCTTGTGCGCGCCGCGCAGAAAATGCGCGCCCGCCGCCATGCCGACCCGCATCGCGACCTCGGCGGTCATCGGCGCCTTGTTGGTCAGCCCGCGAATCCCGTCGGTTCCGAAAAACTTGCGCATGGTCGCTCCGCTACTTAATCCTTCGGCGGAAGCATGGTGTCCCGTCGGTCTCCACCGGCCCTAGGTTACCGCTTTTTTCTTTGCAAGTTGGCGGGGGACTTTGAGCTTGAAATCGGCATGGATCATTCTCTCGGCGCTGATCGCCGGGATGCTGCTGGGGCTCGGCGCCGAAGCGCTCGCGCCCGACGTCGCGGCGCGCGCGCTGCCGATCATCGAGCCGATCGGGCAGCTCTGGCTCAACGCGCTCAAGATGACGATCGTGCCGCTGATCGTCGCGCTGCTCATCACCGGCATCACCGCGACCGCCGACGCGGCGCGCGCGGGCAGGCTCGCGGCGCGCGCCGTCGCGACCTTCATCGCCGCGATCATGATCTCGGGCGCGATGTCCTTCGTGATGACCCCGCTTTTGCTGCGGCTATTTCCGCTGTCGGCCGATGCCGCCGCGGCGCTGCGGCACGGACTCGGCGGTGAAGCCGCGACCGGGCCGTCGCCCGGCTTCGCCGATTTCATCCTCGGCCTCGTCCCGACCAACCCGATTGCCGCGGCGGCGGAGACCGCGGTGCTGCCGCTGATCGTCTTCACGACGATCTTCGCCTTTGCGATCACGCGCATAGCGCCCGAACAGCGCGCGACGCTCGCCGGGCTGTTCAAGGCGCTGGGCGACGCCATGCTCGTCGTCATCGGCTGGGTGCTCGCCGTCGCGCCCGTCGGGGTCTTCGCGCTCGGCTATGCGCTCGCGATCAAGGCAGGGCTCGCGGCGTTCGGCGGGCTCGTCCATTATGTGCTGATCGTGTCGGGCATCGGCGTCTGCTGCGTGATCCTCGCCTTCGCGCTCGCCTTTCTTTTCGCCGGCCTGCCGCCGCTGCGCTTCGCCCGGGCGATGATCCCGACCTTCGCGGTTGCGGTGAGCACGCAAAGCTCGCTCGCCAGCCTGCCCGCGATGCTCGAGGCATCGGAAGAACTCGGCGTCGATCCGAAGAAGGCCGACGTCGTGCTGCCGCTAGCGGTCGCGCTGTTTCGCTTCACCAGCACCGCGATGAACCTCGCCGTCGTGCTCTACATCGCGTGGCTGTTCCACGTCGATATCGGCATCTGGGCTGTCGTGATGGGGCTGCTCGTCGCGGTCGCCTCGGCGCTCAGTTCGGTCAGCCTGCCGGGCTCGATCAGCTATGTCGTGTCGATCGCCCCGATCGCGGGGGCCATGGGCGTTCCCGTCGGCCCGCTCGGCCTGCTCGTTGCGGTCGAGACTTTTCCCGACATCTGGCGTACAGTCGGCAATGTCATCGCCGACGTCGCGGCAACCAAATTCGCGGCGCGCGGCTCCCCCGACGACAATCATGGAGAGCGAGCATGAAATATCGCACCCTCGGCCACGGCCTTGAAGTGTCCGCGATCGGTATCGGCTGTATGCCGATGATCAAGGGCGGCAACATCCTCTATGGCGAAGCCGCCGACATGGACGAGGCGACGCGCACGATCCACCGCGCGATCGACCTTGGCGTCACCTTTTTCGACACCGCGCAAATCTATGGCCCGTTCAGCAACGAGGAACTGCTCGGACAGGCGATCAAGGGCCGGCGCGAGGGCCTCGTCATCGCGACCAAGTTCGGCTTCCGCTTCGAAGGCAAGACGATCACCGGGGTCGACGGCTCGCCCGAAAACGCCCGCCGCGCGTGCGAAGGCTCGCTCCAGCGGCTCGGCATCGACACGATCGACCTCTTCTACCAGCACCGCGTCGACCCGAACGTCCCGATCGAGGATACCGTCGGCGGCATGATGGAGCTCGTCAAGGAGGGCAAGGTGCGCCACATCGCGCTCTCCGAGGCCGGCCCCGACACGCTGCGCCGCGCGGCGAAGGCCGCGCCGATCACCGCGCTGCAGAGCGAATATTCGGTCTGGGAGCGCGAGGTCGAGGCCGAAATCCTGCCCGTCTGCCGCGAACATGGCATCGGCTTCGTCCCCTATTCGCCGCTCGGCCGCGGGTTCCTGACCGGCACGATGCGCAGCCGCGACGAACTGCCCGAGCACGACTGGCGGCGGAATGACCCGCGCTGGTCGGACGAGAATTTCGCCGCCAACCTGCGCATCGTCGATGCGATCGCGGACGTCGCGGCAAAGCATCGCGTCTCGAACGCGCAGGTCGCGCTCGCCTGGCTGCTCGCGCAGGGCGACGACATCGTCCCGATCCCCGGCACCAAGCGCCGCGCGACGATGGAGGACAGCGTCGCCGCCGCCGACCTGAAGCTCGACGCCGACGACCTTGTCGCGATCGCGGCGGCGGCACCCGTCGGCGCCACAAGCGGCCCACGCTACGGCGAACAGGGGATGCGGATGGTGCGGCTGTAGGATATTGTAGGACATAGCGTGTGCTCCCGCGAAGGCGGGAGCCCATCTCCTGCCGGCGCCATTGGAAAACGACCGGTGATGGGTCCCCGCGTTGGCGCTACGCGCCGCCTTCGGCTCCGCGGGGACACACGAACTTTGGCAAATCCATCTTGAAGGGCGGAAACGCTCACCCCCGCCCCTTGATCTCGTTCACCGCCTCGGCGAGCACGTCGAGTTTGTGGTGCAGCCGCAGCGCCATATCCGACAGATGCGCGTCGGCGGCGGCCATCGCGGCGCTCAGATCCAGCGCCAGATCCCCGCGGCGATATAGCCGAGCGCGCCATGTGCCCAGGTGGCGATCAGCCAGACGACGATCCCGCCCCACAGCGCGTGACCGCGCGGGATCGTGTCGCCCCACGGCGCTGCGCCACCGAACTGGCGGGCGAAGGGCAGATAGCTCGTCCGCGCCGTCCAGTGGCGCCACGCATCGCCCATCTGCTTCGCCTTCTTCACATCCTGCCCCGCCGCCCCGACGAGCGCGAGGAAGGCGATCGTTGCCGACAGGACGAGCTGCGCCGGCGTCGGCATGACGAGCGCATGCGCGAGCGCCCACAGCGCAAAGCCCCACATCATCGGATGGCGGGTGATCGCAAAGACGCCGCGCGGCGCCCTTTGCGCGGTGGCGGCGGCGCCGGGGGCGGGAAGCGCGGGATTACCGACGAGCGAGCCCATGAACAAGATGCTCGCCACGAGGACGATCAGCGATGCGAGCGCCCACAGCGGATCGTCGACCGCCCAGAGCGGCGGTTCGGGCGGCATCGACCGCCACGCCTGCACCACCATGACCAGCGTCGCGATCGCGACCACCGAATAGACGATCTGAAAGGCTCGCTCGCCCATCCGCCCCGCGAGCGGCTCGCGCAGCGGGTGCGACAGGATCAGGTGCGAGCCGACGAACAGCGCGCAGGTGACGATCAGCAACGACATCGGTTCCACGGCCCTCTTCCTTTCATCATGGCCGCGTCGGTTCAGGCGCGGCAGCTACCAATCATAGGCGTTGGGCAGCGCGCCCTCGGCCGGATCGGCATAGCGGTCGCGCAGCCGGTCCTGCCGCGTCGTCAGCGACTGGCGCTTGCCGTCGATCCAGATCGCGGTCGGGCGGCTGCCCAGCTCGAGCGGATCGCGATCCCAGATCACCACATCGCCGACGCGCCCCGGCTTCAGCGAGCCGATGCGATCGTCCATGCCCACCGCGCGCGCGGGGCCGCTGCTGATCGCGGCAAAGGCCTGATCCCAGCTCAACCCGCTCGTGCCCGGCATTTTGGTCAGCGCGACCAGATTGCCGGCATATTGCGTCGCATAGCCCATCTTGTGCGCATCGTCGTCGTCGAACACGCCGACCGCGACCGTCACCCCCGCGGCTTCGAGCCGCCCGGCGTTCGACTGCGTCGCGCCGAGCTGTTCGAAGCTGTTCGGCAGGTCGGTGAGCGGCGAGACGATCACCGGCACGCGCGCCGCCGCGATCTGCGGCGCCACCAGCCAGCCTTCGGTCGCCCCGACGAGCACCAGCTTCATCGCGGGAAAATCCTGCTTCAGCTTGACGACGTTCAATATGTCGGCGGCGCGGTCGACGCGCACGAACAGCGGCGTCGTGCCGTCGATCACGCGCACCAGCGCGTCGGCGTCGGCGCGCTGGATCATCGCGTCATTGCCCCATTCGGCGAGCGTCGCGGCCCCGCGGGCATAGCTGCGCGCCGCGAGCAATTGTTCGCGAAAGAGCAGGAAGGTCGCGGCGCGGCTGCCGCCCGCCTTCGACGCGCCATCCTCGCCAAAGGCGACATATTGCAGCGCGCGCGGGCGCGTGACCATGGCCATGTCGTCGCCCAGATCGACGACCGCGCCCTGACCTGCGAACAAATTGCTGCTGCCCCCCGGCGCCACAACTGCGCGCGTGACGCCCGCGGCGCGGTTCACCGCGACCGGCGAGCCCATCGGGTTGAGCGCCGGCGCAATGTCGAGCCCGGCGGAAAAGCGCGTGCGCGGCGCGCTGCGATCGTTGGTGCCGGAGACCGCATCGACTTCGGTCAGCCCGACGCGGCTGAACGCCGCGACGATCCCCGGCGTCACATAATGGCCGCCGGCATCGACCGTTTCGATCCCCGCGGGCACCGCAACGCCCGCACCCGCCGCGACGACCTTGCCGCCGCGCACGACGACAGTGCCGCCTTCGACCGGCGCGCTGCCGTCGCCGATGACGAGCTTCGCATTGGTGATCGCAACGTCTTGCGCCGCAGCGGGAAGCGCGAGCAGCGCGGCGGCGGAAAGCAGGAGAGCGCGGATCATTTCACATCTCCCTCGCCGGGCTGGCCCAGCTCGAAATCGCTCACCGGCCGCCGCTTCGGATCATCGGCGTCGTACAGCAGCGCGCCGTCGATCCACACCTTTTCGGGGCGCGTATAGACGCTGAACGGATTGCCGTTCCACAGCACGACGTCGGCCATCTTGCCGGGCTTCAGGCTGCCCGTCTTGTCGGCGATGCCGAGCGCGGTCGCGGGGTTGATCGCGAGCCAGCGCCACGCGCGCTCGTCGCTGATCGTCAGCCCCATGCGGCGCCCCGCGGCGAGCGCCTTTGCCGCCTCCTGATTGAGCCGCTGGATCTGGTTCGCATCGTCCGAATGGACGATCGCGCACGCCCCCGCCTGCTCGACCATCGGCAGATTTTCGGGCACCGAATCATAGGCTTCCATCTTGAATCCCCACCAGTCGGCCCACAGCGCGGCGCAAATGCCTTCCTTCCTGAGCAGGTCGGCGACCTTGTAGGCCTCGACCGCGTGGTGGAACGCGGTGACCTTGTAGCCGAACTCGTGGCTCATATCGATGACCTGCGCCATTTCGTCGGCGCGGTAGCAGTGATTGTGGACGAGGATTTCGCCCGACAGCACGCCCGCGAGCGTTTCCATCGCGAGGTCGCGATCGACCGTCTTGCCCTCATCGAGCTTCTTCTTATAGGCTGCGGCCTTCGCCCAGGTCTGGCGGTCGACCGCGAAATTGCCCATGCGGGTCGAGGGCATCCGCCCCTTGCCGCCATAGACGCGCTTCGGATTCTCGCCGCACGCCATCTTCATGCCATAAGGCGCGCCGGGGAACTTCATGCCCTGCACGGTGCGCGACGGCACATTCTTCAGCGTCACCGAACGCCCGCCGATCAGGTTCGCGCTGCCCGGCAGTATCTGCAAGGTCGTCACCCCGCCGTTGGCGAGCGCACGCGAAAAGCCCGGGTCCTGCGGCCAGACGCTATGCTCGGCCCAGACCTCGGGCGTCGTCGGGCTCGTCATCTCATTGCCGTCGCTATGCGCGTCGACGCCGGGCGACGGATAGACGCCGAGGTGGCTGTGGACGTCGATCACCCCCGGCGTGACGAACTTGCCGCGCCCGTCGATCACCAGCGCGTCGGCGGGGATTGCTGTATCGGCGCCGCCGATGCTCGCGACCTTGCCCTCCGCCAGCACCACCGTGCCGCCGTCGATCCGCCCGCCCTCGCCGTCGAAAATCGTCACGCCCGTCACCGCGGTCACGCGGCCCGGATAGGCGTGATAGGTCGAGGGATAGGGGTTCTTGTCGAACCGTTCGGCCTTCGCGCCGGTCGCCGCCGGCGCGGCGTCGCTCCCCGCCGCCTGCGGCTGCGCGTCGGTCGCCGCGCATCCTGCGAACACCAGCGTCGCCGCGGCCAGAAGGCCGCTCTTCATGCCCCGGACCATGATCAGCTCGCCGGCTTGGGTTCGGGGTGGACGCCGGCAGCCTGTGCCTCGCCCAGTTCCTCGGCGCCCGCGACATCGGACGGACGGTCGCGCAGCGTGTCGAGGTGCATCCAGCGCTTGACGATCGGCGACAGCGCAAGGACGATGACACTGACCCCGATGGCAACAAGACCGATCTCCCAATAGATGGCGAGCGTCGCCTCCTTGGTCATCGCGCCGCTTTCGCCGCCGGTCGCTTCCCCGATCTTGCCGGCGACGAAATTGCCGACCGCGGTCATATAGAACCAGGCACCCATGATCAGCGATGCCATGAACGAGGGTGCGAGCCGGTTCATCGCGCTGAGCCCTACCGGCGACAGGCAAAGCTCGCCCGTGGTGTGAAGCAGATAGAGCAGGAAGACGAAAATCACCGGGGTCATCGCTTCGGGCCCTACGCTGTTCGCACCCCAGACGAAGACAAGGAAGCCGAGCCCGACCTGCGCGAGCGCCAGTGCGAACTTGGCGGGCGCCGAAGGCTCGAGCCCCCTCTTGCCCAGCCATTGCCACAGCGCGGCAAAGAAGGGCGCGAAGATGATGATGTAGATCGGATTGATCGACTGGAACAGCGACGCCGGGACATCGCCGATCGCGACATAACGATCGGTATAGAGGTTGAGACTGCCCCCTGCCTGTTCGAAAAGCCCCCAGAACAACGGGTTCAAGGCGATCAGGAACAAAATCGCATAGATGCGGTCGCGCGCGTGGTTCTCGACCCGGAATTTCTCGATCCCAAGGCCGAACAGCACGACGATCATGCCGACGAAATAGACGATCTGCGCGGCGGTCAGTCCGACTATCTTGACGCCTTCGTCCGACGTCCCGAGGCCGAGCGCGTTCGAAAGCGGCAGGAACAGCATTGCCAGCGTACCGGCAAGAAGCACGACCCGGCTGTCGCTGGGCGCGCTCGCTATCTTGCCATAGGGTAGTTGCAGCGCCGCGACCGCAGCGACATAGACGAGCAGCAGCGTACCCGAGATCAGCAGCAAATTCTGGATGACATCCTGATATTGGATGAGCCCCCACATCACGAGAACGGCGATCAGGCCGGTGCCGTACAGCGTCCATTCCTTCTTTTTCGAGAGCGGTGCAGGTGCTTCGCCAGCGCCTAGCAGTACATTCTTGCCGAGCACAAAAACGATAAGACCGGCGACCATGCCAATCCCCGCCAAGCCGAAACCGTATGACCAGCCAATCTTCTGGCCCAGATAACCGACGAGGATGGTGCCGATCGCCGCCCCCGAATTAATGCCCATGTAGAAAATGGTGTAGGCGGCATCGCGGCGCATGTCAGTCAGGCGATAGAGTTGCCCCACCATCACTGAGATATTGGCCTTCAGGAAACCCGAGCCGACAATGATGAGCGCCAGCGCGAGCCAGAAGATGTTGATCGCCGGATCGGCCTGCTTCACCGCAGCCTCGGTAATGCCATAGTCGCCCTCGAACGCCATGAACAAATGGCCGAAAGCAAGCAGCACGCCCCCGAACAGCACCGCCTTGCGTTGTCCCAGATAGCGATCGGCCAGATAGCCGCCGAGCACCGGGGTAATATAGACAAGGCTGGTATAGGCACCATAGATCAGGTTCGACTTGCCGTCGCTGAACAGCCAATGCTGGGTAAGGTACAGAATCAGCAGCGCGCGCATGCCGTAGTAGGAAAAGCGCTCCCACATCTCGGCAAAGAAGAGCATGTAGAGGCCGCGAGGGTGGCCGGCGAACTCGGGTTTCTTGCTCGCCGCGATCAACGCCCCGACGGTCAGAAACGCCCCTAACAACACCAGCGCTATGACGAACGTCCAATCGCCCCCGTCCCAAAGGCTCATCTCTTTCATGCGTGTGCGTCCCTTGTCCCCGTTTGATTTTGCTGCGGCTTTTGCCGCGCGATGGCGCGCAACCTAGCGCGAAAATGGCGGATTGAAAGAATCTAATTGCGCGTGAAACCAATGAAGGCGCCGCGACGCTCTTGCGAAAGCCTCGCAAAAGGGCCACATGCCCCGCCATGTTCAACGACATCTCCTCGCTCCGCTCGCACCTCGCCACCCGCCGTTCGGGCAAGGCGCGCGACATGATCGCGCCCGGCCCCGATGCCGACACGCTGCGCGACATCGTCGCGCTCGCCTTGCGCACGCCCGACCATGGCAAGCTCGCACCGTGGCGCATCGTCACCGTCGCGGGCGACCAGCGCGGCAGGCTCGCCGACTTGCTCAAACGCGCCTGGATCGCCGAGCATCCGGGGGCAGAGGGACTCGACCTCTCGGCGCTCGACCAGTTCGCGCATCAGGCGCCGACGCTGCTCCTGCTCCTCTCGACGCCGGTGCAGGACAGCAAGATCCCGGTCTGGGAACAGCAGATGTCGGCGGGCGCAGTAGGCATGAACCTGCTCCACGCCGCACATGCGCACGGTTTCGTGGGGAGCTGGCTTACCGGTTGGGCGGCCTATAACCGCGACGTCGCGGCCGCCTTTGGTGCGCGCCACGGCGACACGATCGTGGGATTCTTCTTTTTCGGAACCCCCGGCGCCGAGCTGTCCGAACGGCCGCGGCCAGATTATGATGACGTGGTAGGCGACTGGGACATTTAGTTTCAAAAACTGGACCGGTCGAGCAAGTGGGCGATTTGACTGTCCTGCTGTCTTATGGCATTAAGGCGGCATGCTCGATCAGTCCAAGCCCGTGTATCAGCGCCTGCGCGACGTCATCGCCAACGCGATCCTCGACGGCGCCTATGGCGACGGCGACATGCTGCCGTCGGTGCGCTCGCTCGCGGCCGAGGAGGGCGCGAATCCGCTCACCGTGGCAAAGGCCTATCAGACCTTTCAGGACGAGGGGCTGGTGACGGTCAAGCGCGGGGTCGGCATGTTCGTCGCCGACGGCGCGACCGAGCGGCTGCGCGAACTGATGCGCGACGATTTCCTGACCAACGTCTGGCCGCCCGTCGCGCAGCAGATGCGCCGCATCGGCCTCGACGCGCGCACCCTGCTCGACCTCAGCGACGCCTGAGCTACCGACCGGCCTGCGCCGCCTTGTCGCGCAGCGCGGCGGCATTCGCCGCATCGCCCTGCGCTTCGAGCAGATCGGCATAGAGCAGCATGATGCCGCAATTGAGCGGTTGCAGTCGATAGGCGCGCGCCGCCAGCGGCAGCGCGCGCTTCGCTTCGCCCTTCCCCGCCCACGCGTGCGCCAGGTCGCGCAGGATCACCGCGTCGCGGTCGCCGAGGCGGCGGCGCACGCGCTCGAACGCCGCGATCGCCGCATCCCAGCGGCGGCGATCGAGCGCCAGGCGGCCGGCGAACCGGTCGGCGGCGATGCTCGAGGGGTCGCTTTCGCGTAGCGCAGCGACCGCCGCGGCGGCTCCCGCGGAATCGCCGCTGCGAAGCAGCGCGTCGGCAAGGCGCAATGCCGCACCTTCGCCTGCATCGAGGTTGCGCGCCTTGCGAAAGGCGGCGACTGCAAGGTCCAGGCGCCCTTCCGCCAGCGCGGCATCGCCGAACAGCCGGTGCGCGTCGGCGACCCCGGGATTGGCGTCGCGCAGCCGCGCCGCACGTTCGAGCGCGCGCGCACCGTTGCCCTGCATTACGTCGGCCGCGATCGCCGGAATCACCTTCGACGGATCGAGCGGCGCGGCTTCGGCCGCCATCGCGACGAGCAGCGGATCATCATCGACCGTGAAGGGCGCCGCCGCGCCGCGGGCCAGGCGCGCCGCGCGGTCCTGATAGGCCGCCGAGCCCTTCCCGTCGCCCTGCTCGGCCGCGACGCGCGCCGCGAGCAGCAGCGACCAGCTGTCGGCGTCGGCGCGCGCGACGATCGGGGCCAGCGCCGCTGCCGCGCCCTCATCGTCGGCATCGGCCCAGTTCGCCGCGGCAAGGAGGCGGCGGACGGTAAAATTATGCGGCTGCACCTCGACCAGCCGTTCGGCCCAGGTCGCGGCGAGCGCCTGCCCGCCGAGCTGCAATTCGGCGATTGCGCTGACCAGCATGAATCCCGGCTCGTCGTCGAGCTGCCCGCGCGTGCGCTGGAGCAGGCTGCGCGCGAGGCGGTAGTTGCCCGCGCGCGCGGCGAGCACGGCTTGCAGATAGAAAAGGCGCGGCTCGCCCGGCGTCAACGTGGCGGCACGGCGCAGCGACGCGAGCATTTCGCGATAGCGGCCGAGATCGCCGAGCGTCGCAGCGCGCTCGATCCACGCATCGGCATTGCCGGGGTCGGCGGCGAGGGCCCTGTCATACCATGCAAGCGCGGGCGCCAGTCCCTGCTGATCGCGCACCAGATCGGCCTTGAGCGCGAGCGCCGCACCATTTCCGGCGTCGAGCTCGATCGCATGGTCGACCGCCTGGCGTGCGCCGCGCGCGTCGGCGTTGGCGGCACGAAAGCGCGCGACGTCGGCCCACAGCCCCGCCTCGCGCGGCCGCTCGCGGAGCGCGAGGTCAAAGGCCTTGCGCGCGCCCTCCAGGTCGCCGCGGTCGAGGCGGACATTGGCTTCGACCCACGCCGCTTCGCCGAGCATTTCGGGTGCGATCGGCCCCGCATCGAGCGTCGCGATCGCCCGGTCGCCCTCGCCCTGCATCGCATAGGCGCGCGCGAGCAGCGGACGCAGCACCTCGCCCGCGCCGCCCGCCGCGATCGCCTCCTCGACCGCCGCTTCGGCCGTCACGCTGTCGCCGAGCCGCATGGCGACGCGCGCCAGCGCGGCGCGCTCGCGCACCGCTTCGGGGTGATCGGCGACATAGCGCGTCAATTCGGCGCGCTGACGCTCGAGCGCCGCGCGCGGCGCCTCGGCCTCGCGCCCACCGCAGCCGGCGAGCAGCAGCGCCGCGAGCAGCGCGCCGGTCCGAAGCCGCCCCGACGTCATGTCAGCCATGCATCCGATATTGCTTCAAG
This sequence comes from Sphingopyxis indica, assembly GCF_900188185.1. Lineage (GTDB taxonomy): Bacteria > Pseudomonadota > Alphaproteobacteria > Sphingomonadales > Sphingomonadaceae > Sphingopyxis > Sphingopyxis indica. Next base: position 671,150 of record NZ_FZPA01000001.1, on the reverse strand, counting down.
AGATCATAGAGCGTCGGGCGGCTGATCCCGAGCAGTTTCGCCGCCGCCGAAATATTACCCTCGCTCTGCGCCATCGCGCGGCGGATCGCGACGCGGTCGGCCGCCTCGCGCGCGCTGCGCAGATTGAGCCATGCCGCCTCGTCCGCGTCGCCCGTGCCCGCCGCCAGATCGAGGTCGTCCTTCGTTACAAGCTTGCCGTCGGCCATGATGACCGCGCGCTTGATCCGGTTTTCGAGCTCGCGGACATTGCCCGGCCAGCGCGCCTCGTCGATCGCCTGCAAGGCGTCGGATGCGAAACCGCGCACCGCGGGGTTCATCTCGGGCGCATATTGGTGAAGGAAATGCCGCGCGAGCAGCACCGCGTCGCCCGGCCGCTCGGCGAGCGAAGGGATCTTCACCACCATCTCCGCGAGCCGGTAGTAAAGATCGTCGCGAAAGCTGCCCGCGGCGATCATCGCATCGAGGTCGCGGTGCGTCGCACAGACGATGCGCGTGTTGACGGCGATGGCCTTGCGCCCACCGATCCGCTCGATCGTCCGCTCCTGCAAAAAGCGCAGCAATTTGACCTGCAGCGGCAGCGGAATGTCGCCGACCTCGTCGAGGAACAAGGTCCCGTCGTGCGCGAGCTCGATCTTCCCCTCGGTCGTCTTGACCGCGCCGGTGAACGCCCCCTTCTCATGCCCGAACAGCTCGCTTTCGAGCAGATTCTCGGGGATCGCGGCGCAGTTGATCGCGACGAACGCGCCGTCGCGCCGCGCGCTCGCCTCGTGCAGGGCGCGCGCGAGCAGTTCCTTCCCCGTCCCGCTCGCACCGAGCAGCATCACCGACACGTCGAGATTCGCGACGCGCTCGATCGTGCGCGCGACTTTCAGCATCTCGGGCGCGCCGGTGATCATCCCGCCGAGCACGCGATTGTCGCTCGCTCCCGCTTCGGCAAGCCGCGCATTCTCGACCTCGAGGTCGCGGACGTGAAAGGCGCGGCGCACGATCAGCCCGAGTTCCTCGATGTCGATCGGTTTCTGATAGAAATCCCATGCCCCGCTCGCGATCGCGGTGAGCGCGCTCGCGCGTTCGCCGTGCCCCGACACGACGACCACCTTGGTATCGGGCTTCATTTCGAGAATCGCCCTCAGCACGCGGAAACCCTCGCGGGTTCCGTCGGGATCGGGCGGCAGGCCGAGGTCGAGCGTCACCACTGCGGGCTCCTCGGCGCGCAGCAGGTCGAGCGCCGCGTCATGGTCGCCCGCGATCAGCACCTCATAATCGTCATAGGCCCATTTGAGCTGCGTCTGGAGCCCGGCGTCGTCCTCGACGACGAGCAGCTTGCGCGGCGTCGCGGCCGCTCCCTTGGTCATGATGCCACCTTCATCCACTCTTCGCCGCCATCGGCGCCATTCTCTCCCGCCGCGGGCAGCCACAGCGTGAAGCAGCTCCCCTCGCCCGGCTCGCTCAGCACTTCGATCGTGCCGTTCATCGCCTGCGCGAGTCCCAGCGCCTCGAAGGCCCCGAGCCCGAAACCGCCTTCCTTCGTCGAGACGAAGGGCTTGAACAGCTCCTCGCGGATGAAGTCGCGGCTCATCCCGCAGCCCTGGTCGAGCACGTCGATGCGCACGCGCCCCGCTTCCTTCGCCGCGATGATCTGCACCGGGCTTCCCTCGGGCGAGGCGTCGATCGCATTGGTCGCGAGTTGTTCGAGGATCTGCCGCACCGAAGCCGCATCGGCCCACGCCGCAAGGCCGGTCGTGCAGCCCACGAAGATGTTGCGGCGCGGGCGCATCTGCGCGGCGATGTCGGAGAGAAGCGGTTCGACCAGCGTACGCGCCGCCTCGCTCGCCCGGTTGCGGTCGCGGGGCGACAGGCGCGCGAGCAAATCGCTCAGTCGGCCTGCGGAGAGTTTGAGCGTCTCGATCATATCGGCGCGAAACTCCGGCTTGTCGGCATGACGCTCGGCATTGCGCGCGAGCAGCGACAGCTGACTCGCGAGATTCTTGATGTCGTGCATGATGAAGGCGAAGCGGCGGTTGAACTCATCGAAGCGCTTCGCTTCGGATAGCGCCGCCTGGCTCTGCGATTCGGCGAGATAGCTCGCCGCCTGCTGCCCCGCGATGCGCAGCACGTCGAGGTCTTCCCAATCGAGCGCGCGCGACACGGTGGGGCGATGCAGCACGGCGAGCGCGATCATGCGGCCGAAATGCAGCACCGGAACGACGACCCACGCGCGCGTGTCGGCGATCATCCACTCGGGAATGGCCAGATCGGGCTCGACAGCAACGCCGTGCCGGACGGCGTCGAGGTCGACGATGTGCTGCGCCTCCTGCAAGGTGAAGGCGCAGCGCAAGGAAAGCGAAAGCTCATCGTCGATGCGCGCCGGCCAGCGCCACTGGTCGGCGATGCGAAAACAGCCCTGCACGTCGGGCAGCATCAGCAGCGCCGCCGGGCTTCCCGTCAATTCGGCGAGTGCCTTGGCAACGCGGCGGTAAAGGTTGCTGTCGCCTTCGTCGCTCTGCCCCAGCGTCGCGGTGAACCGCATCCATTCGGTGCGATAATCATAGCGATGCTCGAAAAAATGCTTCGAGATCGTCACCGAGAGCCACGCACGCGACCGCGGCGAGGCGAGCAGCAGGCCGCCCGCCCCCAGCGCGACGATCAGGAACAACCCCTGCGCCAGCTCGCCATAATCGCCGCCGCCGAGCCGCGCGACCGCCCCCGCGAGCCCGATCAGCACCAGATAGGCCGCGGCGCCGAGCAGCGCGATCGTCCGCATCGCGGCAGGGCGCGACAATCGGATGCGCTCGCGCCCGACGTCCATCGCGGCGAGCACGAAAGTCGGCAGCATCAGCAGCGCGACGGCGGGGGCCAGCAGCATCAGGGTCGAGGCCGGCTTTCCGGTCAGGGCGCCGATCAGCTGGACGTTGAGCTCGTAGGCCCAGAGCATCGCGAAAGCACCCGCCACCGCCACGATCGGCATCCGCAGACCCGATCCGCCGTGCCGCACGCCGCTGTCGACGAGCAGCAACCCGCCCGAGGCGGTGATCATCGCGGTCAGCGAGAGGCTCAGCCCGATCCACGGCAGCGAGGATTGTCCGGTGCGCAGCAGCGTCGCCCCCGCCACTACCGCCGCGACCAGCGAAATCGCGATGAGCAGACGCTGAATCAGTTTCTGCGGCCGCGACATCGGCGCATCGTGCGACCAGAAGCTTGCGCCGAGCCAGCCGAGCCAGGCGACATTGCGAAGCGCGCGGCCGACGAGACCCTCGGCCGAACCCGGTCCGAAGGCATAGACCGGCAGGCACCAGAGCGCGGTCGCCACGGCGGCGGCGACCAGCCATTTCGGTGCCGGCATCAGCGCCGCCATCCGGGCGCGCGGCCGGCTGAGCAACCACAGGGTGACGCCGGCGAATCCTGCGAGCGCAGCGCCCGCGAGCAGGTGCGACAGCGCCGCGAGCATCGTCACCGCGCCCCTTCGGGCCACAGCACGACGCGCACCGTCTGCAGCAGGATCAACAGGTCGAGGAAGGGCGAATAATTTTTCGCATAATAGAGGTCGTATTCGAGCTTCGCGCGCGCATCCTCGATCGACGCGCCATAGGGATAGTTGATCTGCGCCCAGCCGGTGAGACCCGGCTTCACCATGTGGCGCTCGGCGTAAAAGGGCAGCTCGCGCGTCAGCTCCTCGACAAAGGCGGGGCGCTCGGGCCGCGGCCCGACGAAGCTCATCTCGCCCTTCAGCACGCACCAGAGCTGCGGCAGCTCGTCGATCCTGAGCTGGCGGATGATGCGGCCGACGCGCGTGATTCGCGGGTCGTTTTCGCTCGCCCACACTGCCTTGCCCGCGGCTTCGGCGTCGGTGCGCATCGAGCGGATCTTGACGATGTCATAGGGCTCGCCGAACAGGCCGACGCGTTGCTGGCGATAGAAAACCGGTCCCTTGCTGTCGAGCTTGACCGCGATCGCTGCGACCAGGATCAGCGGCAGGCCTACGATCAGCACGACCAGGCTCGCCATAATGTCGAACAAGCGCTTGCCGACCTTCGAAATCCGCTGGCCCGCCGAAAATCCGTCCGAGAAAATCAGTCCGCTCGGATTGGTCGTCGCCAGGTCGATGCGCCCCGTCTCGCGCTCGATGAAGCTCGCAATATCGTTGACATGAACCCCGGTCGTCTTGACCCGCAATAATGCGGCGAGTGGCAGCGCCCCGCGCCGCTCCTCCATCGCCAATACGACTTCGCCGGCGCCCAGCGTCACCGCATGTTCGGCCAGGTTGGCGACCGCGCCGCGCGGCAGCGCTCCCGCGACCGCGCGCTCGTTGCCGGCCATCGCGATATGGCCGACGATGCTGAGCCCGCTCCCCGGCCGCGCCGCGAGCGCCGCGAGCCGCGCCGCGCGCGGTCCGGCACCGAGCACGAGGATGCGGCGGCGAAAGGCTTCGGTTCCACCAAGCTGTGTCACCGCGAAACGGACGAGGAAGATACCGGCGATCACAAAGACGATCGCATAGAGGCTGTTCGCGCGCCACAGCGTCGCGCCGGGCAACAGGAAGCGGAGCAACGACAGAAAAATCACGCCGAGCGAAATCGCCGCGATCAGCCGCGCGGTCGCGAAACCCAGCCAGCGCAGCGCCTCGGTCCCGTACATGCCGACCGCCATCATCGCGAGCGAATTGGAAAGCGCAAAGGTCAAAAGCGGCAGCCAGCGCTCACCGAGCCCCCCCGCGTCGAAATCGGCCTGATGCGCATAGAGGTGCCACGCCGCCTCGGCCGACAGCAGCACCACGGCAAACTCGATCAGCGCCAGCCAGACGACCGCGTGCGGAACATAATGTTTGAACAGTCTGAACATCGAAGACGCAGCGCCCTTTCGCTCGGGTCTATAGCGCGGCAGGCGTCAACTGTCGGTTAATTTTACACTTGCCTGGCCGCCCCTGGAGCCGGCTCGTCTTCGCTTGGAATATGTCGCGGGCGCTCAGGCCTTTTCGGGGCGGCCGACGCGCGTGGCCATGACCCGCATCCGCATCGCGTCCCAATCGTCGAAGCGCCAGAAGGTCGGGCTGTCGCGGCAGATGATCCGCGGATCGTCCGCGCCCGGCGAGATGGTGCAATCATAGGGCTCGATGTCTTCGAGCCGGTCGCTGTCGAAAAAGGCGCGGACCGTGACGTCCTCGTCGAGCGTGCCGCAATTGCCCGAGACGATACCCAGCAACCCGTTCGAAATCCGGACCAGCGTTCCGATCGGAAATATGCCCAGACTGTCGGCGAAGCGTTCGAGCAGTTTCGGATCGAAATGTCCCGGCCAGCTCTGCATTTCGGTTAATGTTTCGCACGGTGCCCACGCCGCTCTATAGGCACGGTCGGAGGTCACGGCGTCATAGACGTCACAGATTGCCGCCATTCGCGCGAAGAGCGAGAGCTTCTCGCCGCTCAGCCCGTCGGGATAACCCGTGCCGTCGAATTTTTCATGATGTCGCAGGCAGACATCGAGCGCGGCCGGTGGAATGGAGGGGGACTGCGCCAACAGCTTGTGCCCGGCTACGGGATGTTCCTCGACCGCCTGACGCTCGCGGCTGTCGAGCGCGCCGGGCTTCAGCAATATGTCGTCCGAAATCGCAATCTTGCCGATGTCGTGCAGCAGGCCGGCGACCCCCAAATCCTGTACCGTCGCCTCGTCCAGTTGCAGGTGCCGCGCGAAATTGATCATCAGCGCGCAGACCGCAACTGAGTGAAGATAGCTATACTCGTCCTTGTTCTTCAGCCGGACGAGATTGAGCAGTGCGCGCGGATCGCGGTGGATCGAATCGGCCACTTCCTGCGTCAGAAGGACGAGCGACTTGACCTCGATCGCGCGCCCGAGGCGAGCCGATTCGAACACGTCGACCATCGCACGGCGCGATTTGTCGATCACCCGCAGCGCACGCCGGCGCTCGGGACCATAGCTTTTCCGGGCACGCCGGACGTCGCGCGCGCGCTCGGGCGCGAACAGCGGCTGCGGGCGTGCCGCCACCGGCCATGGCGTGGCGATGGTGTGGACCGGCGGACGATCGATCGCTTCTGCACGGGCGGCGGCAGGGACCGCTGGGCCAGACGCTGGCGGCTCTTTCTCCGCGGGGCCGTCATCGGTCGCCGCGCCCTCGTCGATCACCGGCATGACGACGCTGCGGCTTGGGTCGATCACCAGCGCCTCGACGCGCGATTGCCGGATCCTTTCCAGCTGTTCGGAGGTTTCGACCAGGAAGCGACTGCGCCAAAAGGGATGATCGATCCACCGCCCCTCAAAGGTGTGGATGAACATACCGATCTCAACTTCGTCCGGACTTATCCTAAGCAGCATGCACTGTTGGCCCCGTGCGCGCGATCAACCACTGAAGAGCGTTAACGGCACGGGAAAGACGAGATTAAATCGCGGCGTCGCACGGCTAGCGGCTCGGCGGCCGGCACTTCAACCGTTCGGCCGGATCAGATATTTCTCGCCCGTGCGCTTCGCATTGTAATTTGCGATCGTGTCGAGCGAGAGGGCATCGGTCAGCGAGATTTCGTGGCTGTAGTGGCTCTTGAAGGTCGTCGTCAGCTCGTCGACCACGCGCGCGCGCATCCGGCCGACGACGTCGGCGCCCGCCTTTTGCAGGAAGGGTGTGAGCAGGAAGCCCGAAAGCGACCAGGAAAAACCGAAGCTGCGGTTGAGCACGGTCGGTCCGACGTCGAGCGCGCCGTAGATATAGACCTGCTTGAAGGTATCCGACCCATAGCGGCTATAGCTCGTCATCCGCCTGACCGCCGCGGCCTCCATGCACGCGAGGATCTGCCCCGCGAGCTTGCCGCCGCCGATCGCGTCGAAGCCGCAGGTCGCGCCTGTCTCGACGAGCGCGGCGGTCAACCGGTCGAGGAAATCCTCATCGCTGCTGTTGACGACATGCGTGGCGCCGATCGCTTTCAACAACTCGGCCTGCGCCTCGCTGCGCACGATGTTGACGAGCGGAATATCATCCTTGGCGCAGATCTTGACGAGCATCTGGCCGAGGTTCGACGCCGCCGCGGTGTGGACGAGCGCGCTATGCCCCTCCATCCGCATCGTTTCGGTAAAGGCGAGGCTGGTGAGCGGATTGACGAAGCAGGAGGCGCCGTCCTTCGGGTCGGTGCCTTCGGGCAGTTCCATGCACATCTGCGCGGGCAGGCAGCGATATTCCGCATAGATTTCGCCGCCGAGTACCGCGACGGTCTTGCCGAGCAAAGCCTGCGCCTCGGGCGACGCGCCCGCTTTGACGACGAGGCCGCAGCCCTCGTTGCCGATCGGCAGCGCCTGCCCGACGCGCGGCGCCATGGCGCGCATCCCCGGCGCGGGAATGTCGGCCGTCACGACGGGCAGGCCGTCGCGCTCCGACGCGCGCGCGCTTGCCATATCGGCGGCGCCGAACAGCAGGCCAAGGTCCGACGGGTTGATCGGGGTCGCGAGGATTCTCACCAGCACCTCATGCGGCGCGGGTTCGGGCATCGGCCGCCGCTCGAAGAAGACTTCGAGCTCGCCCTCGGGCTTGACCAGCGTGAGCATCGTCAGATTGGTATCGGGCAGGTCGGTCATCGCGGGTCTCCCATGCAATTGGTTTTTCGATGAAACCGAAATAGGGAGAGCAGGCGGCGCTGGCAATCGTGAAGCGCGCGAAATATCGAAACCCAGGGGTCGGCTTTGGGGTGGTTAGCTGTCGTTCGTCCAAACCCCTCCTCTTCAGAGGAGGGGCTTATTAAGTCCCCTCCCGCCCGATTCCAGTCATTCGTCCCAATCACCCAATCAGGGATTGGCCACAAATTCTCCCGCATACCTGAGCGCGTCGCTGGCGAGTTCTTTTCGGCAGATCAGGAGGTCTGGGAGGTAGGTGTCGGGATTGTTGTAGCGCAGGGGCGATCCGTCGGCGCGGCTGACGTGGAGTCCTGCTGCGATGGCGACGGCGGCGGGGGCGCAATTGTCCCATTCATATTGGCCGCCGGTGTGGAGGTAGATGTCGGCTTCGCCGCGCACGACGGCCATCGCCTTGGCGCCTGCCGAGCCCATGGCGAGCAGTTCGGCGCCGAGGCGCTCGGCGACGAACACGGCTTCGGCGGCCGGGCGGGTGCGGCTGACGAGCATCCTGGGCGGCGCGTTGGCGGGAGCGAGCGGGATGGGCGCGTCGGAGGTCAAGGTCAGCCCGAGGCCGGGCAGCGCGACCGCGCCGACCGCCGCGACGCCGTCGACGGCGAGCGCGACATGCACCGCCCAGTCGCTGCGCCCCTCGCCATATTCGCGGGTGCCGTCGAGCGGATCGACGATCCACACGCGCGACTGGTCGAGGCGGGCGACATTATCGCTTTCCTCCTCGGAGAGCAGCCCGTCGCCGGGGCGCGCGGCGCGGATTTCCCGGCACAGCATCGCATTGGCGGCCTCGTCGCCCGCCTGCCCGAGCGCCTTGCCTTCGAACGCGCCCGCCTGTCGCAGGTTCAGCAAGATATCGCCCGCCGCCGCCGCCAGCCGCGCGGCAAGCTCCCCGTCCGTTTCAGCCATGATCGCGAACCAGCCCCTCTTTCTCGATTTTGCCGTCCGGCGGCTTGCGTTTGTGCAGGCCCCAGCCGACCCGCGCCCAGGCGCGCTCGTGGAGATAATAGAGCAGCATCTTGGTGAGCACCTCGGTGCTCGCGATCGCGCTCGCCGCCTTCACATTCGCCGTAAAGAGATAGCTCAACAGGAAGGTGTCGATGCTGCCGAGGACGCGCCAGCTGATCGCCTTCAAGAGCGACCGGCTATGCGCCTCCCTCCCCCGGAACAGCAGCATCTAGCCGAGCAGCCGGTCGATGATCAGGTCGGCCGCGGCTTCTGCCGTCATCGTCGTCGTGTCGATGCGGATCTCGGGATTTTCGGGCGCCTCATAGGGGCTGTCGATCCCGGTAAAATTCTTGAGCTGGCCGCTGCGCGCCTTCTTGTAGAGGCCCTTCACGTCGCGCCGTTCGGCCTCTTCGAGCGGGGTGTCGATGAAGATTTCGAGGAACTCGCCCTCCGGCAGCATCGCGCGCACCATCTCGCGCTCGGCCTTGAAGGGCGAGATGAAGGCGGTGATGACGATCAGCCCGGCGTCGGTCATCAGCTTCGCAACCTCGCCGACGCGGCGGATATTCTCGATCCGGTCGGCCTCGGTGAAGCCGAGATCCTTGTTGAGCCCGTGGCGGACATTGTCGCCGTCGAGCAGGAAGCTGTGGCGGTTCATCCGAAAGAGCTTCTTTTCGACGAGGTTGGCGATCGTCGACTTGCCCGAGCCGGAGAGGCCGGTGAACCACAGCAGCGCGGCTTTCTGGTTCTTCAAATCGGCGCGCGCCTCGCGGCTGATGTCGCTCGCCTGCCAATGGACATTCTGCGCGCGGCGCAGGCTGAAGTGCAGCATCCCCGCGCCGACGGTCGCATTGGTCAGCTTGTCGATCAGGATGAAGCCGCCGAGCGCGCGGTTCTCGGCATAGGCTTCGAACACGATCGGCCTGTCGGTCGATAGCTCGACGACGCCGATGCCATTCAAGTCGAGCGTCTTCGCCGCGAGATGGTCGAGCGTGTTGACGTTGATCTCGTATTTCGGGGCCTGCACCGTCGCCGAGACGCTCTGCGCCCCCAGCTTGAGCCAATAGGCGCGCCCCGGGATCATCGCCTCGTCGGCCATCCACACCAGCGTCGCCTCGAACTGGTCGGCGGCCTCTGGCGGCGCGTCGGCCGCCGCGATCACGTCGCCGCGCGAGCAGTCGACCTCGTCGGCGAGCGTCAGCGTCACCGACTGGCCCGCGACCGCTTCGTCCAGGTCGCCATCCATCGTCACGATGCGGCCGACGGTGGTGGTCTTGCCGCTCGGCAGGATGCGCACCGCATCGCCCGGTGCGATCCGCCCGCCCGCGACCTGGCCCGAGAAGCCGCGGAAGTCGAGATTCGGGCGGTTGACCCACTGCACCGGCATGCGGAAGGGCTTGGCCTCCTCGACGCGCGCGCCGAGGTCGACGGTCTCGAGATGCTCGATCAGCGCCGGGCCCTTGAACCACGGCGTATTCGGCGACAGCGCGGTGATATTGTCGCCCTTGAACCCCGAGATCGGTATCGCCGTGAAGTCCGTGATGCCGATCTCGCTCGCAAAGGCGCGATAGGCGAGCAGGATGCGCTCGAACACGCCCTTGTCGTAACCGACGAGGTCCATCTTGTTCACCGCGAGCACGATATGCCGAATGCCGAGCAGATGCGCGAGGAAGCTGTGCCGCCGCGTCTGGGTGAGCACCCCCTTGCGCGCGTCGATCAGGATCACCGCAAGGTCGGCGGTCGAGGCGCCGGTGACCATGTTGCGCGTATATTGCTCGTGCCCCGGCGTGTCGGCGACGATGAACTTGCGCTTCCCGGTGGTGAAGAAGCGATAGGCGACGTCGATCGTGATCCCCTGCTCGCGCTCGGCGGCGAGGCCGTCGACGAGCAGCGCGAAGTCGATCTCGCCACCTTGCGTGCCCACCCGCTTCGAGTCCGCCTCGAGCGCGGCGAGCTGGTCCTCGAAAATCATCTTGCTGTCGTAGAGCAGCCGCCCGATCAAGGTCGACTTGCCGTCGTCGACGCTGCCGCAGGTGATGAAGCGCAGCAGCGACTTCTGCTCATGGCTGGCCAGATAGGCGTCGATATCCTCGGCAATCAGCGCATCGGTGACATAGACGGGGTCGGTCATGGCTTTAATTTCGTCTTTCCCGCGAAAGCGGGTATCCCGCTTCGCTCATTGGCTCCGAAAGAGACCCCCGCCTTCGCGGGGGTTGACCCTTCGTCAATCTGAAGATTGACGCGGCGGGTCAAAAATACCCCTCCTGCTTCTTCTTCTCCATCGACGCATCGCCGCCATCCTTGTCGATCGCGCGCCCCTGCCGCTCGCTCGTCGTCGTCAGCAGCATTTCCTGGATGACCTCGCTCAGGGTCGCAGCGGTGCTTTCGACCGCACCGGTCAGCGGATAGCAGCCGAGGGTGCGAAAGCGGATCGAGCGAAGGGCAGGAACCTCGCCGTCCTTGAGCGGAAAGCGGTCGTCGTCGACCATCAGCAACAGCCCGTCGCGCTCCACCGTCGGCCGCGGCGCCGCAAAATAGAGCGGCACGATCGGAATAGTCTCGCGCGCGATATATTGCCAGATGTCGAGCTCGGTCCAGTTCGACAGCGGAAAGACGCGGATGCTCTCGCCCTTCGCCTTCTTCGCATTGTAAAGGTTCCAAAGCTCGGGCCGCTGCTTCTTCGGGTCCCAGCCGTGCGACTGGGTGCGGAAGGAGAAGATGCGTTCCTTCGCCCGGCTCTTCTCCTCGTCCCGCCGCGCGCCGCCGAAGGCGACGTCGAAGCCATATTTGTCGAGCGCCTGCTTCAGCCCCTCGGTCTTCCACATGTCGGTGTGCAGCGCGCCATGGTCGAACGGGTTGATCCCGCGCGCCTGCGCCTCGGGGTTCTGGTGCACGATCAGCTCCATCCCCGCCTCTTCGGCCATGCGGTCGCGCATTTCGTACATCGCGCGGAACTTCCATGTCGTATCGACATGCAGCAGCGGAAACGGCGGCGGCGAAGGATAAAAGGCCTTGCGCGCCAGATGCAGCATCACCGCGCTGTCCTTCCCCACACTGTAAAGCATCACAGGCCGCGCCGCGTCCGCCATCACCTCACGCATGATATGAAGGCTCTCAGCCTCCAATCGGTCCAGATGGGTAAGCGTCTTCGTCATGTCCCCGCCATTGCCGCCACCGCCCGCAACAGGCAAACTGTATGGCCTTTTGCCCTGCCAAGCCAGACTTGCAGGGTCAGGCGATCATCGCAACCCTCGCGCGCTGCCAGTCGCGTGCGATCGCGTCGATCGCCTTGAGCGGCGCCTCCAGCCGCCGGGCGATGTCGGGAAGCCCGCTCCAGTCCGATGCGAACAGCAATCCCAGCTCGCGGCGAAAATCATAGCCGGTGACGCGCAGCGCCACCGTGTCCTCGCCGGCCAGCGACAGCGGCGCCGTGGTGATGCCGATCCCGGCGGCGACCATCCGGATGCAGCGATCGTCGCTGTCGCTGCGCAGCGAAAAGCGGGGACGAACGCCGTGGCGGGTAAAGAAGCGGCTCGTTGCGTCGAGAAATTCGCACGAGCGCCGCGCGATCATCGTTTCGGGCGCCAGTTCCTCGGGCGACACTTCGCCTCGCGACGCCAGCGGATGATCCTGCGGAACCAGCATGACCAAGGGCTCTTCATAAAGCGCCAGCGCCTCGCCCTCACCTTCCCCGGCCTTGAGCGGAACGAGCGCGATCTGGATACGGCCGCTCGCGAGCGCGGTGCGCAGATCGGAATCGCTTCCTTCGACGATCTCGATCGAGAAGGATCGGGCGAACTCGGCGACGATCCGCTGGAGAAATTCGCCCGGCGCCGACCGGATCGCACCGATCCGCAGCAGGGGCGCGGTCGCCGTTTCGTCGCGGCCGAAGCCATCGGCGGCGCGAAAGGCGCGTTCGAGCTCGCGCGCGATGGGGAGGAAGCGCCCGCCCGCTTCGGTCAGGCGGATCTTGCGCCGGTTTCTTATGAAGAGCTGTGCCCCGACGAGCCGCTCGAGTTCGGCGACGCCGGTCGACAAGGCCGGCTGCGTCACGCGGATCTGCTGCGCCGCCTGGGTGAAGCTGCCCGCATCGACGACCGCGAGAAACTGCCGGATATGCGCGCGCTTTATCATAAATTTTTCTTATGATCTATCGCATCGGATTTCAATTTTCATATGGTTCGACTTTCGTGCAAGAGTGGGACATCCTCACCGCCCGGACTGCGAAAGGCTGACCATGCGCGCCACCCCCGACTTCGATTTCGCGCTCGGCGAGACCGCCGACATGATCCGCGAGACCACCGCCCGCTTCGCCGACGAACAGATCGCGCCGCTCGCCGCCAAGGCCGACGCCGAAGACTGGTTCCCGCGCGACGAACTGTGGACGCAGATGGGAGAGCTCGGACTTCACGGCATCACCGTCGAGGAAGAATGGGGCGGGCTGGGGCTCGGCTATCTTCAGCATGTGATCGCGGTCGAGGAGGTATCGCGCGCGTCGGGTGCGATCGGCCTCTCCTACGGGGCGCACTCGAACCTCTGCGTCAACCAGATCCGCCGCTGGGGCAATGACGAGCAGAAGCGCAAATATCTGCCCAGGCTGATCTCGGGCGAGCATGTCGGAAGCCTCGCCATGTCCGAAGCCGGCGCGGGCAGCGACGTCGTCTCGATGAAGCTCAAGGCCGAGAAGGTTCAGGGCGGCTATGTCCTCAACGGCACGAAGTTCTGGATCACCAACGCGAGCCACGCCGACACGCTCGTCGTCTATGCCAAGACCTCGCCCGAGGCGGGATCGCGCGGCATCACCGCCTTCCTGATCGAAAAGGACATGCCGGGGTTCAGCATCGGGCAAAAGATCGACAAGGTCGGGATGCGCGGCTCCCCGACCGCCGAACTCGTCTTCACCGATTGCGAAGTCAGTGAAGAACAGGTGATGGGGCCGGAGAACGGAGGCGTCGGCGTGCTGATGTCGGGGCTCGATTATGAGCGCGTGGTGCTCGCGGGGCTTCAGCTCGGCATCATGCAGGCGTGTCTCGACACCGTCATTCCTTACGTGCGCGAGCGCAAGCAGTTCGGCAAGCCGATCGGCTCGTTCCAGCTGATGCAGGCGAAGGTCGCCGACATGTATGTCGCGCTCAATTCGGCGCGCTCCTATGTCTATAATGTCGCCAGGGCATGCGACGCGGGGCAGACGACGCGTTTCGACGCCGCGGGCGCGATCCTGCTCGCGAGCGAGAGCGCGGTGAAGGTCGCGGGCGAGGCGATCCAGGCGCTGGGCGGCGCGGGCTATACCAAGGACTGGCCGGTCGAGCGCTATTGGCGCGACGCCAAGTTGCTCGACATCGGCGCGGGGACCAACGAGATCCGCCGGATGCTGATCGGCCGCGAGCTTATCGGCGCCGGCGCGTGACCTGGCTGTGGCTGTCGGCCGCCGCGATGGCAGCGACGGCCTTCTTCCATTCGCGGCTCGGCGAAAGGCGGATGGTGCGCCCCCTGCTCGCGCTGAACGCGGGCGTGACCACCGATCCACGCATCCGCCGGATCATCCGTTTCGCCTGGCACGCGACGTCGGTGCTGATGCTGCTGAGCGCCGTCACCGTCGCCTGGCCCGGAACGCCGCGCGCGGTCGTCGCGATCATCGGCGGCGGCTGGCTGGCAACCGGCCTTGTCAACGCAGCCTATCTGAGCGGCCGCCATATCATGTGGCTGTTCCTGAGCACCGCGGGTGCGCTTGCACTGATCGGGGTCTTTGCATGAGCGACACGCGCTTTTCGGTCACCGCCCTCGACCACATCGTCCTCTGCGTGAACGACGTCAATGCGACGCGCGCCTTTTACGAGCGCGTCCTCGGCATGACCTCGCGCGAGGAGCGGCCCGGCAAATGGTCGCTGCAGTTCGGCGCCCACAAGATCAGCCTGCAGGACGCCCGCACCGCCCCCTCGATCGCGCGCGACACCGTGCCCGGCAGCGGCAATTTCTGCCTGCTCAGCGATGTTCCGGTGGCCGAGTGGCGCGGCCATCTGGCCGAGCAAGGTGTAGAAATCATCGACAGCGGGCACCGCGACGGCGCCACCGGAACGATCGACTCGCTCTATTTCCACGACCCCGACGGCAATCTGGTCGAAGTGAGCAATATCGTGGCGGCGCGATGAGCGAGTTCGCCCTCGACGCACTGCAATATTATGGCGCGGGCGCCCCGACGTCTGCCGCTGCGCCGAACGGCGGCGGGACGGACTGACCGCCCCGCCATGCTTCCCCAATCAACCCCAGACGCGCACGCGCTTTTCGGGCGGCAGGTACAGCTTGTCGGTCGGCTTGACGTCGAACGCCTTGTACCACGCGTCGAGGTTGCGCACGGTCAGCGCGCGATACATGCCCGGCGCGTGGCCGTCGGTCGCGATCCGCGCGCGCAGCGCTTCGTCGCGCATCTTCGTCGCCCACGTCTGCGCATAGGCGATGAAAAAGCGCTGGTCGCCGGTAAAACCGTCGATCACCGGCGCTTCCTTGCCCTTCAGCGACGCCCGATAGGCATCGTAGGCCGCCTGCAGCCCCGCCACGTCGGCGATATTCTCGCCCAGCGTCAGCTTGCCGTTCACCGCCAGGTCGGGGAACGGCTTATACTGGTCATATTGCTCGGCGAGCGCCTTTCCGGCTTCCTCGAACTTCTTGAGGTCCGCGTCGGTCCACCAGTTGCGCAGCGCGCCGGTCGAATCGAACGCCGCGCCATTATTGTCGAAGCTGTGGCTGATCTCGTGCCCGATCACCGCGCCGATCGCGCCGTAATTATAGGCGGGATCGGCCTTGGGGTCGAAGAAGGGCGGCTGCAGGATCGCGGCGGGGAAGTTGAGCGCATTCTGCACCGGCAGGTTCACCGCATTGACCGTCTGCGGGGTCATCCACCATTCGCCCTTGTCGAAAGGCTTGCCGATCTTGGCGAGCTGATGCGCATATTCGGCCTTTTCGCCCGCGACTTCGTTGGCATAGGCGGCATCGGCGCTGACCTGATAGCTGCCATAGTCGCGCCACGTCTCGGGATAGCCGACGCCGACCTGGATCGTTTCGACCTTCTTCAGCGCTTCCTTCTTGGTCTCGGGCGCCATCCAGTCGATCGCCTGCACCCGCTTCGCAAAGGCGGCCTTGATGCCATCGACCATGTCGCTGACTTCGGCCTTCGCCGAGGCGGGGAAATATTTCTCCGCATAGACGCGGCCGACCGCATCGCCGAGATACTGGTTCACCGCCGCGATCGCGCGCTTGTCGCGGCTGCGCTGCTCGGGCGTTCCCGACAGAATGGTGCCGTAAAAGGCGAAATGCGCATTGTCGATCGCGCTCGGCAGCACGTCGGCGTGGCTGTTGATCTGGTGGAAGGCCAGCCAGTCTTTCCAGGCTTCGAGCGGTTGCGAGGCGACGAGCGCCGACAGGCCCGTGATCGCCTTGGCATGGTAGGCGCCGAACTTGTCCGCGCCGTCGAGCTGCGCCGCGGAAAAGAAAGCCGGCCAGTCGATGCCGGGCGCCTTTTTCGCGAAATCGGCCTTGGTCCAGACATCGGCCGATTTGGTGAAATCCTCACTCTCTTCGCGGCTGGCATGCGCCCTGGCGATCTTCGTTTCGAGATCGAAGATGCGCTTCGCCTTCGCATCGGCGTCGGCAACGCCCGCCGCGGTCAGAAGCGTGGCGATATAGGCCTGATAGGCGGTGCGGATGCTCGCCATCTTCGGGTCGGGCGACAGATAATATTCGCGCTCGGGCATGCCGAGGCCACCCTGCAGCAGATAGGGGATCACTTCGCCCGGCGTCGCGAGGCCCTGCGTCACGAAGACGCCGAACAGGTTTTCGGTGTTGAAGTCGGTCGCGTTGAGCGGGTCGACGTCGGCGCGGACTTCCTCGCCCAATATCTTCGACAGCTCGGCCTTGTCGGTGATCGCGGCGAAGCGCGCGAGGTCGGGCTCGACGGGCTTCATGCCCGCCTTGTCGATCGACGGCGTGTCGATATAGGCCTTGTAGAAATTGGCGATCCGCGCCTGGTCGGTGCCCTTCTCGACCGGCCCCTTGACGATCGCGTCGATCAGCTCGCGGTTACGCTTCTCGGTCTCGAGGAAGGCGGTGTAAAAGGCGCCGGTCGACGAGCGGTCGGCGGGAATCTCGGTCGTTTTCTGCCAGTTACCGTTCGCATAGGCATAGAAATCGTCGCCCGGATTGACGCTCGTGTCCATTGCGGCCTTGTTGATGCCGATCTCGGTCCCGATCGAGTAGCTCGCGGCCGCCTTGTCCTCGCCGCCGCCCGAGCAGGCGACCGGGCCGGCGAGCACCGCGGCGGTAGACAAGAGGACGGCGAAAATCTTCTTCTTCATGGGTTTGCAACCTCGACTTCGGGGGAATGTGAAGGGGGGATACGCCTGTGACCGCCCGGTTTCAATGCCAACCAATTTCGGCCTGCGGCGCTTTTCATTCGACGAGCGACCAACTAGGCAACCAGCGAGGAGAGACAGCCAAGTGAGCGCACCGGTCCTGCAAACCATGGTCCAGCCGGAGAGCGAGGCCTTTCGCAGCAACGCCGCGCACAACCGCGCGCTGAAGGACGAGTTATGGGCGCGCGTCGCCGAAGCGGCGCGCGGCGGCAGCGAGAAAGCGCGCGAGCGGCACATGAACCGCGGCAAGCTGCTCCCGCGCGAGCGCGTCGAACGGCTGCTGGACCCCGGCTCGCCTTTCCTCGAAATCGGCCAGCTCGCGGCGTGCGACATGTATGGGGGTGAAGTGCCGGGCGCGGGGATGATCGCGGGTATCGGCCATGTGTCGGGCAGGCAGGCGATGATCGTCTGCAACGACGCGACGGTGAAGGGCGGCACCTATTATCCCATGACGGTGAAGAAGCATCTCCGCGCGCAGGAGATTGCCGAGGCGAACCGCCTGCCCTGCATCTACCTCGTCGACTCGGGCGGCGCCAATCTGCCGCACCAGGCCGAAGTCTTCCCCGACCGCGACCATTTCGGCCGCATCTTCTTCAACCAGGCGAATATGAGTGCCAAACGCATCCCGCAGATCGCCTGCGTGATGGGAAGCTGCACCGCCGGCGGCGCCTATGTTCCCGCGATGAGCGACGAGACGGTGATCGTGCGGGGTCAGGGCACGATTTTCCTCGCCGGCCCGCCGCTGGTGAAGGCGGCGACGGGCGAGGAGATCAGCGCCGAGGACCTCGGCGGCGGCGACCTCCACGCGAAGAAGTCGGGCGTCGTCGACCATCTGGCCGAGAATGACGAACATGCGCTGACGATCGTGCGCGATATCGTCTCGACCTTCGGGGGCGATGACGGCTTCGAAGTAGCGATAAAAGACCCGCGCCCGCCGAAATATGACGCCGAGGAGCTATACGGCATCATCCCGCAGGACGTCCGCGCGCCCTATGACGTCCACGAAGTCATCGCGCGCATCGTCGACGGCAGCGAATTCCACGAATTCAAGGCGCATTATGGCAGCACGCTCGTCTGCGGCTTTGCTCATATCTGGGGCATCCCGGTGGCGATCCTCGCCAACAACGGCGTGCTGTTCAGCGAAAGCGCGGTCAAGGGCGCGCATTTCATCGAACTGGCACAGCAGCGGCGCATCCCCCTGCTCTTCCTCCAGAACATCTCTGGCTTCATGGTCGGTGGGAAATATGAGGCCGAAGGCATTGCGAAACATGGGGCAAAGCTGGTGACCGCGGTCGCGACGGCGACGGTGCCGAAAATCACGGTGCTGATCGGCGGCAGCTTCGGCGCGGGCAATTACGGCATGTGCGGGCGCGCTTACTCCCCGCGTTTCCTCTTCACCTGGCCCAATGCGCGGATCAGCGTGATGGGCGGCGAGCAAGCGGCAAGCGTGCTGGCGACGGTTCACCGCGACGCCGACACATGGACGGCGGAAGAGGCCGAAGCCTTCAAGGCGCCGATCCGCCAGAAATATGAGGATGAAGGCAATCCCTATCACGCGACCGCGCGCCTCTGGGACGATGGCATCATCGACCCCGCGCAGACGCGCGACGTGCTGGGACTGGCTTTTGCGGCGACGCTGAACGCCCCGGTCGAGGAGCGCGGCTTCGGTGTGTTCAGGATGTGATCTGATGGCGGCGCGCAATATAGTCCTCCCCGGAACGGGGAGGGGGACCATCCGCAGGATGGTGGAGGGGCACGGGAGATGATCACCGGCCCCCGCGATACACTCAAACACGCCCGCAAGCTGCGAAGCGAAATGAACCTGCCAGAAACGATGCTCTGGCGCAGGCTTAGGCAACGCCCCGGCGGGTTCAAATATCGGCGACAGCACCCAGCGGGTATCTATATTCTCGATTTCTACTGCGCTGCCGTGCATCTCGCTATTGAGGTCGATGGGCGAACACATGACGGAGCCGCTGCGGCAAAGAGCGATGAAGCGCGGTCGGATTTTCTGCGGTCGCAACATGTTGCGACCCTGCGCATTCCCGCGCCGGCGATCATGAAGGATTTGGAGACAGTCGTGGCGAGAATCGTCGAGGTTTGCGAGGAGCGCATGGTGAAGATCAGGCAACGGCAAGGCAAACCGCCTGTGCCCCTCCACCATCCTTCGGATGGTCCCCCTCCCTCCCCGCCTTCGCGAGGACAGGCTGGGGAGGATCGGCTGTGATCACCTCCCTCCTCATCGCCAATCGCGGCGAGATCGCCTGTCGTATCATCCGCACCGCGCGCGAAATGGGTATCAGGACCGTTGCGGTCTACTCAGATGCCGATGCCAAGGCGCTGCATGTGCGCGAGGCCAACGAAGCCGTGCATATCGGACCGTCGCCCGCGCGCGAATCCTATCTGATCGGCGAGAAGATCATCGCTGCCGCCAAGGAGACCGGGGCCGAGGCGATCCATCCGGGTTATGGCTTCCTCTCCGAAAATGCCGAGTTCGCGCAGGCCGTGACCGATGCCGGGCTGGTGTGGGTCGGACCCAACCCCTCGTCGATCACCGCGATGGGCCTGAAGGACGCCGCCAAGAGGCTGATGGCCGAGGCGGGGGTGCCGGTGACGCCCGGCTATATGGGCGAAAATCAGGACCCCATCTTCCTCGCCGAACAAGCCGCCATGATCGGCTATCCGGTGCTCATCAAGGCAGTCGCGGGCGGCGGCGGCAAGGGGATGCGCAAGGTCGATGCTCCGGCGGACTTCGCCGACGCGCTCGCCTCGTGCCAGCGCGAAGCGGCCGCCTCGTTCGGCAACGAGCATGTGCTGATCGAGAAATATATCCTGACCCCGCGCCATATCGAGGTGCAGATATTCGGCGACAGTCACGGCAACGTCGTCCACCTGTTCGAGCGCGACTGCTCGCTCCAGCGCCGCCACCAGAAGGTGATCGAGGAAGCCCCCGCCCCAGGCATGGACGAAGCCACGCGCGCCGAGCTCTGCGCCGCCGCGGTGCGCGCCGCGAAGGCGGTCGATTATGTCGGTGCAGGGACGATCGAGTTCATCGCCGACGCGTCGGAGGGCCTGCGCGCCGACCGCATCTGGTTCATGGAAATGAACACGCGGCTGCAGGTCGAGCATCCGGTGACCGAGGAGATCACCGGCGTCGACCTTGTCGAATGGCAGCTGCGCGTCGCGTCGGGCGAGCCGATCCCGCTGACGCAGGACGAACTCACGATCGACGGCTGGGCGATGGAGGCGCGCCTCTATGCCGAGGACCCGGCGAAGGGCTTCCTCCCCTCGACCGGCCCGCTCGAACTGTTTCAGCTCCCCGAGCATATCGGCCGCGTCGACACCGGCGTCTATGAAGGCGCCGAGGTCTCGCCCTTCTATGATCCGATGATCGCCAAGCTGATCGCGCACGGCGATACCCGCGAGGAAGCGCGCGAGACGCTGTCCGAAATGCTCGAAGACAGCGCGGTGTGGCCGGTGAAGAGTAATTCGGCCTTCCTCATCAACGCGCTCGACCATCCCGATTTCGTCGCCGGCGCGGTCGATACCGGGCTGATCGGCCGCGACGGCGAGGCGATGACCGCCGCGCCCGAACCTTCACCGCAGGCGCTTACCAATGCGGCGATGGCGATGGTGCCGCGCTCGCTTCTCTCGGGGTTTCGCCTCAACGCGCCCGACGTCCGTTCGGCGCCGTTCCTGCTCGACGGCAAGCGCGTCGACATCGCACTGCACGGCCCCGGCACCGACGATCCCGCCCCGGCGATGCTCGTCGCCGAGCGCGGCTCGGTATGGCAGCTCGCGCCGTGGCGCGCGGCGGGCGGCGCGAGCGGCGCGGCGGGCGACGGCGCGATCCTCTCCCCCATGCCGGGCAAGATCATCGCGGTCGACGTTTCTGCGGGCGATGCCGTCACCAAGGGTCAGAAGTTGCTGACGCTCGAGGCGATGAAGATGGAACACAGTCTGACCGCGCCGTTCGACGGCACGGTCGCCGAACTCAACGCGCAAGCGGGGGCGCAGGTGCAGGTCGAAGCGCTGCTGGTGCGGATCGAAGCGGCGGAGTAACACCCCTTCTCCCCCGAGGGAGAAGGATTTGGAGCCTTGCCGCTTCAGCGGCCAGGCGGAGTTGGATGAGGGGTTGCGAGCTATCGTGAGGGCCAAGCCCCTCACCCAGCTGCGACTGGCCGGCAAGCCGGCAAGTCTTCGCAACCCTCTCCCCGAGGGAGAGGGATAAATGGCAGGAAAATACTTCGACGAATGGCAGGTCGGCGAGCGCGTCGCGCACGACATCCGCCGCACGGTGACCGAGACCGACAATCTGCTCTTCACGACGATGACGCACAATCCGCAGCCGCTGCACCTCGACATCGAAGCGGCGAAGGCGTCGGAGTTCGGGCAAATCCTGGTCAACGGCACCTTCACCTTCAGCCTGATGGTCGGGCTGTCGGTCGGCGACACGACGCTCGGCACGCTCGTCGCCAATCTGGGCTACGACAAGCTGGTAATGCCGAAACCGGTGTTCCTAGGGGACACGCTGCGCGCGGAGAGCAAAGTCATCGCGCTCAAGGAATCGAAATCGCGGCCGAACGCGGGGATCGTCACCTTTCTGCATCGCTGCCTCAACCAGCGCGATGAACTCGTCTGCCAGTGCGAGCGTTCGGCCCTTATCAAGCGAAAGGCCGGCTGATGCGACTTCGTTCCCTCCTCTTCGTCCCCGGCGACCGCCCCGAACGCTTTGCCAAAGCCGCGGCATCGGGCGCCGACGCGATCATCCTCGATCTCGAGGATTCGGTGTCGCCCGCCAATAAGGACATGGCGCGCGAAGCCGTCGCCGATTACCTTGCCGGCACGCGCGAGGTCATCACGCTGGTGCGCGTCAACCCGCTCGACGGGCACATGACCGCCGCCGACGTCGCCGCGGTGGCCGCCGCGGCCCCCGACGCGATCATGCTGCCCAAGGCCGAAGGCGCGCCGAGCATCGCGCAGCTCGACACGATATTGCGCAGCGAGGGCGGCGACGCGGGGCATCTGCCCCCCATCCTGCCGATCGCGACCGAAACCCCGGCGGCAATCTTCACCCTCGGCAGCTATCGCGAGGCGCGCGAGCGGCTCGTCGGGCTGACCTGGGGCGCCGAGGACCTGCCCGCCGCGATCGGCGCGGCGACGAGCCGCGAGGCCGACGGCAGCTATACCGAACCCTATCGGGTCGCGCGCGCGCTGACCCTGTTCGCCGCGCACGGCGCGGGGGTCGCGGCGATCGACACCGTCTTTCCGGCGATCAAGGACGAGGGCGGGCTTTCCGCCTATGCGGCGCGCGCGCGGCGCGACGGCTTCACCGGGATGATGGCGATCCACCCATCGCAGGTCGCGCCGATCAACGCCGCCTTCACTCCGTCCGCCGACGAAGTGGCGCGAGCGCAGGCGATCGTCGATGCCTTTGCCGCCAATCCCGGCGCCGGCGTGCTGCAGATCGACGGCAAGATGATCGACGCGCCGCACCTCAAGCAGGCACGGCATATCCTGTCGCTGGCGGACTGAGCGGCCTTCGGGGAAATGTCAGCCGCGCCGCCGGAACGGCCGGTGCCGCGTCATCCATGCCTTGCCGCGGTGCCAGCTTTTCTTGAGGCCGCGCCCGGCGATCCCCTCGAACATCGCATTGGGGCGCGTCGGGTCGAGCAATTCATTCTCGGCGATGAATTCGTCGAACGGCCCCGGCGCGATCAGGTCGAGCAGTTCGAGCGAACGGCCGTCGCCCCGCAGCGCCTCGATCGTGTCGATCAGCGACCCCGTGCGGTCGAAATGGCGCGCGACCGCGTCGGGCTCGACCCCCAGATGCTCGGCGATCAGCGACTCGCGCAGCTTGCGGATCGTCGGTTCGACACCGCGATTGGCCGATAGCGCGGCGTCGATCGTCACATCGCATTCGCTGTCGAGTCCCATCGAGCGGTTGTTGAGATTGGCCGATCCGACGCGGATCAGCCGATCGTCGACGATCGCGGTCTTGGAATGAACGTAAATCGGATCGCCGCCCGCGGTAAGCGGTACATAGACACGCAGCCGGTCGCCGTGCCGCGCCTTGGCTATCTCGCGCACCAGTTCGACGCGCGCGGCGTCCATGGCCATCTGCTCGAGCCAGCCGTCGGCGGTCCTGGGCATCACCAGCACGAATTCGGGCGGGTCGTCCTCGTTCAGCCGCTCGCCGATCGCCGCAGCGATCTTTGCACATGTGAAATATTGATTCTCGAAATAGATGAAACGCTTGGCGCCCGCTATGAGGTCGAGGTAGAGCTTTTCTATCTCGCGGATTTCGCCATAGCCGTCATATTCGGCGCGCGTGCGCGAAATGGCGACGTCGACATCGCGGAAATCGGGATCGAGTTCGTCGGGCCAATTCTCGCCGGTGCCGCTCAGGTCGCGCAGCCGCTTGTTCGTCGCGCGCTGCCAGCGCTCGTTGCCGAGTTCGGCGAGCGCTTCGCCCACCGGCCCCGCAAGGATCATCGTCGAATCGTGCCACGGCATATAGCGCTTGCCGTCGGGCGCGACGCGGCACGGGTCGTCGTCCTTGTGCTCGCGCGTGTCCCAGCGCCGCAAGCCGACGTCGATCCCGCCGCACACCGCGAGATGATCGTCGAACACCGCGACCTTCTGGTGATGGCTGCACCCCGCCGGATGCGCGCTATCGAGGCGGAAGCTGATCGAGCGCGTCATCTTCCAGCGCAGGATCAGCGCGACGATACTCGGCATGGCGAGTTGCTTCAGCCCGCCGAAATTCCAGCGGAGAATGTCGATGTCGCGGTCGGGGCGGCTTTTCGCGAGCCGCAGCATATAATGGCCGAGCGCCTCGCCGCCGCCGTCGGCATCGGGGGTCAGCGCGATGCGCGGGTCGAAATCCCAGCCGATAAGCAGGATGCGCTCCTTCGCGCCCGCCATCAGCCGCGCGAGCAGCGCATAATAGTCGGCGGCATCGACGATCATCCGCGCCTTGCTCGCGCGCTCGATCCGCCAGCAATTACGCCCCGCTTCGACAATGGGGGAGAGTTCGGCCTCGCTCATCGCCGACGCCACGCATGGCGGCGGCGATGGTTGCGTGAAAAACGGCTCAGGCGGCGAAGAATTGCTCGGGCGCCAATTCCATCATCGCCTCGCTGCCCGCCTCGATCTTGCGGCGCAGCGCGCCCGCGTCGGGCATGAAGCGTTCGGCGAAATGCCGCGCGGTCATCAGCTTCGCTTCGAGGAAGGCCTTGTCGCCGCGGCCCTCGGCAATCGCCTTCTGCGCGGCTTCGGCCATGCGCAGCCACATCAGGCCCAGCGCGACGATGCCCATGATGTGCATATAGTGATGCGCGCCGGCGCCGACGTTGTTCGGGTTCGTCATGCCGTTCTGCATGAACCACATCGTCGCGGCCTTGAGCTCGCCATTCGCCTTTTCGAGCCGGGTCGCGAAGTCGCCGAGCGCACCGTCCTTTGCCGCGGCGCATTCGGCATCGACTTGTCCGAACAGCGCCTGAACCGCCCGCCCGCCATTCTGCGCGAGCTTGCGCCCGACGAGATCCATCGCCTGAACGCCGTTCGCGCCTTCATAGATCATCGTGATGCGGGCATCGCGGACATATTGGCTCATCCCCTGCTCTTCGATGTAGCCGTGGCCGCCGAACACCTGCTGCGCGTTGGTGGCGACCTCATAGCCCTTGTCGGTGCCATAGCCCTTGATCACCGGGGTCAGCAGGCTGACGAGGTCGTCGGCCTGCTGCCGCTCCTCCTCGCTCTCGGCCATATGCGACAGATCGACCTGCAACGCGCCCCACAGGCAAAGCGCGCGCAGCCCTTCGACCACCGCCTTGCCGTCCATCAACATGCGGCGCACGTCGGGATGGACGAACAGCGGGTCGGCTTTGGCTTCGGGGTCCTGCGGCCCGGTCAGCGCGCGGCCCTGGCGGCGGTCCTGCGCATATTGCACCGCGTTCTGAAAGGCGATGTCGGCCTGACCCAGCCCCTGGATGCCGACGCCGAGCCGCGCCGCGTTCATCATGATGAACATCGCGGCGAGCCCCTTATTCTCGTCGCCGACGAGCCAGCCGGTCGCGCCGTCGTAGTTCATCACGCAGGTCGCGTTGGCGTGGATGCCCATCTTGTGCTCGATCGACCCGCACGACACGCCATTGCGCGCGCCGAGCGAACCATCGTCGTTCACCAGGAACTTGGGCACGATGAACAGCGAAATCCCCTTCGAACTGTCGGGTGCCCCCGGCGTTTTCGCCAGCACGAGGTGGATGATATTGTCGGTGAGGTCGTGCTCGCCCGACGAGATGAAGATCTTGGTGCCGCTGATCGCATAGCTGCCGTCGGCCTGCGGCTCGGCGCGGGTGCGGATCAGGCCGAGGTCGGTGCCGCACTGCGGCTCGGTCAGGTTCATCGTCCCGCCCCACTCGCCCGACACCATCTTCGGCACATATTTGGCCTTTTGCTCGTCCGATCCCTTGACGAGCAGCGCCGACACTGCCGCCTGCGTCAGCCCCGGATACATGGCGAAGGCCTGATTCGCCGCCATCCGATATTCCTCGACCGGAAAGCCGACGACGTGCGGCAGCGCCTGCCCGCCGAAAGCCTCGGGCTGGTTGAGCAGCGGCCAGCCGGCCTCGCAATAGGCCTTATAGGCCTGTTTGAACCCTTCGGGGGTCGTCACCGAACCGTCGTCGTGGCGCGTGCAGCCTTGCTGGTCGCCCGAATAGTTGAGCGGAAACAGCACTTCCTCACAGAATTTCGCCGCCTCGGTCAGCACCGCCTCGACCATGTCGGGGGTCGCATTGGCGAAACCCGGGAGGTTCGCATAGCGCTCGATGCCGAGCACTTCGTTCAACAGAAAGAGCGTGTCTTTGACGGGAGCGCGATAGACGGGCATGAAAAATCTTTCCGATAAATCAGATGGATAGGGTGCGCTTTTCTTGCCCGGGGAGGGTCCGGGGTCAGCCGGCCTTTTGTTTAGAGCCTGAAGCCATGAGTTTGAACTACCTTGATTGCACTGCGAAGCCCGCCGGCGAGGAGCGGGGCGCCGCGCGGGCCGGGAGCCCGTGCAAGACCCGCGACGACGTCCGGCGGGCTTCGCAGTGCAACCCCGGAGGGGCGGGCCGCTTTTGGCCCATTGCTGCGTTGCTCGTCGGGCACGATGGGCCGCATCGCACCTCTCCTCGCGCCTTGCACTGGGCTAAAATCGGCTCCGTCAAGGTAGTTCAAACTCATGGCTTCAGGCTCTTTGCCTCGACCTTTTTCACCGTTTCGATGAACCGCGTCAATTCCTCGACCGCACTGTCGATGTCGTCGCGTTGGCGGCGCAGCAGCGCGATGCGCTCCTGGCATTTCTCGATTGTCACCTGCCGCTGCAGCTTGCGATTGTCGCCGACATCGTAAAGGTCGATCATCTCGCGAATGTCGGCCAGGCTGAAACCGGTGCGCTTGGCGCGCAATATCCACGCGAGCCGCGCGCGGTCGCGTTTCGAATAGATGCGCGACAGCCCCTTGCGCGACGGGCTGATCAGCCCTTCGTCCTCATAGAAGCGCAGCGCCCGGGCCGTGACACCGAATTCGGTCGACAGGTCGGTGATGCTGTACTGCTCGCGTCCCAGATGATCGGGCGTGTCGATATGAGCGTGGCCGTATTCTTCGGTCATAAGCATCAGGATTAGTTTCCGTTGACGTGAACGTCAAGGCTCGCAGGGATGAAGGGAAATGCCGCGGCTCAGTCGGCACAGGGTTGCACGATATTGCCCTGTCCATCGCGCATCCGCAAGCCCCTCGCATCGGCGGCCGACCAACTCGCGCGCGGCAGACGCAACCCGGCAAGCGTGGTGCGCCCGGGACAGAGGCTGTCGCACTGAGAGGGCAGGCGTCCGGGCAATCGCAACTCGTCGTCGTCCTCGCGCAGCGTCACCGCACAATCGTCGACGCCGGCAAAGCTCAGGCGCCATTCGTCGCCGTCGCGCGTGACGTCCCCATGTGCCCGGCACGCAAGGCGCGAGCCGAAAGCTGCGGTCAGTGCGAAGCGCCACCTCCCCTCGCCGTCGGGCACGACGCACATCGCATCGCGGCCGAGATCGTGGGCGCGCTCGAAAACGCCCGTAAGCTCCTCGGACTCGGGCTGAACGACGCCGCGCTCGCGCGCCGCGATTTCCAGCGGACTGCGCGCGTCGACCGCCTTTTCTCGATCCGCAGTCGAAGCCCGGTCGCAGCCGCCGAGCAGGAACACCGCAGCCAAAAACGGCAGGCTAGCCCTGCACATCGTCGTCGAGGAAGGTCAGGCCCCCGTCCGCGTCGATCCGGCGATAGAAGCAGGACCGGCGCCCCGTGTGGCAGGCAGGGCCCGCGGGATGCACGACGAGCAACAGCGCGTCCTGATCGCAATCGACGCGCATTTCGGCCACATTGAGCCCGTTGCCCGACGTCTCGCCCTTGCGCCACAGCGCCCGGCGCGATCGCGACCAGAAATGCGCCTGACCGGTGGCGCGCGTCCGCTCGATCGCCTCGGCGTTCATATGCGCGACCATCAACAGCGCGCGCGTATCCGCATCGACGACGATCGCGGTGACGAGACCCGCGGCATCGAAGCGCGGCAGGAAACGGTCGGTGCTGTCCCTATTCTGCTCCATGCGCGCGGCTTTACGGCACCAATGGCGGTGCTGTCACCCCTCGCATCGCGCCTGTCATCAAAGAGTCCAAATTGGGGGGGCGACATTTGGCCTCGGCGCTCCTATATGCGCGGCAGTTGCCGCCCCCAACATATTCTGGATCGACATGCTGACGACCCACCCTTTCGACGACGACAAGCTCCGTGAGGAGTGCGGCGTCTTTGGTATCCATGGCGCCGACAGCGCCGCCGCGGTGGTCGCGCTCGGCCTCCACGCGCTCCAGCATCGCGGTCAGGAGGCCGCCGGCATCACCGCCTTCGACGGCAAGGAATTCCACACGCACCGCGCGATGGGTCATGTCGCGGGCAATTTCGACCGCGACGACATCATGCGGCAGCTCGCCGGCGCCGCGGCGATCGGCCATGTCCGCTATTCGACGACGGGCGAGACCGCGCTGCGCAACGTCCAGCCGCTGTTCGCCGACCTCGCGACCGGCGGGTTCGCGGTCGCGCATAACGGCAATATCTCGAACGCCGCGGCGCTGCGCAAGATTCTGGTCCGTCGCGGCTCGATCTTCCAATCGACCAGCGATACCGAGGTGATCATCCACCTCGTCGCGACGTCGAGCTATCGCACGCTGATCGACCGCTTCATCGACGCGCTGAAACAGGTCGAGGGCGCCTATTCGCTGATCTGCCTGACCGCCGAGGGCATGATCGGCTGCCGCGACCCGCTCGGCATCCGCCCGCTCGTCATCGGCAAGCTGAACGATGCGCATATTCTCGCCTCCGAAACCGTCGCGCTCGACGTCGTCGGCGCCGAATTCGTGCGCTCGGTCGAACCCGGCGAGCTCGTCATCATCCGCGACGGACAACTGACCTCGCATCATCCTTTTGCCGAGCGCCCGGCGCGGCCGTGCATCTTTGAATATGTCTATTTCTCGCGCCCCGATTCGATCGTCGACGGCACAAGCGTCTATTCGGTGCGCAAGGCGATCGGCGCCGAGCTGGCGCGCGAAAACCCGGTCGAGGCCGACCTCGTCATCCCGGTTCCGGATTCGGGCACGCCCGCGGCGATCGGCTATGCGCAGGAATCGGGCATCCCGTTCGAACTCGGCATCATCCGCTCGCATTATGTGGGGCGAACCTTCATCCAGCCCGGCGACAAGGTCCGCCACCTTGGCGTCAAGCTGAAGCACAACGCCAACCGCGCGCTGATCGCGGGCAAGCGGATCGTGCTGATCGACGATTCGATCGTGCGCGGCACCACCAGCCTCAAGATCGTGCAGATGATGCGCGAAGCCGGCGCCGCCGAAGTGCATATGCGCATCGCAAGCCCGCCGACGTCGCACAGCTGCTTCTACGGTGTCGACACGCCCGAACGCGCGAAGCTGCTCGCGGCGCAGATGACCGTCGGCCAGATGGCGAATTTCATCAACGCCGACAGCCTGTCCTTCCTGACCATCGACGGCCTCTACCGCGCGCTCGGCGAAAGCAAGCGCCAGGAACGCTGCCCGCAATATTGCGACGCCTGTTTCACCGGCGATTATCCGACGACGCTGACCGATTTCGAGGAACATGCGCTCGAGGATCAATTTTCGCTGCTTGCCGAACGGGTTGTCTGACCAAATGACCAAAATGTCTGAAGAACTGGCCGGCCAGGTCGCGCTCGTCACCGGCGCGAGCCGCGGCATCGGCGCCGCGATCGCCTATTCGCTCGCGGCGCGCGGCGCGCATGTCGTGATCACCGCGCGCACGGCGGGCGGACTCGAAGAGCTCGAGGATCGCATCCACGCGGCGGGCGGCAGCGCGACGATCGCCCCGCTCGACCTGACCGACGGCGACAGCATCGCGCGGCTCGCCAGCGCGATGGCCGAGCGCTGGCAGCAGCTCGACATGCTAGTGCTCAACGCCGCGATGCTCGGCACGCTCACGCCGGTCGGAGCGATCGACGGCAAGGAGTTCAACAGGCTGTTGACGCTCAATGTCGTGGCGCAGCAGGCGCTGATTGCCAACTTCGACCCGCTGCTCCGCCGCGCCGCGCACGGCCGCCTGCTCGCGCTGTCGAGCAGCGTCGCGCGTGCCCCACGCGCCTATTGGGGCGCCTATGGGGCGTCGAAGGCGGCGCTCGAGGCGCTGGTGACGAGCTATGGCGCCGAGATGCGCAACATCTCGAACGTCCGCACCGCGATCCTCAACCCCGGCGCGACGCGCACCCAGATGCGCGCGCGCGCCTATCCGGGCGAGGACCCGCAGAGCATCAAGGACCCGGAGACGGTCGGTGCGTTCGTCGCGAAGCTGATGATCGAAGGTTTCGACAGCACCGATTTCCACGAGCTTCCCAAGGTGATGGAAGAGGCTTAACGCGATCTTTGCCTTCCCGCGTTAGGCGAGCCGCACAAACGCGTTTCAGCAAGGATTTCAGCCATGGCCCGCACCTTCCTGCGTTTCCTCGTCGCGACGATCGTCGGCATTTTCGTCGCCTTCGCGCTGATCTGGATCGCGCAATATGCGGGGGGCGAGATTTCGCCCGAGGTCTATGACGTCGAAACCGGCGAAATATTGATCCCGGCGGGCGCGACGGTCGCGCTGCTTGTCGGCTGGTTCGCCGGCACCTTCGCCGGCGGCTGGCTCGCGATGCGCGCCTCGGCGAACCCCGGCGCGGGCTGGATCGTCGCCGGCGCGGTGATCGGCGCGGGCCTCTACCGCGCCGCCACGCTGGGCGACACATGGTGGATGATTGCGCTGGGCGTGATCGTCCCGCTGGCCGCCGCGTGGATGGCACAGCGCGTATCGGCGACGGTGCCGGCGACCGCCTGAACTCGTCGCCCCGGCGAAAGCTGGGGCTACGAATGGAAACTATCGCGCTTCCGCGTCGACCGCCGCCTGCACCGCCTTGTAAAAGGCCTCGCGCGCCGATCCGACGCCCTCGGGATCGGTCGCGGTCGACCAGTTGCCGTTCGACGCGATCACCAGCCGGCGCTTGGGGTCGATGAAAATGCCCTGGCCGAAAATCCCCTGCGCGGCGAAGCTGCCGTCGTCGTTGGTCCACCATTGATAGCCATAACCGCGCCCCGGCTGGTCGATATCGGCCTGCTTGGTGGTCGCCGCCGCGAGCCAGCCGTCGGGCAGTACCTTCTCGCCGCCCGCGACGCCGCCGCCGAGGATGAACAGGCCGAAACGCGCATAATCCTTCAGGCGTGCCGACATGCAGCAGCCGCTGATCTCGTGCCCCGTGGCGCCGAGCATCCACACCGCGTCCTGTTCCATCCCGAACGGCTTCCACACCTTTTCGGACAGATAATCGGACAGCGTCTTGCCGGTCGCGCTCGACACGAGCACCCCGATCAAATTGGTCTCGCCGGTCTTGTAAACCCATTTCGACCCTGCCGGAGCTTCGCGCGGCAAGCTCTTCATATAGCTGACCGTTATGTCTTCGCCGGGCACGGGCTTTTGCAGGTTGAACTGCGCGACGTCGGATTTGGGATCGGTATAATCCTCGTTCCACTTGACGCCCGAGGTCATGGTCAGCAGCTGGCGCACGCTGACATCGTCATAGGCCGAACCCTCAAGCCCCGGAATATAGGCCGAAACCTTGTCGTCGAGGCTCTTGATATAGCCGTCCTTCACCGCCGCGCCGACGAGCGTCGAGGTGAAGCTCTTCGCGACCGAAAAGCTCGTCCAGCGCCCTTCCGGCCCATAGCCGAGCGCATATTTTTCCAGCCGGATCTTCCCGTCCTGAACGATGATCAGCCCGGCGTTGCGCTGGCTCGCCATATAGGCATCGACATCGACACCGAGGTCGATCGGCGCGCCCTGCGGCATCGGATAGGCGTTGCCGCCCGCCTTGATGGTATGGACGACCACCTTCGGCACGCTCTCCATCGTGCGGAAAGCGGCGTCGCGTTGATCCTGGCTCCAAAACAGCACGTTCAGATCCTCCGGTAATTTATCGTTCGTCTGGGTGTAGGCGGGGTCAGAACCGCCCGCCGCCGCCGCGCACAGAAGCGCCGCCGCCAAAATTCGTCGCACTATCCTCTCCCCTGCTGCTTCAGCCCGTCTTTTCGAGCGTGACCTGCGCGACGTCGATGCCGCCGCCGCGAAAGCCGCCCTCGCAATATTGCAGATAATAGCGCCAGAGCCGCACGAAGCGCTCGTCGAAACCCGCGGGCAGCTGATTGCCCGCGACGGCGGCGTCGAAACGCTCGCGCCATTGGCGCAGCGTTTCCGCATAGTCGCCGCCGAAACGCCGCACGTTGCGCCACTTGAGGCCGCGCGCTTCGGCGAGCGCGCGAAACCGGCTTTCCGAAATCAGGCAGCCGCCCGGAAAAATATAGGCCTGGATGAAGTCGCTGCTCAGCGCGTAGCGCTCGAACAGCGCGTCGTCGATCAGGATATACTGGATCGCCGCTTTGCCCCCCGGGCGCAGCAGGCGCGCGATCGCGTCGAGATAGGCGGGCCAATAGCCCTGGCCCACCGCTTCGACCATTTCGACGCTCGCGATCGCGTCATAGGGTCCTTGGGCATCGCGATAGTCGCAAAGCTCGATCCGCGAACGCCCGCCAAGATCGACCGCCTGCAATCGCGCTGCGGCGATCTCCGCCTGCGCGGGCGAAAGGGTGATACCCGTATAGAGCACATCGTGGCGCTCGACCGCACGCTCGGCGAGCGCGCCCCAGCCACAACCGATTTCGAGCAGCCGGCTGCCCGATCTGAGGTCGAGCCGGTCGAGGATGGCATCGACCTTCGCGGCCTGCGCCTCTTCGAGCGTCTGATCGGGCGCCGCAAAGCGCGCGCTCGAATAATTCATCCCCGCGTCGAGCCACAAGCGATAGAAATCATTGCCCAGATCATAATGAGCGTGAATGTTCCGCTTCGCCCCGCGGCGATCGTTGCGATTGAGCCGGTGCGCGAGGCGGTTCATCCAGCGCCACGGCCCGCGCGCGCGTCCCGATTCGCCGAGCGCTTCGCCGTTGCGCATGAACAGGTCGAACAGCGGCACCGGGTCGGGCGACGACCATTCGCCCTTGTCCCACGCGCGATACCATCCCACCGATCCCGACAGGGCAAGGCGCACGAGCGCCGCCCAGCTGTGAAGATGCACGATCGCGACCGGGCCTTTGCCACGGCCCCCGAGCAGGCGGACGCTGCCGTCGGGCAAATGCCCCTCGATCGTCCCCGAATCGAGGCCGGCGTCGATGCGGTCGAGCATGCGGTGAAAAAGCCCGCTCGGCGCATGTTTCATCAGCCACGCGAACCCGCCGCCCGAACGGAACGCCCGGTCGGCGCGCAGCAAGCCCTTGCCGCGTTTCGGACTGACATGCGTGTTCATATTGCCTTCCTGCCGCAAAGCTTTCGACGTGACAATCACCTGTCGCGCGGTGTCATGGCGTCATGCCCGCAAGCCGCGCGGCGCCGTCATTCGGAGCGGGGATTTTGCGGCGCCGTCACCCGCACCATAAAGCTGCCCCGCGTCAAAGGTTGCGCGAAACGCTGGTCGGTCAGCACGATCGCATCGCCGTCGGGCGTCGCGACCGGCATCCGTGCCCAGAAGAGAAAGGCGCGCGCGGCGGGATCGGCCTTCGCCCACAGGCGGAGCCGCATGTCGCCCATCCCGGTCGGACGTCCCGGCTCGACGGTCGCGCCCGCACCAAGCACGAAGACGCCGCTGCCGTAATAGCCGCTGCCGCGCCAGAAAATATCGCGTCTCCAGAACTCAAAGGGCGGCGGGCTCGCCACGACCAATGCCCTGTCCTGTCCTGCACGGCGCAACAGCTCGGCCGCCTGCGCTTCGGCGCGTCCCGTGATCAGGCCATTGGCGAAAATATAGGCGCAAACCCCGGCAAATCCGATCCACGCGGGGCGCGTCCAGTCCGCCGAGCCGCCGCGCTCTCGCCGCAGCGACAGCCAGACCGACGCTCCCAGCGCGATCCATATCCACAGGTCGATGATGAACAGCGTGTCGCCATAGAACCAGCGATGGCTGAACGGCTCGAGCAGCCGGATGCCGTAATTGTTGAGCCAGTCGAGCGCGGGATGGCTGAGGCAACCGACATAGGCGAGCGCGAGCAGCCACCCCTTGTGCAAGGGCAGGCGTGCCGCGGGCCTTTTGCCGCGCCGCGCCTGCCATGCATCGAAGGCAAGCATCGCCGCCCAGAGCAGCAGCGGCAGGACCAGCAGGGCTATCGGCCCGTGCGTTATCCCACGCCGCATCGCGAGCGACTCGACGCCATAAATCGCACAGCCCGCGTCGATATCGGGCAGGTTCGCTGCAAGGATCAGCGTCGGCATCGCCAGGCCGGTCTTGCGCTTGAGCCCCATCTGGCCAAGCACCGCGCCGACAAGGCTGTGGGTCAGATTATCCACGACGGTTTTGTTCGGTCATTCGATACTCGCACAAAGACACGAAGCCACAAAGACGGCCTATGAATGAAATGGTCGATAATAATCGTTGGCGAGGCGCTTGACCCCTTCCTTGTAAGTCGGTGCGCCAAAGTTCATCAACAGGCCGAGCGGCAAATCCATCAATCGCAAATAGGTCAGAACCTGTTTGGCGTGCACAGGCGCATGCCGTTCGGTCGATTTCAATTCGATCAGCAGACGCCCCTCCACCAGCAGGTCGATACGAAAACATTCGTCGAGCAGACGCCCCCGGAACCGGATCGGAACGACCTTCTGCCGTTCTACCAGCAGTCCGCGGTCGCATATGAGTTCGAAGAGCAGCAGTTCATATACGGTTTCGAGCAAACCTGGTCCCAACTCCTTGTGGAGTGAGAGTCCGCAGTCGATTGCAATGCTTGCCAATTCTTCGACATCGCCTGCCAACATATCCCCCTTTGTGGCTTCGTGTCTTTGTGCGAGTCGAAAATCTAAAGCTCCGGCCCGCCTTCCTTCACCGTCCAGGTCTGCCCCTTCTTGAGCAGGCCTTGCAGGTCGGCGGTCTTGCCCTCGCGCGCCGCGGCGTTCTGACGCACGACGTCGGCTTCGAAGCTCGGCCGCGGATCGTCGTAGAGGACGCCGAGCGCCATCGGGAATTCGCCGAAGCGCATCTCGACGAGCATGTGCGCGACGCTGCGGTTGGTGACGTCATGGACGATCACGCCCGCCGCCTGCCAGTCGCCATCGACCACATCGACGACCTTGAGTTCGAGCGCATCCTTGTCGAGCGTGATGCCCTTGGTGCCCCCCGACTTCTCGCTACCGAACAGCATCGGCTCGCCGTTCCGGAGCCAGAGCTGACGGTCCTCGGCGCCCTTCGGCGCGGCGAAGTCCTGAAACACGTCCTTGTTATAGACGATGCAGTTCTGGAAAATCTCGACGAACGCCGCGCCCTTGTGCGCGTGCGCCGCCTTGAGCACGTTCGGCAATTCCTTCGACACGTCGAAGCCGCGCGCGACGAAACGCGCGCCGGCGCCGAGCGCAAAGGCGCAAGGCTGCGCCGGACGGTCGACCGAGCCATAGGGGGTCGAGGGGGTCGTCGTCCCGACGCGGCTCGTCGGCGAATATTGCCCTTTCGTAAGGCCATAGATCTCGTTGTTGAACAGCATGATCTGGCAATCGAGATTGCGACGCAGCAGGTGCATCGTGTGGTTGCCGCCGATCGACAGCCCGTCGCCGTCGCCGGTGACGATCCAGATGTCGAGATCGGGATTGGCGAGCTTCAACCCCGTCGCGAACGCCGGCGCGCGGCCGTGGATCGTGTGGAAGCCATAGGTCTCCATATAATAGGGAAAGCGCGACGAGCAGCCGATGCCGCTGATGAACACGGTGTTTTCGGGCGCGGTGCCGATGTCGGGCATGGTGCGCTGCACGGCTTTGAGGATCGCATAATCGCCGCAGCCGGGGCACCAGCGGACCTCCTGGTCGCTTTCCCAGTCCTTGAGCGTCGTCTTGGCGATGGTGGTCATCTCGTTCACTGGAAGGCCTCCTCGATGGCGGCTTCGATTTCGGCGATGGTGAAGGGCTGGCCCGACACTTTGTTGAGCGGCTTTGCGTCGACCAGATACTGATCGCGCAGCACCGTCTTCAATTGCCCGGTGTTCATCTCGGGCACGATCACCTTGTCATAGCTCTTGAGCAGCTCACCAAGGTTGGCGGGCAGCGGCCAGATGTGGCGGATATGGACGTGGCTGACGTCCTTGCCCTCGGCACGCTTGCGGCGCACCGCCTGGTGGATCGGGCCGAAGGTCGAGCCCCAGCCGACGATCGCGAGCCTGCCGCCCTCGGCGCCGAGTTCGACGGTCTGGTCGGGAACCTTGACGCCGTCGATCTTCGCCTTGCGGATGTCGGTCATCGCCTGGTGGTTGGCGGGCGCATAGTTGATGTGTCCGGTGTCGACTTCCTTCTCGATGCCGCCGATGCGGTGGAGCAGGCCGGGCGTGCCGGGCTTGACCCACGGACGCGCGAGCTTTTCGTCGCGGCCATAGGGCTTGAAGCCGCCTTCGGGCACTTCGGTCAGGAACTGAACGGGGAAGCGTTCATAGGCGGTCAGGTCGGGCACATGCCACGGCTCGGCGGCGTTGGCGATATAGCCGTCGGTGAGCAGCATCACCGGGGTCATATATTGCACCGCGATGCGGCACGCCTCGATCGCGCATTCGAACGCATCGGCGGGCGAGCGCGCGGCGATCACGGGCATCGGCGCGTCGCCGTTGCGGCCATAGACCGCCTGATAGAGATCCGACTGCTCGGTCTTGGTCGGCAGGCCGGTCGACGGGCCGCCGCGCTGCGAATTGACGATGACGAGCGGCAGTTCGGTCATGATCGCGAGGCCCATCGCCTCGCCCTTGAGCGCGATGCCCGGACCCGACGAGCTGGTCACGCCGAGCGAACCGCCATAGCTCGCGCCGATCGCGGCGCAGATTGCGGCAATCTCGTCCTCGGCCTGGAAAGTCGTGACGTCATATTCCTTGAGCCGCGACAGATGATGCAGGATCGCCGACGCCGGCGTGATCGGATAGCCGCCGAAGAACATCGGCAGCTCGGCGAGCTGCGCGCCCGCGACGAGGCCGAGTGCGATCGCTTCGGCGCCGGTGAGCGTGCGATAGAGGCCGGGTTCGGCGGGCGCCGGCGCGACATGATGCTGCTTGAGCGGCCCCGCGAGCTCGGCCGTTTCGCCGTAGGCATGGCCCGCGTTGAGCGCCGCGATATTCGCGTCAGCCAGCTCGGGCGCCTTGGCGAACTTGGCCTTCAGCCAGTCGATCAGCGGCTGGCGGTCGCGGTCGAACATCCAGAGCGCGAGCCCCAGCGTCCACATATTCTTGCAGCGCAGCGCTTCCTTGTTGCCGAGCCCGAAGGGCTTGACCGCGTCGAGCGTCGCCTGGCTGATGTTGAGCTTCAAGAGCTGCCATTTGGCGAGGCTGCCATCCTCGAGCGGGTTCGACTCATATTTCGCCTTGGCGAGATTGCGGTCGTTGAACTCGCCCTCGTCGGCAATGATGAGCCCGCCGGTCTTGAGCGACGGCACATTGGTCTTGAGCGCGGCGGGGTTCATTGCGACGAGCACGTCGGGGGCATCGCCCGCGGTGTCGATCTCGCTCGACCCGAAATTGATCTGGAACGCCGAGACGCCGAACAGCGTCCCTTGCGGCGCGCGGATTTCCGCGGGAAAATCGGGGAAGGTCGCAAAGTCGTTGCCCGCGAGGGCCGACGAAAGCGTGAACTGACCGCCGGTCAGCTGCATCCCGTCGCCGGAATCGCCGGCAAATCGCACCACCACCGCATCCGAAAGGGGGACGTCGGGCGTCTTCGCCTCGTCCACTACCGCTGTCGCCATTCTATATTCCGCCTTACGTAATCTTTGCGAACCTGTGACATGGGCCTAGGCCTGTCGGGGACAAGCCGCAATTCAGAAAAAATTGTGCGCCGCAAAGCGAAACGACCCGATCGGTTTCGATTTGCGATTGATTATGCCGCAGCGATGCCGAATAGCTGCGCCGACAAGAACAACGCACAACTTGCAAGGGATGATCCAGGATGACCGACGGCACGCCCCCCTTTGTCCGCCCCGACGTGGCGGGCTTTCTCGCCTTCCTCAACGCGCAGGAAGGTCCGAAGATGGAAGAGCTGCCGCCCGCCGCGGCGCGCGAGATGATGCGCGCGATGGGCCAGCTCGCCGATGTGCCGCGCGGCGACATCGCGCATGTCGAGGACCGCAGGATTCCGGGACCGGCGGGGGATATTCCGATCCGTATCTATGACAACCGCCCCGACCGCGCGGCGGGACCGGTGATGGTCTTCTATCACGGCGGCGGCTGGGTGATCGGCGACCTCGAAACGCACGATCCCTATTGCGCCGAGGCGGCGCGGCAGCTCGACATGCCGGTGATCGCGGTCGACTATCGCCTCGCCCCCGAACACCCCTTCCCTGCCGCGCCCGAGGACTGCGAGGCGGCGACGCGCTGGGTCGCCGACAATGTCCCCTGCACCGGCCTTGTCCTGTCGGGGGACAGTGCGGGCGGCAATCTGACGATCGCGACTGCACTGACCTTGCGCGACAAGCCCGCGTCGAAGCCGGTGATCGCGATCCACCCGATCTATCCCGCGGTCACCACGCACTACGACTGGCAGAGCTATCGCGATTTCGGCGAAGGTCATCTGCTGACGGCGAGCGGGATGAACTGGTTCAGCGATCATTATGCCGCCGACCCTGCGGACTATCGAGCGTCGCCGATCGATTTCCCCGCCGAAGGCCTGCCGCCGACGTTGCTCGTCACGGCGAGCCTCGATCCGCTGCGCGATCAGGGACGCGCCTATGCCGCGAAGCTGATCGAAGCGGGCGTGCCGACGACTTATCGCGAGGCGAAGGGCACGATCCACGGCTATATCTGCCTCGCGCAGGGCATCCCGAGCGCCGGACAGGATATCCGGGGCAATTTGACCCTGCTCAAGGCGATCATTAGCGAAGCGACCGCATGACCGACCACAGCCACCTTCCCTATCGCCCCTGCGCCGGCGTGATGCTCGCGAACCGCGACGGCCGCGTCTTCGTCGGCCAGCGGCTCGATACGACGAGCGAGGCGTGGCAGATGCCGCAGGGCGGGATCGACGCGGGCGAGGACGCCGAAGAGGCCGCGATCCGCGAACTCGGCGAGGAAACGGGAGTCCATGGCGGGCTCGTCGACATCATCGCGCGCAGCCGCGAAGAATATTTCTATGACCTGCCCGACCATCTGGTCGGCAAGATGTGGGGCGGCCAATATCGCGGCCAGCGCCAGCGCTGGTTCCTGATGCGCTTCATGGGGGGCGACGAGGACGTCAATATCCACACCGAACATCAGGAATTCCGCGCGTGGCGCTGGGCCGATCTCGACGAGCTCGAAAAGCTCATCGTCCCCTTCAAGCGCGCGCTCTATCGCGGGCTGGTCGAGGAGTTCGGCCCGCTGGTCTGATCCCTCAGCGCCAGCGCCGTGCGGAACACATCGGCGAACATTTCGGGCGTCAACCGACCCGTATTCGTGTTGTAGCGCGAGCAGTGATAGCTATCGACCAGCACCCGCCCGTCGGGCAGCCGATGGACGGCGCCATGGGCAAAGCGACAGGCCGCGAGCCGTTCGCCGGCGGCACGCACCGCGGCATCGTGCGCGATCCGCCCCAGTGCGATCATCACGCGAACCTTGGGCAGCACCCGCATCTGCGCCTCGAAAAAGGACCGGCAGGTCGCGATTTCCTTTGGCGTCGGCTTGTTCTGCGGCGGGAGGCATTTGACGCTGTTGACGATGATCGCGCCGTCGAGCCGCAGCCCGTCGTCGATCCGGCTGGCATAGCGCCCGTTGCTCAAGCCGAATTCGGCGAGCGTCGCGAAGAGCAGGTCGCCCGCATAATCGCCGGTGAAGGGGCGCCCCGTGCGGTTCGCGCCATGCTTCCCCGGCGCAAGGCCGACGAGCACAAGCCACGCGTCGGGATCGCCAAAGGCATGGACCGGCGCGTTCCACCAATCGGGATGCTCGGCGCGGCATTTGCGGCGCAGCGCGACGAGCCGCGGGCAGCGCGGGCAATCGCGCGGCGGTTCGGTGGCGGCAAGCGGGCTGGATATTGGCACGCGGCTGCGATAGGCGCCGCGGCATGGACGATGCAACACCCCTGCCTCTCTATGTCATCGGGCTCGGCTCGAATCGCCGCCATGCGCGTTTCGGCGATCCGCGGCATGTGCTCATGGCAGCGCTCGCCGCGCTCGAGAGCGACGATATCGAACCCGTCGATGCGAGCCCGATCATCGCCAGCGCACCGCTCGGCCCGTCGCGGCGGCGCTTTGCCAATGCGGTCGCGCTCGTCGCGTCGCCGCTCGCGCCGCCCGACATGCTCGCGCGGCTAAAGGCGATCGAGGCCGATTTCGGGCGGCGGCGCGGCCGGCGCTGGGGCGAGCGCACGCTCGACCTCGACATATTGCTCTGGTCGGGCGGCGCGTGGGCGGACGAGCGCCTCACCGTCCCGCATCCGGCGATGACGATCCGCCGCTTCGTCCTCGATCCGCTGCGCGCCATCGCCCCGAACTGGCGTCATCCGCTCACCCGCCTCACCGTGCGCCAGCTCGCCGCGCGCCTTGCCGCGGCAAAGCCGGTTGACCGCGCCGCCCCGGCGCTCTAGGGCGACGGCGCACGGTCGCAAGGCGCCCTTCGGGTCGCCGCGATGGGCCCTTAGCTCAGTCGGTAGAGCAACTGACTTTTAATCAGTAGGTCGCTGGTTCGAACCCAGCAGGGCTCACCATTGTCGTGTTTTCAATGACTTAGACGTGAATATGTGTCGCTGTTTCACAGCGCTGTGTCACAGTTTGTTTACCGTCGGTTGAACCGTTGTCCCGGTCATTGCAACATAGCTTGCGGTTCGTCGATCTCAGAATCCCTCCCGCGCTGCCGCTGTTTCCCGAGTGCTCAGACATTATAAGAAACGCCTTCCAATTCTTGAAACAGCCCCGAACGGCTGGCCAAATATATTCTGGTGCTCGTGCAAAGCTTCAATTCGGGTCTGTTAGCGAATTTCTAGCCTTAAATGTGTAGACCGTCGGACACTTGGCCTGAGGTTCATCCAAAGGCGGGTGCTAGACTCGGGGAAGATCTTTCCCTTTTATGCAGCACGAGCAAGGGGGAGTACCCATGACGAGGCGTCGCGGCGGAATGCGCCGACGGCCGAGCTCGAGGCGTTTGTGCCCGAGGACGTCAAGGCGCCGATCCTTGCCGCCTATGAACGGCGCAATCCCGATCTCGACCCGCAGCTGGTGTGGCGCGGCAAGGATGTCGCCGACTGGTCCGACCTGATCGTCGAGGCGCCGCCGCTCTATATCCAGGAAAAGATCCACCCCAAGGCGCTGGTCGAGGATCTGAAGCGCGCCAGCGCGCGCCGCGCCGAGCCCGAGGAGGCGCCCGACCTGTTCGCCGACTTCAACGGCATCGAACCCGAACAGCGCACCGAATTTTACGAGCATGACCAGCATTGGTCGAACCGGATGATCCTGGGCGACGGGCTGAAAGTCATGGCCAGCCTCGCCGAGCGCGAGGGGCTGAAGGGACAGGTGCAGTGCATCTATATCGACCCGCCCTATGGAGGAAGAGGATGGCCCGCGCGCGGATCATGGGCGCTCGCTATCCGTGGTATCTGCTCGCCGACAGCCGCGAGGGGCAGGTGAAGGAGGGCGAGGTCACGCGCAGCGTCCCCGCCGACACCCCCAGGCGCGCCAACGCGCCGCGCCGCAATCTTCGTCGGCCCCGAATATGGCACCGTCGCGCGCGCCGACCTGACCGCCGCCGCGCGCGAGGCGATGGAGGCGGGTTTCGACCTGCTGATCGCCGCGTCGTTCAACTTCGACGCGCATGCATCGGAGTTCGACCGCATGGGGGCGCTGACCGTGTTGCAGGCGCGGATCAACCCCGATCTCCACATGCCCGACCTCGCCAGCACCGGCGCGGGTAATCTGTTCACCGTGTTCGGCGAGCCCGACATCCAGGTGCATGACGAGGGTGACGGCTGCATCAGCATCGAGGTCGCCGGGGTCGACATGTATATTCGCATGTCGTCGTCGACGAAGCGCAGGATCTGTCCGTGGCGCAGGCACGTTTCCTCGCTTCCGTGGGGCGCTCTGGGGGCGCCGATGCGTTATTCTTCGCCGGCGACCTCGGGCAACGCATATTTCATCTGCCATTCTCATGGGCGAAGCTGGGCATCGACGTGCGTGGACGCGCCCAGATCCTCAAGGTCTGCTACCGAACGTCGCATCAGATTCGCCGCGCGGCCGATCACCTCCTGTCCAACGAAATCGTCGATCAGGATGGAATCGAAGAGACGCGGCGGGGGACGGTGTCGGTCTTCGACGGCCCCGATCCTCGGGTGCAGCTCTTTCCTGACGAGGACGCGGAGATCGCGGGGGTCGCGGCCTGGCTGAAGGATCGCGCAGCCGAAGGGCTCACCGACCGCGAGATTGCCTTGCTCGTCCGCGGGACGAACCAGATCGCACGTGCCATGGCAGCTGTCGACGCCAGCGGATCGGCTTGCACCGTGCTGACGATGCACGAAGCCAAGGGGCTGGAATTTCGAGCGGTCGGCGTGATGGCACTCGACGAGGATGTGCTGCCGGACCCGGAACGACTGGCAGGGATCGGCGATGTAGCCGATTTGGAGGCCATTCAGGATACCGAGCGTCACCTCCTTTACGTCGCAGCGACGCGCGCGCGTGATCGCCTGCTGTTGACCGGGGTGGAGCCGGGATCGGAATTTCTTGACGATCTCACATCTATCATCGGCTTCAGTTCACCCTGACACTTTGGTTCATTGGGCGACTCTATGATCAATGTCTCGTGCAGAAATAAATTCGCAGCCCGAACACAGATCAGCCGATTTTGAGGGGAGATGATGGCGCTGACCCGTCAGGACATAGTCGATGCGCTTGCCAGCGAGCGAGCGATCAACCTGCAAGGCGCGCCCTTTGAGGTGGGAACTGCCGAGTGGGAGGCCGATCTAATCATTCTGCCGGTAAGGCCGGCAAAATCTCGCATCAAACTCCCCATCGACGAGTCAATTGAGGGCGCTCGCATCCGTTGGGGCGCGGACCTCGTTGAAGGCGGCCTTATCAAGATGGTCGACCCCGACAAAGAGCGATTGGTGGTCCAGATTCTTGAAGGGCGAATGCCGACGCCTGGAGCGACCGCCTGGGTGTTCCAGAATGATTTCCTTGGCCCACTGATCGACATGTGGAATGGCCCGATGGCGGGGCTGGCCGCAAAGCGTCTGCAACAATCGAAGGACGATGTAGAACCCCTCCAGCCGGTCAAGCTGCTCCCGAACGATTATCATGAACTGCGAGAAAGACAGGTTCTGGCAGTGCAAAGCACGGTCTATCGATCCTCGATCATGATCGGCCCACCGGGAACTGGTAAAAGCTACACGATCGGCGCGATGACCTCATATCTTTTGCGGCGGTTCTCTAAAGGCCGGATTCTAGTCGTGGGGCCAACAAATGTGGCTGTCGACACGGCTATGCCAAGGGCTCTGTCAGCAATGTTGATTGCTCACTCACGGTTGAGCGTATCGGGCAATGAGATCGCCGAACAACCTTGTCGGCCTCCATGCGCTAGACGATCAGTTAATCGCGATGTTTGCGCCGCCGCGTGCTGGATGGTCGCGCGCGATGTAGTCATCACGCGCGCTCCTGCTTGGCAGGAAGAGCATCAATTGTCGCCAAACTCCGCCCCCAACCTTCTCGG
The DNA here is from genome assembly GCF_900188185.1 of Sphingopyxis indica. Classification (GTDB taxonomy): domain Bacteria; phylum Pseudomonadota; class Alphaproteobacteria; order Sphingomonadales; family Sphingomonadaceae; genus Sphingopyxis; species Sphingopyxis indica. The sequence goes on along the minus strand of NZ_FZPA01000001.1, from coordinate 627,876 downwards.
CCGCGCCAAATGCGGTGATTAGCCACCTTAATCACCGCATTTAATGCAGCGAATGCCCTTGCTCTTGCGGTGATTAATCCATATAATCGCCGCTAAGGATGCGGTGATTATGACATATATTCATGAACTGACGGACTGGCCCAATCTACGCTGGAGCGATGCGCAGCTTGCACAGCCGCTTGCTGCCGTGCGGCACCGGCAGGGGCGATTGATTGGCCATATGGAGGCGCTTGGCTTCCCGTTGCGTGAAGAGGCCGTGCTTTACGCGCTGACCGAAGATGTCCTGAAATCCAGCGAGATCGAGGGCGAGGTGCTGGACCGGGAGCAGGTGCGCTCCTCGATCGCTCGCCGTCTCGGCATGGACATCGGCGGCCTGGTCGAAGCCGATCGCGACGTCGAAGGCGTCGTGGAAATGATGCTGGACGCCACACAGAACTATGCCCGGCCGCTGACTGCCGAACGGCTGTTCGGCTGGCACGCGGCGCTGTTCCCCATGGGCCGCAGCGGCATGAGCCGCATCACCGTGGGCGCATGGCGCACCGCCGAAAGCGGGCCGATGCAGGTCGTCTCGGGACCGATGGGCCGCGAGCGTGTCCACTACGAAGCGCCGGCGTCGGAGCGGCTCGCCGCGGAAATGGCGCGCTTTCTCGATTGGTTCGAAACAGCAGCGCCCGATCCCGTTCTGAAGGCCGGAATCGCGCATTTGTGGTTCGTCACCATCCACCCCTTCGATGACGGCAACGGGCGCATCGCCCGCGCTATCGCCGATCTTGCCCTGGCACGCGCGGAAGGAACCGCGCAGCGCTTCTACAGCATGTCCGCGCAAATCCGCACCGAGCGCAAAACCTATTACGACAAGCTGGAATCGACGCAGAAGGGCGACTTGGACATTACGCCCTGGCTGTTGTGGTTCATCGGCTGCCTCGATCGCGCGTTCGACGGCGCCGAAACCATCCTTGCCAGCGTCATGCGCAAGGCGCGGTTCTGGGAATCGGTCGCGGGGCAGTCGCTGAACGAACGCCAGCGCAAGGTCCTGAACCGGCTTCTGGACGGGTTCGAGGGCAAGCTGACCAATGCCAAATGGGCGGCGATTACCAAGGCGTCGTCCGACACCGCCTTGCGCGACATCAACGATTTGGTCCAGCGAGGTATTCTTGTGAAGGATCCCGCCGGCGGACGCAGCACCAGCTATTCGCTGGCGGTGCAATAAGCAGCTTGAGCTTCGGCGCTCTGTTCGGCGCCTTTTGGGTGCCCCCAGCGATCAGGCAGCATTGATTGCGATCATCGTGAAATGTTCGAGCGAACAATGATCGTCGATCGAACGGAGATCGTGTCTAAGTTTGCGCGCGGTGAATTTTGAGCCTTGTGAATCCTAGACACAGGTCGCCGACTAAGCTGCGGGGAGGCTAGCAGAAAGAGGGGCCGACCTCAATTTGAGATTGTGTGGCCGGCCCACCCCTAGCGCCCCGGAAATGGGTGGCGCTCCTTTATGTCTTATGCCGCAAGGCGCGGGTCTAGCAGCGGCGGCAAGATGCCATTTCGTATCCTCGCGCCCGCTGCTCGACGAATGCGAGGAAGGCGAGCACGAAACTCAGCGATGATATCCATATCAGTCTCGGAAAGGCCACCTTCTTGGATCGCCGCATGAAACCTCTGATTCATTTGTTCCATGAAGCCCATAAAGTCATCGTTGACACGCTGCCAAAGCCACTTGCCGAACCTTTCACCCTCGGCAGGGTCAAGTTCATAGAAAACCTGAGCGGCATTCTCGATCGCTTGAGTAATTTCCAGCGACAGGTGAAAGCCCCACCAAGCGGGATCGTGGCGGTTGCGCGGTTTCGCCGGCGCGGGACACCCGACGATCGACCATATAATGTCGTGGGCACGGCATTCGAGTTCGAAGTCGGCGCGCAGGCGCTCGCGATAGTTGCGCTGATTCCGAGCGCGGCGAATCTTGCGAACGGCAGCGATATCATGGGTAATATTCATGTGATTTACTCCTCTAGCTTAAAAGCTCAACCGAACGATTCGGCCGAGGAGTCAATTCACATAGGCATATTTTAGCGAATGTCTCTTGGCAAATAATTGCGAACGATTCGCAATCCCCGTTTATGTTCGACGCTAGAGGCACCGCCCCATGATTGCCTTTGTGCTGTCATCGGTGGCACGCCCTCCATTAACTTGAAGCAGGCGCGTCGATCCGTGGTCAAAAATCCTAACGCTCAATTGTAGCGATCTCGAATATGCATGATAGAGAGACACCGTATTATATTGCTCGCCGTGCAGCACGAATGGTATTCCGTGCTCGGACAATTCCTCGCCCAAGCAGGTTTCTAGCTCTAGCGACGTTTTTTCACTCTCATAGGTATCTCGGGCTGGGTTAGACCACATTTCCTTTAGGCTTTCTGCATTCACGGGGACACACATTGCGGTCACCACGATCAATATCCCTACTCTTTTCACTTCACATGCCCCCAAAGACCCCGATTCCACAATAGAAACGGCCGCTCAATACTGGCGGCCGTTTCGATCAATTCAAGGAAAATCCAGTTAGACCTAATCCGCGAAAACCTCGCCCCATTCACCCGCTGGCGCCGACACGGGCGCGGGGCAATCATCCTCGGGCTCTGCGCCGATAGCCTCATAGATCGCATCGGCCGCACGGTCCGCGCCGGCGAACACCAGGAACTCGGCGAGCGCGTCGAGGAACTTGGTTTCATGCGGCGCCAAATTGATATTTTTCATGCTGTTCTACTCCAATCGTCACTCACACGCAGGCGGCGAGTCCCAACGATCGGGCATACTCATAAGGGCATGAACCCGGTGTAGGTCAAACGACACACGGGTGATTTTTGGACGCTGACAAGCGAGATCACCCTACGCACTTGCTCTCTCGAAGGTGATGACGGATATTAGAAAGATGGGAGGGAGGATATGTCGATGTCGAAGCTAACATTTGTCGGCGGTGCCGCCGGCGGGTTCATCGTTTTGCTGGCGTTCCTCGTAATTCCAATCATGTTATTAATGGGCGCAGCCAAGTTTAGTATTTGGGTTCTTGATTGGATTCCCGCGGCGCTCGGGGTTTCTACGCTGATTTGCCTAGTTCTAGTGCCCTTGGCGCTCATACCAGCAACCAGAGGCATTGCCGCTAACCTGTTTGCGCTTGTCTCCTTAATTTTTGGCGTATGTGTATGGCTATACGCATTGGCGTTCACCTACATTGAATGGGGAATGGTAGGGGTTCTCTTCGGGGTTGTGATTTTCGGCGTCGGAGTCGTGTTGACGTGCGCACTGGCCGCGATTTTCTCGGGAACGTGGGTTGTTCTAGGGAATCTAGTTTTCCTCGTTGCCCTGTTCGTGGGTGCACGTCTCTTGAGTGCATGGTTGGCGCATCTGGCCGAGCAGCGCCTCTTGCGCCGGGAAATGCGAGATTATCCGTCGAAGGCCATTATTACTCAAGATTCGAGCGACTGAGGCGGGGGCAAGAGCTCGGGGTATGTAAGCAACATAGGAGCGATGCTCGTGGGGCTAAGGGCGATACGCCCAAAAATACCATGCCGCCCCAATGGCGACGATTGCAACGATTACGCCAAGTCCAGTGAACAAAGTGCTGGCCCTGGTCCACCCGTCTGAATCATGAGGACGACCCGCAATCGAGGATTGATGCACGTCCCCGCCAACCCAGATGAAATCGCCGCCCGCGGTTACCTGAGATGGGGCTGAAGGTGTTTTGGGCGCTATGGGATCGTTCTTTTCATACGTCATCAACAGCCACCCGTCGGGAATTGCCGCAAGTAGTTCGTTCGCCAACTCCGCGTCGGCATCTGTTCCAATTCGCTGCCCCTGCCAGTTGACATCGAATGTTTTGGCATCGAGCGAATTGAGGATGTGGTTGAGGGCTGTCGCGTGAGCGTCTGTCCGCAGCCGCACGAAATATGTCGCGCGGTCTGGATATGCCTTTACCAATCCAGACCGTCTGAATTCCGTTACCAAGCTATTGAATAACGGCGTGTCCAGGCGCGTAAAATATTCGGACTCAATCTGCTCGCGGGAGAGCGAGCGCTTGTCAGGGCGATGGCTGTCCACGAAAAGAGCTATGAGCAATTTGGCTCGCGCAATCTCAACTTGGTTCATCTTGATCCTTTCGATTGCACGAATCTACTAGCGTGGCGCTCGTCCAGCAATCGGCTCGCAGCGAGGTGGATGGTATGGAATATTGGCTCAACGTAGCGGGGTTATCATCAGGGTTTATCGGTTCGGTCCTCATTTTCTTTTTTGGCGTCCCGCGACAGGTAGACAACGAAGGGGCGACCTTCATCATCACCGACGCGGTCAACCTCAATGAAAGACACAGAATTTCCCGATATCGCCTGCTTGGGAATCTGGGTTTGGGGATGCTCGCGTTTGCGTTCGCGCTCCAATTGATCGCTACGACGCTATGATCCCTCAAACCGATCGTTTACCGTTCTCGCGTAACACGATTGAATGGCGCGAAGAAGGAAACCCCGTAGGTATCGCCGGTCAAAAGCATCGGCACTCAATGTGCTGGTAGGTGCCGGCGTTGTCGGCGCTGCCGTCGGCGCCGGGTCGATCGCCACGACCTCGGAAGGGCGCGCCGCGCTCATCGTTACCGCGAAGCACGTCGCCGACGCAGCCGTCGGCAAGCGCAAACGCGAACCACGGGAAGGCGACTATTGGAGCCGGTGCGATGATGCGCGCGCAGCGGGCACGGCGCCGATCTATCGAGGGGAGCCGGGCTATCGTCGCGGATTGGATCGGGACAACGACGGCATTGCCTGCGAGCCGTATCGACGACGGTAGACGTCCGGGGAATCTTTGAGACTTGAATGTTCTCTATCGGTTCTCATGACACAATGCAATCGCCTCGCGCCGGCCTCGTCTATCTCACTCTATCGATTCTCGCTGATACTGCCGACAGCGCCAGCGCCGAGCCAATCAGGCCGAGCCTCGCGGTGCGGCTCGGTCTCGCTCACCTGTATTCGATCGCCGGCGCCTCTAGCGCACCGATTATCCCAAGCTGGCCCGAACCGTCGTCATTCAGCAGAATCTAGCACCGTTCCAGGGCGCAACTTTCAAGCGACCGTGGGTAGGCGCGGAAGCGTAAGGCCAGAGTAGGCACAAGCCTTCATGGCTGGATACGTTTCGTCAATCGGGATCACCCCTACATACCGTTCGTCTAGTGCGCTCTTTGCATGCCCGATGACCTCGTTAATGAAGTTCGACGGCAAGGCGTGCCGCTGAAGCCCCAGCATCGACTTGAACGCTCCACGAAAGCTATGAAACGTCACGTCGAGACGAGCTCGTCCGTCAGCGGCCTTCTGGAGTGTGGTGGGCACCACGTTACGGTTAAACGCTCGAATGACCGCTCCGTTCGACCAGGAAGCCTCGCCAGTCGTCGACGCTGCCTTTCTTGGCGGCAACCAATCGTCGAACAGCCTTGCACGGCCAGACCTCCGTGCGTTCTCAACCCAGTCACAAAACCCGATTTCTGCCAACGCATCCAGAATCGGAACTCGCCGCGACTTTCCGGTCTTGGTTGGGCGAAACTCGTTTGATTGCACAACGATGTGGGGATACTGGTCGTCAAAGGCGACCTCATCAACTCTTAGCCCGCCGAGCTCTCCTGCTCGCATGCCAGTCAGAGCTGCTACGACTGGAACCCAGTAGTGCATCCCATCGAGCCGGTGGGAGCCCGGCGCGTATATGTCGCGGACGCTCGCGCACCCTGTGAACCAAGGGTGGGCAAAAATCTTTTGCAGCTCGCCCAAGCTAAACGGCCGCTTGTCAGGCATCGCCGCGGTCGACGCTGTTTGTGCGAAGACAGTGACGTCGATACCGCTGGCAGGATTGGCAATCTGCAATTCGTCTCTCTCAATGGAGTAGGCGAATGCGGCACGAATAAGCGCCAGCTTCTTCTGCAAGGTCGCTCGCGACAGTGGACGCACTACGCTCTGCGGGTCTTTCCCACCGACTTGCCGGGCCGCCTGTCCTTTAAGAAAATTTCGTATGTGGCTCGACTTGACATCTGCCACGGACACATTGCCAACCAGCGCCACTAACGCGCTTCCGACTTCGCGAATCTCGGCGATCGTGCGTGGCCGATCCTTACTGGCCATGTAGACATCGATCACCTCCTGCAATTTGGGGAAGCTAGCCTGCTCTTCGGACTGCACCAATGACCCGGCACCGTTTCGTAACAGTTCATCGACCCTGCGTTCGCCCGCCAACATGCCCTTGCGAACGGCTGAACGCAGCGCCGCCATTGCGCCGGCACTATTGACGTCCAGATTATTCTCTATCGCGATACGGGCAGCGGCGTCAGCAATGTCTGGGAGCCTAGGGTCGCGCGACACCTCACCGTCGATGAGGATTGCGCGAATGCTCTCGGCCTCCTGCTCCCGAAGATCCATCTCACGCTGAAACTCCTCTCGCTCGCGCTCGCCGAGTTCGGCGACCGCATGGAGGCGCCGCCACCGCCGGAACGAGGACTCTGCCAAGTCCGCTTCGACTTGATTGAGGATGCCGGCGGTCAACTGTCTAGGCACGCCTCTTGGTCCCACCTCGCTCGAAATCACTGGTTCGCTGACGCGACTACCGATCACAAGGGCAACCTTGGCGCAAAATTTTGCGTCTTCCTGCTGGAATCGTTGAAGCGCCAGAGAGCGGTCCTTGGTCCTCAACGAAACGCGATACATCGCCTTCCCGTCGAAAATCGCGTCGTGCATTGTGGGCCGATCGAGCACCTCACTAGGAACCCGACGAGCATAATAATATACTCCCTGCCGGATCGACAGATGCTGCACTTGCGCCATGAAAGAATCTCACCTTGTATCTCAGCAATGTATCACACTATGAAGACAAAGATCACTGAATCTACAAGATTAAATGAATTCTGAGCCGGAAGATTCTGCTGGCATCGAACCCAGCAGGGCTCACCATCTCCCTATATGGTATCCGGCATGTTTCGGCTATCGCCCGTGCGATCGCGCTCCTATGCGGCTGGTATGACGTATCGACAGATCGGCATCGTCGGATCGGGACGCGTGGCACGCGCGCTCGGCCTTGCCCTCGCACGCTTTTCGGACAAGCCCTTGCTGCTCTGGGGTCGATCGGACGACCGCGCACGGGAAGCGATCGCGACCATCGGGCGGGCGACTGCCGCAAGCGACGTCGCAGAGGTTCCGGAACGATGCGATCTGATCGCGATCGCCGTTTCGGACGACGCCCTCGGAAGTCTTGTGACGAGCATGGCGCCAAGCATCGGCGCCGCATCCCCGTTCATTTTTCACGTCAGCGGGCGCAGCGGCGCCGCTATCCTCGATCCGCTCCGGGAGGCCGGTGCCACTACCGCGGCGATCCATCCGGCGATGACCTTTACCGGCGACGCTGCGCGCGAGGTCGAAAGAATGGCCGGCGCCTGGTTTGCGATTACCGGTTCGAGCGACGAGGCCGTGAAGCGGGCGGGTGAGGTCGTGGATATGCTTGGGGGGCGAACGACGCAAATAGCGGAACGACACCGCGCGCTCTATCATGCGGCCCTATGCCATGCTGCCAACCACCTCGTCACCCTGCTCGATGGGGCTTTCGATATGCTGGACATGGCGGGCGCGGACAACCCGCGTGAATTGGTCGCGCCGCTCGTGCGCGCAGCGCTCGAAAACAGCCTTGTCGAAGGATTTTCGGCGCTTTCCGGGCCGCTGCTGCGGGGCGACGCCAGGACCGTTCAAGAGCATTTGCGCGCGCTCGAACGCGAATGCCCCCGGCAGCTGGAGCCCTATCAGGATATGGCGCGCGCGACGATCGCCACCCTGCGCCGTACCGGTGTCGAACCCGACACGCGCTTGCGCGCGCTATTGGGCGCCGACGCCCACGCCAAGGGCCGCCCATAGGCGGCCCCTTCTGTTCGAAACCTCAAAAAACCCTTCAGGGGCTGACGGGTTCGTCCTCGTCATCATCGCCGAAGATGATGATCATCGCGGTGATGCCCGCCGCCAGACCCAGCGCGCCCACGATCCAGCCCGAATTTCCGTCCAGCTGGTTCGCTTCGCCCGAAACCGAGGTGGCTCGCGCTTTGGCGACAGACTGCGCGGCTGTCGCAGCCACAGGGGCAAGCACGATCGCGCCGCCGGTGAGCAGGAGCGCGGCCTTCTTGAACAGGGTCATGAAAATTCCTCCGTGGCTGCATTGCACCGCTCAACCAACGCCGATCGCATGATATTGTTCCCGCGCAGCCCCTCGGCTCAACGCTGAGAAATAACGGCCGGTCGAAATGTCCACCCCTCAGGCGAAATGCAGTTTGCGGTATTTTCCGCGGAAATAGAGCAAAGGGTCGCGGCGGGGTTCGAAGATGGCCTTGAGGACGCGGCCGACGAGGAGGAAATGGTCGCCGCCGTCGTGGACGGCGTGGCGCGCGCATTCGAAGCTCGAGAGCGAACCGGTGAGCACGGGCGTGCCGAACTCGCCTTTGATCCACGGCGTCGCGGCAAAGCGGTCCTCGCCCTTGCCCGCGAAGCGGTTCGAGGTCGGCTGCTGGCCGATCTGGAGGACGTTGACCGCGAAGCGCCCGGCCTCGCGCAAATAAGGCGCGCTGCCCGCGCTGTTCGCGATGCACACGAGCAAGAGCGGCGGGTCGAGCGAGACCGAGGTGAAGCTGTTCGCGGTCAGCCCGATCGGGGTGCCGTCGGGGCACATCGCGGTCACGACGGTGACTCCCGTCGCGAAACAGCCGAGCGCGTCGCGAAAGGTCCGCGCATCCGAACCTTCGCGATATTCGGGCGAAGCGCGCGGGGCGCGGCGTTCGAGGAAGTCGATCAGCCAGCCGCCGAGCGCGTCGCCGCGGTCGGTAACGACGAGCGACCGGTCCTCGACCTCGGCGAGTTCGCCGTCGGGAAGCCCGGCGACGAAGGCCGCGGCATCGGCGGGCGACACGAGTTCGGAAAGCGCGCCGCGGACATAGAGCGTCGGCAGCGCGATCGCTGCGGGGGCGCCGGCGAGCCGCTCGGCCGCCGCTTCGCTGTCGAAGGCATCGAGCAAGCGCGGGTCCCAGTCCGCCTGCCCCGGCGCAAGCGCCGCCGCCTCACGCAGCCGCGCACCGATTCGCTGTGCCACTTCGCGATCGAAGTCGAGCGGCACATCGACGAGCACGAGCCCGGAAGCGAGCAGCGCCGCATCGCGTTCGAGCGCCGCGCTCGCGATCCAGCCGCCGAGCGTCGAGGCGACGACGACGGGCCGCGTCCCGAGCTGCGCGAGCACCGCGCGCAGATCCTCGACCATCGCGCCGAAATCATAGCGTCCGTCGGCGGGCCATTCGCTGCCGCCATGGCCGCGCAGGTCGAGGCTGATCACGCGGCGCCCCGCCTGTTCGAGCGCTTCGGCGACGCCGGCCCACACGCCGCGCGTCTGGCCCGCGCCGTGGACGAGCAGCACGGCCGGATCGTCGGCCGACCCGATCACTTCGGCCTCGAGCCGAACCCCGGCAAATCCGCGATATTCGACGATGCTCATGCGTTTCGGCCCTTCATAGGACCTCATCCATGCCGCGCTTTGCGGGCCAGTTCTACCCCGCGTGCGGAATTTATCGCAGCGGTTACGCCCGCATCCCCGCAAGTCGCTGGTCGATGATCGCTTCGGCTTCGGCGATGATGCGGTCGATGAGCTGCTGGCAGGTCGGAATGTCGTGGATCAGGCCCTGGACCATGCCGGCCCAGAAGACGCCCCTGGAAAGGTCGCCGGTCTGGAGCAGTTCGCGTCCCGCGGCGCCCGCGACCAGTTCCTGCACGTCGCTGAACTGCGCATCGGGCTGCGACAGGCGGCGCACCACCTCCTCGCTGACCGCGCTCTTGCCGACGCGCGCGGTGTTTTTGAAGCTGCGAAAGATCAGGAAGCTGCCGCGCTCGTCATTGTCGACATAGGCCTGCTTCACATTGTCGTGAATCGGTGCTTCCTGCGTCGCGCAGAAGCGCGTGCCCATGTTGATCCCCTCGGCGCCGAGGGAGAGCGCCGCGACGAGCCCGCGCCCGTCGCCGAAACCGCCGCTCGCGAGCAGCGGAATCCTGACCTTGTCGGCGGCCGCGGGGATCAGGATCAGCCCCGGGATATCGTCCTCGCCCGGATGGCCCGCGCATTCGAAGCCGTCGATCGAGACGATGTCGCACCCTGCGCGCTCGGCCGACAGCGCGTGGCGCACCGCGGTGCATTTGTGGAGGATGGTGACGCCATGGGGCTTCAGCATCTCCCAGATCTCGCGCACCGCCTGCGTGCCCGCGGTCTCGACGATCTTGACCCCGCCGTCGATGATCGCCTGGGCATAGGCCTTGTAGTCGGGGGCGTTGATCGTCGGAAAGACGGTCATGTTCACGCCGAAGGGCTTGCCGGTCATCGCGCGGCAGCGCTCGATCTCGTCGCGCAGCGCTTCGGGGCTCGGCTGGGTCAGCGCGGTCAATATGCCGAGCCCGCCCGCGTTCGACACCGCGCTCGCCAGCTCCGCATAGCCGACGCTCTGCATCCCGCCCTGCACGATCGGATGCTCGATCCCCAGCATCTCGGTGATGCGTGTCCTGAATGCCATGCTCGGTCCCTTCCCTGCTATCCTGCCCTTACGGCGGCGTCGCCTCCGCCCATGAATTAACTTGACGCTTACGTCAACGTCGGGTTGAGTCGAGATGATAGTTAGGTAACGAAGGGAATCGCATGACCATCTCCGACCGCGCCCGCGCCATCGCCGAAAAGGTCGAAGCCTTCGTCCGCGAGCAGGTCATTCCCTATGAAGGCGATCCGCGGCGCGACCATCATGGCGCGCCCACCGACGAACTCGTCATGGAGATGCGCGAAAAGGCGCGCGCGGCGGGGGTGCTGACGCCGCATATCCTGGAGGGCGGCAGCCATCTGAACCAGCGCGAGACCGCGATCGTCCTGATCGCCAGCGGCCTCTCTCCGCTGGGCCCGCTCGCCTGCAACACGATGGCGCCCGACGAGGGCAATATGTATCTGCTCGGCAAGGTCGGGAGCACCGGCCTCAAGCAGCGCTTCCTCGAACCGCTGGTCGCGGGCCGGACGCGGTCGGCCTTTTTCATGACCGAACCCGCCGAAGACGGCGGCGCGGGATCGGACCCGTCGATGATGCAGACGACGTGCCGTATGGACGGCAATCACTGGGTCGTGAACGGCCGCAAATGCTTCATTACCGGCGCCGAGGGTGCGGGCGTCGGCATCGTGATGGCCAAGGCCGAGGAAGGGGCGTGCCTGTTCCTCGTCGACCTGCCCGACCCCGCGATCCGCATCGAGCATGTCCCGAACACGATCGATTCGTCGATGCCCGGCGGCCATGCGACGGTGATCATCGACAATCTGCGCGTCCCCGCCGACCAGATGCTGGGCGAAGCCGGCGAAGGCTTCAAATATGCGCAGATCCGCCTCTCGCCCGCGCGCCTGTCGCACTGTATGCGCTGGCTGGGCGCGTGCATCCGCGCGAACGAGATCGCCACCGACTATGCCAACCGCCGCCATGCGTTCGGCAAGCCGCTGGTCGATCACGAAGGCGTCGGCTTCATGCTCGCCGAGAATCTGATCGACATCAAGCAGGCCGAGCTGATGATCGACTGGTGCGCGGGCGTGCTCGACACCGGATCGCTCGGCACCGCCGAAAGCTCGATGGCGAAGGTCGCGGTGTCCGAAGCGTTGATGCGGGTCGCCGACCGCTGCGTGCAGGTGATGGGCGGCACAGGCGTTACCGACAAGACGATCGTCGAACAGGTGTTCCGCGAAGTCCGCGCCTTTCGCATCTACGACGGCCCGACCGAGGTTCACAAATGGAGCCTCGCCAAGAAAATCAAACGCGACTGGAAAAGCGCGCACGGCTGAGCCGTGGACCGCACGCTCGAACCGTAGCGTCAAAGCACTTGACGTTTACGTTAACGTCGGGATGATGGGTCAAAATTATCAAGGGTGAGGAATCGGCATGTCGATCTTGTACGACGAAGGCCAGGACGCGATCGCGACCGAATCGCGGCGCGTTCTCGAAGCGCGCGTGAACAAGGACGAACTGCTTCCGCTCCTCGAAACGACCGGCGAATATCATCACGGCTTCTGGACGACCGCCAAGGAACAGGGCTGGACCGCGCTCGCCCTTCCCGAAACCTACGGCGGCCTCGCGCTCGGCCTCGTCGAACTGGGCCTGATTGCGCATCAGGCGGGGCGCAGCCTCAGCGGCGCGCCCTTCCTGACGTCGAGCTTTGGCGCCGCGAAGGCAATCGAACTGTACGGCACCGACGCGCAAAAGGGCCGCTGGCTACCCGGCCTCGCCAGCGGCGAGATTATTGGTGCCGTCGCCTTCGCGCATGGCGCCGACGCCCTGCCGTTGCACCCGCCCGTCGCGTTCGACGGAGCGCGGCTCGACGGCACCGCAATCGGCGTGACCGGCGGCCTTGCAGCCGACATCGCAGTCGTCTTCGCCGAGCACGGCGGCGCGCCCGTCCTCGCACTCGCCGAACTCGGACCGGTCGAACGCGTCGCGGTGCCGAGCTTCGACAACAGCCGCTGTATCGCCGACCTGCACTTTGCCGCCGCGCCCGCCGAAGCTCTGGTCGCCGGCAACCTTGCGCGCGATGCAGCGCTGCACATCCTCGCCTTGCAGGCGGTGATCACCGCGCACGAACAGACCGGCGGCGCCGAGGCCTTGATGGAGATCGCGCGCGACTATGCCGTGACGCGCAAGGCATTCGGCCAGCCGATCGGCGCCTTTCAGTCGATCAAGCATCGCATCGCCGAACTCTATGGCCTCGTCGAGCTGGCGCGCGCCAACTGCATCCACGCGGCAGCGCGCGAGGGCCAGGACGACTTCGTCACCGCCGCCGCGGCGGCACGGCTGTCGGCGACCGACGCCTATGACAGTGCCGCGCGCGACTGCGTCCAGATCCACGGCGGCATCGGCGTGACGTGGGAGATCGGCCTGCACCTTCACATGCGCCGCGCGCGCAGCCTCGCGATCGAACAGGGCAGCAGCCTGTTCTGGGAAGATGTCCTTGTCGACCGCCTGTCAGGAGAAGCTGCATGAGCGATCTGGAAGCCTATCGGGCGAAAGCCGCCGCCTGGTGCGAAGCGATGGTGCCAGAATTCGGCAAGGCGGCGCGCAAGGGCCTCTCGGTCGAGGAGGATCTCGCGCTCGGCCGGCGGTATCAGAAGGCGAAGTTCGACGCGGGCTTTGCCGGCATCAACTGGCCGACCGACCTCGGCGGCCAGGGCCTCGGCCATCTCGAAAAAATCACCTTCGAGGGCGAGGAGATGAAGCACGGCTTCCCCAACGTCTATTTCGGCATCTCGCTCGGCATGCCCGTGCCGGTGCTGATGCAGTTCGGCAGCGACCGCGAGTTTGTGCGCGAGCGCGTGCTCAATGCGCTCAAGGGCGAGGAAATCTGGTGCCAGCTCTTTTCCGAACCCTCGGGCGGCACCGACCTCGCCGGGCTGCGCACCCGCGCCGAGACCGACGGCAACGGCTGGAAGATCAACGGGCAAAAGGTCTGGACGAGCTGGGCGCAATATTCGGACTATGGCGTCATCGTCGTGCGCACCGACCCGACCGTGCCGAAACACAAGGGGCTGACCTATTTCTGGGTCGACATGAAGGCGCCGGGGGTCACCGTCCGCCCGATCAAGCTTGCGGGCGGCGACAGCCACGTTAACGAGGTGTTCTTCGACGATGTGAAGGTCAGCGACGACCATCGCATGTCGCCCGTGGGCGGCGGCTTCGCGGTCGCGATCGCGACGTTGATGATCGAACGCTATGTCGCGACCGACAGCGCGGGCTTCGGCCCGCACCTCGACCTGTTCATCGAACTGGCCAAGGACGTGCAACTCAATGGCAAGCCCGCGATCGAGGACGGCCGCATCCGCCAGCAGATCGCGCGCAACTATGCGATGCGCGCCGGACTCGACTCGATCAACCGCCGCGCGCGGCTGATGATGCAGGCAGGCATGACGCCGGGGCCCGAAGGGTCGCTGAACAAGCTCGTCGCGGTGCGATCGCGCCAGAAACTCTCCGAACTCGCGCTCGACCTTCAGGGCAATGCCGCCTTCGCGTTCGACGAACATGCCTCGCCGAAGGACGACTGGGCGTCGAGCTGGATCAACGCACCGACCGGCCGCATCGCCGGCGGATCGGACGAAACGTTGCTCAACACCATCGCCGAACGCATCCTCGGCCTGCCGCAGGATCACCGCCCCGACAAGGGCATCCCCTTCAACCAGATTCCCGCCTGAGGAGCCTCCCCCATGAAGATCGATTCCACCACCGCCGCCGTTGTCACCGGCGGGGCTTCGGGTCTCGGCCGCGCGACCGCCGAAGCGCTCGCCGCCGCCGGGGTCAAGGTCGCCATTTTCGACATCAACGACGCGCTCGGCGAAGAGGTGGCGACGTCGATCGGCGGGCTGTTCGTCCATGTCGACATCACCGACGAGCAATCGGTCCTCGACAGTTTTGCCAAGGCACGCGCCACGTACGGGCAGGAACGCATCTGCGTCCATTGCGCGATGACCTCGCGCCGCGGCAAGACGCTCGCCTTCGACAAGGAAAGCGGCACATATCGCCGCACCCCGACCGAAGATTATGAATATGGCGTCGCGGGCATATTGACCGCGAGCTATCGCATCGGCTCGATCGCCGCCGAGGGCATGGCGACGCTTCCCGAGTTGGAGGACGGCGAGCGCGGCGCGATCATCTTTACCGCCTCGGTCGCCGCGCAGGACGCCCAGATCGGCCAGGTCATCTATGGCTCGGCAAAGGCCGGCGTGAACGGGCTCGTGCTGCCGATGGCGCGCGACCTGATGGATCTCGGCATCCGGGTCAATGCAATCATGCCGGGCGTGTTCGGAACGCCCTTGCTCGGCAATATGAACCCCAAGGTGAAGGAAAGCCTCGAGGCATCGGTCCCCTTCCCCAAGCGGCTCGGCAAGGCCGAGGAATATGCGAGCCTCGCGATGGAGATGGTCCGCAACACCTATTTCAACGGCCAGGCCGTCCGCCTCGACGGCGCGATCCGCATGGCCCCCCGTTAAGTCTCACAGCGAAGGAATATCCCCATGACCGAAGCCTATATCATCGACGCCGTCCGCACGCCGCGCGGGATCGGCAAGCCCGGCAAGGGCGCGCTGTCGCATCTCCACCCGCAGCATCTCGCCGCGACCGTGCTCGCCGCGATCCGCGACCGCAACCACCTCGACACTGCGACGGTCGACGACATCGTCTGGTCGACCTCCAGCCAGAACGGCAAGCAGGGCGGCGATCTCGGCCGCATGGCGGCGCTTTCGGCGGGCTATGACACCAAGGCTTCGGGAACGACGCTCGACCGCTTCTGCGGCGGCGGCATCAGCGCGGTCAATTTCGCCGCCGCGAGCGTGATGAGCGGCATGGAGGATTGCGTCATCGCCGGCGGCACCGAGATGATGAGCTATACCACCGCCTATGCCGCCGAACAGGCGAATGCCGGCCTGCCGCCGCGCCTGATGGGCTCGGGCCACGAAGCCCTCGACGAGCTGCATCCGCAATCGCATCAGGGCATCTGCGGCGACGCGATCGCGACGATCGAGGGGATTAGCCGCGAGGCGCTCGACGCGCTCGCGCTCGTCAGCCAGCAGCGCGCCGACCGCGCGATCAAGGAAGGCCGCTTCGACAAATCGGTCGTCCCGGTGCTCAACCCCGACGGCAGCGTGGCACTCGACCATGAGGAATTTCCCCGGCCCGAAACGACCGCCGAGGGGCTCGCCGCGCTCAAGCCCAGCTTCGCCGCCCTCGCCGATTTCGACATGGGCGGCGGCTTCACCTTCAGGAAACAGATCAACCGCCGCTATCCCGACCTCGAGATCCAGCATTTCCATCACGCCGGCAATTCCTCCGGGGTGGTCGACGGTGCCGCCGCGGTGCTGCTGACCTCGAAGGATTATGCCGACAAGCACGGCCTGAAACCCCGCGCGCGCGTCGTCGCCTATGCCAATATCGGCGACGATCCGACCCTGATGCTCAATGCCCCGGTGCCGGCGGCGAAAAAGGTGCTCGAAAAGGCCGGGCTGACCAAGGACGATATCGACGTCTGGGAAATCAACGAGGCTTTCGCCGTGGTCGCCGAAAAGTTCATCCGCGACCTCGACTTGCCCCGCGAGAAGGTGAACATCAACGGCGGCGCGATGGCGCTCGGCCATCCGATCGGCGCCACCGGCTCGATCCTGATCGGCACCGCGCTCGACGAACTCGAGCGCTCGGGCGGCCGCTACGGCCTCGTCACCATGTGCGCCGCGGGCGGCATGGCACCCGCGATCATCATCGAACGGATCTGAGGAACAGGAGAGCATCATGGCCGGGCCGCTGAAGGGCATCAGGATCATCGAGTTCGCCGGGATCGGTCCCGGCCCCTTCTGCGGCATGATGCTCGCCGATCATGGCGCCGAGGTGATCCGCATCGACCGCCCCGGCGGTTTCATGGACCCGCGCGATCCGCTCTCGCGCGGCCGCACCTCGATCGCGCTGGACATGAAGAAGCCGGATGCGGTGCAGGTTGCCCGCGACCTGTGCAGGAGCGCGGACGGGATCATCGAGGGCTATCGTCCCGGCGTGATGGAACGGCTGGGCCTCGGCCCCGTGGTGCTGCTCGCCGATAATCCGAAGCTCGTTTACGGGCGCATGACCGGCTGGGGCCAGTTCGGCCCCTATGCGCAGGCGGCGGGGCACGACATCAACTATATCGCGCTCTCGGGCGTGCTCCACGGCATCGGCCGCGCGGGCGAAAAGCCGGTGCCGCCGGTCAACTATGTCGGCGATTTCGGCGGCGGCGGGATGATGCTCGCCTTCGGCATGGCCAGCGCCTTGCTCCACGCCGCAAAGACCGGCGAGGGACAGGTGATCGACTGTGCGATGACCGATGGCTCGGCGCTGCTCGCGGGCATGACGTGGGGGTTCAAGGCGATGGGCCGGCTGAAGGACGAGGCCGGGGTCAACATGCTCGACGGCGGCGCGCATTTCTATGACACCTATGCTTGCGCCGACGGCAAGTTCATCTCGATCGGGTCGATCGAACCGCAATTCTATGCGCTGCTCCGCGAAAAGACCGGGCTCGACGCCGATCCCGATTTCGACGCGCAGCTCGATCCGGCGCAATGGGGGCCGCTCAAGGACAAGCTCGCCGCGCTGTTCGCGACCAGAACGCGCGACGAATGGTGTGCGCTCATGGAAATGACCGACATCTGCTTCGCGCCGGTGCTGTCGCTCGCCGAAGCGCCGCGGCATCCGCACAATGTCGAGCGCAAGACCTTCGTCGAAATCGGCGGCACGGTGCAACCGGCCCCGGCGCCGCGCTATTCGGCGACCGTCAACGATACGCCGCACGCCGCGCCACAGGTCGGCGCGGATGCCGATGCGGTGCTCGCCGATATCGGCTATGATGCGTCGCGGATCGCGACGTTGCGCGACGGCGGCGCCGTCCGCTAGCGGCGGTTGGAAGAGGAGAACAGGCGTGGGCGAATTTCTGCAGGTCGAGCGGCGGGACAAGATCGCGATCCTGACGATGGCGAAGCCCGAGAGCATGAATGCGATCGGCACCCACGCCGATTGCGACGACATTATCGACACGCTGCGCGCGCTCGGCGCGGATCGCAGCGTCAGCGCGATCATCCTGACCGGCAGCGGCAAGGCGTTCAGCGCCGGCGGGAACCTCAAATCGATGCAGGAGCGCAAGGGCATCGGCGTGCTCGACCAGCCCGATTCGACCCGCGCCAATTATCGCCGCGGGGTGCAGGCGGTGATCCGCGCGCTGATGGACTGCGAGATTCCGATGATCGCCGCGGTCAACGGCCATGCGATCGGGCTCGGCTGCGACCTGGCCTGCACCTGCGACATCCGCATCGCGGTGGAGAGCGCCAAATTCGCGTGCAGCTTCATCAAGGTGGGGATCGTCCCCGGCGACGGCGGCGCCTGGCTGCTCCAGCGCGTGCTCGGCTATCCGCGCGCCGCCGAGCTGTTCCTGACCGGCGACCGATTCGACGCGGCGACGGCAAAGGAATATGGTCTGGTCAGCGAAGTGGTGCCCGACGCGGCGCTCATCGACCGCGCGATCGCGATCGCCGAACGGATCACCTGCAACCCGCCGCGCGCGCTGCGCCTTACCAAGCGACTGCTGCGCGAGGCGCAGCACAGCCGGATGAGCGACATTCTCGAGCTCAGCGCGGCCTATCAGGCGATCGTCCACGAAACCGCGGACAATCGCGAGGCGATCGACGCCTTTGTGGAAAAGCGGGCGCCGGTCTTTACGGGAGAATGACGATGCTCGCCGATCGCGTCCTGCCCCTGTCGGGCGTCCATAATTTCCGCGACTATGGCGGCTATGCCGTCGAGGGCGGCGGGCGGCTGCGCGACGGGATGCTGTGGCGCTCGGCGCACCATGTCGAAGCCGTCGACGAGGATCTGGCGGCGATCGACGCGCTGGGGATCGAGACGATCATCGACCTGCGCGGCGACGACGAGCGCGAAATCCATCTGTGCCGGCGCAGCGAGAATTTCGCAGGCCGCGTCCTGTTCGCCGGCGGCATCACCGCGGGCCTCGCCCCGCACTTGCAGGCGGCAGGAGGCGCGATCGACGCCCCGACCGCGCGGGCGCGGATGATCGACACCTATGCCGGTATGCCGTACCGCTCGGCACTCGTCGCAACGTTGCGGCTCTATCTCTCCGCGCTCGTCGAATATGATACGCCCAGCCTCGTCCATTGCGTCGCGGGTAAGGATCGCACGGGTTTTGCCGTCGCGATCGTCCATCGCCTGCTCGGCGTCCATGAGGACGATCTGATGCACGACTATCTGCTCACCAACAGCGCGGGCAAGATCGAGGAACGCATCGCCCAGGGCGCCGCGCATATCCGCCAGCGCTATGGCGCCGAGATCAAGGACGATGCGATCCGCGCGCTGATGTCGGTCAACCCCGCCTATCTCGACGCCGCGCTCGCCACGGTGCGGCGCGATCATGGCGACATACCGGGCTATGCCGAAGCGGTGCTGAACTTCACGCCGGCGATGCGCGAGGCGCTGGTCGACCGGCTGGTGGTATAGGTCGAAAGCTGGGGCCGCTGGCAGTCTGCGGCGGCGATAGCGGCCCCGGCTTTCGCTGGGGCGACGCCTCTCATTCTCCCTTCACCAGCACCCCGCCCTTCAGCACCGCATCGACGCTTTCAAGTTCGCGAATATTCGCCAGCGGATCGCCATCGACCGCGACGATGTCGGCATAGCGGCCGACCGCGATCGCGCCCACATCGCCCTCGCGCCCCAGCGCCTCGGCGGCGTTCTTCGTTGCCGCCTGGATCGCCTGCATCGGGGTCATTCCATATTCGACCATCACGCGGAACTGCTTGCCGACGTCGCCATGCGGCATCACCCCCGCGTCGGATGCGAAGACCATCCGCACGCCGGCGCGGTGCGCCTTGCGAAAATTGTCGCGCTGAATCTGGGCGATCTCGCGATCCTTGCGCAGATTATCCTCGAGAACGCCGTTTTTTGCGCCCTCGGCCTGCGTATATTCGGTGTTATAGATGTCCATCCCGAACCAGACGGGCCTCTTTCGCGTCACGGCCATGCGGATGCCTTCGTCGTCGACAAGGCTGGCATGTTCGATCGTGTCGATTCCCGCGGCGATCGCGGTGCGGATGCCCGCGGCACCGTGCGCGTGCGCCGCCACGCGCAGCCCCCACTGATGCGCTTCGTCGGCGATCGCGCGCAGTTCATTCTCCGGCACCTGCAACTGCCCCGGTTCGGTGTTGCGCGAAAAGACGCCGCCCGTCGCGCATACCTTGATCACTTCGGCGCCATATTTGCGCTGGCGGCGCACCTGATAGCGCAGTTCGTCGGGCGTATCGCCGATCCCTTCCTCCTTGCCGTCCGCCTTTTCCAGGCTGGGCGGCAGGAAGGTGCTGTCGCAATGCCCGCCGGTCGCGCCGAGCGCATAGCCCGCGGGCACGATGCGCGGCCCGACCGCATAGCCCGCGTCGATCGCCTGCTTGAGCCCGATGTCGTTGCGATTGTCCGACCCGACGTTGCGCACCGTCGTGAAACCGGCGTCGAGCATGTCGCGCGCATTCTTGACCGCGGTCATGCCCCAGAAGCTGTCGGTGAACTCGAGCCCGCGATAGCCGCCGATGTCGGCCGGGCCGTCGAGGTGGACGTGCATGTCGATCAGGCCAGGCAGCAGGGTCCTGTCGCCAAGGTCGATATGCTTGACCCCCTCGCCCCAGCGCACCGTGCGCGCGTCGGCGATGTTCGTGATGCGGCCGTCGGCGCCGACGAAGATCGCCGGATAGTCGATCGTCTTGCCGCTCTGCACGTCGAGCATGTGCGCCGCGGTGATGACTGTCTGCTGCCCCGCGACGTCCTCCTGCGCCATCGCGCCGGTCGCGCCCAACGCCGCCGCGGCGAATCCGACACGCCGCAGAAAACTGCCGGACTTAACTCTGTATCGCATAGCGCCCCCTCGTTTCTCAGTGCGGAAATGGCATGGCAAAATCGCGCGGTGTAGGACAGCAAAAAAACTGCCACGCGGCCGACCGGTAGCGAGGCTCAACGAGAATCGACCGCGGTTCGAACCGACCCTTGTTTCCCACCCGACCGGCGAGGTCCAGCGATCGCCAGCGCGGCGGCTGCGCCGAGCAGCGTGCCGCCCACGACGTCGCTCGCCCAGTGAACGCCGAGCGTAACGCGCGACAGGTCGGTGAGCAGGATCGCAAGCGCCGCCCCCGCCGCCGCGCCGCGACGCCAGCGAGGTGGGAAAAGCAGCGTGAGCGCAATGGCGACCGCGGCGACGCTCGCGGCGTGGCCACTGGGATAAGACCAGCTCGAAACATGATCGAGATGCGGCACGAGCGCGGGGCGCGGCCGGTCATAGAGATTTTTGAGGAACGTTGAGGCGAGATTGGCCGTAAGCGCCGCCGCAAACAGACGCAGCGCCGTCGTCCGGCCAAGCCCGCGCCAGAGAAGTGCGCAGAGCAGCACGACGATCGCCCAACGCGCGACGCCGCCCCCCAGCCAGCTTATTCCCTGCATGACGGCAATCAGCAGCGACGACGACGTGTCTGAGCGGAGCGACAGGCCGCGCGAAATCCACTCGTCGAGTGGCTGCATCGCCGGGACTGCCAGCCCCAGCAGCAGCATCGCTGCGAGGCAAAGGGCGGCGAAGAAAAGCGAAGCGCGCACCGACATGACCGGCGCCTAAGCGACGCCGGGTGAGCGCGCAAGCCGGGTCAGGCGATCTTGCGGCCGAAACTCGGTCGGGCCGGCGGCGCCGGCGAAGCCTCCGGAGCGGGCGCCGGACGGTTCGCGAGATAGCGCGCGAGCGCGGCATCGGCGTCGAAGCCGTCGTCGCGCGGCTCGCCCTCGAGCGGATCTCGATCGGGCGGAGTCACCGCGGCCTGCAAGGATGCGAGCGTTTCGGTCGATCCGGCCTGCGCCGCGTGCATCAGCTGCAACTGGCCGACGAGCGAGTCGAGATCGCGCTTCCTGAGGTCGAGCCCAGCGGCGGCAAGACGGATGGTGCGGGTGCCGAATACGCCGCCTTGGACCTTGAAGTCGATGAAATTCCGGCGACTGATCGGGATGAAGCCCCACATGCGGGTGACGAACTGGCTGCGCGAGACGCCCTTGACCTCGGTCCAGCGGAAAGTTTCGGACGACCAGCTCGTCGCGACCCGCACCCGTATCGCGTCATATTGCAGCGCGACGCCGTCGCCGAGCAGCCGCTTGATGCTCGCCGCCGACGCCAGCGGGCCGCCGACGACGAAGATCAGGCCGACGACCTTCAGCATCACGCCGCCGAACAGCATCGGCATCCCGATGATCGGCAGCATGATGCCCATCAGCGCGCCGAGCGCCAGCTTTCCGGTTCCGAATTTGATCGTCCGCATCATCGCCCCCATGCCGTGCAGCATAGGGACGAAAGTTTAAGAAAAGACGGACGGGGTCAGATGTGCAGCGCGCGGCCGTAGGCGCCCAGCACCGCCTCGTGCATCGTCTCGCTGATCGTCGGATGCGGATAGACGCTGTGCATGAAGTCTTCCTCCACCAGCTCGGCGGTCTTGCCGACGGTATAGCCCTGGATCATTTCGGTGACTTCGGCGCCGACCATGTGCGCGCCCAGCAGTTCGCCGGTCTTGGCGTCGAACACCGTCTTCACAAAGCCTTCGACCTCGCCGAGCGCGATCGCCTTGCCGTTGCCGATGAAGGGGAAATTGCCGACCTTGACGTCATAGCCCGCTTCCTTCGCCTTCGCCTCCGTCAGGCCGACGCTCGCGATCTGGGGGTGGCAATAGGTGCAGCCGGGGATGTTCCTGGCATCCATCGGGTGCGGATGGGCGTCCTTGTTGCCGAGTTCCTTTGCGATCGCTTCGGCGGCGATCACGCCCTCGTGGCTCGCCTTGTGCGCGAGCCACGGCGGCGCGGTGACGTCGCCGATCGCCCACAGGCCAGGCACATTGGTGCGGCACCAGGGGTCGGTGTCGATATGGCCCTTGGTCGTCTTCACCTTGAGCGCTTCGAGCCCGATATTCTCGGTGTTGGGGACGATGCCGATCGCGACGATCGCGTGGCTGTAGTCGCCCGCCTCGACCTTGCCGTCCTTCGTCTTGATCTTCGCCGAAACGCCGTTCGCGCCTGCCTTCAGTTCCTCGACACCGGCGCCGGTCAGGATCGTCATGCCTTGTTTTTTCAGTGATTTTTCGAGGAAGCTCGACACGTCGGCATCCTCGACAGGAACGATGCGATCGAGCATCTCGACCACCGTAACTTCGGCGCCCATATCGTTGTAGAAGCTCGCAAATTCGATCCCGATCGCGCCCGATCCGATCACCAGCAGCTTTTTCGGCATTTCGGGCGGGGTCATCGCATGGCGATAGGTCCAGATGCGCTTGCCGTCGGCGGGCGCAAAGGGCAGGTCGCGCGCGCGCGCGCCGGTCGCGACGATGATATGCTTGGCCGAGAGCGTTTCGGTCCCCTTCTCGCTCTTGATCTCGAGCTTGCCCGCGCCGGTGAGCCTGCCCTCGCCCATATGCACCGTGATCTTGTTCTTCTTCATCAGGTGGGTGACGCCCTGATTGAGCTGTTTCGCGACGCCGCGCGAGCGCTTGACCACCGCGTCCAAATCGGCGCTGATGCTCGCCGCGGCGAGGCCGTAATCCTTGGCGTGCTGCATATAATGATAGATTTCGGCCGAGCGCAGCAGCGCCTTCGTCGGGATGCAACCCCAGTTGAGGCAGATGCCGCCCAGATTCTCGCGCTCGACGATTGCGGTCTTGAGGCCCAGCTGCGCGCCGCGGATCGCCGCGACATAGCCGCCGGGGCCCGAACCGAGGACGATGAGGTCGTAGGTGTCGCTCACGATAATCTCCTGTTGCCCGGCGCCGCGGCCAGGTCGAAATTGATCAAGATCCAGACGAGCCCGCCGACCGCACCGGCGGCAAGCCCGTATTTCATGTACCCAAGCTGCCCCTCGTCGACGATCATGCTGGCGATCGCGAGCGCGAGCAGCCCCCCGGTAACGATCCCCGCCGCCGCGAACAGCACGAGCCGTCCCGCCGCGGGCAGCGGCAGCCGCTCGGCGATCCGCAGCGCAATCCAGCCGCCGGTAAGCAGGCCGACGAGCGCGATCGCCGCCATCACCCCGGTCGATTTCCAGTCGGTCAGCGCGCCTTCGGCACCGAGCATATGATAGACCGCGAGGTTCGACAGCACGCCCGCGACGATCGCCGGCAGCAGCACGCGGCGGAGGATGCGGAGGGCAAAGGGCGCCTTTCGCGCACTCACGCCGATCAGGCCACCAGCCCCAGCGGGTTTTCGACGATCTGCTTGAACGCCTGCATCAACTGCGCGCCGTCGGCGCCGTCGATCGCGCGATGGTCGAAGCTGCCCGTGGCCGACATCACGGTTGCGATCGCGAGCGCGTCGTCGACGACCCACGGCCGTTTCTCGCCCGCGCCGATCGCCATGATCATGCCCTGCGGCGGGTTGATCACCGCGTCGAACTGGCTGATGCCGAACATCCCCATATTGCTGATGCTCGCGGTGCCGCCCTGATATTCGTGCGGCTGGAGCTTGCCGTCCTTGGCGCGCGCCGCAAGTTCCTTCATCTCCACCGAAATCTTGCTCACCGATTTTTCGTCGGCGCCGACGATGATCGGGGTGATCAGGCCTGCCGGAACACTGACCGCGACCGAAATATCGGCGCGCTGATAGCTGATGAGCTGGTCGCCCGCGAAGCTGACATTGCATTTGGGCACCTGGATCAGCGACTTGGCGAGCGCCTTGATGAGCAGGTCGTTGACGCTGAGCTTGATCCCTTGCGGTTCGAGCGCGGCATTGAGTTCGCCGCGCAGTTTCAGCAGCTTGTCGAGCTGGATATCGACCGTGAGATAGATGTGCGGGATCGTCTGCTTCGCTTCGGTCAGGCGGCGGGCGATCGTCTTGCGCATATTGCTGAGCTTGTCGGCGCTATGCGGAATCTCGGTTTCGAAGGGCTGCGCGGGAGCGGCGGCGGCAGGTGCGGGTGCCGGCGCGGCGCTCACGGCCGCGGGGGTAGCGGCGCCCGTCGGTGCGCCTTCGAGGTCGGCCTTGACGATGCGGCCACCGGGACCGCTGCCGGTCAGCGTCGCAAGGTCGATGCCCTGCTCGGCGGCGAGGCGCTTGGCGAGCGGGCTGGCCTTGATGCGCTCGCCCGAAGCGACGGGAGCGGGAGCGGGAGCCGGCGCAGGCGCAGGCGCCGGAGCGGCGGGCGCAGGAGCCGCCTTAGGCTCTTCTTTCTTCGCTTCGGCGGGTGCCGGTGCAGGCGCCGGTGCTGCCTTGGCTGCGCTCGCATCCTCGTCCTCGCCGGCGATGACCGCGATCACCGTGCCGACCTTCACATTGTCGGTGCCTTCGGGAACGACGATCTGAGCGATCGTGCCTTCGTCGACCGCTTCGAACTCCATCGTCGCCTTGTCGGTCTCGATCTCGGCGAGCAGGTCGCCCGACTGGACGCTGTCGCCTTCCTTGACCAGCCATTTGGCGAGCGTGCCCTCTTCCATCGTCGGCGAGAGGGCGGGCATCTTGAGTTCGATGGGCATCGGGCTTTTCGTTCCTGTCTCGTGGGGAGGCATTATGTGCCGCTACGGATTCCCCCTCGCCATAAGCATTCGCCGGGTCAAGGTCCAGCGGGGCACGCTTGCCTTTCATACGAATGTGACGCACTCTCGCGCGAAAATGACGAGAGGGGTCGGGGGTTATGCGGACATATCTGGTCGTGATCGACGACAGTCCGGAAGCGACGCTGGCGCTGCGCTTCGCGGCGCGGCGCGCCGCGCGCACCGGTGGCGGGGTGATGGTGCTTGCGATCGTCGAGCCGCAGGATTTCCTTGCCTTCGGCGGCGTTCAGGCGACGATCGAGGCCGAGGCACGCGAGCAGGCCGAGGCGCTCGCCGAAGCCGCGGCGAACGCCATCGCGCAGGAAGCCAATGTCTCGCCCAAAATCCTCGTCAAATCGGGAAAGCCCGCCGAAGTGGTGCGCGAAGTGATCGGCGCGAGCGACGACATCGCCGCGCTGGTGCTCGCCACCGCGCCGAGCGGCGCGCCGGGGCCGCTGGTTTCGCACTTCACCGGGAATGATGCAGGCACCCTGCCCTGCCCGGTTATGCTGGTGCCGGGCGGAATCGATATCGAACGGCTCGATGCGGTGAGTTAGCGCCATTTTCGAAGAAGCCGTGTGTCCCCGCGCCGCCTTCGGCTCCGCGGGAGCACACAGCTTTGGAAGTTTACCGCCCCGCCTTCACCGCCGACTGGTCGACCGCCACCACCGGCAGCAAAACGCCGCTCGGCGTATCGCCGCCCTGCAGGATCGTGATCTCCTCCTTCTTGTAATCCTCGGGCTTGGCGAGGAAGATGTTGGGAACGAAGGTTTGCGGATTGCGGTCATAGAGCGGGAAGAGGCTCGACTGGATCTGGATCATGATCCGGTGCCCCGGCTGGAACACATGGTTCACCGTCGGCAGGCGGAATTTGTAATTCTGCGTCACCCCCGACGGGATCGCGGTCGGCTTCGTAAAGCTGTCGCGATAGCGGCCGCGGAAGATGTCGAGACTGATCGGCAGCTGATAGCCACCCATTTCGGGATCGGTCGCATTCTCGGCAGGCAGGACGTCGATCAGTTTGACGACGAAATCGACGTCCGATCCCGTGATCTTCGCAAAGATGTTCGCGATCGGCGCACCCGACACGCGCACCGGTTCCTTGAGCACGTCAGTCTGGAAGGTCAGCACGTCGGGGCGGCCGTCGGCGTGGCGCTGGTCGCTGACCAGCCAGTCGCCCCAGCGCCCGTCGCGGAAGTTCACCGGGCGCGGCAGGTGCGGCACCGGCTTCGCGGGGTCGGAGACATAGCTGGTGCTGCTCGAAGCAGGCTTGTCAAAGCCGAGGCCGCCGTCGGGGCCCACATAGATCGGGGTCAGCGGTGCGCTGCATCCGCTCTCGCACGCGAGCGGCCAGGTGGTGAAGCGATCCCAGCGGTTCTCGCCGCTATTGTAGATCGCCGCGGCGGGCAGGTTCGCGGGCGGCCCGTCCTTCAGATATTGGTTGAACAGCGGCAGCACCATCTCCTTGCGGAACTGCGCCGCAGTGTCGCCATTCCACTCGAACGGGCCGAGCGAGCGCCCTTCGCGATTGATCTGGCTGTGCCGCCACGGACCCATGACGAGAAAGTTGTTCCCCATCTTGCCCTTGGCCTTCAGCGCTTCCCAGCTCATGATCGCGCCGTACATATCCTCCTGGTCCCAAAGCCCCTGCTCCCACAAGGTCGGGACGTTCGACGGATTGGCGGCGACGAGCTTGTCGAGCGCCTGCTGCTGCCAGAATTCATCGTAAGCGGTGTGGTCGAGCATCTTCTGCCAGAAGGGAAGCTGGGCATAGCCCTGCTTCTGCGCCCAGTCGTTCGCCGATCCGTGGCGGAAATTGTCGTAATCGTCATAGCCCCCGGTCGGCGGCGCCTTGCCTTCGCCCTTGTAGCCGGTCTGCGCGCCGATCCACGCGATATTGGCGAGGCGGAACGCGCCGTAATGGAACCAGTCGTCGCCCATCCAGCCGTCGACCATCGGGCTTTCGGGCGCCGCGACTTTCAGCGCGGGGTGCGGATGGAGCAGCGCCATCACGACGGTGAAGCCTTCATAGGACGAACCGATCATGCCGACGCGGCCGTTCGATTCGGGCAGGTTCTTCCTGTTCACCAGCCAGTCGATCGTGTCCCACGCGTCGGTGGTGTGATCGACCTTGGTCGGGTTGAGCGGGCCGACCGGCGGGCGATTGACGACATAGTCACCTTCCGACCCATATTTGCCGCGAATGTCCTGATAGACGCGGATATAGCCGTCCTTCACGAAAATCTCGTCGGAGAGCGGCAGCGTCGACAACATGCTCGGACTGTCCATGCGGTTCGCGCGGCCCTTCGCATTATAGGGGGTGCGCGTCAGCACGATCGGGGCGTTCTTCGCCCCCTTCGGCACGACGATCACCGTATAGAGCCTTGTGCCGTCGCGCATCGGGATCATTTCGACGCGCTTGTCATAGTCGGCGTCTTCGTTCGGGACCGAGAATTTGTCGGGAATATCCGCCCGCATCTGCGCCGCCTTGGGTGCCACATTTGTGGTCGCGCTGGCGATCGAGGCGCCGGTCAGCGCAACCGCGGACAAAGTGACGAACAGGAACGAGCGGACCATGCGAACCCCTTTGCGTGTCGATTTGGCAGGCGCGGACTTTGGGGCGGCGCGCGAAGCAATGCAACCGTTCGATGTAATGTTATTACGCAAGAGGAACGGAGCGGCGCGCGACCGCTCCGTCAGGTTCCGGCGAGGGCCGGGAGAGGTCAGGCGGTCGCCGCCGGGCGCGGCAGCGCCGCCGCGCCTTTCGCTTCGAGCAGCGCCATTTCAAGCACGACGAGCGCCTGAACGGCGACGATGACGATGCCGAGCCACGTCATCTGCGCGGCGAAAATGGCGATCACGGCGAAACTCGCCGCGACCCAGCCCAGATTGCCGACCGCGATCAGATTGGCGAGCCCCTTGCTCGGCTCCTTCTGAAAGGCGACGAGCAGCATCAGCGCCGCCGACGGCAGCCCGATCCATCCCGCCACGGTCACCACATCGGAGGGGAGGCCGAGCAGCGCGGCGACCGTGACGGTTGCGAAGACGCAAAGCAAGAAAAGAGCCGTGCAGGTGACGGCATCGACGATCAGCGTGGTCTTGAGGTTGAAGCTGGGCATGACGGATCTCCTTTCGAACCCGTTCCAATTGAACCCGAATCGACATGGCGTCGATTACGCGCGAGGTAATGGAAATCGGAACGCTGGCGCGCTAGCCGACAGGGTGAAGGAGACGTGGAATGCAGGTCGCACCCCTGGGCGAACAGCTGCGCGAATGGCGCACGCGGCGCCGGATGAGCCAGATGGACCTCGCGCTCGAAACCGACATCTCGACGCGTCATCTGAGCTTCATCGAAACGGGACGGTCGCGGCCGAGTCCGCAGATGATCGAGCGGATCGCCGAACGGCTTCAGGTGCCGCACCGCGCGCGCAACGCGCTGCTGCTCGCGGCGGGCTTCGCGCCCGACTATCGCGAACGCGCGCTCGACAGCGCCGAAATGGCCGGGATGCGTGCGATCGTCGAGCATGTGCTGAAAGGCCACGAGCCCTATCCGGCGCTGGCGGTAGATCGACACTGGAACATGGTCGCGGCGAATGGAGCGATCACGCTCCTCACCGCGCTCGTCGACCCTGCCCTTCTCGAACCGCCCGCCAATGTGCTGCGCATCGCGCTGCATCCGCACGGCCTCGCGCCGCATATCGAAAATCGCGCCGAATGGCGGGCGCATATATTGCACCGCCTGGGCGGCCAGATCGAGGCGACCGCCGACGCTGGCCTCGCAGCGCTGCGCGACGAGCTGGCGGCCTATGATGCGGACGATGCAGAGGATTACATTGCCGAGGCGAACGGCATCGCGGTGCCGCTGATCCTGAACACGCCCGCGGGGCCAATTCGCTTCGTATCGACGGTGACGGTATTCGGCACGCCGCTCGACATCACGCTGTCCGAGCTGGCCATCGAGGCTTTTTTCCCGGCGGACGCCGAAAGTGCGGCATTGCTGCGCGAGCTGGCGCTACAGCGAGAATAAGGCCTTCTTCCGACGAGAAGATTATACCGTTTGCAAACCAAAACGGGATGGCGGCAAGCGGGCGGGAGGGGACGCAATAATAAGCCCCTCCTCTTCAGAGGAGGGGTTGGGGTGGTGGCGCGCGACAGCGCGCAAGACGCCATGCACCACCCCGCTGCGACTAAGCCAGCAAGCTGGCAAGTCTCGCTGCCCCTCCTCTGAAGAGGAGGGGTTGGTCGGACGACCGCTAACCACCCCAAAACCGCCGTCGGCCCTCGTGCTTGCAGACGGTGCGATCGTCTTCTCATGACAGGAAGAATAGATCACCGCCGCCGCCCCTGATGGCGGATATTCTTCGGCCGTCCGCGCTTGCCGACCATAGGCTTGGCCCCGCCCTTCCCTTTGCCCTCGCGCCGCGGCGGTCGCTTTACCGATGCGCCTTCGGGCACGTCAGGGAGTTCGAAGCGCAGCGCGCCGCTGACCGGGTTGGCCTCCATCAGCCGCAATGCGAGCCGCTGGCCGACCGAATAGCTGACGCGGCCATGTTCGCTATCGAGCGTCCGTGCCGCCTCGTCATAGAAGAAGCGCTCGCTGCCCAGCGTCGAGACCGGCACCAGCCCGTCGCCGCCGAGCCCGTCGACCGTGGCGAAGAAACCGAAGGGCTGCACACCCGTGATCCGCGCAGGCACTATCTCGCCGACCTTGCCAGCGAGATAGGCGGCAACATAGCGGTCGATCGTCTCGCGCTCGGCCTCCATCGCGCGGCGTTCGAGGCCGCTGATCGTCTCGCCGATGCGCGACAGCCCCTTGGCGTCGGCCTCGCCGAGCCCGGTGCGTTCGGGAAGCCCCTTCGCCTTGCCCGGCACCTCAAGGCGCCAGGAATCGACAAGCGCGCGGTGGACGATCAGGTCGGCGTAGCGGCGGATCGGCGAAGTGAAATGCGCGTAGCTGCCGAGTGCGAGGCCGAAATGCCCCGAGTTGGCGGGGCCATAATAGGCCTGCGTCTGGCTGCGCAGGATCGCTTCCATGATCTCGGGCAAGCGGTCGTCGTCCGAGAAGCCGTCGATCAGCCGGTTGAACACCGCCGGGGTAATCACCTGACCGAGCGCGAAATTCCGGTCGAAGCTGTCGAGATACTCCTTCAGGCTGACGAGCTTCTCGCGGCTCGGCGGCTCGTGGATGCGATACATCACCGGCGATTTCTTCGCCTCGAGCGCCTTCGCCGCCGCGACGTTCGCCGCGATCATATAATCCTCGATCAGCCGATGCGCGTCGAGCCGCTCGCGGAGGCGGATTTCGGCGATATTGCCCTGATCGTCGAGGATCACCTGCCGTTCGGGCAGGTCAAGCTCAAGCGGCGCCCGCGCCGCGCGCGCCTTGGCGAGCAGTGCCCAGCAGCCCCAGAGGTTTTGCAGAGCGGGCAGCAGATCCTCCCCGGCACGGGGAGGGGGACCATCCGCAGGATGGTGGAGGGGCACATGCGGTTTGTGCGAGGTTTCGGCGGCACGCTTCCCCGAGGGTGCCCCTCCACCAGCTTCGCTGGTCCCCCTCCCCGTTCCGGGGAGGATCGGGTCGCCGTCGATCATCGCCTGCGCATCCTCATAGGCGATATTCGCCCGAAGCCGCACCAGCGCGCGCGCGAAGCGCCATGATGTCACCTTGCCATGCTTGTCGACGACGAGGTGGCACGCCATCGCCGCGCGGTCCTCGCCCGCCTTCAGCGAACAGACGCCCGCGGACAGCGTTTCGGGCAGCATCGGCACGACCTGGTCGGGGAAATAGACGCTGTTGCCGCGCCGCCGCGCCTCGCGGTCGAGCGCGCCGTCGGGGCGGACGTAGAAGCTGACGTCGGCGATCGCGACGATTGCGCGCCAGCCGCCCTTGTTCGCCGGATCGTCGTCGGGCGCCGCCCAGACGGCATCGTCATGGTCGCGTGCGTCGCGCGGGTCGATCGCGACGATCGGCAGGTCGCGCAAATCCTCGCGACCGTCGGGCGTGAGCGGCAGTTTCGCCGCCTTCTCGGCCTCGGCGAGCGTTTCGCCGTCGAAGATGTGCGGAATCTCGTGCCGCGCGATCGCGATCATGCTCAGCGACTTCGGCGCGAAGGGATCGCCGATACGGTCGATGACCTTCGCCCTGGTCGCCGGCCCACGCCCTGTCAGTTCGGCGCGGACCAGATCGCCGATCTTGGCATCGCCCTTGTCGGCAACCGCGAAATCGAAGCGCGCGCGCTTGTCGGCGGGGCGCAACCAGATCATAGTCTTGCCGCCCGGCGACTTGTCCTCGACGAGCACGCCGATCACCATTTCGGCGCTGGCCGCCAGGCGCTTCATCGGGTGCGCGACATGGCCGCTGCCGCGCTCCTCGGTGCGCGCGAGGATGCGGTCGCCGACCCCGAGCGCGCCTCCTCGGCGTCCTTTTTCCATCACCCGCAAACGCGGCGCGGGGCCAGCGCCTTCCCAGCGTTCGGGCACCGTCCAGACATTGCTGCCTTCGATCGCCGCGACGCGCAGCACCGTCACGCGCGGCAGTCCGCCATGCTTGTGAAAGGCGCGGCCCGGCGCCAGATCGACCAGCCCCTCGTCGGTCATGTCCTTGAGCAGCGCCTTCAACGCGATCTTATCATTGCCGTGGAGTGCGAAATGCTTCGCGATCTCGCGCTTTCCCACCGGCTGATCGGACGTCGTAATGAAGTCGAGAATCTGTTGGCTGGTCGGCAGGCCGGGCGATTTATTCGGACGTTTTTTCATTGCCCCAGGGCTATAAGCGCGCAAACGGGCTTTACCAAGCGATAGCGCGTCCCCGCCATGGTCAGCCATAGGCGATCCAGCGTCCCGACGCCCCCGCCGCGAGCCACAGGAGCAGCGACGCCCCGGCCATCGCCCGCGCTGCGCGCGGAGCCCGGTCCGTCCAGCGCGCCATGTGCGGGCCCCACGCCCGTCTGAAGGCGGCCGCGTTCGCTAACGCAGCGGCGATGATGACCAGCTTTCGCGCGAAGATGCCGGACCGCGCGAGCGCAACGCCATCGGCGGCAAACAGGATCGTGCCGCTTGCCGCCATCAGCACCAGTCCGGCGACGGCGACCGGCGTCAGCGCGCGCGACAGCTCCGCGATCGGCAAGCTCCGCCACAGGCCCATGATCCGCAGATCGACGATGCCGATTCCGCCGACCAGCATGACGAGGCCGAGCAGGTGCAGCGTGTTGGCGACGGGGTAGACAAGCGCCGATCCGCGCGACCATGGTCCGATGCCGACCGTATCGAGCCACGCCGCGACGGCGCTCAGAACGGACTCCACGGGGGTTCCTCAGCGCAGTTCGACCGTCTTCTCGCCGATCATCAACCGCTCGACCCGCATTTCGGCGGTGCCATCGCGCCGCAGATAGCCGGTCAGGCGAAAGCGTTTGCCGGGCTCGATCTCGGCGCGCGTCAGCCCGCGCGCTTCCATACGGCCAACCGGCGCCAGAATGACGTCCCAGACCTTGCCCTTCCAGCGCATCTTCGCGCTGCCGTGCGGATTGCCCCACGACAATTCGGTGAAAGACGCAGTCAGGGTGACCGGCTTGGTCTCGTCATAGGACGACCAGCCGTGATGGGCGGCGGCGGGAAGCGCGGCGAAGGCCAGCGTCGCGGCCGCGACCAGCAGGGGGTATCGCATCGACAGTCTCCTTCGAGCCCCTCGATGCGAAGGCTAGAACGCCGCGCCCCCCGGTGCAAGGGCGTCGCGGATCAGTAAGTCCGCCCGATCAGCACGCGCTCGACCGCTGGCTCGCCGGTGAAGAAACAAGCGCCGTCGGCGGGCGCCGCGTCGAGGGGAGTGTTGCGCATCGTCAGCTTGAGCGCCTTGAGCTGCTCGACAATCCCGTCGAGCACCGCACCCGTGGGACGCGACCATTGCACTTCGACCCAGCCGACGAACTTGTCGTCGCCGCCGAAATGCGCCGCGAGGTCGGTGACGTCGCGGCGGATGTTCGCATGCATCCGCTCCTTCGCTTCGGCATGGAGGGTCCGCTGGATGTCCTCGAGCATCGCGACGGCGCCACCGACGAACTCGTCCTTCGGTGTGAAGGAGGTGTCGAGCTTGCCGCTCTCCTGATAGAGCCGGTCGCGGCGGATCACCGCGACCTTGCCGCCGGCAACGTCGCGCGGGCCGATTTCGAGGATGATCGGCGCGCCCTTCTTGACCCAGCCCCAGCGCTTGGTCTGCGCCTTGTTCGCGCTCGCGTCGAGCAGCACGCGCACCGGCTCGCGGAAAGCGTCGAGCGCCTTCAAACGCGCTTCGAGGTCGCGGCAATAGCCGAGGATCGCGGCATCCTCCTCATTGTCGCGCAGCATCGGCACGATCACGATCTGGTGCGGCGCGATGCGCGGAGGGCAGCGCAGCCCGTCGTCGTCGCCGTGCGTCATGATGACGCCGCCGATCATGCGTGTCGAGGTGCCCCAGCTCGTCGTGTGGCAAAGGCTGTGGCCACCGTCCTTGTCCTGATAGCGGATGTTCGCCGCCTCGGCGAAGCCGGTGCCCAGATAATGCGAGGTGCCGGCCTGCAGCGCCTTGCCGTCCTGCATCATCGCTTCGATCGAATAGGTCGCAACCGCGCCGGGGAAGCGCTCATGCTCGGGCTTTTCGCCTGCGATCACGGGCATGGCGAGGACCTCCTCGGTGAAGCTGCGATACATTTCGAGCGCGCGCAGCGTCTCGTCCATCGCGTCGTCGCGCGTCGCGTGCGCGGTATGGCCTTCCTGCCACAGGAATTCGCTGGTGCGCAGGAACATGCGCGTGCGCATTTCCCAGCGCACGACGTTGGCCCATTGGTTGACCTTCAGCGGCAGGTCGCGCCAGCTCTGCACCCAGCGGCTCATCGCCGAACCGATCACGGTTTCCGACGTCGGGCGGACGATCAGCGGTTCCTCGAGCTTCGCCTCGGGATCGGGAACGAGCTTGCCCTTGCCGTCCGCGATCAGCCGGTGGTGCGTGACGACCGCCATTTCCTTCGCGAAACCATCGACATGGTCGGCTTCCTTTTCAAAGAAGCTCAAGGGGATGAACAGCGGGAAATAGGCGTTTTGCACCCCCGCGTCCTTGATCGCCGCGTCCATTACCGCCTGGATGCGTTCCCAGATGCCATAGCCCCACGGCTTGATGACCATGCAGCCGCGCACCCCCGATTCTTCGGCAAGGTCGGCTTCGGCAATGACGTCCTGATACCAGGCCGCGAAGTCGGCCTGACGGGTTACGCTGAGCGCATGCTTGATCATCGGTCCTGTTTCTGTGCTGGAGGGCGGGAGAAGGCCCCCGGTTATTTCTTCCTGGCGAGCTCGGCCTTGAGCTGCGCGATTTCGGCCTTGAGCGCGTCGATCTCGGCATCCTTGCTCTTGCTCGACATCGCGCCCGGCATGAACGCGCCCGCTGCCTGCTGGAACATCTCCATGTTGCGGCGCGTGAGTTCGGCGAGCGGGTTGCCCGATCCGAGTGCGCCTTCAAAGGCGGCGCGAACGTCCTGCTGATTCTTGTGAAAGGCAGCCATCGAGGCTTCGAGATATTGCGGCACCATCGACTGCATCTTGTCGCCATAGAGGCCGATCAGGTGGCGCAGGAAATTGACCGGCAACAGCGTCTCGCCGCGGGTTTCGGTGTCCATGATGATCTGCGTCAGCACATTGTGCGTTATGTCTTCGCCGCTCTTTGCATCGACGACGCGGAAATCGCGCCCCTCGCGCACCATCGCGCCCAGATCGTCGAGCGTGATGTAACAGCTGCGTTCGGTGTCATAGAGGCGGCGGTTGGCGTATTTCTTGATCGTGACGACATCGTCGTCCTGTGCCGTCTTCGACTTCGCCATGCTGACCTCTCGCTCCTGTAACCCATGGCAAAGCCGCCCCCGCCACGCGATATTGCATTTGGTCCCACCGCAGTAGCATCAAATTATGATGCGTCGCAACATGATGTGCTCGCGGGATAAGCCCTCATGTCCCGTCGCAATGCGAGTTCCTCAGTCCCAGATGCGTTCGAAGCGCGCGCCGAGTCCGGTAAGCAGCTCATATTGCGACAGGCCGCTGCGCGCCGCCGCTGGGGCGAGGTTGTAGTCGAGCGTCAGCCAGTCGCCTTCGCGTAGGCCGTCGACTCCGGTTGCATCGAAGGCGGTGAGGTCCATCGACACGCGCCCGACCAGCGGCAGGGCGCGACCCTGCCACGTCGCGCCGCCCGATCCGGCGTGGCAGCGCAGATAGCCGTCGGCATAGC
This sequence comes from Sphingopyxis indica, assembly GCF_900188185.1. Classification (GTDB taxonomy): domain Bacteria; phylum Pseudomonadota; class Alphaproteobacteria; order Sphingomonadales; family Sphingomonadaceae; genus Sphingopyxis; species Sphingopyxis indica. Next base: position 592,445 of record NZ_FZPA01000001.1, on the reverse strand, counting down.
CGAGGTTGGCGACCGCGATGCGGCTGTCGCGCGGCGCCGTCCAGGTCGCGCCATAGCCGACCGTTTCGCCCGACGGAACGCCGCGCACCTGCAATATGCGCGCTTCGGGGAAGGCGACCTGCCGGATATGCCCCGCGGCCTCGCGCCGGGGGACGCCGCCGTAGAGCGCGATGCCCGGACGCGTCAGGTCGAAGCCATAGTCGGCGCCGAGGCACACCCCCGCGCTGTTCGACAGGCTGTAGCGGCGTGCGGGCACCGCTTCGCGCACCGCCCTGAACGCCGCGAGTTGACGCGCATTGAGCGCGCTGTCTTCGTCGGCCGACGCGAGATGGCTGAGCAACGTCTCGATCGCGAGGCCGTCGAGCGCTCCGCCGAGAGCTTCCTCGACGCGCAGGCCCAGCCGGTTCATCCCGGTATCGACCATCACGTCGCACCGCCGCCCCTCGCCGCTCGCACGCCAGCGCGCGACCTGTTCGACGCTGTTCAGCACCGGGCGCGCGGGAAGGCTGCGCGCTGCAATCATATCCTCGTCGCCGACGCCGTGGAGCACCGAAAGCGATACGCCCGGCGGCAGCGGCATCAGCGCCGCCGCCTCGGCCCAGGTCGCAACGAAGAAGTAGCTGCAGCCCGCCGCCGCGAGGATGCGCATCACATCGCGCGCGCCGAGCCCATAACCGTCGGCCTTGATCGCCGCCCCCGCCTCGGCGCCGCCCACCTGTGCGAGCCAGCGCCAGTTGTGGACGAGCGCGGCGGAATCGAGGCGGAGGCGGAGCGGCGAAGCGATGTCGATCATTGCCCCGCACCTAGCGGCGAATGATCGCAGCGCCAATGGCTTCGTTCAGGCCTTCGGCACCCGGTCCCACTGCCCTTCGGCCGGCTCCCTGAGCATCAAGGCACTGACGAGGAAGGCCATGAGCACGACACCCCAGGTGTACCAGAGCCCGGCATAGGCGTTGCCGGTCTTGGCGACGATGAAACTCGCGATGAGCGGCAGGAAACCGCCGAAATAGCCGGTCCCGAGGTGATAGGGGATCGAGAGCGACGAATAGCGGACATGCGGCGGGAACATCTCGGCGAGCAGCGCCGCGACGGGGCCATAGGTTAAGCCCGAAAGCGCGCTGAGGCCGAGCAGCGCGAGCAGGATCACGGCGATCCCGGCAGCGGACGGAATCTGCTTTTCAAAGCCGTAGCCCATCGCCTCGAGCGCTGGCCGGAGGATCGCCGGGTCTTCGCTCGCGACCTCGCGGCCGCCAATGCGGATCGTCACGCTGTCGAACGCGCTGTCGCTCGCGACGACCTTGTAGGGCACGCCGAGCTTCGTCAGCTCGCCGAGCGTTTTGCCGCAGGCGGTCGCCTGCGCCTTCGCGAACGGGTCGAAGCTGCATTGCGAGCCCGTCACCACCACCGGCGCGCGCGCTGCCGCCGCCTCCAGCGCCGGATTCGCAACGCTGCCCATCCACCAGAAGAGCGGAAAGAGCAGGACGAGCGTCGCGGCATAGCCCCATATGATCGGCTTCTTGCGCCCGATCCGGTCGGAAAGGCGCCCCGCGACGATGAAAAAACCCATGCCGAGCGCCGCAGCGGTGCCGACGATGATCTCCGCGGCCGTATCGTCGACCTTCATCGGACCTTTGAGGAAGGAAAGGCCGGAGAACATCGCGGTGTACCAGATCACGGTCAGCCCCGCCGAAATGCCGAACAGCGCGATGAAGATGCGCCGCGGATTGCCGGGATAGGTGAAGCTTTCCTTCAAGGGGTTGCGCGCAATCTCTCCCTCTTCCTTCATCGCGCGGAACACCGGGCTTTCGGAGAGCTTCAGCCGCATCCACAGCGAGATTGCGAGCAGGATCAGCGACAACAGGAAGGGCACGCGCCACCCCCAGCTTTCCCAGATCGCGCCGGGCATCAACGCCTTGCACGACAGCACGACGATCAGGCTGAGCACGAAGCCGCCGACGACGCTCGCCTGGATGAAGCTAGTGTAAAATCCGCGCTTGCCGGGCGGCGAATGTTCGGCGACATAGATCGCCGCGCCGCCATACTCGCCACCGAGCGCAAGCCCCTGAAGGATGCGCAAGCCGATGACGATGATCGGCGCCGCAATGCCGATCGCCGCCGCCGGCGGGATCATGCCGACGCCCGCGGTCGCGATGCCCATCAAAGTCACGGTCACTAGGAAGGTATATTTGCGCCCCAGCCGGTCGCCGAGGAAGCCGAAGAGCACCGCGCCGAGCGGGCGGAAACCGAAGCCGACCGCGAACCCCGCCCAGACGAGCAATATTTCGAGCGTCGCATTGTCGCTGGGGAAAAAGGCCTTGCCGATGATCGCGGCGAGCGTTCCGTAGATGAAAAAATCATACCATTCGAAAATCGTCCCCGCCGACGATGCGGCGATGACGAGGCGAATATCCTTCGCGCTCGGCTGATAGGCCGCGCCATGGCCGGCGACGGCGGCTTGATCGGTCATGCGGGCTCCCCCTCCCGGTGAGCAATTCGGTTCTGCCTTCCGTCATAGCCGCTGTTGAGCCTTGCACAAGCGGGCGCGTGGGCGCAGCATCGCCGCCATGACCCGCTTCATCGACCTGTCGATCCCGATCACCAACACCGTCGTGTCCGACCCGCCGGTGATGCGCCCGCAAATCACCTATATGACCCACGAGACGACGTGGGAACAGATCGCGATGTTCTTCCCCGGTCTGACCAAGGGCGACCTGCCCAACGGCGAAGGCTGGGCGGTCGAAAGCATCACCCTGTCGACGCACAACGGTACGCATATGGACGCGCCGTGGCATTTTCACTCGACCACCGACCGCGGTGCGACGCCTGCGCCGAGCATCGACGAGGCGCCGCTCGACCTCTTCTTCCGCCCCGGCGTCAAGCTCGATTTCTCGCATCTGCCCGCGGGCCACGTCGTCGGCGCCGCGGAGGTCGAGGCCGAACTCGCGCGCATCGGCCATGAGCTCAAACCGCTCGACATCGTCCTCGTCCAGTCGGGCGCAATTTACGGCACCGACGATTTCACCGACCAGGGCTGCGGCATGGGTGCCGAAGCGACCTTGTATCTGACGCAGCGCGGCGTGCAGGTCGTCGGCACCGACGCGTGGAGCTGGGACGCGCCGTTCAGCCATACCGCCAGGCGCTGGGCCGAAACGCGCGACCCCTCGATCATCTGGGAAGGGCACAAGGCGGGGCGGATCAAGCCCTATTACCAGATCGAGAAACTGACCAATCTCGCCGCGCTGCCGCCGACGGGCTGGACGCTTTCCTGCTTCCCGGTGAAGATCGAGCGCGCGAGCGCAGGGTGGATCCGGGCGGTGGCGCTGGTGGATTGAGCGGGCGGCACGCCGAGGGCTTCACGGGGCAGCCGCCATTCGTTCTCCATCGTCATCCCGGACTTGATCCGGGATCCATTCTACCGGCGCCGCGCCAAATGGACCCCGGATCAAATACCGATCGTCAAAGAGGTTGCGGCGGGCCCCTACTCCAGCTCCAAAATCACCGCATCGACCGCCAGGCTATCGCCCTGCGCGGCGTTGACGCTTTTCACCACCCCCGCCTTTTCGGCGCGCAGGATATTTTCCATCTTCATCGCCTCGACCGTCGCGAGCGGCTGGCCGAGTTCGACCGCATCGCCCTCCCCGACGTGCAGCGCGACGAGCAGGCCGGGCATCGGGCAGATCAGGAACTTCGACAGATCGGGCGGGATCTTTTCGATCATGTGCCGGGTGAGCGGGGCGACATGCGCGGGAAGCACCCGCACCTCGTGGATGCGCCCGCGCGTCGTCATGCGCCAGCCGGTGCGCGTGCGCGCGACCTTCACCGCCAGCTCGCTGTCGTCGATCTCGGCGACGACGAGCCGGTCGCCCGGCGTATATTCGAGCGCGATGTCGATCTTTTCGCCATCGACCTTGATATGCTTCGCGCCGACCTTCACGCGATGCTCGGCCCCATCGACCGTCACCTGCCATTTCGCGGGCGGGTCGAGCCGGTCGCCGAGCTGGCCGTCGACACGGCGCGCACGGTCGGCATTGGCGCTCGCCATGAAACCCGCGATCGCCGCAAGCGCGCGCACGACCTCTTCGCTGGTGTCGGCGCCGTGGAAGCCCTCGGGATATTCCTCGGCGATGAAGCCGGTGGTCAGCTCGCCCGAGCGGAAACGAGGGTGCTGCATGATCGCCGACAGGAAGTCGATATTGTGGCCGAGTCCCTCGATTTCGAAACGGTCGAGCGCCGCGACCTGGAGGTCCGCCGCCGCATCGCGCGTCTCGCCCCAGGTGATCAGCTTGGCGATCATCGGATCGTAAAAGATCGACACTTCGCCGCCGTCATAGACGCCGTCGTCGACACGCACGCCGTCGACCCCGCGGCGGCCGTTCCCGGCGCCGTCGTCGGTCCAGCCCGCGACCGGCGGCTGATAGCGCGTCAGCCGCCCGGTCGATGGCAGGAAGCCGCGATACGGGTCTTCGGCATAGACGCGGTTCTCGATCGCCCAGCCGTCGATCCTGATGTCGTCCTGCGTCATTTCGAGCTTTTCGCCCGCAGCGACGCGGATCATCTGCTCGACGAGGTCGATGCCGGTGATCGCCTCGGTCACCGGATGCTCGACCTGAAGCCGCGTGTTCATTTCGAGAAAGTAGAAACTCTCGCCCGTCGGGTCGGCGCCCGAAACGATCAGCTCGACCGTGCCCGCGCTGTAGTATCCGACCGCCTTCGCCAGCGCGACGCACTGCTCACCCATCGCCTTGCGCATCGCCGGCGTGACGAAAGGCGACGGTGCTTCCTCGACGACTTTCTGATGCCGCCGCTGGATGCTGCATTCGCGCTCATTCAGATAAAGGATGTTGCCGTGCTGGTCGCCGAGAATCTGGATCTCGATGTGCCGCGGGTTCAGGATGAATTTCTCGATGAACACGCGGTCGTCGCCGAAGGCTCTGTTGCAAAAATCGTGAAGCTTGAGCATGCTTGGCGGAGATTGAACGGATGGAGCGATGACGGATTTCAAGTGGCGCCATTTCCAGGGTGATGTGATCCTGTGGGCGGTGCGCTGGTATTGTCGCTATCCGATCAGCTATCGCGACCTTGAGGAAATGCTGGCGGAACGCGGCATTTCGGTCGACCATACGACGATCTATCGCTGGGTCCAGCGCTACGCCCCGGAGATGGAGAAGCGGCTGCGCTGGTTCTGGCGGCGTGGCTTTGATCCGAGCTGGCGCCTGGATGAAACCTACGTCAAGGTGCGGGGCAAGTGGACCTACCTGTACCGGGCAGTCGACAAGCGGGGCGACACGATCGATTTCTACCTGTCGCCGACCCGCAGCGCCAAGGCAGCGAAGCGGTTCCTGGGCAAGGCCCTGCGAGGCCTGAAGCACTGGGAAAAGCCGGCCACGCTCAATACTGACAAAGCGCCGAGCTATGGTGCAGCGATCACCGAATTGAAGCGCGAAGGAAAGCTGGACCAGGAGACGGCCCACCGGCAGGTGAAGTATCTCAATAACGTGATCGAGGCCGATCACGGAAAGCTCAAGATGCTGATCAAGCCGGTGCGCGGTTTCAAATCGATCCCCACGGCCTATGCCACGATCAAGGGATTCGAAGTCATGCGAGCCCTGCGCAAAGGACAGGCTCGTCCCTGGTGCCTGCAGCCCGGCATCAGGGGAGAGGTGCGCCTTGTGGAGAGAGCTTTCGGCATTGGGCCCTCGGCACTGACGGAGGCCATGGACATGCTCAACCACCATTTCGCAGCAGCCGCCTGATCGGCGCAGAGCGACAGCCTACCTGTGACTGCCGCCAATCTTTGCAACAGAGCCTCGCCGAAGCTGTTCAACCCCTCGCGCTTGACGCTCTCGAACCCTTCGCGGACGTCCTGCTCGTTATAAGCGAGGCGCATCCCCTTGCCGCCGCCGCCCGCCGACGCCTTCATCATCACCGGATAACCGATCTCGTTCGCAATCTCGACCGCATGGTCGGTGTCGCTTATCTCGCCGACGAAGCCGGGGACGACGTTGACCCCCGCTTCCTTGGCGAGCTTCTTCGACTCGATCTTGTCGCCCATCGCGGCGATCGCACCCACCGGCGGGCCGATGAAGGCGATGCCTTCCTTCGCCAACGCCTCGGCAAAGCTGGTGCGTTCGGACAGGAAGCCATAGCCCGGATGCACCGCCTCGGCGCCGGTCGCCTTGCACGCGGCGATGATCTTGTCGGCGATCAGATAGGATTCGGATGCGGGCGACGGTCCGATATGCACCGCCTCGTCGGCCATCTGCACGAAGGGCGCGCGCGCATCGGCGTCGGAATAGACGGCGACGGTCGCGATCCCCATGCGCCGCGCGGTTTTGATGACGCGGCAGGCGATTTCGCCGCGGTTGGCGATCAGGATTTTCTTGAACATTTTCACCTTATCGGGTCGAATGGACGACGCTCCAGCGTTTTTCACATCCTCGCGTTCGCGCGTTGAAAATTCATGCGAAGATGCTGTTCTCGCCTGCATCCCGAGTTGAGTCAGTTTCCAGACGCCGTGCTCACTATTATCGAGGAGTTGGCGTTCGACGAGATGCTTCCGAGCGGTGCGAACTCGATTGTCCCAATGGCGCTCATTTTGATTTGGCATCGGAGCAGTTTGCTCTTCGTAGGTCAGACCAAAAAGATCACCAAGAGGACCATACACGTCGCTAGAGCGCTGCTTCCCGCCGGCGTTTTGTAGATGATGGAGGAGAGCCTCCTCAACATCTGAAGTTCTGGGAAGTCTAAGCATCACTCCGCCGCTTCCATCCGCATCGGCTCTTCGCTCTCCATCGGCTTGAGGCCGAGTTTCGCGAACAGCGCCGCGTCGGCGCTATCGCCCCGGTTACCAGTGGTCAGCAGCTTGTCGCCGGTGAAGATGCTGTTCGCGCCCGCCATGAAGCAGAGCGCCTGCGTCGCCTCCGACATGCTCTCGCGGCCCGCCGAGAGGCGGACCATCGACTTCGGCATGGTGATGCGCGCGACCGCGACGGTGCGGACGAATTCGATGTCGTCGATCTTCGCAAGCGGCGTATCGGCGAGCATGTCGCCGAGCACGGTGCCTTTCACCGGCACCAGCGCGTTGACCGGCACGCTTTCGGGATGGCGTTCGAGTGTCGCGAGCGCGTGGATGAAGCCGACGCGGTCGGCGCGCGTCTCGCCCAGCCCGACGATGCCGCCCGAGCAGACGTTGATCCCGGCGTTGCGGACTTCCTCGAGCGTGTCGAGCCGGTCCTGAAAGGTGCGCGTCGAGATGATATTCTCGTAATTTTCGGGGCTCGTGTCGATATTATGGTTGTAATAATCGAGCCCCGCGGCGCCCAGAATCTGAGCCTGCTCCTTGGTCAGCATCCCCAGCGTCATGCAGGTTTCCATGCCCATCGCGCGCACGCCCTCGATCATCTCGACGATCGCCGGCATGTCGCGGTCCTTGGGGTTGCGCCACGCGGCGCCCATGCAGAAGCGCTTCGATCCCGAATCTTTCGCCTGCGCCGCAGCTTGCAGCACCGCGCGCACGTCCATCAGCTTGGTGGCCTTGAGGCCGCTGTCGGCGCTCTTCGACTGCGAGCAATAGCCGCAATCCTCGGCGCAGCCGCCGGTCTTGATGCTCAGCAGGGTGCAAAGCTGGATTTCACCGCGCGCGTGGTGGCGGCGATGGACGCTTTGCGCCTCCCACATCAGCTCGTCGAACGGCAGGTCGAACAGTGCCGCGATTTCCTCGCGGGTCCAGTCACGCCGACATTCCTGGTCGGCGTGCCCCTGCGCAGGCAGGGGCCCATCTCCGGTGTGTGCCGCAAGCGCCGCGCCATTTTGATAGACGTGGTGATAGGCCCCTGCCTGCGCAGGGGCGCAATTTGTTTGGTTTGTCACGCAGCTTCTCCAATCGGCGGCATATTATGTCCCAGCAGGCGCAGCACATCGGCTGCACACTCGACGACGTTCGAGCCGGGGCCATAAATGCCCTGCACCCCCGCGTCGCGCAGATAATCATAATCCTGCGGCGGGATCACCCCGCCCGCGATCACCTTGATGTCGCCGCGGCCCGCCTCCTTCAGTCCCTTGATGAGTTCGGGGATCAAGGTCTTGTGTCCGGCGGCGAGGCTCGAAGCGCCGACCGCATCGACCCCGTTTTCGAGCGCCAGCACCACCGTTTCTTGCGGAGTCTGGAACAGCGGCCCCGACACGACGTCGAAGCCCATGTCGCTGAACGCCGAGGCGATGACGTTGGCGCCGCGGTCGTGGCCGTCCTGCCCCATCTTGGCGACCAGCAGCTTCGGCGCACGGCCCAGGCGGCGCTCGACCGCCTTGACTCCATCGACGACCTGCGCCCAGCGGCTGTCGTCCTTGTAGGGCGCGGCATAGACGCCCTTCACCGGGGTCGGCACGGTGGCGTAGCGGCCGAATGCCTCCTCCATCGCCGACGAAATCTCACCCAAGGTCGCGCGCGCGCGCGCCGCCTCGACCGCATGGGCGAGCAGGTTGGTCTCGACCGACTGCGGCGCCGCGGCGGCGTCGCGCAGCGCCTTCAGCGCTGCACGGCACGCCGCCTCGTCGCGGCTTGCCTTGACGCGATTGATCCGCGCGACCTGCGCCTCGCGCACCTTGCTATTGTCGACTTCGAGCGTTTCGAGCAGATCCTCGTCCTTTAGGCGATATTTGTTGACGCCGACGATCACATCGTCGCCACGGTCGACGCGCGCCTGCCGCGCCGCGGCGGCTTCCTCGATCATCGCCTTGGGCCAGCCCGCCGCGACCGCCTTCGCCATGCCGCCCTCGGCCTCGACGCGGTCGATGATCGCCTGCGCCGCATCGACCAGCTCCTGCGTCAGCGCCTCGACATAATAGCTGCCGCCCAAGGGATCGACGACATTGCACATGCCCGTCTCTTCCTGAATGATGATCTGCGTGTTGCGGGCGATGCGCGCCGAGAAGTCGGTCGGCAGCGCGATCGCCTCGTCGAGCGCATTGGTGTGGAGGCTCTGCGTCCCGCCGAGCATCGCCGCCATCGCCTCGATGGTCGTGCGGACGACATTGTTATAGGGGTCCTGCTCGGTGAGCGAAACGCCCGAGGTCTGGCAATGGGTCCGCAGCATCTTCGAGCGTTCGGACTGCGCGCCAAGCTTTGTCATCGCCCGGTGCCACAGCACGCGCGCCGCGCGCAGCTTCGCCGCCTCCATGAAGAAATTCATGCCGATCGCGAAGAAGAAGGACAGGCGCCCGGCGAACTTGTCGATGTCGAGGCCGCTGGCGACGCCATATTTCACATATTCGATGCCGTCGGCGATGGTGAAGGCCAGTTCCTGCACCTGCGTCGCGCCGGCTTCCTGCATATGATAGCCGCTGATCGAAATGCTGTTGAACTTCGGCATCTCGCGCGAGGTGTAGCCGAAAATATCGCTGATGATCCGCATCGAGGGTTCGGGCGGGTAGATATAGGTGTTGCGGACCATGAACTCCTTCAGAATGTCGTTCTGGATGGTCCCGTCGAGCAATTTTCTGTCGACACCCTGCTCCTCGCCCGCGACGATGAAGAAGGCGAGGATCGGGATCACCGCGCCGTTCATCGTCATGCTGACCGACATCTGGTCGAGCGGGATGCCGTCGAAGAGGATCTTCATATCCTCGACGCTGTCGATCGCGACCCCCGCCTTGCCGACGTCGCCGACGACGCGCACATGGTCGCTGTCATAGCCGCGGTGGGTCGCGAGGTCGAACGCGACCGACAGCCCCTTCTGCCCCGCCGCGAGGTTGCGGCGATAAAAGGCGTTCGATTCCTCGGCGGTCGAAAAGCCCGCATATTGCCGGATCGTCCACGGCCGCCCCGCATACATCGACGCGCGAACCCCGCGCGTGAAGGGCGCGAAGCCGGGCAGGCCGGGGTCGGTCCGGACGTCTTCGGCGGTGTAGAGCGGCTTGACCGCAATCCCCTCGGGCGTGTGCCAGGTCAGGTCCTTGCCCTTCACCTCCTTGCCGGCGGCGGCGGCCCATTGGTCGAGCGTGGGTTTGTCGGTCATATCCAGTCTCATTCTCTATTTTTCGTCATGCCGGACTTGATCCGGCATCCATCGCAGCAGTGAAGTCATGGACCCCGGATCAAGTCCGGGGTGACGATGAAATGAAGGTCAATGCGCCCCCTTCGGCGTCTCCATAATCTCGGTCAGCACCCCGCCCATATCCTTGGGGTGGACGAAGAAAATCGGCGTCCCATGCGCCCCGATCCGCGGCTCGCCGAGCACCCGCTTGCCCATCGCTTCGAACTCGGCTTTGGCGGCGTGAATGTCGGGCACTTCGTAGCACATATGATGCTGGCCCCCCGCAGGGTTCTTCTCGAGGAAGCCCGCGATCGAGGTGTTGCCGGGCAGCGGTTCGATCAGCTCGATCTGCGTGCCGTTCAGTCCGGTATCGGTCGGCGTATCGACGAAACACACCTTCACCCCCTGTTCGGGCAGATCGAACGGCTCGTGAATCTTCGTCGCGCCCATCACCTCGCGGTAAAAGACGATGCTGTCGGCGATCGACGGCGTCGCGACGCCGATGTGATTGAGGCGGCCGAGTTTCATTCGTCAAAATCCTTCATGATTCCAAACTCGTCGCGGAAGAAATCATCCGCCAGTTCTTCAATAGCGCTCTGCTCGAGCGGGATGGCAGGAGATCTCAGCGCTCGCTCCAGACGCGCCTTTGCCTCTTTAAGTTTCCGCTCGTTCCACAATTGATTAACGCGAGCCATCTCCTGATAGAATGCGACATAAATGGGGTCAGGACGATAAGGCCCTGGAGGGGGCAGTGCCGTCGCCGAGGCTGCAGGAACCGAACCAAATGTCTTCCGGGTGTTGATATGAGACACTGCTCTTGAATCGACGCCGAAGTATGCTGCCACATGGTGCTGGGCGTCCCCACGCTTCAGCATTCCCTTTATGAAAGAAGCATCTGTATCATTTAGTTCTCGATCATCGCCGTCGATTTTTGCCACCGCGCTTTCTCCTCACAGCGGAATATTATCATGCTTCTTCCACGGGTTCTCCAACTGCTTGTTCCGCAGCTTCCGTAGCCCCAGCGCGATCCGCCGCCGCGTCGAGTGCGGATAGATCACCTCGTCAATATACCCCCGCGACGCCGCGACGAAGGGGTTGGCGAAGCGGTCCTCATATTCCTTCGTCCGCTCGGCGATCTTTTCGGGGTCGCCGATGTCGCTGCGGAAGATGATCTCGACCGCGCCCTTGGCGCCCATCACCGCGATCTCGGCGGTCGGCCAGGCATAGTTCAGATCGCCGCGCAGATGTTTCGACGCCATCACGTCGTATGCGCCGCCATAGGCCTTGCGCGTGATGACCGTGATTTTCGGCACGGTCGCTTCGGCATAGGCGAAGAGCAGTTTCGCGCCATGCTTGATGATGCCGTTATATTCTTGGCTCGTGCCGGGCAGGAAGCCGGGGACGTCGACGAAGGTGACGATCGGAATCTCGAACGCGTCGCAGAAGCGCACGAAGCGCGCCGCCTTCTTCGACGAATTGATGTCGAGCACCCCCGCGAGCACCATCGGCTGGTTCGCGACGATGCCGATCGTGCGCCCCTCGATGCGCCCGAAACCGCAGATGATGTTCGCGGCGTGCGCGGGCTGCACCTCGAAGAAATCGCCCTCATCGACCGTCTTGCGGATCAGCTCGTGCATGTCATAGGGCTGGTTCGCATTGGGCGGGATCAGCGTGTCGAGGCTCATCTCGGCGCGGTCGAACGGGTCGCTCGTCGGCCGTGCGGGCACGCCGGCGCGATTGTTCTCGGGCAGATAGTCGAAGAAATCGCGGACGCTGAGCAGCGCCTCGATGTCATTCTCGAATGCCAGGTCGGCGACCGAGCTTTTGGTCGTGTGCGTGATCGCGCCGCCCAGTTCTTCCTGCGTCACCACTTCATTCGTCACCGTCTTGACCACATCGGGGCCGGTGACGAACATGTAGCTGCTGTCCTTCACCATGAAGATGAAGTCGGTCATCGCGGGGCTGTAAACCGCGCCGCCAGCGCACGGCCCCATGATGAGGCTGATCTGCGGCACCACGCCCGACGCCAGCACATTCTTCTGGAACACATCGGCATAGCCGCCGAGGCTCGCGACCCCTTCCTGAATGCGCGCGCCGCCGCTGTCGTTGAGGCCGATCACCGGCGCGCCGACGAGCATCGCCTTGTCCATCACCTTGCAGATTTTCTCGGCATGGCGCTTCGACAGCGATCCGCCGAACACGGTGAAATCCTGGCTGAAGACATAGACGAGGCGGCCGTTGATCGTCCCCGATCCGGTGACGACGCCGTCGCCGGGGATCCGCTGGTCCTGCATCCCGAAATCGACGCAATCATGCTCGACATAGGTGTCGAGTTCCTCGAACGAGCCTTCGTCGAGCAGCACGTCGAGCCGTTCGCGCGCGGTCAGCTTGCCCTTGGCATGTTGTGCGTCGATACGCTTTTGCCCGCCACCCAGCGCGGCGGCGGCGCGGCGGCGTTCCATTTCGGCGATATTGGCGGACACTCGGCACTCTCCTGAAATAGCGGGGGCTCGTGTGCCTTCTTGTAGCGCGTCGTGCAAATGCGAATTTGCAAAGTTGCGAAGTTGGAGTTTGCAAACTATCCTCCCCGGCACGGGGAGGATTTGCGGTGCGCCAACGAATCTTTGCGGGAAATCGTCTCAAGGCGCTGCGCCTCGATCGCGGCCTCAAACAGGCCGAGTTCGCCGCGACGCTCGGCATCTCGACCTCCTACCTCAGTCAGATCGAGCATGACGATCGCCCGCTGACCCCGGCACTGCTCGACCGGTTGCAAAAGCTCTTCCCGCTCGAATGGGAAGAGGTCGCGAGCGACGCGGGCGACCGCCGCGCTGGCGCGCTGCGCGAAGCGGCCGCCGATCCGCTGTTTGCGGCGTCGCCTCTGCCCCCCGAACAGCTCGAACGCGCCGCGCTCCAGCAGCCGCAGCTCGCCGATCAGTTCGTCGCACTTCACGCGGCCTATCGCCGCGCAGGCCAGCGGCTTCAGATCATCGACGAAGCGCTGACCGGCGGCACCGCAGAGGGCAGCCGCCTGCCGTGGGAGGAGGTGCGCGACTGGTTTCACGACGCGGGGAACTATGTCGACAGCATCGACCGCGCAGCCGAGGCGCTGGCCGGGCAGCTGCGCGGACGGGCGCCCTCCCCCGCAATCGAGACGATCGAACGGCGGCTGCGCGAAGCACTCGGCATCTCGATCGTCTATCAGCAGTCGCAAACCTTGCGCGATTTCGACGCGACGATGCGTCATCTGGTGATCGACCCGTCGCAGCCGCCCGAAAGCCGCCGCTTCCAGCTCGCGCACCAGCTCGCCGCGCTGGCATTGACAAAGGAGATTGCGGCGGTGGTCGAAGCCTCGCCGCTGCGCACCGCCGCCGCGCGCCAGCTCCTCCACGTCGGGCTCGCCAATTATGCGGCGGGCGCGGTGCTGATGCCCTACGCCCCGTTCCGCGCCAGCGCGCGCGCGGCGCGCCACGACATCGACCGGCTGCGGCTCGAATATGGGGTGAGCTTCGAGCAGGCGTGCCACCGCCTCTCGACGCTCCAGCGGCCGGGCGCGCGCGGCATCCCGATGTTCTTCTGCCGCGTCGACATGGCGGGCAATATCACCAAGCGGCACAGCGCCACGCGACTGCAATTCGCGCGCTTCGGCGGGGCGTGCCCGCTGTGGATCGTCCACGAGGCGGCGGCGATCCCCGACCGCATATTGTTCCAGCTCGCCGAAACCCCCGACGGGCTGCGCTACGTCTCGATGGCGAAGGGGCTGGTGAAGCCATCGGGCAGCTATGCCCGCGCACCGCGCCGCTACGCCGTCGCGTTGGGGTGCGAGGCGCAATATGCGGCCGATTTCGTCTATGCCGACGGGGTCGATGTCGACGCTCCGCACGCCGCGACGCGCATCGGCTCCTCGTGCCGCATCTGCCCGCGCGACGACTGCGACCAGCGCGCCTTCCCGCCGAGCGACCGGCCGATATTGGTGGACCCGGATCGGCGGGACGTGGTGCCGTACCGGATCGGGTGATCTTCTCCCCTCCCGCTTGCGGGAGGGGTCGGGGGAGGGCCTGTTCCAGAACGGAACGTGCGGAAGAGCGCCCTCCCCTACCCCTCCCGCAAGCGGGAGGGGAGTCTCTCTACTTCAGCAACACCAGTTCTTCCGCCATGCTCGGGTGCAGCGCCACCGTCGCGTCGAAATCGGCCTTGGTCAGCCCCGCTTTCACCGCGACCGCCGCCGCCTGCAATATCTCGGGCGCGTCGGGGCCGATCATGTGCAATCCGACGACCTGGTCGGTCGCGGCATTCACCACCATCTTGTAAAGCGCGCGCTCGTTGCGGCCCGCGAGGACATTCTTCATCGCGCGGAAATCGCTCGTATAGACGCGCACCGAACCGAGTTTGTTGCGCGCCTCGGCCTCGGTCATGCCGACCGCGCCGATCGGCGGGTGGCTGAACACCGCACTCGGGACATTCTTGTAATCGACAACGGTCGGCTGGCCGCCATAGACGCTATCCGCAAACGCCTGCCCCTCGCGGATCGCGACGGGGGTGAGCTGGATGCGGTCGGTGACGTCGCCGACGGCGTAGATGCTCGGCACCGACGACTGGTTGGTTTCATCGACCTTGATCGCGCCCTTGGCGTCGAGCTCGACCCCGACCTCCTCGAGCCCGAGCCCCTTGGTATTCGGCGCGCGGCCCGTGGCGACGAGCACGGCATCGGCGACGATCGGGTCGCAATTGTCCAAATGTACCGTCAGCGAGCCGTCGCCATTCTTCTCGATCGACTGAAAGGGCGCGTTGAAGCGGAATTCGATCCCCTTGGTCATCGAAATCTGGAGCAGCCGGTCGCGAATCTGCTCGTCATAGCCGCGCAGGATCGCATCGCCGCGATTGACGATCGTCACCTTGCTGCCGAATTCGTTGAAGATGCCGGCGAACTCGTTGGCAATATAGCCGCCGCCCGCGATCACGATCCGCTTGGGCAAGGTTTCGAGGTGGAAGACCTCGTTCGAGGTGATCGCATATTCGCTCCCCGGAAATTCGGGAACGAAGGGCCAGCCGCCCGTGGCGACGAGGATGCGTTCGGCGGTGAGTTCGGTGCCGTCGGCGAGCTGCACCTTCTGCGGGCCGACGATCGTCGCGCGGGTCTTGAAGACCTTGACCTTGTGGTTGTCGAGCGTCTGGCCATAGAGGCCCTCGAGCCGGTCGACCTCGCCGAGCACATTGTCGCGCAGCACATTCCAGTCGAACCGGCAGTCGGGCACGTCCCAGCCGAACTTGCGCGCATCCTTCAGATCCTCGGCGAAATGCGCGCCATAGACGAGCAATTTCTTCGGCACGCAGCCGCGGATCACGCAGGTCCCGCCGACCCGATGCTCCTCCGCCACCGCAACGCGCGCGCCGTGCGAGGCAGCGACGCGGCTCGCGCGGACGCCGCCCGATCCGGCGCCGATGACGAAGAGATCATAGTCGAAACCGCTCATGGAAAACCCCTGAAGATTGCCGCGAGCATTCGCAGCCGACGCCTATGTGGTTACGCGGTAACGGCTTGCCAATCGAATTTTGCATTCAGTGTAAACACCCCGTCATTGCGAGGAGCCGAAGGCGACGCGGCAATCCAGGGCTGCCCAAGACCGCTCTGGATTGCTTCGTCCCCCGGAGTCCGGGGTCCTCGCAATGACGAACGGAGGTTATTCGCCCAGCGCCGCCTTCATCAGCGCCTGCGTCGCCGGATCGAATTCGACCGTGCCCTCGGCCAGCCCTTTCGCCATTTCCTTGCCGAGTTCGACCCCGAACTGGTCGAACGGGTTGATGCCGAGCAGCACGGCGTTCGCGAATACGCGATGCTCGTAGAAGGCGATCAGCGCGCCCAGGCTGTGCGGGCTCACCTGGTCGAGCAGGATCGTCGCCGACGGGCGATCGCCGGGGTAGCTCCGCGCGCCGTCGTCGCTCGCGCGCCCGGCCATCAGCGCGGCGCCCTGCGCGATGCAATTGGCGACGAGCGTTTCGTGATGCGCCTCGTCGAGCAGATGATCGGGCTCGCGCGCGACGACGAATTCGACGGGCGTCAGATGCGTGCCCTGATGGAGCAGCTGGAACACCGCATGCTGCGCGTCGGTGCCGACGCCGCCCCAGGTGATCGCCGCGCTTGCCTGATCCAGCGGCTTGCCATCGAGCGTCACCGCCTTGCCGTTCGACTCCATCTCGAGCTGTTGCAGATAGTCGGGGAGCAGCCGCAGCCTTTCGTCATAGGCGAACACCGCGCGCGTCTGGCAGCCGAGGCGGTTCGCATAAAGCTGGTCGACGAAGGCCGCGAGCAGGCAGACATTGTCGGCGCCGTCGGCGAGGCGGAAGTGACGGTCCATCTCCGCCGCGCCTTCGAGCAGTTCGGCAAAGGCATCCCAGCCGAGCGCGAGCGCGGCGGGAAAGCCGATCGACGACCACAGCGAATAGCGCCCGCCGACGGTCTCGCTGAACGGCAGGATGCGCGTCTCGTCGATCCCCCACTCCATCGCCTTTTCGGGGTTGGCGGTCAGCGCGATGAAGCGTCCGGTCGGGTCCTCGACCCCCGCCTCCTCGAGCCATTGCAGCGCCGAGCCCGCGTTGAGCAGCGTCTCGGTGGTCGTGAACGTCTTCGATGCGACCGCGACCAGCGTGTGTTCGGGGCTGAATTTCGCGAAGGCCTCGCTCAGCGCCGCGCCATCGACGTTCGACACCACCGCGACGTCATAGCGGCTGTTGTGCCGCCCGAGCGCGTCGACGAGCAGGTCGGGACCGAGCGCCGAGCCGCCGATACCGATATGGAGCAGGTGGCGGATTTCGCCGAACGCGCCGGCCTCGATCGCGTCGACGAGCATCCGCATCCGCTGGTGCAGCGCCTGCGCGCGATGCACCGACTCCGGCGCGCCCTCGCCGCGTTCGGCGCTGTGTTCGGCGGCGCGCGCCTCGGTCGGGTTGGCGATGCCGCCCGAAAACAGCGTCTTGCGCCGCCCCGCGAAGTCCTGCGCCGCGGCAAGGTCCGACAGGATCGCGACCGCGGCTTCGTCGAGATGCGTCTTGGCGAAATCGAAGCGGATGTCGGCGACACTGCGCACCGTCGCCTGCAACCGCGCATCGGGATCGGCCGCGACGAGATCGGCAATCTTCTGCGGTTTCCAGTCGGCGAGCGCCTGCCAGGCTTTTGCGGCGGTGGTCATCGGACTTCCTTTTGTTATCCGTTGGAGATGTCGCGCCCTCTTTAGGACCGCCGCCGCGCCCATGCCAGCGCCGTCCGCCGATATTTGCTTGACGTGCAGACCTATTCGTCGCCAATGCCGCGCCATGACCGACGCCAGCGCTACCGCCGACAGCTCGCCCACCCCGGCCCCTGTTTCCGCCAAGGAAGAGGCGGTCGACACGGTCCGCTTCCTCGCCCTGCTGGCGATCGCGGTGCTGATCTTTCGCAGCTTCTTCCTCTCGCCCTTCAACATTCCGTCGGAATCGATGCAGCCGCGCCTCTTGATCGGCGACTATCTGCTCGTCAACAAGATGGCCTATGGCTATTCGAAGTTCAGCCTGCCGTTCAGCCTGCCGCTGATCCCGGGCCGCATCTTTCCGCGCACCCCCGAACGCGGCGACGTCGTCGTGTTCAAGGCGCCGCCGGTCAACGACAATGATTATATCAAGCGCGTGATCGGCCTGCCCGGCGATACGATCCAGGTGCGCGGCGGCATTGTCTGGCTCAACGGCAAGCCGCTGAAGCGCGAGAGGATGGCCGATTTCGTGATTCCCGTGACGCAGAATATGATCGACGCCTCGCGCACCAACGGCACCCTGCCCTGCTATGCGATGCAGTTCGAGGAGATCGGCGCGAACGGCGAGCGCCAGTGCCGCTATCCGCGCTTCAGGGAAACCTTGCCCAGCGGCAAGAGCTATGCGGTGCTCGACATCACCTCGATCCCCGAGGACAATACGCCGCTGATCACCGTGCCCGAGGGACATCTGTTCCTGATGGGCGACAACCGCGACCGCAGCGCCGACAGCCGCTTCCCGGCGATCGAGAACCAGGGCATCGGCCTCGTCCCCGAAAAGAATCTGGTCGGCCACGCGCTGGTGTCGATGTTCTCGACCGACGGCTCGGCAAGCTGGTTCAATCCCGTAAGCTGGTTCACCGCGGCGCGCTGGGAACGGCTTGGGGAAGGCTTTTGACGGGCGGCGTTTCCGCTGAAACCATCGCCGCCCTGACCGGGGCCGAACCCCGCGACCTCGCGCTCTACCACGAAGCGCTGACCCATGGCAGCAGCGGCGCGGGCGATTATCAGCGGCTCGAATTCCTCGGCGACCGCGTGCTCGGCCTCGTCATCGCGTCGGAGCTGTTCCGCCGCTTTCCCAAGGCGGCGGAAGGCGAACTTTCGTCGCGCCTTCACGCGCTCGCGTCGGGCGAAACCTGCGCGCGCATCGCGCAGGCGCTCGACCTCAGCGCGCACGTCCGCTTCGGCGCGCAGGCGATCGGCGACGGCGGGCGGCAGAGCGACAATATCGCCGCCGACGTGCTCGAGGCGCTGATCGGCGCGCTGTGGCTCGATCTTGGCGAGGAGGCCGCGCGCGCTTTCATCACCGACAAATGGGGCGACATGATCGAGGGGCAGGTCGCGGCGCCCAAGCACCCCAAGGCGGCGCTGCAGGAATGGGCGCTGGCGCGGAAGCGCAGGCCGCCCGAATATCGCCTCGTCCGCCGCGAAGGCCCCGACCATGCCCCGCGCTTCCGCGTCGCGGTGAGCATCGGAAAGCTCGCCGAGGCGGAGGGCGAAGGCGCGTCGAAACAGGCGGCCGAAAAGGCCGCCGCGGCGGCGCTGCTCGAACGATTGATACAGGACGACATAAAATGACCCAGCGCTGCGGCTTCGTCGCCGTCGTCGGCGCGCCCAATGCGGGCAAATCGACCCTCGTCAACGCGCTCGTCGGCCAGAAGGTCGCGATCGTCAGCCCCAAGGCGCAGACCACGCGCACGCGGCTGATGGGCGTCGCGATGGCGGGCGAGGCGCAGATCATCCTGATCGACACGCCGGGCATCTTCGCGCCGACCCGCCGGCTCGACCGCGCGATGGTTGCGGCCGCCTGGGGCAGCCTCGAGGAAGCCGAGGCGATCCTGGTGATGGTCGACGCCGCCGCGAAGCTGACCGGGCGCGTCGAGCGCGTGCTCGAAGGTGTCGCGGGGCGGCCCGAGAAGAAATATCTCGTCCTCAACAAGGTCGACCTGACCAGGAAGGACAAGCTGCTCGCCATCGCGACCGAACTGAACGCCAAGGTCACGTTCGACGAAACCTTCTTCATCGCGGCGAGCAGCGGCGACGGCGTGCCCGAACTGAAGGCGCATCTCGCCCAGCTGATGCCCGAGGGGCCATGGCATTTTCCCGAGGATGAGGTGAGCGACGCGCCCGAGCGGATGCTCGCCGCCGAGATCACGCGCGAACAGCTCTATCGCCAGCTCCACGAAGAGCTTCCCTATCAGTCGACGGTCGAAACCGAACTGTTCAAGACGCGCCCCGACGGCAGCGCCGAAATCCACCAGCAAATCTATGTCGCGCGCGACAACCAGCGCGCGATCGTGCTGGGCAAGGGCGGCGCGCGCATCAAGGAAATCGGCGCAAGAGCGCGCGCCGAACTCGCCGAACTGATGGGGCGCAAGGTCCACCTGTTCCTGCACGTCAAGGTCAAGGAAAATTGGGACGAGGACCGCAGCGTCTATCGCGACATGGGGCTCGACTGGGTCGATTGAGGCCAGGCTGAGCATGATCGAGTCGGATCGAGACACACCGCTTCCCCCCAATAGCGTCATTCCGGCGAAGGCCGGAATCTCGCCCTCGCATTTTTTCAGCAGCGGCGGGATTCCGGCTTTCGCCGGAATGACGATCAAGATGGATGCTGCTTTGCTCTAAATCCGCCGGCAATCGTCGGGCGGCGCCTCTCCATCGAAGCGCGCGCCGATCCACGCCAGCGTTTCGATCACGCTGTCCTTTGCACTCGCGCCATGCGCAGTACCGGGCATCTCGAACCACCGCAGCTTCGTCCGTTTGCGGCACACGGCCTTCGCGAACCTGCGCGTGACCGCGGGCGCGACGATCGTGTCCTTGTCGCCCTGCGCGATCAGCAGCGGTCCCGGCACGCGCGCCGGATCGACGCTGTTCGCGCGCGCAAAGGAGCCGAAGGGCTCGATCCTCCCGATATCCTTGCTGCGCGTCGCGCGCGCGATGGTCAGGATACCGAGGATGGTGCCGAGCTTCGGCTTCTTGTTGAAGCTGACGCAGTTATTCTCGGCAAGGCGGTGGATGATGCCCTGGTTGGTGCGGTTGGCGACGCTGTCGAGCGAGAAGCCGTAGAGCGTCGACCAGCTATGCAGCGCGAAGGAGAGCAGCAGCGCGCGCGCATTCTTGTCGCTGCCTTCGCGGAGGTTGGCGGCAAGGTCGGTCGGCGGCGCCGCCGCGGCGGTGCCGACGAGCGTCAGTTCGGGGGCATAGGAGCGCGCCGCGATCGCGGTCCACAGCGCGGCATGACCGCCCTGCG
This sequence comes from Sphingopyxis indica, assembly GCF_900188185.1. Taxonomy (GTDB): domain Bacteria; phylum Pseudomonadota; class Alphaproteobacteria; order Sphingomonadales; family Sphingomonadaceae; genus Sphingopyxis; species Sphingopyxis indica. The sequence continues at coordinate 571,884 of NZ_FZPA01000001.1, read as the reverse complement.
ATTCGCCCCAGACGGCGAAGCTGCTTCCCGCCGCCGCGCCTGGTATTGCGCGCGCCGCGCGCACCGCGTCGAGCACCGCCTGCGCCGTGTCGGTGCCGACCAGAAACGGATGCATCGTCGGGCTGGCGAGCCCGATATAATCGGGCGCGACGACGACATAGCCCGCGCGCACCGCGTCCATCCCCGCCGAATAGGCGAAGAAGTCCGGGCTGAGCGAAGGCGCGCATTTTTCGGCGACGCCCCATGCGCCGTGCGTCCACGCGATCACGCGGCGCGGGCGCGGCGGGATCGCCTCCATCGGCGCGGCGACGATGCCGGTGACCTGGAACGGCGCGCCCTCCCCGTTCGCGGTCCAGTAACGCACGCGCCACGCCTGCACGCCGGGCGGCGCTTCCGGCATCGGGTCGGCGGAAATCAGCGTTCCGGGCTGCTGCGCGGCGGCGGGGATGGTAGACATCGCGAAGAGGGCGAGCAAAGCAGCGAGCAAGCGGCGCATCGAAATACCTCCCGATGCGGCACTCTAACATGCTCGAATATGGCGGTCATCCAGGTTTCGCCAGGATGACGGCTTTCGAGTGGGAGGCGACGTAACAAATCCTCCCCGCTTGCGGGGAGGGGGACCGCCGAAGGCGGTGGAGGGGGTCATCGTCCTCAAGCTGCATTGCGCGAGGACGCCACCCCCCTCCGTCAGCCCCTGCGGGGCTGCCACCTCCCCGCGAGCGGGGAGGATCGTAACGCTCTCCCAAGCGGGCATCGCCTTCAAAAAAGCCTTTCCTACATTATCCGGCTGTGCCAGCCTTCATCCGGCTCTTTCATCTGGTGGATAAAAGCGGTCGCTGCCTAGTTCGCGCGTGCGGCCGCGGCGAGGCGCGCGCGATGCGTTCGGCAATCCTCCCGGTCCAGATCGGGGGACGCAATGGGCTGAACTTTCCTGAACTTTGGCCTGAGCTTTGGAATGTCACGCGGCCCCTGCGCCGGCCGGATCCAACCCGCGACGACGCAAGAAGGCCATGGCGGTTCACCACCCCAAAACCGCCATCGGCCTCGGTTTGCGAACCATATAGCCGCCTATTTCTTAGACGCAGTTTTCTTCGCCGGCGCCTTCTTCGCGGCAGCCTTCTTCGGCGCCGCTTTCTTCTTCCCCTTCGCCGGTCCCTTCGCCGCCTTGGCGTCGATCAGTGCGACCGCTTCCTCGGCGGTGAGCGCGTCGGGTTCGAGCGTCTTGGGCAAGGTCGCGTTGGTGGTGCCGTCGGTGACATAAGGACCGAAGCGCCCAGCCATCAGCTTCATCTCGCCGCCGCTCACCGGATGCGCGCCAAAGGTCTTGAGCGGCTCGGCCTTGGCGCGCCCGCGTCCGCCGCCGTTCGCTGCATCGGCGATACGCGCGACCGCGGCGTTCATGCCGATCTCGAAGATTTCGGCGGTGCCGGCGAGCTTCGCATATTTGCCGTCGTGGAGCAGATAGGGGCCATAGCGCCCGAGCCCGGCGACGATCGGCTTGCCGCTTTCGGGATGCACGCCGACCTCGCGCGGCAGGCTCAAGAGCCGCAGCGCATAATCGAGGTCGAAGTCCTCGGCCGCTATGTCCTTCGGGATCGACGAGCGCTTCGCTTCCTTGCCGCCGCCGAGCTGAATATAGGGGCCGAAACGCCCGCTGCGCTTGGTGACCTCGAGCCCGCTGTCGGGATCGGTGCCGAGCGTCTCGGGGCCGTTGTCGCCGCCATTTTCGGTTCCGCCCGGCTGCGCGAACTTGCGCGTATATTTGCACTCGGGATAATTGCTGCACGCGATGAAGGGGCCGAAGCGCCCGCCGCGAAGCGCGAGCCGCCCGGTGCCGCAATTGGGGCACAGGCGCGGGTCGCTGCCGTCGCCCTTGTCGGGGAAGAGGTAGGGGCCGAGGAATTCGTCGAGCGCCGCGGTGATCTCCGACGGCTTCTGCTCCATCACCTCGCCGGTGCGCGGCTTGAAATCGCGCCAGAAGCGCTCGAGCACCGCCTGCCACTGCGCGCGGCCGCCCGACACGTCGTCGAGTTCCTCTTCGAGCCCCGCCGTAAAATCATATTCGACATAGCGCGCGAAAAAGCGTTCGAGGAACGCCGTGAGCAGGCGCCCGCTCTCTTCGGGATGAAAGCGGTTCTTCTCCACCGTCACATAGGCGCGGTCCTTGAGCACCTGCAGGATCGAGGCATAGGTCGACGGACGCCCGATGCCGAGCTCCTCCATCTTCTTGACGAGGCTCGCCTCCGAATAGCGCGGCGGCGGCTGCGTCTCGTGCCCTTCGACCTCGACCCCGTTTTTGGCGGGGGCATCGCCCTTGCCCATAGCAGGGAGCAGGCGCGCGTCGTCGTCTTCCCCATTATCGTCGCGGCCTTCGTCGTAGAGCGCGAGGAAACCGGGGAATTTCACGACCTGCCCGGTCGCGCGCAGCATCGTCTTCCCCGTGCCGTCGGTCAGGTCGACGCTCGTCCGCTCGAGCCGTGCCGACGCCATCTGGCTCGCCAGCGCGCGCTTCCAGATCAGTTCATAGAGCCGCGCATGGTCGCCGCTGCCGACCTTGTCCTTGCCAAAATCGGTCGGCCGTATCGCCTCATGCGCTTCCTGCGCATTCTTCGCCTTCGTCTGATACTGGCGCGGCTTGTCCGGGACATAGCCGCCGTCGTAGCGGTCGGCGATCGCCCTGCGCGCCGCGCTGATCGCGCTGCCGTCCATCTGGACGCCGTCGGTGCGCATATAGGTGATCGCGCCGTCCTCGTAGAGATTCTGCGCGACGCGCATCGTGTGGCTTGCCGAAAAACCGAGCTTGCGTGCGGCTTCCTGTTGCAGGGTCGAGGTGGTGAAGGGCGGCGGCGGGTTGCGGGTCAGCGGCTTGGTTTCGACCGCGTCGACGGTGAAATGCCCCGCCTTCACATCGGCTTCGGCGGCGCGCGCATCGGCTTCGGTGCCGATCGACAGCCGCTCGATCTTGTCGCCGCGCCAGCGCGCGAGCCGCGCCTTGAACGGCGTGCCCGCCATTTCGAACAGGCCGGTGACCGACCAATATTGCTGCAGCACGAAGGCCTCGATCTCGCGCTCGCGCTCGACGATCATGCGCAGCGCGACCGACTGGACGCGCCCCGCCGATTTCGCGCCGGGCAGCTTGCGCCACAGCACCGGCGAAAGGGTGAAACCGACGAGATAATCGAGCGCCCGGCGCGCGCGATAGGCATCTATCAGATCGTCGTCGAGCCCGCGCGGATGCGCCATCGCGTCGGTCACCGCCTGCTTGGTGATCGCGTTGAAGGTCACGCGCTCGACGACCTGCGGCAGCGCTTTCTTGTTGCGCAGCAATTCCTGCACATGCCAGCTGATCGCCTCGCCCTCGCGATCGGGGTCGGTCGCGAGGATCAGGCGGTCGGCCTGCTTCGCCGCGTCCTGAATCTCCTTCAGCCGCTTCGCCTTGTCGGGATAGAGCTGCCACTGCATCGCAAAGCCGTCGTCGGGATCGACCGACCCGTCCTTGGGCGGCAGATCGCGCACATGACCATAGCTTGCCAAAACCTTGAAATCGCGGCCGAGATATTTCTCGATCGTCTTCGCCTTGGCCGGCGATTCCACAATTACCAACTGCATGGAGAATGATTGTCCTTTTCGGGCCCTACCTACGCACGCGCGAGGGTGGCGCCATCGCCGCGTGCGTCAACTGAAAATTTCGATCGCGCCGACAACGGCCGGACGATCGCCGCATCGAAGGGGATGGCGGCGGCAATGCCGAACGACCAGGGGGCGCTGCACCGCCGATCGCACCAGCCCGAAAGTCGCGGCGAACCGTTCGACCAACCGAAAAGTGATGCAATAACAAATCTTGAGCGGCGATGGTGCCCCTGGCCGGACTCGAACCAGCACTCCTTGCGGAACTCGATTTTGAGTCGAGCGCGTCTACCAATTTCACCACAGGGGCCCGTGGACGGGCGCCCCGATAAGCCGGGACGCCGCCGTTTGCCAAGTTATTTCTTGAGTTCTTTCGCCAGCGTCTTCGCCGTCGCCTTGCCATAGGGCGGCTTGAAGCCCGCGAGCCCCGCAACATCGAGCTTCGGCTGGCGATAGACGGCGCGCGCGTGGCTGAAGGTGCGGAAGCCGTCGATCCCGTGATAATTGCCCATCCCCGACGGCCCGATGCCGCCGAAAGGCAGATCCTCCATCGCATTGTGGAAGAGCACGTCGTTGACCGTCACGCCGCCCGAGATCGTGCGCGTCAGCACCCGCTCCTCCTCGCTCTTGTTCTGGCCGAAATAATAGAGGCCGAGCGGACGATCATGCGCGTTCACATAGTCGATTGCGTCGTCGATCGTCTTGTAAGTCTTGACCGGCAGAACGGGACCGAAAATCTCCTCCTGCATCACTTTCATGTCGTCGGTCGGGTTGCGAACGATGTGGAGGGGCATCTTGTGGCCGTTCGAACTCGCGAAATCCTCTTGCCCCGGGTTGACCTCGATCACCTCGGCACCCTTGTCGCGCGCGTCGGCGAGGTAACCCTGCAAGCGGTCGAAATTGCGCGTGTTGATGACCGAGGTGTAATCGTCGTTCGCGAGCAAGGTCGGATAGAGCGACGCTGCGCCCTTGCTCACGCTTTCGATCACCTCCTCTTCCTGATCCGCGGCGACGAGCAGATAGTCGGGCGCGAGGCAGATCTGGCCCGCGTTCATCAGCTTGCCCATCGCGACGCGCTGCCCCGCGAGCGCCTTGTCGGCGCTGCGCCCGATGAAGGTCGGCGACTTGCCGCCAAGCTCGAGCGTCACCGGCACCAGATTATCGGCGGCGGCGCGCATGATATGCCTGCCGACGCTCGTCGCGCCGGTGAAGATCAGATGGTCGAAGGCGAGCTTCGAAAAGGCGATCCCGACCTCGGGGCCGCCGGTAAACACCGCCATCTCGCTCTCGTCGAAATAGTCGGCGACGAGCCGCGCCATCAGCGCTGACACATTCTCTGTAAATTCGCTGGGCTTGATCATCGCGCGATTGCCCGCAGCGAGGATGCCCGCCATCGGCACGAAGACCATGCCTACGGGGAAGTTCCACGGGGCAACGACACCCACGACGCCTTTCGGCTGATAGACCACCTCGGCCTTCGCGCCGAGCAGACCGAGCGGGAAAGTCGGCTTCCTTTTCTCGCCCTTCGCCCAGCTCGCCATATGCTTCTTCGCATGTTTGAGCGCGCTGACCGAGGGCAGGATGTCGGTCATCAGCGTCTGGTCGCGGCTGCGATGCCCGAAATCCTCGCTCACTGCCTTCGCGAAATCCTCGGCATGATCGACGAGCATCGCGATCGCACGATCGAGGCGATCGGTTCGCACCGCGAGGCTTTCGGGCATGGCGGCGGTGAAGCTCGCCTTCTGCGCGACGAGGATCTGCTGCATCCGCGCGATCTCTCCGTCGATTCGGTTTTCCATACTTGCCTCCCGTCCTTGTTTCGCTCGTCAGATCATGACGGCGATCGGGTTGCAAGATGAAACCCGCGCACCATCGCAACGCCAACTACGGCATTGCCGCAATTTCTCGCTTGAATAAGCCACGGCATTGCCGTATATAACGAAAATGCACGCGGTCATCGAAACCAACGCCTATCTCTCGGCCGCGAAGGACGCAGGCATGAGTGACCACGAGCGGACGGCGGTCGTCGATATGATTGCCGCCAATCCGCAAATTGGGGAGATCATGCCGGGATGTGGAGGAGCTCGCAAGCTCCGCTTTGCCAAGCCAGGCAAAGGCAAGTCAGGCGGTTATCGCGTCATCAGCTATTTTGCGGGCGATGACATACCGGTCTTCCTCCTCACAGTGTTTGGCAAGGGAGAAAAGGTTTCGCTGTCGCAGGGCGAGCGCAATGCTCTCGCTGCCCTGACGAAGACACTCAGGAGCACGCTGTAGGAGGTTATCATGACCAAGCGAGCATATGACAAGATCACCGCCGGTCTCAACGATGCGATCGCCTTCGCGGAAGGTGACACCACGCGGGGCAGGGTTGTGGCCGGGCCGGATATCAAGGCCATTCGCGGCAAGGTGAAGCTGTCTCAAGCCGCCTTTGCCGAGAAACTCCACATCAGCGCCGCCACGCTGCGCGATTGGGAGCAGGGCCGCCGGGTGCCCGAAGGACCAGCGCGCACGCTGCTCGGCATGGTCGACGCTGATCCGGAAGCAGCGTTCAAGCTGCTGGCGAAGGTGGCGGGGTGACGGATAACCGTCACGCTTCCCACCCCCTTCCGGTCGCTCACCGCATTACGGCGACAGCCAAATCAACCTTCCGAACGTCCTCCCGAAAAACTTCTTTCCTACAATATCCCGCTATGCTTCAAGATTGCGGATGAGCAGCATTTTTTCCATGCCAGCCCGCGATCCACCCGCCCCGGCGAGCGCCAGTCCGGCACGGGACCGCATTGGGCTGAACTTCCCTGAACTTTGAAATGACGGCGCCAGATCGCGGGACCGATCCTCGCTACGGCTCCTCAGAAGGGTAATACCAAGCAGCGGTGATCGGCCCCTACCCCTTTCGCATTTGCAGCATTTGGGCTAATCGACCCACCGACCAACTTTCCCACCGGAGTCTCTCGTCATGACCGCCACCGATCCCGTCGTCTTCCTGTCCTATGCCCGCACCCCGATGGGCGGCATGCAGGGCGTTTTGTCGGATGCGAGCGCGACCGATCTCGGCGCCACCGCGGTCAAGGCGGCGGTCGAGCGCGCCGGGGTGAAGGGCGAGGATGTCGAGCGCATCTATATGGGCTGCGTGCTTCCCGCAGGGCTCGGCCAGGCGCCGGCGCGGCAGGCGGCGATCAAGGCCGGGCTGCCCAAGTCGGTGCAGGCGACGACCGTGAACAAGGTCTGCGGATCGGGGATGCAGACCGTCATCATGGGCGCCGAGGCACTCGCCGCGGGCAGCATCGACCTCGCCGTCGCGGGCGGCATGGAGTCGATGACCAACGCGCCCTATCTGCTCAAGAAGCATCGCTCGGGCGCGCGCATCGGCCACGACACCGCCTATGACCATATGTTCCTCGACGGGCTGGAGGATGCTTATGACGCGGGCCGCGCGATGGGGACGTTCGCGCAGGACACCGCCGATGCCTATCAGCTCAGCCGCCAGGCGCAGGACGATTATGCGATCGAATCGCTGCGCCGCGCGCAGGCCGCGATCGCCGACGGCGCCTTTGCCGCCGAAATCACCCCGGTCACGCTGACCACCCGCAAGGGCGAGGTCGTCGTCGATACCGACGAACAGCCAGGCAAGGGCAATCCCGACAAGATCCCGACGCTGCGCCCCGCCTTTGCCAAGGACGGCACGATCACCGCCGCGACCAGCTCGTCGATCTCCGACGGCGCCGCCGCCGTCGTGCTGACCCGCCAGTCGGTCGCCGAAAAGAAGGGCGCAAAGCCGGTGGCAAAGCTCGTCGCGCACGCCGCGCACGCGCAGGAACCCAAGGACTTCACCGTCGCCCCGATCGGCGCGATCAACAAGGTGCTGGCAAAGGCCGGTTGGTCGATCGGCGACGTCGACCTGTTCGAGGTCAACGAAGCCTTTGCCTGCGTCGCAATGTTCGCGATGCACGACCTCGGCATCCCGCACGACAGGATCAACGTCAACGGCGGCGCGACCGCGCTCGGCCATCCGATCGGCGCGAGCGGCACGCGCATCATCGCGACGCTGATCGCGGCGCTGCAGAACCGCGGCAAGAAGCGTGGCATCGCCAGCCTGTGCATCGGCGGCGGCGAAGCGACCGCGGTGGCGATCGAGCTGGTCTGACGAACCGTCGACGCTCAACCGCGACATTTTGCGACACTAATGTCCTGAAACTAAACGCGGCATTCCGGACCGGTTCAAGCGCGCTCGCCTAATCCTTCTCCTGTCATCGGGCAGATCCCCTCCCCCCTGACGGCAAGACAAGGAATGGCACATGAAGAGCAAATTTCTCACCGCCGGCCTGATCGCCGCCATGATGATCCCGGCGGCGGCCTCGGCCGCGACCTCGCCCGGCGAACTGCGCCGCGACCGGCAGGACATTCGTCAGGAAAAACGCGACGTCCGGCAGGCAGTTCGCTATGGCGACCGGCGCGACGTCCGCGAAGAACATCGCGAATTGCGCGGCGCGCGTCAGGAATATCGCGAAGACGCGCGCGACTGGAAGCGCGACCGCCGCTACGCCAATTGGCACGCGCCGTTCCGCTATCGCAGCTTCGCGGTCGGAACCCGGCTGGGCACGCGCTATTATGCGCCCGCCTATCGCCTGGCCTATGACGCACGCTGGCACCTTCCGCGCGCCGGCGCCGGGCTGACCTATGTTCGCCACTATAACGACCTGCTGCTCGTCAACCTGCGCAGCGGTGCGGTTGTACGCGTGCATCGCGGTTTCTTCTGATCCGCAGAGGACTCGAAACGGAGCAAAGGCCGGGCGGACAAGCGCCCGGCCCTCGTCAAATCAGTCGCCCCAGATATGGCCGGTTTCGATCCAGCCCTTGCGGCCCCTGACGTCGAAGCGGCACCAGCCGTCCTTGCAGTCGGTGATCCGGCCGACGACGCCGGGTTCGGCGCGATAGGCGACCGCGGCGCCGGGCGTCGGCGATTCGCGCATCGGGCGGATTTCGCCGGTGACGATCGCGGTGCGCGTGCGGCTGAGCAGGCGCGCCGCCATCCACCCCTGCGCGCCGTCGGGGTCCTCGACCTTGCGCCACAGATCGTGGCGCGCGATCACTTTCACCGGCAGATCCTTGCGCCGATATTCCCACAAAACCGGCACGTCCATCGACGGCCCCTTGCGCATCCGCGCGCGATCGACGCTGATCGACGCCCAATAGGGCAATTGCACCTCGTCCGATGCCTGTGCCGCCGCCGGCGCATAGCGCGCGACCGCCACGACGATGCCCGGACCGATAGCGGCGACGGCCACAATGACAGCGAGCAAATGGCGGATTTTCATGCCACCGCCTTGTCAAAATCCGCGCGCCTTTTCAACCGGTCGCAACAGCGCGGCGGCCGATCGTCCACAGGCTTGTCGCGACTTGGGGTCAGGACCTGTTAATTGCATGTTCGAGGCGTCGAAATGGCGAAGATATCGCCTCCGCGCGGGCGCAGCGGGTAGTGGTTCTGCCCGCAAGACCGCGCGGAGGCGAGATCGAAGCCATTTCGGCGTCCCTTCGGGATTTGGCCGATCCCCGCCTTCGCGGGGACAGGCTTTGTCCATTGCTTCGTTGGCAAGCCTTGAAATATCGACATATTCCTACGCCTTGCCTCCTCGCACCGAACAAAATCGCTTCAAACCTCGAACGTGCAATTAACAGGTCCTCACCCCGGCCTCTTGACCCCCCGCGCGGCGCGCGCTCTATCGGCGGCCATGCCCGACTCGCCTCGCCCGAAACGCCCGCGCGTCATCGTCACCCGCCAGCTGATGCCCCATGTCGAAGGCCGCATGGCCGAATTGTTCGACGCGGTGCTGTCGGCGCACGACCACGCCTTCTCGACCGAAGAACTCAAGACAGCGGTGCGCGACTGCGACGTCCTCGTCCCCACGGTGACCGACCGGATCGACGCGGAGATCATCGAAGCGGCGGGCGACCGGCTCAAACTGATCGCCAATTTCGGCGCCGGGGTCGATCATATCGACCTCGCTGCGGCACGGGAGAAGGGGATCATGGTCGCGAACACCCCCGGCGTCTTTACCGAGGATACGGCCGACATGACGATGGCCCTGATCCTCAGCGTCCCGCGCCGCTTGGCCGAGGGTGAGAAGCTGATGCGATCGGGGAATTGGCAGGGCTGGGCACCGAGCGCGATGCTCGGCCACCGCGTCGGCGGAAAATTGCTCGGCATCGTCGGCATGGGGCGCATCGGCCTCGCGGTCGCGCGGCGCGCGCGCGCCTTTGGCCTGTCGATCCATTACCACAACCGAAAGCGCCTGCCCGAAGCGATCGAGGAGGAACTCGGCGCGAGCTATCACGCGAGCCTCGACACGCTGCTCAGGATCAGCGACGTGGTGACGATCCACTGCCCGCACACCAGCGAAACGCACGAGATGGTGAATGCCAGGCGCATCGCGGCGATGAAGCCGAGCGCCTATCTGATCAACACCGCGCGCGGCGAGATCGTCGATGAAAAGGCGCTGATCGCGGCGCTGAAAGCAAGGCGCATCGCGGGCGCGGGCCTCGACGTTTATGCGCGCGAGCCCGACGTCGACCCCGATTTGCTCGCCCTCGACAATGCCGTGCTGCTCCCCCACCTCGCCTCGGCGACGATCGAGGGACGCGAGGCATCGGGCGAAAAGGTCATCGCCAACATCCGCGCCTGGGCCGACGGCCACCGCCCGCCCGACCAGGTGCTGGAGGGGTGGGTTTAGCGCTGTTTCCGCGCGTCAACCGCTGTTCATGGCCGCTCTGGATTGTTTCGCTTCGCTCGCAATGACGATGCTCTATTGAACTGCGTCATTGCGAGGAGCGCAGCGACGAAGCAATCCAGAGCGTCACTCGCTGCCGTCAATGATCACTGGCCACAGATCGTTCCAAAGCGGGTTGTCCGCCTCAATCAGCGCCAACTTTTTGGCGCGGCTTCCGGCCTTGATCTGCTTCTCGCGCGCGATGGCCGCTTCCATTGTCTCGTCCCTCTCGAACCACACGAGAATTTTGCAGCCATAGCGTTGCGAGAAGCCTCCAAGACCCTCGCGGTGCTGCCAGACACGGCGAACGAGCAGTGATGACACCCCGGTATAAATGGTCCCGTTGCGCCGGTTCGCCATCATATATACCGCAGGCTGACGTTCGCGCATGGCTCCTCTGGATTGCTTCGCTTCGCTCGCAATGACGGTGGATATTAATCCCCCGTCAGAATCCGGTCGACCAGCTCCTTCACCGTCGGCGTGAAATTGTTCGAATAAAAGGGATCGGTCTTGAAGTTGAACGCGGCGTGGCCCGCGAACATCAGATTCTGTTCGACGTCGCCGCCGTGCGCGATGTCCTGCAGCGTTTTCTGGATGCAGAAGCTGCGCGGGTCGGCGAGGTAGCCGGTCGAATAATCGTCATGGTCCTTCCACGCCGAAAAGCCGCAGTGCGACAGGCAGCCCATGCAGTCGGCCTGGTCCTTGCGGATCATGTCGCGGTCGCTTTCGGTGACGAAGACCACCGTATTGTCGGGGGTCTTGAGCGCTTCGGTATAGCCTTCGGCGAACCAGTCGCGCGCGCGGTCGCGGTCGTGCGGCGTGACCCAGAAATTCCTGCCCTTCACCCCGACGTCGAGCTGGACGACATGGTCGCCGGCTTCCTGTTTCGAATAGGGAATCTGGCGCTCCGACCGCGCTTCGAGGTCGCGCAGGAAGGGGTTGCGCACCGCGCTCGAGTAAAAGCCCGTTGGCGAAAAGCGGTGGAGCAGCACATCGCCTTCGTCGAGCGTGCGCAGCCGGTCCTTCCAGTCCTGCGGAATCGGGCTTTCCCGCGTCAGCAGCGGGCGCGTGCCATATTGAAAGGCGATCTGGCCGAGCTCCGGATTGTCGATCCAGTCTTCCCAGTCGCGCAGATACCAGACGCCGCCCGCCATCACGATCGGCACCTCGTCGGCGATGCCTTCGGCGCGCATCGTGTCGCGCAGCGCCTTGACGCGCGGATAGGGATCTTCGGGCTTCAACGGGTCCTCGGCATTCGACAGGCCATTGTGTCCGCCCGCGAGCCACGGGTCTTCATAGACCACCGCCGCCATCAGATGCGCGACCTTGTGATAGGCGCGCTTCCACAGCGCGCGAAAGGCGCGCGCCGAAGAGATGATCGGCAGATAATGGACATTGTGGCGCGCCGCGATCTCGCTGAGCTTGTAGGGCATGCCCGCGCCGCAGGTGACGCCGGTGACGAGACCCTTGGCGCGTTCGAGCACGCCTTCGAGAACCTGCTGCGCGCCGCCCATTTCCCACAGGACATTGATGTTGATCGCACCCTTGCCGCCGGCGATGTCGTGCGCACGCCTGACCTGCTCGACCGCGCCGTCGATCGCATAGGCGACCAGTTCCTGATGCCGCTCCTTGCGCGTGAGCGCGCGATAGATTTGCGGGATGATCTTGCCTTCGGCGTCATAGCTGTCGGCGTTGACCGCCGAAACGGTACCGATCCCGCCCGCAGCGGCCCATGCGCCGCTCGACGCATGGTTGGTCGCCGACACGCCCTTCCCGCCCTCGACGAGCGGCCACACTTCACGGCCGCCGTAAACGATGGGCTTCAAACCTTTGAACACTGTAAACCTCTTTCTCTCCGCCGGCGCGCAGCACGCTGCCGGTCCCCGATTTCCGTTTCCGTAAGCGGAAGACGGCGCCCCTTGTCAATCAATCCCTGTCCGGTGCCCGCTGAACGGGCTGTAACCTTCCAAGGATAAACTATAGAGATTTTCGTAGGCCGCGACCATGATTGATTCGTCGAAGCGTTGGGCGGCAACGCGCCGATTATCGGCGCCGACGGCGCACCGCAGCGCCCGGTCTTCGGCCATTCGCGCCAGCGCGGCGCGAAACCCGGCCTCGGCGGCCGCGACGAAGGGCCGGTTGGCCTTTGACACCATCGCCGCGACGTCGCCGACATTCGGGCTGACCACGGGGAGTCCCGCCGCCATCGCCTCGATCACCGCGATCGGCGCCTGCTCGCTGCGCGACGACAGGGCGAGCAGGTCGAAATGCCCGATCCAGCGCGCCGGCTCGGCCATGAAGCCGGGCAGAACGAGGCGATCGGCGATGCCGCACGCCGCGGCCTCGGTGCGGATCGCATCGCGCTCCGGCCCCTCGCCGACGATCACCAGCCGGACATTGGCGGGCAGCGCCGCGACCGCGCGCACGAGGCGCGGCAGATCCTTGACCTTGCGCAAGCCGGCCACGGTTCCGATCACGACCTCGCCCTCACGGCGCCGAAGGCCGGGGATCGCAATGCTCGGCGGGGCAGCATAGGCGGCAACGTCGATGCCGTTGCGGATCAGGCGGGTGCGCTTTCCGGCGCCCCATTCGCGGGCGGCGATGCGCTGAAGCACCGTCGATGGCACCACGACCGCCGCAGCCGTCGGCAGCGCGGCGCGGCGGAACAGGCTCCGCTTCCAGTCGCGCCGGACACTCTCATCCTCGTTGAAGCCGTCCTCATGGTGGATCAGATCGGGCATGGCGCCCGGCCAACGCGATCCATGGACACGGCGCGCCATCACCCCGTCCATCGCGCCCCAATTATAGCTCAGCACCAGATCGAAGTCGCAGAAATAGCGCGCCAGTTCGCGATAGCGAGCGAGCGAGGGCTTGCCGTGCAGTTCCGGTGCGTCGGAGGGAAAATCGACGGTGATCGCGGGATCAATCGCCGCGCGCGCGCCGAGCGCCCCGGGCACGGCGGACAGGATCGTGTGATGCGCCCGATCGCCCATCAGGTTCATCAGGCGAACCGCGCGCGCCTCCTTGCCGCCGAGCGAAAAGCTCGAATGAAGATGGAGTATCCGGATCGGCCAGCGAGACCGGGCTTCGTTGCGAGCGCTCACGCGGCCGGAAGCTCCGCCATCCAGGCGTCGATCGCCGCGCGCGCCTCGGCCTCGTCCAGCGTCGGCGCATGGCCGACCCCCGGCACCTCGACGAGCCGCGCGTTCGGAAGCGCGTCGGCCATTTTTCGCGCCGCGCCCGCCGCCAATATGTCGGAGAGCGCGCCGCGCAGGATCAGCACCGGCACGTCGCCGAGCGCGCGATAGGCGGGCCAGAGGTCGATCCCCTGCTCGTCGCCGGCGAGCCGCAGCGGCGCCGCGATCTGCTTGTCGTAGTCGGTGACGATGCGCCCCTCTGGGGTCAGCCGGTGTGTGCGCTTGGTCAGCCGCAGCCAGTCGTGGATACCGTAACCCGGATAGATGGCGCCGTTGAGTTCGGCAAAGGCGCGCGCCGCGTGCACCCAGGTCGGCTGGCTGCCGCCCGCACCGATATAGTCGCGGATGCGCTCGAGCCCGGCCTTTTCGAGTTCGGGTCCGACGTCGTTGAGCACCGCGCCGGCCAGCCGCCCCGCCATGCTCGCCGCCATCAGCATCGAGACGAGACCGCCGAGCGAGGTGCCGATGGTGGCGAAGCGGTCGATCCCCAATTCGTCGAGGAGCGGCACGACGTCCTGCACATAGGTGAGCGGCACATAGGTCATCGGGTCCTTCGCAAAGGCGCTTTCGCCGCGCCCGCGAAACTCGATCACGATCGTCCTGCGATGCCGGGCGACGTGCGGCGCCAAATCCTCGAAATCGCGGACATTGCGCGCGAGGCCGGGCATACAGAGAATGGGCGGCGCCGCGGCGGCCTCCTCCGGCCCGTCATAGACGCGCGCGTGCAGCCGGACGCCGTCGGCCGACCACCAATAATGGTCGCTCCAGTCGCGGCTGATCTCGTCCTTGACCGAAATGGGCCATCCCCCTTTTTTCGCCTGTCTCGCGCGCATCTATCGCCAACCCCGGCGCGCGGCGCAAGCGGTCGTTCGCAGCGCCGCCAGACGGTTGCCGCGCCCGCCTTTCGTCGATAAGAGCCGGGGGATGCTCCAGCCAGCGACAGATGCCCGTGTCCCGCCGATCGGCGCATTTCCGTGTGGCGGACGGTTGCGGCGATGAGCGAAGAATTGATCTCCCACGAACCGGCGACCGGTGCCGAATTGTGGCGCGGCGGCATCAGCGACGTCGACGCCGAAGTCGCCGCCGCGCGGCAAGCGTGGCCCGGCTGGGCCGCGAAGCCGCTGGCCTATCGCGCCGAAACGCTGCGGCGCTTTGCCGATCGCGTGAAGGCGGATGCCGAAAGCTTCGCCGACCTGATCGCGCGCGAAACGGGCAAGCCGCTGTGGGAAGCGCGCACCGAGGTCGAATCGGTAGCGGCCAAGGTCGATATTTCGGTAAAGGCCTATGCCGAGCGGACGCCGAACCGCCGCATCGAGGGCGCGATGGGCCTGCGCCACGCGGTGCGCCACAAGCCGCACGGCGCGCTCGCGGTGCTCGGCCCGTATAATTTCCCCGCGCACCTGCCGAACGGCCACATCGTCCCGGCACTGCTCGCGGGCAATTCGGTCATTTTCAAGCCATCGGAAAAGACCCCCGCGGTCGGCGCGAAGCTCGCCCAGCTATTCCATAGTGCGGGTGTTCCCGAAGAGGTGCTGCGGCTCGTCATCGGCGGCCCCGACCAGGGCAAGGCGCTCGCGGGGCATGACGGCATCGACGGCCTGCTCTTCACCGGGTCGGCGCGCACCGGCGTCGCGCTCAACCGCCAGTTCGCCGACCGCCCGGGCAAGATCCTCGCGCTCGAAATGGGCGGTAACAATCCCATCGTCGTCTGGGACACGCCCGACATTCGCACCGCCGCGATGCTCGTCGTCCAGTCGGCCTTTCTGAGCGCGGGGCAACGCTGCACCAATGCGCGGCGCCTGATCGTCCGGCAAACGGTGGCCGAAGCGCTGATCGACGAGGTGCGCAACCTGACGAACCGCCTGATCGTCGACCATCCACACGCCGACCCCGCACCCTATATGGGGCCGGTGATCGACAATGAGGCGGCCGACGGCCTCACCGAAAGTTTCCTGATTCTGATGTCGAACGGCGGCCAGGTGATCCGCCACATGACGCGGCCGATCGCCGACCGCCCCTTCCTGACCCCCGGCATCATCGACGTGACGGCGATGCCCGAGCGTCCCGACATCGAGCTGTTCGGGCCGCTGCTCCAGCTCGTCCGCGTCGACAGCTTCGAGGCTGCGATCGCCGAGGCGAACAACACCGCTTTCGGCCTGTCTGCGGCGCTGATCGGCGGCACGCCCCAGCTCTACGACCAGTTCTGGGCCAATGCCCGCGCCGGCGTGATCAACTGGAACCGCCCGACCAACGGCGCCTCGTCGGCGGCGCCCTTCGGCGGCATCGGCCTGTCGGGCAACCATCGGCCGAGCGCCTTCTACGCCGCCGACTATTGCGCCTATCCGGTCGCGAGTTCGGAAAGCGACGCGCTGCGCGCCTCGATCGGGGTCGGCCTGCGCGAGAGCGACCACGACGCGCCGAAGCTCGTGCGCAAGGGCTTTCTATAGCGCTCCGTCATTGCGAGCGGCGAAGCCGCGCGGCAATCCAGAGCTTCGCGAGGCCGCCCTGGATTGCTTCGCTCCGCTCGCAATGACGAGAGGAGATGGGTCGTTCGCCTATCCCCCCAAATTTACCTTCACCGGGGGCAAAAAAGGCTGCTTTGCGTTTCCTTCGCCGCCGAACCATTTTGGCGGCATGACAAAAGCCCCTGCCCCTCTCCCGTCCGCGGGCAAGCTGTGGCTCGTCGGCGCCGGCCCCGGCGACCCCGATCTGTTGACGCTGCGCGCGGCGCGGCTGATCGAGAGCGCCGACCTGATCGTCCACGACGGCCTGGTCGGCGAAGGCGTGCTCGCGCTGATCCCCGCGCGTGTCGAACGGATCAGCGTTGCCAAGCAGCGCAGCCGCCACACGATGAAGCAGGAGAGCATCAACGAACTGCTCATTCGCGAAACGCGCGCCGGCAAGCAGGTGGTGCGGCTGAAGGGCGGCGATCCCTTCATTTTCGGCCGCGGCGGCGAAGAGCTCGACGCGGCGCGCGAGGCGGGCATCGCGTGCGAAGTCGTCCCCGGCATCACCGCCGCCGCGGGCTGCGCGGCGCAGGCCGGCCTGCCGCTCACGCACCGCGAGGATGCGAGCGCGGTCAGCTTCGTCGCGGGCCAGTGCAAGGATCTGACCGATCAGGACTGGTCGGGGCTCGCGGGCCATGGCCGCACGCTCGTCATCTACATGGGCCTCGCGACCGCCCCCGCCATCGCCGACAAGCTGATCGCCGACGGCGTGTCCCCCGGCCTCCCCGTTGCGGTTGTCGAGCGCGGCACGAGCGCCGACGCGCGCGTGCTGCGCACCTTGCTCGCCGACCTCGGCGACCTCGTCGCGCGCGAAAAGGTGCAGAGCCCCGCACTGATCATCGTCGGCAAGGTCGCCGCGCGAGCCGACGCGCTCGATTGTCTCGGCGCTCCCGGCGCCTTTTCTTCGATAAGGGATTTTTCATGCGACTTCTGACCGGCAACGATCTGAAGAGCGGCGCGGTCATCTGGTGGACGGGACGCGACTGGTCGCTTCACGTCGAGGATGCCGCCGACGTCGGCGAGGCCGGCGAGGCGATATTGCAGGCGGAGGAAGGCGCGCGCCGCGTCAACACCCCCTATATCATCGACGGCACGCCGACCCCCGGCGGCCCGCGCCCCGCGCATATCAAGGACCGCATCCGCGCGCTCGGCCCGACCGTGCGCCCCGACCTGACATTGAAACCTGCCGACCCCGCTGCCGGCGACTGGGTGATCTGATGCCGATCATTCCAACATCCGTTCGTCCTGAGGAGCCATTGAGCTTGTCGAAATGGCGTCTCGAAGGGCTGTGTGCGCACCCCGTCCTTCGAGACGGGTCTTCGCCGAGGCTCAGCCCCTCCTCAGGACCAACGGTTTATTTTGGCGAGGCCCACAATGTATGAATATGACCGCTACGATCAGGCGATGGTCGACGCCCGCGTCGAGGATTTCCGCGACCAGACCCGCCGCCGCATCGCCGGCGAGCTGACCGAGGACCAGTTCAAGCCGCTCAGGCTCAAGAACGGCCTCTATCTTCAGCTCCACGCCTATATGCTGCGCGTCGCCATCCCCTATGGCACCTTCAATTCGCGCCAGATGCGCAAGCTCGCCGACATCGCGCGCAAATATGATCGCGGCTATGGCCATTTCACGACGCGCCAGAATATCCAGTATAACTGGATCAAGCTGGAGGAAGCGCCCGACCTGCTCGCCGAGCTGGCGACGGTCGAGATGCACGCGATCCAGACGAGCGGCGAGAGCATCCGCAACATCTCCGCCGACCAATATGCCGGCGCCGCCGCCGACGAAATCTGCGACCCGCGCCCCTGGGCCGAGCTTTTGCGGCAGGCGACGACCTTCCATCCCGAATTCAGCTATCTGCCGCGCAAGTTCAAGATTGCGGTGATTTCCTCGAAGGAAGATCGCGCGGCGCTGCGCTGGCACGACTGCGCGCTGCGCATCGTCCGCAACGAAGCGGGCGAGGAAGGCTTCGAAGTCTATGCGGGCGGCGGCATGGGGCGCACCCCCTTCATCGCATACAAGATCCGCGACTTCCTGCCTTCGGGCCAGATTTTCTCCTATCTGCAGGCGATCCTGCGCGTGTGGAACATGCACGCGCGCCGCGACAATATCCACAAGCAGCGGATGAAGATCCTCGTCCACGACCTTGGCGAAGAGGAATTCCGCCGTCAGGTCGAAGAGCAGTTCGAACATTTCCTGACGCTCGGCACCGACTTTCCGCAGGCCGAATACGACCGCATCGCCGCCTTTTTCGCGCCGCCGCCGTTCGAGACCGGCCTGTCCGACGACATCGACCTTTCGGACCCCGACTTCGCGCTGTGGGTCGACCGGCAGGTGATCGCGCACAAGGCGCCGGGCTATGCCATCGCGAACATCAGCCTGAAACCCGTCGGCGGCATCCCCGGCGATATTTCGGCCGAGCAGATGGAGCGCGTCGCCGACCTCGCCGAACGCTACAGC
Source organism: Sphingopyxis indica (assembly GCF_900188185.1). Classification (GTDB taxonomy): domain Bacteria; phylum Pseudomonadota; class Alphaproteobacteria; order Sphingomonadales; family Sphingomonadaceae; genus Sphingopyxis; species Sphingopyxis indica. The sequence goes on along the minus strand of NZ_FZPA01000001.1, from coordinate 553,329 downwards.
TTCGACGAGATCCGCGCGACGCACGCGCAGAATCTCGTGCTGCCGCACGTCCGCAAGGCCGACCTCTATGCCGTATGGCAGGCGCTCGACGCGGCGGGGCTCGCCGATGCGAACCTCGATCTCGTCACCGACATCATCGCCTGTCCCGGCCTCGATTATTGCAGCCTCGCCAATGCACGCTCGATCCCGATCGCGCAGAAGATCGCGCAGCGTTTCGCCGACGCGGAACGCCAGCGCGACATCGGCGAGCTGAAAATCAAGATTTCGGGCTGCATCAACGCCTGCGGCCACCACCACGCGGGCCAGATCGGCATCCTCGGCGTCGACCGCAAGGGCACCGAAAACTACCAGCTGCTGCTCGGCGGTTCGGGCGCCGAAGACACGTCGCAGGCGAAGATCACCGGCCCCGGCTTCGACGAGGAAGGCATCGTCGATGCCGTCGAGCGCACGATCGAGCGTTATCGCGAGCTGCGCACCGACGGCGAGCGCTTCCTCGACACCTATCGCCGCGTCGGCATGGACCCCTTCAAGGAGGCTATTTATGGCTGAGGCAGCCCTGCGTTTCCGCAACGACGACCCGGTCGAAGAGCCCGCGGTCACGCTCGACGCTTTTATCGAGCAGACGAGCGCAAGTGCCGTGCGGATCGAGGCGGGCGACGATCCGCGCCGTCTGATCCCGCACCTCGGCCGCGTCAAGCTGGTCGAAGTCGGCTTCCCGCGCTTTCGCGACGGCCGCGGCTTCTCGACCGCGCGCGTGCTGCGCGAGGCGGGCTATGACGGCGAAATCCGCGCCGAGGGCGACATCCTCGTTGACCTCATCTTCTTCATGCGCCGCTGCGGCTTCGACAGCTTCGCCCCGCAGGCGCCGCTGGGTCGCGCCGACGTCGACGCGGCGCTCAGCCGCTACGACTATGTCTATCAGCACGCAGCCGACGGCGCGGTGCCGATCTGGAAGCTGAGGCATGGCTGATTTCAGAAAATCCGTTCGTGCTGAGGAGGGACTGAGCTGGTCGAAGGCCCGTCTCGAAGCACCGCGCGAAGCCCTTCGAGACGCCGTTTCGACAAGCTCAACGGCTCCTCAGGGCGAAGGGCAAGAAGGGCGCGCGGACCGGACCCGCGACCGGATCGACGTCGCGCCGCGCTTCACGCAGGCCGACGTCATCCGCCTCAACAATCTGTTCCGCGGCCAGGACGCGGCCGAGGCGGTCGCGAGCGTGCTCGGCGCGGGGCTGATCGGCGAAACCGCGATCGTGTCGAGTTTCGGCGCCGAAAGCGCGGTGCTGCTCCACCTCGTCACGCGGGTCGCCCCCGACATTCCGGTACTGTTCCTTGAGACCGGCAAGCATTTCCCCGAAACGCTGGCGTATCGCGACGAGCTGACGCAACGGCTCGGCCTCAACCTCGTCAATGTGACGCCCGACCCCGAGGAACTTGCAAAAAAGGACGAGACGGGGCTTCGCTGGTCCTACGACCCCGACGGCTGCTGCGAAATCCGCAAGGTGAAGCCGCTCGAAAAGGCGCTGACCGATTTCGACACCTCGATCACGGGGCGCAAGGGATTCCAGTCGTCGACCCGGCAAGGCCTGCCGCGCTTCGAGCTCGACGGCAACACCGGCCGGCTGAAATTCAACCCGCTCGCCAACTGGACGCGCGAGATGCTCGACGCCTATTTCGAAGCGCACGACCTGCCGCGCCATCCGCTCGAAGCCGAGGGTTACCCGTCGATCGGCTGCTCGCCCTGCACCTCGAAGGTCAAGCCCGGCGAAGACCCGCGCGCGGGCCGCTGGCGCGGCTGGGACAAGACCGAATGCGGTATCCACGAGGTGGTGACGCCGCTGGGCGACGACCCGGCGAACGATCCGGCGTTTTAGGCAAGGCCTGAATAGAAAAGGAAGACGTCGCCCCAGCGAAAGCTGGGGCCGCTATCGTTCTGACAGGACGCGGGCGATCCCAGCTTGCGCTGGGATGACGATTGGGACGGCTCGGATAATGATTAGAGAATATGCGGGATCAGATCATCCCAGCCGGGATTGCTTGCTTCGATCAATTCGATCTTCCACTGCCGTTTCCAGGCTTTCATCGCCTTTTCGCGGGCAATGGCTTCCTCGATCGTCGGATAGGTTTCGACGAGCACAAGCTTGTCCAATCCATATTTCCGGCAGAAAGCCGAGCCGCTTCCGCTCCGATGCTGGAAAGTGCGCGCTTCAATAATCGCCGTCACGCCGATATAGAGCACGCCGCGCGGCTTGTTGGTCATGATATAGACGTACCCGCCCCGCCGCATCCGAATAGCGTAGCAGACTCTGTTTCGTCATCCCAGCGAAAGCTGGGATCGCTGGCGTTCATTCAGGCCGATAGCGGCCCCAGCTTTCGCTGGGGCGACGGGGCAATAGGGACCTCACTCATAATCCGCATAGGCCTGGCTCTCGTCGGCCAGATCGCTGAACTTCGTCGTCTTCGCGTCGAAGTGCAGGCGCACCTTGCCCGTCGAGCCGTGACGTGACTTGGCGACGATCAGCTCGGCGAGGCCGAAGACGCGCTCCATTTCGGCCGCCCACTCCTCGTGCGCGGCGTGAATCTTGACGTCGTCGCCCTCGATCGGCCGTTTCGGCTCGCGCGCGGCGACATAATAATCCTCGCGGAACACGAAGAGCACCATGTCGGCGTCCTGCTCGATCGACCCCGATTCGCGCAGGTCGGAGAGCTGGGGGCGCTTGTCCTCGCGGCTTTCGACCTGGCGGCTGAGCTGTGACAGCGCCATCACCGGCACATTAAGTTCCTTCGCCAAGGTCTTGAGGCCGCGTGAGATTTCCGAGATTTCCTGCACACGATTGTCGCCGCTGCGCGACGACCCCTGCAACAGCTGGAGATAGTCGACGATGATGAAGCCGATGCCGTGCCGGCGCTGCAAACGACGTGCGCGGGTGCGCAGGCTCGCGATCGTCAGGCCGGGCGTATCGTCGATGTAGAGCGGCAGGGTCTGGAGCTGCTGCGCGGCGCGGGACAGCTGCTGGAACTGCTCCTTGCTGATCTTGCCCATGCGCAGCGCCTCGCCCGACACCCCCGACTGTTCGGCGAGGACGCGCGTCGCCAGCTGGTCGGCCGACATTTCGAGGCTGAAGAAGGCGACCTTCGCGCCCATATTCTTTTCGGGCGGAATCCCGTCCTCCTCGTCGCGGCGGAAGCGTTCGGCGGCATTATAGGCGATGTTGGTCGCGAGCGAGGTCTTGCCCATGCCGGGACGGCCGGCGAGGATCATCAGGTCCGAATTGTGCATACCGCCGATCTTGGCGTTCACGCTGCCGATGCCCGTGGTGATACCCGACAGGTGCCCGCCCGAATTGAGCGCTCGCTCGGCAGCCTGGAGCGCGGTCAGGCTCGCGGTGTTGAAGCTCTTGACCGACCCCATTTCGGCCTCGCCCCCCGCGACGCGGTAGAGCGCCGTTTCGGCCTCCTCGATCTGCGCCTGCGGATCGACGCTCTCGCTCGTGTCGAGCGCGCCTTCGACCATCGTGCGGCCGACATCGACGAGTTCGCGCAGCAGCGCGAGATCGTAAATCTGCCGCGCGAAGTCGCGCGCGCCGATCAGCCCCGCGCCGCTGCCGGTCAGCTGCGCGAGATAGCCGACCCCGCCGACCGCCTTCATCGCCTCGTCGGCCTCGAAATAGGGTTTGAGCGTCACCGGGGTCGCAATGCTGTTGCGTTCGATCAGTGCCATCGTCTGGGCAAAGATGCGCCCGTGCAGCGGCTCGAAGAAATGCGCCGCCGTCAGCTGCACCGGCAGATCCTCGACGACTCGATTGTCGATCAGAATCGCACCCAGAAAGGCGGCCTCGGCCTCGATATTGCGGGGCAATTGGCGGTCGTCCCCGGGGTTGGCCGGGGTGGGCAGGCGAGCGATTTCAGACATGGTCGCGCATCATGCGCCGAGCGCGGCGACGGCGCAACCGCGATCGCGCCGAGGGGGCCGCACCTGTGGACAGATCGGGGATAACTCGCCCCCTTGCCCTTCGCGACGCGCCCGGTAGAAGCCGGAACCATGGTCGAAGCCGATCCCTCGAAGCAGCGCATCATTTCGGTCGACCTCGACGAAAGCTCGATCGTCTGGCGCAATCCCGACGTCGAACAGGAACGCCGCGTCGCGATCTTCGACCTGCTCGAGGATAACAAGTTCGTCCCCCAGCGCGGCCACGACGACGGTTATGCCGGACCCTACCGGCTCAAGCTGCGTGTCGAGGACGGCCGGTTAATCTTTGAAATCGCTCGCGAAGATGGCTCGCCGCTCGAAGCGATCATCCTCGGCCTCGGGCGTTTCCGCCGCCCGATCCGCGACTATTTCGCGATCTGCGACAGCTATTATCAGGCGATCAAAACCTCGACCGCGCAGCAGATCGAAACGGTCGACATGGCGCGGCGCGGGTTGCACAACGAGGCTGCGGAGATGCTGATGGACCGGCTCGACGGCAAGATCGCGGTCGATTTCGACACCGCACGGCGGCTCTTCACGCTGATCTGCGTTTTGCATATCAAGAGCTGACGATGGCGATGGGGGCGACATTGTCGAGGCGCACGGGAGCGGGGGCGGATTGGCGCGGCAGGGTCGCGCGCTGGCTCCGCCGCCTCGCCGCGCTGGCCGCGCTCCTCCTCCTCGCGGTGGGCCTCGCGCTCTGGTGGGCAGCGCGCTGGACGCCGCCGCGCGCCAAATTTCCGCTGCAAGGGGTGACGATCGACGCGGGCAATGGCGCGGTGCATTGGGGGTCGATCAAGGCCGCTGGCGCCGATTTCGCCTATATTTTCGCGACCGACGGCGCGGATGGCGTCGATGCAGGCTATGCGCGCAACATGGCCGCCGCGCGCGAGGCGGGGATGCGCATCGGGCCGATCCACCGCTATAGCCTGTGCCAGCTCGCGACCGACCAGGCGGCGAATTTCATCCGCCACGTGCCGCGGCGCGCCGACGCGTTGCCCCCCGTCGTCTGGCTCGACTATGACGATCGCTGCCCCGACCGCCCGACGCGCGCGCTGCTGCTCAGCGAGCTGGCGACCTTCCTCGCGCAGATCGAGGCGCATATGGGCAAGCGCAGCCTGATCGCGCCCGGCCCCAATTTCGAGGCCGATTACAAGGTGACGCGCGGCATCGCGCGCACGACCTGGCTGCGCCGCGACTTTTTCCCGCCCGACTATGGTGCCCACCCCTGGGCGATGTGGCAGGCGAACGACTATATGCGATTGCCCGGCGCCGAAGGCACCGTCGGCTGGAACGTCGTCCGCCCCGAAGGAATGAGCGATGAACAGGAATGACGAGCGCGACGCGCTGATCGAGGCCGCGCGCGACGCGTCGAAGCGCGCCTATGCGCCCTATTCGGGCTATCACGTCGGCGCGGCGCTGCTGCTGAAAAATGGCGACGTCGTGACCGGCGCCAATGTCGAGAATGCGAGCTATGGCCTGACGCTGTGCGCCGAGACCGCTGCGGTGGCGAAGATCGCCAACGAAGGCTGGATCGGCGAACTCGCCGCGGTGGCGATCGTCGGCGGTCGCCCCGAGGGCGACGCCCTGCTCGGCAGCGATCCCGTCCACCCGTGCGGCCGCTGCCGCCAGATATTGAACGAAGCCGCCGAGCGGTCGAAGACCGACATCCTCGTCCATTGCGCCTCGGGCGACGGCAGCGCGGTGAAGAGCTATCGCCTCAGCGAACTCCTCCCCGCCGCCTTCGGCCCGAAGGATCTGGGTCTGATCGACTAACGCCAGCCTGTTTCCCTCCTCGTCATGCTGAACTTGTTTCAGCATCCATGGCCCGGCGCTATCCAGCCAGGATGGCACCAGTTGCTTTTCGCACAAAGACACAAAGCCACGAATAAGAAGGCTTGGGCCGACAGGTCCATTTCCCCGTCAACGGTGCGGCCGGCCACAGGATTGCAAGGGAGAGCCGTTTCGCGGCCGGCGCGACGTCTTCGTGGCTTTGCGTCTTTGCGCGAAACAAAAAGGCGCGGCACCGAAGGACAGGCAAGGCCTTGGTCCCCGAAGCAACTTGGCGATTATTCCCTGGACATTCGTAGGCCCCCCTCACTCCGTCATTGCGAGCGAAGCGAAGCAATCCAGAGTAGCGTAAACCGCTCTGGATTGCTTCGCTTCGCTTGCAATGACGAGATCAGGGATGCGAGCGAGGCAATCGCCAAGCAACTTCAGGGTGACGATCCATGGAAAGGCTCGCCCTTCCATAGACCGCTTGCGCAATGCGCAGCACGCCGACAAGAGACATGCATGGCCATTCTTTCCGACCGCTGGATTCGCGAAGCCGCCCAGACGCAGGGCATGATCGAACCGTTCGTCGAGGCGCAGCGCCGCGACGGCTGCATCAGCTACGGCCTCTCCTCCTACGGCTATGACGCGCGCGTTGCCGACGAGTTCAAGATCTTCACCAATGTCGACAGCGCGGTCGTCGATCCCAAGGATTTCGCTTCGAACAGCTTCGTCGACCGCAAGACCGACTGCTGCATCATCCCGCCGAACAGCTTCGCGCTGGCGCGCACGGTCGAATATTTCCGCATCCCGCGCGACGTCCTCGTCATCTGCCTCGGCAAGTCGACCTATGCGCGCTGCGGCATCATTGTGAACGTCACCCCGCTCGAGCCCGGCTGGGAAGGCCATGTGACGCTCGAATTTTCGAACACCACCCCCCTGCCCGCCAAAATCTACGCGAACGAAGGCGCGTGTCAGTTCCTCTTCCTGCAGGGCAACGAGCCGTGCGAGACGAGCTACGCCGACCGCGCGGGCAAATATATGGGGCAGAAGGGCGTAACGCTGCCGAAGCTGTAGCGACGCCGTCAAATCATCGTCATTGCGAGCGAAGCGAAGCAATCCAGAGTTGCGTAAACCGCGCTGGATTGCCGCGTCGCCTCCGGCTCCTCGCAATGACGGATTGCTTGTCTTGGCACGAAAGTTTGATAACGTTCCCATAAATCAGAACGGGGGACGAGGATGTGAAACTTCGCGCGATCGTGCTGGCGCTGACGGCGCTGCTTTCCACCACTGCCGCCCACGCCGATGGCTTCCTCCGCGCCGAGGGCACGCAAATCGTCGACGACAGCGGCGAGACGGTGATCCTGCGCGGCATGGGGCTCGGCGGCTGGATGCTGCAGGAAGGCTATATGCTGCGGCTCGGCGAGATCGGGCAGCAGCACCGCATCCGCGCAAAGCTCGTCGAGCTGGTCGGCGAGGAGCGCACCGCGACCTTCTATCGCGCGTGGCTCGACAATCACACGACCGAGGCGGACATCGCGGCGATGGCGGTGTGGGGTTTCAATTCGGTGCGGCTGCCGGTCCATTTCAACCAGCTCACCCTGCCCGTCGAGGCCGAGCCGCGCGCGGGCGAGGATACATGGCTCGAAGAGGGCTTCGAGCGCATCGACCGCCTGCTCGCATGGAGTAAAGCGCACCATATCTATCTGATCCTCGACCTCCATGCCGCGCCGGGCGGACAGGGCAACGACCTTGCCATTTCCGACCGCGATCCCGCAAAGCCCTCGCTGTGGGAGAGCGAGGAAAACCAGCGCAAGACCGTCGCGCTGTGGGCGAAGCTCGCCACGCGCTACAAGGACGAGCCGTGGATCGGCGGTTACGACCTGATCAACGAGCCGAACTGGAGCTTCGCAACCCCCGGCAAGGGTAATGGCTGCGACGAAACCGAAAACAAGCCGGTCTGGGCGCTCCAGCGGCGCATCACCGCGGCGATTCGCGCGGTCGACGCCAACCATATGCTGATCGTCGAGGGCAATTGCTGGGGTAATAATTACAAGGGGCTGCCGCCCGCGTGGGACGCCAACATGGCGCTGAGCTTCCACAAATATTGGAACCGCAACGACGCCGCGAGCATCGCCGGCATCGTCGCGCTGCGCGAAAGCTATGGCCGCCCGATCTGGCTCGGCGAATCGGGCGAGAACAGCAATGTCTGGTTCCGCGATGCGATCGCGCTCGTCGAAGGCCAAGGCATCGGCTGGGCCTTCTGGCCGCTCAAGAAAATCGGCTTCAACCAACCGCTCGAAATCGACCCCGGCGCGGGCTGGGCCGCCATCGTCGCATGGATGACCGGCAAGGGACCGAAACCCGGCGCCGACGCCGCCTTTGCCGCGATGATGCAGCTCGCCGAAAACAGCCGCTTCGACAGAAATATCCCGCACCCCGATGTGATCGACGCGATGATGCGCCAGCCGCACGACCCGAGCGCGCGCGCCTTTGCGCCGCACCGGCTGACCGACAGCCCGCTCGTCGTCCGCGCCGCCGATTACGACCTCGGCCCCGCGGGCGTCGCCTATGCCGACACGGTCGACGCCAATTATCATGTCGCGACCGGCGGCGAGCGGGTGCTGTGGAACAACGGCACGACCTATCGCAACGACGGCGTCGACATCGCGCGCGACGCCGATGGCGTGCCCTATGTCACCGATTTCGTGACCGGCGAATGGATGCGCTACAGCATCGACGCGGGAAAGGGCGGACGGGTTGCCGTCGCGATCCGCGCGCGCTCGGCGACGGGCGGGAGGCTGGCGCTCGGCGAGCGGGAAGTTGCCCTGCCCGCCGCCGACAGGTGGCAAGAGCTGACCATCCCCGACGTCGCGCTGGCGGACGGCTCGACGGCGCTCGTGCTGCGCGCGGTCGATTGCGCCGATTGCGAGGTCGAAAAGCTGACCCTCGCCCCGCGCTGACGCGCTACCGGCTTGGCAACCCACCCGCACTAGGCTAGCCTCCACTTGACGTTTACGTAAATGGGAGGGGTGCCATGGCGCAGGCCCGCGAATTCGACATCATCGTCTATGGCGCGACCGGCTTCACGGGCCGGCTCGTCGCCGAATATCTCGCGCAGCATTATGCGGGGCGGAAGGATGCGCCGAAATGGGCGATGGCGGGGCGCAGCCTAGAAAAGCTCGCCGAGGTCCGCGACCTGATCGGCGCGCCGGCCGACACGCCGCTCGTCGTCGCCGATGCGAGCGATCCGGCGAGCCTCGACATGATGGCGCACCGCACCCGCGTCGTGCTGACCACCGTCGGCCCCTATCAGCTCTACGGCGGTGCGCTCGTCGAGGCCTGTGCGAAGGCCGGCACCGCTTATGCCGATCTGTGCGGCGAGCCCGGCTGGATGCGCGAAATGATCGACGCGCATCAGGACCAGGCGAAGGCGTCGGGCGCACGCATCACCTTTTCCTGCGGCTTCGATTCGATTCCCTTCGACCTCGGTGTGCTGTTCCTGCAGGCCGAGGCGGTCAAGCGCCACGGCAAGCCTGCACCGCGCGTCAAGGGCCGCGTCCGCAAGATGCAGGGCGGTGCGTCGGGCGGCACGATCGCCAGCCTCACCGAAACGCTGAAGGCCGTCGCCAAGAATCCGTCGCTCGCGCTGCTGCTCAAATCCTCCTTCGCGCTGACCCCCGGCTTCGAAGGCCCGCATCAGCCGACCGGGCTGATCCCCGAATATGACCATGCGACGGGCACCTGGACCGCGCCCTTCGTGATGGCGCCCATCAACACCAAGAATGTCCACCGCACCAACTATCTGCTCGGCCACCCGTGGGGTGAGACCCTTGTCTATGACGAAATGGTGATGACGACGATCGGCGACGCCGGAAAGGCGATGGCCGAAGCGATGGCAAAGGCGAACCCGTTCGGCGAATCGAAGCTCAAGCCCGGCGAAGGCCCGAGCAAGGAAGAGCGCGAAAACGGCTACTACGACATCCTCTTCATCGGCGAATATCCCGACGGAACGACGATCCGCGCCAGTGTGCAGGGCGACCGCGACCCCGGCTATGGCTCGACGTCGAAGATGCTCGCCGAGACCGGGATGGCGCTGCTCGGCAACGAGGGCGTCGGCGGCATCTGGACGCCGGGCGCGCTGCTCGGGCAGGCGCTCATCGACCGGCTGACCGAACATGCCGGACTGACTTTCCAGATCGAGGACTAACAACGGAATGACCACCTCTCCCAGCGCGCTCGACGCGCTGCTCGCGACGCTGCGCACCGAAGACGGCCAGGCGAGCGCCCATATCGACGAAGGCTGGATGCAGGGCCGCACCGCCTATGGCGGGATCAGCTCGGCGGTCGCGCTCGCGGCGACGATGGCGCTGCATCCGACCGAAACCCCGCTGCGCTATGCCCAGATCAGCTTCGTCGGCCCGGTGGGCGGCGACTGCTCGGTGGGCACGCGCGTGCTGCGCCAGTCGAAATCGAGCCTGTTCGTCGATGCGGGCGTATCGAGCGACATGGGCTTCGGCACCGCGGCGCTCTTTGCCTTTTCGCCCGACCGGCAGAGCCATCTCGACCACAATCGCCTGACCATGCCCGATGCCCCCGATCCCGGCACGCTGAAGCCGGTGCCCGAGCACAAGGTGCGGCCGAGCTTCACGCGCCATTTCGACATGCGCCCGACCAGCGGGCCGCGCTTCGACTGGAAGAGCGAGGTCGGCGAATATCTGACCTGGGTGCGCTTCGTCGAAGAACCCGCCTGTCATCCGATGGTCGCGCTGCTCGCGATGGGTGACGCGCTGCCCCCGGCTGCGATGGCGCTGTTCACCGAATTCGGGCCGATCAGTTCGATGAACTGGACGGTGAACATGCTGACGGGAACGCCCACCACCGACGACGGCTGGTGGCTGCTGTCGGCGAAGACCGGCTATGCGCGCGGCGGCTTTTCGGTGCAGGACATGATGATCTGGAACCGCGCCGGCGAACCGGTGATGAGCGGCAGCCAGGGGATCGCGATCTACGCGTGACGCGGCAGCGCGACCGCCGCATCTAGCCCGCCGCCGGGCCGGTTGGACAACGTGAGGCTGCCGCCCTCCCCCTCCGCAATTTCGCGCGCGATCGACAGGCCCAGCCCGGCGCCGCCGGTCGCGCGATTGCGCGATTCCTCGCCGCGCGCAAAGGGTTCGACCAGCGCCGCGATCTGCGCCTCGCTGAGCCCCGGCCCGTCATCGGAGACGACGATCCGCACCGCATCGGCGTCGCGCATGACCGCGAGCCGCGCGCGCGCGCCATAGGCGATGGCATTGTCGATCAGATTGCGCAGCGCGCGCCGCAACAGCATCGGACGCGCCATCACCACGGCATCGGCAGCCTCGGCAACGCCGACGTCCTTGCCGCGTTCCCGATAATCGGCGGCGAGATCGCCGACGAGCGCGCGCAGCGCCACCGGCTCGGCCGCTTCGGTTCCCGACCCCGCGCGCGCCAGCGCCAATATATCGGTCAGCATCGCGGTCATTTCCTCGATCGACGCGATCATCTTGTCGCGCAGCCGGTGGTCCTCGACCTGCTCGACGCGAACGCGCAGGCTCGCGAGCGGGGTCCGGAGGTCGTGACCGACCGCGCCGAGCATCCGGTCCTTGTCGGCGAGCATCGCCGCGATCCGCGCGCGATAGGCGTTGAACGCGGCGATCAGGTCGCGCACGTCCGACGGCCCCTCTTCCTCGAGCGGCGGCGTGTCGCGCAGCGCGGGGCTGGCGCGGGCGGCACGCGCGAGATCGCGCAAGGGCCGCGCCGCGCGCCAGGCAATGAACAGGATCGGGACGAGCAGCAGCAGATAAAGCGTCAGCGTCTGCCAGATCAGGAAGCGTGGCAGCCGGTCGCCGCCCACCGGCAGGCGGCTGCGCACCGCATAATAACGGCCACCGACCTTCGCGACGACGACGACCGTCTGCCCGGGAAAGCCCGGCCGTTGCAACCGCCCGCGCGGGGGCAAGGCCCACGCCTCGATCGCATCGGCATGGACATCGGCTTCGGCCATCAAGCCGGCGACATAGTCGGCAAGGTCGGCTCGCGGCACCGCGGCGGGCGGCAGGCGCGGCGGCATCGTCGAGATGCGCAGCTTCTGAATCCGCTCGCGCGGGCCGCGATGGTCGTGTTCGTCGGCCTCGTGCTCGCCGCGCCGGTCGCGCTCGATCGCATCGACGATGCGCGCGACCGCCATGCCCCCGCCATGCGCGAGTATCTGCTGATTCTGTCCGCGCACAAGCAGGGCGAAATTGATCGCTTGCGCGACGAACAGCGTGACCGCGACGGCGAAGATCAACTGGCCGACCAGACTGCGCGGCCACAGGCGCAGCTTCATGACGCCGGTCCCAGCCGCCGGACCTCGCACGCCAGCGTGTAGCCGCCGCCCCACACGGTCTTCACATAATGCGGATGCGCGGGATCGTCCTCGATCTTCTTGCGCAGGCGGCTCACCAGATTGTCGATCGCGCGATCGAAGATGTCGGCCTCGCGCCCGCGCACCATGTCGAGCAGCCGGTCGCGGCTCATCACCTGCCGCGGATGGCGCACGAGCGCGTGGAGCAGATGATATTCACCCGATGAGAGTGCAACCTCGTTGCCCTCTGCATCGACGAGCACGCGCTCGACCTCGCGCAGCACCCACGGCCCGAAGGCATAGCTGGTGCCGCCATTGTCGATCGCGCGCCCGTTCGCCTGCGTCCGGCGCAGCACGGTGCGGATGCGCGCGACGAGTTCGCGCGGATTGAAGGGTTTGACGACATAATCGTCGGCGCCGATCTCCAGCCCGATGATCCGCTCGGTATCCTCGGCCCGCGCGGTCAGCAGGATCACGGGGACATTGCTCGTCTCGCGCAGATGGCGCGTCAGCGACAGCCCGTCCTCGCCCGGCATCATGATGTCGCTGACGACAAGGTCGATGCTTTTCGCGCGCAGCACCGAACGCGCCTCGGCGGCGCTCGCGGCATCGCTCACCGCAAAGCCCTGGCTTTCGAGATATTCGGACAGCGGCTCGCGGATCGACGGTTCATCGTCGATCAGCAGGATGCGGGGCGTGTCGCTGTCGGTCATCGTCGATCGTCTGCCTCAAACGGTGGTTCGCCCACCGGCCGGGGGCCGATGGGCGAGACCGTGCTGACAGGCCGCGGCGGCAAAGGCAATGCCAGGGAGGAGGGGGAGAAGCCTGCCCGTGCCGCCGCCTGCCTGCCGATCAGTTGGCGTCGGGCGCTGCGGCGCGCTTCGCCTTCCACTGGGCGCGCATCGCGTCGCGCGCCGCCCGGCGTTCCTCGGCGGTCACCTGACCATCCTTGTTCGTGTCCGCGGCGTCGAACCGCGCGAGCGCCGCGGTCTGGAACTCGGCCTGACTGATCGCCTTGTCGCCGTCGGTATCGGCCTTCATCATCATGTCACGGCCACCGCTCATCCCGTGATGTCCGCCGCGCATGCCATGATGGCCGCGCATGCCGCGTTCGCCGTCGGCGGCCGCCATGCGCTTGCCGCGCCAGCCGTCGCGCTTCGCCTCGCGGTCGGCGGCCCGCTGGTCCCATTCGGCCTTGCTGATGCTGCCGTCCTTGTCGGCGTCGAGCCGCTCGAACATCTTTGCATGCATTTCGGCACGCTTGGCCTCGCGGTCGCTCTGGTCGAGCTTGCCGTCGCCATTGGCGTCCATCTTTGCGAACTTCTCGGTTGCATGCGCCTGTGCCTCGGCGCGGGTCAGCACGCCGTTGCCGTCGGCATCGCCCATCTTGCCGCCCTGGGCGGCAAGCACAGGCACGGCGATCAACGCGGCGCCCAGGGTCAGAAAGCTGATCTTCTTTTTCACGTCACGAACTCCTTGTCGCGAGACTCCCGAAATCCATATCGGGGTTCCGATGAAGGCGTTCTAGGGGGTGTTTGTCCCACGCCCTTGCCGCGCTGGCGAAAATTTGTCGCAAATTGTCGCAAAAGAAGCTCGCCGTTCATGCCGGCGAAAGCGTCTTGCGAAGGTTCCGCGTCAGAAGAGCAGCCCCTTGAGTTCGCCGAGGACGACGCCGAGCGGCAGCGACAGGAACATCGCGGGGACGAAGGGCAGCAAAGCCGCGCCGAGCAGCATCAGCACGCTGCGCAAATCGACGGGCAGGAAGCGCATCGCATAGACGTTCGAAACGGTGCCATAGAGGTCGGCGGCGGCCGAGAAATCGGGTTCGTCGAGGATGTCGGCACCGGTCTTGCGGGCGGGCGCGAACCATCGGTTCTCGAACTGGCGTCCGAGTTCGCACGCGAGCGCCCCATAGGCCATCGTGCCATTGCGCCAGCACCGCATCAGCGGCGCGGAAAAGACAGTTAGCGGGCCGATGAACAGCAGCAGCGACAGCGCCACGGTGCCGCCGATCAACAGTCCGTTCGTATATTGCGTCGTTTCGCCCGCCGCATAGACCTGCGCGAAACGTCCGGCCGAGACCGCGCCGAGCGCCATGGCGAGCACCGCAAAAGCCCGCACCGACTGGGTCAGAAAGCCGAGCCCCGCCGCCTGATCGGGATGTGCCGCGTTCAGCCGCAGGTCGAGCCCGGCAACGATCCGCAGGAAGTGCGTCCAGAGCGCGATGCGCCAGATCCAGCCGAGGAACAGCACGACGAGCAGCGGCATCGCGACGAGCAGGTTCCACCAGCCGGCGAGCGACAGCCCCGCGCCGCCCGCGCCGCGCTGCCACGCCGACTGCATGAACAGCGACGCGTCGCCCAGATAGAGCGCGCCCACGGCGGCATAGGCGATCAGGATCGTCGCACCTTCGGCCCAGAGCGAATCGATCCGCGCGCGGATCGCCGCGAGTGCCGAGACGAACCGCGTCTCCGCCTCCTCGTCGAGCAGGCCCGAATGCAGGAAGTGGACCGCGATCAGTCCCAGCCGGCTCGCGCAGACCGAATAGCCCAGTACCAGCAGCGGCGCGGCGATCGCCAGCCGGGCGTGCGCCCCGAAATCATGTGCGAAGCTCTCCGCAGCCGTCCGCACGCCCGGGGCAAGCATGGTCAACAGGGCGAGCGGGACCCATCCCAGCATCAGCACGAGCAATAGCCGGCTGCCGCCGGTGCGGCATATCGGCACCGGCAAAGCAACGAGCGCCGTCAGGCGCCGGGGCGGACCGCCTGCGAAAAGCCCGTGATAGTCGGCCAAGGCCGACCATCGGTCGGGATCTGGCGTGCCGGCGGGCTGCGTATCGCTCATGAGCACCGGCTTACGCTCCGCCGGGCGAGCGGCAATCGGGCCTAATGCTGAGATGCCCTGCGCAGATGGCGATGATCGCGGGCGGGAAATTGCCGAGGCCAGATGGAACGCGCCACCGACCGGCACGCGCCTTACCCGGCAAACACGCGATCCCAGTCGCCCTTCATGCTCACGAGCGTGATTCCATAGTCGCCCGCCTTCTCCAGCGCTTCCGACAGCGGGCTTATCACATAATCGCGATCATATTCGAATTCGCGCGTCGCATCGTCGTGGTGGAGCAGCAGCGCAAGGCTCGCCCCTTCCCCCGACAGCGCATAGCGCATCATCGCAAGGTCGCCGTCGGAATTGCCGAAGACGAGGATGGGCCGCCGCCCGATATGGAGCGCGATATTGACGGGCTTGACCTCACGGTCGTCGAAGCTGGCGAGTGCCGCTTCCTTGACGATCACGCCCTTGTCGCCACGCATTTCGAAATGAAGCCGCTCGCTCGACCCGACCACCTGCTCGGGCGGAATGCCGTAAACATTTTCGGCAAAGCCACGGATCAGGTCGATGCCGCCGCCCGACACGATAAAGCATTTGAAGCCGTTCGCGCGCAGATAGTCGAGCAGTTCGAGCTGGGGCACATAGACCAGATCGACGAAGCGGCGCCCGAGCTTGGGATTGGTCGCGCGGCCCAGCCATTCGCGCGCAATGGCCGCAAACTCGTCGACCGTCGTTCCGCCATGCACAGCCGCGACCACTTCGAGCAGCCCGCGCTTTCCCAATTGCTTGATCGCGGGCAGGTCGCGCTCGACATAAGGTTTGAAGGGCACCCGACCGGCGAGTTCGGGCTCGCGCTTTACGAGCGCATCGAGCCGCTCGCTTGCGAAATAGAATTGCGGCAGAAAGGGCCGCTCGCACCACAGCGTCCCGTCATTGTCGAAGGCCGCGATGCGCTGCGGAGCGGGAACGAAGTCCGCGCCGCCCGGATCGGTCACGCGGGCCACGAAGTCGAGAATCGCCGATTTCACCTTGCCGGCGCGCCACGACGGCAGCGGATCTTTTGCCATGAACAAATGCCTCTTCCCTGCGCCGAGGCACCGGCCACCGGCACCCTTGCAACGAGGATAGCAACGCGCGGCGAGGCGCCCATCGGGGAAATCCCCGACATCGAAGCGCATTTGGAAGAAAGAGCCTGGAGCGGGTAGCGGGAATCGAACCCGCCTAGCTAGCTTGGAAGGCTAGAGCATTACCACTATGCTATACCCGCGTTTCCAAGGCTGGCGGCGATTGCCATTTTGGCGCGCCAGCGTCAAGCGGAACGCGCGGGCGCGATTGAGAACATCGTGGCAACATGCTATTTCGCGCGCGTGACGGACGATGGATCAGGCGATGGAGTCGCGGCGGACGCACCGGTCCGCAAGATCATCCATGTCGATATGGACGCCTTTTACGCATCGGTCGAGCAGCGCGACGACCGCAGCTTGCGCGGTCGTCCGGTCGCGGTCGGGGGCTCGTCGCGGCGCGGCGTCGTTGCCGCGGCCTCCTATGAGGCGCGCAAGTTCGGCGTGCGGTCGGCGATGCCGAGCATTACCGCGAAGCGCCAGTGCCCCGAGCTTATTTTCGTGCCGCCACGTTTCGAGGTCTATCGCGACATCTCGCATCAGATCCGCGCGATCTTCCGCGATTATGCCGACGAGGTCGAACCGCTGTCGCTCGACGAGGCCTATCTCGACGTCACGCGCGACAAGGCGGCGCTCGGCAGCGCGACCGCGGCGGCGAAGGCGATCCGCCGCCGCATTCTCGCCGAAACCGGCCTCACCGCCTCGGCGGGCGTGTCCTACAACAAGTTCATTGCCAAGCTCGCGTCGGACCAGAACAAGCCCGACGGGCTGACAATCATCCCGCCGGGCAAGGGCGCCGCCTTTGTCCAGACGCTGTCGATCCGCCGCTTCCACGGCATCGGCCCGGTAACCGCGGCGAAGATGGAGGGGCTCGGCATCTATTCGGGTGCCGATCTCGCCGCGAAGGACATGGGCTGGCTCACGGCGCATTTCGGAAACAGCGCCGAATGGCTCCACAATCTTGCGCGCGGGATCGACCATCGACGGGTCAGGTCGAACCGGCCGCTCAAATCGCTCGGCGGCGAACGGACCTTCTTCAACGACCTCGTCACCGATACCGAAATCCGCGAGGCGCTCGCGCATGTCTGCACCGTCGTTTGGGACCGCGCCGCGAAAAGGCACGCGCGCGGGAGGACGGTGACGCTCAAGCTGCGCTACGCCGATTTCAAGACGATCACGCGCGCGAAATCGGTGCCGTTCGCGATCAAGGACGGCGCGGGCCTGCTTGCGGCCGGCGAAGCGATCCTCGCGCCGCTGCTCCCCGTCGAACAGGGTATCAGGCTGCTGGGGGTGACGCTGAGCAGGTTCGAGGGCGAAGAGGATGAGGGAGAAGCGGCGGAGCGGGCCGATCTGTTGAGTTTGATTTGATTCGCACAAAGCCACGAAGCCACAAAGACTCGCAAAAATCCGTTCGCCCTGAGCTTGTCGAAGCCTGTCCTGAGCGCCTGCCTTGGCAGGCAGTCGAAGGGGGCCGCTCTTTCTCTGACGCCACAAGAAGGACGGTGCTTCGACAAGCTCAACACGAACGACAAAGAGGGAATCTTTGTGGCTTCGTGGCTTTGTGCGAGTTCCGATCAACCGGCCATCTTGGCGAAAGCCGGGATGGCGATCAATCAACCGCCGCGAACCGCCGCTCCTTGGTCGCGGTGAAGCGAATGGCGGGGTGGCGCTGGGTCACATAGCCGACTTCCCACGCATCCTTCGCCATGAACACCGGCGCGCCATCGCGGTCGGTCGCGGCCGCACCGCGGTGGTCGGCCTGAAACGCCTTCAGCGCCACCGGATCGTCGCTCGCGATCCAGCGCGCGGTATCCCACGGGCTCGCCTCGAGCTTGGCCTCTACCTTATATTCGGCCTCGAGCCGACTGATGAGCACGTCCAGCTGGAGCTGGCCGACGACACCCACGATCATATTGGCGCCTATTTCGGGATAGAAGACCTGGATGATCCCCTCCTCGGCCATGTCGTCGAGCGCCTTCCTCAGTTGCTTGGTCTTGGTCGGATCGACGAGCGCGACGCGGCGCAGGATTTCGGGCGCGAAGTTCGGCAGGCCGGTGATCGTGACGTCGCTGCGCTCGGACAGCGTGTCGCCGACGCGCAAGGTGCCGTGGTTCGGAATGCCGATGATGTCGCCGGGCCATGCTTCCTCGGCCATGTCGCGGTCCTGCGCGAGGAAGAGCATCGGGCGGCTGATCGCGATCGCCTTCCCCGTCCCGCCCTGCGTCAGCCGCATCCCGCGCTCGAACTTGCCCGAGCACAGCCGCATGAAGGCGATGCGGTCGCGGTGCGCGGGGTTCATGTTCGCCT
The DNA here is from genome assembly GCF_900188185.1 of Sphingopyxis indica. Classification (GTDB taxonomy): domain Bacteria; phylum Pseudomonadota; class Alphaproteobacteria; order Sphingomonadales; family Sphingomonadaceae; genus Sphingopyxis; species Sphingopyxis indica. The sequence continues at coordinate 534,962 of NZ_FZPA01000001.1, read as the reverse complement.
GCACCTTGAAAACGAAGCCGGTCACGGCGGCGTCGTCCGGGTCGACCGGCGCCGGCTCGGCCGGCTGCGGCTGCGGACCCGGCGCGTGCGCCGCGAGCGCGTTCAGCAGATCCTCGACCCCGAATTCCTTGAGCGCCGAGCCGAAATAGACGGGCGTCAGGTCGCCGTTCCGATAGGCCGCGACGTCGAAGGGCGCATAGCAGGCCGACGCGAGTTCGGTTTCCTCCTTGAGATGCGCGAGCGCGCCGGGCGACAGCTTCGCGGCGAGCGCCGGATCGTCGAGCCCCGCCACCGGCAGCCGCTCGCCCGCATACATGCGCGACGCATCGGCCTTGTCGGGCAGCATCAGCGCCGGATCGACGAGATCGTAAATCCCCTCGAACGTCCCACCCATGCCTGCCGGCCAGTTCATCGGACAGACGTCGAGCGCAAGCCGGTCGGCAACCTCGTCGAGCAGTTCGAACGGCGGCAGGCCTTCGCGGTCGACCTTGTTGACGAAGGTGAGGATCGGCACCGAGCGCAGGCGGCACACCTCGAACAGCTTCAGCGTCTGCGGCTCGATACCCTTCGCGGCGTCGATCACCATCACCGCGCTGTCGACCGCGGTGAGCGTGCGATAGGTATCCTCGCTGAAATCCTCGTGCCCCGGCGTGTCGAGCAGGTTGAAGACCAGCCCGGCGTGCTCGAAGGTCATCACGGAGGATGTGACCGAGATGCCGCGCTGCTGCTCGATCTTCATCCAGTCGGAGCGCGCGCGCCGCGCGGCCCCGCGCGCCTTCACCTCGCCCGCCATGTGGATCGCGCCGCCCGCGACGAGCAGCTTCTCGGTCAAGGTCGTCTTGCCCGCGTCGGGGTGAGAGATGATGGCGAAGGTGCGGCGGTCTGGGTGCGTGCTGGACATGGCGCGGGCGCCTAGCAGCTGCCGGACGACGTGGGAAGGGTCTGCCCCCTCACCCCTCGCTTTCGCTGATATCCTCGAGCATGTCGGGGTCCAGCACACGCACGCGGCCCTGTTCGAGCGCGATCACCCCCGATTCCTCCCACGCCCGCAGCTGGCGGTTGATATGTTCGCGGCTCATGCCTGCAAAATTGCCGAGTTCGGTCTGGCTGAGCTCGACGCGCTGCGCGGTTTCGACGTCCTTGCGCAGCAGGCGCTTCAGATAGCGCGCGAGCCGCGGGCCCGAGGCATAGGCACGGTCGCTTTCGATCGTCTGGTCGGCGGTGCGCAGCCGCCGCGCGAGCTGGCCCATCAGCGACCAGGCGAATTCGGGATGGCTCGCCGCGAAATCGCGCATCGCGTTGCGCCCGAGCTGGAGCGCGCTCCCCGCGCTCGTCGCGATCACCGACGCGGTGCGCTCGCCGCCGTCGAGCAGCGCGATCTCGCCGAGCACCGCGCCCGGCTCGGCATAGGCGAGCACGATTTCGCGCCCGTTCGCGGTCAGCATCGACACGCGCGCGCTGCCTTCGGTCAGGATGAGCAGGCTGTCGCCGGGTTCGCCCTGGACGAGCAATTCCTTGCCGCGCTTGAAGCTGATCTGCACCGCGCGGGCGGCGATGTCGTCCCAATCGGCGGGGCCGAGCCCGGAAAAGATGCTGTCGGGGTCCTGAAGCGCGGCGAGTTTCGCGAAATCCATGTCCCCACAGCCCCTTTTTTCCGGCTATACCAGCCGGCTCTGCTTCACCGCCGCCTCGACGAACCCCTTGAACAGCGGATGCGGATCGAACGGCTTCGACTTCAGTTCGGGATGGAACTGCACCCCGATGAACCAGGGATGGTCGGGCCGCTCGACGATTTCGGGCAACATGCCATCGGGCGACAGGCCTGAAAAGGCCAGGCCGCCTTTTTCCAGCCGGTCGCGATAGGCGCCGTTGACCTCGTAGCGGTGCCGGTGACGCTCGCTGATGTCGTTCGCCCCATAGATGCTCGCGACATGGCTGTTCGGCGACAGCTTCGCTTCATAGGCGCCGAGGCGCATCGTACCGCCGAGATCGGTATCGGCGCCGCGCTTTTGCAGTCCCTCGTCGCTCATCCATTCGGTGATCAGGCCGACGACCGGCTCGTCGGTCGGGCCGAATTCGGTGCTCGACGCGTCGGCGATGCCGCTCGTGTTGCGCGCCGCCTCGATGCACGCCATCTGCATGCCGAGGCAGATGCCGAGGAAGGGCACACCGCGTTCGCGCGCGAATTTGACGCTCGCGATCTTGCCTTCGGACCCGCGCTCGCCGAAGCCGCCGGGGACCAGGATGCCGTGCATCGGTTCGAGCTTGGCGACAAGATCCTCCTCGCCCTTTTCGAACATCTCGGCGTCGAGCCAGCGGATGTTGACCTTGACCCGGTTCGCCATGCCGCCGTGAACGAGCGCTTCGTTGAGGCTCTTGTAGGCGTCGGGCAGCGAGACATATTTGCCGACGACTCCGATCGTCACCTCGCCCTCGGGATGCCGCTTGCGGTCCATGATGTCGTACCAGCGCGTCAGGTCGGGATCGGGCGCATCGTGAATGCCGAAGGCGCGCAGCACCTCGCTGTCCAGCCCCTCGCCATGATATTGCACCGGCACCGAATAGATCGAATCGGCGTCGAGCGCCGGGATCACCGCTTCCTTGCGCACATTGCAGAATTGCGCGATTTTCGCGCGCTCGCTGTCGGGCAGCGGCTTTTCGCAGCGGCAGAGCAGGATGTCGGGCTGGACGCCCAGCGAGGCGAGTTCGCGCACGCTGTGCTGCGTCGGCTTGGTCTTCAGCTCGCCCGCGGCGGCGATATAGGGGACCAAAGTGACGTGGACCGAGACCGAATTTTCGCGCCCGATCTCGTTCCTCAACTGGCGGATCGCCTCGATGAAGGGCAAGGATTCGATGTCGCCGACCGTCCCGCCGATCTCGCACAGCACGAAATCGAGGTCGTCGGTGTCGGCCTGCGCAAATTCCTTGATCGCGTCGGTGACGTGCGGGATCACCTGCACCGTCGCGCCCAGATAGTCGCCGCGGCGTTCCTTGGTGATGATCTGCTGATAGATGCGGCCCGACGTGACGTTGTCGCTCTGCCGCGCCGCGACACCGGTGAAGCGCTCGTAATGGCCCAGGTCGAGGTCGGTTTCGGCGCCATCGTCGGTCACATAGACCTCGCCGTGCTGATAGGGCGACATCGTCCCCGGATCGACGTTCAGATAGGGATCGAACTTGCGAATGCGCACGCGAAATCCCCGCGCCTGCAACAGGGCCGCGAGGCTTGCCGCCATCAGACCTTTGCCAAGGGAGGAGACCACGCCGCCGGTGATGAAAATGAACCGCGCCATGGGAGGAAAGACTTACTCAATAGGAGGGTGACGGCGCAAGCCGTCGAATCACATGCGGCGAAATATTTTCCGCCGCGCGGGGTGGAGCCGAAGGTGCGAGCCGCCGGCCTATTGCTTTGCGGGAGCGCTCTCTGCCGGCGCCTCAGCGGGCTGGTTCGCCGCCGCTGCTGCGGCGGCGAGCGGATCGTCGCTTGCCGGTGCCTGCGCCGGTGCCGCGCCGGTGAGCGAGCCGCTCGCGCTGCCCGACTGCTGCTGCGCGGTCTTCGACAGCGACGTGTCGATCGTCGAACCGCTGCGCCCGACCGAGGCCATCGCCGCGAGCACGATCGAGAGGCCGACGAACAGCGTCGCGAGGACAGTCGTCGCGCGGGTCATGAAGTCCGCCGCACCGCGCGCCGAAAGCAGGCCCGCCGGGCTGCCGCCGACGCCCAGGCCGCCGCCTTCCGACTTCTGCATCAGGATGACGCCGATCATCGCCGCCGCGATCACGGCCTGGACGACGAGCAGGAAGGTAAAGAGGCTGGACATCATATTTCCCGAAAAGCTGTGCGGCCCCTAAAACGGACCGCGCTCGCGGGGCACATAGAGACGAAGGCGCGCGGCTTCAAGCGCGAAGCGCTTCGGACGTCGCCGGCGCGGACATCAAAGAATTTCGTGGAGGACGTGGCGCACCCCGAAATCGGTGCGTTCGCCGACGCCGACCGCCAGGAGACCGTTGAGCCAGCCATATTCGGCGCTCGCGGTTTCGAAAACGGGGGCGATTCGCAGATAATAGCGCGACGGGTCCGCGTCGGGCCGGCCCGGATCGGCGAAAGTCGCCCGGACGTCGTCGGGGATCACGCTGCGCCCCGTGTAGGAGAGATAGATGAGCTCGCCATCGTCGGTCTGCCACACCGCGCGCGCATCGAAGGTGCCGACCGAAGCCGCGTCGCCGAGCCGTCCGCCGCGTGACCAATTGCCGCCGCCCGGCAGGACCACACCATTGATTCGCGGCCCGAAAAACCGCCCGCCGCTGATATAGCCGAGCCGGTGATCGCCGAAGGGCGATGTGCCGAGCGCCACGATTCCACCGCCGACTTCGAACTCGACCGTGCAAAGATGGCGGCTCGCGAGCGCAGCGGCCGGGCCACCAAATTTTTCATCGTCCATCTTGCGAATCCCCTTCCAATGCTATGGACAGCATAAAACCATTAGTATACTAAGGGTCAATCAGATTGACGGATCGGGACCCGCATCCCGGTAACGCCGACACCATAAGGATAGGGAGGGTTCCAGATGAAGGCTCTGAACAGGATTCTGCTGTCGGGCGCCGCGACGGGCGCGATGCTGATGGCGGCCGCCCCGGCGATGGCGCAGGACGCCGCGGCGGACGCACCGCTCGCGCAGCAAGACAATGCCAACGAGATCATCGTCACCGCGCAAAAGCGCGAGCAGAGCCTGCAGGACGTGCCGATCTCGATGGAAGTGGTCAGCGGGCAAAAGCTCGCCGACTTCAACTCGAACGACATCAAATCGGTGATGAACTACACCCCGAACGTCTTCGTTCAGTCGACCGCGGGCAACGACGTCATCTATATTCGCGGCTTCGGCTCGCCACCGGCCAATTTCGCCTTCGACCAGTCGGTCTCGCTCTATGTCGACGGCGTCTATGCCGGCCGCTCGCGCCAGGCGCAGGCGCCCTTCTTCGACCTTCAGCGCGTCGAGGTACTGCGCGGCCCGCAGGGCGCCTTGTTCGGCAAGAACACCGCCGCGGGCGCCGTCAGCGTCGTATCGGCCGGCCCGACGAGCACGCCCGAAGGCGAGTTCACCGCGCTCTATAATTTCGACCAGAAAGGCGTCGACGTCTCGGGCTATGTTTCGGGACCGATCAGCGAGACGCTGAGCGCGCGTCTCGCGTACAAGATCGTCCAACAGGACGGCTATATCTATAATCGCGCGACCGATCACGACGATCCCGAAATCCGCCAGCAGCTCGCGCGCCTGACGCTCAAATGGGAACCTTCGACCGACTTCGACTATATGGTGAAGGCCGAATATGCGAATAAGGACGTGATCGGCGGCATCACCGTGTCGAGTCCGCTCGACAGCCCGCAGGACCCGCACACCAACCGCTACCTCGAACGCTCGGCGCTCGGCGACGAGGGAACGCAGACCGAGTCGGTCATGCTGTCGGGCACCGGCAATATCGCGCTCGGCGACTATACGCTGACCTCGGTGACCGGCTACAGCTGGTTCAACGCCAACATCGTCAACGGTTTCGACCAGACGATCCCGAACAGCGGCGGTGCGGTAACCAACAATTCGGTTTACAACAGCTTCCCCGAACGCTTCGACCAATTCTCGCAGGAACTGCGCATCCTGTCGCCGACGGGCCGCACCTTCGAGTTCATCGCCGGCGTCTATTACGACCATTCGAACTACAGGCTCGATCAGCTCCAGGGCTTCGACATCGAGGATCTGTTCGGCAGCCCCTATTTCGGCCGCATCGACAGCCGGTTCAAACAAAAGGCCGAAAGCTGGTCGGTGTTCGGCCAGGGCACGCTGAACATCACCGACGCCTTCCGGGCGATCGGCAGCCTGCGTTATACGCACACGAGCAAGGACGGCAGCTTCGCCTCGCACCTCGTCTATGGTCCGTTCGCGATCCGTCCGATTTCGAGCGCCGAGGGTTCGATCAGCGAAGGCAATGTCGATCCCTCGATCACACTGCAATATGACATCGCGCGGCAGGTGATGCTCTATGCGACCTATGGCCGCGGGTCGAAGTCGGGCGGCTTCGTATCGAACACGCTCGGCACCACCGACGCCACCTTCACCTTCGAGCCCGAACGCTCGACCAACTATGAAGCGGGTATCAAGTCGACGCTGGCGGGCGGCGCGGTCGTCGCGAACCTGTCGGTCTACAAGACGCAGTTCAAGGATCTGCAGGTGTCGGTCTATCAGCCCGCCTCGTCGAGCTATCTGACCGGCAATGCAGCAAGCGCGACGTCGAAGGGCATTGAGGGATCGCTCAGCCTTTTCCCCTTCCGCAATTTCGACATCACCGCCTCGGGTGCCTATCAGGATATCAAATATGACGATTATCCGGGCGCGGCCTGCCTTGCGTCGCAGCCCGCGACCTGCACCCCGGCGACCAACAACCTCGCCGGTTACAGCCCTGCCTATACGTCGAAATGGACCGGCAGCGTCACCGCGCACGGCCGCATCGAATTTGCGAACGACCTGAAACTCGACATCACCGGCGTCGCCGCGGGCCGGTCGAAATATTTCGACTCCGACGACCAGAGCCCGATCTACGGCTTGCAGAAGGGCTATGTGAAGCTCGACCTGCGCGTTCAGCTCTCGGATCGGGACGAACGCTGGCATCTCGCGCTCGTCGGCAAGAATCTGACCAACGAACTCACAACGGGAAGCGCCTTCCGCCTGCCCTTCCCGATTACCTCGGTGTCGCGCGCGATCCTCTACCTGGAACCGGCGCGCAACATCTCGGTCGAGGCCGGGTTCAAATTCTGACGATGCCCACTGGTGCGGCCGCGATGATCGACGTCTATTTCACCCCGACCCCCAACGGCCACAAAGTCTCGATCATGCTCGAGGAGACCGGACTGCCCCACCGGTTGCTCAAGATGGACGTGCTCGCGGGCGACCATCTGACGCCCGAATATCGCCGCATCAACCCGAACGGGCGGCTGCCCGCGATCGTCGATCACGATCCCATCGGCGGCGGCGCGCCGCTGCCGGTGTTCGAGAGCGGCGCGATCCTGCTCTATCTGGCGGAGAAATCGCGACAATTGCTTCCCGAAAATCCACGCCGCCGCAGTCAGGCGCAGCAATGGCTGATGTGGCAGATGGCCAGTTTCGGCCCGATGCAGGGACAGGCGCATCATTTCATCCGCTACGCGCCCGAGGGGCAGGACTATCCCGTCGAACGCTATCGCAACGAGACGATCCGGCTGCTCCACGTTCTCGATGGCCGCCTGCGCGAAGCCGACTATCTGGCCGAGGAGTATAGCGTCGCCGACATTGCGACGTGGCCATGGGCGCGCGCGACTGGCGCGATCGGCCTTTCGCTCGAAGATTTCCCCGCCGTCGCGGCGTGGTTCGAACGGATCGCCGAGCGTCCCGCGGTCATCGCCGGAACCGGCATCAAAAATGCCGCCAACCTGTCGAGCGCGCGCCCGGTGCTGACCGAGGAGCAATGGTCGAACCTGTTCGGCCAGAATATGCTCGCCGCGCCGACGCGCTGACCGCCTGGCGGGGGCGGCGGCTCAAACGGTGCCGGCGTGGCCCCACTGATAGTCGATCCTGCCCCCGAGCCGCCGGACGGCAACCCAGTCGCCGCCCGCCAGCCCGTCGTCCTCGATCAGCCGGATCACGCCGGCGGCAATATCCTCGGGTTCGCACGCCTCGTTGTTCGCGAGCACCTGCTTCATCCACTCGGACTTGCCGCCCGCGCCCGTGGTGTCGAGGATCGGCGTTGCGACGAGCCCCGGGAGCATCCCCGCGACACGGACATTGCATTCGTCCTTCAGGGGCGCGCAGCAGCGCGTGAACATCATCACCGCCGCCTTGGTCGTCGCATACATCGCGTCGTAGAATCCGGTGCCGAGCGCGACCGTCGATACGGTGTTGACGATCACCCCGCCCCCGCGCGCCTTCATCGCCTGCACCGCGATCTGCGTCGCCGCGACCAGCGAGGTCAGATTGACATCGACGATCCACCTGATCCGCGCCGCATCGACATCGGGGAATTGCGGCAAGCCCGATACGACGCCCGCATTATTGTGCAATATGTCGACATCGCCATGCACCTTGAACCAGGCTTCGGTCGCCGGGATGTCGGAGAGGTCGAGCGCGTGCGCCATCGCGCGGGCACCCTCCGCTTCGACGAGGTGCGCGGTTTCGGCAAGCGCCTCTTCCTTGACATCGACCAGCGCGATCTCGGCCACGCCGCGCGCCGCGAGCAGCACCGCGGTCGCGCGGCCGATGCCGCCTGCTGCCCCGGTCACGATCGCGCGCTTTCCCTTGATCTCCATCACACTCTCCCATCTTGGTTTGCGTCCCATCGTAAAGCACATTGACAGATAAACTTAAATACCTAAGCATTTCCGAGAAACGAGAATCGCACCAATTTGGGGAGAGCCATGACGCAAGCCACCGCGATCGAAGCGGGCGCCGCGCCGTCCGGCCGCGCCATGACCGCGCGGCGCGGCGTCGCGCTGGCGATGCTGTTCCTCGTCGGCACGATCAACTTCGTCGACCGCCAGCTCCTGTCGGTGCTCGTCGAACCGATCCGCGCCGACATGCGGTTCAGCGACACGCAATTCGGCCTGCTCACCGGCCTTGCCTTCGCACTCTTCTATGCCGCGATGGGGGTGCCGGTCGCGATGATCGCCGACCGCTGGAACCGCGTGAAACTGATCGGCATCGCCTGCATCGTGTGGAGCGGCTTCACCGCCGCTTGCGGGCTGGTGTCGAATTTCTGGCAGCTCGCACTGATGCGCTTCGGCGTCGGCGCGGGCGAGGCGGGCGGCACCGCGCCCTCGCTTTCGGTGATCGCCGATCTCTATCCCCCCGACCGGCGCCCGCTCGCGATCGGCCTGTTCACGCTGAACGGCCCGTTCGGCGTCTTCGTCGGCGCCGCCTTCGGCGCGTGGGCGGCGGCGCACATCGGCTGGCGCCATGCCTTTCTGGTCATCGGCATCGTCGGCATCGTCGTCGCGCCGCTACTCATCTGGCTGGTGCGCGAGCCCGCGCGCGGCGCGATGGACACGGGCAGGCCCGCCGACGAAGCGCTGCCCTTCGGCCAGAGCCTCGCGATGTTCGTGCGCCGCCGCTCGCTGCGCATGGTGATGATCGGCAGCGGGCTTGCCGCCTTCGTCAGCTATGGCATGCTCAACTGGATTCCCGCTTTCCTGATGCGGACGCAGGGGATGCCCCTCGACGCGATGGCAACCTGGTTCGCACCCGCCGCGGGCATCACGTTCGGCATTGGTATTTTGGGCGGCGGCTGGCTCGTCAGCCGTGCCGCGAAGCGATCGCCGCGCGCCTATGGGACGATTCCGGCGCTGGCGACCGCGATCCTGATCCCGACCTTCGCCGCTGCGCTGCTCGCGGGCAGCTGGCAGGTTTCGCTGGCGTTGATGCTCGCCCCGATGGCCGCCTGCACCGCCTATGTCGCGCCGGCGCTCGCGCTGGTCCAGAATCTGACCCCGCCGCGCAGCCGCGCGACCGCGGCCGCGGTGCTGATGCTGATGTTCAACATCGTCGGCCTCGGCCTCGGCCCGCTCTTCATCGGCATGGTCAGCGACGCGCTCAAGCCTGTGCATGGCGACGACAGCCTGCGCTGGGCGCTGATGGCCATCCTGCCCTTCGCGCTCGCCGCTGGCCTCGCGCAATATGCGATGACGCGCCATCTCGAAAAGGATTTCGCCGAATGACCGGCAGCAGGCCAAGGGAGAAAGGCATATGACCGAACAGGACGACATCCGCGCGATGGCGACGCGCTTTTTCGACGCGATCGAGGCGGGCGACATCGAAACCATGCAAAGCAGCTTCGCCCCCGACGCCGCGATCTGGCACAACACCGACGAAAAGATCGTCACCCCCGCGCAGACCGCACAGACGCTGACCGGCATGGTCGCGCGGATCAAGGATCGCGAATATGCCGACCGCCGGCTGATCACCTTTCCCGGCGGCTTCGTCCAGCAGCATGTGCTGAAGGGAAAGCGCGTGCAGGACGAGGTCGAGGTGCGCCTGCCCTGCGCGATCGTCTGTGCGGTCAAGGACGGCAAGATCGCCCGCCTCGACGAATATTTCGATAGCGCCCACGTCGCCGCCTTTCGCAAATATGCCGACGCCTGAGGAGTAAGATATGCCCGTGTTGCGCCAGGTGCCCCGCGCCGACGTCACCGACGAAACCGTCCTCGCCTATTACCAGCGCCTGTTCGGCGACCGCGATCCGGTGGCCGAGCCCGGCACCGCGACCGGCACGCCCGGCGACTGGTGGACAGTCTACGCGCTGTCGCCCGACATCTTCAAACATGCGGTCGACGGCTTCGCCGTCTATCGCAACCCCGCGCGCTCGATCGACCCGGTGCTGCGCGAGCTCGGCCAGACGCGCGCCGGCTGGGTGAAGGGCAGCCAGTTCGTCTTTTCGCAGCATTGCAAGTCGCTGCGCGGCCTCGGCGTCAGCGAGGAGAAAATCGCGGCGGTTCCTTATTGGACGGTCGCCGAATGCTATAACGATCAGGAGCGCGCGGTACTCGCCTATGCCGACTGCCTGAGCCAGGCGGGCGGGCGCGTTCCGACCGAAGTGTTCGACAAGCTCAAGAGCTTCTGGACCGACGAGCAGATTTTCGAATTCACTTACATCACCTGCCTCTACGACATGCATGCGGTGATCACCCGCGCCTTGCGCATGGAATATGACGCACGCGAAGACCCGATCGTCGAGGTCGCGGCGCCCGAAGGCTTCGATGCCGCCGACTTCCTGAGCGCGCCGCGATCGAAGTCTGAATGAGGACAGACTCAAACCGTCAATCTAATTGACAGTTTGCGCGCGATCCGATAGAAGGATCACCGAGAGGATGGCCATGAAATTCTATAATTCGGTCGGCCCCAATCCCCGCGTCGTGACCTTGTTCATGGCGGAAAAGGGAATCGAACTGCCGCAGGTCGAGGTCGATCTGCGCGGCGGCGAGAACCGGCGCGCACCCTATAACAGCGAGGTCAATCCCGCGGGGCAGACGCCGGCGCTCGAACTCGACGACGGCTCGGTGCTCACCGAAATCACCGCGATCTGCGAATATCTCGAGGAACGCTTCCCCGATCCGGCGCTGATAGGCACGACGGCGGAGGAGCGCGCCAAGACCCGCATGTGGACGCGCCGCGTCGACCTCAAGATCTGCGAGCCGCTGACCAACGGCTTCCGCTTCGCCGAGGGCTTGCCGCTGTTCGAACCGCGGATGCGCTGCCTTCCCGAAGCCGCGGCGGGGCTGAAGGCGGTCGCGCAGGACGGGCTCAAATGGCTCGACCCGCTGATCGCCGGCCGCGACTATATCGCAGGCGACCGGCTGACGCTTGCCGACATCATGCTCTTCGCCTTCCTCGATTTCGGCGCGGGCGTCGGTCAGCCGCTCGACCCCGCGAACAGGAATATACTGCGCTGGTTCGAAGGCATGAAGGTCCGGCCGAGCGCCAATCCCGGCTAAGACGCAAAGGAGACGGACGATGGCAGAAGCGAACAAGGAATTCGAATTTTGCGGGGTCAACCACCTCGCGCTGGTGTGCAAGGACATGGCGAGGACGGTCGAATTCTACCGCGACCTGCTCGGCATGCCGCTGACCAAGACGATCGACCTTCCCGGCGGCCGCGGCCAGCATTTCTTCTTCGACATCGGCAACGGCGACAGCCTCGCCTTCTTCTGGTTCAAGGGCGCGCCCGAGGCCGTCCCCGGTATTTCGGCGCCCGAAGCGCTGCCGACGCAAGGCAATTTCATGTCGGCGCACGGGTCGATGAACCATATCGCGATAAACGTTCCCGCCGAACGCTTCGATGAATATTATAACCGGCTCGTCGAAAAGGGCGTCAAGGTCACCAAGATCCTGAACCACGACAATTCGCCGACGCAATCCTCGGACGAAGTCAACGACGACGTCTTCGTGCGCTCGGTCTATTTCTTCGACCCCGATGGCGTGTGCCTCGAATTCGCGGCGTGGACCAAGGTGTTCGACGAAAGCGACGTCGCGCACGACCCCGTCCGCGCCGACGGCACCAAGGCCGAAGGCATGATCACCGGCCGCACGCCGGTGCCGGCCGAATGATTCTGTTCAGATGCACTCCTCTGGCCCGGCCTTCGCGCCGGGCTTTTTTTTGAGGGTGGCCGGTTGCGGGCGGCAGCGGACATAAGGGTCCTCCCCGGCACGGGGAGGAACATCCGCTAACCACCCCCAACCAGTCGTTCGCCCAGAGCCCCCCTACCCCACGGCCCGCTCGCGTCCTTCCCAATAGGGCGCGCGCAGTTCGCGGCGCAGAACCTTGCCCGACGGATTGCGCGGCAGGGCGTCGATGATTTCGACGCTTTTCGGCGCCTTGTAGGCCGCGATGCGTTCGCGAGCCCAGGCGATCACCGCGGCGGGCTCGACGCTCGCTCCCGCCGCCGGAACGATCAGCGCCTTCACCGCCTCGCCCCATTTGTCGTCGGGAACCCCGATCACCGCGACGTCGGCGACGCCGGGACAGCCCATGATCGCGCTTTCGACCTCGGCCGGGTAGACATTCTCGCCGCCCGACACGATCATGTCCTTGATCCGGTCGTGGACGAAATAGAAGCCGTCGGCGTCGCGATAGCCGACGTCGCCGGTGCGCAGCCAGCCCTCGACCACCGTATCGGCGGTCGCCTCCGCACGGTTCCAATATTCCTTCATCACGATGTCGCCGCGGATCGCGATTTCGCCGATCTCGCCATCCGCAAGCGGCCGCCCCTCGCCGTCGAGGATCGCCATTTCGGTCTGCGGCCACGGCTTGCCGCATGAGGTGAGCTTGCCCGGCAGATCGTGCGCTGCGGGCGACAGATAGGAGCCGCCGCCCGAGCTTTCGGTCATGCCGTAAAATTGCACGAAATCGCAGCCGAAGGTCGCGCGCGCGCGGCGCAGCACATCCTGGGCGATCGGCGAGGCGCCATAGGCGATCGAGCGGAGCGCGGAATAGTCGCCCGCCTCCGCCTCGGGCTGCTGGAGCATCATCTGGATCATCGCGGGGGCAAGGAAGGCGTGCGCCACCCGTTCTTCGCTCATCATGCGGATCGCATCGGCGGCCGAAAAATCCTTGACGAGCACCAGCCGCCCGCCCTGCGCCAGCCCCGAGAAACTGACGTTCGTCCCCGCGACGTGGAACAGCGGCATCACGATCATCACCGTCTCGTCCTCGCCATAGGCGAAGCCGTCGACCTCGGTCGCCATTTCGAGGAAACGGCGGTAATTTTTGTTGGCGAGCACGACGCCCTTCGGCCGCCCGGTCGTGCCGCTCGTATAGAGCTGGAGCACGTCGTCGGCGAGCCGCGGCGCGTCGGCGGGCGGCGTCGCCGGGGCATCGGCCAGCCATGCGTCGAACGGCTCGAAAGCGGGATGCGCCCCATAGAGCGCGATCAGGCGCGGCTTGTTGTCGAGACCGGCCACCGCCGCGAGCGCGGTTTCGAAGAAATCCTCGCCGACGAAGAGCAGCTTCGGCGCCGCATCGCCGAGGATGAAGGCGACCTCGCCCGGCGCGAGGCGGCAGTTGATCGGCGCGAGACAGGCGCGCGCCCGCGCGGTGCCGAAGAAGAGCGGATACCAGGCGTCGTGGTTCTTGGTGAGCACCGACACCCGGTCGCCCGACGCGACGCCCGACGCGATCAGCGCGTTGGCGACGCGGTTCGAGCGCGCATCGAGTTCGGCAAAGCTCGTTTCGCGCACGCCGAACTTCACCGCGACGGCATTTCCCCGCTTTTTCGCCTGCGCCGCCGGGATGTCGGCCAGCGTCCTTATGGCGTCCAGATCGATCATTTCGCTCTCCCAACCTCAGTTTGATCTTGAATTAGATAGAATACTAAGCAAATGTTTGACCAGCCCCAAAATGCAAGAGGATCAGCCGTGTTCGACCATCCCATATTGCCCACGACGATCGTCGGAAGCTATCCCCAACCCGACTGGCTGATCGACCGCGAGCGGCTGAAGGCCAGCCTGCCGCCGCGCGTGCGCGCCGAAACGCTGTGGCGCATCCCTGCGCCGTGGCTCGCCGAGGCGCAGGAAGCTGCGACGCTGATGGCGATACGCGATCAGGAAGAGGTCGGCATCGACATCGTCGGCGACGGCGAGATGCGCCGCGAAAGCTATTCGAACCGCCTCGCGACCGCCTTGGCGGGGATCGACACCGAAAAGCACGGCACCGCGATCGACCGCACCGGCAATGCGAATCCGGTGCCGCTCGTCTCCGGCCCAATCCGCCGCTTCGCTCCGATCGAGGCGCAGGATGCGACCTTCCTCCGCCGCCATTCGACGAAGCCGGTCAAGCTCACTCTGCCCGGCCCCTTCACGATGACGCAGCAAGCCGAAAACGGCTATTATCCCGACGCACGGGCGCTCGCGATGGACTATGCCGACGCGGTCAATGCCGAGGTCAAGGACCTGTTCGCGGCGGGAGTCGATGTCGTCCAGCTCGACGAACCCTATCTCCAGGCGCGTGCCGATGCAGCGCAGGCCTATGCGATCGAGGCGATCAACCGCGCACTCGACGGCGTCGAGGGCACGACCGCGCTCCACATCTGCTTCGGCTATGCGATGGTCCATCATGGCGCGGGCGCGACGGGGCCCAAGCCCAAGGCTTATGATTTCCTCGCCGAACTCGAAGCGTCGGACATCGACGTGATCTCGATCGAGGCGGCGCAACCCGGGCTCGACCCCGCGATCCTCGCCGAATTGCCGACCAAAACGATCATGTACGGTGTTCTCGACCTGTCGATCCCCGAAGTCGAAACCCCCGAGGTCGTCGCCGGCCGCATCCGCGAGGCGCTGCGCCATGTCGATGCCGAGCGGCTGTGGATCGCTCCCGACTGCGGCATGAAATATCACAGCCGCGCGCATAGCCTGGCGAAGCTGAAGGCGATGGTCGACGGAGCGGCGCTGGTGCGCGCGGAATTGAAATAATCGAAGCTTCAATAAATTTGTCATCCCCGCGAAAGCGGGGATCCAGGGCCGGGTCAACCGGCGTACGCTCTGGATTCCCGCTTTCGCGGGAATGACAGGAAATTATTGATCGACGAATTCCGTCAGCAGCGGCACCACGGCCTCGGGCGCCTCGACGGTCGGCAGATGCCCTGCCCCCGCGATCACCTCCAACCGCGCTCCCGTGATCGCTTCCAAAATCTCCTCATGGTGCGCGCGGCTCGTGATGCCGTCCTTCTCGCCCCAGATCAGCAAGGTCGGCACGGCAATTTCGCCGAGCCGCGGGCGGCTGTCGATGCGGGCCATGATTGCGCGCTGCTGCGCGAGGAAGGCTTCGGCGCCGGTCTCTGCCGCCATTCGCCGTGCCAGGCCGAGCAGCGCCGCGTCGCCGCGCTTTTCCTCGGGGAACAGGATCGGGATGCGCTCCTCGACCACCTGATCGAAACGACCATTTTCCACGAGGTCGATATAGCCCTGCCGCCGCGCGGTCTGCGCGGGGCCGTCGGCCGAGGCGAGCGTCGAAATCAGCGCGAGCTTCGCGACGCGCTCGGGCGCGCGGCGCATCACCTCGAAGGCGACGAAGCCCCCCATCGCGTGCGCGACAAGGATGAATTCGGGCGGGGCATTGTCGAGCAGGCGCCGCGCGAAACCCTCGATCCTGTCGTCGCTGCGATTATCGGCGACGATCACCTCGCGGTCGCCCCACGCATCGAGCAGCGGTTGCCACACGGCTTCGGTAAGAAGCTGGCCGGTGACGAGGACGATGGGAAGAGTCATGATCAGAAATTCCTAGCTTGCTCGTCATTGCGAGCGAAGCGAAGCAATCCAGAGCGGTTTACGCGCAGGCTGGATTGCTTCGCTTCGCTCGCAATGACGGAACATCATTTTATACCACCCGATGCAGCAAGGGTTCGCCCGCCTCGAGCCGGCGGATATTTTCGTACGCGACCGTCAGGCTGCGGACGAGCGTTTCGGGCGTCAGCCACGCGATATGCGGCGCCAGCACGACATTCGGCAGGCCGAGCAGCGGATTGCCGCGCGGCAGCGGCTCCTCGCCGAACACGTCGAGCCCCGCGCCGCGCAAATGCCCCGTGGAGAGAGCGCGCACGAGTGCGGCCTCGTCGACCAGCTCGCCGCGCGCGGTGTTCACCAGCACCGCCCCCTTCTTCATCGCGAACGGGTCGATCGCCCCGCGCGTCTCGTCGGTGAGCGGCATGTGGAGCGACACGATGTCGCTCTGCACAAGCAAGCGATCGAGCGGCAAATACTGATAGGGCAACGCCTTTTCGCTGCGCGTCGTATAGACGATTTTCGCCCCCAGCGCCGCGAGCACCGGCGCGAGCCGCTGCGCCGAATGGCCGAAGCCGACCAGCCCGACGGTGCGCCCGGCGACTTCGCCGACCGCATCGAGCTCGGACGGATCGGCGGTCCATCCCTCGCCCGCGCGGGTGCGCGCGTCGAAGAAGCAGGTGCGGCGCAACACCGCCATCATCAGCGACAGCGCCATTTCGGCGACCGCCTGGCTGTTGGTGCCGGGCATGTTGCATACCGCGACCCCCGCCTCGCGCGCCGCGTCGAGCGCGATCGTATTCACTCCGACACCGAGCTTCTGGATCAACCTGAGCTCGGGCGCCGACGCGATGAACTCCGCCGTCACCGGCGTCAGCACATGCAATAGTGCGGTAATTTCGGAAGCCACCGCGTCGAGCGGCGCGGCCTCGTCGACATGAACGACCGTGCCGGGACCGAAAATCGCATCGACGGCAGCGCGAAAACCGGGGCTCGGGCGGGCGTGGAGAACGATCATGCCGCGACGCGCCCGATCGTTGCGGCGAAAGCGGAAAATCCTGCATATTCAGCGCCGACGCCCATCGCTTCCTCGATCCGCAGCATTTCGTTCCACTTGGCCATACGCTCCGAACGCGTGAAGCTGCCGACCTTCAACTGCCCTGCGTTCCAGCCGGTCGCGAGGTGCGCGATGGTGACGTCCTCGCTCTCGCCCGAGCGCGCCGAGACGATCGTGCCCCAGCCGCGCTGCGCCGCCGCATCGAGCGCCGCCTTCGCCTCGGTCACCGTGCCGACCTGATTGACCTTGATCAGCGCCGCATTGCACACCGCCGCTTCGCCCGCGCGCGCGACCCGCGCCGCGTCGGTGACGAGCACATCGTCGCCGATGATCTGCACCCGCTCGCCGATCGCTGCGGTCACCGCCGCCATCGTCGCCCAGTCGTCCTGTCCCGCCGGGTCCTCGATCGACAGGATCGGATAGCGCCCCGCCCATTCGACGATCCGCGCCGCCATGTCCTCGCCCGACAGGCGCCGGTCGTCGAGCGCGAGGCGGTAACCCGACGCGTCGCCGAACTCGTTCGCCGCGATGTCGAGCGAGATGAAGACATCCTCACCGGCGCGATGTCCGCTCGCCTCGATCGCCTGCGTCAGCGTATCGAGCGCGTCCTCGTTCGACGCGAAATTGGGCCACCAGCCCCCCTCGTCGGCGACCCCCGACAGCGGCCCCTTCGCCTCCATCAACCGGCCCGCCGCGCGATAAACGTCACCCGTGATCTCGAGCGCGCGGCGGAAACTGCCGGCATTGGGGCACATCACCATGAAATCCTGCACGTCGGTGCGCCGACCGGCGTGCGCGCCACCGCCGAAAATCTGGATTTCGGGGAGCGGGATGCGCACCGCCTTTCCGCCCGCCAGATAGCGCCACAAGGGCTCGCGTGCGTCCGATGCAGCGGCATGAAGCACCGCCATCGACACCGCGACGACGGCATTGGCGCCGAGCCGCGCCTTGTTCAGCGTCCCGTCGAGGTCGCACAGTGCCTTGTCGACCGCCGCCTGGTCGCGCGCGTCCATGCCCGCGATAGCGCCGGCAATCTCGGCGCCGATCCCCGCGACCGCGCCATTGACGCCGAAGCCGCCGAACGCCGTGCCACCGTCACGCAGGTCGATCGCTTCATGCGCGCCGCGCGACGCACCCGCCGGCGCGATCGCGCGACCGACTGCGCCCGATTCGAGCGTCACCTCGGCCTCGACCGTGGGCCGCCCGCGCGAATCCCAAAGTTGGCGGCCGGTGACGGAGGCGATACGCGAAGTCATTTCAAAGTCCTTTTCCAGTTGGCGACGAGCGCATCGAGCGCTGCGGGCGTCAAAAGCAGCGCGCGCGCCTGGTCGCGGACGATGCGCCGATGCTCGGGATCGGTCAGATAGGGTGCGGGCGATTTGCCCTCGACACGCGCGAGCAGCAGCGCGGCGGTGAGCTTTCCGGCGCGAAGCAGCAAGCCTGCGGCCTCTTCCCAGCCGATGCCTTCGCGATAGGCGGCAACCATCGCCGTTGCCGCTTCGCGCAGCCGCGCATCGCCGAGCCACACCGCCTTCAACAACAGATGCGTCGTACAGAAAGCCAGATCGAAGGCCGGGTCGCCATAGACGGCGCATTCGGCGTCGAGGAACACCGGGCCGTCGGCGCCCACCAGGATATTCTTGGGGCTGACGTCGCCATGGACGAGCGCAATCTTGCGCTCCGACAGATCCGCCGCGAGCGCGCGGAGCGCCGGTGCGAGTTCGGCGTCATGCTCGGCGACATAGAGCAGGAAAGGGTCGACGCGCAGCGCCCGAAACATCGCATCGGTCGGGAACGCGTCGCGCTCGGCGGCATCGCCCGCGGTCGCAGCATGCACCGCGGCGATCCGCGCGCCGACCGCCGCGGCAAAACCGGCATCGACGCGCCCCGCGATCAGTTCGTCCTTCCATACCGGCGCGCCGGGGATGAAGCGCATCGCAAAGCCATAGCCGGGCAGTTCGGCGAGCACTTCGGGCACCATGCGCGGATCGACGGCGCGCGCGCGGCGCAGCCAGCGCACCTCGCTCGCGCCGCGCTCGACCGGCGCGTGCCAGTCGGCGGCGACGCGAAGCTGTTCGAGCGGGCGCTTGACCACGACCGGGCCGTCCACCGTCGCGACCTTCCACACGTCGCACGACACGCCACCGGTCAGCGGCTCGGGCACCGCGCCCTTCGCGACGGACAGCCCGGCGCCGCGCAGATCGTCGATGATGGCGGCACCCGCCGTTTCCACTTACAGCTTCTCCCTGATCCACGCGCCGACCAGATCGGCGGCGTTCCGGCGCTCTTCGATCGAATCCTCGAAATAATGCGCGCCCTTGATCAGTTCGAGTTGCTTGTCGGCCGAACCGAGGAAATCGAAGATCTTGCGGGCATCGCTCGGGAAGACGCCGGTGTCGGCCGTTCCCTGGACGACGAGCGCCGGCGTGTCGTGCTTCGCAAGGTGCGGCTGCCCCTGGCACGGCGAGGTTTCGAGGCTCCACATGTTGAGCCACGTCTTAATCGTGTTCGCGCGCCCGATGCTCGGGGTGCGGTTGGCGACCGCGGGGTCGCCGCGATAGCACCAGTTGGGCTTGCGGTCCGACGGGTCGATCGCCGGATCGACGCAGCGGATGTCGCCCCAGCAGCGGAACATCGGAAAGATGCGGTCGGGAATGCCCGCCGCGTTAAGGCGCTTGAGTTCTGCCTTCGCCCAGTCGGTGATCCGCTGGTTGCGCGCGCGCTGTGCGGCGCGATATTTCGTGATGAACGCGTCCGAATAGGGCGGACCATTGTCGGGGTTGAAGGGGTCGAGTTGGGGGTCGGTCAGCGTCGGATCATTCTCGTCGATCACCGACGCGTCCATCCAGTCGGTCAGCACCTCGGGCCGTCCCTGGTGCGCGTTGAAGCTGATATAGAGGTCGCCCTTGACGAGCTCAGCCAGCGCGTCCTGCCCCGCGGGCGGAAGGCGGTCGGTCAGGGTCGGCGCGATCGCTTCGGCCTGATAGGCGCCCATCAGCGAGCCGCCGCCCGAATTGCCGAGGATGACGATCGCCTCGACGCCGGCTTCTTCCTTCAGCCACTTCATGCCGACGCCGATGTCGAGAATCGCATGTTCGAGCAGGAACTGGTCCTCCATGCCGCGATAGCGCGTGTTCCAGCCGAGAAAGCCAAACCCCTGCCGCGCGAACCAGGGCGCGATATAATGTTCGGAGAAATCGACATTATAGTGCGTCGCGATGATCGCGACCTTCGGGCGCTTGCCGCTTTCGGTCCAATAGATGCCTTGGCACGGGTGTCCGCCCGCCTGAATCCGCGGTGCGGTCGGCGACACGCGGCCGATGAATTGCGCGTCCAGCCCTTCGATCCCGTTCGGGTCCATCAGTCTCTCTCCTGCTTGCAGTATTTCATCATCGGGGACCATGTCAGCGGCTCGCCTCGAACGGCAGCTCATAGCCCTCCAGCCCGACGCGGATCGCCTTCTTGTCGATCTTGCCGGTCGGGCCGAGCGGGATTTCTTCGACGAAGATGATGTCGTCGGGCATCCACCATTTGGCGATCTTGCCGTCGAGATATGCCCTGAGATCGTCGGCGCAGGCGCTCGCGCCGTCCTTGAGCTGGCACAGCAGGATCGGCCGCTCGTCCCATTTCGGATGCGACACGCCCACCACCGCTGCAATCGCGACCGCCTCGTGACCCGTCGCGATATTTTCGATCTCGATCGAGCTGATCCATTCGCCGCCCGATTTGACGACATCCTTCGCGCGGTCGGTGATCTGCATATAGCCTTCGCCGTCGATCGTGCTGACGTCGCCGGTGTCGAAAAAGCCCTCGGCGTCGAGCACGTCGCCGCCCTCGCCGCCGAAATAGCCGCGCGCGATCGTCGGCCCCTTGATCATCAGCCGGCCCGGAGTCTTGCCATCGTGCGGGAGGCGGTTGCCGGCATCATCGACCAGCTTCATTTCCAGCCCGCAGAGCAGCCGCCCCTGCTTGAGCTTATAGGCCATCTGTTCGGCATCCGACTTCGCGGCGACCGAGGCGTGCGGCACCGATACGGTACCGAGCGGCGAGGTTTCGGTCATCCCCCAGCCCTGGATGACATCGACGCCATAATCGTCGCGGAAGGTGCGGATCAGCGATTCGGGGCAGGCCGAACCGCCGATCGTCACGCGCTCGAGCGTCGTGAAGCGCTTGCCATTCTCCTGCATATATTGCAGCAGCATCTGCCACACCGTCGGAACCGCCGCCGAGTAAGTGACGCCCTCCGCCTCGATCAGATTATAGATGGATTCGCCGTCCATTCGCTGCCCCGGCAGCACGAGCTTCGCGCCGACCGCCGGCGCCGAATAGACGACGCCCCACGCATTGGCGTGATACATCGGCACGACGAGCAGCACCGTGTCGCGCGCCGACAGCGCGAGCGCGTCGCGCTGCAACGTCATCAGCGCATGGATATAGTTCGAGCGGTGCGAATAGAGCACGCCCTTCGGATTGCCCGTCGTGCCGCTGGTGTAGCACAGCCCGCATGCAGCATTTTCGTCGAAGCCGCCCCAAGCATATTCGGCCGAATGCCCGGCGATCCAGTCGTCGAACGCAACCGCATCGAAGCTGGTCTTCGGCAGCGAAGCGCGGTCGCAGAAAAAGATCACCTTCTCGATCGACGGCACCTGCGGCAACAGCGCTTCGACCAGGTCGGCGACCGCCGGGTCGGCGATCAGCAATCGGTCCTCGGCATGGTTCGCGATATAGGCGATCTGTTCGAGGAACAGCCGCGGGTTGAGGGTGTGCAGCACCGCGCCCATGCCGGCGGCGCCATACCAGGCGGCAAGGTGCCGGGCGCCGTTCCACGCCATCGTCGCGACGCGGTCGCCGGGCTTGATGCCCTCGGCCGCGAGCGCATTCGACACGCGTTTCGCATCGGCATGAACCTCCGCATAGGTCGAGCGGACCACCCGTCCTTCGGCATCGCGCGACACGATTTCGCGGGCTCCGTGCCATGCCGCGGCATGGTCGAGGATGCGGTCGACCGTCAGCGGCACATTCTGCATCAATCCGTCCATGACGACGCGCCTCTCCCTTGCTTGCCTGCGGCCGATAGCGGCTCTCCCGTCAGAAAGATAGTATGCTAAGCATTTTGACTTTGCAAGAGCGCCGCGCCTTGCCTCGCTTCCCCCCTTCTTCTAGCGTTGCGCAGGTCGGCACCCGGCCCGACGTCAGGGGCTTATCGCGACAGCGTCATGCGGACCAATCAACTCATTATCGCGCTTTTCCAACGCTTCTGCTGGCTCGACGAAGGGCTGCAGGCGCGGCTTCACGACCGCGGGTGGCCCGACGTCAGCCGGCCGCAATCGATGGTGATGACCAATATCGTCAGCGGCATCGTGCGCCCGTCGGACATTGCGCGCAACCTCGGCGTGTCGCGCCAGGCGATCCACAGCACGATCGGCCAGCTCGTCGAGCTCGGCATCCTTCAGCTCGACGTCGATCCGACCGACCGGCGCCACATGATCGCCTCGCTGACCGACCTCGGCGCCCGGATGCGCCGCGATGCGCAGCAGGCGATGGACGAGCTTGCCGAGCAGCTTGCCGACAAGCTCGGCCACGACCGCTTCGCCGCGCTGCTCGAAACGCTCGAGGCCGATTGGGGCGAGAATATCGCGCGAAAGGCGGAACCCGCCAAAGCGCGCGGCGGTTAGGCGGCGAGCACCCCCGCGACCTTGACCAGCCGCGCCGCCGTCATATCGACGAGCGAGGCGGGCAGCGCCTCTTTCAAGCTGCCGTCCTCTTCGAACCCCGCATGTGCGAGCGGCACGAGCACCTGCTCGGGGATCACGAGCATCTGGATCGTCGTCAATATCTGCCGCAGATGCATCAGCCCGCGCAGCCCGCCGAAGGGGCTGATCGACGCCGACATGATCGCCGCCGCCTTGCCGCGAAAGGCGGTCAGCGCGACGAGTCCTTCATCGCCCGTGGGACGCGAGGCCCAGTCGATCGCATTTTTGAGCAGCGCCGGCACCGATCCATTATATTCGGGCGAGACGATCAGCAGCCCGTCCTGCGCCGCGAGCAGTTCCTTGAGCGCCAGCGCATCGGCGGGAAAGGCGGTCTTTTCGAGATGATCCGAATAGATCGGCAGATCGAATGCGTCGAGATCGACCATGGTCACCGCCGCGCCATGCGCTTCGAGCCGCGCCGCCGCGAGGCGGGCGAGCGCCCGGTTATAGCTTCCCTCGCGCGTGCTGCCGGCGATCACGGCAATGCTGGTCATAGAGTCTCTCCGAACCAATGATTAGAATGCTAACCTGTTCGGGATGCTCCTGCAACGCCGCGCCGCCGCGATCAAGCCTTGATTTCGGACAGCACTGCGAGTTCGCGCGTCTCTTCGGCCAGATTGTCGATGACCCGGCGCATCAGCGCCTGCAGCGTCTCGACCTCGGCGTCGGTCATGCCGCGCGTCGCGACCTCGTGGATCTCCGCGTTCATCGGCGCGAGCACCAGTTCGAGCTTTTTGGCATGCGGGGTCAGATAGATGAAGGTCTTGCGGCGATCCTCCGCCGTCTTCTTGCGCGTGATCAGCCCGGCCTTCTCCAGCCCTTTCAGCGCGACGACGGTGGTCGGCTCGCGCATCCCGACGCGCTCCGAAAGCTCGCGCTGGGTGATGCCGTCTTCGCGCCAGAGCTGGCGCAGAAAGCGCCATTGTCCGGCCGACACGTCATATTCGAGCGTCTTGCGCTCGAGCAGCCGCGAAAAGGACCGAAAGACGATGCGCGCCAGATAGCCGATGCTGTTGTCCGGATTGGTGTAATATTCGGCCGGATGCCGATAGCTTTGTTTTGCCTTGGCCAAACTCGTTCCCCTGCCACACGCTCGGCGGCAGCCTCTTTGACCTCCGCCCTGTAAATCTTAGAGCCCGAAGAATCAGGCGGCAACCTCCTTTCGTATGCAAACGCCGCGTAACGCGGCGTTTGCATTGGACAAATGCGCGTCGATCACATACTTAGGATACTAAGTTAATTGCAGGAATGCCCCGCCAGTGCAGAAATTCACCCGCGTCCGCGCGCCGGCCGCCCCCTTGCCGCTCGCCAATGTCGATACCGACATGATCATTCCCGCGCGCTACATGAAGGCGCTGACGAAAGACGGGCTCGGCAGGCATCTGTTCCAGGAGCTGCGCTATGCCGAAGACGGCCGCGAACGGCCCGACTTCATCCTCAACCACCCCATATGCCGGGCGGCGCAAATCCTGATCGCCGACCGCAATTTCGCCTGCGGATCGTCGCGCGAGCACGCCGCCTGGGCGCTGACCGATTTCGGCATCCGCTGCATCATCGCACCGAGCTTCGGCGATATTTTCGCGGGCAATGCGCGCAAGAACGGGCTGCTGCTGATCCGCCTGCCCGACGCCATATGCGAGGGGCTTCGTCGCGACGTCGAGCGGTCGCAATATGCGCCGATCGAGGTCGACCTCGAGATGCAAACGATCCGCCTCGCTTCGGGCGAGACGCTGGCATTCGCGATCGACCCCGACGACCGGCGCGTCCTGCTCGAAGGCCTCGACGACATCGGCCGCACGCTGCGCCACAACGACGCGATCGCGCGGTTCGAAGAGGGGGGTAGGGGTTCGGATTCGGCGTGATTTTGGGGTGGGGAGCGGACTGACTTCCCAACCATGAACCGTCGCCCCAGCGAAAGCTGGGGCCGCTGCCGGCCTGGCCTTTTGCTGCTGTGACAAGAGGATGGCGGCCCCAGCTTTCGCCGGGGCGACGGCGGGAAACGGCTCGATTCCAGACGCCTCCTACGTCCCATTCGCATCAAGCTCCGACGGATCGGCGATACACCCCGCAATCGCGCTCGCCGCCGCCAGCGCCGGGCTCATCAAATGGGTGCGCCCGCCGCGCCCCTGGCGGTTCTCGAAATTGCGGTTCGAGGTCGAGGCGCAGCGCTCGCCCGGGTTCAGCCGGTCGGGATTCATCCCGACGCACAGCGAACATCCCGGCTCGCGCCAGTCGAAGCCGGCGTCGCGGAAAATCCGGTCGAGCCCCTCCTCCTCGGCCTGCCGCCTGACGAGCCCCGACCCGGGAACGACCATCGCGCGGACGTGACCCGCAACCTTTCGTCCGCTCGCCACCGCAGCCGCGGTCCGCAGATCCTCGATCCGGCTGTTGGTGCAGCTGCCGATGAACACCCGGTCGAGCCGCGTCCCGGCAATCGGCGCGCCCGGAGTCAGGTCCATATAGGCGAGCGCCCGCTCGGCCGCGGTGCACGCCTCGGAGCCCGCGAGCGCGGCCGGGTCGGGAATCGTCCCGTCGATCGCGACGACCTGCGACGGATCGGTGCCCCAGCTCACCATCGGCCGCACCGCCGCCGCGTCGAGCCAGAGTTCATGGTCGAAAGACGCCCCCTCGTCGCTCGCAAGCTGCCCCCAGCGCCGCACCGCCGCGTCCCAGTCCGCGCCGGCGGGCGACGCGGGCCGCCCTTCAAGATAGGCAAGGGTCGTTTCGTCGGGCGCGATCAGCCCGGCCCGCGCCCCCATTTCGATGCTGAGGTTGCAGAGCGTCATGCGCCCTTCCATCGACAGCGCGCGGATCGCCTCGCCCGCATATTCGACGACATGCCCCGTCGCCCCGTCGACGCCCAGCGTGGCGAGGATGTGAAGTGCCAGATCCTTTGCCGAAACATCCGCCGCCAGCGCGCCGTCAACGACGATGCGCATATTGCGCGACCGGCGCTGGCGGATCGTCTGGGTCGCGAGCACATGCTCGACCTCGCTGGTGCCGATCCCGAAGGCGAGCGCACCGAAAGCGCCATGCGTCGAAGTGTGGCTATCACCGCACACGATCGTCATCCCGGGCTGCGAGCGCCCCTGTTCGGGGCCGACGACATGGACGATGCCGTTGCGCCGATCGCCCATGGCGAAACGCTCGATGCCGAAGCGGTCGGCATTCATCGCCAGCGCCTCGAGCTGCGCACGCGCCTGATCGTCGGCCACCGCTTCGGGGCCAGCCGCCTGCCCTTCGGTCGGGACATTATGATCGGACAATGCCAGCGCGCGCTCGGGCCGGCGCACCGCGCGCCCCGCCGCAGCAAGCGCGGCGAAGGCCTGCGGCGACGTCACCTCGTGCAGCAGGTGCAGGTCGACATAGAGCAGGGTCTCGCCCTCGTCCTCCGCCACCACATGCGCGTCCCAGATCTTGTCGTATAAAGTGCGTGCCGCCGCCGTCATCGGGCGCTCCCCCGTCGCGTTCCGAAGCGCGCCCAACGAGCCGATTCGGACCTTTTCAAAATACTTAGAGTTCTAACTTATATCGAGAGAGCCGTTCGGCGCGCAAGCGCGAATGAGCACCGCCGGCGAAATATACTTAGTAGTTGAAGTATTTTTTCGCTGTGCTACGAAATGCCCCGGGAGCGAGACGACTCAGTCCGCCGGATGCGCACGACAAGGGACAATCCCGCACGCGCCGGACGCGAAAGGCACAGGCCGCCAGGCGGCTCACTCCCGAAAGAAAATAGGGCCGGATGGCTAAGCGCATTTCCGCCGCGACGACGCGCGCGCGGGAAGCCGATGGCGTGCGGCCGGTTTGGGAGGACAGGATGAAGACCGGATTTCTCTTGGCTTCGGCGGGCGCGATCGCCCTGACCGCGAGCCCCGCACAGGCCCAGACGACCGACGCGGCCCCCGCCGGGGACGTCCCGGCGGCGGCCGAAGCCTCGCCCCATGGCGGCGACATCGTGGTCACCGCGCAGCGCCGCAGCGAAAGCGTGCAGGACGTCCCGATCGCGATCGCCGCGTTCAACAGCGAGATGGTCGAGGCGAGCGGCAGCACCAACATCACCAGCCTCAACGGCATTGCGCCCAATGTCGTGCTCCAGACGCAGGGCCTCGTCGCCAATGTGCCGATGATCGCGATCCGCGGCATGAGCACGTCCGACCCCGATCCCAACGCCGACCCCAAGGTCAGCACGATCATCGACGGCGTCTATATTCCCTTCGTGTCGAGCACGATGCTCGACCTGTTCGACGTCGAGCGCATCGAGGTGCTCAAAGGTCCGCAGGGCGTGCTGTTCGGCAAGAACAACCTCGCCGGCACGATCAACGTCGTCACGTCGCGCCCGGCCGACGATTTCGGCGGCGAGGTGCGGCTGACCGCCGGCTCGAACGGGCTCAAGCAGTTCCGCGGCAAGATCAACAGCGGCCGCTTCGCCGACGACGCGCTCGCCGCCAAGATCGCGGTCAATTTCCGCGACTATAACGGCTACAGCCGCAACGTCGTCACCGGAAACAGGCTCAACACCGCGAACGTCAAATCGGTGCGCGGCGCGCTCGATTATGACAAGGGCGGGCCGTTCACCTCGACCGTCGTCGTCGACTGGCTGAAGCAGAAGACCACGGGCCCCGCCCCGCACGTCCTCGACAATGGCGACCCCAATTGGGACCTCCTGCCCGACGAGGTGAAGACCGACATTCGCAAGTCGGCCGTGCCCTTCGATCCCTATGCCAACACCGAAACCTATGGCGGGTCGTGGAATTCGAACCTCGACGTCGGCTATGGCAGCATCGCGGCAGTGCTCGGCTATCGTCACCTGACCTATATCACGCGCGGCGATTTCGACGGGTTGATCACGCCAGTCCCGGGCCTCGACGTCACCCGCGACTTTTCGGGTGAATCGAAGAGCGCCGAGCTGCGCTATGTCTCACCCGAGGACGAGCCGGTCGATTTCGTGGTCGGCGCCTATTATCAGGCCGATAAATGGCGCCAGTTCAACACGGTGCTGGCGAACCCGACCACGACGACGCTCGCGCAGCTTCACCAGGACACCGAAAGCTACGCGCTCTTCGCGCTCGTCAACGCGCACCCGACCGAGCGGCTGACGCTGTCGATCGGCGGCCGCTACAGCCACGACCGCAAGAAATACGACATCGCAACGCAGGTGCTGATCGGCGGTATCCAGCGCTCGTCATTCGAGAGCAGCCTCGAGAACAGCTGGTCCGAATTCACCCCGCGCCTGACGGTGGAATATAAGCTGTCGCGCGACGCGATGCTCTACGCCAATTATTCGCAGGGCTATAAGGCGGGCGGCTATAATTCGCGCGGCACGATCCCGGAGAATATCGGCCCCTATAACCCCGAACATGTGAATGCGTTCGAGGTCGGCGCGAAGACCGATCTGTTCGACCGCCTGCTTCGCCTCAACGTCGCGGGTTTCGTCAACAATTACCGCGACCTGCAAAGCGCCGTGACCAGGATGGGTGCGGTGCGGCCGGAAAATATCACCACCAACGTCGCCGCCGCAAAGATTTACGGGTTCGAGGTCGAGACGCTGCTGCGCCCGGCGCCGGGCCTGACCTTCGGCGCCAACCTCGCCTATCTCCACGCCCGCTACACCGATTTCTGCGCCGATACCGACGGGGTGTTCACCGACGGCTCGCCCGAGCCCGGCCAGTGCGCCCCGGCGATGCCGATCCTGATCAACGGCACGCCCAACGGCACCTTCGCGGTGCCGACCGATTCGACCTATCTCGAGCTCGCCAATGCGCCGAAATGGAGCGGCAGCCTGTCGGCCGACTATGCGATCCCGACCGGCTTCGGCGAGGTGAGGCTCCACGCCGACGGCCGCTATTCGGCGCGCTTCAACACCTGGGGCCGCAGCAACGATCCCGGCTATTATCGCAACGAGGTGATGCTGGTGAACGCGAGCATCGCGGTCGCGGGGGTCGACGACCGGTGGAAGGTCACCCTCTATGGATCGAACCTGACCGATCAGGACGTGATCTCGGGTGCGATCTCCGCCGGCGCGACGCCGATCCAGCAATATTATCAGCCGCCGCGCGAATTCGGGGTGGACGTCGCGTTCAAATTCTGACGCGATCCGCCCGCGGCGCGCTACGCTGCGCCGCGGGCTTTCCATTGAAACAGCCGTCAACCGGGAGAGTGAAATGGGTTGGGACGTCGATCGCCGGACATTCGTCGGGGGCATGGGGGCGCTCGCCGCCGCGGGGATCGGGGGGCCGGCGCTCGCGAAGAACGGCAAGCCCTATAATGTGCTGATGATCGTCACCGATCAGGAACAGAGCATGGCGAGCTATCCCGCCGGCCTGCTCGAAAAGCTGCCGGCGCATCGCGAACTGCTCGAACGCGGGCTGCTGGTCGAAAATTACCACGTCCATACCACCCCCTGCACGCCGTCGCGCTCGACGATCTTTCAGGGGCATCACACCCAGCAGACGGGGCTGTTCCTCAACAGCGACAATGCCCCCTACCCCGTCGCCGCCGAGGATATGCCGACGCTCGGCCACATGATGCAGGCCGCGGGCTATTATACGAGCTACAAGGGCAAGTGGCATTTGAGCCGCATCAATTTCGAACGCAACTGGACGCGCATTCCCGGCGGCATCTATCCGACCACCGAAAATGCGATGGAGAAATACGGCTTCCACGATTACGGCTTCGACGGCGAGGAAGTCGGGCTGACGTGGGACGGCTACAAGGCCGACATGTTCGTCGCGGGCGACGCGGCGCGCGCGATCTTCGACTATGCGCGGCGCGACAAGGCGGGCGGCAAGCCGTGGTTCCAGGTCGTCGGCCTCGTCAATCCGCACGACATCATGTTCTATGACGCGACGGGCAAGCAGGCCGAAAGCCGTCCCGATCCGAACATATTGGGACCGCTCCGCCGCGAGCCCGGCGATCCGCTCTACGAGGTCGACAACAAGTTCGACCTGCCGGCGAGCTTCTACAAGGACGACCTTTCGACCAAGCCCGAGGCGCATCGCGCGATCGTGCGACTCAACGATCTCTTCTACGGCATCATGCGCCACGACGACGAGGAAAGCTGGCACCGCTTCATCAACTATTATTACAATTGCCTGCGCGACGTCGACCGGCGGCTCGGGCAATTGCTCTGGGCGCTCAAGGAGAGCGGCCAGATCGACAATACGATCATCATCTATACCAGCGACCATGGCGAGCGCGCCGGCGCGCACGGGATGCGTCAGAAGGGCGCGACGATGTATCGCGAGGAAACCAACATTCCGATGATCGTCGCCCACCCCGATTTCGCGGGCGGGCGCACGACCAAGGGGCTGATGGGCGCGATCGACATCGCTCCGACGCTGATGAGCCTCGCGGGCCTGTCGGCGGACGAACAGGCGAGCCGCTTCCCCGGCCTTCCCGGCATCGACGTGTCGGGCCTGTTGTCCTCGCCGACCGCAAAGACCGAGCGCGACCGTCGGGGGCATCTCTTCGACTATGCCGTCGTCCATTATTGGGAACCGACGAAGGATCGTTCAGCGACCCTCGCTTCGGGCGAACCCGATTATTCGAAGCGTTTCGACCTCAGCAAGCGGCGCCTTCACCGTGGTATCCACGACGGGCGTTACAAGTTTGCGCGCTATTTTGCGCCGGCGCACCACCATACGCCGACCGACTGGCAGACGCTGATCGCGATGAACGACCTGGAACTCTACGACACCCACGCCGACCCCGGCGAAATCGTCAATCTCGCGCTCGATCCGAAGCACAAGGCGACGGTGATGAAGCTCAACGAGCAGACGAACGCGCTGATCGCGCGCGAGATCGGGATCGACGACGGCCGCGAATATCCGGGGCCGACCGAGATGTATAACCAGCCGGCCTAACAGCTCCAGCGCGCGAAGATGGCGGTGGGGAGCAGCAATCCGCGCGCCTCTTCGCGCACCGCGAGCTCGCCGCATTCGACCGTGCCGGGCAGATGCGCCAGCGTCTGCGACAGCAATTCGCCGATCGCCAGCGCCGACATGCGCACCGCATAGACGGTCAGGAACAGCGCGCGGCTGTCGGCGTCGAGCAATTGCCCGCAATCGGCGAGCAGCGGCGCGAGCCCCTCCTCGATCTGCCAGCGTTCATTATTCGGCCCGCGTCCGAATTTCGGCGGGTCGAGCAGGATCGCGTCGTAACGCCGTCCGCGCCGCACCTCGCGTGCGGTGAACTTGCCGGCGTCGTCGACGATCCAGCGGACCGGCCTGTCGGCGAGCCCTGCAAGCTCGGCATTCTCGCGCGCCTGCGCCACCGACTTCTTCGACGCATCGACATGCGTGACCGCAGCGCCCGCCGCCGCGAGCGCCTGGCTTCCAACGCCGGTATAGCCGAACAGGTTCAGAAAGGCGGGATCGGGCGTGTCCGCAACCCTTTCGCGCAGCCAGTCCCATACCGGCGCCATATCGGGAAAAAAGCCCAAATGCCGGAACGGCGTGCAACTTGCCGTAAAGCGCGTCTCGCGCCAGCCGAGCGGCCAGCCTTCGGCGGGCACGGGCTTATGGAAATACCAGCGCCCGCCGCCATCCTCGTCCGACGCGGGAACGAACTCGCCGTCGGCCGCCTCCCATTCGCTCGCGGAGAGCGCGGGCTCCCACATCGCCTGCGGTTCGGGCCGGATGAAGCGATAGGCGCCATAGCGTTCGAGCTTGCGCCCGCCGCCGCTGTCGATCAGCCCGTAATCGTCCCACCCCTCACCGACGAGCGTCCTTAGGGGCGGCAGATCAGCCACGGGCCGCTTCGGCGAGGATATAGGCCTTCACCGCATCATAGTCGCCGGGCAGCTTTTCATAGCGCTCTTCGCGGTCGAAAAGATTGCCGAGCCGCGCGGGCAGCGGCGGACGCACGCCGCTCGCGCGCTCGACCGCATCGGGGAATTTCGCCGGATGCGCGGTCGCGAGCGTGACGACGGGCACGTCGGCGTCGATCTCGAGCGCGCGCGCAGCGGCGAGCCCGACCGCGCTGTGCGGGTCGATGAGCTGGCCCCCGCGCTCCTGCGCCCAGCGCAGCGCGAGCGCCATTTCGTCGCCGTCGATCCGCGCGCTCGAAAACAGGCGCCGGGCGCCCGCGAGCATGTCCTCGGGGATCGACATGGCGCGGCTGGCGTCGAACTCGGCCATCATCCGCCTGATCGCGCCGCCGTCGCGCCCCGACAGGTCAAAGAGCAGCCGCTCGAAATTGCTGCTGACCTGAATGTCCATGCTCGGCGTCGCGGTCGGCGTCACATGGCCCGCGCTATAATCGCCGCGGGTCAGCGCGCGGTGGAGGATGTCGTTGACGTTGGTCGCGACGACGAGCTTTGCCACGGGCAGCCCCATCTGCGCCGCGACATAGCCTGCAAAGACGTCGCCGAAATTGCCCGTCGGCACGCTGAAGGCGATTTCGCGGTCGGGCGCGCCGAGGCGGACGCCGGCATAGAAATAATAGACGATCTGCGCCATCAGCCGCGCCCAGTTGATGCTGTTCACCGCCGACAGCGTGACCCGGTTCCGCGCCTCCTCGTCGCCGAACAGGCGCTTCACCATCGCCTGTGCATCGTCGAAGCTGCCGTCGATCGCGATATTATGGACGTTCGGCGCGAGCACCGTCGTCATCTGGCGCCGCTGGACGTCGCTGACGCGGCCTTCGGGATGCAGCATGAAGATGCGGATATGCTCGCGCCCCGCGACCGCCTCGATCGCCGCCGACCCGGTGTCGCCGGAGGTCGCGCCGACGATCGTGATATCGCGGTCGCCGCCGGCGAGGAAGGTTTCGAACAGCTGGCCGAGCAGTTGCAGCGCGACATCCTTGAACGCCAGCGTCGGACCGTGGAACAGCTCGAGCAGCCAGTGACGATGATCGAGCTGGACAAGCGGCGTCACCGCATCGTGGCTGAAGCGGCCATAGGCGGCCCTGCACAGCGCACGCAGTTCGTCCTCGGACAATACGCCGGCGACGAAAGGCGCCATGATCCGCACCGCGGTTTCGACATAATCGAGCCCGGCGAGCGCCCGGATGTCGTCGGTGCCGAGCCGCGGCCAAGCGGCCGGGACATAGAGCCCGCCGTCGCTCGCCAGTCCGGCGAGGGTGGCGGCACGAAAATCGAGGGTCGGCGCAGAGCCGCGCGTGCTGATATAGTCCATGACGCAATGCGCCTAGCGGCGCGGCGTCAGCGCTGCAAGCGGCGGCGTAGCGCCAATATGTAGATCACCACCGCGATCCCCGCGAACAGGAACCATTGCACGGCATAGGCGAGATGATTGTTCGGCACGTCGGCACCGCTCGGCACCGCGCTCGCGCGCAGGCCCGGCGCGGGCGTGTCGGCGACGAGCATCGGCCGCGCCGGCACCGCGCGCCCCGTCAGCCGCTCGATCAGGCTCGGCTGCTCGGGACCGGGGACGATCGTTCCCTGCACCGTCCCGCCCTTCCACGCCGGCGGCGCAAAGTCGTCGGCGATGCCCATGTCGACGAGCGCGCCCGGCCCTTCGGCGCCGGTCCGGCAGTCGGCGATCATGCGGATGCCGCTCCCCCCTTCCCGCGCGGCACCGCTGCGCGGGAGCCAGCGCACCGGCTCGAGGCAGGTCACGCTGCTCTTGCGAAACAGCATCGCGTCGGGGACCGGAGCAAGAGCGGGATAGGCGACCGTCGCCGACATCGCGCGATTGCGTTCGTAGAGCGCGATCAGCGCTTCCTTCTCGCCCTTGCGCTGAAGCTGCCAGACGCCGAGCGCGACCATGATCAGCACCGCCAGCGCGACGAGCAGCGTCGGCACCAGCGGCCAGCGGCGCGGCGGAAGGGCAGGCTCAGTCATGGGGCTCGTCGTCGGCGCGCCGTCCTTCGGCCGCCTGCCGCTGATGCTCGCTCGCGAGCAGCGCGGCCTTGGCGATGCGCAGGCCATAGACAACCGCGGCGGCGGTAATCGGCACCCACAGGATGACATGCACCCAGAAGGGCGGCTCGAAGGCGAAATCGACGAGAATCGCGGCGACGACGATCAGCGCGCCGATGATCATCGTCAGGAAGGCCGCGGGTCCGTCGCCGACATTATAGCTTTCGAAATCGAGTCCGCACACCCGGCAGCGCGGCGCAAACTTCGCCAGCCCTGCAAACAGCGTCTGCGCGCCGCACTGCGGGCACAGACCGAAAAGGGCAGCGCGCCCGACCGGCGGCTGCCCCTTCTTAATGTCGTTATCGTGCGTCAAATCAGTGCGCGGCGACCGGCGCGCCCCAGCCGCCCCAGACATAGACGATGATGAAGAGGAACAGCCACACGACGTCGACGAAATGCCAATACCAGGCCGCGGCTTCGAACCCGAAATGCTGCTGCGGCGTGAAGTGGCCCTTATAGGCGCGGACGAGGCAGACGATCAGGAAGATCGTGCCGACGAGGACGTGGAAGCCGTGAAAGCCCGTCGCCATGAAGAAGGCCGAGGTATAGTTGATCGTGCCGAACGGGAAGGGCGCGTGCGCATATTCATAGGCCTGGATCGCCGAGAAGACCGCGCCGAGGATGATCGTCGCCCACAGGCCCTTCTTCAGCCCCTCGCGATCGCCGTGGATCAGCGCGTGGTGCGCCCAGGTGATCGTCGTGCCCGAGCAGAGCAGGATCAGCGTGTTGAGCAGCGGCAGCGAGAAAGCGTCGATGACGTGGATGCCGGCCGGCGGCCACTGGGTGATCGCGGCCGCGCCGTCCTGTCCGAAGAGCGAGGTCACCGCGCCGTCGACGATCTCGACCGGCACCGGAAAGAGCGAGAAATCGAACCACGCCCAGAACCAGCCGACGAAGAACATCACTTCGGATGCGATGAACAGGATCATGCCATAGCGCATATGGAGCTGCACCACCGGCGTATGATCGCCGGCATGCGCTTCCTTGATCACATCGCCCCACCATTGGAAGAAGGTCAGGATCACGCCCGCGAAGCCGAGGCCGAGCACCCATTTGCCGACGCCGCCGAAATGGTCGGCGTGCATCGCCATCACCAGCCCGAAGAACATGACGAGCGCCGCGACCGAGCCGATGAGCGGCCAGACGCTGGGGTTTACCAGGTGATAGTCATGATGTTTGGCACCGGCCATTTCGCAGTTCCCGTATTTGCCCCAGCTCGGCGATTCCCCATCGCCAGCCGGCCTGTTAGACTCTGTTGCTCGCGGCCTTAGCTCGCCTTTTTCCCGTCGTCCACAGGGTAGAAGGTATAGCTAAGCGTGATTTCCTGAATGTCGCGCGCGTCGACATCCTCCTTGATCTTGGGGTCGACGAAGAAAAGCACCGGCATCCGCACCTGCTCGCCCGGTTGCAGCGTCTGCTGGGTGAAGCAGAAGCACTGGATCTTCGTGAAATATTTCCCAGCCTGGTCGGGAGTGACGTTGAAGGTCGCGGTGCCCGTGATCGGCCGCGACGATTCATTCCTGGCGATAAAGATCGTCATGTCGCGCGCGCCGATCGTCACCGTGTCGCGCGGATGTTCGGGATAGAATTTCCACGGCAGCTTCGGCGACACATTGGCGTCGAAGCGCACCGACACCGTATCGCTGAGGACCTTCGGCTCTTCGGCGGCAGCGACCGGATCATAGCGCTGCGTCGTCCCGCCATAGCCGGTGACGCGGCAAAAGAGATTGTAGAGCGGAACCGCCGCGAAACCCAGGCCGACCATCGCCACCGCGATCGTAGCGGCGACGAGCGCAAGGCGCTTGTTCTTCCTGCGGATCGCGTCGCTGGTCATTTTGGCACCACCATGCGCGCCACCGTAATGAAGAAGAAGAGGAAAGCCAGACCGGCGAGAAGCCAGCCCATCAAATTAGCGCGGCTCCGCTGGCGCCGGCGATATTCGGCTTCGTCGAAGGGTTCGGGCGTCGGTTCGTCGGTCATAGCGGCCACAGATGGTCGGCCACCACGGCGCCGAACAGGATGAAGAGATAGGCGATCGAAAAGGCAAAGAGCCGCTTTTCGGGCTGCATCCGGTCGCCCTCGCCCGCCGTGCGCAGCCCCACCGGCACCGACAGCAGCACGAAAGCCGCGGACAGCAAAATTGCGGTCCAGCCATAGAGCGCGCCGGCAAGCCCAAGCACCCAGGGCGCGATCGCGGCGGCCGCCATGATGATTGCGTAGAAGAGGATCTGGCGCCGCGTCGCGCGCTCGCCCGCGACGACCGGCATCATCGGAATCCCCGCAGCGGCATAGTCCGAGCGCACGAACAGCGCGAGCGCCCAGAAATGCGGCGGCGTCCACAAGAAGATCAACAGGAAGAGCAGCACCGGCAGCGGCGCGATCGTGCCCGTCGCGGCGACCCAACCGATCAGCGGCGGAAACGCCCCCGCCGCGCCGCCGATCACGATGTTCTGCGGGGTGCGCGGTTTGAGCCACATCGTATAGACGAGGACGTAGAAGAGGATCGAGACGGCGAGCAGCGCCGCCGCCTGCCAATTGGCAGCGAACAGCATCAGAAAGACCGAAAAGGCAGCGAGCCCGACCCCGAAATGGAGCGCGGTCTGCGGGTCGAGACGGCCCGCGGGAAGCGGCCGGTTCGCGGTCCGCTTCATCTTTGCGTCGAGACCCGCCTCATACCATTGGTTGAGCGCGCCCGATGCCCCAGCACCCAAGGCAATCGCGAGGATCGAGGAAAAGGCAAGCACCGGATGCATAGGCCCCGGCGCCGCGAGCAGCCCGCACAGCGCCGTGAAGACGACGAGCGACATTACGCGCGGCTTGGTGAGCGCGAACAGGTCGCGCCAGTCGGCCGGAAGCGTCATTGCGCCATGTGTCAGGCTCTGCGCCATGATGGTGATCTTATAGCCTTTGGAGCGTCATTGCGAGCGAAGCGAAGCGATCCAGAGCGGTTTACGCACACTCTGGATTGCTTCGCTTCGCTCGCAATGACGAATTTGGTGAGTTTGCCATGCTTGACCCGCTTGAGAGGCAGTGCCCCCTTGCCACTTGTCGGCAGAGGGCACGGCCTGACAGGCGAAAATCATCACGCGATCCGCGGCAGTTCGTTGAACTGGTGGAACGGCGGCGGGCTCGACAGCGTCCATTCGAGCGTCGTCGCGCCTTCGCCCCACGGATTGTCGACCGCCTTCTTGCCCGCGACCAGCGAATAGATCACGTTCACGAAGAAGAAGACCATCCCGACCGCCATGATCGCATAACCATAGGACGAGATCAGGTGCCAATAGGCATAGGCTTCCGCATAGTCGGGATAGCGGCGCGGCATGCCCTGCTGGCCCAGGAAGTGCTGGGGGAAGAACAGGACGTTCACGCCGATGAAGAAGATCCAGAAGTGCAGCTGGCCCAGGACCTCGCTGTACATCCGGCCCGACATCTTCGGGAACCAGTAATAGAAGCCCGCGAACAGCGAGAAGACCGCGCCGAGCGAGAGCACATAGTGGAAGTGCGCCACGACATAATAGGTGTCGTGAAGCGCGGTATCGACGCCGCCGTTGGCGAGCACGACGCCGGTGACGCCGCCGACGGTGAACATGAAGATGAAGCCGATCGCCCAGACCATCGGCGTCTTGAAGCTGATCGAGCCGCCCCACATCGTCGCGATCCAGCTGAAGATCTTGATCCCTGTCGGGACCGCGATGACCATCGTCGCGGCGGTGAAATACATTTTGAGGTTCACGCTCATGCCGACGGTGAACATGTGGTGCGCCCACACGATGAAGCCGACGACGCCGATCGCGACCATGGCATAGGCCATGCCGAGATAGCCGAACACCGGCTTGCGGCTGAAGGTCGAGATGATCTGGCTGACGATGCCGAAACCGGGCAGGATCATGATATAGACTTCGGGATGGCCGAAGAACCAGAAGAGGTGCTGGTAGAGCACCGGATCGCCGCCGCCCGTCGCATCATAGAAGGTGGTGCCGAAGTTGCGGTCGGTGATCAGCATCGTGATCGCCGCGGCGAGCACCGGCAGCGCGAGCAGCAGCAGGAAGGCGGTGACGAGCACCGACCAGACGAACAGCGGCATCTTGTGCAGGGTCATGCCCGGCGCGCGCATGTTGAAGATGGTGGTGATGAAGTTGATCGCGCCAAGGATCGACGCCGCACCCGCGAGGTGGAGCGAGAAGATCGCCATGTCGACCGCCGGACCTGCCGAGCCGCTGGTCGACAGCGGCGCATAGACGGTCCAGCCGGTGCCGGCGCCGTTGCCGCTGCCGCCGGGCACGAACATCGAGCCGACGAGCATGACGAAGGCGACCGCGGTCAGCCAGAAGCTGACGTTGTTCATGCGCGGGAACGCCATGTCGGGCGCGCCGATCATCAGCGGCACGAACCAGTTGCCGAAACCGCCGATCATCGCCGGCATGACCATGAAGAAGACCATGATCAGGCCGTGCGCCGTGATCATCACGTTCCAGAAATGCTTGCCCGCGACCTCGTCGCCCGCGCCGCCCATGAACTGCGCCCAGCCCTGGAGATACTGGATGCCGGGTTCGGCGAGCTCGAGGCGCATCATGCCCGAAAGCACGCCGCCGACGATGCCGGCGATGATCGCGAAGATCAGATAGAGGGTGCCGATGTCCTTGTGGTTCGTCGACATGAACCAGCGGACGAAAAAGCCCGGCTTGTGATCGTGATCGTCATGCGCGTGGTCGGCATGGATCGGTGCAGTCGCTGCGATATCGGTCATTATTCTGGCCCTCGGCTTATCAGTTCGTCGTCGCCGGCGAAGCGGCGGGCGCGTCGCCAGCCGCCGTATCGGGCGTTTCGGCGGGCGCGGTGGTGCGGACGGCCGCAATCGGGCCTTCGGGAACGGGTTGCGCCGCAGCGGGAGCCGCAGCCTCGGCGCCATCGGGGTTGCCGCCCTTCGAGCGGACCCATGCCTTCCACTTGTCCATCGGCAGCGCCTCGACCGCGATCGGCATATAGCCGTGATCGACGCCGCAAAGCTCCGAGCACTGGCCGTAATAGACGCCGGGCTTGTTCACCGTGAAGGTCGTTTCGTTGGCGCGCCCCGGAACCGCGTCCATCTTGGTCCACAGCGCGGGGACCGCGAAGCTGTGGATCACGTCGGCGCCGGTGATGATCAGCTTCACCTGCTGGCCGACGGGGACGACCATGCGATTGTCGACGGCGAGGTGATAGGGCTCGCCCGACGCCTTCGCCTGTTCCTCGGTCAGCATTTTCGAGACATATTCGCCGATGCCCTGGTCGGGATAGGCATAGCCCCAATACCATTGATAACCGGTGACCTTGATCGTCAACGCGTCCTTCTTAGGCGGTTCATATTGCGCCGCGAGCAGGCGGATCGACGGCACCGCGATCACCGCGAGGATCAAGACCGGGATCGCGGTCCAGATGATTTCGATGAAGGTGTTGTGCGTCGTTTTCGACGGAACCGGATTGGCCTTGGCACGGTAGCGGACGATCACCCAGAGCAACAGGCCGAGGACGAAGAGCGAAATCACGGTGATGATCGGCAGCAGCACCACATGACTGAACCAATAGGCCTGTTCGCCGATCGGGCTTTCCTGCGTCTGGAAGTTGATCCCCGCATCGACCGGCTGCCCGACGCCGGGGGCCGGCTTCATCGGCACATAGGTCGCGTCGCCCGCCGGAGCCGCTGCATCGGCCGCGGCCTGCGTCGCGGCGTCGGTTGCCGGAGCCGGAGTCGCCGAGGCCGTCGCCGCCGGCGCTTCGGCCGGGGCCTGCGCATGGCCCGCGCCCACCGCGCCCAGCGATAAAGCTGCCGCAATTACAAGGGTTTTCAAGCTCTTCATAAGGATTGTGCCGCCCGTTGCCTGTTGTCTTTATCGATCCCCCAACCCACCCCTCAGGATGCCGGACAATCGTCTCGGCGCCGCGCGGACGGGCTGAATCTCGCGGGGGCTATAGACCCGCTTGCCGCTTGCCTCAAGCATCTCTAACACTATTTTGCAGCGGGCAAATTTGCCCTGCCCGACCCCTGTCGCTGACCGCGGCGATGCAATGGAAAAAGAACGCTTCTCCCATGACCGACGACGAAATCCTGGCCGAGTTCCGCGCCGCCGACGCGCTGCTGCACGGACATTTCCTGCTCTCCTCGGGCCGCCACAGCGAATATTATCTGCAGTGCGCGCGCGTGCTGATGGACACCGAGCGCGCCGGGCGCCTCGCCGTCGCGCTCGCGGGCAAGCTGCCGCGCGATCTTCGCCATGCGATCGACCTCGTCGTCTCGCCCGCGATGGGCGGGGTGATCATCGGGCACGAAATGGGCCGCGCGCTCGGCAAGCCGGCGATCTTCGTCGAGCGCCCGACCGGTACTTTCGAGCTGCGCCGCGGCTTCGAGATCGAAAAAGGCGCGAAAGTGCTGATGGTCGAGGATGTCGTCACGACCGGCCTTTCTTCGCGCGAGGCGATGGATGCGGTGCGCGCCGCGGGCGGCGAGGTGCTGGCCGAAGTCGCGCTCGTCGATCGCTCGGCGGGCAGCGTCGACCTCGGTGTGCCCTTCTATCCGCTCGTCGCGATCAACTTCCCGACCTATGCGCCGGACGAACTGCCCGGCCATCTTGCGGACACGCCCGCGGTCAAGCCCGGAAGCCGGAGCCAGGCGGCTTGACCGCCTCCCCTTCCCCGCACCGCCTGCGGCTCGGCGTCAACATCGACCATGTCGCGACGATCCGCAACGCGCGCGGCGGCGAGCATCCCGATCCGGTGCGCGCGGCCGAGATCGTCGCCGCGGTCGGCGGCGACGGAATCACCGCGCATCTGCGCGAGGACCGGCGCCATATCCGCGACGACGACCTCGCGCGCATCCAGGCCGCGACGGACCTGCCGCTCAATCTCGAAATGGCGGCGACAGAGGAAATGCTCGCAATCGCGCTGCGCCATGCCCCGCACGCGGCGTGCATCGTCCCCGAAAAGCGCGAGGAGCGCACGACCGAGGGCGGGCTCGACGCCGCGGGGCAGCATAATCATCTCGCTCCGATCGTCGCGCGCCTCTCCGACGCGGGCATCCGCGTCAGCCTGTTCATCGAGCCCGATGCGCGCCAGATCGAGGCGGCGATGCGGCTGAAGGCGCCGGTGGTCGAATTTCACACCGGCCGCTACGCCCATGCGGAGGGCGAAGCCCGCGCCGCCGAACTGCGCCGCCTCGCCGATGCGGCGGCGCTCGCGTGGAAGAACGGCATCGAACCGCACGCGGGGCACGGCCTGACCTATGACAATGTCATCCCCGTCGCCGCGATCCCGCAACTCGCCGAACTCAACATCGGCCATTATCTGATCGGCGAGGCGATCTTCACGGGGCTGGAAGACGCTGTGCGCCGGATGCGGGTATTGATGGACGAGGCGCGGGGCTAGTGGGCAAGAATTTCGTCATTGCGAGCCCTTCGACTGCCTTGCAGGCGCTCAGGATAAACTCGCGCGTGGCGCGAGCGAAGCAATCCAGAGGCGGCCTTGCGCCGCTCTGGATTGCCGCGTCGCCTTCGGCTCCTCGCAATGACGGCCTGTGGGGGCCGTCATGATCATCGGTCTCGGCTCCGACCTGTGCAGCATCGAGCGCATCGAGGCGTCGCTCGCACGCTTCGGCGAACGCTTCGAGATGCGCGTCTTCACCGAGATCGAGCGCGCCAAGGCGGCGCGGCGCCCCTTCACCCGCGCCGGCACCTATGCCAAGCGCTTCGCGGCCAAGGAGGCTTTCTCGAAAGCCGTCGGCACGGGCTTCAAGCGCGGCGTGTTCATGAAGGACATCGGCGTCGTCAACGCGCCGTCGGGCGCCCCGACGCTCGCGCTCACCGGCGGCGCCGCCGAGCGGCTCGCGGCGATGCTCCCGGCGGGGCACCGCGCGCAAATCCATTTGACGCTGACCGACGATCATCCGTGGGCGCAGGCCTTCGTCATCATCGAAGCGATACGGGACGAATGATGGCGAAGAAACGAAAGCGCGCTGCCGACGACGGCAGCTGGGGCAAGTTCATCCGTGACATCATCGTGATCCTGCTGCTCGTGCTCGGGATTCACAGCTGCGTCGCCAAGCCCTTCTATATCCCGTCGGATTCAATGATGCCGACCTTGCGCAACGGCGACCGGCTGATCGTCAGCAAATATCCCTATGGCTGGTCCTATGCCTCGGTGAGCTTTCATCTTGCGCCCAGGATGAAAGGCCGGCTGTTCGGCAGGCTGCCGCAGCGCGGCGATATCGTCGTGCTCGAACATCCCGACACGCGCATCGACTATATCAAGCGCGTCATCGGACTGCCAGGCGATACGATCGAACTGCGCGGCGGCGCGCTGATCATCAACGGCAAGCCGATCAAGCGCGAGGTGCAGCCGATGCTGTCGATCCCCGTCGATGCCAATCTGCCCGGCCCCGATTCGAGCCTCTATCGCTTCGTGCGGCGCGGCGACGACGGGCGCATGATGCTCGAACTGCCCGTGGTGCGCGAAACGCTGCCCGGCGGCGCGACCTTCGACACGATCGACATGGGCCCCGGCTATGCGACCGACGATTATGGGCCGATCACCGTCCCCGCCGATCATCTGTTCCTGATGGGCGACAACCGCGACGGCAGCGCCGACAGCCGCGTCCCCGTCGCGATGAAAGGACTCGGCGGCCCGGTCCCCTTCGAGGCGATCGCCGGCCGCGCCGAAATCATCAGCTTTTCGACCGACGGCACGACCCAATGGTACAACCCATTGAGCTGGATTCGCGGGCTGCGGTCGGGCCGCGCCGGAACCGATCTTCATCCGCCGCGTGAAGAGGCGGTCGTCAACAGGGAGTGACGGGTATGGCGGAAACCGGGGAAACGGCAGGATCGCGCCGAAGGCCGGACAGCCAGGCGCCCGGCCCGGCCGAAATCCGCAATCAGCTCGTCCGCACCGAACTCGTCAAGGCGAGCGTCTGGCTCGGCCTCGCGCTGTTGATCGGCGCGTGCATCGTGCTGATCCAGCCGATCCTGCTGATCTTTGCGGGAATCGTCGTGGCGGCGATGCTCGACGGGGGCACGCGCCTGCTCGGCCGCGCGCTGCCGATCGGGCGCGGCTGGCGGCTGTTGATCGTCTGCCTGTGCCTCACCGCCTTTCTGTTGTGGACGATCCTGTTCGCGGGCTCGCAGATCGCCGATCAGGCCGCGACGCTGCAACGGGTCGTGATGGCGCAGATCGACCGCGTGGCGGCTTGGGCGAGCGATCACGGGATGGGCAATCTCCAGCTCGATACCAAGACGATCACCGACAATCTTGCGGGCACCGTCGGGCGCGTGACCGCGGCGCTCGGCACGGTGGTCGGCGCGCTGACCAGCCTC
Organism: Sphingopyxis indica; assembly: GCF_900188185.1. Classification (GTDB taxonomy): domain Bacteria; phylum Pseudomonadota; class Alphaproteobacteria; order Sphingomonadales; family Sphingomonadaceae; genus Sphingopyxis; species Sphingopyxis indica. The sequence continues at coordinate 492,141 of NZ_FZPA01000001.1, read as the reverse complement.
GTTATGATTATGGTGCTCGGTCTTTTCCTCGCGATCGAACCGCGGCTCTACGAACGCGGTGTCGCGTGGATGCTGCCGGTGAGCGCGCGCGAGGACTTTTATCTCACCACCGCGCGCATGGGCTTTACCCTGCGCCGGCTGATGGCGGGGCGGCTGCTCGGCATGGCGGTCGAAGGGGTCGGGACCTGGCTCGCCTGCCTCGCCGTCGGCATTCCGATGGCAGCCCTGATGGGGCTCCTCACCGGCCTGCTCGCCTTCATTCCCAACATCGGCGCGATCGTGTCGGGCGTGCTGCTTGTCCTTGTCGGTTTTTCGGCGGGGACCGACACCGGCCTTTGGGCGATCGCCATCTATCTGATCGTCCAGACCGTCGACGGCTATGTCATCGTGCCGATGGTCGCGAAGCAGACGGTCGATCTCGCCCCCGCGCTCGTTCTCGGCGCGCAGATATTGCTCGGCACGCTGCTCGGCATCCTCGGCCTGTTCCTCGCCGACCCGCTCGTCGCGATGACCAAGGTCGCGCTCGAACGCGAGGCCGAGCGCAACGCCGCGGGCAAGCCCAAACGAAAAACGGCGGCGAGCCTCTGATCGAAGCGTCGCCCCAGCGGAGGCGGGGGCGACGGCATGGCTATGGTTGCGATGCGCCCGGCGGCGGGCCGCCCGGACCACCGGGGCCGCCCTGCATCTGCATCTGCTGCATCTGCTGCATCATCGCGCGCACTTCGGCGGCGTTGCGGAAGTCGATCAGCTCGACATCGAAATAGAGCGTGCTGTTCGGCGGGATCGGACCCGCGGCCTGATCGCCATAGCCCTCTTCGGGCGGGATCACGATCTTGTATTTGCCGCCGCGCTGCATCTGCTTGAGCGCCTTCGAAAAGCCGGGGACCGAGCCGGCGACCGGCAGCGGCGCCTGCTCCTGCTGGTCGAACACCGTGCCGTCGGCCAGCTTGCCGGTATATTTGATCAGGACCATGTCCTCGTCGGTCGGGCTCGGGCCTTCGCCGGGCTTGACGACCTCGACGGTCGTGCCACGCTCGATCGTCTGGCACCAGGCGACGCCCACCGCCAGCGCGACCAGCGCCGCGAGGCCGATCCAAAGCAGCCACAGCCCGCCCTTGCTCACCGGGCGCAATGGAACCGTCGTCACACTCATCGTCGCTGATCCTTCCCTGGCGCCGCACGGGCGCGAATGTCGGCGCCGCCTATAGGCGGAGCGACGTGGAAGGGTCCAGAGGCAAATGTGCGCGGGGAGTGGGAGAGGCGACGGCTATGGGGTGGGGAGCGGACGTCGGACAAAACCCCTCCTCTTCAGAGGAGGGGCAGCGAGACTTGCGAGCTTGCTCGCTAGTCGCAGCGGGGTGGTGCTAGACGCCTTGCGCGCTATCGCGCGCCACCACCCCCAACCCCTCCTCTGAAGAGGAGGGGCTTATGAACGACCCCTCCCGCCCGAAACCCGTCGTTCCCAACGAAAAAGGGCGCCGCGTTGCCGCAGCGCCCTCTTTTCGAATCAGGATCCCGAACGGGAAGACGGGCTTACTTGATCCCGTCGCGTTCCATCCGCTTGCGCTCCATCTTGCGGGCGCGGCGGACGGCGGCGGCGCGTTCGCGCGCACGCTTTTCGCTCGGCTTCTCGTAGTGACGGCGCAGCTTCATTTCGCGATACACGCCCTCGCGCTGCAGCTTCTTCTTGAGCGCGCGAAGGGCCTGGTCGACGTTGTTGTCGCGAACGATGATCTGCATATGCCGTGTCGTCTCCTGTTCGTTCCGGCAGCCTTGGTTTCGGGAAAATCCCCGATCGCCCAAGACCATCAATATTCGGGCAATAAAAAGAGCGCCGCGAAAGCGCGACGTTCCGTTGCAGCGCCACTAGCGGGATTCGCGCCGAAATGCAAGCCCCCGCGCGACGAACCGCGTCCGTGCCGCATCGACGACCGGCGGCGACCCTCGCGGGATTGTGCCGCCCCCTCGCTCTGTGGCATAGGTAGCAGGACGAAACCGACAGGTGAAGAGGATCAAGGCCATGGCAACCCAGCTCAAGCGCAACAGCAAATATAGCGAAGCCGAATGGACGGCGCGGCAGGAACTGGCCGCCTGCTATCGAATCTTCGCGATGATGGGCTGGGACGAGATGATCTTCAACCACATCACGGTGAAGGTGCCGGACGAGGACGGCAGCTATCTGATCAACCCCTATGGCATGCATTTCAGCGAGGTCACCGCCTCGACGCTGATCAAGATCGACATCGACGGCAACAAGGTCGACGAAGACAATCCGTGGCACGTCAACAAGGCGGGCTTCGTCCAGCACAGCCTGTTCCACCGCGAACTGCCCGACGCGCACGCGATCATCCACACGCACACGACCGCGACGATGGCGGTCTGCTCGCTCGAGGGCGGGCTTCAGCCGACCAACTTCTATGCGTGCAACTATATGGGCCAGATCGGCTATCACGACTTCGAGGGCATCACCGTCCGCGAAGAGGAAGGCGAGCGATTGCTCGACAATCTGGGCGACAAGCGCATCCTGATGCTGCGGAATCATGGACCGGTCGTGATGGGCAGGACGCTCCCCGAAGCCTTCATCAAATATTGGGCGCTCCAGCGTGCATGCGAAATCCAGCTCGCGACGATGAGCATGGGCAAGCCGATCCTGATCGGCGACGATGTCGTCAAGGTGCATCAGCGCGACCTTTATCAGGCACAGATCCCCGGCGGTGCCGGCCGCGCCGAATTCGACGCGATGGTGCGCAAGGTCGACAAGATCGACACGAGCTGGCGTGACTAATCCGGCGGCGGCGCTACGAAGGCCGCTATGACGAAATTCTCGGTCAACGACCGCCCGGTCGAATATCGCATGGACCCCGACACGCCGCTGCTGTGGGCGCTTCGCGATGCGTCGAACCTGACCGGCACCAAATATGGCTGCGGCACCGGCGACTGCGGCGCCTGCACCGTCGATATCGACGGCGAGGCGATTCGCAGCTGCCTGGTCACCATCGCCGAGTGCGAGGGGCGGCTCGTCACGACGATCGAAGGCCTGTCGCGCGACCGCAGCCATCCGGTGCAACAGGCGTGGGTCGCCGAACAGGTGCCGCAATGCGGTTTCTGCCAGTCGGGGATGATCATGGCCGCGGCGGTGCTGCTGCGCGGCAACAGCAGCCCGAGCGATGCCGAAATCGACGCCGCGATGACCAATATCTGCCGCTGCGGCACCTATCCGCGCATCCGCGCCGCGATCCGCCGCGCGGCGCGCGTCCTGCGCGGCGAGGAACGGATTGCCGCCGCGCCGCCCCCCGGCATCCGGCCCGAGGACGCCGCGCGCGCCGTCCCCGCGCTGCACCCGTCCCCGGACTCCTGATCGCGCACCAAAGCTGAACGAAAGGCAACATCGCGGTTCAGCACCGACTCATTTCGTCATCGGTAAGACTCGCTTTATCTTCCCGGCTGGCGTGCCAGCGAACGGGACCCGAATTGGAGACGATCTGATGAAGAAGATGTTCGGCGGGCTGCTGATGGCAGCGACGATCCTGACGCCGCTCGGCCCCGCCTTTGCGCGTCCCGACAGCCCGGCGCATTCGGCGCAGCGCGGCGACCGCGGCCACCGCGGCTCGGGCGCGAGCCACCAGCAGCGCAGCCCGCAGCGCAGCGAAGCACGCAGCCGCCCCGCGTCGCGCCCGCACTATCAGCAGCGCCGCGTCGAACGGCCGCAGGCGCAGCGGAATGTCGAGCGCCGAGCGGTTTCGCGGCCGCAATCGACCAGCGCGTATCGCGGCCGCGGCGAGCGAGCCGGCAACGACGGGCGCCATGGTGGCTACGACCGCAATCGCAGCCAGCGCGAGCAGTGGAACCGCAACGACCGCGGCCGTGGCGACAGTCGCAACTGGAATCGCGACGATCGCGGCCACAACAATGACCGTGACCGCTACGACCGCCGCAATTGGAACCGTAACGACCGGAACCACAACGACAGCCGCAACTGGAACCGCAACGACCGGCGCAACGATTATCGGTGGGACCGGAACCGCAACGACTATCGCTATCGCGGCGACCGTTCGCGCGGCTGGAACCGCGACTGGCGCCACGACCGGCGCTATGACTGGCGCAGCTACCGCAACGTGCATCGCAGCTATTACCGCCTGCCGCGCTATTATTCGCCCTATCCGCACTATGGCTATCGGCGTTTCAGCATCGGCTTCACCCTGGGTTCGCTCTTCTATGGCCAGCGCTATTGGATCAACGATCCCTGGTATTATCGCCTGCCGCCCGCCTACGGCAATTATCGCTGGGTCCGCTATTATGACGACGCGTTGCTCGTCGACATCTATTCGGGCCGGGTGGTCGACGTGATCTACGATTTCTTCTGGTAATATTCCTTTCGGTTACCGGAAGCACACTGAAGGGCCGGCGCCGCGCCGGCCCTTCTTTTATGGACTTGCCCTTCCCGCCCCGCCGCGCCACGATCATGCGCAGAAAAAGGGGAGCGATATGCGCAAGATCACCATGCTCGTCGCGGCGGCCCTCGCCCTGACGACGGGCGGCGCCGCGAGCGCCAAGACCACCGTCATCTATGCCGGCAAACTGATCGCCGACGCCGACAAGGGGGCGCAGGGGCCCGCGACGATCGTCGTTACCGACGACCGCATCACCTCGATCACCGCCGGCCGCGCCAAAGCGCCGGCAGGCGCCGAAATCGTCGACCTTGGCGACAAGACGGTGCTGCCCGGCCTGATCGACCTCCACGTCCATCTGACCGGCGACCCCGGCGGCGATTTTCGCAGCGAAGCGGTGGAGCCCGACGAATGGGGCGTGGTGGTCGGCACCAAGAATGCGCGCCTGACGCTCAGGGCCGGCTTTACCACGGTCCGCGAAGCCGGGTCGGCGCAATATACCGCCTTCGCGCTGCGACGCGGCACCGCCGAAGGATTCGTCGAAGGACCGCGGATCATTGCGGCCGGCCCGTCGCTTTCGATCGTCGGCGGCCACGGCGACGTCACCGGCTTTCGCGAAGACATCCACGCGGTGCTCGACCAGGGCTATAGCTGCACCGGCGCGGTCGAATGCGCCGAAAAGGTCCGCAAGGCCTCGCGCGCGGGCGCCGACGTCATCAAGATCACCGCGACCGGCGGCGTCCTGTCGCAGCAGGGCCGCGGCCTCGGCGCCCACTTCACCGATGCCGAGATGGAAAGCATCGCCCAGACCGCGCATTCGCTGGGGCTGAAGGTGATGGCCCACGCGCATGGCGCGCGCGGCATCGAAGCGGCGTCGGCCGCGGGGATCGACAGCATCGAGCACGGCACCTTCGCCGACGACGCGGCGCTCAAGGTGATGAAGGCGAAGGGCACCTACCTCGTCCCGACGCTGATGGCGTTCGAGGGCGTGCGCGAGCGGCTCGGCAAGGGGATCTATACGCCGACGGTCGAGGAAAAGGTGCGCATGACGCTGGGCACGGTCGGGCAAGCGGTCGGCAAGGCCAAGGCGCTCGGCGTTCCGATCGCTTTCGGCACCGATGCGGGCGTGTTCGAGCACGGCCGCAATGCCGGCGAATTCGCGCTGCTGGTGAAGGCGGGGCTGACCCCGCGCGAAGCGCTGGCGAGCGCGACCACCGTCGCCGCGCGCCTGCTGTCGATGGAGGATGAGGTCGGCCGCCTCGCCCCCGGCCTGTCGGCGGACATCATCGCGGTATCGGGCGATCCGCTGTCCGACGTGACGGCGCTCGAAAAGGTCGACTGGGTGATGGCGCGCGGCCGGATCGCCGACTAGAGCAGTTTTCGACCAATCTGGGTCGCCGGGACGGAGCCGATTTTGGCCCAGCGCGAGAAGCGAGGAGCCGTGCGATGCGGGACATCGTGCGCGACGAGCGACGCTGCGATGGGCCAAAAGCGGCCCGCCGCCGGGCGGTTGCGCCAGACAGCCCGCTGGACAGCGTTGCGTCGCTTGCAGGGGCAACCAGCCCCTGCCGCACGCCGACGCCTCGCCAGCGGGCTGTCTGGCGCAATCACGACGACCCAGATTGGTCGAAAACTGCTCTAGCGTCAGGCGGCGCGGCCGACTGCGGGCCGGGCCGCCGCCCGCCCTGCCCCGCCTTTGCCGATCAGCGTCTCGAGCTCGATCGCCCTGGCGAACTGCACCCCGACGCGGTTGCCGTTCGACCAGCGCACGCGCGCCTCGATCCGCAGCCCGTCGCCGAACGCCAGGGTCAGCGGCGTATCTTCGGGCACGTTCCACAATCCTTCGATCAGCGCGCCGCCGGTCGACACGTTGCGGACGAGCGCCTCATAATTGTGACCGCCGCTCGCCACCTCGATCGTCCGCAAGATATGCCGCCGCGGCGCCCGCGCGCTCTTGTAGCCGCGCGCGACGACATGCCCATCCTTCTCGCCGATCAGCGCGAGAATCTCGTCCAGGTCCATCGGCTTGCCATAGATATAGCCCTGGACATGGCTGCACCCCAGCCCCCGGACCAGCGCGAGGTCGTCGTGGGTCTCGACCCCCTCGGCGGTCGTCTCCATGTCGAGCGCGGTCGCGAGGCCGACGATCGACGAGATGATTGCGGCGTTCATGCTGCTCTTGTCGGCGGCGCCGAGGACGAAGCTCTGGTCGATCTTGATCTTGTCGAACGGCGCCTTCTTCAGATAGCCGAGCGCCGAATAGCCGGTGCCGAAATCGTCGAGCGCGAGGCGCACGCCGGTGCGCTTCAGCCGCTGGAACATCGCCAGATTTTCCGGGCTCTCGTCGAGGAACACGCCCTCGGTGATCTCGAGCTCCAGCTGTGCGGGCTCGATCCGCGATGCCGATACCGCGCTCATGATCGTCGCGGGCAGTTTTTCGTTGGCGAACTGGCGCGGCGAGACGTTGACCGCGACGCGGTAGCCGGGACCAATCCTGGCAACCGCGTCACACGCGGTGCGGATGATCCATTCGCCGATCGGCACGATCAGGTTCGATTCCTCGGCGATGGGGATGAACTTCGAAGGGCTGACGACCTTGCCGTCGCCGCGTCGCCAGCGGATCAGCGCCTCGAAGCCCGTGATCTTCTCGCGCGCGACATCGACGATCGGCTGATAGAGCAAAGTCAGCTCGTCTTTCGCCAGCGCGTCGCGCAGCGCATCTTCGATCGCCTTGCGCTCGCTCGCCTGATTGTGCATCGCGTCGGCATAGAAGCGATAGACGCCGCGTCCCGCATCCTTTGCCGCATAGAGGGCAAGGTCGGCGTTGCGCACCAGCGCCGAAGCGCCGACGCCCGCGCCGCTCGACACCGCAATGCCGACCGACGAGCCGATACGCACCTGTTCGCCCTCGATGGCGAAGGGTTTGGCGAGGCTCAGAATGATCGCATTGGCGATGCTCGCCAGCTTTTCGGGCTGGGTGATTTGCGGCAGCACGATCTGGAACTCGTCGCCGCCGAGCCGCCCGACCTGCCCCTTGTCGCCGATGATCTGGGTGAGCCGCGCCGCCGCCTGCTGGAGAAGCTGGTCGCCGACCGGATGGCCGAGCGTGTCGTTCACCGCCTTGAAGCGGTCGAGGTCGAGCAGCAGCAGCGCGCAGGGTTGCGGCTGGCCGATGTGGTTCTTGAGCGCGCGCTCGAGCAGGTCGGTGATCTGCAACCGGTTGGCGAGGCCGGTGAGCGTATCGTAGCGCGCGAGCTGGTTGATCGCGCGCTCCGACTTCTTCTTTTCGGTCAGGTCGGTGCCGCTGCCGCGAAACCCCTGAAAATTGCCATATTCGTTGCTGATCGGCTGGCCCGAAATCGACCACCAGCGCTCCTCCCCGGGCACCGCCGCCTGCACGGTCAACTCCTTGAACGGCGTCCGCGACGACAGGCTGAAGCCGAGCGTCCGCTCCTCGCTTTCATCCCTGCCGACGCGCTTGCGGATCAGGTCGGTGAACGGCCGGCCGAGCAGGTCGGCAAGCGGCCGATCGAGCTTCGCCGCGATCGTCGGCGAAATATAGACGAGTTGGCCATAGCGATCGGTTTCCCAGAACCAGCCGCGCCCGGCGCGTTCGAAATCGCGCACCAGATTGAGCGCGCGCTGCTGCTCGCTGACGACGAGCCGCGCGGTGCGCGTCGCGCGGCGCTGATGCCTAATGTCTTCGCGCATCATCACCATCAGCAAGGCGAGGAATATGAGCGCTGTGATCGCAAAGGGCCACGATGCGACCCCGATCGCGCCGCCGAGGGCGGTCGCGCCGGCAAAGGCGAAAAAGGCCGGGCGCGCGATCGACGAGGCCGAAGCGGCGACGAGGATCGCGCCAAGATGGATCGCCGTAAAGGCGCCGAAGACCAGCCGTTCGTCGGGCACCGCCACCGCCGCGAACAGCGCCGTCGAGCCGAGCAGGCTGCTCAGCGCAACGAGGATCATCGCGGTCGCCGCGATCCGGCGCGGATGCCTGAGCAATCGTCCGCGCGGCATTCGCATCGCCTGTCCGATCACCGTCAGGGCCACGTCGCACGCTATGCCGGCGCCGAGCACTGGCGCATACCAGCCGGTTTGCAGAAAGCCCGCAAGGCCGGGGAAGAAGGCGAAGGCGAAAAAGGCGAGCGCACGGCCGACGAGCACATAATGCCAGAGCTGGGCGACGCGGATCAGCCGGGCGACCAGACCGGGTGAACCGAACAGCGATTCCTCCCCGCTCGTCGAGCGCGCCAACGAGCGCAATATCGCCTCCTTACTCCCCAAAATCCGCCGTTCCTGCTGCTTTGGACCGGGTTGGAGCCCTCTCAGAAAGGGGTTTCCAAATCCTTATGCGGGCGCGTTCATTTGCGCCGAAGCTGTGCCAAAACGGAAGGACTTTGGTTTCGCATCGCAACTTGTTATGCTGTGTTATGCCCGCCGTTCGCCTCTTGCCGCCCGACCGCTTTTTCGACCGTTCCGAATGGGCGGCGATCACTCGCGCTTCGCCCTGGCGCGGCATCTGGCTCGTCGCGCATGCGTGGATCGTCACGGCCGTGCTGCTGGGCGTCGCGGCCTGGTCGCAGAACCCGCTCGTCTGGCTGCTTGCAGTCATTTTCGTCGGCGGACGGCAGCTGGGCCTTGCCATCCTGATGCACGACGCGGCGCACGGCGCGCTGCATCCGAACCGGAAAATCAACAATTTCCTCGGCCAGTGGCTCACCGGCGCGGCGACCGGGTCGGACCTGATCGCCTATCGCACCTATCATCTGCAGCACCACAAATATACGCAGCAGACCGAAGACCCCGACCTGTCGCTGTCGAAGCCCTTCCCCACCACCCGCGCGAGCCTGTGGCGCAAGGTCGTGCGCGACCTGACCGGCCAGACCTTCGTCAAGCAGCGCCGCGCGCAATTCGGCTATGCCTGGATCGGCCTCAAGGCGATGCTGCGCGGCGAGGCGGCGGACAGGCGCGGCGGCACGCGCGCGGGCACGCCGTTCAACAAGCAGTCCGACGACGGCATGACGTCACCCACCGCCGATCTTGCGGGCGCGATGGCGGTGACGCGCGCGGTCGGGCGCTTCCTGCTCGTGCAGGCGGTGCTGCTCGCAGCCTCGCTCGCGCTTTACGGCTGGACGCCTTGGCTGCTCTGGATCGCGGCGATGGCCACCACATTCCAGCTCTACCTGCGCGTCCGCAACATCGCCGAACATGCCTGCACGACGACGGGCAGCGACGATCCCTTCACCCATGCGCGCACGACCCGCGCGAACTGGCTGGAGCGCGCGACGGTCGCTCCATATTGGGTGAATTATCACGCCGAGCACCATCTGTTCATGGGGGTGCCTTGCTATCGCCTGCCGCAAGTCCACGCCGCGCTCGGCCGCGCGGGCAAGCATGACGCGATGACGATCGCGCCGGGTTATGCCGCGGTGCTGCGGCAGGTGACGGCGAAAGCTTAGCCTCAGCTTTCGGCGACGAAACGCGCGCCCGCGCGATCCTTCACCGTCGTCGCGGGGTCGAAGATCATCCCGTTCATCGCGACATAGACGCCCGCCGGCAGCGTCTGGACCGCCGCGAGCGCGAAGCCGACGTTGAATTCGGCGTCGCTCGCGCGCACCGATGCCGGCTGCATCGCGCCGGTCATCACGATCGTCTTGCCGGGGATCGACTGAAGCACGCGGCCCGTCGTCACCATCGTGTCGGTGCCGTGGGTGACGAGGATCTGCGCGGCATCGCTCGCCGCGACGGCGGCGCGGATCGCCTCGCGGTCGGCGTCGTCCAGTTCGAGGCTGTCCTTGCGCATCAGCTGCGTCACGCGGTGCGGGACGAGGACATTATTCTCGCGCAACATGTCGGGAATCGCCGCCGGGCCGATCTGAAACTCCGAAAGCGCGTCGAAATAGACTTTGTCGATCGTGCCGCCCGTGGTGAAGATTTCGATCACGCGCATTCGTCCTGCACCGGCACCGCCGCCGTGCCGTCGGGCGCCGGGAACGGCCGCTTGAAGATAAAGGCTTCGGCCGTCGGCCCCTTTGCCTCCAGCATCGCAATCCGCGCCATCCCCTCGGCGACGGACGGACGATGTCCCGCGGGCACCCACCAAAGCACCTGGTAAACGCCGATATTGTCGAACCACTCCTTGCGTCGCTTCATGACCGCAAGGTGATCGGGCCGACGATAGACAAAGGCGGCGAGCGCATCGAGATCACGCCACACCGACATATTCGCGATAAGGTGCGGATCGTCGGTGACGGGCACGTCGGTCGCGTCATTGCCGTCGCCCGTCAGACGCCAGATAAAGCCGTCGCTCGCCTCGGCCACCGCGTTCACATGATCGAGCGCATCCATGAAATCGCGGTTGGCGACATGCTCCGGAGGCAGCCGAAAGCGCGCGATATTGATCTGTGCGAGTTCAAAGCCTGCCATGCCATCCTCCTTCATGCCAGTGCCTCGGCGATCAGCCGCCGCGTGTTGTCGATCCCGAACAGCGCGATGAAGCTGCCCATGCGCGGCCCGGCGCTCGATCCGAGCAGCGTCTCATAGAGCGCCCGGAACCAGTCGCGCAGATTTTCAAAGCCATAGGCGTCGTTCTTGCCGATTTCATAGACGATATTCTGGATGTCGTCGGCCGAGGCATCGGCGGGCAGCGCCGCGAGCTTGTCGTCGAGGTCCTTGAGCGCCGCGCCCTCGCCGCCTACGGGCTTGCGCCGCTTCAGCGTCGGCGCGACATAATCGCGGTTATACGCCATCGCATTGTCGATCAGCCGGTCGAGCTCGGGCCAGGTCGCCGCATCGGCGCCCGCGACATATTGGCCGAGATAGCGCCAGATCTGCTCCTTCGACGCGTCGGCGCCCATCACCGCGACAAGATTGAGGAGCAGGCCGTAAGTCACCGGCAGCACCGCATCGGGAACCTGCTCGCCGCGCGCGACATGGACGTGGTGCACCGGATTGCCGAGCTTCTTGTCGGGCTCCTGCGCCGGATAGGCGCCGCGCATCTGCAGATATTCGTCGACCGCCTTGGGCACGACGCCGATGTGGAGCTGCTTCGCCGCCTTGGGCTCGCGATAGGCATAGAAAGCGAGGCTTTCCTCGCTGCCATAGGCGAGCCACTGCTCCATCGACAGGCCGTTGCCCTTCGACTTCGAAATCTTTTCGCCCTTTTCGTCAAGGAACATCTCGTAGATCAGCCCTTCGGGCTTGCGCCCGCCAAGCGCCCGCGCGATCTTGCCCGACTGGATGCCGCTGTCGGTCAGATCCTTGCCGTACATCTCGTAATCGACGCCGAGCGCGACCCAGCGCATCGCCCAGTCGACCTTCCATTGCAGCTTGGCGCCACCCGAGAAGATACAATGCGTGATCGTCTCGCCCTCGTCCTCGAAGGACACGAGCCCCGCATCGGCATCGACGACGGTCACCGGCACCTGCAGCACGATCCCCGACGTGGGGCTGACCGGCAGGATCGGCGAATAGGTCGCGGCGCGCTCGGCGCGGAGCGTCGGCAGCATGATGTCGAGAATGTCCTGATTGTGGCGCAGGACATTCTTCAGCGCCTCGTCGAACGCGCCCGAGCGATAGCGTTCGGTCGAACTGACGAATTCATAATCGAAGCCGAAGCGGTCGAGAAACTCGCGCAGCATCGCATTGTTATGATGCGCGAAACTCTCGAACTTGCCGAACGGATCGGGGATCGCGGTCAGTGGCTTGCCCAGGTGCTCGCGCAGCATGTCGCCGTTCGGCACATTGTCGGGAACCTTGCGCAGCCCGTCCATATCGTCGCTGAATGCCACGAGCCGCGTCGGCGCGCCGCCGGTGAGTGTTTCATAGGCGCGCCGGACCATCGTCGTGCGCAGCACTTCGTTGAAGGTGCCGATGTGCGGCAGGCCCGACGGACCATAGCCGGTCTCGAACAGCACCGCCTCGCCGCCGGGCTTGCCTTGCGGATAGCGTTTGACCAGCTTGCGCGCTTCCTCGAACGGCCAGGCCTTGGACGTTTGCGCCGGTTCGCGCAGCGAAGGATGAAGATGCAAGTCGGTCATGAATGCGCCCATAGCGGCAAGCGCGACCGAATCGAAAGGCAAAAGTGCCGGCCCGTGCGGGGCGACCGTTACCGGAATATTTACCATGTTGCGGCAAACTTCGGCCATGACCAGCTCACCGCCCCGCCGCCCGCGCGAGCATAAGCGCACCGCCGTCGACCTCGACGTGATCGTCAACGGCGTCCTCAACCATATCGGCGGCCGCATCACCGACCTGTCCGAAGGCGGCGCGCGCATCGACGGTGCCAGCCTGCCCGAACGGTCGCGCTGTGAAATCCATTATGGCGGGCAGATCGTCTATGCCGTGGTGATGTGGTCGGAATATGACCGCATGGGGGTGCGCTTCCCCTATGAATTGACGCACGGCCCGCTGTTCCGCGCGCTCGAAGCCGCCCGCGAGGCAACGCCGAGCGGCCCGGCACGGATTTTCCTCAGCCAGCGCCACACCGGCTTCGGGCGCCGCGGGTTGAACTGAATTTGCGCCAGTCGCCGCCGCTGTCCGAGGTTACGACGGGCAAGATACGATCAACAAGCAATATTCTGCATCCCATCTTCGTCATTCCCGCAAAGGCCGGGATGACGTAAAAATTAAGGGACCCGTGGACATATGACCGCCTATTTCCTGCCCATCGGCCTCCTCTTCGTCTCCAACATCTTCATGACCTTTGCCTGGTACGGACATCTCGGCGACCTTTCGCGCCCGATCTGGCTCGCGGTACTGCTGGCATGGGGCCTGGCCTTCTTCGAATATTGCCTCGCGGTGCCGGCAAACCGCATCGGCTACGGCGTCTATAGCGCCGCCGAACTCAAGACCTTGCAGGAAGTCATCACGCTCATCATCTTTGCGGGCTTCGCGGTCTTCTGGCTCGGCGAAAAGCTGACGGTGAACCACCTCATCGGCTTCTCGCTGATCGCGGCGGGCGCATTCTTCATCTTCAAGGGGCCGATCGCGGCCTGACGACAGGATATTCGACCGATGGAAACCAGAGCCGGCGATCCCGGGGCCTTTGCCCATTTCGACCTTACCCGCGTCCCCTCGCCCGCCTTCGTCGTCGACGCGGCGAAGATACGCGCGAACCTCGCCGTGCTGCGCCGCATCGGCGATGCATCGGGCGCGCGCGTGCTTGCAGCGCTCAAGGCCTTCTCGATGTGGTCGCTGGGCGATACGGTCGCCGAATATCTCGACGGCGTCTGCGCCTCGGGCCTCTACGAAGCGCGGCTGGGGCGCGAGGAATATGGCGGCCCCAATGGCGACAAGGAGGTCGCGACCTATTGCGCGGGCTACAAGGAAGCGGACCTGCCCGACATCGCGCGGCTGTCGGACCATCTGATCTTCAATTCGCCCGGACAGCTTGCGCGCTTCCGCCCGCTGCTGGGTCGCCTGCGCGCGCAGGGCGAGGCGTTCGACATCGGGCTGCGCATCAACCCGATGCACAGCGAGGGCGAGGTCGCGAAATATGATCCCGCCGCACCGTGCAGCCGGCTCGGCTTCCCGGTCACGCAACTGCTCCCCGAGCATCTGGAGAGCGTCGACGGCATCCATATGCACAGCCTGTGCGAGCAGGATTTCCCGCCGCTCCAGCGTACCTGGAATGCAGTGCAGCCGACGCTACGTCCCTTTTTCGGCCGGCTCAAATGGATCAACTTCGGTGGCGGCCACCATATCACCCGCGCCGATTACCAGACGGACGACCTGATTGCCTTTCTGAAGCGCGTGCGCGCCGAAACCGGCTGCGAGGTGATGATCGAGCCGGGCGAGGCGGTCGCACTCGACGCAGGAATCCTCGTCGGTGAAATACTCGACCTGTTCGACAATGGCATGCCCATCGGCATCGCCGACATCAGCGCGACATGCCACATGCCCGACGTGATCGAGGCCCCCTATCGCCCCGCGATGCTCGGCGAGGCGGGCGAGGGCCCGCCGACCCGCCTCGGCGGCCCCTCATGCCTTGCCGGCGACGTGATCGGCGATTATCGCCTGCCCGGTGGCGCGCGCATCGGCCAGCGCTTCGCCTTTCTCGACCAGGCGCATTATTCGATGGTCAAGACCAATACATTCAACGGCGTGCCGCTGCCGTCGATCTGGCTGTGGGACAGCGAGACCGACGATCTGCGCGAGATCCGGCGTTTCGGCTATGAGGATTTCAAGACGCGGCTGAGCTGATTTCCGCCAGCGCCGCGTGAATGTCGCTCACGACCACCGATCCCTCACCCACCGATGAGGCGACGCGCTTCACCGACCCCTTGCGCACGTCGCCGACGGCGTAGATGCGCGGCCAGCTCGTTTCGTAGCGGCTCGGCATCCGATCGAGCGACCAGCCGGCGCGCACGAGTTCGAGCGGGGCGATGTCGGTGCCGGTCTTCACGAAGCCACGTTCGTCGCACACCATTTCCTTTGGTAGCCAGCCGGTGTTCGGGCGCGCACCGATGAAAAGGAACAGGAAGCGGCAATCGCAATGCCCCTCCGATCCGGTTTCGCGGCAGCGGTAGGTCAGCCCCTCGAGCCCCTCCGCACCGTGCAGCGCGGTTACGTCGGTCGACGGAATGATCGCGATATTCGGATGCTCCTCCAGCCGCTTGACCAGATATTCGGACATCGTCTCGCGCAGGCTCGCGCGGCGGAAGATGACATGGACCTTCTTCGCAAAGCTCGCGAGATAAATCGCGCCCTGCCCCGCCGAATTGCCCGCGCCGACCACGGTGACCTCGGCGTCGCTGCATAGCTGCGCCTCCATCGGCGTCGCGCCATAGAAGATACCGCGCCCTTCATAGGCTTCGATCCCGTCGATCGGCAGCCGCTGATATTGCGCGCCGCTCGCGATCACCACCGCGCGGCTGCGCAGCCGCCGGCCGTCGGCGAGGCTCAGGCAATAGGCGTCGGCGTCGCGTTCGATCGCGCTCGCCCGCACCGGCGCGACGAGCCGCGCGCCGAATTTCTGCGCCTGCACCGTCGCGCGCCGCGCGAGTTCATTCCCCGAGATTCCGGTCGGAAAGCCGAGATAATTCTCGATCTTCGATGAGGTGCCCGCTTGCCCGCCCGGCGCCAGCGAGTCGATCGCGATCACCGTCAGCCCTTCGGACGCGGCATAGACCGCCGCCGCGAGCCCGCCGGGGCCGCTGCCGACAACGATCACGTCGGCGGTCGCGCCGTCGGGCAACAGGTCGAGCCCCAGCCCGGCGGCGAGCTGCTCGGGCGTCGGCTGCACGAGCACATCCGCCGCGCCGAGGATCGCCACCGGCAATTGCGCATCGTCGATCCCGCGCTCGGCGAGCAGGTGCGCGGCGACCGGCCCGTCGGCGGGGTCGAACCAGCGGTGCGCGACGCCATGCTTGGCGAGCAGGTCGCGCAGCGCATAGACGCTGCGATCGCGCGCGCTGCCGATCACGATCACGGCGGCAAAACCGCGGCGGTTGCTGAATTCGCGCCGCGCCGCGAAGATGCGCACGAAAATATCCGAATAATGCGAATTGGCGGCGATCAGCTGCTGGAAGCGTGCGTGCGGGATCCGCAATATCGCGCCCTCGATCCCCATTTCGACGCGCGACAGGTGGCGCTGGCCGGTGAGCACCGACAGGTCGCCCGCGAACTGCCCGCGCTCCATCCAGCCGACCCGTTTCGGCCCGGCGTCGGAGTTTGCGAAGATATGCACCTCGCCCGACAGCGTGACGATGCAATCGGGCGCCATCGTGCCGTCGACGATCAGCAGTTCGCCCTCGCGGTGCGACTCGACGGTGCCCCAGGCAGCCAATTCGTCGAGTTCGGCGTCGGTAAAGGTATGATTCACATCGGCGGGAGAGGTCATGTGGACAATTTCCTTGTCGCTCCGCCGCGCCGTGGTCGGCGCCGCTATCCGCCTTTTCTAGCCTTTGCCGGGATCGGCGCAAGCCGACGCGCGCCCGCAAAAAACCGTGGGACAGGGTCTTTACACGCCGGCCTCCCGCCCATATATGCGCCCCTCGCTGCCCCAGGGGGACTTCCAATAACCGCAAGGCAGCCCTTGTCGTTTAACTTTACCTTTGGGGGTCCCTTGAATTGCACCAGAAACATAGCGCCCACGGGCTGATTCAGGCACTTTCGCCGATCGAACCTGTTACGCTTGTCCGCCCGCATGCCGCGCGGCGCGCAGCGCGTTTCTTCATCGAGCGATTTCCCGGCACGACCATGTATGCGGTGAAGGCGAATCCCTCGCCCGACCTTCTGCGCGTGCTTTGGGACAGCGGTGTGACTCATTATGACGTCGCCTCGATCGCCGAGGTGCGGCTGGTCGCGCGCGAGCTTCCCGAAGCCACCCTTTGCTTCATGCATCCGGTCAAGGCCGAGGAGGCCATTTCCGAAGCCTATTGGAAGCATGGCGTGCGCACCTTCTCGCTCGACACGATGGACGAGCTTCAGAAGATCGTCCGCGCGACCGAGGGCGCCGAGGATCTCAACCTGCTCGTGCGCCTTCGCGTTTCGTCCGATCATTCGAAGCTCAGCCTCGCCGCCAAGTTCGGCGCCGAGCCCGAGGATGTCACCGAGCTGCTCATGGCGACGCGTCAGGCATCCGACGCGCTCGGCATCTGCTTCCACGTCGGCAGCCAGGCGATGACCCCGCACGCCTATGCGCAGGCGATGGAGCGCGTCCGCGCCGCGATCGTCGCGGCGTCGGTGACGGTCGATATCGTCGATGTCGGCGGCGGCTTCCCTTCATCCTATCCCGGCATGGAGCCCCCCCCGCTCGACGCCTATTTCGAGACGATTCACCGCAGCTTCGAAAGCCTGCCGATCAGCTATTCGGCCGAGCTGTGGTGCGAACCCGGCCGCGCGCTGTCGGCCGAATACAGCTCGCTCGTCGTGCGCGTCGAAAAGCGCCGCGATCAGGAGCTCTATATCAACGACGGCGCCTATGGCGCGCTGTTCGACGCCGCGCACGTCGGCTGGCGCTTCCCGGTCGCGCTGCTGCGCGAGCCCGAGAGCGAGGCCGAACTCGTCGCCTACAGCTTCTATGGCCCGACCTGCGACGACCTCGACCATATGGCGGGTCCCTTCTACCTGCCCGCCGACGTCAAGCCCGGCGACTTCATCGAGGTCGGGATGCTCGGCGCCTATGGCTGCGCGATGCGGACGAAGTTCAACGGCTTCGGCGCCGAGGAAATCCACATCGTCGAGGACGAACCGATGGCGAGCCTCTACACCGGCGAAGTCGACGAACCCGAACGCCGCACAGCGACGGTGACCAAGCTGTTCTGAGCGGGCGGCTGCAAACCTTCCAAGCCCCTCCTCTTCAGAGGAGGGGTTGGGGGTGGTGGCGCGCGTCAGCGCGCAAGACTTCGAGCACCACCCCGCTGCGACTAGGGCGCAAGCGCCCAAGTCTCGCTGCCCCTCCTCTGAAGAGGAGGGGTTTGGTCGAATGACAGCTAACCAACCCAAAACCGTCGCCTGCGCACAATCGCCACCGCACAGGCGAACGCTTGACCCATCGGGTCGCCGCCCCTAGCCTTTGCCGCAATGCACAAAATTATCGACCTCCCGACACCGCCGCCGCTCGCCGAGCTCGCGGCGGGGCGCGCGGTCGCGCTGTTTCTCGATTTCGACGGAACGCTCGTCGAGATCGCCGACACCCCTGAGGGCATCCACGTCCCCGACGGCCTTCCCGCCCGGCTCGATGCGCTGCACCGCATGCTCGATGGCCGCATAGCGATCGTCAGCGGCCGGGCGATCGCCGACATCCAGTCGCACCTCGGCGCGCTCGACGTGCTGATGGTCGGCTCGCACGGTGCCGAGATCGGCAAAGCCGCCGAGCCCGAGACAATCCTCTCCGATGCGAGCCGCGCCGCGATCGCCGCGCTCGCCGCCGAGTGGCCGCGATTGCTCGTCGAGGCCAAGCCGCATGGCATCGCAGTCCACTACCGGCAGGAACCCGACGCCGCCCCGGCGGTATTACAGCTCATGGACGACATGGCAGCACGCGAAGGGCTTGCCGCGCGCCGCGGCAAGATGGTGGTCGAACTTGGCCCGAAAAGCGCGAACAAGGGGGCAGCTGTGACCAGCCTGATGGCTGCGCCGCCGTTCGCGGGCGCGCTTCCCTTGTTTATCGGCGATGATGTGACTGACGAGGACGGCTTTGCCGCGGTCGACGCGGCGGGCGGAAGCGGCATCCTCGTCGGTGCGCCGCGCCCAACCGCCGCGCGCTATCGTCTCCCCGACCCGGAAGCGGTTCACCAATGGCTGATCCCGTAAGCTCGCTCGCTCTCTGGCCGATCGGCAACTGCCAGGTCAGCGCGCTGGTCGATGGCGAAGCCGGTTTCGTCTGGGGCTGCGTTCCGCGCGTCGATGGCGACCCGGTCTTCTGCGCGCTGCTCGGCGGCGACCGGCAACAGGAAGGCGCCTGGCGCTTTCGCCTTGCCGGGCAGATCAAGGCGACCGCTGCCTATCGCCGCAACACGCCGATCCTCGTCACGCGGCTCGAGGCCGAGGATGGCAGCGCGGTCGACATCGTCGATTTCTGCCCGCGCTTCGAACGGTCGGGCCGCATGTTCCGCCCCGTCGCCTTTGCACGCATCGTCCGGCCCGTCGCCGGCAGTCCGCGGCTCGAGATGGAGCTGGTGCCGATGCGCGACTATGGCGCCGAGGTCGCGCCGACGACGCGCGGGACCAACCATATCCGCTATCTGATCGGCAATCAGCCGCTGCGGCTGACCACCGATGCGCCGGTCGGCTATGTGATGGAAGGCCACGCCTTTCGCGTCGAGCAGGACCTGCATTTCTTCCTCGGCCCCGACGAACCCTTCACCGGCAACGTCGAACAGGTGCTGCGCGGGATGGAGGAGGCCACCGACCTTTACTGGCGAAGCTGGTCGCGCGGCCTCGCGACGCCGATGGACTGGCAGGACGCGGTGATCCGCGCCGCGATTACGCTCAAGCTCTGCCAGCACGAGGAAACCGGCGCGATCGTCGCCGCGCTCACCACCTCGATCCCCGAAGCGCCCGACAGCGGCCGCAACTGGGACTATCGCTTCTGCTGGATCCGCGACGCCTATTACACCGTGCAGGCGCTCAACCGCCTCGGTGCGCTCGACGTGCTCGAGAAGTATCTCGCCTATCTGCGCAACATCGTCGACCGTGCGGCGGGCGGGCAGATCCAGCCGCTCTATTCGGTGATGGGCGTCACCGAACTCGACGAGAGCGTCGCCGAAAGCCTCGCCGGCTATCGCGGCATGGGTCCGGTGCGCAAGGGCAATGCCGCCTGGACGCAGGTGCAGCACGACGCCTATGGCCAGATCGTGCTGCCGACGGTGCAGGGCTTTTTCGACCAGCGCCTTTTCCGCATGGCCGACGAGCGCGATTTCGAAAGCCTCGAAAGCGTCGGCGAGGTCGCGTGGAAAATGCACGACCAGCCCGATGCCGGCCTGTGGGAGTTCCGCACCCGCCAGCTCGTCCACACCTATTCGGCGGTGATGAGCTGGGCGGCGTGCGACCGGCTCGGCAATGTCGCCGCGCGCATCGGGCGCCGCGACCGGGTGAAGGTCTGGAACGATCGCGCCGCGAAGATCCGCGCGACGATCGAGCGCGAGGCGTGGAGCGAGGAACAGGGCCATTATGGCGCCGCCTTCGGCCATCCGCACCTCGACGCGAGCCTGCTCCAGATGGTCGAGCTGCGCTTCATCCGCGCCGGCGATCCGCGCTTCCAATCGACCTTTGCGGCGATCGAAAAGGCGCTGCGGCGCGGCGAGCATATGCTGCGCTATGACAGCGAGGATGATTTCGGCCAGCCCGAAACGGCGTTCAACATCTGCACCTTCTGGCTGATCGAGGCGCTGCACCTGTGCGGCCGCTCCGACGAGGCGCGCGCGCTGTTCGAAACGATGCTCGCGCACCGGACGCCGTCGGGCCTGCTGTCCGAGGATCTCGATTTCGACAATGGCGAGCTGTGGGGGAATTTCCCGCAGACCTATTCGCTGGTCGGCATCATCAATTGCGCGGGACTCCTGTCGCGCAGCTGGGACACGGTGCGATGAGCCGCCTGATCGTCGTCTCGAACCGGGTTTCGGTCACCAAAGGACGCGGCGCGGCGGGCGCGCAGGGCGGGCTTGCGGTCGCGATGAACGGCGCGCTGCGCAAGCATGGCGGCATCTGGTTCGGCTGGTCGGGGAATGAGGTCGCGCGCTTCACCGGCCAGCTCACCATGCAGCGCGCCGACGGCTTCACCACCGCGACGATCGACCTCGAACCGCACGACGTCGACGAATATTACAATGGCTATGCGAACCGGACGCTGTGGCCGCTCTTTCACTACCGCATCGACCTCGCCGAATATGAAACCGAGTTCGGACGCGGCTATGAGCGGGTCAACGAGCAATTCGCGAACAGCCTCGTCCCGCTCGTCGAGGAAGAGGATCTCGTCTGGGTGCAGGACTATCATTTCCTGCCGCTCGGCGAACGGCTGCGCGCGCATGGGCTGAAGAACCGCCTCGGCCTGTTCCTGCACATTCCCTGGCCGCCGACGCGCCTGCTCGTCTCGCTGCCCTATCACGAGCGCCTAGTCCGCGCGATGCTCCACTATGACGTGATCGGCTTTCAGTCGACCGAGTGGCTCGAAAGCTTCCTCCATTATTGCCGCAAGGAACTGCAAGCCGACGTCGACGAAGACAGCGGCACCGTGCAGCTCGACGGGCATGTCGCCGTTGCTCGCGCCTTTCCGATCGGCATCGACTACAAGGAATTCATGGCGTTCCGCGGCACGCAGACTGCGCAGCGCGCCTATGAACGCCTCGCCGGAAGCGCGCGCAACCGGTCGGTCGTGATCGGCGTCGATCGCCTCGACTACAGCAAGGGGCTGCCCGAGCGGATCGACGCGATGGAACGGCTGTTCACCACGCACGACGATATGGTGAACCAGCTGCTCTATGTGCAGATCGCACCCCCTTCGCGCGAGGATGTGCGGTCCTATCAGGAGATCCGCGCGACGCTGGAGCAGAAGACCGGGCAGTTCAACGGCGCCCATTCGGACGTCGATCTCGTCCCGATCCGTTACGTCAACCGCGGCTTCGGCCGGGCCGAACTGTTCGGCTTCTATCGCGCAGCGCGGATCGGGCTGGTGACGCCGATGCGCGACGGGATGAACCTCGTCGCCAAGGAATATGTCGCGGCGCAGGACCCCGAGGACCCGGGCGTCCTGATCCTGTCGCGCTTTGCCGGCGCCGCCGAGCAGATGAGCGACGCGCTGCTCGTCAATTCGCACAGCGCCGAGGACGTCGCGCGCGCGCTGTGGACCGCGCTTCACATGCCGGTCGAAGAGCGGCGCGCGCGCTGGGAAAAGCTCAACGCCGTCGTGCGCGACCACGACGTCATCGGCTGGGCCGAGGATTTCATCGCCCTGCTCGCCGCCCCGCCGTTTCACCACATGTGATTTTAGGTTGCATGATGCGACCCATTCGGTGAAACCGGCGCATGGCCATGCTTTCCGGTATCCGCATCGTCGACCTCACCACCGTCATTTTCGGCCCCTATGCGACCCAGATGCTCGCCGACCTCGGCGCCGAGGTAATCAAGGTCGAAACGCCGGGGCTCGGCGACGTCTCGCGCTATCTGGGAAGCGGCGTCCCCGACCCGACGATGGGGTCGATCCATCTGACCGTGAACCGCGGCAAGCGTTCGATCGCGCTCGACCTCAAGCAAAAAGAGGATGCCGCGGTGCTGCGCGAGCTGATCGCGACCGCCGACGTCTTTTTCCACAATATCCGCGGCAAGGCGATCGCGCGGCTCGGCTTCGACTATGAAAGCTGCAAGGCGCTGAAAAACGACATCATCTATGTCCACGGCACCGGTTTCGGGCAGGACGGCCCCTACGCCGACCTTCAGGCCTATGACGATGTGATCCAGGCGGCGACCGCGACGACCAGCCTGCTGCCGCGCGTCGACGGCGACCCTCGGCCGCGCTATTTCCCGTCGCTGATCGCCGACAAGATCGCGGGCCAGTTCGGCGCGCAGGCGATCCTCGCGGCGCTCGTCCACAAGCTGCGCACCGGCGAGGGGCAACAGGTCGAAGTGCCGATGTTCGAATGCTTCACCTCGTTCATGCTCACCGAGCATCTGCGCGACGCGACGCTCGCCCCGCCGCTCGGCCCGGCGGGCTATCCGCGCCAGCTCGACCCGGCGCGCCAGCCCTTCCCCACCGCCGACGGCTATGTGGCGATCGTGCCCTATACGCCCGAATCGACCTTGCGCCTGATGACCCTGCTCGGCAGCGCGGAGCTGCTCGAAACGCCGGACTATGAAGCGGCGAAGGCCAAGGGCGAGCATATGCCGCTCATCTATTCGGAGATTGCGCGCAAGACGCCAGCGAAAACCACGGCCGAATGGCTGGCGCTGTTCGCCGCCAACGACATACCCGCAATGGCGGCGCGCGATCTCGACGCGATCAAGGACGACCCGCATCTGGTCGCGACGGGCTATTTCCGCCGCCGCGACCATCCCGATGTCGGCGCCTTCGACGAGATGCAGCCGCCGGTCAGATATGGCGCCGCGCCGCCCCGCGACCTCGGCTTTGCGCCGCGGATCGACGGCGACGGCGAGGCGATCCGCGCCGAACTCGAAGCGGGGAGAAGGAAGCGGGCTTAGCCATTGCAAAGTCGCGGCGCGCGGCTAGCATCGGCTCCAGGCGGCCTCGCTACGACAATGCCGCGACGAAAAGGGGGAAGCTATGTCCGATAATATTCTCGCGCCCGGTGCAGTGCTCGCGCTCTGGACGCTGATCATGCTCGGCTGGATGGCGGCGACGCGGTTTCCGGCGATGG
This sequence comes from Sphingopyxis indica, assembly GCF_900188185.1. Classification (GTDB taxonomy): domain Bacteria; phylum Pseudomonadota; class Alphaproteobacteria; order Sphingomonadales; family Sphingomonadaceae; genus Sphingopyxis; species Sphingopyxis indica. The sequence goes on along the minus strand of NZ_FZPA01000001.1, from coordinate 468,932 downwards.
CCAAAGCCGGGATCGACATCAAGGCACGGCCCGGCGGCCGCGGCATCGACCTCGAAACCTTGCTGCCGCCCGAGGTCAACTGGAAGTCGCACAATTATACCCACCTGCTCGAGCAGCCGACGCTTTTCTATGCGGTGATCGTCTTCCTGCACCTGTCGGGCGGCGACGTCGGCTACACGCGCTGGATCGCCTGGGCCTATGTCGCGCTGCGCATCGTCCACAGTCTTTGGCAGGCGACGGTGAACCGCATCCCGGTGCGCTTCGCGATCTTCGCGCTCTACAGCTTGTGCCTGTTCGCGCTTTCGGTGCTCGCGGTCATCGCGACACTCGGTTGAGGGAGGGGAAAATGACCGATACGAATGCGATTCTGGGGCCAGTCGCGACGCTCGCGCTCTGGTCGATGGTGATGTGGCTGTGGATGTATGCGACCCGCATTCCTGCAATGCAACGCGCCAAGCTCGACGCGGCAAAGATGGTCGGCGGGACCGGCAAGAGCCTCGACGATATATTGCCGGCGGAAGTGCAGTGGAAGGCGCACAACTATAATCATCTGATGGAGCAGCCGACGGTTTTCTACGCCGTCGCGATCGCGCTCGCGGTCGGCGGCATGGGCGGCGGGCTCAACGCGCAGATCGCCTGGGCCTATGTCGGTCTGCGCATCGTCCACAGCCTGATCCAGGCGACGGTGAACCGCGTGATGTGGCGCTTTCTGGTGTTCGCGCTCGCCAGCCTCGCGCTGATCGCGCTCTGCCTGCACGCCTTCATGGGTTTCGTGCTCCACTGATCAGCGGCTGAAACGTGCGGCTAGTTCCACATGGGTCGACCAGCGGAACTGGCCTACCGGCTGTACCCAGTCGAGCGCATAGCCGCCCGCGACGAGCGCCTTGGCATCGCGCGCGAAACTTGCCGGGTTGCAGCTGACATAGGCGATGCAGGGCACCGCCGAGGCGGCGAGCTGCTTCACCTGCTCCTCGGCCCCCGCGCGCGGCGGGTCGAGGATCACCGCGCCGAAGCGGTCGAGTTCGGCGGGGATCAGCGGCCGGCGGAACAGGTCGCGATGCTCGGTCGCGACGAGCGCACGCGCGCGGTTGGCGGCGCTGGTGAGCGCGAGAACCGCATCGCGTGCGCCCTCCGCCGCATAGACTTTGCGCCCTGCCTGCACCGACAAGGCAAAGGTGCCGACCCCAGCGAACAGGTCCGCGACCGCGCCGGTATCGCCGATTGCGCGCGCGACCGCCTCGACCAGCGCCGCCTGCCCCGCGGCGGTCGGTTGCAGAAAGGCGAAGGGCGGGACCTCCACGGCGATTCCGTCGAAGCGCACCGTCGGCGGCTCGGGCTGCCACACGGTTTCGAGCCCGTCGCCCTGGTCGATCGCGAGGCGGGCAAGCGCGTGCGCCCCTGCGAAGTCCTGCAGCGCCATCGCCGCGTCGAGCCCGTCGGCGCGCACGCCCTCGAGCAGGACCTCGGCGCCCTGGTCGAGCATCTGGAGCTTGACCTTCACCGGCCGCCGCTGCGGCGCGATGGTCGCGAGCAGCGCGCGGATCGGCGCGACGAGCGAAAACAGGTCGGGAAGCAGCAGCGCGCATTCGCGCATGTCGACGATCTGATTGCTCTGCGCGGCGTTGAAGCCGAGCGCGACCTGCTTGCCCGCCCGAATCGCGGTCAGCGCCGCGCGGCGCCGGCTTCGGGGCGGTGAAAGCAGCGCGGGCAGCACTTCACTCGCGACCACCTGCTGCGCCGCAAGCGCGCCAACGACGCGGTCGCGCACGAAATCGGCAAGCGCGGCTTCGGCGACATGCTGTAGCTGACAGCCGCCGCATTTGCCGAAATGGCGGCAGACCGGGGCCGCACGATTGGGGCCGGGCACCAGCGTGCCGTCGGCCGCGAGCCGGTCGCCGGGCACCCCGCCCGCGACATGGCGCCCGTCGGCGGTCACGCCGTCACCGCGCGCGGCGATACGCTCGATCAGCGCGGCGTCGTTCATGTCAGTCCCTTATCAGATCGTCGGCCACCAGGCCGGGGCCGATAGCCTGCGCGCGCACAATATGCCAGCCCACCGCCGCAACCGCGGCGTCGAAGGGATCGCGACCGTGTGCCAGCATCGCACCGCATGCGCCCGCCAGCACATCGCCCGTCCCCGCCGTCGCGAGCCATGGGCAGCCGGGCCACGCCGCCGCGACGCGGCCGTCGGGCGCCGCGACGATCGTGTCGGCGCCCTTGCAGATCACCACCGCGCCGCTTTGCTCGGCTGCCGCCCGCGCGCGTTCGATCTTGCTGCCGCCGAAATCGGGAAAGGCGCGCGCGAACTCGCCCTCGTGCGGGGTCAGTATCGCCGTCATGCCGCCCAGCTTCGGCAGCGCCGATGCGATCGCCGCCGCGTCGAGCACGAGCGGCTTGCCGCTTGCGAGCGCCGCCTTGACGTCACGATCGAGCGCCGCACCCGCGGGATAGCCGGGACCGACGACGACCGCGCCGAGCCGCGCATCGTCGAGCCGCCCGGCATAGCCCTCGCCGTCCTCGGCAATGACCGCCGAGAACGGCGCACGCGCCGCGCCGCTCAGCACGACATAGCCCGCTCCGGCACGCAGCGCCGCCGCGGCCGCAAGTCCCGCCGCCCCCGGCATCGGTCCCGCGCGGACGAGCACCATGCCGCGGCTGAACTTGTGCGTCGATGCGTCCGGGGCTTCGCCGACGAAGCGCGGCAATGTCGTCATTCCCCGATCGGCCGCGATCCCGATCCCGGCGAGCAAGGTGCGCCCGCAATAGGGTGCGGCCGGGAGCAGCACATGCGCGGGCTTGAGCGCGCCGAGCGCCAGCGTGATGTCGGCGGGCAGCGGCGGCGTCCAGTCCCGGCCGCCATCGGCATCGACCCCGCTCGGCACATCGACCGCGAGCACGCGCCGCCCCGCAAAGCGCCGCAGCCGCTCCGCCAGCTCGTCGCCGAGCGGGCGTGTCAGCCCGACGCCGAACAGCGCATCGGCGATCAGCGGCGCGGGCGCCATTTCGTCGGTCAGCGCCTCCACGCCGCCCGTCCATCGCGCGCGTGCAGCGCGCGCCAGATCGGTCTTCGGCTCGGCGAGCGCCGCGACCCGCACGCTCGCGCCGCGCTCGGCAAGCCGGCGCGCCGCGACATAGCCGTCGCCGCCATTATTGCCGGGACCGCAGAGGACCAGCACCGGCGCCCCCGCCGCCATCCGCCACGCGAGGTCGGCGGCCGCCGCGCCCGCGCGCTCCATCAGCTCGGCGAGCGAGGTGCCGCCCGCCGCGCACAGGGCCTCAGCGGCGCGCATCGCCTCGCTGGTCAGGATCGGGGCGTCGGCTGGGACGGACATAGCGCCTACCCTAGCACGGCAACGCCAAAAGTCGCGTCAGTTCGCGCCGCCGGTGTTCGCTGGCAGGCGATAGCGGTCCTTGCCGACCGCTACCTCGATCATTCCGTCGCCGATGACGGTCACCTTCGCGGGTTCGGACCCGTCCGCCGCGACCACGCCGCGCCCGTCGGTCGCGATTGCAAGGCGGCGATAACCGCTGTCGGCACGCCCGACGACGAGCACGGTCCCGTCGGCGCCGTTCATTTCGTCGAGGGTGCAGTTGCGAGCGAAATCGGGCGCGCCTTCGAGCGCGCAGTCGATACGCCCGCTCAATTCGGTTTCACCGGACTGGCCCGATTCGGCGTCGGAGGAAGCGTTGCAGCCCGAAAGCAGCAACAGCGGCATCAGCGCCCCGCCCCCCTTGACCGTCATCCCCGCGTGCCTTTCAGTTGCGACAGGTCGCGCACCGCGCCGCGCGCGGCGCTCGTCGTCATCGCGGCATAGGCCTGAAGTGCTACCGAAACCTTGCGCGCGCGCGGCTTGTCGGGGTGCCATGCGGCCTCGCCCTTCGCCTCCATCGCCGCGCGCCGCGCCGCAAGCTCGGCGTCGGAGACGATCAGGTCGATCGTGCGGGCCGGAATGTCGATCTTGATGAGGTCGCCGTCCTCGACCAGCCCGATCGCCCCGCCCTCGGCGGCTTCGGGCGAGACATGGCCGATCGACAGCCCCGACGTCCCGCCCGAAAAGCGCCCGTCGGTGATCAGCGCGCAGGCTGCCCCGAGCCCCTTCGACTTCAGATAGCTCGTCGGATAGAGCATTTCCTGCATCCCCGGCCCGCCCTTCGGCCCTTCGTAGCGGATCACGACGACGTCGCCCGCTGCGACCTGTCCGGTCAGGATTCCCGCGACCGCCGCGTCCTGGCTTTCGAACACCTTCGCCGGGCCGGTGAATTGCAGGATCGAATCGTCGACCCCCGCGGTCTTCACGATGCAGCCGTCGAGGGCGATATTGCCCGACAGCACCGCGAGCCCGCCATCCTTGCTGAACGCATGGTCGGCCGAACGGATCACCCCACCCTCCCGGTCGAGGTCGAGCGTGTCCCAGCGCCGCTCCTGGCTGAACGCGGTCTGCGTCGGCACGCCGCCGGGCGCCGCCATGAAGAATTTCTGGACCGCCGGATCGTTCGTCCGCCCGATATCCCATTTGTTCAGCGCATCGCCCAGCGTCGCGCTATGCACGGTCGGCAGGTGCGCGTGGATCAGCCCCGCGCGTTCGAGCTCGCCGAGAATCGCCATGATCCCGCCGGCGCGATGGACGTCCTCCATATGCACGTCGCTCTTTGCCGGCGCGATTTTCGAGAGACAGGGGACGCGGCGCGACAGCCGGTCTATGTCCGCCATGGTGAAATCGACACCCGCTTCATGGGCAGCAGCGAGTAGGTGGAGCACCGTGTTGGTCGATCCGCCCATCGCGATGTCGAGGCTCATCGCATTTTCGAACGCCTCGAAGCTCGCGATCGTGCGCGGCAGCACGCGATCGTCGCCTTCCTCATAATGGCGGCGGCACATCTCGACGATCATATTGCCCGCGCGCAGAAACAGCGCCTTGCGGTCGGCGTGCGTCGCGAGCGTCGAGCCGTTGCCCGGCAGCGACAGGCCCAGCGCTTCGGTCAGGCAGTTCATCGAATTGGCGGTGAACATGCCCGAGCAAGAGCCGCAGGTCGGGCAGGCCGAACGCTCGACCGCGGCGACCTCCTCGTCGCTATAATGTTCGTCGGCGGCGGCGACCATCGCATCGACCAGATCGAGCGCGACCTCCTTGCCCTTGAGCACGACCTTGCCCGCCTCCATCGGCCCGCCCGAGACGAACACGGCCGGAATGTTGATGCGCAGCGCTGCCATCAACATGCCGGGAGTGATCTTGTCGCAGTTGGAGATACAGATCATCGCGTCGGCGCAATGCGCATTGACCATATATTCGACGCTGTCCGCGATCAGGTCGCGGCTCGGCAGCGAATAGAGCATCCCGTCGTGGCCCATCGCGATGCCGTCGTCGACCGCGATCGTGTTGAATTCCTTGGCGACCCCGCCCGCCGCCTCGATCTCGCGCGCGACCATCTGGCCAAGGTCTTTCAAATGGACGTGGCCGGGGACGAACTGGGTGAAGCTGTTGACCACCGCGACGATCGGCTTGCCGAAATCCTCGTCCTTCATTCCCGTCGCGCGCCACAACCCGCGCGCGCCCGCCATATTGCGGCCATGGGTCGTGGTGCGTGAACGATAAGAAGGCATTTTGAGAGTTCCCGATAATAATATTACGGATATTGGGGGTCGCTCTACACGGCAAGGCGGGCAGTTTCAACGGCGCGCGCGCAATAATTGTTTCGCGCAGAGGCGCAGAGATCGCAGAGAAGAAGGATAAAATGATTTCACGCGGAGACGCGGAGAGAGGGCGCTTGCCGCGAAGCGGCCTTTCTCATCCTATGCCGCGCCGTGGCGCAACGTCGATATGGAATGGGGCTATCGGCCCGGCGCTTCCTCTCCGCGCCTCCGCGTCTCCGCGTGAACCTGTTATCCGTCTTCCTTCTCTGCGATCTCTGCGCCTCTGCGCGAATCTATTTATGTGATTTCTGCCCGAACCAGTTTTTCGCACATGCGCGCCAGCCACTCAGCAAAGCGTGTTTGGCCGGCCGCGTCGGCGACCAGATCCTGGCGCATCTCGATCCCGACATAGGGAATATCGTTCGCCTCGGCGTGGCGGTTCATCGTCGCGTTGAGCAGCTTGCCCGAATAGGGAAGCTGGTCGCCGACGGTCAGCCCTTCGGCTTCGAGCGCGGCGATCGCTGGCGCGGCGAGCCGCGCGTCGGCGTTGTAGAGCACGCCGACCTGCCACGGCCTCTCCTGCGCCGGATCGCTCGCAAGGTGCGGAGTGAAGCTGTGGAGCGAAAGGATCATTGCCGGCCGCGCCGCCGCGATCACCGCCGCGATATGGTCGTGATAGGGGCGGAAGAAGCGCGCGATCCGCGCCTCGCGGCCTGCATGATCGAGCGCATTGCCCGGGATCGCATGGCCGTCGCTGGCGATCGGGATCACGCCTGGCGCGTGCTCCTCGCGGTTGCAATCGACGACGAGACGCGAGACGCCGCCGAGGATTGCGGCATCGACCGCACCGCCCTCGACGAGCCGCGCCGCGACCTCGGCGACGCCGATGTCGATCGCGATATGCTCGCGCAGCAAGGCCGCGTCGATGCGGAGGTCGATGTCCGCGGGCACATGCGCCGAGGCATGGTCGCCGATCAGAAGAACGCCGCCGGCGCGCGGCGTCCCGAGGTCGCGCCACGCTTCGCTCACCGCAGCCGCCCGCTCATCTGCCACCATTCGGGGCGACGCTCGCGCAAGTGGAGCGCCGCGGCGTCGCGTTCGGCAGCGGCGTCGAACAAGGCGAAGCAGGTCGCGCCCGACCCCGACATGCGCGCGAGCCACGGACGCAGGCCACCGAGTTCGGTCAGCACATCGGCGATCACCGGACAGCCGGCGATCGCGGGGCGCTGCAGGTCGTTGCGCGCCGCGAAAAGCTGCGCGCGCAAATCGGCGCCGGTGAACAGCGGCCCGCGATCGACCCCGTCCCACGCTGCGAATACCGGCCCCGTCGCGACCGGCGCGCGCGGATTGACGAGCAGCACCGGCGTATCTTCGAGCGCCAGTTCGGGCACCGGGCTAAGGTCGGCTCCCGTCCCGACGCCGAGGCACGTCTCGCTCGCGACACAAGCGGCGATGTCGGCGCCGAGCGGGCTCACCACCCGCGCGAGCGTCGTATCGCCCAGCTCCGGCAGGAAATGCCGCCGCACCAGCCGCGCCATCGCCGCGGCGTCGGCCGACCCGCCGCCGATGCCCGCCGCGACGGGGAGCGCCTTGGTCAACCGGACGGCGAGCGGCGGCACGCGGGCGGTGCCATAGCGCTCGCGTAGCAATGCCAGCGTTCGCAACACCAGATTATCGGCCCCCGCGTTCAATCCTTCGGCAAATTCGCCGTCGATCGCCAGCCTGTCGGCATCGGCTACCTCGGCCACGATCGCGTCGCCCGCATCGACAAAGGCGAACAGCGTCTCGATGTCGTGATAGCCGTCGCTGCGCCGCCCGCGGACGTGCAGCGCGAGGTTGATCTTGGCCCAGCCGGTCTCTTCCACTGCCGTCACCCGCTCAGGGCGCGATGGTCGCGGGGCTCAGCCCGTCGCGCAGCTTCGTCTCGATCCGCGTCGCCATATCGGCGTCGGCGATGAGCGCCGCGGCGCGCCAGACATAGCGCGCCGAAAATTTCCGCCCGCTTTTCCAATAGGCATCGCCCAGATGCTCGACGATCACGGCATTTTCGGGATCACCGCGCTGCGCCCGTTCGAGCAGCGGGACCGCTTCGTCGACGCGTCCGGTCAGGAAATAGGCCCAGCCGAGCGAGTCGGTGATGCTGGGGTTCTGCGGCGCCTGTTTCCACGCCGCCTCGATCCGCGCGAGCGAGGCGTCGACGTTGCGGCGCCGCTCGAGCGCCGAATAGCCCGCGAAGTTGAGGATCGCCGGATCGTTCGGCCGCAACGCCACCGCCTTTTCGATCAGCGGTTCGGCCTTGTCCCAATCGTCGGCCTGTAGCGCAAGGTCGGCCTCGGCGATCAGGACCGTCGCGCGCAGGTCGCGGTCCCTGTCGTCGTCGCCGAGCGCCGCTTCGAGCCGCGCATAGGCCCGCGCCGCAGCGACGCGATCGTCCGACTGGCGCGCGAGATCGGCGAAGCGGATCAGCAGGCTGCGCGGCGCGTCGGCATCCGCGACCGCGCTTTCGGCGAGCCGCAGCGCCTCAGCCTCGTCGCCCGCATCGAGGAGGAGTTCGGCGCGGCGCATGAGAAGGGCCGGCGGCAACGACGCATCGCCGGGCAGCAGCGCGAGCGCATCGCCCGGCTGCTCGTTGCGTTCGAGCGCCTCGACCAGCGTCGCACGTACCTGCCAGTCGCTGTCGTTCAGCCACCAGGCGGCGCGCGCAAAGAGCAGCGGCACCGAAGGGCTGCCGTTCGGGGTGCGCGCAATGCCGTCGGCGAGCAGGCCAAGCCAGTGCGCGACACCGGCGCGCGGGGTCGATACCGGCTGGTCGGGGAGCAGCAGCAAGGGGTCCTCGCGTTCGCCCGCCGCGAGCGCGATGCGCGCGCGCAGCCGCCGTGCGGCCTCGCCTTCACCGATCTTGTCGAGCGACGCGGCGACGCGCAGCGCGACGAGCTGGCTCGACCGGTCGGTGAGCCCGATGGTATCGAGATGCCGCACCGCTTCGTCGGTCCGGCGCGCCGCGAGTTCGACCAGCACGGCTTCGAGCTGCAATGCCGGTTGGGGCCGTGCGGCGGGAAAGGCCGCGAGCAGCCAGCGTTCGGGCCGTTTTTCACGCGACCCCACGTCAATCCAAGCCGCGATCGCCGGGTCGATCAGCTTCGAAATGACATCGACCCCGGCCTTGTCCTGCCGCGCGGCGAGATAGCTGCGCACCGCCTTCCAGTCCGAGCGACGCAGCGCGTCGACGATCAGCACGAGCTGCGCGTCGAAGCGGCGGTTGCCGTCGTCCCAAAGCGTGGCGGCCGCGCTGCGCGCCGCGGCGAAATCGCCCGCCTCGATCGCCTGTTCGAGCATACGGCCGTGCAGCCCCGGCAGGCCGGGCGCGTGGCTCGACACGGCGGTCAGCGCCGACAGCGCGGCGGCGGGCTCGCCCGCCTCCTCGGCAAGCCGCGCGCGCACGAACGCGTCGAGCGCCGCCTCGACGTCGTCGGCGGCCCGTGCCGGCACCGCGGGCAACAGCGCGACGGCGAGCGTCAGGATCGCGGCGGCGCGGACGGTCCTACATGTTCGGATAATTGGGGCCTCCGCCGCCTTCGGGAGTGACCCAGTTGATATTCTGGGTCGGGTCCTTGATGTCGCAGGTCTTGCAATGGACGCAATTCTGCGCGTTGATGACGAACTTGGGCTCGCCCTCCTCCTCGCCGACGATCTCATACACCCCCGCCGGGCAATAGCGCTGCGCGGGCTCGTCATAGAGCGGCAGATTATATTCGACCGGGATCGACGGGTCCTTGAGCTGAAGGTGGCAGGGCTGGTCTTCCTCGTGATTGGTGTTCGAGAGGAACACCGACGAGAGACGATCGAAGGTCAGCACGCCATCGGGCTTGGGATAGTCGGGCTTCGGCATCATCTCGGCGCGATAGAGCGTGGTGTTGTCGGGATGATGCTTCATCGTGAACGGCATACGGATGCCCAGCGTCTCGGCCCACATCGTCATGCCCGACAGGATCGTGCCCGCCAGGTCGCCATATTTCTCGACGAGCGGCAGCACGTTGCGCACGACGCTCAGCTCTTTTTTGACCCAGCTCGCGTCATAGGCCGCCTGATAGGCGTCGAGCGTGTCGCCCGCGCGCCCCGCCGTCACCGCGGCATAGGCCGCCTCGGCCGCCATCATCCCCGATTTCATCGACGTGTGCGTGCCCTTGATGCGCGGCACGTTCAGGAAACCGGCGCTGTCGCCGATCAACGCGCCGCCCGGAAAGGCGAGCTTCGGCACCGACTGCCAGCCGCCGTCGCTGATCGCGCGCGCGCCATAGGAAACGCGCTTGCCGCCCTTCAATATCTTCGCGATTTCGGGATGCGTCTTCCACTTCTGCATCTCCTGAAAGGGGGAGATATGCGGGTTGCGATAGTTGAGCCAGGTCACGAAGCCGAGCGCCACCTGTCCGTTCGCCTGATGATAGAGGAAGCCGCCGCCATTGGCATTTTCGTCGAGCGGCCAGCCCTGCGTGTGGATCACGCGGCCCGGCGCATGGTTGGCGGGGTCGATGTCCCACAATTCCTTGACGCCGAGGCCGTAAACCTGCGGCTCGCAATCGGCGTCGAGCGCGAACTGCGGCTTCAGCTGCTTGGTCAGGTGGCCGCGCGCGCCTTCGCCGAAGAGGGTATATTTCGCATGGAGTTCGAGGCCGGGGGCATAGTCCGGCTTGTGGCTGCCGTCGCGCGCGACGCCCATATCGCCGGTCGCGACGCCCTTCACCGAGCCGTCGTCATTATAGAGGATTTCGGCGGCCGGGAATCCGGGGAAGATTTCAACCCCCAGCCCCTCGGCCTGCTCGGCGAGCCAGCGGCAGAGATTGCCGAGGCTGCCGGTATAGGTCCCCTTGTTGTGCATGAAGGGCGGCGAAATGAATTCGGGCAGGCCGAATTTCTTCTTTTTCGTCAGAATCCAGTGCTGATTGTCGTTCACCGGCACTTCGGCGAGCGGACAGCCGGACTCGCGCCACTCGGGCAGCAGCTCGTCGAGCGCCTTGGGGTCGATCACCGCCCCCGACAGGATGTGCGCGCCGACTTCGGACCCCTTTTCGAGGATGCACACCGACACGTCAGTGCCCGCTTCGTTCGCAAGCTGCTTGATGCGGATCGCCGCCGAAAGCCCCGCCGGACCCGCGCCGACGATGACCACGTCATAGGGCATCGATTCCCGTTCGCTCACCGATAATACCTTTCTGCCGTCCCCGCGCCGATCATTCACCGCAACCGGCGCTCATTCTGTCACGAATTGCGATGCCCGCCAATTGACGTATCCGTCAACTCCTGTCTCAAACAAATTGATGGGTGGGCAAAATACAGCCTTGCTGGCGCAAAGCTATTGCGACTGGTGGTCGCTTGCGGGCGTCGATGCGCTCGTCGGCGAGGCGCCGGCGGGGTGGCTGACGCCGCCCGCGGCGAACGATGCAGCGACGAAAGCACGGCCCGTGGCACCCGCCGAAGCCGAACCGCCGCCCCTTCCCGCAGCCCTGCAACGCCAGGCTCCCGCCGACGTTCCCGAAACCAAAGGCCCGGTCGAGATGCCGGCCGACTGGTCAGCGTTCCAAAGCTGGCTCGCCGAACATCCCGACGTTCCGGGCAGCCAATGGGACGCGCGCCGCGTGCTCCCCGTTGGCGATCCGGGCGCGCCGCTGATGCTGCTCACCGCATGGCCCGAAATCGACGACCAGCGCGACGGCGCTCTGTTCGCCGGGCCGGCGGGGCAGCTTCTCGACGCGATGCTGCACGCGATCGGCACGACGCGCGGCGAATGCTATCTCGCGAGCCTTGCCGTCACGCGGCCGCCGGGAGGACGCTGCGACGCGGCCGATGTCGAGGCGCTCGACCGCCTGCTCTGGCATCATCTGACGCTCGCGCGGCCCGGCCGCCTGCTGCTGATCGGCGGGGACATCGTGCGGATGGCGGCGGGCCTTGCCCTCCCCGATGCGCGCGGAAGGTTACTCGAAATTAACCATCAGGGCGGCAAGATGGCGGCGGTGGCGGTCGCGAGCCCCGCGATGCTGCTCGCCCGGCCGGCGCACAAGGCAGCCGCCTGGGATAGCCTGAAACTGTTCAACCGGGGACGTTGACCGATGTTGAAACCGACCATGGCCTTGACCGCCTCGCTTTTCCTTGCCGCTGCGGCCGTCGCGACGCCGGCGATGGCCGCCGACGCCGGCGCGCCCGGCATGGCATCCGCGGCACAGACCGTTCCCGACATCCTCTCATCGAAACAGAAGCAATATTATTCGCAGGTGCTCGCGGCGATCCGCGGCGAGCGCTGGGCCGAGGCACAGGCGCTCCTCGCGGGCGCCGATAACGACGGACCGCTCGACGATTTCCTGCGCGCCGAATATTGGCTCGCCGCGAACAGCCCGCGCGCCGAAGTTTCGGACCTGATGCCGATCCTCTCGCGTTCGCCCTGGCTACCGCAGGCGGCGCAGCTCGGCCGCCTTGCGACCCGCCGCGGCGCGACCGACTTGCCGTCGCTGCCGCCCGAAGTCTCGCTCAGCTGGTCGGGCAGCGCGCCGCGCCGGCTCGGCGCCGACACGGTCAGCGATCCCTTCGCTGCGGGGCTCGCCAGCAGCATTCCCGACCGGATCAAGAACGACGATCCCGCGGGCGCCGAGGCGCTGCTCAACAGGGTGATCGACAAGCTCAGCCCCGCGGCGCGCGCCGAATGGACGCAAAAAGTCGCCTGGTCCTATTATATCGAGAATGATGACGCCAACGCGCTGCGCCTCGCGCGCGACTGCACCGGCGGGCGCGGCCCCTGGGCGACGCAGGGCGCGTGGGTCGAGGGTCTCGCCTCGTGGCGGATGCGCGACTATCGCGGTGCCCTCACCGCCTTCGACCGCGTCGCACGCGAAGCCCCCGACAGCGAACTCCGCGCGGCGGGCTATTATTGGTCGGCGCGCGCCGCGATCGCGGCGGGGCAGCCCGAACTGGTCGAGCCGCGCCTGCGCGCCGCCGCGGCGAACCAGGAAACGCTTTATGGCCTGCTCGCGCTCGAAACGCTCGGCGAGGAGCCGAAAAGCCAGCGCGAGGATCTGCGTCCCGACCGCCGCGCCTGGCGCGCGCTGGAAAAGCAGCCGAACGTCCGCGCCGCGATGGCGCTCGCCGAAATCGGCGAGGATCGCTATGCCGGCGAAGCGCTGCGCCATCAGGCGAAGATCGGCGATCCGCGGCAGCACGAACAGCTGATCGGCATTTCGGAGGCGCTGAGCCTGCCCGAAACGCAGCTGTGGCTCGCGCACAACACGCCGCAGGGCCGCCGCCTCGCCGCCTCGACACGCTATCCGCAGCCGAACTGGCAGCCCGTCGGCGGCTGGAAAGTCGACCCGGCGCTCGTCTTCGCGCACACCCTGCAGGAATCGCGCTTCCAGCGCGCGGCGGTCAGCCCCGCCGGTGCCTATGGGCTGATGCAGGTGCGGCCAGGCACGGCCGGCGACATCGCGCGCTGGGACGGCGACAAGATCAAGGCCGCGCTCAGCGACCTCAAGACGCCCGAGGTCAACATGGATCTCGGCCAACGATACCTGCAATATCTGAGCCGCGAGTCGGCCACCGGCGGCCTGCTGCCCAAGGTCATCGCCGCCTATAACGCCGGCCCCGCGCCCGTCGCGCGCTGGGAGACCGAGGTTCACGACAATAACGATCCGCTGCTCTACATGGAGTCGATCCCCTATTGGGAAACGCGCGGCTATGTCGGCACCGTGCTGCGCAACTATTGGATGTACGAGGCGCAGCAGGGCAAGCCGTCGGACAGCCGCGCCGCGCTAGCGCAGGGGAAATGGCCGCGTTTTCCCGACGGCAAGGACCGCATCCGGCTGACCGCGGTGGGCGGCCTCGGCCATGCCGATTGACGAAAGCCGGACGTTCAAGCCGGTCCGCATAGCGCTTCTGACCATTTCCGACAGCCGCAGCGCGGCCGAGGACACGTCCGGCGACGCGCTCGAAGCGCTGCTGACCGGCGCCGGTCATATCCTCGCCGCGCGCGCGATCATCCGCGACGAGATCGACCTGATCGTCTCGCGCCTCCACAACTGGATCGACGACGCGCAAATCGACGCGGTCATCACCACCGGCGGCACCGGCCTCACCGGCCGCGACGTGACGCCCGAGGCGCTGCGCCGCCTCGACGGCAAGGATATTCCGGGCTTCGGCGAGTTGTTCCGCTGGCTCAGCTATCGGACGATCGGCACCTCGACGATCCAGTCGCGCGCCTGTGCCGTCGTTGCGCGCGGGACCTATATCTTCGCGCTGCCCGGCTCGACCGGCGCGGTGAAGGATGCATGGGAAGGCATTCTCGCGACCCAGCTCGACAGCCGGCACCGGCCATGCAATTTCGTCGAACTGATGCCGCGGTTGATGGAATAATCGCGCATACTCTGCTTCGTCACCCCGGACTGGATCCGGGGTCCATCGACGCCAGTAGAATGGATGCCGGATCAAGTCCGGCATGACGAGGGAACAAGAGCCGAATTCCGGATTTGTTCTTTATTTGTTCCCATCGTCGCGCTATCCTGCGCCGGTGGACCCCGCCAAGCCCCTGCCCCCGATCGCCGGCCGCGGCGCGCCGGCGAATCCGCGTCCGACGCGCACCGGCTCGCTCGACCGCGCCGCCGATGGCGACTGGCTCGACGCGGCCGAAGAGATAGACGGCGCGGCGCCGCCGCTGCGCACGACGGTGACGGTCGAGCATCCCAAAACGATCATCGCGCGCAACCAGTCGCCCGACATCGGCTTCGATCGTTCGATCAACCCATATCGCGGCTGCGAACATGGCTGCATCTATTGCTTCGCCCGGCCGACGCACGCCTTTCACGACCTGTCACCGGGGCTCGATTTCGAAAGCCGGCTGTTCGCCAAGCCCGATGCCGCGAAACTCTTGCGGCAGGAACTGGCGAAGCGCGGCTACAAACCCGCGCCGTTGGCGATCGGGACCAACACCGACGGCTATCAGCCGATCGAGCGCGAATGGCGCGTCACGCGCGGGATCGTCGAGGTGCTCGCCGAGACGCGACACCCGCTGCTCATCACGACCAAGTCCGACCGGCTGCTGCGCGACATCGACCTGCTCGCCGACATGGCGCGCGACAATCTGGTCGGCGTCGCGATCTCGGTCACGACGCTCGACCCGAAGGTCGCGCGCACGCTCGAGCCGCGCGCGCCGCATCCGCAGCGCCGCCTCGCCGCGATACGGAAGCTGATCGACGCGGGGGTGCCGACGCAGGTGAACATCTCCCCGATCATCCCCGCGATCACCGATCACGAGATAGAGGCGATCATGGCCGCCGCCGCCGGGGCCGGTGCAATCCGCGCGTCCTATATCCTGATGCGCCTGCCGTTCGAGGTCGCGCCGCTGTTCCGCGCCTGGCTCGACGCGCATTATCCCGACCGCGCCGCGAAGGTGATGCATATGGTGCAGGACATTCGCGGCGGGCGCGACAATGATCCGAACTTCTTCAGCCGCATGAAAGGCCACGGCATCTGGCCGCAGCTGATCCGCCAACGCGTCAAGCGCGCCGCGCGCGAACATGGCATGGACCGCAGCTTCCCGCCGCTGCGCTGCGACCTGTTCCGCCCGCCCGAACGCGATGGGCAGATAGAGCTGTTCTAAACACCGTCGCCCCCGCGAAGGCGGGGGCCGCTGGTATCGTGCTGAAACGATAGAGCGCGATCAACTTTGAGTGAAGCGCTTGCAATGGGCGCGTGTCCCCGCAAAGGCGGGGACCCATCTCCGGCCGGTTCAAGCTGGCACCAGCAGCAGATGGGCTCCCGCCTTCGCGGGAGCATACGCGTTTCAATGAAAGAGGATCATGCTCTAGCGGCCCCAGCTTTCGCTGGGGCGACGGGTGGTTCAAGCCTCCGCCAACGACTTCAGCCTGTAATCCTTGTAATCATCCCTGATCTGGCGCTTCAGAATCTTGCCCGTCGCGGTGTGCGGCAGTTCGTCGACGAAGACGATTTCGTCGGGCAGCCACCATTTCGCGACCTTGTCCTTCAGATAATCGAGGATGTCCGCCTCGCCGACATCGGCGCCGGGTTTCTTGACGATCAGCAGAATCGGCCGCTCGTCCCATTTGGGGTGATAGACCCCGACCGCTGCGGCTTCCTGAACCCCCGGCGCGCCGACCGCGGCATTTTCGAGTTCGATCGAGCTGATCCATTCGCCGCCGGACTTGATGACGTCCTTGGCGCGGTCGGTGATCTGCATGACGCCGTCGGGGTGGATCACCGACACGTCGCCGGTGTCGAACCAGTCGCCCTCATCGACCGCATCTTCACCGGCGCGGAAATAGCGGCGGATGATCCACGGCCCGCGGATCTGCAATCGCCCGCTCGTCCGGCCGTCGCGCGGCAGTTCGCTGCCCTCGTCATCGACGATGCGCAGCTCGACGCCGAAGGGCGGGCAGCCCTGGCGGCAGACCATGTCGACCTGTTCGTCGAAGCTCATATCGTCCCAGTTCCACGGGCGCTTGCCCATCGTCCCGATCGGGCTGGTTTCGGTCATGCCCCACGCATGGCCGACGTCGATGCCGGCCCGCATGAAGCGCTCAATCATCGCGCGCGGCGCCGCCGAGCCGCCGATGATCACGCGCCTGAGCTTGCCGTAACCGATCCCCGTCGCGTCCATATGCGCGAACATCGCGATCCACACCGTCGGGACGCCCGCACTGTGCGTCACCCCTTCATCGTGCATCAGGTCGCAGAGCACCTGCGCGTCGTTGGTCGCCGAAAAGACGAGCTTCGCCCCCACGGTCGCCGCGGCATAGGGCACGCCCCAGCTGTTCGCATGGAACATCGGCACGATCGGCAGCACGACGGCGCGGTTCGACAGGTCGAAGACGTCAGGCTGAATTTCGGTGATCGCGTGAATGACGTTCGAGCGATGCTCATAGAGCACGCCCTTCGGATTGCCGGTCGTCCCGCTGGTGTAGCAGAGACCGACCGGATCGTTCTCGTCGAGTTCGACCCATTCGAAGCGCCCGTCCTCGGCCTCGACCAGATCGCGGTAGGAGAGGTAGCCCTCGCGCGCCGGCGCGTCGAACAGCACGAAATGTTCGACGGTGGGGAGCTGGTCGCGCAGCCGCTCGACGATCGGCAGAAAGGCCGCGTCGAAGAAGAGCATCCGGTCCCCGGCATGGTTGATGATATAGACGAGCTGTTCGTCGAACAGGCGCGGGTTCACCGTGTGCAGCACCCCGCCCATCCCGGCTGTGCCGTACCAGCTGACGAGATGGTGGCCGTGGTTCATCGCGAGCGTCGCGATCCGGTCCCCCTTCTTCATCCCGAGCTTCGTGAGCGCGGCGGCGAAACGCCGCGCATCGGTGCCTACCTCACCCCAGGTCGATCGCGTCATGCTGCCATCGGCCCAGCGCGTCACGATCTCGCGCCCGGCATGTTCGCGCGCGGCGTGGTCGATCAGGCTGGTGACGAGCAGCGGCTGGCCCTGCATTCCCATATCGGCATCCTCTTTGTTGTTTGGCTTGTGGATAGGGTGGTCGGTGCCGCGGACGCAAGGGGCAAAGCTTTCTCCGTCGGGAACGAATTTCCCCCTTTGGCGAAGCATGCCGATTGAAACCCGGCTGGCAATGGCAGCTTCGGGGTGGATATCCGTCATGCCGTCTTTCGTCGTCGCGGCCGGGTTCCAAAGTTCAGGAAAGGTCAG
This sequence comes from Sphingopyxis indica, assembly GCF_900188185.1. Lineage (GTDB taxonomy): Bacteria > Pseudomonadota > Alphaproteobacteria > Sphingomonadales > Sphingomonadaceae > Sphingopyxis > Sphingopyxis indica. The sequence continues at coordinate 451,614 of NZ_FZPA01000001.1, read as the reverse complement.
CCCATTGCGTCCCCCGATCTGGACCGGGAGGATTGCCGAACGCATCGCGCGCGCCTCGCCGCGGCCGCACGCGCGAGCTGGACAGCAACCGCTTTTATCCACCGGATGAAAGAGCCGGGTGAAGGCTGGCACAGCCGGATAATGTAGGAAAGCGTTTTTTTCCGCGGCGAACAACCGGCTTGGGGTGGGAAGCGGACATTACAATCCTCCCCGCTCGCGGGGAGGTGGCAGCCCGCAGGGCTGACGGAGGGGGGTGGCGTCCTCGCGCAGGCGCTGCCTCAGGACGACAACCCCCTCCACCGCCTTCGGCGGTCCCCCTCCCCGCAAGCGGGGAGGATTTGTTATGCCCCCTCCCGCCCGAAGCCCGCCACCATGCCTCGGCTTTTGCAGGCGGTGCTGTTCAGCTTCGAACCCGGAAATCGCGCGGGGTATGGAGCGACAGCGACGGATCGATCAGCCCGGCGACCAGCCGCAGCCGGTCGACGACGTCGGGGCCAAGCGCGAAAGTGCGGCCGAGGTGGATGCGGATCGCTTCACCCGTGTCGGGATCGTCGGTGGTCAGGATCACCCGCCCGCGCGCATCGTCGCGCCGTTCGAGCAGCGCCGCCATTTCGGCGACCGCGCTTGCCTGTTCGACGCGGCACGTCAATTGCAGCGCGGCACTCGCCGCGATGTCGGCGAGCGACTGCGCGCCGCGCACCGTCACGCGCGGCGTCTCTTCGCCCTCGAGCAGATCGAGTTCGACCGACAGCAGCGCGCAGCCGCCCTCGGCCGCGAGCGCTTCCAATATCTTGCCCGCGCCTTCGTCGAAGCAGCTCGACTGGAACTGGCCGCTGCGGTCCGACAACGTGAGGTTGAGGAAGCGATTGCCGCGCTGCGACATGCGCGCGCGCGCGCTTTCGACCATCGCCGCCATCGTCATCGGGACGCGCGTGCCCGGCGTCATCTCGACATTTTCGCAGATGTCGCCATAGGTGCGTGCGCCGCGCGCCGCGAGGATGGCCTCATATTGCTCGACCGGGTGCGCGGAGAAATAAAAGCCGAATGCTTCCTTCTCACGGGTCATCCGATCGGCGAGCGTCCACGGTTCGGCCGCGGGAAGCTGGAGCACGGGTGCGAGGTCGACGTCGCCGCCGAACAATCCGCCCTGCCCGGTCGATCGCTCGTGCGCCGAACTGTTCGCGCAGGCGAGCAGCGCCTCGGCGCCGGCAAAGGCGCGCGGCCGGTCGGGCTCGATCGCGTCGAAGGCCCCCGCGGCGGCAAGTGCCTCGATCTGGCGGCGGTTGAGCAGTTTCGGGTCGATGCGGCTCGCGAAATCGTCGAGGCTCGCGAAATCGCCGCGCGCGCGCCGTTCGGCGACGAGTGCTTCCATCGCTTTCTCGCCGACGCCCTTGAGCGCGCCGAGCGCGTAGCGCACCGCGAGTCCTTCATCGGTCTGGCTCACCGCGAAATCGGCCTCGCTCTCGTTCACCGACGGCGGCGCGACCGCGATGTCGAGCCGCCGCATATCGTCGATGAAGATCGACAGCTTGTCGGTCTGGTGGCTGTCGAACGACATCGAGGCTGCGAAAAATTCATGCGGATGATGCGCCTTCAGCCACGCGGTCTGATAAGCGAGCAGCGCATAGGCCGCAGCATGGCTCTTGTTGAAGCCATAGCCCGCGAATTTGTCGATCAAGTCGAACAGCTCATTCGCTTTTTTCGCCTCGATTCCATTATGTTCGCCGCAACCCTTCACAAAGGTTTCGCGCTGCGCGTCCATCTCCGCCTGGATCTTCTTGCCCATCGCGCGACGGAGCAGGTCGGCGCCGCCGAGGCTGTAGCCCGCCAGGATCTGCGCCGCCTGCATCACCTGTTCCTGATAGACGAAAATGCCATAGGTTTCGGCGAGGATGCCTTCGAGCAGCGGGTGCGGATAGGCGATCGGCTCGCGCCCGTTCTTGCGCGCGCCGAACAGCGGAATATTGTCCATCGGCCCCGGGCGATAGAGCGCGACGAGCGCGATGATGTCGCCGAAATTGGTCGGCTTCACCGCCGACAGCGTGCGCCGCATCCCTTCGGATTCGAGCTGGAACACGCCGACCGTGTCGCCGCGCTGGAGCAGTTCGTATACGCCCGGGTCGTCCCACGCGAGCGTGTCGAGATCGACGTCGATCCCGCGCAGCGCGAGCAATCGCCGCGCTTCCTTGAGCACCGAAAGCGTCTTGAGGCCGAGGAAGTCGAATTTGACCAGCCCCGCGGTCTCGACGAACTTCATATCGAACTGCGTCACCGGCATGTCCGAGCGCGGGTCGCGATAGAGCGGGACGAGCTGGTCGAGCGGGCGGTCGCCGATCACCACGCCGGCCGCGTGGGTCGAACTGTGCCGCGGCAGGCCTTCCAATTGGCGCGCCATGTCGAACAGCCGGCGCACCCCGTCGTCCTGCTTATATTCGGTCATCAGCTCCGAAACGCCGTTCAGCGCGCGCTCGAGCGTCCAGGGATCGGTGGGATGATTGGGCACCAGCTTCGCGAGCCGGTCGACCTGGCCATAGCTCATCTGGAGCACGCGGCCGGTGTCCTTGAGCACCGCGCGCGCCTTCAGCTTTCCGAAGGTGATGATCTGCGCGACCGTATCGCGGCCGTATTTTTCCTGCACATAGCGGATTACCTCGCCGCGCCGCGTTTCGCAGAAGTCGATGTCGAAGTCGGGCATCGACACGCGCTCGGGGTTGAGGAAGCGCTCGAAAAGCAGGCCGAGCTTGAGCGGATCGAGGTCGGTGATCGTCAGCGCCCAGGCGACGACGCTGCCCGCGCCCGACCCGCGCCCCGGCCCCACCGGAATATCGTGCGCCTTCGCCCATTTGATGAAATCGGCGACGATCAGGAAATAGCCTGGAAAACCCATCTGGGTGATGACGTCGATCTCGAAATCGAGCCGTTCGACATAGGCCTGCCGCTCCTCGGCGGTCAGCCCCTCATAGAGCGCGAGCCGCGCCTCGAGCCCGGCGTGGGCGTCAGCCTTGAGCTGTGCTGCTTCGCCCTCGCGGTCGCCCGCGAGGCTCGGCAGGATCGGCTTGCGCTTCGGCGCCATGAAGGCGCAGCGCTGCGCGATCACCAGCGTGTTGCGGATCGCTTCGGGCAGGTCCGAAAAACCGTCTTCCATCGCCTCGGCGGGCTTCAGCCACGCCTCGGGATTCGAGGCGCGCCGGTCTTCGCTTTCGACATAGGCCGACTGCGCGATGCACAGCATCGCATCGTGCGCGGGGTGGAATTGCGGTTCGACGAAATTGGCGGGATTGGTCGCGACGAGCGGCAGCGCGCGCGCATAGGCCAGGTCGATCAGCGCCGCCTCGGCCGCCTTTTCGGTGGCGTCGCCGCGCCGCGAGAGTTCTATATAGAGCCGTCCGCCGAACAAGGCTTCGAGTTGCTCGACATAATCATCGGCCGCGGTCTTCTGCTCGTCGGCGAGCAGCCGCGCGAGCGCGCCCTCGCCGCCGCCGGTCAGGCAGATCAGCCCGTCGGTCCTGCCCGCAAGCGCCGACAGCGCGACATGCGGCTCCTGCTCGATCGGCCGGTCGAGGTGCGCTGCCGAGACGAGCGCGCAGAGATTATTATAGCCCGCCTCGTCCTGCGCATAGAGTGCGAGCCAGTCGATCAGCGGCGCGCCGTTGGCCAGCCGCTGCCCCGGCCGCGCGATGCTGAGGAAGGCGCCGACGATCGGCTGCACCCCGGCGGCCCTGCACGCCTCGCCAAAGGCCATGACGCCGTAGAGCCCGTTACGGTCGGCGACCGCGACCGCCGGAAACCCCCGCTCGCGCGCAGCCTTTGCAATGGCTTTGGGGTCGATCGCCCCTTCGAGCATCGTGTAGCTGGAAAAGACGCGAAGCGGAACGAAGGGGCAGTAGGCCATCGGGGGACGCTAGGCGGACGGGGCGATTCGGGGAAGGGGCAACTCTCGCCCCTTCTCTTCATACGACCGGTAAATATCTTAACTGGTTTTGAACGTCGAATAAGTAAGGTTCGACCCCATGTGACATGCGCGAAAAAGGGCTGGTCATGCAGTATTGCGATAACTGCGGAGACGAAATCGAATTTAGGTATATTGATGGCAGGTCGACACCGATACATCTTCATGGTGGTTGGTGCTCTAGCTCGAGTGACTCATCTGGCCCGAAATCCACCGTAGCGTTTCAGTCTCGCGAATCTTACACGGACCCAAATGCCCATTGTCCTGTTTGTGGCGCACTCGTTTTTTTCTACCAAAGCCCGCATGGGGGTCGTGTTTTCTTTGATAATTTAGGTTGGCCGTGGCCAAAGCATCCATGCACAGATAATCCAAAATCACAAAGCACTAAGGTAAAAACTCGGATAGCCTCCCTAAGCAAACCCTTTCTAAACAGAAGGGGAGACGCTTTAAAAATATACAAGACACTAAAAATTACTGAAGATTTTGACAATATTTTTCTCTATATTAAAGAAATATACTACCCTTATCTATCTAAAAATATAAACCTTCCGAAAAAATATCTAAATCAATCTAATATATATATCAAAGACATTAAAGAAGCCCCATCGTTCGTCTTGGCTGATGCAGGGGATAGCTATATAATTTCATTCATATCGGAGAGAAGGAAGAAAATTATAAACATAAAACTAAAACAATAATATACTAAACGCTAACCCAGCAATTCCTCGATCTCCTTGCGAAGCTGCTCAGGCTTGGTCGTTGGCGCGTGCCGCGACACAACCTTGCCGTCGCGGTCGACCAGGAATTTGGTGAAATTCCATTTGATCGCGCTACCGAGCAATCCGCTCTTTTCCTTCTTCAGATGCTTGAAGATCGGATCGGCATCGTCGCCGTTGACGTCGATCTTGGCCATCAGGGGAAAGCTGACGTCATAGGTCAGCGAACAGAAGTTCCGGATTTCCTCGGCATCGCCCGGCTCCTGCGCGCCGAACTGGTTGCACGGGAAAGCCAGGATTTCGAAGCCGCGATCCTTATAATCGCGATACAGCGCCTCAAGCCCTTCATATTGCGGCGTGAAGCCGCATTTCGACGCGGTGTTGACGATCAGCAGCACCTTGCCGCGATAGTCCGCCAGCGATTGCGCGCCGCCGCCGGACAGCTTGGCCGAAAGATCGTAGAGGGCCATGACATTTTCTCCCCAACGCAAGGCCGGCTACATCCAATCGTCATCCCGGCCTTCGCCGGGATGACAGACCTTGGGAGGCAGCCTACGCCTCGATGCGCCCTTCGTGCAAGCGCCACACGCGGTCCATCTTCGCCGCGAGCCGCTCATTGTGCGTCGCGACGAGCGCCGCCGAGCCATGATCGCGCACCAGCTTGATGAACTGCTCGAACACGCGGTCGGCGGTATGTTCGTCGAGGTTGCCGGTCGGCTCGTCGGCGAGCACCAGCAGCGGCCGGTTCGCGAGCGCGCGCGCCACCGCGACGCGCTGCTGCTCGCCGCCCGACAGCTTGCTCGGCTTGTGATGCAGCCGCTCGGCGAGACCCAGCCGGCCGAGCAGGTCGGCGGCGCGCTCCTCGGCCTCGGCCTGCTCGGCGCCACGGATCAGCTGCGGCAAGACCACATTCTCGATCGCATTAAAGTCGGGCAGCAAGTGATGGAATTGATAGACGAAACCGATTTTTTCGCGCCGCGTCTTCGTCCGCTCGCCCTGCCCCAGCCGCGTGACGTCCTCGCCGTCGATGCGGATCGTGCCTTCGAAGCCGCCTTCGAGCAGGCCGACGGCTTGCAGCATCGTCGATTTGCCCGATCCCGACGGACCGAGCAGCGCGACGATCTCGCCGCGCTTCAGCACCGCGTCGATCCCGCGCAGCACGTCGATCCGCACTCCGGCCTGGGTAAAGCTGCGCTTGAGGCCGGTGAGTTCGAGCGTCGCGTCAGTCATAGCGCAGCACCTGCACCGGATCGGTGTTCGCCGCCTTGAACGCGGGATAGAGCGTCGCGAGGAAGCTGAACACGACCGCCATCACCGCGATGCCGACGATCTCGAACGGGTCGGGCTTCGACGGCAGCTCGGCGAGGAAGCGGATCGACGGGTCCCACAACGGCTGGCCGGTGACGAATTCGGCCCCGCGCAGCACGCCCTGCCGGAAATAGAGCAGCGAAAAGCCGATGACCATGCCGACCGCGGTGCCCGCGATCCCGATCGACAGGCCGATCGCCATGAAAATGCGCAGCACCGAATCGCGCGGCGCCCCCATCGTGCGCAGGATCGCCATGTCGCGCGTCTTGGCGCGCACCAGCATGATGAGCGACGACACGATGTTGAACGCCGCGACGAGCACGATCAGCGACAGGATGACGAACATCGCGACGCGCTCGACCGACAGCGCTTCGAACAGGCTGCTGTTCATCGACCGCCAGTCCGAAATCACCGCCTGCGCCGCGACCTTTTCGCGCAGCGGCTCCAATATCGCGCCGACCTTGTCGGGGTCGGTCGTCTGCACCTCGATCATCCCGACATCGTTGCCGTAAAGCAGCAGCAATTGCGCGTCCTGCATCGGCATCACGACATAGAGCTTGTCGAAATCATAAACGCCGATTTCGAACACCGCCGATACGCGATAGGCAATCTCGCGATAGGTCGTGCCGAAGGGCGTCGCGCGGCCGGAGGGGTTGATGATGGTGATCGTCGAACCGACCTGCGCACCAAGATTTCTGGCGAGTTCGCTGCCGATCGCGACATTGCCCGACCCCGGCTGCAACGTGTCCAGGCTGCCCTGCAGCACTTTGGCGTTGAGCGTCTGATTGCTATGGATGTCGGACGTAAGCATCCCGCGCATCAAAATGCCTTCGACGCGGCCGTTGGAGGTCGCGAGCAACTGCTGCTCGATCAACGGAGTGGCCGAAGTGATGCCGGGGGTCGCTTTCGCTTGCCTGAGCACCTCCTGCCAATTCGGAAGCCGGCCGCCGAAGCCCTGCACGACGGCATGGCCGTTCAATCCTACGATCTTGTCGAACAGGTCCGACCGCACGCCGTTCATCACGCTCATCACGATGACGAGCGCGGCGACGCCCAGCGTTACCGCGATGAAGCTGAAGGCGGCGGCGACGAAGATGAACCCTTCGCCGCGCTGCGGCAGCATATAGCGTTTGAAGATGGCCCGTTCGTAAGGACGCAGAATCATCGGGTCGGTCGGTCCTTCAGAACGCGTGCATGGTGACACATGCGCCCGCTTTAGGGGTGTGATACGGCGCTGGCAATGGCGGCGGCGAAGAAGTGCCTGTTGCGAATGATTCGCAGATTATGTTGCCGATCCGCCACAGGGCGCGGCAAAAGGATCACGACGCGCGTCCCAAAGGGTGACAAAGTGCATCCTTCGCCCTAGCCCTAGGGTTCTGGTTCAACGCGGCCCAAAGGCCCGGCTCCAGGGAGTGCAGGCCATTCGCCTGGCCTGCATATAGGGGGCTGGCGACGTTCGTCACAGGCGCCCGGGTCTCGGCAACGAGGCCCGGGCGTTGTGATTCGGGGCGATCCCGCCGCTTCACGAATGTCTGGATCGGGGTGGAGAGCGGACGTCGGACAGAACCCCTCCTCTTCAGAGGAGGGGCAGCGAGACTTGCGAGCTTGCTCGCTAGTCGCAGCGGGGTGGTGCTAGACGTTTTGCGCGCTGCCGCGCGCCACCACCCCCAACCCCTCCTCTGAAGAGGAGGGGTTTATGAACGACCCCTCCCACCCGGAAGCCGCCACGCCGCTCAATCCCAAAGAAAAGGCGCGGCCCGCGAGCCGCGCCCTCCCTTGTTCCTCGAACGACCCGCTCAGCGCGAGGCGAGGCGTACCGGGCCGGCTTTGGCCGCCCACTGGATCGCCTCGTCGCCGCCCATTTCACGCACGAAACACGCCTGCCCCACGGCCTTCAGCTCGCCGCACAGGCTCAGCGCATCGGCGCGGCTCTTCAGGCCGTTGACCGTCAGGCGATAGAAGGTGCGGCCCTTGACGTCCGCGGCATAGCTCGCGCCCGGGAAGGCTGCGAGCGTGCGGTTGCGCTTCTGGATCGCGCCCCATTTTTCCTTGGCGACCGCCAGGCTGTCATAGGCGCCGAGCTGGACCGCCCAGCCCGACGGCGCCTTCGCATTGAACAGCTGCGGCGTGATCCGCGCGGCGAGTTCGGAGGCCTTGCGCGCGACCAGGGCGCTTTCATTTGCGCCCGCGACGCGCGGAGCGTGGCGGTAGTTTTCCGATTCGGCGCGGATCACCGGCGCGGGCGCCGGCAATTCGGTCACCGGCACGACCCCGCTCGCGTCGCGCCGCGGCATCGGCAGTTCGACCGTGCGGATCGCGCTGTCGCCGGCGCTTGCAAGCTGGACCGGCGGCGGCGGCGCGAAGCTTTCGACCGGCGCGGGGTCGGCGCTCGCGACCTGAACGGGCGCTTCGGCGGCGGCCATTTGCGTGTCGGCCGGAAAATTGCTGAGCGCGAGGCGCACCGGCATACCGGAATCGGCCCGAACCTCGGTGCCGATCAGGCTGGCGACGCGCATTTCGGGTCTGGGTTGCCCGGCGAGTTTCGACCATTCGGCCATGCGGCCTTCGAGCTTGTCGAGCGGCAGGTCCTGCGACGCGAGGACGCGCGCCTGCGCCCAGCGCCCCGACAGGGCGAAGGCAAGCGCGAGATTCTGGCGCGTGCGGGCGTCGGCCCCCGGCTGGCGCGCGGCGCCGGTGAGAACGTAGATCGCCGACTGCGTGTCGCCCGCGAGCGCCAGCGCGAGACCGGCGTCCGATGCCGGCACAATGTCGCTGTGGCTTTTGAGCAGCTCGACCGCCGCGGCGGGCTTGCCCTGCGCGATATTGGCGAGCGCGAGCGCGATCACCGTGTTGCTGTCGTCGGCGCCGAGTTCCATCGCCTCGCCGAGCGCGGTTGCGGCCGATGCGAAACGGCCGTCGCCCAGATAAGCCTGACCCAGCAGCGCGCGATAATGGCCATCGCGCGGGCTGGCCGAAACCGCAGCTTCGGCGTGCGCGACCGCCTTGCTGACCTTGCCCTCCTCGAGCGCCTCGCGCGCCCTGTCGGCCGATCTGGACGCGGTCTGCGGCTTGCCGAGCGTGTCCGACGGCGCCATGGCGATCTTGTTCATGCTGCAGCCCGTGGCGGCGATGCCGATCACGAAGCCCGAAACGGCGATTTTGGTCAGCAGGTTGCGATTCATCGTCAAGGTCCCCCCTTGTGACATCGGCGCTTCGTGCGGCGCCCGATCAGCCCTTTGCCGCGTGGCGCACCGGACGCGTCGCCGGCAGGCGGCTCGCCATCGCGTCGATTTCGGGCAAAGCGGCGAGATAGTCGTCGAGCAGATCGGTCAGGATATGCTGCGCCGACCGGCCGGTCACCGCGCTTGCGAGGCGCAGGCGCAAATGGCGCTCGGCGTCGAGGCGCAGCGTGAAGGCAGCCTTTTCGCGGGCGCGGACGGACCGCGGTGCCTTGGCTTTCTGCACAGGGCGCCGCTCGACTTCGCGCGCCACCGCGGCGACGCGGTCGATCAGCGATTCCTGCTGGCGAACGACTTCGGGCACCGGCGGCGCTTCGGAAACGAACGGCTCTTCCCGGGCCGCGACCGGTTCGGCCTCGGTCACGTCGTGCGCGAGTTCGGGTTCGAAGCTGTCGTCGACCGCCTGTTCGGCGGAAAGATTGTGCGCCAGCACCGACCCCGGCATCAGCGGCTTCAGGTCGACGAGGTGCGCCGGTTCCGACTGATCGGGATCGACGTCATAGCCCATGTCGTTCCAGCCGAGGTCGTCATAGCCGGCCCCCGCGAGCGGTCCGGGGCCGCTGCCGAGCGGCTGGCGGCGCATGGCGGGCCGCGCGCCGCCCTTGCGAGCCAGAAGACCGGCGCTCAGCGATGCGAGAGGTTTGGGTTCGCCCATCATCTTCCCTCCCCTTACTGGCCGGCGATGCGGCGGCCGAAGCCCCCGCCCATCGGACGAACGGCGCCGTAATTGCCCTGGGTCGGCAGCGGCGATGCGAAGACGGTGCGGCGGAAATTCTTTTCGAGCCGGTCGTTCATATAGGTCCACAATTGCCGGATTTCGTCGGCCGATCGTCCGTTCGGATCGACCTCCATCACCGTGCGCCCGTCGATCATCGACGCGGCATAATCGGTGCGATGGTGCAGGGTGACCGGCGCGACGGTGCCGTGCTGCGACAGCGCGACCGCGGCCTCGCTGGTGATCTTGGCCTTGGGCGTCGCCGCATTGACGACAAAGACGAGCGGCTTTCCGGCGCGCTCGCAGAGGTCGACGGTGGCGCCGACGGCGCGCAGGTCGTGCGGGCTCGGCCGCGTCGGAACGACGATCAGTTCGGCGACGCTGATCACGCTCTGGATCGCCATGGTGATCGCGGGGGGCGTGTCGATGACCGCGAGCTTGAAGCCTTGCTGGCGCAGGATTTCGAGGTCGGAGGCAAGCCGCGCGACCGTGGTCTGCGCGAAAGCGGGAAGATCGGTCTCACGCTCGTTCCACCAGTCGGCGAGCGATCCCTGCGGGTCGATGTCGATAAGCACGACCGGGCCAGCGCCGGCGAGTTGGGCCTGTACCGCGAGGTGGCCCGAAAGGGTCGATTTACCCGACCCGCCCTTTTGTGAAGCCAATGCCAGAACGCGCACGACTGTCCCCCTGAAAATCCAAATTCGCCGGGAGAAGTGGCACGCAGGCCGCTAAAATTGGGTTAACGATGATAAAAAGAGCGTGAACGGATTCCCCACGTCCATGGTAAACGCGCCGTTAGGACGGACTTGTCCCATAATGGACCGAAATCGACGTCACCCTCGGCTTTCGATAACAGCCTGTTAGCCATTATGCGTTCAGGGAGCCGCGGGGACTGCCGATCGCTCCCGGGTCCGGCCGGGGCGACGCCCGTCATTGGAGATAGCCATGCGTTCGTTCCGCACCGCCTCTTTCATGCTCTCCGCCGCGGCAGCGGCCGCGCTTGCCGCGCCTGCCCTTGCCGATGTGAAGGCCGGCGTCGATGCCTGGCAAAAGGGCGACTATCAGAGCGCCGTCGCCGAGTGGCGGCCGCTGGCGCTCGCCGGGGACCCCGATGCGCAGTTCAATCTCGGCCAGGCCTATAAGCTCGGCCGCGGCGTTCCCGCCGATCTGGCGCAGGCCGAAAGCTGGTATCGCCGCGCCGCGAAACAGGGTCATTTGCAGGCCGAGGACAATCTGGGCCTCGTCCTGTTCACCGCTGGCCGGCGGCAGGAGGCGATGCCCTATATCGAGGCGTCGGCGGCGCGCGGCGAACCGCGCGCGCAATATGTCCTCGGCACCGCGCATTTCAACGGCGACCTCGCCGCCGAAAACTGGCCGCTCGCCTATGCGTTGACCAAGCGCGCGAGCGATGCGGGATTGCAGATCGCATCGGCGCGGCTCGCGCAGCTCGACGGGCTCATCCCGCTCGAACAGCGCCAGCGCGGCCTCGCGATGCTCCCCGAAATGGAGAAAAGCGAGCAGCGCGCGCGCCTCGCCGCGACGGCCGCCGCGACGCCTGCAGCGCCCAAACCCGCGTCGTCGGCCATCAAGCCGGTGCCAGTAGCGCCGTCGGCCCCGCTCTCTCCCGCAGCACAGGCGGCGGCCGATGCCGCTTCCGAGGCGACCGCCGCCGCCAAGGTGGCGAGCGCGGATGCCGCAAAACCGGCCACACCGGGAACGAGCTATCCCGCGCCGCCCGCCAGCGGTCCGCTGCCCGCCAAGAGCGCTCCCGTCCAGACTCCAGTGCCGACGGCAGCGGCCCCGGCAAAAGTCGCAACGAACGCGCCCGCCAGCCCGTGGCGCGCCCAGCTCGGCGCTTTCGGCGTCGAAGCGAACGCGCGCAACCTGTGGAAACGCCTCGCCGCCAAATATCCCTCGGTCGCGAGCCGCGAGCCGCTTCTGGTCAAGAGCGCGAAGCTGACCCGGCTTCAGGCGGGTGGCTTTGCCGGCAAGGCGCAAGCCGTGGATTTCTGCGCCACGATGCAAAAGGGCGGCCAGCCCTGCCTCGTCGTCGATAAATAGGCAGGCGGCCGTCAGGGCTCTAGGCGAAATCGTTCGAGCACCTTATGGCGCGAGCCATGAGGATCGCGATCATCGACACCAGCACGACGCGCGCCGCCATCATTTCGGATGGCTTGCGCGAGGCTGGCCTCGACGATCTTGTCGTCATCGACCCTGCCGGCCCGCTGGTCGCGCAGATCGAGGCGGCGCAGCCCGAGGTGGTGCTGGTCAACCTCGAAAATCCGGGCCGCGACCTGCTCGAGGATTTCTTCGCCATGTCGCGCGCGCTCGCACGGCCGATCGCGATGTTCGTCGATCAGAGCGATGCCGAGGCGACCGGCGCGGCGATCGACGCGGGCGTGTCGGCCTATGTCGTCGATGGCTTGTCGAAGCAGCGAATCAAGCCGGTGATCGACCTCGCCGTGCGGCGCTTTCAGGCTTTTTCGCGGCTCCAGCGCGAACTCGACGAGGCGAAGAGCGCGCTCGCCGAACGCGCGACGATCGACCGCGCCAAGGCGATATTGATGAAGCGGCGCGGCATCGACGAACCCGCCGCCTATGCGCTGCTGCGCGGGCAGGCGATGCGCAGTAGCCGCCGGATCGCCGAAATCGCCGAGGCGATCCTGACCAGCGAAGCGCTGATGGGAGATGGGGCATGACCGGCGAGACTTTCCGCATCGGCTTTCTGCCGCTCGTCGATGCGGCGCTGCCGATCCTGGCGCACGAACTGGGCTTCGCGGCGCGCGAGGGCGTCGCGATCGAGTTGGTGCGCGACATGACCTGGGCGACGGTGCGCGACCGGCTGCTCTATGGTCACACCGACGCCGCGCACCTGATCGCGCCGCTCGCGATCGCGACCGCGCTCGGCCGCGACCGGCCCGCGGTATCGCTCGCGGTGCCCTTCGTGCTCGGCCTCAACGGCAATGCAGTGACTTTTTCGAGCGCGCTCGCGATCGAGGTCGGGCTCGGCGAGACACTCGGCGATCCCGCCGCGGTCGGCGCGGCGCTGAAGCGCGTCGCGGCCGCGCGCAAGGCGGCGGGCAATCCGTTGCGCTTCGGGGTCGTCCACCGCTATTCGAGCCACAATTACATGCTCCGCTACTGGCTCGCGGGGGTCGGCATCCAACCCGATGCCGATGTCGAGATCGTCGTTACCAGCCCGCCCTTCGCGGCCGACGCGCTCGCCGCGGGCGAGGTCGACGGCATTTGCGTCGGCGAGCCGTGGAATTCGATCGCGGTCGATCGCGGCGCCGGCCATATCGCGCTCGCCACCGCTCAGATCTGGCGGCGCGGCGTCGAGAAGGTCCTCGCCGTGCGCAGCGACGTCGTCGAAACGCGCCGCAGCGCGGTCGAGGCGCTGGTGCGCGCGCTGCACGCCGCGGCCGCCCGCTTCGTCGAGCCCGGAACCGCCGAGGAGAGCGCCGACATATTGGCGCGGCGCGAATATCTCGATGCCCCGCGCGAGGCGATATTGCGCGCGATCACCGACCGCATCCGCCTCGTCCCCGGCGGCGCGCCTGTCCATTATCCCGACTTCATGTTCCAGTATCGCGAGGCGGCGAATTTCCCGTGGCGCAGCCAGGCCGCGTGGCTCTATTCGCAGCTCGTGCGCTGGGATCACCTCGCCTTTTCGCCGGCCGACGCCGCGACGGCATCGGCGGTGTTCCGTCCCGACATCTATCGCGCCGCGCTCGCGGGATCGGGGGCGCCGCTGCCCGGGGCGAGCTCAAAACTCGAGGGCGGGCTCGCCGAACCGATCGGCGCGGGATCGACGCAGGGCCGGCTGATGCTCGGCAGCGATCGCTTTTTCGACCATCGCGCCTTCGATCCCGACGACATTCCAGGCTATCTCTCGGAATTGCCCTGAGTTTCCAGCCGCGCCCTTTTATGCTGCACCTGCGAAATAAATAGTTGCGCGACGCGCGCGAATCGGGCACCTTAATGTCACTCGGCGACGATGCCGGGGCAGGATAATGCGGCAGCGGCTCCAACGGAGGGGCCGGCGCGCAGGCAGGCGGGAAGCCTTTTCCCGCACTCCAACAGGCAATGAAGCCGTCAGGACGCGCCCGCACGAGGCCGCCGTCCTGGCGGCTTTTTTATTGCCCGTCACACGAAGGGACGGACGATGTCGACGATCAGGACGGGCGCGGATACGGCGCCGAAATCGGGTTTCTGGGCGAGCGGCCACTGGCCGACGCTGGTGGCCGCCTTTCTCTATTTCGATCTCGCTTTCATGGTGTGGGTCGTCCTCGGCCCGCTCGCGCCGACGATCGCGCAGGAACTGGGGCTGTCGCCCGCGCAGAAGGGGCTGATGGTCGCGGTGCCGACACTCGCTGGCGCGCTGCTGCGTGTCGTCAACGGACTGCTCGTCGACCGGATCGGCCCGAAGCGCGCCGGGGCCATCAGCCAGGCGATCGTCATCGCGGGCCTGTTCACCGCCTGGCTTTCGGGTATCGACAGCTTCGCGGGGACGCTCGCGCTCGGCGTGGTCCTGGGCTTTGCCGGGGCGAGCTTCGCGATCGCGCTGCCGCTCGCGAGCCGCTGGTATCCGCCCGAGCATCAGGGCAAGGCGATGGGGCTTGCCGGCATGGGCAATTCGGGCACGGTGCTCGCAGCGCTCTTCGCGCCGACGCTCGCCAAGCTGTTCGGCTGGACCGCGGTGCTCGGCCTCGCCTGCATCCCGCTGACGATCGTGTTCGTCCTCTATCTCTTCATGGCCAAAGATGCGCCGAACGCGCCGGCGCCGAAGCGGCTGGTCGATTATTTTCAGCCGCTCAAGAGCGCCGACGCCTGGTGGCTGATGGGCTTTTATTCGGTGACCTTCGGCGGCTTCGTCGGACTCGCCGCCTCGCTCCCCATCTATTTCACCGACCAGTTCGGCCTGACCCCGGTGGTCGCGGGCTATTGCACCGCCGCGTGCGTCTTCACCGGATCGCTCGTGCGGCCGCTCGGCGGCGCGCTCGCCGACCGGGTCGGCGGCATCCGGGCGCTGATGATCGTCTTCGTCATCGCCGCGGTCGCGCTCGCCGGGGTGCCGCAGGCGGCGGCCCTCCCCACCGCCATGGGCCTGTTCCTGATCGCGATGCTGGCGCTCGGGGTCGGCAACGGATCGGTCTTTCAGCTCGTGCCGCAGCGCTTTTCGGCCGAGATCGGGATCATGACCGGGCTCGTCGGCATGGCGGGCGGGGTCGGCGGCTTTTATCTTGCCTCGTCGCTCGGCTTCGCGAAACAGTGGACCGGCAGCTTCGCACCGGGCTTCTACATCTTCGCCGGGCTCGCGGTCGTCGCGCTCGCGGCGTTGATGTTCGTCAAGGGGCAATGGCGCGCGACCTGGGGCGCGGCCGAAGGCGTGCGGATCTGACATGGCGCGCACGCTGCTCCTCCTCGCGGCGCTGGCGCCGGCCGCCGCCCACGCGCAGGCGATCACCCTCGCCCCGCTCGGCGAAGCGCGGCTCCGCTATGAAAGCGTCGAGCAAGACGGCCTCGATGCCGCATCCGACGCGCTCACGCTCCGCGTCCGCGCCGGGGTCGAGGCGAAGGCCGGCCGCTGGTCGGCGCTGGTCGAGAGCCAGGGCAATCTGGCGATCGTCGACGATTATGACGACGGACTGCACGGCCCCGCGACGCAGCCGCTGATCGCCGATCCCGACAATATCGCCCTCACCCGCGCGCAGCTTCGCTACGCTGCGCCTGGGTTCGCAATCACCGCCGGACGGCAGCGGCTCGGCTTCGACGACGAGCGCTTCGTCGGCGGGGTCGGTTTTCGCCAGAACGGCCAGAGCTTCGACGCGCTGCGCGCCGAAATCACGCCGGTCGCGGGGGTGAAGGCCGACCTTGCCTATGTCTGGAGCGTCCGCACCATCTGGGGCATCGACGGCGCCGGGGCGCGGCAGCAGGCGGTGTCGGGGGACAATCTCTTCGCCAATATCGGCGTCGCCACCCCGGCGGGCACGCTCAGCACTTTCGCCTATCTGGTCGATCAGGACGAAGCCGCGGTGCAGGGTTTCCGGCTGTCGAGCCAGAGCTACGGCGTCCGCCTTGCGGGCGCACGGCCGCTCGGCAAGACGAAGCTGAGCTGGCAATTTTCCTACGCGCGCCAGTCGGACTGGCACCGCAATCCCAATGATTATGCCGCCAACTATTGGCTCGCCGATGCCGGCGTCGATTTCGGCGGCCCGCAGCTCGGCGCGGGCTATGAAATCCTCGGCGCGAGCGACGGCGCTGCCTTCACCAGCTTTCAGACCCCGCTCGCGACGGGTTTCAAATTCCAGGGCTGGGCCGACAAGTTCCTGACCACGCCGCCCGACGGCGTGCGCGACCTTTATGCGAGCGCGGGCTGGCGCTGGAAGGCGCTCGGCCCGTTCGACGCGGTGACGCTGCAGGCGGTGTATCACGACTTCCGCAGCGATCGTGCGAGCCGCCCCTATGGCGACGAGATCGACCTCGTCGCCAGCGCGAAGCGCGGCAAGCTCGCCGCCTCGGCACGCTACGCGCGCTACCGCGCCGACGGCTTCGCCACCGATACCGACAAAATCTGGCTGCAACTCGATTGGACGCTTTGATGGAACATAGCCCCCTCTCCCCGGACGCCGACACGCGCGAGCATCTGGTCGTGATCGGCAACGGCATGGCCGGCTGCCGCGCGGTCGAGGAACTGCTCGCGCGCGATGCGAACCGCTATCGCGTGACGATCTTCGGCGCCGAGCCGCGGGTCAATTACAACCGCATCATGCTGTCCCCCGTGCTCGCGGGCGACAAGAGCTTCGACGACATCGTGATCAACGACGCCGACTGGTATGCCGCGAACGGCATCGCACTCGTCGCCGGCGACCCGGTGGTGGCGATCGACCGCGGCGCCAAAAAGGTGACGACGCGCGGCGGCGTGACCGAAGCCTATGACCGGCTGCTGATCGCGACGGGCTCCGATCCCTTCATCATCCCCGTGCCCGGCAAGGACCTGCCCGGCGTGATCAGCTTTCGCGACATGGACGATGTCGATATGATGCTCACGGCGGCCGAAAAGGGCGGCAGCGCCGTGGTGATCGGCGGCGGGCTGCTCGGGCTCGAAGCTGCGCACGGGCTGTCCTTGCGCGGCATGAAGGTCACGGTGCTGCACCTGATGCCGACGCTGATGGAACGCCAGCTCGACGAGGCCGCGGGCTGGCTGCTCAAGCAGGCGCTCGAGGCGCGCGGCCAGACGATCCTGACCGGCGCCGACACCGAAGCGATCGTCGGTGAGGGCAAGGTCGAGGGGGTAAGGCTGAAAGACGGGACGCTGATCCCCGCCGACCTCGTCGTCATGGCGGTCGGCATCCGGCCTTCGGTGGCGCTCGCCCGCGACGCGGGGCTCGCGGTCGGGCGCGGCATCCAGGTCGACGACCATATGGTGACGAGCGACCCGAACATCCTCGCGGTCGGCGAATGCGTCGAACATGACGGGCAGGTCTACGGCCTCGTCGCGCCGCTGTGGGACATGTGCCGCAGCCTTGCCGACGGGCTCGTCGAACAGCCGTCGGGCTATCGCGGCTCGGTGACCTCGACCAAGCTCAAGGTGTCGGGGATCGACGTCTTTTCGGCGGGCGATTTTTCGGGCGGCGACGATTGCGAGGACATCGTGCTGCGCGACGCGGCGCGCGGAATCTACAAGCGCGTGGTGCTCAAGGACGACCGCATCGTCGGCGCGGTGCTTTATGGCGATACCGCCGACGGCAGCTGGTATTTCGACCTGCTCAAGAAGCAGGAGGATGTCGCGCCGCTTCGCGACGTGCTGATCTTCGGTCAGGCCTTTGCCTCCGGAGGTGGGCAAGCGGACCCTAAGGCCGCCGTTGCGGCGCTCTCGGACGATGCCGAGATCTGCGGCTGCAACGGCGTCACCAAGGGCCAGGTCGTCTCGTGCATCGCCAAGGGCGCGCACAGCCTCGATGCGGTGCGCGGCAGCTGCAAGGCGTCGGCGAGCTGCGGCAGCTGCACCGGACTCGTCGAAAGCCTGCTCGCGCTGACGCTCGGCGACGAGGTGCAGTCGGGCCCCAAGACGCTGTGCGGCTGCACCAGCTTCGGCCACGACGACGTGCGGCGCGAGATCGTCGCGCAGGACATGCGCTCGATCCCCGAGGTGATGCAGAAGCTGCACTGGACGACCCCCGACGGCTGCTCCTCGTGCCGCCCGGCGCTCAACTACTATCTGCTCTGCGCGCTGCCCGGCGAATATGAGGACGATCAGCAGAGCCGCTTCGTCAACGAACGCCTCCACGCCAACATCCAGAAGGACGGCACCTATTCGGTCGTCCCGCGCATGTGGGGCGGGCTGACCAACCCGACCGAGCTGCGCGCGATCGCCGATGTGGTCGAGAAATATAATGCGCCGATGGTCAAGGTCACCGGCGGCCAGCGGCTCGACATCTTCGGGATCAAGAAAGAGGATCTGCCCGCGGTGTGGGCCGACCTCAACGCCGCCGGCATGGTGTCGGGCCACGCCTATGGCAAGGCGCTGCGCACCGTGAAAACCTGCGTCGGGTCCGAATGGTGCCGCTTCGGCACGCAGGATTCGACCGGGCTCGGCGTCAAGATCGAGCGGATGAGCTGGGGCAGCTGGATGCCGCACAAGTTCAAGATCGCCGTGTCGGGCTGCCCGCGCAATTGCGCCGAGGCGACGATCAAGGATTTCGGCGTCGTCTGCGTCGACAGCGGCTACGAGCTGCACGTCGGCGGCAACGGCGGCATCCATGTCCGCGCGACCGACCTGCTCTGCAAGGTCGCGACCGAGCAGGAGGCGCTCGATTATTGCGCCGCCTTCATCCAGCTCTATCGCGAGGAGGCGCGCTATCTCGAACGCACCGCGCCGTGGATCGAGCGCGTCGGGCTCGACTATGTGAAGGCAAGGCTGCTCGACGACCCGGCGGGCCGCGAGGCGCTGCGCGCGCGCTTCCTCTATTCGCAGAGCTTTTCACAGGACGACCCCTGGGCGCAGCGCGCCGAGGGCGCCGCCGCCGAACATCATGCGCCGATGGCGCGCTTCACCCCGCAGGAGGAACTTGCATGACGACCGTGGCAGAATGGCTCGACATCGGCTGGGTCGACCAGATCCCCGTGCGCGGCAGCCGCACCGTGCAGGTCGCGGACGGCGACGACATCGCGGTGTTCCGCACTGCCGAGGGCAAGGTCTTCGCGCTGCTCGACCGCTGCCCGCACAAGCACGGCCGGCTGAGCCAGGGGATCGTCCATGGCGGAGCGGTCGCCTGCCCGCTGCACAATTGGCGGATCAGCCTGACCACCGGCGAAGCGCTGGGCGAGGACAAGGGCTGCACCCCCACGGTGCCAGTCAAGATCGACGGCGGCCGCGTGCTGATCTGCCGCGCGAGCGTGCTGAAGGCGGCGGCGTGAGGCCGCGGCGCTTCCATGCTTCTCCCCTCCCTGAAAGGGAGGGGCTGGGGGTGGGTAGGAGCGATAGCGAGGCTCTTTTCTTCTGCAAGAACGCGTTGATCGGGGCATCGAGCCCCGATCAACGCAACCCACCCCTAACCCCTCCCTTTCAGGGAGGGGAATGATGACCGCCATCCGCACCACCTGCGCCTATTGCGGCGTCGGCTGCGGCATCCGCGCGACGGTGACCGGCGAGCGCACGGCCCAAATCGCCGGCGATCCCGACCACCCCGCGAACCGCGGCCGCCTCTGCTCGAAGGGCACGCATCTCGGCGAAACGGTGGGGCTCGAGGGACGCCTGCTCCATCCGATGATCGGCGCCAAGCGCGCAAGCTGGGACAAGGCGCTCGACCTCGTCGCGAAGCGATTCAGGGAAACCATCGCGCGCCACGGCCCGAACAGCGTCGCCTTCTATGTCTCGGGCCAATTGCTCACCGAGGATTATTATGTCGCGAACAAGCTGATGAAAGGCTTCATCGGCAGCGCCAATATCGACACCAATTCGCGGCTCTGCATGTCGAGCGCGGTCGCGGGGCATATCCGCGGCTTTGGCGAGGATGTTGTGCCCGCGACCTATGACGACCTCGACGTCGCCGACCTGTTCGTCCTCGTCGGCAGCAACACCGCTTGGTGCCACCCGATCGTCTATCAGCGCATCCGGGCGCGCTGCGAAGCGGGCGCGAAGCTCGTCGTCATCGACCCGCGCCGCACCGAGACCGCCGAAGAGGCCGACCTTCACCTCGCGATCCGCCCGGGTAGCGACGTCGCCCTGATGAACGGCCTATTGCAGCACTGCCGCGACGCGGACGCGCTCGACGATGCGTGGCTCGCGGCGCATGTCGCGGTGCCCGCCGATTTCTGGGACCAGCTTGGAGAGGGGAGCGATCTGTGGTCGGTAGCGAAGACGTGCGACGTCGACGCCGCCGACCTCAGGCGCTTCTATGAGCTGTTCGCCGCTACGCCGCGCACCGTCACCCTGTTCAGTCAGGGGATCAACCAGTCGACCAGCGGCACCGATCAGGTGAACGCGATCCTCAACCTCCACCTCGCGACGGGCCGGATCGGCAAGCCGGGCGCCGTCCCCTTTTCGATCACCGGCCAACCCAATGCGATGGGCGGGCGCGAGGTCGGCGGGCTTGCCTCGACTCTTGCGGCGCATATGGACTTCGGCCCCGAAGCCCGCGCACGCGTTCAGCGCTTCTGGGCCGCGCCGGCGATCGCCGAAAAGCCCGGCCTCAAGGCCGTCGACCTGTTCCGCGCGGTCGGCGAAGGCCGGATCAAGGCGCTGTGGGTGATGGCGACCAACCCTGCGGTGTCGATGCCCGACGCGAACCGGGTGCGCGAGGCGCTGGCGGCCTGCCCTTTCGTCGTCGTCAGCGACGTCATCGAAAAGACCGACACCGGCGCCTTCGCGCACGTCCGCCTGCCCGCCGCGGCGTGGGGCGAGAAGGACGGGACGGTCACCAACAGCGACCGCACGATCAGCCGCCAGCGCGCGCTGTTTCCGCTGCCCGGCGAGGCGATGCCCGACTGGTGGATCGTCAAGGAGGTCGCGCGGCGGATGGGGTGGAAGAATGCCTTTGCCTATGACCGCGCCGCCGACATCTGGCGCGAGCATTGCCGCCTGTCGACCTATGACAATGACGGCGCGCGCCTTTTCGCGCTCCCCGGCGCGGCGCAGGGCGGCAATGCCGCCTATGACGATATGCAGCCCTTTCGCTGGGGCGGCGACGCGATGTTCGCCGACGGGCGCTTTCCGACCGACGACGGGCGCGCGCGGCTCGTGCCGGTCGCGCAAAAGCCCCTCCCCGCCCCGCTCGAAAAATGGCCGCTGACGCTCAACAGCGGGCGTTACCGCGACCAGTGGCACACGATGACGCGCACCGGCCTTGCGCCGAAACTCGCGCGGCATCGCGCCGAGCCGCTGGTCGAAGTGCATCCGCGCGACGGCGAGCAATGGGACCTCGCCGACGGCGGGCTCGCGCGCGTCGCGACGCCGCAGGGCGAGAGCCTCTACCGCGTCGCCTTTGCCGAAGGGCAGCGGCGCGGCGAATTGTTCGTGCCGATCCACTGGACCGACCGCACCGCGAGCGGCGGGCGCACCGGCCTCCTTCCCCGCCCGCTCGTCGATCCGCATTCGGGCCAGCCGGGCTTCAAGCGCACTCCCGCGCGCATCGAGGCGGTGAGCCCGCGCTGGCGCGGCTTCCTGCTGCTGAACCACGACCCCGCCGAGCGTCCCGGCTGCCTGTGGGCGACGCGCGTTGCGGTGCCGTCGGGCACGCTATGGGAGCTTGCGGGCGACGGCGACCTCAAAAGCCTCGAAGCGACGTTGCCCAGGGGCGAGCGGATCGAGGCCGAGGATCGCGCGCGCGGCACCCGCCGGATCGCGATCGTCGCCAGCGGCCGGCTCGCCGCCGCGCTCTTCGTCACCGAAACCGGCGAACTGCCCCCGCGCGACTGGCTGATTGCCCAGCTCGCCGCGCCCGACGTCGCGCCCACCCTGCTCGCCGGCCGCGCGCCGGGCGCGGCGGCCGACCGCGGGCCGATCGTCTGCGTCTGCTTCGATATCGGATTGAAGACGATCGCCGCCGCGATCCGCGATCAGAGCCTGACCGACGTAGCCGCGATCGGCGCGGCGATCGGCGCTGGGACGAACTGCGGCTCGTGCCGCCCCGCGCTCGCGCGCATATTGAGCGAGGAGAAAAGCCATGCCGCCTGACGATTTCGCGCCCGGCACCGTCTGGCTCGTCGGCGCCGGGCCCGGCGATCCCGACCTGCTGACGATGAAGGCCGTGCGGCTGATCGAACGAGCCGAGATCGTCTTCTACGACGCGCTCGTCGGGCCGGGCGTCCTCGCGCTCGTCCCGCCGCACGCCGAGCGGGTGAGCGTCGGCAAGCGATCGGGCCGCCATTCGAAGGATCAGCGCACGATCGACGCGCTGCTCGTCGAGGCCGCCGCGTCGGGCAAGCGCGTCGTGCGCCTCAAGGGCGGCGACCCCTCGCTCTTCGGCCGCGCCGCCGAGGAAATGACCGCGCTGCGACAGGCAGGCCACCCCGTCCATATCTGCCCCGGCATCACCGCCGCGAGCGCCGCTGCGGCCTCGGCGGGCGTGTCGCTGTCGCTGCGCGGGGTCGCGCGCGACGTGCGCTTCGTTACCGCGCACAGCCGCCGCGGCGCCGCGCTCGACCTCGACTGGGGCTCGCTTGCGAGTGCCGGAACGACGCTCGCCTTCTATATGGGCCGCGACGCGGCGGGCGCGATCGCGAAGGGGCTGATCGGCGCCGGAATGCCCGCAACAACCCCGGTGCTCATCGCGTGCAATGTCAGCTTGCCGGACGAAAAGCATCTGAGCACGCGGCTCGACCTCCTGGCGCTCGCGACGCGCGCGCTCGCCGACGATGCGCCGACGCTGATCCTGATCGGCGAAGCGCTGCGCAAGGGCGATGCTCCCGTCCAAAACGGGCTGAAAATCGCGGTCGAAAGGGAATGGCGCACCCGGAACGATTCGAACGTCCGACCCCCAGATTCGTAGTCTGGTGCTCTATCCAGCTGAGCTACGGGTGCGTGGAGAGGCGCCTTTAGGCCGCGAGGCGAAGGCGCGCAACCCCCTTTTCACCTATTTTTTCGCCAGCGCCGCCTGCGCCGCCGCCAGCCGCGCGATCGGCACGCGATAGGGCGAGGCGCTGACATAATCGAGCCCCGTTTTCTCGCAGAAATGGATGCTCGGCGCGTCGCCGCCATGCTCGCCGCAGATGCCGAGCTTGATCCCCGGACGGGTCGCGCGGCCGCGCTCCGCCGCCAGCTCGATCAGCTGGCCGACCCCCTCGACATCCAGGCTGACGAAGGGATCGGTCACGAAGATCCCCTTGTCGACATATTGGGTCAGAAAGCGCCCGGCGTCGTCGCGGCTGATACCGATCGTCGTCTGCGTCAGGTCGTTGGTGCCAAAGCTGAAGAATTCGGCGCCCTGCGCGATCTCGCCCGCCATCAGCGCGGCGCGCGGCAGCTCGATCATCGTGCCGACGAGATAGGCGATCTCGCGCCCCTTCTCGGCGAACACCGTCTTGGCGGCCTTGTCGACGAGTCCCTTCATCAGGTCGAATTCGCGGCGCGTCGCGACCAGCGGGATCATCACCTCGGGGATCGGCGCCGCGCCGGTTTCGGCGGCGACGTCGCACGCCGCCTCGAAGATCGCGCGCGCCTGCATCTCATAGATTTCGGGATAGGTGACGCCGAGGCGGCAGCCGCGATGGCCGAGCATCGGGTTGAATTCATGGAGCTCGTTCGCGCGCGCCTTCAGCGTCTCGATCCCGACCCCCGCCGCCGCCGCGACATCGGCGAAATCCTCTTCGCGCGTCGGCAGGAATTCGTGCAGCGGCGGGTCGAGCAGGCGGATGGTGACCGGCAGGCCGGCCATCACGCGGAAAATCCCGGCAAAATCGCCGCGCTGTTCGGGGAGCAGCCTGGCGAGCGCGGCGCGGCGGCCGGCCTCGCTTTCGGCAAGGATCATCTCGCGCACCGCGGTGATGCGCGCGGCGTCGAAGAACATATGCTCGGTGCGGCACAGCCCGATGCCCTCGGCGCCGAAATCGCGCGCGACCTGCGCGTCGGCGGGGGTTTCGGCATTGGTGCGCACCTTCATCCGGCGCACCTTGTCGGCCCACTCCATAAGCGTGCCGAAATCGCCGACGAGTTCGGGCTGCAAGGTCGGCACCTCGCCCGCCATCACCTCGCCCGTCGAGCCGTCGAGCGTGATGATCTCGCCTTCCTTGAGCTCGCGTCCGCCGACGCGCAGCACGCGCGCCGCGCCGTCGATCGCCAGCCCGCCCGCGCCCGAAACGCACGGGCGCCCCATGCCGCGCGCGACCACCGCCGCGTGGCTGGTCATCCCGCCGCGCGCGGTCAAAATGCCCTTCGCGGCGTGCATGCCGTGAATATCCTCGGGACTGGTTTCGACGCGGACGAGGATCACCGCCTCGCCCATGCCCGCGGCCTTTTCGGCGCTGTCGGCATCGAACATGATCTTGCCCGACGCCGCGCCGGGGCTCGCGGGGAGCCCCTTGGTCAGCACGTCGCGCGGCGCTTGCGGATCGAGCGTCGGGTGGAGCAGCTGGTCGAGCGCGCCGGGATCGACGCGGCCGACGGCCTCTTCCTCCGAAATCAGCCCCTCGGCCGCCATCTCGACCGCGATCCGCAGCGCCGCCTTCGCGGTCCGCTTGCCCGATCGCGTCTGGAGCATCCACAACTTGCCGCGTTCGACGGTGAACTCGATGTCCTGCATGTCGCGATAATGGCTCTCGAGCGTGTCGAAGACCGCGCCGAGCTCGGCGAAGGTTTCGGGCATCGCCTCTTCCATCGACAGCGGCTTCGCCCCCGCTTTTTCGCGCGCGATCTTTGTCAGATATTGCGGGGTGCGGATGCCCGCGACGACGTCCTCGCCCTGCGCGTTGACCAGCCATTCGCCGTACCACGCGCGCTCGCCGGTCGCGGGATCGCGCGTGAACGCCACCCCGGTGGCCGAGGTGTCGCCCATATTGCCGAACACCATCGCCTGGACATTGACCGCGGTGCCCCATTCGCCGGGGATGCTGTTCAGCCGGCGATAGACTTTCGCGCGGTCGCTTTCCCAGCTCGCAAAGACCGCGCCGATCGCGCCCCATAGCTGATCCTTGGGCTCCTGCGGAAAGGGCGCGCCGGTCTCGCGCGCGACGATCGCCTGATATTCGATCACCAGCGCCTGCCAGTCTTCGGCCGCCATCTCGGTATCGAGGAAGAAGCCCTTGTCTTCCTTCGCGATTTCCAGCGCTTCCTCGAACGCGGCATGGTCGAGGCCCATCACCACGTCGGCGTACATCTGGATGAAACGGCGATAGCTGTCCCACGCGAAGCGCGGATCGCCCGAGGTGGCCGCGAGCCCGGCGACGGTCGCGTCGTTGAGCCCGAGGTTGAGCACCGTGTCCATCATCCCCGGCATCGACACGCGCGCGCCCGACCGCACCGAAACGAGCAGCGGATCGGCCGCGTCGCCGAACTTGCGCCCGGTGATCCCCTCGATATGCGCGATCCCGCTCGCGACTTCCTCGGCCAGTCCGGCGGGAAAGGCCTCGCCATTCGCATAATATGCGGTGCAGACGTCGGTGGTGATCGTAAAGCCCGGCGGCACCGGCAGGCCGATCGAGGCCATTTCGGCCAGATTCGCGCCCTTGCCGCCCAGCAATTCCTTGGCGCGCTCCCTGGTGGTCGCGTCGCCGCCGAACAGATGCACCATATTCGTCTGCGTGGCCGTCGTCATGTCTTACTCCTGCTGCCCCGGGGAGGAGGGTTGGCGGGGGAATAGGTATGCAATCGCATTTGGTCGATTCAGTTTTGCTTTAGCGGGGTCAGCCTGGCCTGCCTCCATTTCGCGCCTGCCATGCGTCGAAGAGCGACTGCCCCGCCGACCCGCCGAAGGTCAACATCGGCACGTCGCGGCGGAAGCTCAGCTGATGCGCCTTGATCCACAGCGTCTTGCGCGGCTCGATCGAGGCGACCTGGTCCCAGCCGATGTGCAGCAACGGGTGGAACAGGCGGAAAAGGATCATCGGCCGCAGATAGAAACCGCGCTCGTCGATCCAGACGCTCACCGCGTTGCGATAGCTGACGCCGCCCGGAAAGCGGCCGATGACCATCGTTGCCAGCGAATGACGGCGCGCATGGTCGGGGACCGGCCGGTCCCAGGCGAAGGCCGGCAGGAACTTCGACCAGCCGGCCCACGACAGGATGCGGGCGATGAAAAGCCACATCGCGACGAAAAACAGCGGAAAGCCCAGCGCGAAAATCCAGATGAGATGAGTATTGTTCATGGCGCCATTCCCCCTTTGGATGATGGACGGACCCTAACCCTCTATCTTCGAGAAATCGGCGACGCTGTGCACCGCATCACGGAATCGCGCAAGCAGGCCGAGGCGGAAGGCGCGCGCCGCCGGATCGGGATCATTGACCATCACGCCGTCGAAAAAGGCGTCTACGGCCGAGCGCAAGCTGGCGAGCGCAGCCATGGCGTCGGTGAAGCGCTCCTCGGCGACCGCCGCGGCGGCGGCCGGCTCGGCGGCGTCGAGCGCGGCGAGGAGAGTAGCTTCCGCGGGATCCAATTCTCCCCTCCCGCTTGCGGGAGGGGTCGGGGGAGGGCCTATTTCATGGGAAGCGGCATTCGACACGCCCTCCCCTAGCCCCTCCCGCAAGCGGGAGGGGGACTCCTCACCTGCCTGCTTCAAAATATTCGCCGCACGCTTGTAACCCGCGAGCAGGTTGGCGCCGTCATCGCTCGCCATAAACGCCTGCAACGCCTTCACGCGGGCGAGGAGGCGAACGAGATCATCCTCGCCCCCGAGCGCGAACACCGCGTCGATCAGGTCGTGCCGGACACTGGCTTCGCGTTGTTGGATTTTGAGACGATCGGCGAAGAAACCGAGGAGATCGGTTGTCCCCTGCCCCGCCTTCATCACAATCTGGCGACCCTCTTCAGTTGCGCTCGGCATTGAAGTTCGCAGAGCGGCAGCCAGCGCGGCGTTTGCAGCCGACTCCCCAAAGCTCGACTTTAGCTCTGCAAACATTCCGGCGGCGATTTTGCTAAGCGGAGGCTCTGATTTCTTTAACAATTGGATTGCATGCTGAAAGAGCGGCTCGCCTAGCCGCAGACGAAGCTTTTCAGCTGTTAGTAGTTGGATGGCTCCAATCGCGGCTCGCCGAAGGGCGAACGGATCTTTCGATCCGGTGGGCTTCAATCCATAGGCAAAAAAAGCCACCAGCGTATCCAACTTATCCGCCAACGCCACAGCCACCGTCACCGGCGCGGTCGGCACGTCGTCGCCCTGCCCGACCGGCTTGTAATGATCGCGGATCGCGTCGGCGACGGCATCGGGCAACCCTTCGGCGCGGGCGTAATAGCCGCCCATCAGGCCCTGCAATTCGGGGAATTCGCCGACCATTTCGGTGACGAGATCGGCCTTGCACAGCCGTGCCGCGAGCTCGGCCTGGTCGGCGAGCGAAAGCCCCTCCCCTTCAGGGGAGGGGGTGGGGTGGGGCCTGTCGGCCTGCGCCGCGTCAGGACGAGAGGCCACACCCCCGGCTCCTCCCCTGAAGGGGCGGGGTGAATCGGCGACGATCCCCTCTTCGACCAGCCAGCGCGCGAGCTTTGCCACCCGCTCGACCTTGTCGGCGACCGTCCCCAGCTTTTCATGGAAGGTGATATTCTTCAGCTTCTCGGCGTGCTCCGCGAGCGTCTTTTTCTGGTCCTGCTCCCAGAAGAAGCGCGCGTCGGACAGGCGCGCCGCCAGCACCTTGCGGTTGCCCGCGACAATCTCCGCCCCGCCGTCGCTCGCGGCGATGTTCGCGGTGCAGACGAAGCCGTTGGCGAGCTTGCCATCGGCGCCGGTGACGACGAAATATTTCTGGTTCACCCGCGCGGTGAGCTGGATCACCTCGGGCGGCACCTCCAGAAACGCTTCGTCGAAGCGGCCGAGCAGCGGCACCGGCCATTCGGTCAGGCCCGCATTCTCGATCACCAGCCCCTCGTCGGCGACGAGGCTCAACCCCGCATCGGCCGCGGCCTTCGCGGCGCCGTCGCGGATGATCGCCGCGCGTTCGTCATGGTCGACGATGACGTGGCACGCACGCAGCTTGTCGGCATAGTCGGCGGCCGATCCGATTGTGATCTCGCCCGGACAGTGAAAGCGATGGCCGCGCGTCGCGAAGCCCGCCGCAATCCCGCCGACCTCGCAAGCGATCAGTTCCTCGCCGAACAGCGCGACAATGCCCGACAGCGGGCGGACCCAGCGCAGGCTTTCGCTGCTTTGGCTTTCGCGGCCCCAGCGCATCGACTTGGCCCAGGCAAAGCCGCGAACGATCGCGGGAATCGCCTCGGCGAGCACATCGGCGGTCGCGCGACCGGGTTTGTCGATCACCGCAAACCACACGCCGTCGCGTTCCTCGATCTGCTCCTGCGTGAGCCCGGTCTTGCGCAGGAAACCTTCGAGCGCCTGCGGCGGCGCGCCGGTACGCGGGCCTTTCAGTTCCTCGCTGACCGCCGCTGTGGCGTCGGGAAGGTCTTTGGCGATCAACGCAAGGCGGCGCGGCGTCGACCAGATGGTGAGTTCGCCCACCTCGATGCCCGCCGCGCCCAGCTGCGCGCGGAACAGCTTTTCAAGCTCGGCACGCGCGCCGGCCTGCATCCGCGCGGGGATTTCTTCGCTGCGAAGTTCGAGCAGGAAGTCGGTCATCAGAGTTCCTCCCCGCTTGCGGGGAGGGGGACCGCGCCGAAGGCGTGGTGGAGGGGGTTCTCGGCCTTCGACCGCAGCAGCGCGACTACGCCATCCATATTTTCCAGTACATCCTTCGCTGCGAAGCGGACAATTTCAAATCCTTGCGCCGACAGAAACGCGTCGCGCGCTGCGTCACGAACGGGATTCGCCCCGCGATTATGGGCCTCGCCATCGATTTCAACGATCAGCTTGGCGGCCATGCAGCAAAAGTCGGCAACATAGGGTCCAACGGGGTGCTGGCGGCGGAATTTCATGCCGAGTTTTTGCCCGTGAAGTTCTTGCCACAGCAACACCTCGGGGAGAGTCATTTCGCGGCGAAGCCTCCGCGCTGCATGGACCGGCGGGCGTCGCAGGCCTCGCGAGCCCCCTCCACCACGCTTCGCGTGGTCCCCCTCCCCGTTCCGGGGAGGATTTTGGACGGCCATCACAGCGTCCACCCCGGATAATTCGTGGCCCACCGCTCCGACTGGCTGTCGATCCACGCCTTGCAGCTGCCCTTCGCGAGATCGCGGACGCGCGCCATGTAATTGGCGCGTTCCTGCACGCTGATCACGCCGCGCGCTTGCAAGAGGTTGAAGAGGTGGCTCGCCTCGATCGCCTGGTCATAGGCGGCGAGCGGCACCCCCGCGTCGATCGCGCGCTTGCACTCTTCCTCGGCGGCCTTGAAGCCGGCGAACAGGCTGTCGGTGTCGGCGACCTCGAAATTCCATTTCGAAAATTGCCGTTCGTTTTCAAGGAACACGTCGCCATAGCTCACACCCGCTACATCACCGACGGGATCGGAGAAGCGCAGGTCGTACACATTGTCGACATTCTGTATATACATGGCGAGCCGTTCGAGCCCATAGGTCAGCTCGCCCGCGACGGGCTTGCAGTCGAAGCCTCCCATCTGCTGAAAATAAGTGAACTGCGTGACTTCCATCCCGTCGCACCACACTTCCCAACCGAGCCCCCACGCGCCGAGCGTGGGCGATTCCCAGTCATCCTCGACGAAGCGGATGTCGTGGAGCAGCGGGTCGATGCCGATCGCGGCGAGGCTGCCGAGATACTGGTCCTGCAGGTCGGCGGGCGACGGCTTCAATATCACCTGATATTGGTAATAATGCTGGAGCCGGTTCGGATTCTCGCCATAGCGGCCGTCGGTGGGGCGGCGGCTCGGCTGGACATAGGCGACGTTCCATGGCTCGGGGCCAAGGCTGCGCAAGGTCGTCGCAGGGTGAAAGGTGCCGGCCCCGACCCGCATGTCATAGGGCTGAAGGATCGCGCAGCCGCGCGCGCTCCAATAGGCGTGCAGCGTCAGGATCATGTCCTGAAAGCTCAGGGGTTTCTTTTCCGCCGCGTCGGCCACGCCTTTTCGCCCTCACTTCGCAGGTGCAACAAGTGCCGCCGCCTGTGGCGCAGCGGCGGCGCAGGGTCAAGGCTTGTGCGGCGCCGGGCAGGCCCGGAGCGCGCGATTGAAGGGCCGCGATGTAAGGTCTTGTTGACACAGTCAGCGAATCCTGACATTTAGTCAATAACAGCTGACATATCGTCAGGGTTGCATGACGGACCTATGCGTGAACAACAAGCTGAAAGTGCTGCGGGCGATGCATGGCTGGAGCCAGGCCGAGCTGGCCGACCGGCTCGACGTGTCGCGGCAGGCGGTCAACGCGATCGAGACGGGGAAATACGACCCGTCGCTGCCGCTCGCCTTCAGGCTCGCGCGGCTGTTCGACATGCCGATCGAGGAGATTTTCGACGATGGCTACAAGGGAAACGACGATGCCGGATGACGCGCGCGACCGCGGAATGGTTTCGATCATCGGCTGGGCGACCGCGATCGTCATCGCGACCGGGTTCATCATCGGCGCCTTCGCTGGCTATAGCGACGCCATCGCCATTCGGGGCGGCACGCCGCTGCCCGTGTGGCTGGGTCCGCTCGTCGCACTGGCCTTTTGCGGGGCAGCCTTCACGCTCTATGCCCGCCACCACCGCGCCACCTGGCGGCAATGGTCGGCGCGCAAACGGCGCTATGGGCTGGCTATTGCCCTGCTCGCGCTGATCGGCGGCATCGTCGGCGCCTGGTTTTCGGTTCAATTGCCACACGATCAGGGGCCTTTCGAAGCGATGCGCGCGGACGCGTTCAGCCCCGCCTTCGCGATCGGCGCGTCGATCCTCTGGGTCGTCGGACTCGCGGCAGGCATGTTTTTCTATCACCGCGCGATCGACGACCATGAACAACGCGCATGGCTGTGGGCTGGGCTCGCGGGCTGGTACGCCTTCGTCTTTCCCGCGCCCGCCTGGTGGGCGCTCCACCGCGCGGGGATCGCTCCCGAACCCGATGTGATGCTGTTGTTCCTCGTCTCGCTCGTCGTGAACAGCCTCGTCTATCTCTGGCTCAAATTTCGTTGATCGCGCCGCGCTTCGCTCCCAATGATCGAACCAACCAAGGAAAGGCTCCCCGTGATGAAAAAGATCCTCCGCACCCTCGCCGCGACCTGTGCGGTCATTCCGCTCGCCCAATGCGCGCTGTTCCCAGGCGGCAACGCCGTGATGGCAGTCGAGCCGGCGCAGGAGGTCGCGGCTCCCGCAGTTGCGGAGGGCGTCGACGCCGATCCGGCGCTGTGGGTGGTCAAGGACGAGGACACGACGATCTATCTGTTCGGCACCGTCCATGTCCTCAAACCCGGCCTCAGCTGGTTCGACGAGGCGGTGAAGGATGCGTTCGACAAGTCCGATGAGCTGATGCTCGAAATCGTCCTGCCCGAGGATCAGGCGGCGATGGCGCAGACGATGATCCCGCTGGCAATGGCGCAGGACGGCAAGACGCTGTCGTCGCGCCTCGCGCCCGACGACCGCGCCGCCTATCAGGCCGCGATGACCAAGGTCGGGGTTCCGCCGGCACAGTTCGACCAGTTCGAACCCTGGTTCGCGGCGGTGACGCTCTCGACGCTGCCGCTGATGAAGCTCGGCTTCGATCCCGAACAGGGCGCCGAGAAGCAGCTGACCGGACGCGCGAAGGCGGAAGGCAAACCGATCGAGGGGCTCGAGACGATCGAGCAGCAGCTCGGCTTTTTCGACACGCTCCCCGAATTTTCGCAGGTCGCCTTCCTCAATGCGGTGGTCAAGGACATCGACAAGATCGGCCCGACGCTCGACACGCTGGTCGATCAGTGGAGCAAGGGCGATCCCGACGGCCTCGCGCAGACGATGAACGAGAATATGGAAGCGACCCCTGATCTGGCCAAAAGGCTGCTCTTCGACCGCAATGCCGCCTGGGCGGAGCAGCTGCAGGCGCGAATGGCCGAACCCGGCACGGTGTTCGTCGCGGTCGGCGCGGGACATCTGGCGGGCGAACATAGCGTTCAGGACTATCTGAAGGAACGCGGGCTCACCGTCACGCGGGTCGACTATTGATCGAAGCAAAGGTCCGAACCGGGCGCCGGGGTCGCCGCATCGCGGCGGCCCTTTCGGCGTGCCTACTCGCCGCGTGCGGCAACCCGCAAGCAACGGTCGAGGCGCAGCCCGCGATGTGGCTCGCGGCGGACGACGACACGCAAATCTACATTCTGGGCACGATGCACGCGCTGCCCCCCGGCACCGACTGGGATCGCGGCAAGGTCGCCCGCGCGGTCGATCGGGCCGACGAACTGGTACTCGAACTCGCCCCCGACCAGCTGGCCGAAGCGGGCAAGGAATTTCAGCAGCTCGCCCCGCGTCAGGTGCCGCTCGCAATGGCCGAGCGCTTGCCGCCCGCCGCGCTTGCCGCCTATCGGGCGTTCGAGGCGGGCGGCGGCGCCTTCGACGCCGATGCGCTCGACGATTGGGCGGTGATGGTGCTGATGGGCCAGCGCGCCGCAGAGCAAGCCGCGCTGTCGCCCGCCGCGGGCGTCGAAGCGGGACTGACCGCGCGCTTTCAGGCCGCGGGAAAACCGGTCGCCGGACTCGAAACCGCGCACAGCCAGCTCATGCTGTTCGAGACGCTCGATCCGGCGACGCAGCGCGCGCTGCTCACCCGCGCCGCCGAGGATGCCGGCAGCGCGGTCGCCGACATCCGCGCGCTGACCGGCGCCTGGCGGCGCGGCGACACCGCCACGCTCGAGGCGCTGATCAACGAGGATGTCGATGCGGTCCCCGCGGCGCGCAAGGCGGTCATTACCGACCGGAACCGGGCATGGAGCCATTGGATTTTGCGGCGCATGGCCTCCCCCGGCACCGTGCTGGTCGCGGTTGGCGCGGGCCATCTGGTCGGCAAGGACGGCGTTCCCGCGCTACTGGAATCCGAAGGGCTGACCGTGACGCGCGTTCAATAAACGCGGGAACCTGCGCCGCGCAATTCCCGCCACCCATTGACGCCCCCTCCCCTTCGGCGCAGCATCGCGCGATGACGCTGACGATCATCCCGAGCGGCCAGGCGTGCGGCGCGCGCGTGACCGGGCTCGACCTCACGCGACCGCTCGCGCCCGAAACCGTTGCCGAACTGCGCGCCGCATGGCTCGATCACCATGTCCTCGCCTTCCCCGATCAAGCGATGAGCGACGACGATCTTGAGCGTTTTACACGCTATTTCGGGGACTTCGGCGACGATCCTTTCATCGCGCCGATCCCCGGCCGCCGCCACGTCATCGCGGTCCGGCGCCGCGCCGACGAGACCGCGCCGCTCTTCGCCGAAAACTGGCACAGCGACTGGAGCTTTCAGGCCCGCCCGCCCGCAGGCACCTGCCTGTTCGGGATCACCATTCCGCCGGTCGGCGGCAACACCGAATTCGCGAACCAGCACGCCGCGCTCGACGCGATGCCGGATGCCCTGCGCGCGCGCATCGAAGGCAGGCAGGCGATCCACAGCGCACGCGGCGGCTACGCGCCATCGGGCATGTACGGCGCCAAGGACAAGGGGCGCAGCATGGATATCCGCTCGGGCGACGAAGCGATGGCGACGCAGCGCCATCCGCTGATCCGCGCGCATCCCGAAACCGGCCGCGAAGGGCTGTTCGGCTGCGCGGGCTATATCATCGGTATCGAGGGAATGGACGACGCCGAAGCGCTGCCCCTGCTCTACGAATTGCTGCAATGGCAGGGCCGCGCCGAATTCCGCTACAGCCATGCGTGGGAACCGAACATGCTCGTGATGTGGGACAATCGCGCGGTGTTGCACCGTGCGACCGGCGGCTACGACGGCCACGACCGCCTGCTCCACCGCACGACGATCGCCGCGTGGGACGGATAGGGAAACTTCGCGGCGCGTCCATGCGTTCTTGTCCGCAGGAAGGAGCCCGACCATGTCCCTCAAACACGACGCGCTCGTTGTCGTCGCCGACGGCCGCAAGGCGCTGTTCCTGCGCAACCACGGCGATACTGGCCAGATCGACTTGCGCACCGCGAGTCACCGCGAGCGTGAGGACCGCATGGATCGCGAGATCAAGACCGGACCCGCGGGCCGTTCGGGGCGCCCCAGCGGAACGGGCGGCTTTCAGGATAGGATGGAGGAACCCGACTTCCACCAGCAGGAGGAAGACCGCTTCGCCCGCGACCTCGCCGAAAAGGTCAACGCAATGGCGCTGCGCGGAGATTTCGAGCAGCTCGTCATTGTCGCGCCCGCGCGCACGATGGGCGAATTGCGCCCGCTGTGGCACAAGGAAGTGGCAAGCCGCCTCGCCGGCGAGCACGTCAAGGAGATGACCGACCGCCCGGTTGCCGATATCGAGGCGCTGCTGGCGGGCGACGCCGCGCCGCCCTCGGGCGGCGGCTAGCTGACCGGCGCAACAGCTTCGCGGCTCAACGTCGCGACGACGCCCCATGCGATCAGCGCCTGTCCGGTGAAGTAGAGCGGCCAGACGAGCCAGCGCGTGATGTCGTGCGACAGCGCGCCGCCTTCGCCGGCAAAGATGAACAGGTCGCTCGCGAGGAACAGCATCGCGCCGATGCCGGTGCGATAGCGCGGAAAGCGGCTGACCCACGCGCTCGCCGCCATCGCCGCGACCACTGCGGTGTAGCCGATCGCCGCGCCGATGCCCTCGACCCCGCGCGTCAGCCCCCAAGCGATCAGCAGCGCGAGCGGCACGGTGACAAGGGCGAGCAACGCCTGCGATCCGCTGAGCCGCGCCCGCTTTTTGCCGAGGTAGAGCGCGATCGCGACCAGATGCCCCGCGGCGAAGGCCGCCGCCCCCGCCATCATCCCGGCCGCGTCGAGCAGCCAGTCGCCGAGCGCGCCGAGCGCCATCACCGCGGCGATCATCCAGCCGAAGCGCCCCCGTGCATTGGCCGCCGCCCACAGCGCGAGCAGGCCGACCCCGCTCGCCTTCCACGCCCAGATCGCCGGACCGTCCCAGCGCTGCAGGACCGCCGCGAAAAAGCTGATCCCGCCGACCAGCGCGAGCGCCCACAGCCAGCGCGCGCGATCCCAATTGCCGTTGCCGCTCATCCACCGCCCCTTTGCATCTTGCCTGCAACCGGCCTAGTGCGCGGCGGATCAAGCGCAAGTCAACGGTTAGGGTAAATGACGCACGACATCCATATCATCGGCGGCGGGCTCGCGGGGTCCGAGGCCGCATGGCAGCTCGCCGAGGCGGGCTATCGCGTGCGCCTGTCCGAAATGCGCGGCGGCGGCGACAGCACCCCGGCGCATCAGGGCGACACGCTCGCCGAGATGGTCTGCTCGAACAGCTTTCGCAGCGACGACGGCGACAGCAATGCCGTCGGCCTTCTCCACCGCGAGATGCGGACGCTCGGCTCGCTGATCATGCGCGAGGCCGACGCGACCAAGGTGCCCGCGGGCTCGGCGCTCGCGGTCGACCGCGACCTCTTCTCGGGCGGCGTCACCCGCGCGCTCACCGAGCATCCCAACGTCACCATCGTGCGCGAGCGCGTCGATACGCTGCCCGCCGAGGGCATGACGATCGTCGCCACCGGCCCCCTCACCGCCGCAAGCCTTGCAGAGAGCATCGGCGCGGCGACGGGCAAGGATTCGCTCGCCTTTTTCGACGCCATCGCGCCGATCGTCTATCGCGACAGCATCGACATGGACGTCGCGTGGATGGCGAGCCGCTGGGACAAGGTCGGGCCGATCGGCGACGGCAAGGATTATATCAACTGCCCGATGGACAAGGATCAATATCACGCCTTTGTCCAAGGCCTGATCGACGGCGAAAAGACCGACTTCAAGGACTGGGAAAAGGACACCCCCTATTTCGAGGGCTGCATGCCGATCGAGGTGATGGCCGAGCGCGGGGTCGAAACCTTGCGCTTCGGGCCGATGAAGGGCGTCGGCCTCGACAATCCGCGCACCGGCCGCTGGCCCTATGCGGTGGTGCAGCTCCGCCAGGACAATGCGCTCGGCACATTGTGGAACATGGTCGGCTTCCAGACCAAGCTGAAGCACGGCGCGCAGGTCGAGCTGTTCCGCACCATCCCCGGCCTCGAAAAGGCCGAGTTCGCACGGCTCGGCGGGCTCCACCGCAACAGCTTCATCCGCTCGCCCGAATTGCTCGACGAGCAGCTCCGCCTGAAGTCGGCGCCGCATATCCGCTTTGCGGGTCAGATCACCGGCTGCGAAGGCTATGTCGAAAGCGCCGCGATCGGCCTCGTCGCCGCGCGCTTCGCCGCCGCCGAACTCGCGGGCCGCCCCCTGCCCCCGCCGCCGCCCGAAACCGCCCTCGGCGCGCTGCTCGGCCACATCACCGGCGGCGCCGACGCCGCGAGCTATCAGCCGATGAACGTCAATTTCGGCCTCTTTCCCCCGCTCGCCGACGATGTCCGCAAGAAGGACCGCAAGCTGGGCTACACGCAGCGCGCGCGCGCGGCGCTGGCGGAGTGGATCAAGGTCGCGGAGGGCGTTGCGGCTTAGGGGTGGGCTGCCGGGGCCGGCACGCCTCGGACGGCCGTTTTGGGGCGGAGAGCGGCCCTCCCTCTCTCTTTGTCATTCCCGCGAAAGCGAGAATCCAGTGTGGAGCCAGCCGACGCACGCTCTGGATTCCCGCTTTCGCGGGAATGACAAGGTTATGAAATGCCGATCGTCGCTATCGGTCGTTTCCAGCCACTCCGCCCGAGCCCCAATTCCTCAACAGCTACACTTCGGCTTTACCGTCCGCTTCGGCGCGGTCGTTGCAAACTCGGCGCGGGTCAGGTCGCCCGACTTATCGGTGTCGGCGCCCGCAAAGCGGTCGCTCGTCGTCACCGCCCATTCCTCGAAGCTCAGCAGATTGTCGCCATTCTTGTCGAGCTTGCGAAAGGCCGCGGTGCGCGTCGACAGCATCTCGACGCGGCTGATCCGCTCGTTGCGGTCGCGGTCGTAACGGTTGAAGCGCCGCTCCTCGCGCGTCTCGGCCCTGGCCTCGGGAAGCTCGGGCGGCGCCGCGCCGCGCTTCGGCGCATTCGCCCCTGCGACCGGAATTTCGGGCAAGGCGGGCGGCGGATCGGGCATCGCGCGCACCTCGGCATCGCGGCTCAGACCCTGCCACAGGAACACGCCGCCGGTCAGCAGCAGCGCGCTTGCCACGCCGCCGATCAGAAATCGCGAAACCGCCATACAGCCCCCCTCGGGTGACGTTACATGCGTGGTGGGCTTCCGCCAAGATTCTTATCGACGGGGTTATTCAAATACACCCGTATGATTGCTATATCCGATCAATGCACAACTACCTCCCGTCCCTGAAGCAGATGCAATATCTCGTCGCGCTCCACGAACATGGTCATTTCGGCCGCGCCGCCGATGCGTGCAACGTCACCCAGTCGACCTTGTCGGCGGGCATCCGCGAGCTTGAGACATTACTCGGCCAGACGCTCGTCGAGCGCACGCGGCGGGTCGTGCGCTTCACGACGCTCGGCAATGCGATCGTCGAAAAGGCGCATCGCGTGCTGCGCGAGGCCGAGGAGCTTGCCGACATGGCCGCCGCCGCCGCCGCGCCGCTCGTCGGCGAACTGCGTATGAGCGTGATCCCGACGATCGCCCCCTTCCTCCTCCCCGACCTCTTGCCGCGGCTGCGCAAGGAGCGCCCGTCGCTCAAGCTCTTCCTGCGCGAAGAGCCGAGCGCGCAGGCGTGCGAATCGCTCCATCACGGGCAGGTCGACTGCGTGCTCCTCGCGCTTCCCTATGCGTGCGGCGACGTCGAGGCCGAAAATCTGTTCGACGACGCGCTCTTTGTCGCCTTTCCCGGCGAGCAATCCGAAGACCTCCCCGCGATGGTCAGCGCCGACCAGCTCGACCCCGCGCAGATGCTGATGCTCGAGGATGGGCATTGCCTGAAGGATCATGCGCTCGCGGCGTGCAACCGTCCCGAGCTGCGCGCCGGGGCGCGGATGATGGGCACCTCGCTCCACACGCTCGTCCAGATGGTCGACAACGGCCTCGGCATCACGATGCTGCCGCAAATGGCGATCGAGGCGGGCATCCTCGACCATACCGACATCGACACACGCCCGCTCGATTCAGACCATGACTGGCGCACGATCGCGCTCGTCTGGCGCAAGGGCAGCCCGCGCGCCGACGAATTCCGGATGCTCGCCGATATTTTCAGGAAGCATCGGGCGAAATAGCAAAGCTCGTCATTGCGAGCGAAGCGAAGCAATCCAGAACGGTTTGCGCTACTCTGGATTGCTTCGCTTCGCTCGCAATGACGGGAGGTTCAGTCCCACCGCTCCGCCCGCGCGCGGTCGCTGCCGCGTTCCTCGACCCAGGCCACGCGCCCATCCGCGAAGGTCTCGCGCTTCCACAGCATCACGTCGGTCTTCAGCCGGTCGATCAGAAATTCGCACGCCGCCAGCGCCTCAGCGCGGTGGCGGCTGCTCGCGAGGACAAGAACGATCGTGTCGCCCGGCGCCATCGCGCCGACGCGGTGGATCAGCGTCAGCGCGGCGAGGTTCCAGCGCGCCGCGGCTTCCTCGGCAAGCGCGACCAGCCCGCGCTCGGTCAGCAGCGGATGATGTTCGAGGAACAGTTCGGCAAGCCCGCCAGCGCCGCGCACGCGCCCGACGAAGCTCGCGCTCGCACCATGCCCGCCGGAGTCGTGCGCGGCATATTCGGCCGCGACGTCGATCGCCGCCGCCCCGACCGAAACGCGGATCATCCGCCCGTCACCGGCGGGAACAGCGCGACCTCGCCGGCATCGCCGATCGCCGCATCGGGGCCGACCATCGCGCCGCCCATCGCCGCGCGTATCCGCTGCGGCTCGGCAAAGGCGCGCGCGCCACGTTCGTCGCGCGCCGCGAGCCAGCGCACCAGATCGCCGACCGTCGCGACCCCCGCCGGCAGCTCGACCGTTTCCGCCGCCATCCCCATGCGCTCGCGAACCCAGGCGAAATAGACGATTTCGAGCGCCATCGGATCAATCCATATGTTTCAGGCCGACGCGCAGATAGTCCCAGCCGGTGACCAGCGTCAGCACCGCCGCGCCCCACAGCGAGGCGAGGCCGACGGTCTTGATCCACGCCATCGCGGGCAGCGCGCCTGCGAGGATCAGCGCACCGAACGCGACGAGCTGAAAGGTCGTCTTCCATTTGGCAAGCTGCGTCACCGGCATCGACACCTGCAAGGTCGCGAGGAATTCGCGCAGGCCCGACACGATGATCTCGCGCAGCAGAATGACCAGTGCGGCAATCACATGCCAGCCGTCGATGTCGCGCGTGAAGACGAGCAGCAGGATCACCGCCGCGATCATGATCTTGTCGGCGATCGGGTCGAGAAAGATGCCGAGCCGCGACACGGTGCCGCGCGCGCGCGCGACATAGCCGTCGAAATAATCGGTAATCCCCATCAGGCAGTAAAGCGCAAAGGCGACGGCATAGTCGATCGGCAGCGGCTGGTGCCCCGGGCTCTCCACCGCGCCGGGCCAAAGGAGGAAGAGCAGGATCGGCACCGCCAGGATTCGCGACAGCGTCAAAATGTTCGGAAGGCTCAGCATGACCCCTGATTCCCGCGATGCGGCATTTTTGGCCCCAAATGGGCTTTGACCCCATCTGCCCTAGCCGATAAGCCCCCCGGGCGACAACCGAATTGCCTTAGGGTCCATGGACCTTCAGCCTAGCATGGTGACCGAATGTATCTGAACCGAGTGGACCGCGGATGACCGGCTCCTTTTCGCTGCTGGGCCGCCGCCGCTTCCTGCCGCTGTTCGTCACCCAGCTTCTCGGCGCGTTCAACGACAATCTGTTCAAGAATGCGATGGTGCTGTTCGTGGTCTATGGCGTCTTCAACGACGAGGCTTCGGAAACGCTGTTCAGCGCCGTCGCGACCGCGCTCTTCATCCTGCCCTTCTTCCTGCTGTCGGCGCTCTCGGGACAGCTCGCCGACACGCGCGACAAGGCACGGATCATCCGCATCATCAAATTCTGCGAGATATTGATCATGCTCGTCGGCGGCGGCGGGCTGATTCTCGCGTGGATGGGCTGGGCCGTGCATCTGGCCGCGATCCCGCTGATGATGCTCGCGCTGTTCGCGATGGGCGTCCATTCGACCTTCTTCGGCCCGATCAAATATGCGATTCTGCCGCAGCATCTGCACCGCGACGAGGTGCTCGCGGGCACCGGGCTGGTCGAGGCGGGAACCTATATCGCGATCCTCGCGGGCACGATCCTCGCGGGCGTGATCGACGTCGAATGGGCGGCGCTCGGCGTCGTCCTCGTCGCCGCTGCGGGCTATTGGACCGGCCGGCAGGTTCCCCCCGCGCCGCCCGAGCATGAAGAAACGGGGATCGACTGGCACATCATCCGCTCGTCGATCACGCTCGTCCGCGCGACGATGCACATTCCGCGCCTCTATCTCGCAATCCTGTCGATCAGCTTCTTCTGGACGATCGGCGCGGTGCTGTTCATCCAGTTCCCGCCGCTGGTGAAGAATATCCTCCACGCCGACAAGAGCGTCGCGAGCCTGTTCCTCGCGGTCTTTTCGATCGGGATCGCGATCGGCTCGGTCGCGGTCAACCGGCTGCTCAAGGGCGAAGTGTCGGCGCGCTACAGCCCGGCGAGCGTAATCGTGATGGGGCTGTTCGTGCTCGCCTTCTATTGGGTATGCCGCGGCTGGGAGCATGACCCGACCGGCG
Organism: Sphingopyxis indica; assembly: GCF_900188185.1. Lineage (GTDB taxonomy): Bacteria > Pseudomonadota > Alphaproteobacteria > Sphingomonadales > Sphingomonadaceae > Sphingopyxis > Sphingopyxis indica. Next base: position 410,917 of record NZ_FZPA01000001.1, on the reverse strand, counting down.
CGATGTACGGCATCGGCGGCTTTCTGGGCCACGCCGACGTCGTCCCGCTGCTCGCGGCGCTGCTCGGCATCGCGGTCAGCGGCGGCATGTTCGTGGTCCCGCTCTATGCCTTCCTCACCACGACGGTGCCGAAGGACCAGACCGCGCGCACGGTCGCGGCGAACAATATCGTCAATTCGGGCGCGATGGTCGCGGGTTCGCTGCTCGCGCTCGGCCTCAGCATCGCCGGCATCGGCGTCGTCGACCAGCTGTTGATGAGCGCCGTGATGTGCGTGATCTCGGCCTGGCTCGCGGTCCAGCTCCACCGCGCCTGCGATTGACGCCCGCGGTCAGAGCAAAAACATCATCGTCGCGGTGAAGAAGATCGCGAAACTCTCGGCGAACAGGCGGATGTCGCTGCTGCTCGCGAACATCGGCTGCGGCTTTCGCTCTTCGGCAAGCTTGCGGCGGAGTTCGCCGGCCCAGTCGGCGGGAGCGCTCAGCCGGGCGATCGCGAGCTGGCGGGCGCCGTGCGCGCGTATCAGTCCACGAATGTCGACGCGGTCTTCGGGGTCGAGTCCATCCATGCCCCAAAGCTAGGCGCGTCTTTACGAAGTGGTAAGGTTAGAAATGCGTTAACGCGGCGCCTGTCCCGGTGCGGGACGCGAGAGGCAAGGCGGCTTAACGCGGCATCGGCCGCACCCGGACCGGGCGGCGATCGCCCGCGCCGGCCTGAAAAGGCTTGCAGCGCTGCGGCCGCATCCGCGCGCCGAGACACAGGCGCACTTCGTCGAGCCAGCCCTTGCGATCGACCGCGACCGCGATCATCGGCGCGGCGATTCCCGGATTGACCTCGGCAAAGGCGCGGCGGATCGACCCCGCGGTCTGCGGCGACGCCGCGAGCGCCTTCATGTCGGGAAAGCGCACCGCGCCGAACAATATTTCGGCGGCGCGGAAATAAGCGGCGGGATGCGGACTCATGCAGGTGCCGTGCTTCGCCCATTCGTGCTGCAACAGCTGCGCCGACGGCGTCATGCACATATGCCGGCGCAGCACCGGCGCGGGGACGATCTTCGCCGGACGGCACCACTGCGGATAGGCGGGGCCGTCGGCCTCGGGCCACAGCCCGTGCAGCACCCAGCCGAAGCGGCCATCCTCGCCCGAACATTGGAAGCGATCGCGCGCACCTTTCGGATCGCGCACGCTCGCGCAATGCTGCGGCGACCAGCTCATGCTGAGCAGATAGCCGCCGATCTTCGTCTTGCGCACGGGTTCGCCGCGCGGCGGCTTTTCGGTGCGCGGCACCGGCAGCCGCTCGGGCGCCTTGCACGCCAGCGCCTGCGCGTGGGCGGCGGTGGGCGCAAGCAGCAGCGCCAATGCGGCGAGGCTAGGCCAGCGCAAAATCGAGCCCGATGTCGGCGGCCGGCGCCGATTGCGTCAATCGTCCGACCGAAACATAGGTCACGCCCGTGGCCCCGATCGCGCCGATCGTTTCCAGCGTCACGCCGCCCGACGCTTCGACCGGCACGCGGCCCGCGACGATGGCGACCGACTTGCGCAGATCCTCCAAACCCATATTGTCGAGCAGCAGATGCGTCGCACCCGCACCGAGCGCGGGTTCGACCTGATCGACGCGGTCGACCTCGACGATGATAGTCTCGATCCCCGCCGCGACCGCGCGCCGCGCGGCTTCCTCGACCGATCCCGCGACCGCGACATGATTGTCCTTGATCATCGCCGCATCCCAAAGCCCCATGCGGTGATTGGTCGCGCCGCCCATCCGCGTCGCATATTTTTCCAGAACGCGCAGACCCGGAATCGTCTTGCGCGTGTCGAGCAGGGTCGCCGCGCCGCCCAGCGCGTCGACATAGCGGCGCGTCAGCGTCGCGATTCCCGACAGATGCTGCACCGTGTTGAGCGCCGAGCGTTCGGCGGTCAGCATCGCGCGCGCATTGCCCGACAGGCGCATCAGGTCGGTGCCTGCGGTCACCCCCTCGCCTTCCTCGACCAAAATCTCGATCGCCATCGCCGGGTCGAGCGCGCGAAAGAAACGCTCGGCGATCGGCAGCCCCGCGACGGTGATCGCGTCGCGGCTGTCCATCACCCCCTCGAACCGCGCATCGGCGGGGATCACCGCCAGCGACGTGATGTCGCCGCCGCTGCCGAGATCCTCGGCAAGCGTGGCGCGGACGAAGGCGTCGAGGTCGAGGCCGGGGAGCGTAAATTCGGTCATGGCCCCCGCGATAAAGGCTGGCCGGCGCAAATCAACTTGACGTTTACGTCAACTGTCGCTGACATGGCTGCCGAAACAAGCCCAGCCTTCGTCGTTGCGAGGAGCCGAAGGCGACGCCGCAATCCAGAGTGCGCGTAAACCGCTCTGGATTGCTTCACCCGGCTTTGCCGGGTTCGCAATGACGAGCTGGGGAAACGGGAGACGAACTATGCAATCGCCCATCTGCGCCATGCTCGGCATCGAATTTCCGCTGCTCGCCTTTTCGCACTGCCGCGACGTCGTCGTCGCGGTGTCGAAGGCGGGCGGCATGGGTGTGTTCGGCGCCGCCGCGCTGCCGCCCGAGCGGCTCGAGGAAGAGCTGGCGTGGATCGACGGCCATATCGGCGGGCGCCCCTATGGCGTCGACCTGATCGTCCCCAACAGCTTCGCGGGCAAGGGCGAGGCGCCCGCCGCGGGCGCGCCGCAGATTCCCGAAACGCACCGTGGCTTCGCCGCCGGCGTGCTCGAAAAATTCGGCGTCGATGCAGAGGGACTCGACGATGCAATGGCGGCGCGGCAGAGCTTCGGCGACAATATGCACGAGGAAGGCGCGGCGAAGCTGCTCGAAGTCGCCTTCCGCCACCCGATCAAGCTGATCGCCAACGCGCTCGGCGTCCCGCCGCCGCTGATGCTCGACCTCGGCAAGCGGCATAATGTCCCCGTCGCGGCGCTCGTCGGCACACGCGACCACGCGCTCGCGCAGGTCCGCGCCGGAGTCGACATCCTCGTCGTCGCGGGCGGCGAAGCGGGCGGTCATTGCGGCGAGGTCGCGACGATGGTGCTCGTCCCCGAAGTCGCCGCGGCGCTCGACGCGATCGGCGACACCACCCCGATCCTTGCCGCGGGCGGCATCGTCACCGGGCGCCAGATGGCGGCGGCGATGGCGATGGGCGCCCACGGCGCCTGGTGCGGATCGGTGTGGCTGACCACCGCCGAGGCCGAGACGAACCCGGTCGTCAAGGACAAGATGCTCGCCGCGAGCGCGCGCGACACGGTGCGCTCGAAAAGCCGCACCGGTAAGCCGTCGCGCCAGCTCCGCTCGCCCTGGACCGACGCGTGGGAGGCGGAGGGCGCGCCGAAACCGCTGCCGATGCCGCTGCAATCGCTGGTCAGCGAACCCGCGCTGCGCAAGGTCGACAAGCTGTCGGAGGGCGGCCACGAAGGCGCCAAGGTGCTCGCGACCTATTGGGTCGGCCAGGGCGTCGGCCTGATGAACGAAGCGATGGGCGCCGGGCAGGTCGTCCAGGCCTTCAAGGAAGACTGGATCGCCGCCTGCGAGCGGCTGAACGGATTTGTGGGGGAGTGAGCGGACAATAAAGCCCCTCCTCTGAAGAGGAGGGGGTAATCGGCCCTTTACGAAACCGTCGCCTTGACGATCTTCCCCGGGTTCGCCGGCGGCTCGCCCTTGGGCAGCGCGTCGACATTTTCCATGCCTTCGATCACTTCGCCCCAGACGGTATATTGATTGTCGAGGAAGCGCGCGTCGTCGAAGCAGATGAAGAACTGGCTGTTCGCGCTGTTCGGGTTCATCGCGCGCGCCATCGAACAAACGCCGCGCACATGCGGCTCGCTGTTGAACTCGGCCGCAAGGTCGGGAAGCTGGCTGCCGCCCATGCCGGTGCCCGTCGGGTCGCCGCCCTGCGCCATGAAGCCGTCGATCACGCGGTGAAAGACGACGCCGTCGTAAAAGCCGTCCTTGGCGAGCGTTGTGATGCGCTCGACATGCTGGGGGGCAAGGTCGGGGCGCAGGCGGATGACGACATCGCCCGTCGACAGCGACAGGGTCAGGGTCTGGTCGGACATGGGAAAGCTCCTCTGGTTGGATTTGCCGGTGCCATAGCCGCGCCGGGCGCCAAAGCCACGCATTAATTGCCCGCGCCGAGCGGCGGAGCGTTGCCAAGCCCGGGCGGCACGACTAGGGGAGAGGTGGGTTCAGCAGGCCGGTTCGCCGGCCACGACAGGGAGGTCCGCGATGGACAAACGCGAAGATTCCCTGCCCCCCGAAGAGCTTATGGTCGACGAGGATTTCGATCATGAGCGCGACGCCGCGCCCCCCGACACCGAACTCGACGAGGACGACCGGCTGAAGCCCGAATTCGTCCGCGACGTGATCGACCTTGCCGAAGCCGGCGAGCATGAGGCGGCGCGCGAACGCGTCGGCCGCCTCCACCCCGCCGACATCGCCGACCTCTTCGAACTCGTCTCGGACGAGGACCGTCCGCTCCTCGCCTCGGTGCTCGGCGACCTCCTCTCGCCCGATGTGCTCGCCGAGATGAACGATTATGTGCGCGAGCGGCTGATCGACCTGCTCGCGCCCGAACAGGTCGCCGAAATCGCCTCCGAACTCGATACCGACGACGCCGTCGCGATCATCGAGGATATGGAGGAGGACGAGCAGCAGGCGGTCCTCGACGCGCTCGATCCGGAGGACCGCGCGGCGATTCAGGACGCCCTTTCCTTCCCCGAGGAGACCGCCGGGCGCCTGATGCAGCGCGAATATGTCGCGGTGCCCGAACATGTCACCGTCGGCGACGTCATCGACCGGCTGCGCGAAGATCAGGATCTGACCCCCGATTTCTGGGAAATCTTCGTCGTCGATCCGATGCACCGCCCGATCGGCACCTGCCAGCTCAGCTGGATATTGCGCACCCCGCGCGACATCGCGATCAGCGACGTGATGCAGCGCGAACAGACGCTGATCCCGGTCGACATGGATCAGGAAGAGGTTGCGCTGCGCTTTCAGAAATATGCGCTGATCTCGGCCGCGGTGGTCGACAAGGCGGGGCGGCTCGTCGGCATGATCACGGTCGACGACATCGTCCACATCATTCAGGAAGAGGCGGGCGAGGACATCCTCCGCCTGTCGGGTGCCGGCGACGGCGACATAAACGAGCCGATCCGCGAAACCTACAGCGCGCGCGTGCGCTGGCTCGTCGCCAATCTCGGCACCGCGCTCGTCGCCTCGACGATCGTCGGGCTGTTCGGCGGCGCGATCGAGCATATGGTCGCGCTCGCCGCGCTGATGCCGATCGTCGCGGGGGTCGGCGGCAATGCGGGAACGCAGACGCTGGCGGTCACCGTGCGCGCGCTCGCGATGAACCAGCTCACCGATTCGAACAGCTGGCGCGCGGTGTGGCGCGAAATGAAGATCGCGCTGCTGAACGGCGGCACGATCGCGCTGATCGCCGGCAGCGGCACCGCGCTCTGGTTCGCCAATCCCGGACTCGGCGGGGTGATTGCCGCGGCGATGATCGTCAATATCTTCGTCGCGGGGGTCGCCGGAGTCGCGATCCCGCTCCTCCTCGACCGGCTCGATCAGGACCCCGCGGTCGCCAGTTCGATCTTCGTGACGATGACCACCGATTCGATGGGTTTCCTTGCCTTTCTGGGGCTCGCAGTGGCCAGCGGCCTCACCAGCCTCTGAAAATAAAGCTCCTGATTCCAAGCGATTCAAAAGATTCTCAAAAAAAATGCATCACTCGAATTTTTTTCGGGAACTTATCGGCGCGCAGAGGTGTTTCCCCTTCGAGCAGCGGTCATCGCCCCCCCGCAGCGCTGCTCAGCAACATTGGCCCGGCCCGCATTCCCTCCCCCCCCTCGAAGCGAGCCGGGCCATTTTGCTAAAAATTCCTGTGAGAGGTGAAAGATGACGAGTTTCCGCGTAATTCTGCTCGCCCTGATGGCAAGCTTTCTGGTTACGGCTTGCAACACCGTCAAAGGTGCCGGTCGCGACATCGAGTCGGTCGGTCAGGCGGGAAGCGACGCGATTCACTGATCGCGATACGTTCTTACCCTATACCTCTTCGCGAGGTTCGACAGGCGCTCCTCTCCGGGCGCCTGTTTTGTTTTGGGGGTCATGGTCTTTCAAAACGCGAGCGCTTTCGACTGGAGGCAGCGCTCACAGTCTTCGTCACCCCGACCTTGTTTGGCGATTATCTCTATTGCATCCATATGCCCCGTCATTGCGAGCGAAGCGAAGCAATCCAGAGCGGTTTACGCACACTCTGGATTGCTTCGCTTCGCTCGCAATGACGAAATCCGGATGCGAAGGGAATAATCGCCAAAGGAGTTCAGCATGACGGCAAGGAGAGGAGGCGTCCTCCCCCGTCCGAAATGCACCCGTATCGCAACGGATAGGATCGCCTCTGCCTGGCCGCCTATTCGGCCGCTTCGGCCACGCGCTTTTCGCGCCGCCGCGTGAACCAGATGGCGAATATCGACATTTCGTAGAGCAGGATCAGCGGCACCGCGAGCAGGAACTGGCTCAAAATGTCGGGCGGCGTCGCGACCGCGGCGATCGCGAAGGCGGCGACGATCATATAGCGGCGCGCCGAAATCAGCTGTTCGCGCGATACGAGGCCCGCGCGCTCGATCAGCATCAGCAGGATCGGCAGCAGGAAAGCGATGCCGAACGCCATGATGAACTGCATGATGAAGCTCAGGTAATTGCCGACCGAGGGCAGCGCCTCCTGCGTCACTCCGCCGACCTCGCCCTGATAGCCGAGCAGGAATTTGAGCGCGAGCGGCACGGTGATGAAATAAGCGAAACAGGCGCCGATCGCGAACAGCACCGGCGTCGCGAAGAGAAAGGGCAGCAGCGCGCGCCGCTCCTTGCGATAGAGGCCGGGCGCGACGAATTTCCACAGCTGGTTCGCAATCACCGGAAAGGCGAGCATCATCGCCGCGAACAGCGCGACCTTGATCTCGACGAAAAAGGCCTCGAACAATTGCGTATAGATGAGCTTGCCCTGCCCCGCCGCGAGCAGCGGGTGGACGAGAATGCCGAAAATCGGCCGCGCGAAATAGAGGCACACGCCAAAGCAGAGCGCGATCGCGACCAGCGACTTCAGCAGGCGCGAGCGCAGCTCGATCAGATGGTCGAGCAGCGGCATCTTGCCGCCGGCACCGTCCTCGTCCTCGGTGGTTGCTATCGTGTCGTCGGTCACGGCAGCGGCCCGTCCTTCGGCGGCACGGCGTGCGTTTCGGGCGCGGGTTCGGCAGGCGCCTCGTCGTCCCCGCTTGCCTCCGCCGGCACCTCGCCCTCGGCGGGCTTGCTGTCCTGCGGCGGGGTCGTCGCGGGGATCATCGCCGGATTGTCGGCCTCGTCGATGCGCGGAAATTCGCGCATGATCGCCTCATTCTGTTCGCGCCACTGCTTTTCGAGCTCCTCGAGCTCGGCCTCGCGCATCATCGTGTCGAGCCCGGCGCGGAAGTGGCGCGCCATGCCGCGCGCCTTGCCGACCCATTTGCCGACGAAGCGCATCGCCTTGGGCAGATCCTTGGGACCGATGACGACCAGCGCCACTACCACGACGAGCAGCAACTCGGTCGGCGCGACATCGAACATGCTTCAACCTGTGCTTGCGGACGGAACGTGGCTCAGCGGCGATCCGTCTCGGCGGTCGGGGCCGGAGTCGCGGCCGGCGGAACGTCGGGCGCGCGCTGCCCCTCGATCTGCCGCGGTGCGGGCGACGGGGGCGTCTCCTCGTCTTCCGACATGCCCTTCTTGAAGCTTTTGATACCCTTGGCGACGTCGCCCATCATGTCGGAAAAGCGTCCCTTGCCGAACAGCAGCAGGACGAGGATTCCGACGATCAGCCAGTGCCAGATGCTCAAACCACCCATCAATTATCTCCTTGCGCCGCCCATATAGGGGCAGACGATCGCGATTGCACGCGCGAGCTGGCGAAATAACTATTCTTCTTCGCCGTCCTTGACCAACTCCAGCTCGCCCATCGCCTCTTCGAAGGCGAGATCGACCGGGTCGAGCAGGCCGGCGGCCCGCAGATCCTCGATTCCCGGCAAATCCTTGCGGCTGGTAAGGCCGAAATGCTGCAAAAAAGCGTCGGTGGTCTTATAGGTCAGCGGCCGCCCCGGCACCTCGCGCCGCCCCGCGGGCGCGATCCATTCGGCCTCCATCAGCACGTCGAGCGTTCCCTTCGAGGTCTGCACCCCGCGGATCGCCTCGATCTCGGCGCGGCTCACCGGCTCGTGATAGGCGATAATCGCGAGCACCTCCGACGCCGCGCGCGACAGCTTGCGCGGATCGTCGCGCTCCCTGCGCAGCAGATGCGCCAGATCGGCAGGGGTCTGGAAATGCCAGTGCCCGCCGCGCTCGACGAGTTCGATCCCGCTCCCCGCGTGGCGCGCGGCGATCGCCTGAATGATCGCGCGGACGTCCCCCGGCGTCATCGTATCGCCGAGCCGCGCCGCGACCTGGCGTGCGTCAAGCGGTTCGTCGCTCGCGAACAGCATCGCCTCGATGGCGCGTTCGGTGTCGTCGATCGGGGTCATGCGGAAGGCGCCTTCAGATAGAGCGGTTCGAATGCACCGTCCTGTTTCAGCTCGACCCGCCCCTGCCGCGCGAGTTCGAGCGCGGCGAGGAAGCTCGACGCGATCGCCGAGCGGCGCAGCGGGCCGTCGTAATCGGACGGCAGGAAAGCGGAAAGTTCGGTCCAGTCGAGCTTCACCCCGATCAGCCGCTCGAGATGATGCAGCGCGGCGTCGAGCGTCACCACCGGACGCCGCGACACCATATGGATCACCGGCTCGGTGCGCAGCTTGACCCGCCCATAGGCCGAGAGAAGGTCGTAAAGGCTCGCGTCCCAGCGCCGCACGCGAACCTCGTGCAGACCTTCGGGCTTCGGGCGCGCGAACACGTCGCGGCCGAGGCGGTCGCGCGCGAGGAGCCGCGCCGCCGCCTCGCGCATCGCCGCGAGCCGCTGGAGCCTGAGTTGCAGCCGCAGCGCGAGCTCGTCGGGCGACGGCTCGGCCTCGGGGTCCTTGGGCAGCAACAGCGCCGATTTGAGGTAAGCGAGCCACGCCGCCATCACCAGATAATCGGCCGCGACCTCGAGCTTCAGCGCGCGCATCTCGGCAATGAAGGCCAGATATTGCTCGACGAGTGCGAGGATCGAAATCTGCCGAAGATCGACCTTCTGCCCGCGCGCGAGCGTCAGCAGCAGGTCGAGCGGCCCTTCCCAGCTTTCGAGGCTGATTTGCAGCGCTTCGTCGCGCTCTGCCGCCGCCGGGGCAATTTCGAAGTCGAGCGGCAGATCCTCGTCCATCGGCGGCTCAGGCGATCGCCAGCAGCGCGTCGCGCTGGTCGACGAGCGTCGCGAATTCGCGCGCCTCGTGCGCGCCCGCGATGCGGTCCATCGCGCCTTCGAGCCGCGCGAGCGAAATCTCGCGGATCGGGTCCAGCGCGTTGGCGATGCCGATCATATCGTCCATCTTGCCCCAGCAGTTGAGCGCGATGTCGCACCCCGCGGCCACCGCGCCCGCGGCGCGCGCCGGCACGTCGCCCGACAGCGCCTTCATGTCGAGGTCGTCGCTCAAAAGCAGCCCGTGAAAACCGATACGCTGGCGGATCACGCTGTCGATGATCACCGGCGACAGCGTCGCGGGGCGGTCGGCATCCCACGCCTCGAACACGACATGACAGGTCATCGCCATCGCTGCGTCGCGCAGCGCTGCAAAGGGCGCGAGATCGGTCTGCAAGTCGCGATCGGTCGCCGACACGACGGGCAATTGCTCGTGCGAATCGAGCATCGCGCGCCCGTGCCCCGGGATATGCTTGACGATGCCGACGACCCCGCCGTCCTGCAATCCCGAGAGGATCGCGCGGCCCAGCGCCGCGACGCGCATCGGCTCGCTGCCGAGCGCGCGGTCGCCGATCACGTCGCTCGCGCCGGGCTGGCGCACGTCGAGCAAAGGCAGGCAGTCGACCGTGATCCCGACCTCGGCGAGCATCAGCGCGAGCGCCATCGCATTGAGCCGCGCCGCCTCGATCGCGCTCGCCGGCGCACGTTCATAGAGCGCGTCGAACGCCGCGCCGCTCGGAAAAGCGGGCCATTCGGGCGCCTTCATCCGCGCGACGCGCCCGCCCTCCTGGTCGATCAGGATCGGCAGCTGCGCCCGCCCGTCGAGGCTGCGCAGCTCGTCGGTCAGGCGGCGAAGCTGCTCGCGATTTTCGATGTTGCGGCCGAACAAAATATAGCCCGCGGGGTCGCTGTCGCGAAAGAAATCGCGCTCATCGTCGGTGAGGGTCGGACCCGACAGGCCGAAAATCGCGGGTATCATCGTGCGTCAACCTCCATCGGTCGGCGCTCCCCCACGCGGCAACCAAAGGCCATAACATGCCATATCGTGGCCGCTCCACCAAATGCAACTGCGGCGAACAGACGCGAATCAGCGGACGATGACGCAATTTTCGCCGGCGACGCGCAATTTTCCGCACAAGGCCTGAGCGTTGGCCGGCGATCCCGCGAACACGCGCAACCGGTAGAGCTTGTTGCCGCCGACCTCGGTCGGTGCCACCGAACGGTTGAGTTCGGACAGATAGGCAAAGCGCTTCGACAGGCTCGCCCACGCGCTGTTTGCCGCGCTTTCGCTGCTGAACGCGCCGAGCTGGATCACGTTGCTGCCGCCGTCGTTCGCCGCGGGCGCGACCTCGGGCTTATCCGCCGGCGCCGGCTTTGGGGTCACAGCCTTGGGCGCCTCGGCCTTGGCCGCCGCGCGATCGGCGGGCGTCACCGCCGGTTCCTCGGGCATCCGGCCGGGATCGACCTCGCCGCCCGCGACGACGCCTTCGCTCGCCGCGAAGCTCGCATCGCCCTCGCCTTCGAAGACCTTGGCGGCGTCGTCCTTGGGCCGGAACTTGTAATCGCCGGCATCGGCGGCGATCAGCTCGCCGCGGCCGCGCGCGCCGCCGTTCTGGAGCCACCAGAGCCCGCCGAGCACCGCGCCGATCAGCAGCAAGCCGCCGAGCACGAGCACGAGCAGCCGCGTCGGCGACACTTCGCCATCGTCGTTATAATCGTCGGCGGCCTCGAGCCAGGGCAGGCGATCCTCATCCCCGAACCCCAGACCGCCGTTTTCATCGGCGCGCGTCCCCTCGCTCATCACAGCATCTCCTCGAGCGCCTCGACCCCCATCAGGTGCAGCCCGTTGCGGATAATCTGCCCGATTCCGTCGGCCAGATAAAGCCGCGTTGCAGTCAGTTCGGCGTCATTCGCGACGATGACCCGCGCCTCGGGGCGATCGTTGCCGAGATTCCACCAGGCGTGGAAGGCCGCGGCGACCTCGCCGAGATAGAAAGCGATGCGGTGCGGCTCGCGCGCCGACGCCGCCGCCTCGACGACGCGCGGGAATTGCGCGAGCAGCTTGACGAGTCCCAGCTCATAGGCGTCGAGCCGCGCGAGCGCCGGCGTCGCCTCGGACATTCCCGCTTCGGCGAGCTTGCGCTTCAGCGACGCGATCCGCGCATGGGCATATTGGACATAGAAAACCGGATTGTCGCGCGACGCCTCGACCACTTTCGCAAAGTCGAAATCCATCTGCGCGTCGGCCTTGCGCGTCAGCATGGTGAAGCGCACCGCATCCTTGCCGACCTCGTCGACGATGTCGGCGAGGGTGACGAAATTGCCCGCGCGCTTCGACATCTTGAACGGCTCGCCATTTTTAAGCAGCCGCACCATCTGCACCAGCTTGACGTCGAAACGGGTCTTTCCCCCGGTCAGCGCCGCGACCGCCGCCTTGATCCGCTTGACGGTGCCCGCATGGTCGGCGCCCCAGATGTCGATCAGTTCGTCGGCGTCCTGGCTCTTCTGGAAATGATAGGCGAGGTCGGCGCCGAAATAGGTCCAGCTGCCGTCCGATTTCCTGATCGGCCGGTCCTGATCGTCGCCGAACTGCGTCGAGCGGAAGAGCGGCAGCTCGACGGGCTCCCAATCCTCGGGCGTCTCGCCCTTCGGCGCCTCGAGCATCCCGTCATAGACTAGGTCGTGCGCGCGCAGCCATTTTTCCGCCGCCTCGGGCTTGCCCTCCGCCTGCAATTCGGCCTCGGAAGCGAACACCGCATGCTGGATGCCGAGCTTGCCGAGGTCGGCGCGGATCATGTCCATCATCGCCGCGACCGCGACCGTGCGGAAGGGGACGAGCCATTCGCTTTCGGGCGCGCCGACATATTTGTCGCCATATTCGGCAGCGAGCGCCTCGCCGACGGGCTTCAGATAGTCGCCGGGATAGAGCCCCTCGGGGATCGCGCCGATAGTCTCGCCGAGCGCCTCGCGATAGCGCAGATGCGCCGAGCGCGCGAGCACGTCGACCTGCGCGCCGGCATCGTTGACATAATATTCGCGCGTGACGCGGTGCCCCGCATATTCGAGCAGCGCGGCGAGCGCGTCGCCGACCACCGCACCGCGGCAATGGCCGACGTGCATCGGGCCGGTCGGATTTGCCGAGACATATTCGACGTTTACACGGCGACCCTGCCCCATGGTCGAGCGTCCGTAATCGGACCCGGCGGCGTGGATCAGTCCCAGCTCGTCGCGCCAGCTCTGGTCGGCGAGCCGCATGTTGATGAAGCCCGGCCCCGCCACCGACGCTTCGGTCACCTCGGCAAGCGCGCCCAGTTCGGCGACGAGCAGTTCGGCGAGCGCGCGCGGATTCGTCCCCGCGGGCTTGGCGAGCACCATCGCGGCATTGGTCGCGATGTCGCCGTGCGCCGGGTCGCGCGGCGGTTCGACGCTGATCGCGCCGCGATCGAGCCCCGCGGGCAGGGCGCCTCGCGCGACCAGCGCGTCGAGCGCGGCGTCGATATGGTCGGAAAAGCGGCTGAACAGGGTCACGGGATCGGTCCTATCTTGGATCAACGGGTCGGGGCGCGCCTTAAGACATCGAGCCGGAAACATAAACCGCTTCCCCGAGCGAAGACGAGGGGCTCGTTCGAGCGAAGCGAGAACCCGCACCGTCGCAGCCTCGACTTCGCTCGGCAGAGCCCCTCGTCTTCGCTCGGGGAAGCGGGCTAGTTCGAATTCCCGGCAAATCGCTCTGGCTGGCGACGCAAACCGTGCGCCCACGGCGCCGCAGGGTCGAACGGGATGCGAGGGCGGCGTCGCCCCCGCGTCTATCGTCGCACGTTATATTCGAGCTGGTCCTGCGTCAGCTGAAAGCCCACGAGCAGTTCGAAACTCGCGCGCTGCACCGCGGCCTTGACTTCGGGCAGGCTCAGCGGGTCGACCGCGGCGTCGGCGTCCCCGGGCTTGCGCTTGCGCATGATCTGTTCCTGGATGTCGGCAGGCAGCGTCGCCGCCGCGGCATCGACATAGGCCGACGCCTCGCCGTGGCCGGTGCCACGAATCTGGCCTTCGGGGAAAGTCACGCTCACCTGCCCCAGCCGCTTCGCCACCACCGCGGTGCCGCCCTGCACGACCGTCGCGAAATAGGGCAGCGTCACCGTGCGCGCCGGTCCGGCCTCGCGCCGCATCGCGACCACGTCGAAACTGGCGAGCTGGTAGATTTTCTCTCCGGTATCGTTGCACTGCGGGGTCAGGTTGGTGATCGTCGCGACGACGTCGATCGCGCTCGCATCGCGGCTCGCCGCCGGGTCGAACAGGGTGATGTCGCCGGTGTGCAGCGGCACCGCGACCGCCGGACATTTGTTGCGCGTCTGGGTGACCCCGACGCCCGCCGAAATATCGAGTTCATTGTCGCGGCTGCACGCCGAAGCCGTCGCCAGCACCGCCGCTCCGCAGAGCAGGGTCATTGTCTTACGGGGCGATGGCGAAACAGGCTTCATGATGATCGGACTTTCCTTTTGCTTCGGCGGGATGTCCCACCTCATGCGCGCCGCTTCTTATCGGTGCGATGAACGGGGCGCAACGGGGAGCTTTACCGAATACGGCCGCTTGCGCTAGGGCACCGCTTCATGAACGCTCCGCAAAAGATGGCACCGGCTCCCGGCACGGCTTCGACCGAGCTGCGCGTCCTGATCGCCGCGCCGCGCGGTTTCTGCGCCGGCGTCGATCGCGCGATCCGCATCGTCGAGCTGGCGCTCGATCGCTTCGGCGCGCCGGTTTATGTCCGCCACGAAATCGTCCACAACCGCTATGTCGTCGACGATCTGAAGGCGAAGGGCGCGATTTTCGTCGAATCGCTCGACCAGGTGCCCGACGGCGTCCCCGTGGTGTTCAGCGCCCACGGCGTCCCCAAGGCGGTCCCGGCAAAGGCCGAGGCGCGCGGGCTCGACTATATCGACGCGACCTGTCCGCTCGTCTCGAAGGTGCATCGCCAGGCCGAACGCGCGAACAACGCCGGGCGCCATATCGTCTTCATCGGCCATGCCGGTCATCCCGAGGTCGTCGGCACGCTCGGCCAGCTACCCGATGGCGCGATGACGCTCGTCGAATCGGTCGACGATGTCGCCGCGCTCGCGCCCGCCGACCCCGACAATCTGTCGTTCCTCACCCAAACGACATTGTCGGTCGACGACACGCGCGACATCGTGACGGCGCTCCAGCATCGCTTCCCCGCAATCCAGGGACCGCGCGGCGAGGATATCTGCTACGCGACATCGAACCGGCAACAGGCGGTGAAGGCGATCGCCGGCCAGTGCGACCTCGTCGTCGTGATCGGCGCGCCGAACAGTTCGAACAGCCTGCGCCTTGTCGAGGTCGCCGAACGGCTCGGCACCCCCGCGCATCTGGTGCAGCGCGGCGCCGACATCCGCGCCGAATGGCTGTCCGGCATCGCCGCGCTCGGCGTCACCGCCGGGGCGAGCGCGCCCGAAACGCTGGTGCGCGAAGTGATCGACGCGATCGCCGCCCACCGTCCGATCGCCGAGGAGGTCGTCGTGACCGCTCAGGAAAATATGGTGTTCAAGCTGCCGCGCGGCCTCGAACCGGCCGCATAGGACCCGCGCGAAATGGCCGTTTACACCCATGTCGATCCCGACGAACTCGCCGCGCTCGTCGCGCGCTACGACATCGGCACGGTCGTGTCGTGCAAGGGCATTGCCGAGGGGGTGGAGAACAGCAATTATCTGCTCGAAACCACGGGCGGGCGTTTCATCCTCACCCTCTATGAAAAGCGGGTGAAGGCGGACGACCTGCCCTTTTTCGTCGCCTTGCTCGACCATCTCGCGCGCGCGGGCTGCGCGGTGCCGGCGATGATCCACGACCGCGAAGGCGCCGCGATCCAGCGCATCGCCGGCCGCTCGGCCTGCGTCATCCAGTTTCTCCCCGGCATTTCGCTGACGCATCCGACCCCCGGTCAGTGCGCCGCGGCGGGCGGCGCGCTGGGCGCGATGCACCGCGCGCTCGCCGGCTATTCGGGCGCGCGCGACAACAGCATGGGCCATCATCACTGGCGCGCGATCGCTGCCGGCGCGGGCGACCTCGACAGCGTGCTTCCCGGTCTCCAGGCCGAGGTCGATACCGAACTCGACTGGCTCGACGCGCATTGGCCCGCCGGCCTGCCGCGCCATGTCATCCACGCCGACCTGTTCCCCGACAATGTGCTGATGCTCGGCGAGACGGTGACCGGTCTGATCGACTTCTATTTCGCCGCGACCGATTTCCGCGCCTATGACGTCGCGATCACCCACGCGTCCTGGTGCTTTTCGGACGACGGGAAGCGCTGCGATCAGGGTCGCGCGTCGGCGCTGATGCGCGGCTATCTCGGCGAGGTCGCGCTCTCGGACGCCGAAATCGCCGCGCTGCCGCTGCTCGCGCGCGGCGCCTCGCTGCGCTTTCTCCTCACCCGCGCGCACGACTGGATCCACACGCCGGCGGGCGCGCTCGTCACGCGCAAGGACCCCTCGCCCTTCCTCGAACGGCTGCGCCGCTACCGCGCCGACGACGCCGCGGCGCTGTTCGCGGCATGAACGAAGCCCGGACGGTGATCGTCGCCACCGACGGCGCGTGCAAGGGCAACCCCGGCCCCGGCGGCTGGGGCGCGGTGCTGCGCTGGGGCGACGCGGTGAAGACGCTGTCGGGCAGCGAGGCCGAGACGACGAACAACCGCATGGAACTGATGGGCGCGATCGAGGCGCTCGCGGCGCTCAAGCGCCCGTGCCGCGTCGAGCTGTCGACCGACAGCGTCTATGTCCGCGACGGCATCACCAAATGGGTCCACGGCTGGCAGAAGAATGGCTGGAAGACCGCCGCGAAGAAACCCGTCGCCAACGCCGACCTCTGGCAGCGCCTGATCGCCGAGGCGGCGCGCCACCAGATCGAATGGCTGTGGGTCAAGGGCCACGCCGGCCACGGCGACAACGAACTCGCCGACCGCCTCGCAAGCGACGCCGCGCTGGCGGCGGCGCGGGGGCGATAGGACGCAAAGGCACGCGGAAGGGCCGATATGGGGTGGGGAGCGGCCGTCACTCTCTGTTTGTCATTCCCGCGAAAGCGGGAATCCAGTGCGGGGTCAGCCGACGCACGCTCTGGATTCCCGCTTTCGCGGGAATGACAAGGTTATGAAATGCTGATCGTCGCCTATCGCCCGTTTCCGGTCGCGCTAGATCATTCGGCCTCGCGCGTATCGGCACCCGGCCCGTTGGTTTTGATCGATTCGATCGCATTTTTCGCCGACGCCTTGCTCGTATAGCCTTCGGTCCAGAAGATGGTTTCGCTGTTATATTTGAAATAGGCGACGAACTCGCCCGCCTTGTTCTTCTTGATCTCGAAATAATGCGCCATTGCAATCCTCCGCTAAGATCGGGCGCCCGGGAAGCAGGCGCTTGGTCCATGTTAAGCCGGCGCGCGCATAGCGCAACCCGTTCGCCGATCAGGCGAAGCGCTGCGGCGAATAGGGCATGGGATCGACCGCGCCGATCGCGCCGCCGGGCGCGGGCGCGCCGAGCTCTGCGGCGAGCAGCGCCGAAATCGCTGGCGAGGTCTGGATGCCGAAGCCCCCCTGCCCCGCGCACCAGACGAACGCCGGCTCGCGGCGGTCGGCGCCGAACACCGGGCGCCGGTCGGGCGCGAAGCTGCGCAGTCCCGCCCATTTGCGCTCGATCGCCGCAACCGGCCAGTCGACGGCCGATTGCAGCCGGTCGATCGCCACCGCGATGTCGATCTCGTCGGGTGCGACATCGCCCGGCGCCATCGGCGTTTCGTCATGCGGGGTCAGCCAGATGCGGCCCGCGCTCTCGCCCTTGAAATAAAAGCTGCCGCCGACGTCGAGCACCAGCGGCAGCGCCGCAGGAACCGGCGCGTCCAGCCGCACCTGCAGCATCGTGCGCCGATAAGGCTGAATGCCGACCGGCGCGATGCCGCAGGCGGCGGCGACCCGATCGGCCCACGCCCCGGCGGCGTTGACGATCGTCGTGGCTTCGACCGTCCCCTGCCCCGTCTCGACCCGCCAGCGCTCCCCCTCGCGGCGCGCGGCGCGCAGCGGCGCCTGCACCGCGAGCGCCGCCCCAGCGCGCTTCGCCGCGCGCAGATAGGCGGCGTGCAGCGCGGCGACGTCGATGTCGCTGCACGCGGGTTCATAGGCCGCCTCGCTCCATTCGGGGCGCAGTCCGGGCACCTTGTCCGCGACCGCCGCACCCGACAGGCGCGCGACCTCAACGCCCTTCGCGGCGAATTCGGCCACGAACGCATCGACCGCCCCGGCATCCGCCGCGCGCCCGATCGTCAGCGCGGTGCGCGGCGACAGAAAGGGGCGCTCGGAAAATTCCGCCGCAGGGTCGGCGAGCGCCGCAAAGGATGCGCTCGACAGCGGCTGCACCCCCGCGCCGCCATAGCTTTCGTGCCAGAAAGCCGCCGAGCGCCCGGTCGCGTGATAGCCCGGCTGCTCCTCGGCCTCGATCATCAGCACCGAACGATAGGACGCGAGCGCCGCCGCGAGGCTCGCCCCCGCGATCCCCGCGCCGACGATCAGCACATCGGTGGTCGAGGGAAAGCTGCCGGTCATGCCGCGGCGCATATCGCCTGACGGCGCGAATGCAAGCGGGGCGGCGATGGTGCTCGCGCGAACGACCGCCGAGTTCGGGCGGTAGCGGTCGTAGGGACAAGGAAGCCCCTCCCCTTCAGGGGAGGGGCAACGAAGACTTGGCAGTCCTGAGCTTGTCGAAGGGCTGCCTAGTCGTAGTGGGGTGGGGCCTATCGACCTCGCGTAAGGTTTCGAGGCCCCACCCCAACCCCTCCCCTGAAGGGGAGGGGCTTAACAGGCCGAAACGTCCGCTCCCCACCCCAAAGCCGACGCGCCGCCGCCCAACATGGTTACGCTTTGGTAAGCCATCCACCCTACAGCAAATCCTATGGAGACCAGCCCGTTCGTCCTCGGCTTGATGGCCCTGCTTGCCGCCCTGATGATCGCCGCGGCGATCAGCGACGTGCGGACGCGGACGATTTCGAACCGGCTGAATGCTGCGATCGCGCTGCTCGCAATCCCCTTCTGGATTGCGACCGGCCTCGCGGCGTGGCCCGATATCCCGCTTCAGCTCGGGGCGGCGCTCGCAGTGTTTCTGGTCTTCGTCGGCCTGTTCGCGCTCGGCGCGATGGGCGGCGGCGATGTCAAGATGATCGGCGCGGTGATGCTGTGGATCCCGCTGCCGCTGTTCATGCCGACCTTGACCGTGATGGCGGTCGCCGGCGGCATATTGTCGGCGATCATGTTGATTCACATGAAAATCCGCCCGCGCGAAACGCCGGTCGAGGTTCCTTACGGAGTCGCGATCGCGGCCGCCGGACTTTGGGCGCTTCACCAACACTATCTTAACCAGTTTCAGTTTATCGGATCGACCTGAGGGTAAGCACTGCCGTCTCTGGTGGGTGCAGGAGGGCGAAGAATCGTCATGGATACGCGAAAGATTATGCTGATCGTCGGCGCGCTGGTCATTGCGATCGGTGCGGCGTTCGGGGTCAACCAGATGATGCGCGGCGCCTCGGCTCCGCAGGCGCGCGCTGCCGCAGCACCGGAGATCACCGGTCCCATGATCCTCGTCGCGACCCGGCAGCTGCCGGTCGGCACGATCATCGGCCCGGACAGCTTCCGCTTTCAGCCCTGGCCGAAGGAGCTGGTCGAGCAGGCCTATTTCCTGAAGGAAAAGACCGATGCGAACAGCCTCGTCGGCACGGTGGTGCGCTATCCGATCACCGCGGGTCAGCCGCTGACGCAGGGTGCGCTCGTCCATCCCGACGACCGGGGCTTCCTCGCCGCGGCGCTCGGCCCGGGTATGCGCGCCGTGACCGTCAAGGTGTCGAAAGAAGAAGGCGTCGCCGGCTTCGTCTTTCCGGGCGACCGCGTCGACGTGCTGCTGTCGCAGAAGCTGAAGGTCGAGGAAGGCAGCTCCTATCCCGATTCCGAACTGTTCACCGCCGAAACGATCGTCCGCAACGTGCGCGTGCTCGCAACCGACCAGCGCTACGATGCCGAGGACGAAACCGGCAAGACGCCGGTGCGCACCTTCGGTTCGGTGACGCTCGAGGCAACCCCCGACATCGCGGAAAAGATCGCGGTCGCGCAGAGCATGGGCACGCTGTCGCTCGCACTGCGTCCGCTCGCCGAAAGCGCGGGCGAGCTCGAGGAAGCGATCGCATCGGGCGACGTCGACGTGCCCGCGAACGGCGCCGACGAAAAGAAGATGCTCGCCGCCGCCGCTGCGCGCCCGACCGCGAGCCGCGCGTCGGCAACGACGGGCGGCGACGTCTCGCGCTTCTGGGTTCCGGTGAGCGGCCGCGTCTCCGCACCGCGCCAGCCGACCAATTATGCGGCGGCGTCCGGCGCATCGGGGGCCAGCTATGTGGGGGTTCCGCAGGGGCCGGTCGTGCGCGTGAACCGCGGCGGCGCGACCACCGTGGTTCCGGTTGGGGGTAAATAAGATGAACAGCAAAGCCACACTCAAGGCCGCGGCGATCGCGCGCACCCTGGCCATCGGCCTCGTTGCAGCCACGCTCTCCGCCGCGCCGTCGCAGCCGGCATCGGCGCAGGCGACCCAGAATGCGAGCAGCAGCATCGACCTGTCGGTCGGCCGCGGCCGCCTCGTCAGCCTGCCCGCCGCGATGACCGACCTGTTCGTCGCCGACGACAAGGTCGCCGACGTCCAGGTCCGCTCAAGCCGCCAGCTCTATATCTTCGGCAAGGCGCCGGGCGAAACGAGCATCTATGCGACCGACGCCAGCGGCCGCGTCGTCTATTCGACCGTCGCGCACGTCGGCAACAACATCGAGACCATCGACCAGATGCTTTCGCTCGCGATGCCCGAGGCGAAGATCGCGGCGAACACGATGAACGGCTTCGTGCTGCTCACCGGCACGGTCCAGTCGCCCGACGACGCCGCCGAGGCCGAACGGCTGGTGCAGGCCTTTGTCGGCGACACGACCAAGGTGATGTCGCGCCTGCGCACCGCAACGCCGCTGCAGGTCAATCTGCAGGTCCGCATCGCCGAGGTGAACCGTTCGCTGCTCAAGGAAATCAGCGGCAACATCCTCACCAGCGACCGCGACGGCCCGATGGGCAACGGCTTCCTCGGCAGCGTCTTCCGCGGCCGCCCCGCGGGCAAGATCACCTATGGCCCCGACGGATCGACGACCTATGAATTCGCACAGCCCGACGGAACGAACAGCATCGGCGCGGCGGGCCATCTGTTCGGCATGGACATCATGGCCTCGCTCGACCTCGGCGAACGCTCGGGCATGGTGCTCACCCTCGCGCAGCCGAATCTGACCGCGCTCTCGGGCGAAACCGCCGACTTCCTCGCGGGCGGCGAATATCCGGTTCCGATCCCCGGCAATTTCGCCGGCACGACGATCGAATATCGCAAATATGGCGTCAGCCTGGCCTATACGCCGACGGTGCTGTCGAACGGGCGCATCAGCCTGCGCGTGCGACCCGAAGTGTCCGAGCTGACCACCGACGGCGCGATCCAGATCGACGGTTTCCAGGTGCCCGCGCTCACCGTGCGGCGCGCCGAAACCACCGTCGAGCTCGGCTCGGGCGAAAGCTTCATGATCGCCGGGCTGATGAACAACCGATCGGTCGGCGCGATCGACAAGATGCCGGGCGCGGGCGACATTCCGATCCTCGGCACCCTGTTCAAGTCGGACAGCTTCCGCCGCGGCGAAACCGAACTGGTGATCGTCGTGACGCCCTATCTCGTCAAGCCGGTCTCGGCCGACCAGATCAAGCTGCCGACCGACGCCTTCCTGGCGCCGAACGACGCCGCGCGCCTGTTCCTCGGCCAGTCGGCCGACGGCGTCACCGGCGGCGAACGACCGAAGCCGCGGCTCGAAACGACCCCCGGCGACGCCGACCGCCTGCGCGGCGGCGACGAGGTCTCGCCCGGCTTCAACCTCCAGTGATGCACGGCTTTTCGGGAGCAAAGTGATGAAATATATCGCAACTTGGACAGCCGTGGCTCTGACAACCGCCCTTGCGGGGTGCAGCACCGGCACCGCGAGCAGCAACCGCAGCCTCGAATCGGTCCACCAGCCGGTCGTGCGCAACGCCATCTACCAGTTCGATGTCGCCACCGCGAACGGCGAGCTGCCGCCGAGCGAGCAGGGCCGCCTCCAGGGCTGGCTCGACGCGATGAACGTCGCCTATGGCGACCGCATCGCGATCGACGATCCGTCGACCTATGGCAACAGCGCCGCACAGGCGACGATCCGCTCGATGGTCGAGCGCCGCGGCCTGCTCGTCAGCGAAGGCGTTCCGGTCACTACCGGCGACGTCCCCGCGGGCAGCCTGCGCGTCGTGGTCACGCGAAGCTCGGCCTATGTCCCCGGCTGCCCCGATTGGTCGAGCAAATATTCGATCAATTTCAACAATGCGACCTCGTCGAACTATGGCTGCGCGTCGAACAGCAATCTCGCCGCGATGATCGCCGACCCCAATGACCTGATCAAGGGGGCGAGCGCCGATCGCCAGGACCCGAGCACCGCGATCCGCGCGATCAAGACCTATCGCGAAAAGCCGCCGACGGGTGCCGGCGAGCTGAAGAGTCAAGAAACCAGCAGTGGAGGCGGCAAGTGAACGCTCCTTTCAAAGCAGCCGGGCTGCGTGAACCCTTCAACGCCTTCGTCTGCGACGAGGATACGCTGGAGCTGATCCGCGTCGCCGCCGGCGACATGGGCTGGCCGGTCGAAAAATGCCACAAGGGCGGGCTGCGCAATGCGGTCCAGTCGCTGTCGGTCTCGGCGAGCCCGAACATCCTGTTCGTCGACATGTCCGAATCGGGCGATCCGATCAACGACATCAACGCCCTCGCCGAAGTATGCGAACCGGGCACGGTCGTCATCGCGGCGGGCCAGGTCAACGACGTCCGCCTCTATCGCGATCTCTTGTCGAGCGGCATTCAGGACTATCTCCTGAAACCGCTGTCGCTCGATCAGGTGCGCGAATCGCTGACCATGGCGCAAGCCATGCTGTCGGCGCCGAAACACGCCGACGGCCACGACGACAAGCCGCACCATATGATGGCGGTCGTCGGGGTGCGCGGCGGCGTCGGCGCCTCGATGGTCGCGACCTCGCTCGCCTGGGCGATCAGCGACCAGGCCGGCCGCCAGACCGCATTGCTCGACCTTGACGTCCACTTCGGCACCGGCGCGCTGACGCTCGACCTCGAGCCCGGCCGCGGGCTGATCGACGCGATCGACAATCCGAGCCGCATCGACGGGCTGTTCATCGAGCGCGCGATGGTGCGCGCCTCGGACAGGCTCAGCCTGCTCTCGGCCGAAGCACCGATCCACCAGCCGGTGATGACCGACGGCTCGGCCTTCTTCCAGCTCGAGGAAGAGCTGCGCGGTGCGTTCGAGATGACGATCGTCGACATTCCGCGACAGGTGCTCATCCCCTTCCCGCACCTCGTGTCGGAAGCCGGAACGATCCTGCTCGTCACCGACGTCACGCTCGCCGCGGCGCGCGACACGATCCGCCTCCTGTCCTGGTTCAAGCAAAATGTCCCGGGCGCCCGCGTCCTGCTGGTCGCGAACAAGGTGCAGAACGCGATCGGCGAATTGTCGCGCAAGGAGTTCGAATCGTCGATCGAACGCCCGGTCGACATCGTCATTCCCTTCGACCCGAAGCTGGTGAGCCAGGCGGCAAAGCTCGGCAAATCCTATGCCGAGGTGTGCAAGGGCACCAAGGCCGGCCATGTCTGGACGCAATTGATGCGCCTCGTGCTCGACGGGGCCGACGACGCCGAAGAGGCGGCCGAGGCGAGCAAGGCCAAATCGGGCGCGTCGCTGCTCGGCAAGCTCGGCGGCCTCGGCACGCTGGTGACCAAAAAGACCGCGAAACAGGCGTAGGACCGCGCCGCGGCGCCCTGCTGCGGCCGTTCGACGCATAACCGGACGATCCGACCATGACCCTGCCCACGCTCATCATCGCAGCCTGCTTCCTGGTTTTCGTCGCGTTCGTGCTGCTTCTCGGCGGGCCGTCGGTCGGCAAGGCGAAGCTGCGCCGGCTCGCGACGGTGAAGGATCGCCACGCCGCCTCTACCGAGGCGGTGGTCGCGGCGCAGATGCGCAAGACGATCCAGTCCGGCGGCGGCCGTGCCGAATCCGGACTGACCAGCCTGATGCCGCGCCGCGAGGAACTGGAAAAGCGCCTGCGGCAGACGGGCAAGGACTGGACGATCACCCAATATATGTTCGCCTCGATGGCGGTGTTCGTCGTCGTCACCGGCGCGCTTCTCGTCCTCCGCACCCCCTTTCTGTTGTCGTCGCTCCTGGGTCTCGCCGCGATGGTCGGGCTGCCGTGGTTCGTCGTCGGGCGCCTGATCAAGAAGCGCGTCACCAAGTTCAACGCGCGCTTTCCCGACGCGATCGACCTGCTCGTCCGCGGTTTGAAATCGGGCCTGCCCGTCACCGAAACCTTCCAGGTGGTCAGCCAGGAGCTGCCGGGGCCGGTTGGCGAGGAATTCAAGGGCATCGTCGAGCGTATCCGCATCGGTAACACGATGGAGGCGGCGCTGCTCGAGACCGCCGAGACGATCGGGACGCCCGAGATCAAATTCTTCTGCATCACCATCGCGATCCAGCGCGAAACGGGCGGCAACCTCGCGGAAACGCTCGCCAACCTCTCCGACGTGCTGCGCAAGCGCGCGCAGATGAAGCTCAAGATCAAGGCGATGTCGTCCGAAGCCAAGGCGTCGGCCTATATCGTCGGGTCGCTGCCCTTTTTCGTCTTCACGATCGTCTGGATGATGAACCCCGAATATCTCGCGGGCTTCTTCCACGAAGAGCGGCTGATGATCGCCGGCGGCGGCGGGCTCATCTGGATGAGCCTCGGCGCCTTCATCATGTCGCGCATGATTTCGTTCGAGATTTAGGGCGGGGCGACCAATGAACAGCAATCTCGTCTTCGCGGCTTTCTCCGGCGCCCAGCAGGGACCGACGCTGATGGGCGTCGACATCGTCTGGGCCGCGACCATGCTCGCCGCGGTAGGCGTCTTCGCCGTCATGCTCGCCGTCTATGGCGCGATGACGGTGCGCGACCCGATGGCGAAGCGTGTCAAGGCGCTCAACGACCGGCGCGAACAATTGAAGGCCGGCATCACCGCCTCGACCGCGAAGCGCCGCGCGAAGCTCGTCCGCAAGAACGAGACCGCCGACAAGATGCGCACCTTCCTCGGCAAGCTGCAGGTGCTCCAGGAAGGCCAGATCAAGGATGTGCAGCAAAAGCTCGCACAGGCCGGCATCCGTTCGAAGGACCTCGCGGTCGCGGTGATTTTCGGCCGCCTCGTCCTGCCGATCGTCTTCGGCGGGCTTGCCGCGCTGCTCATCTATGGCATCGACATGTGGCCGACGCTGACCCCGTTCAAGCGTTCGGGGTTCACGATGGCGGCGCTGATCCTCGGCTACAAGGCGCCCGATCTGTTCGTTCAGAACAAGCGCCAGAAACGCACCGACGCGATCCGCAAAGGCCTCCCCGACGCACTCGATCTGCTCGTCATCTGCGCCGAAGCGGGGCTCACCGTCGACGCCGCCTTTGCGCGCGTCGCGAAGGAACTCGGCCGCGCCTATCCCGAACTGGGCGAGGAATTTGCGCTGACGTCGATCGAGCTCGGCTTCCTCACCGAACGCCGCCAGGCGTTCGAGAATCTCGCCTATCGCGTCAATCTCGAATCGGTGAAGGGCGTGGTCACGACCATGATCCAGACCGAAAAATACGGCACCCCGCTCGCCAGCGCGCTGCGCGTCCTGTCGGCCGAATTCCGCAACGAGCGCATGATGCGCGCCGAGGAAAAGGCCGCGCGCTTGCCCGCGATCATGACAGTGCCGCTGATCCTCTTCATCCTGCCGTGCCTGTTCATCGTCATTCTCGGCCCGGCGGCCTGCTCGCTGAGCGACGCGCTGAAGGGAGCCATGGGTGGCGGCGGCGGCTAATATTTCATAAACGGGAATTCGGGACGTTGATCCACCCCTCCTCTTCAGAGGAGGGGCAGCGAGACTTACGCGCTTGCGCGTTAGTCGCAGCGGGGTGGTGGCTTCGGCCGAACGCCAGGCCGCTACACCACCCCAAACCCCTCCTCTGAAGAGGAGGGGCTTAACCTACCCCCTCACCCCACCCGCTGCTCGATCGCGCCGAAGATGCTATGGTGGCGATCGTCGTCCATCCAGATGCGCACCGTGTCGCCGGCCTGCATGAAGGGCGTCTTCGCCTCGCCCCCCTCGATCGTTTCGACCGTGCGCACTTCGGCAAGGCAGCTGTAGCCCAGCCCGCCCTCGGCGATCGGCTTGCCGGGCCCGCCGCCCGCATCGCGGTTCGACACCGTGCCCGACCCTATGATCGTCCCCGCGATCAGATTGCGCGTCTTCGCGGCGTGCGCGATCAGCTGGCCGAAGTCGAAGGTCATGTCGACCCCCGCGTCGGCGCGGCCGAGCGGCTGGCCATTGAGGTCGACGCACAGCGTCCCGTGCAGCTTGCCGTCCTGCCACCGCTCACCAAGCGCGTCGGGGGTGACGAACACCGGCGACATCGCGCTCGCGGGTTTCGACTGGAAAAAGCCGAACCCCTTCGCCAGCTCGCCGGGGATCAGCCCGCGCAGCGACACATCGTTGGTCAGCCCGACGAGCAATATCTTGTCGCGCGCCGCGACCGGGTCGATCCCCGCCGGCACATCACCCGTCACCACGACCACCTCGGCCTCCATGTCGCAGCCCCACGCCGGATCGCCGAGCGGGATCGGGTCGCGGGGCGCGAGGAAGCTGTCGCTGCCGCCCTGATACATCAGCGGATCGTGCCAGAAGCTTTCGGGCATTTCGGCGCCGCGCGCCTGCCGCACCAGCGCGACATGGTTCACATAGGCGCTGCCGTCGGCCCATTGATAGGCGCGCGGCAGCGGCGAGGCCGCGTCATGCTCGTGAAATCGCTCCTTGGGAATTGCGTCGTGGTTGAGGTCTTCGGCCAGCGCCTTCAGCCGCGGCGCGATAATGTCCCACTCGTCGAGCGCCGCCTGCAAGGTCGGCGCGATCTGTCCCGCGTCGGCGTACCAGGCAAGATCGTCCGAGACGACGACAAGGCGGCCGTCGCGGCCGGCTTTGAGCGAGGCGAGTTTCACGGGGGAAATTCCTTTGTCTGCGATGCGGCCGATGCCCCACCGCCCAAAGGAGCGATGGTCAGCGCGGCATCTGGATCGATGCGAAGCAGGTAAAGCCGCTCTGCCCCGCCTGCAAGCGCCGGATATATTGCAGATAGGCCTGCGACTGGTTGTAGGTCGTCCCCGGCAGCGACTGGCCGTGGAACGCGCGTTTCACCTCTTCGCCGGTAAAGGGCCGCGGCGCGCCCGGATAAGCGCCCTTGGTCCCCGGCGGAACGAGCCGCCCGCGCTTGTCGATATATTGGCCCGCCGCGCCGAGGTCGGGAACCGGAATCTCGCAGTTCATTACCGACACCGCGGTCTGGGCAAAGGCCGGGCGGATCGTCAGCGCCGCCGACACACCAGCCGCGCCGAGCGCGAGCATCCGCCGCCGCGACGGCACGGGCTCGCTTGCGGGGCGTCCCTCTTCGTTCGGAAGATCGCGATTTTCCATGCCCTGCGCATAGCCAATCGGCGCGAGGGGGCCAAGCAAAAGACGAGGGCCCGCTTCGGCCGATCCCGCTTTGGCACATTCGCACGCGAACGGTTAACCCGCGCGAACGGGCTTGCACGGGCGCGCGGCGCGTGCGACGCGCAGGCACGATGTTCGACCGCCTGTCCAGCCTGGTCATCGCGCTGACGCTGCTTGGCGTCGCGGCGATCTTTGCGGCGCTGGCGGGCGGTGACGCCGCGACGATCGCTATCCTGACGCTCGCGGGTCTCGCCGCTGCGGCGATCGTCCATGCGGCAACGCCCGCCGTCGCGGCCGAATCGCCCCTCGAGCCGCCCGAGTCGCCGCTTGCCGCCCAGCCGCCGTCGCTGCTCCGCCACCCCGATTTCGCGCGCTGGGCCGATCAGGAAACCGACCCGCTGCTCGGCACCGTCGACAATATCGTCACCGTCGCCAATGATGCGGCGATCCGCCTGCTCGGCCGCCATATCGTCGGCGCCGACATCCGCACCGCGATCCGCCATCCCGCGGCGACCGAATGGCTCGCCGAGGCGAAGGACAGCGCCGAGCTCCACACGATCAACCTCGTCGACTTCCCGCGCCCCGGCCAGCGCTGGACGATGCGCATCGCCGCGCTGTCAGGCGGCGACCGGATCATCTTCCTCTCCGACCGCTCGGCGCTCGACGCCGCCGACCGGATGCGGTCGGACTTCGTCGCCAATGCCAGCCACGAACTGCGCACCCCGCTCGCCGCGATCCTCGGCTATGTCGAAACCTTGCAGGACATGAACGGCGAGGCGAACGGCGAAATCCGTCACCGCTTCCTGTCGATCATCGACCGCGAGGCACGGCGGATGCAACAGCTGGTGATCGACCTGCTCTCGATCTCGCGTGTCGAGGCCGACCGTTTTCGCCGTCCGACCGCCGAGGTCGACCTGCGCGAGATCGTGCAAACGACGATCGCGCAGCTCCGCGACAGCGAGGCAGCGCGCGCGAAGGACATCGTCGCAAAGCTCGGCGATGCGCCGCTGCCGATGCTCGGCGACGCCGCGCAGCTCGGCCAGCTCGCGCACAACATCATCTCGAACGCGATGAAATACGGCCACGCCGGCACCCCGGTGACGGTCGAACTCGCGCGCGAAGGCAAGCGCGCGCGCTTCGCCGTGACCGATCAGGGCGACGGCATCGCCCCCGACCATATCCCGCGCCTCACCGAACGCTTCTACCGCGTCGACGAAGCGCGCAGCCGCTCGGTCGGCGGCACCGGGCTCGGCCTCGCGATCGTCAAGCATATCGGCGAACGCCATCAGGGCCAGCTCGACATCGAAAGCGAACTCGGCAAGGGCACCCGCGTCTCGCTGGCGTTTCCGCTGAGCGAGGGGCATTGAGCGGCGGCGGTTTCAGGGGGTGGGAAGCGGACGTTGCGATCCGATTAAGCCCCTCCCCTTCAGCGGAGGGGCTTCCTTATCCCTACGACCGGTATCGCCCGAAAGCGGCCGTCACGCCCCGTCACGCAACCCCGTCAAGCAACGCCCCCAACATCCCCACCATCGCGTCGATCTGCTCGCGCTCGACGATCAGCGGCGGCGACAGCGCGACGATGTCGCCCGTCACGCGGATCAGCAGCCCGGCATCGAAAGCGGCGTGGAACAGCTCCATCGCCCGCGCGCCGGGCGCCCCCTCGCGCGGTTCGAGTTCGATCCCGGCGACGAGGCCGATGTTGCGAATGTCGATGACGTGCCGCGCGCCCTTCAGCCCATGCACCGCCTCTTCCCAATGGGGCGCCAGTTCGGCCGCGCGTGCGAACAGCCCCTCGCGCGCATAGAGATCGAGCGCCGCGAGCCCCGCCGCCGCGGCGAGCGGATGCCCCGAATAGGTATAGCCGTGGAACAGCTCGATCCCGCCCGGCGCCGCGTCGATCACCGCATCGTGCAGCGCGCGCCGCACCGCGACCGCGCCCATCGGCACCGCGGCATTGGTCAGCCCCTTCGCCATGGTGATGATGTCGGGCGTCACCCCCCACGCCTCGGCCGCGGTCGCCGCGCCGACGCGCCCGAAGCCGGTGATGACCTCGTCGAAGATCAGCAAGATGCCATGGCGATCGCAAATCTCGCGCAGCCGCCCCAGATAGCCGGCGGGCGGCACCAGCACCCCCGTCGATCCCGCCATCGGTTCGACGATCACCGCCGCGATCGTCTCGGCGCCGTGCAGGTCGACCAGCCGCTGCAGATCGTCGGCCAGCTCCGCTCCGTGCGCCGGAAAACCGCGCGAAAAGGCATTGCGCACAGGATCATGCGTATGCCGCAGATGGCCGGCGCCGGGCAGCCCGCTCCCGAAAGCGCGCCGATTATTGCCGATCCCGCCGACGCTGATCCCGCCGAAGCCGACGCCATGATAGCCGCGCTCGCGCCCGATCAGCCGCGTGCGCGTCCCCTCCCCCCTCGCGCGCTGCACCGCGAGCGCGATCTTGAGCGCGGTATCGACCGACTCCGATCCGCTGTTCGTGAAGAAAATCCGGTCGAGCCCCGCGGGCATCAGCGCCGCGAGCCGCTGCGCCAGCTCGAACGGCAGCGGGTGGCCGAGCTGAAAGGTCGGCGCGAAATCGAGCGTCGCCGCCGTCGTCGCGATCGCCTCGACGATCTCGGCGCGGCAATGCCCGGCGTTGCAGCACCACAGCCCCGCGGTTGCGTCGAGGATCTCGCGCCCGTCGGCGCTGCGGTAATACATACCGCGCGCCGACACGAGCTGGCGCGGTGCGGCCTTATAGGCGCGGTTCGCGGTAAAGGGCATCCAGAAGGCCGCGAGCGGGTCGTTTTCGCCTTGCATATGAGCTCCTTAAGCCCCTCCCCTTCAGGGGAGGGGTTGGGGTGGGGCCTGTCGAACCGGCGCTTCGCCAGACCGACAGGCCCCACCCCGCTGCGACTGGCCAGCAAGCTGGCAAGTCTCGCTGCCCCTCCCCTGAAGGGGAGGGGTTCAGGCATTCTAATGCCCGCCCTTCTTTCCCGGCAAGACATGCAAAATGCCCGCGATCACGCCGCCCAGCAACAGCCCGAACAGCCCCGCGCCCGCCGCGCCGATCGCCCACTCCCACGCCCCGCCGAGCGGCAGGCCACCGCCCGCCTTATGCGCGAAATCGTGCAGCGCATGGCCGAGCCCGCCGATGTGATATTCGTCGAGCCCGTGCAGGAAAATCTGCCCGCCGACCCACAGCATCGCCGCGGTGCCGATTGCCGCGAGCGCGGCAAGCAGCTTCGGCATCACCGCAACGAGCCAGCGGCCCACGGCCCGCCGCCCGCGCGACCCTTCCTTCGCCATGTGCAGCCCGATGTCATCCATCTTCACGATCAGCCCGACGACGCCATAGACCGCGACGGTGATCAGCACCGCGACGACCGCGAGCGTCGCGCCGCGCATCGCCAGATGTTCGTCCAGCACTTCGTTGAGCGCGATCACCATGATTTCGGCCGACAGGATGAAGTCGGTGCGCACCGCCCCCTTTACCATCGCCTCCTCATGGCCCTTGTCCGCGACCTCGACCGCATGTTCGGCCAGCGTCGCCTCGTCCTTGTGCAGCGACTGGATCACCTTCTCGGCGCCCTCGAAGCACAGATAGGCCCCGCCGAGCATCAACAGCGGCGTGATCGCCCACGGCGCGAGCGTCGAAAGCAGCAGCAGCGCGGGCAGGATCAGCACCAGCTTGTTGAACAGCGACCCCTTGGTGATCCGCCAGATGATCGGTAGCTCGCGGTCGGGGGTAAAGCCGGTGACATAGCGCGGCGTCACCGCCGTATCGTCGACGACGACCCCCGCCGCCTTCACCCCCGCCTTCGACGCCGCGGCGCTCACATCGTCGATGCTCGCCGCCGCGACCTTGGCGATCGTCGCGACATCGTCGAGCAGGGCAAAAAGACCGGAGGGCATAGGGACTTGGGCTTTCCGCTAAGGACCAGAATCGGGTTGCCGAATAGTTGGCCCACTTCGCCCGCGCTGTCGATGCCTTCCGACGCCGCACCATCACTCGCACCGACCGCCCGGACTTGATCGACGTTTATCCCTCTTCCAGCCGTTACTCCGTCATTGCGAGCGAAGCGAAGCAATCCAGAGTCGCGCGACCAACTCTGGATTGCTTCGCTTCGCTCGCAATGACGAATCGGGCATACGGATGCAAAAGGAACAGGCGCCGACCTGATCGGGGGGTCTAATCGGCGCTTCGTCCGCAACCGACGAAAAAAAACGCCTCACGCGAAGGCGCCCACCTCCGGGCCCCCGAAACCGCCCGCGGCCGGCACGCCCTTACCGATGCGCCCGCGCGAACGCCGCCGCCGCGCCGAACAGCCCCGGCTGCGGGTGGGTGATCAGCTTGACCGGGATCGCCGCCATGAAATTCTCGAACCGTCCCTTCGACACGAAGCGTTCGGGAAAGCCCGAGCGGACCAGATGCTCGCGGATGCGCAGCCCCAGCCCGCCGGCGATCACCACCCCGCTCGCCCCCTGCGCCAGCGCCAGGTCGCCCGCGACGCTGCCCAGTGACAGGCAGAAGCGGTCGACCGCCGCCGCGGCGAGGCTGTCCTTCTGCTCCATGCCGCGCGTCCAGATCGCCTTGTCCTCTTCCTGGACGACCGCGCGCCCTTCCATCGCGGCGAGCGTTTCGAAGATGTCGACGATGCCCGGTCCCGACACGATGCGCTCGACCGACACGCGCCGGTGGCGCTTGCGCAGCCGCGCGAGGATCGCATCCTCGATGCTGTCGAGCGGCGCGAAGTCGATATGCCCGCCCTCGGTCGCCTGGACGCGATATTCGTCGCCATCGCGCCAGACATGCGCGACGCCCAGACCGGTGCCCGGCCCGATGACGCTGATCGTGCCGGTCTCGGGCAGCGGCGCCTCGGGGCCGCACAGCGGCTCGAAATAGCGCGCGTCGGCCTGCGCCACCGCATGGCCGACCGCCTCGAAATCGTTGACGAGTACATAATCGTCGACGTTCAGCTTCTCGCGGATCAGCGCCGGGCGGATGATCCACGGATTGTTGGTGAAGCGGATGATGTCGCCGGTCGCCGGCCCCGCGACCGCCATCGCGACCTTGCGCGGCAGCGTGCCGCCCTGCCGCTGTTCGAAATCCTGCCACGCGGTCTGGAAGCTCGCATGATCCTCGGTATGCAACGTCGTCGCCTCGCCCAGCGTGACGCAGCGCCCGCTCTCGATTTCGGCGATCGCGAAGCGCGCGTGGGTTCCCCCGATATCGACGGTGACGATCGACGTGCTCATGACTCTCCCTTGCGCGCAATTTGCCGCGAGCGAGCGATTGTAACGCCCCCCGCCGCGATGCAACAGGGCATAGCTATGCGTTGGGGGGACGAAGCCTTGTTCGATCCTCCCTGTCGCGCAGCGATGGGGAGGATCGACACGTCCTACCCCAGCACCCACTGGCGCCGCGAATAGCCCTGCGCCCACAGCAGCGCGGTCAGATCATGGTGGCGGATCGCCGCGTCGGCCGCATCCGCCGCCGCCTGATGCGGGTGATAGGCGATGCCGAGCCCCGCCGCGGTGATCATCGGAATATCGTTCGCACCGTCGCCGACCGCCAGCGTCTCGGCGAGCGGCAGGCCGTGCTTCGCCGCCTCGCTTTTCAGCGCCTCAAGCTTCGCATCCTTGTCGACGACCGGCTCGGCGACCATGCCCGTCAGCTTGCCATGCTCAACGACCAGCTCGTTCGCGACCACGCGGTCGAAACCGATCGCTTCGCCCACCGGGTTCGCGAACGCCGTAAAGCCGCCCGTGACGAGCACCGACCGGGCACCATGCGCCTTCATCGTCTGAACGAGCGTGCGCGCGCCGCGGGTCAGCCGCACGCGCTCCATCCGGCATTCGGCGAGCACGCCTTCGGCCATCCCGCCGAGCAGCGCGACGCGCTCGAACAGTGCGCCGCGGAAATCGACCTCGCCGCGCATCGCCTTCTGCGTGATCGCCGCGACTTCGGCCTTGATGCCGGCATAGTCGGCGAGTTCGTCGATGCATTCGACGGTGATCATCGTCGAATCCATGTCGGCGACGATCAGCTTCTTGGTCCGGTCGCCGAGCGGCTGCACCACGATGTCGAGTTCGCCATGGTCCATCTTCGCAAGCTCGCGCCGCGCGCTGACCAGGCTGCCGTGAAAGACGATGTCGGCGGCGTCGCCCTCGTCGAGCCAGTGCGGCGCCCCCACTTCGTGCCCGGTCGCCGCGAGTCGGTCGATCGCCTCGCGTACCACCTCGCCCGTCAGCTTTCCGGCTGCTATCAGCGTCGCTACGAACATGGCGTCTCCTTCTGTCTCTTCGGGCGCGCGGCCGCGGCTCGCGCTGATCGCCGGCCCCACCGCGAGCGGCAAGTCGGCCCTCGCCGTCGCTTTGGCCCATCGGCTGGGGCGGGCGCAAGTCATCAATGCCGACGCGAGTCAGGTTTATCGCGATCTCGCCATCCTGTCGGCGCGTCCCGACGCCGCCGAAATGGAGGGCGTGCCGCACCGCCTCTTTGGCTATGTCGACGGCGCCGAGGCCTGTAATGCCGCGCGCTGGGCCGCCGACGCGCGCCGCGCGCTCGCCCGCGCGTGGGAGGATGAGGAGGTGCCGATCCTCGTCGGCGGCACCGGCCTCTACCTCCGAACCCTGCTCTTCGGCATCGCCCCGGTTCCCGGCATCGACCCGGCCGTGCGCGCCGAGGTGCGTGCGATGGACGTCGCCGACGCCCATGCGGCGCTCGCGGCGCTCGACCCCGCGGCGGCGGCGCGGCTCGCCCCCGCCGACACCGCCCGCGTCGCGCGCGCGCTCGAGGTCGTGCGGTCGACCGGCCGCACGCTCGCCGACTGGCAAGAGGCGCGCGAGGGCGGGATCGCCGGCGACGTCGACCTTGCCCCGCTGATCCTGCTGCCGCCGCGCGACTGGCTGCGCGAGCGCTGCGACACGCGGCTGATCCAGATGTTCCGGCGCGGCGCGTGCGAGGAGGTCGAAGCCCTCCTCGCACGCGCGCTCGACCCCGACCTTCCGGTGATGCGCGCGATCGGCGTGCCGCAGATCGCCGCCTTTCTGAGCGGCGACATTTCCGAGGACGAAGCGCTCGAACGCGCCCAGGCGGCGACGCGCCAATATGCAAAGCGCCAATATACGTGGTTCCGCCATCAGCCTCCCTGCGAATGGCCGCGCCACCCGGAGTCATTATCAGTCGATTCCATTGACCAATTAGCAATATTATTACACGATAAGCTGTTGACAGGATAGAATCATACACCTATTGCCCGCAACCCTGTTGCAGCGCACAAGCTGCGCCCGCCGCGCGCGTGCGCGGGAGAAGGAAGGAGACAAGTCGTGACGGAAATGAGCGGTGCCGACATGGTGGTTCAGGCGCTGGTCGACCTCGGGGTCGATACGGTGTTCGGCTATCCGGGCGGTGCGGTCCTTCCGATCTACGACGCGCTCTTCAATCATCCGACGATCAAGCATGTCCTCGTCCGCCACGAACAGGCGGCGACCCATGCGGCGGAGGGCTATGCGCGCTCGACCGGCAAGCCCGGCGTCGTGCTCGTCACCTCCGGGCCCGGCGCGACCAATGCGGTCACCGGCATCACCGATGCGCTGCTCGATTCGATCCCGATGATCGTGCTCACCGGCCAGGTGCCGACGAACCTGATCGGCACCGACGCCTTTCAGGAATGCGATACGGTCGGCATCACGCGCCACTGTACCAAGCATAATTATCTGGTGATGGACCCCGATCGGCTCGGCCCGATCCTGCACGAAGCCTTCTATATCGCGACCCACGGCCGTCCCGGCCCGGTGGTGATCGACATTCCAAAGAATGTGCAGGTCGCAACCGGCAGCTATTCGATGCCCGAGACGATCGACCACCAAAGCTATCGCCCGCAGGTCGAACCCGATCCGCAGGCGATCGACGCCGCGATCGCGCTGATCGCCGCGGCCGAACGCCCGGTCTTCTACACCGGCGGCGGCGTCATCAACGCCGGCCCCGACGCGAGCGCGGCGCTGCGCAAGCTCGTCGGCCTGACCGGCGCGCCGATCACCTCGACGCTGATGGGGCTCGGCGCCTTTCCTTCGGACGATCCGAAGTGGCTCGGGATGCTCGGGATGCACGGGACGTTCGAGGCGAATATGGCGATGAACCGCGCCGACCTGATCGTCGCGGTCGGCGCGCGCTTCGACGACCGCGTCACCGGCCGCCTCGACGCCTTCGCGCCTGAGGCGAAGAAGATCCACATCGACATCGACCGATCGTCGATCAACAAGATCGTCCCCGTCGACGTCGCGATCCTCGCCGACGCGGGCCGCGCGCTCGACGCTCTGATCGACGCCTGGGGCGCGAAGGGCCACAGGGCGCGCGACCTCGGCGAATGGTGGCGCCGCATCGACGGCTGGCGCGCGACGCGCTGCCTCGACTTCCCCGAAAAGAAGGAGCCGGGCGCCGAGATCATGCCGCAGCGCGCGATCAAGGCCTTGTTCGATGCGACGCGCGGCCGCGACCCGATCATCACCACCGAGGTCGGCCAGCATCAGATGTGGGCGGCGCAGCATTTCGGCTTTTCGGCGCCGAACCGCTGGCTCACCTCGGGCGGGCTCGGCACGATGGGCTATGGCTTCCCCGCCGCGGTCGGCGCCCAGATCGCGCACCCGGGCCGCCTCGTCGTGTGCATCGCGGGCGAAGCCTCGCTCCAGATGAACATCCAGGAAATGGCGACGGTCAGCCAATATCGCCTGCCGGTGAAGATCTTCATCCTCAACAATGAATGGATGGGGATGGTCCGCCAGTGGCAGGAGTTGACCTACGAAAGCCGCTATTCGAACAGCTATTCGGACAGCCTGCCCGATTTCGTCCAGCTCGCCGCGGCCTATGGCTGGACCGGCCTCAGGATCGACACGCTGGGTCAGCTCGAGGAGGGCATCGCGAAAATGATCGACACGCCCGGCCCGGTGATCGTCGACTGCCGCGTCGCCAAACTCGCCAACTGCTTCCCGATGATCCCGTCGGGGGCGGCGCACACCGAAATGATCCTTCAGCCGAGCGATGTCACCGGCACGATGGACGACGAAGCGAAAGCGCTGGTTTAAGCCCATGAAAATCACAACCGAAGCAGGCGAGCGCCACGTGCTCGCCGTCACCGTGGACAATGAAGCCGGCGTGCTCGCCAAGATCACCGGCCTGTTCACCGCGCGCGGCTATAATATCGAAAGCCTGACGGTGGCGGACATCACGCCCGACCATGCGCTCAGCCGCATCACCATCGTCACCAACGGCCCGCCGCCGGTGATCGACCAGATCATCGCGCAGCTCGACCGGCTCGTCCCCGTCCACAAGGTCACCGACCTCACCGACGCCGGCATGGCGCATGTCGAGCGCGAGATCGCGCTGGTGAAGGTCGCGGGCACCGGCGACAAGCGGATCGAGGCGCTGCGCATGGCCGACGTCTTCCGCGCCAAGGTCGTCGACACGACGCTGACCAGCTTCATCTTCGAAATCACCGGATCGAGCGACAAGGTCGACCGCTTCGTCGCCCTGATGCGCGAATGCGGACTGGTCGAGGTCGGCCGCACCGGCGTCGTCGCCATCGCCCGCGGGCCGGAGGCGCTTTAGTCCTTTTCGTGTTCCCCCGCGAAGGCGGGGGTCCAGTCCACGTCAAATGGGTCCCCGCCTTCGCGGGGACACGCTGTAGGGAAGAAATGACATGCAGGTTTACTACGATCGCGACACCGACCAGGATCTGATCAAGGGCAAAAAGGTCGCCATCCTCGGCTATGGCAGCCAGGGCCACGCCCATGCGCAGAATCTGCGCGACAGCGGGGTCAAGGAGGTCGCGATCGCGCTGCGCCCCGGTTCGGCGACCGCGAAAAAGGCCGAAGGCGCGGGCTTTCGCGTCCTGTCGAACAAAGAGGCGGCGGCGTGGGCCGACGTCATCATGATCGCCGCCCCCGACGAGCATCAGGCGAAAATCTATGCCGACGACCTCGCCGACAATATGAAGCCCGGCGCCGCGCTTGCTTTCGCCCACGGCCTCAACGTCCATTTCGGCCTCATCGAACCGCGCGCCGACATCGACGTCTTCATGGTCGCCCCGAAAGGCCCCGGCCATACGGTGCGCAGCGAATATCAGCGCGGCGGCGGCGTCCCCTGCCTGATCGCGGTCGACCAGGACAAGAGCGGTAATGCCAAGGCGATCGCCCTTTCCTATGCGTCTGCCGTCGGCGGCGGCCGCAGCGGCATCATCGAAACCAGCTTCAAGGAAGAGTGCGAGACCGACCTGTTCGGCGAACAGGCGGTGCTCTGCGGCGGCATCACCCACCTCATTCAGGCGGGGTTCGAAACGCTGGTCGAGGCGGGCTACGCCCCCGAAATGGCCTATTTCGAATGCCTCCACGAAACCAAGCTGATCGTCGACCTCCTCTATGAAGGCGGCATCGCGAACATGCGCTATTCGATCTCGAACACCGCCGAATATGGCGATATCAAGACCGGCCCGCGCATCATCACCGACGCGACCAAGGCCGAAATGAAGCGCGTCCTCGCCGACATCACCTCGGGCCGCTTCGTCAAGGATTTCGTCCTCGACAATCAGGCCGGCCAGCCCGAACTCAAGGCGAGCCGCAAGGCCGCCGCCGCGCACCCGATCGAACAGACCGGCGAAAAGCTGCGCGCGATGATGCCGTGGATCGCCAAGAACAAGCTGGTGGATAAGGCGGTCAACTAGGCTGCGATTCCAATTTTCGTCATCCCCGCGAAAGCGGGGATCCAGCTTCCTTCTTTGCTCCTTTCTTCGTGCCTTTGTGCCTTTGTGTGAGATTTTTTGGCCTCACACAAAGGCACGAAGGCACGAAGAAGAAAGGAAAAAGCTGGATCCCCGCTTTCGCGGGGATGACGAACAGGAGTGATGATGGCGAACGCCCCCTTCAGCGCCCACCGCGCCGACCTCGCCGCGCTCGCCGCGGACGATCGCCGCCGCGGGCTCATCGCGCGCGCGGGCCGGGATTTCGCCTCGAACGACTATCTCGCGCTCGCAAATTCCGACGCACTCCGCGGCGCACTCGCCGAGGGGATCGCGCGCGGCCTCCCCGCGGGCTCGGGCGGCTCGCGCCTGCTGCGCGGCAATCACGCCGAGCATGAAGCGCTCGAGGCGCATGCCGCGCGCCATTACGGCAGCGAGGCGGCGCTCTTCTTCCCGACCGGCTTCGCCGCCAACGCCGCGCTGTTCGCGACGCTGCCGCAGCGCGGCGACCTGATCGTCCACGACGAACTGATCCATGCGAGCGCGCACGACGGGATGAAGCTCGGCCGCGCCGGCCGCGTCGACGCGCGCCACAACGACGCGCAGAGCGTCGACGACATGATCGCGCGCTGGCGCCGCGGCGGCGGCACCGGCACGCCGTGGATCGCGGTCGAAAGCCTCTATTCGATGGACGGCGACCGCGCCCCGCTCGCCGATCTCGCCGCGGTCGCGGGCCGCCACGACGCGGTGCTGGTCGTCGACGAAGCGCACGCAACCGGCGTTTTCGGCCCCGACGGCCAGGGGCTCGCGCACGGCCTCGGCACGCGCGACAATCTCATCACCCTGCACACCTGCGGCAAGGCGCTGGGCTGCGAAGGCGCCCTGCTCTGCGGCCCGCAAATCGTTCGCGAGTTTCTGATCAACCGCGGCCGCCCCTTCATCTTTTCGACCGCGCCGTCGCCGCTGATCGCCTTCCTCGTCCGTCAGGCGCTCGAGATCGTCGCGAACGAGCCCGAACGGCAGGCGCTGCTCCACGCGCGCATCCGCCACGCCGAAACGCGCCTCGCCGCACTCGGCTTGCCGTCCAGCGGCAGCCAGATCCTTCCCGTCGTCATCGGCGACAATGCGCGCACGATGCGCGTTGCGGGCGCGATGCAGGCCGCCGGCTTCGACATTCGCGGCATCCGCCCGCCGACGGTCCCGCACGGCACCGCGCGGCTGCGCCTCGCGATCACCCTCAATGTCCAGGAAAGCGACATCGACGCGATGACCGACGCGCTCGCCGCCGCCATGGCCGCGGCATGACCACCCGCTTCATCGTCACCGGCACCGACACCGGCATCGGCAAGACCGTTTTTTCCGCCGCGCTCGCCGGCGCGCTCGGCCTTCCCTATTGGAAGCCGATCCAGTCGGGCATCGAAGACGAAAGCGACAGCGAAGCCGTCGCGCGCCTCGCCGGCGTCCCGATCCACCCCGAAGCCTGGCGCCTCGTCACCCCCGCCTCGCCGCACCTCGCCGCCGAGATCGACGGCGTGACCATCGACGCGCACGCGCTCGTCCCGCCCCCCGGCGACCTGTTGATCGAAGGCGCGGGCGGCGCGCTCGTCCCGGTGACGCGCACCCTCCTCTACGCCGACCTCTTCGCGCGCTGGCAGGTGCCGGTGATCGTCTGCGCACGCACCGCGCTCGGCACGATCAACCACAGCCTGCTGACGATCGAGGCGCTGAAAGCCCGCGCCGTGCCTATCCACGGCATCGCCTTCATCGGCGACGCGGCCGAGGACAGCGAAGCGATCATTTCGGAAATCAGCGGCGTTCGCAGGTTGGGCCGGTTGCCGATCATCGATCCGCTGACAAGCGAAACGCTGGCAGACGCATTCAAAGCGAACTTCGACCCCGCCGACTTCCTTTAATCTTCAGCATTCCCGCGAAAGCGGGAATCCAGCTTTTTCCTTCTTTGCGCCTTTGCGCCTTTGCGTGAGACTCGAAAAATCTCACGCAAAGGCGCAAAGGCGCAAAGAAAAGGTATGAAGAAAGCTGGATTCCCGCTTTCGCGGGAATGACGAGAGAGATGATGAAGCCGAAGACCCCCTCCCCCGTCTGGCACCCCTTCACCCAGCACGGCCTCGGCGAGCCGATCCCGCTGATCGACCGCGCCGAGGGGGCACGCCTCTATGACGCCGAGGGCAACAGCTGGATCGACGCGATCTCGAGCTGGTGGGTCACCACCCACGGCCATGCCAACCCGCGCATCATGGCGGCGATCCGCGACCAGACCGAACGGCTCGACCAGCTGATCTTCGCCGGCTGGACCCACGAGCCCGCCGAAAGCCTCGCCGCCGAGCTGATCCGCATCACCCCCGACCCGCTCACCCGCGTCTTTTTCTCGGACTCGGGTTCCACCAGCGTCGAGGTCGCGCTCAAGATGGCGCTCGGCTATTTTTCGAACATCGGCGAGGATCGGCACCGCATCCTCGTCCTCGAACACAGTTATCACGGCGACACGATCGGCGCGATGTCGGTCGGCGCGCGCGGCGTGTTCAACCGGCCCTATCAGCCGTTGCTGTTCGACGTCGGCACCATCCCTTTCCCTGCCGCAGGGCGCGAGCAGGACACGCTCGACGCGCTCGACGCCGCCTGCGCTGAAAAACCCGCCGCCTTCATCGTCGAACCCTTGATCCTCGGCGCGGGCGGGATGCTGATCTATCCCGCATGGGCGCTCGCCGAGATGCGCGCGATCTGCGCACGCCACGGCGTCCTCTTCATCGCCGACGAGGTGATGACCGGCTGGGGCCGCACCGGCACCCGCTTTGCCTGCGATCGCGCAGGCGTCATCCCCGACATCGTCTGCCTGTCGAAAGGCCTCACCGGCGGCGCGATGCCGCTCGCGGTGACCTTGTGCATCGAGCCGATCTTCGCCGCGCATCTGTCGACCGACCGCGCGCGGCTCTTCTATCATTCGAGTAGCTACACCGCGAACCCGATCGCCTGCGCCGCCGCGAACGCCAATCTCGCAATCTGGCGCGACGAGCCGGTGCAGGCGCGCATCGACGCGCTGACCGAAGCGCAGGGCGCGCATCTCGCGATGCTCGCCGCCGACCCGCGCACCCGGAACCCCCGCCAGCTCGGCACGATCGCCGCGTTCGACATCGTCCAGCCCGAAAGCGGCTATCTCTCCTCGCTCGCCCCGCGCCTTGCCGCATTCTACCGCGAACGCGGCGCGCTGATCCGGCCGCTCGGCAACACCGTCTATGTCATGCCCCCCTATTGCACGGGCGCCGGCGAGCTTGCGCACGTCTGGGACGCGATCGCCGCCTCGCTCGATATGGTCGCCTAGCTTTCCCTCGTCATTGCGAGCCCGGCGAACGCCGGGGGAAGCAATCCAGAGCGGTTTACGCGCACTCTGGATTGCTTCGCTTCGCTCGCAATGACGCGTTGGTGATGACAATCGCCGTTCGGCTCAGGTTCATCGGCCTTCGCTACCACCCGTTGCCGGGACGGTACGAGGACTTATATGATGACCATGAAACCCGTCCCCCTGCTCGCGCTCGTCGCGCTGGCGTTCGGCTCACCCGTATCGGCGCAGGACCAGACGACCCCCGCTCCCAGCGCCGACGGCGCCGAGCGCATCTCGATCCTCATCACCTATGGCGACGAGGAATGTCCCGAGACGACGAGCGACGAGATCGTCGTCTGCGCGCAGGAGCCCGAATCCGAACGCTACCGCGTCCCCAAGCCGCTGCGCGAGGCAGCGGAGGACCAAAAGGCCAATCGCGGCAGCGCGTGGGGCGCCGCGGTCGAGGAATATGACCAGACGGTCGCGAGCGTCGGCCGTCCCGGCGGCTGCTCGCCGGTCGGCTCCTATGGCTACACCGGCTGCATGGCCAAGGCGATGCGCGAATGGTTCGAGGAACGCCGGCTGATCGAGCAGGAAAGCGCCGACGATTGACGCGGCGCCCCCGGCTCGCATAGCCTCGCGCTCCCCAGCCAAGGAGTGTTCGTCCATGCGTAAAGCCGCCTCCCTCCTCGCCCTTCCCCTCCTCCTCGCCGTGCCCTTGCTCGCGCAAATGCCGACCGAAGCCCCCGGCGCGAAGGACGCCGCGCGCGTCACCGGCGGCACCTATCAGGCCGACCCGCACCACAGCCTCGTCGGCTGGCGGCTCAACCATCTGGGCTTCAACGATTATTTCGGCATCTTCGGCGACGTCACCGGCACGCTGACGCTCGACCCGAAGAATCCCGCCGCGGCCAAGGTCGACGTGACGATCCCGATCGCCAGCGTCACCGTCGCGAGCGCGGGGCTCAAGGACCATCTGCTCCGTGCCGGCAAGGACGGCAGCAAGCCCGACTTCTTCGGCGCCGACCCCGCGCCGGCGCGCTTCGTCTCGACCGCGGTGGTCGTCGATGAAGAAGGCGACGAGGCCAAGGTCACCGGCAACCTCACCCTCAACGGCGTGACGAAACCCGTGACGCTCGACGTCGATTTCACCGGCGCCGGCCCCGCGCCGATGAGCAATGTCGAGACCGTCGGGTTCGAAGCCGAGGCGACGATCAAACGCAGCGACTTCGGCCTCGGCTTCGGCGTCCCGCTGGTCGGCGACGAGGTCGAGCTCGAAATCACCGCCGCCTTCGAAAAGAAGTAACGCATCAATCTGTCACACGCGCCGGTTAGACTCGCGGGCGGGGCCGGAAGAAGGGTCCCGCCCATTTTCGCGAGGAGCCCCGTCTTATGAGCGAATTGGTACGCGAAATCGTCGAGGTCGCCGCCTTCCTCTCCGGCGACGACGAAAACCCCCTGCTGACCGTCGAGGCCGAGGGTCTCGCCCCCACCGGCGGCTGGAGCAACGTCCGGCTCGAACCCCATGTCTATATCACCCCGCCCGAGGACGGCGTGCAGGATTTCGACCTCGTCGGCGACCGCCCCGCGGGCGGCGCCACCGACGCCCTCACCCCTGTCGAGGCGGCGTGGGAGGGCGAAATCGAGGACTGGCTGCTCGGCGTCCGCATCCACGCCATCGACAATATGGTCGAGGACGAAGTCTTCGAACCGTGGGACGAGGACGACGACCTCGACGACGAAGATGACGACGGCGAGGACGAAACCGCGCTGCGCGACAACGAGGACGCCTGACGATCCCCTGGAGCCTGCGCCGGGCCGCGCGTCCACCCGCGGCCCGGCGACATTTTCCGGCATCCCAGTCTATAACGCGACGTCACCCTGAACTTGTTTGGCGATTATCCCCTTCGCATCCCTATTCCGGATTTCGTCATTGCGAGCGAAGCGAAGCAATCTAGAGCGGTTTACGCACACGCTGGATTGCTTCGCTTCGCTCGCAATGACGGAGCATACGGATGCAATAGGGATAATCGCCAACTTGTTTCAGCATGACGAAGGGGGGCGACGTCCCTCCCACGAAATTTTCCCACACACCCCTTGCCAAGCGCGACATTTTGCATCATGGACGCTGCCATGCACATGCGCGGCCTTCTGCTTCTGCGACTTACACGCCCTTGGGCGTGACGTTCGGCCTGCGCGACTAGCGGCGGGCCACGCGCCCAAGGGCTCCACCGACCACCGCACCGATCATTCAGACCGCAGAAGAAACCCGAACCATGCCCATGCTCCGCGACCCCTCGGCCAAATACCGGCCTTTTCCGCAAGTCCCGCTCGCAACGCGCGAGTGGCCCGGCCGCACGATCACCAGGGCGCCGATCTGGCTCTCGACCGACCTGCGCGACGGCAATCAGGCGCTGATCGACCCGATGGATGCGGAGAAAAAGACCCGCTTCTTCGACCTGCTCGTGAAATGCGGATTGAAGGAGATCGAGGTCGGCTTTCCGGCAAGCGGCGCGACCGACTTCGACTATATCCAGAATCTCGTGCGCTCGGGCCGCATCCCCGACGACGTCACGCCGCAGGTGCTGACGCAGGCGCGCGCCGACCTGATCCGCACCAGCTTCGACAGCCTCGAGGGCGCCCGCACCGCGATCGTCCACCTCTATAATGCGGTCAGTCCCGCATGGCGCCGCATCGTCTTCAACATGGAGATGGCCGACATCAAGGCGATCGCGGTCGAGGGCGCAAAGCAGCTGCGCGACAATGCCGCGCGCCTGCCCGGCACCGATTGGCGCTTCGAATACAGCCCCGAAACCTTTTCGACCGCCGAGCTCGATTTCAGCATCGAATGCTGCGCCGCGGTGATGGACATATTGCAGCCCACCGCCGACAATCCGATCATCCTCAACCTTCCCGCGACGGTCGAGGCGGCGACCCCGAACATCTACGCCGACCAGATCGAATATTTCGCCAAGCACCTCCCCAACCGCGAGGCGGCGATCATCAGCTTGCACACCCACAACGACCGCGGCACCGGCGTCGCTGCGGCCGAGCTGGGCCTGCTCGCGGGCGCCGACCGCGTCGAGGGCTGCCTGTTCGGCAATGGCGAGCGCACCGGCAACACCTGCCTCGTCACCATCGCGCTCAACATGTACACGCAGGGCGTCGATCCC
The DNA here is from genome assembly GCF_900188185.1 of Sphingopyxis indica. Classification (GTDB taxonomy): domain Bacteria; phylum Pseudomonadota; class Alphaproteobacteria; order Sphingomonadales; family Sphingomonadaceae; genus Sphingopyxis; species Sphingopyxis indica. The sequence goes on along the minus strand of NZ_FZPA01000001.1, from coordinate 366,653 downwards.
GAACTCGACTTCTCGGATATCGACGAGGTGATCCGGACGGTCGAATATTGCAACCAGCTCCCCGTCCACCCGCGCCACCCCTATGGCGGCGAGCTCGTCTACACCGCCTTTTCGGGCAGCCATCAGGACGCGATCAAGAAAGGCTTCGCCGCGAGGCTGCGCCAGAATGACGAAAAATGGGAAGTCCCCTACCTCCCCATCGACCCCGCCGACCTGGGGCGCAGCTACGAAGCGGTGATCCGCGTCAACAGCCAGTCGGGCAAGGGCGGCGTCGCGTGGGTGCTCGAACAGGACAAGGGCCTCAAGCTCCCCAAAAAGATGCAGGCGAGCTTCAGCCACATCGTCCAGGCGGTCGCCGACGAAACGAGCCGCGAACTCGCCGCCGACGACATCTGGCAGGCGTTCGAGGCCACCTATCTGGCCACCGACGGCAAGCGCTTCCAGCTCGTCGACTGGACCGAAACGCACAGCGGCCCCGACCGCATCTTCGCCGGCAAGCTCACCATAGACGGCAGCGAACGCAGCGTCAGCGGCCGCGGCAACGGCCTGATGAGCAGCGTCATCGCCGCGCTGGCCGAGTCCGGCGGCCCGCTGATGGACATCGTCGACTATAGCGAGCACGCGATCGGCCAGGGCAGCAATGTGCAAGCCGCCGCCTATGTCGAATGCCGGACGGGGGACGGAAAGAGCCTCTTCGGCTGCGGCCTCGACACCGACGTCGCGACGGCAAGCGTGCGGGCGATTTTGTCCGCGGCGAACGGGGCCTAGCTGGAAGGCCGGAATAGCAAGGCCGCAACGCGGCTGGCGACAATCGCTCCGGCGATCTGCGCCGCCAGAAAGGCCGGCACGTCATGCGGCGCGATGCCCGCGAACGTGTCGGACAGGCTGCGCGCTACCGTGATGGCCGGATTGGCAAAGCTCGTTGACGAAGTGAACCAGTAAGCCGCCATTATGTAGAGCGCGACCGATGCCGCCACGGCCTGCGGCTTGTGCCGGACCGTCCCGAGGATCGTCATCACGAGTCCGAAGGTCGCAATGAATTCGCCAGCCCACTGGCCCAGGCCGGTTCTGACCTTGGCGGAAAATTGTATGGTCGGCAGGTCGAACATCAGGTGCGCGGCCCACGCGCCGGCAATCCCCAGCGCGAATTGGGCGGCGAGATAGGCGGCGGCGTCCAGCCACGGCAAATCGCGTCGCATTGCGGCAACCAGCGTCACCGCCGGATTGAAATGTGCCCCTGAAATCGGGCCGAGCATGGTAATCAGCACGAACAGAATCGCTCCGGTCGCTATCGTGTTGGCGAGCAACGCGACGCCATTGTTCCCGCCGGCCAAGGCCTGGGCCATGATACCCGACCCGATGACGCACGCGAACAGAAAGAAAGCGCCCACTCCCTCTGCCGCCACGCGCCGTCCCAGCGAAGCGGCGTCAGCCAAGCGCGGCCTCCTCGTCAGCCGTCCTGCCGATAGCGCGCAAGCTTTCCGCAACGCTCAATTCATCAAGGCTCTCCAGCGGAAGCGCAATGAGCAGGTCGATGCGCCGCTTGAGCGCCAGATAGGCTTGCCAAAATGCTTCGCGCTGCCCCTCGCCCTCGACGGCTGCGGGATCTTCGACCCCCCAATGCGCCGCCACCGGCTTGCCCGGCCAGATAGGGCAAACTTCCCCGGCGGCATTGTCGCAAACGGTGAAGATGAAATCGAGCGGAGGCGCATCGGGCGCCGCAAATTCCTCCCAGCTCTTGGAGCGATAGCCTTTGACCGGATAGTCGAGCTCGCCGAGCAGCGCCAAAGCGGCTGGATGCACCTCGCCCTTTGGAAAGCTGCCGGCCGAAAAAGCTTTGAACCGGCCCGCACCTTCGCGGTTCAGGATCGCTTCGGCCAGGATCGAACGCGCCGAATTGCCGGTGCAAAGGAACAGGACGTTGAACATTTGGGTCATGCCGCACCGATCGACTTCGGACGGACGTGCAGATGTTTCACGCACTTTCCCTTTCCTGTGCAGGGGTGCCACAAGTCGTGGCAGCGCCGCAATCGGCGGTGCCGGCACAGCAATTTTCCATAAGGTAGGCGACCAGCGCATTCATCGCCGAATAGTTCGCCCGATAGATGATCGAACGATGCTGTCGCTGCTGCAAGACCAGCCCGGCTTTGCGCAGCTGCGCAAGATGAAACGACAGCGAGCTGTTGGGAACGCCCAGTTTTTCAGCGATGACACCAGCCGTCAGGCCAGCCTCTCCCGCCTGCACGAGCAGACGGAACAGCGCGAGGCGATGCTCCTGCGCAAGAGCACTCAAGGCATCGACGGCTGCATCGGCTTTCATCGGCGAATCCTCATTTCGAAAAAAATGGAAATGACATATCGCGCTTCGAGCGTCAATTTGCAATTCCAGTGCGGCCCGCCTCCGTGCGGTTGTGCCGGACAGTCCGCTGGACAGCGTTGCATCGCTTGCAGGGGCACCGGCCCCTGGACCCAGCCCCTGCTGCGCGCCGCGCCTCGCCAGCGGGCTGTCTGGCGCAATCACGGCGACCCGCATTGGTCGAAAAGGGCTCCAATTCGTACAGGACGCTATAAAATAACTGGAAATATTGCGTCCTGTATCCAGGGAACCTGCCCTATAAATCTGGCGCCAATTGACTTTTGCCCGAAAATATTCCATATGGTCCGCGCTAACGTCGCCTGCGACGGAAAATAGATGCCTCCGTGGCGGATACTTCCCTTCACACGCTACCAGCTCCACCGGTGCTTTTGCTGGTGGAATTTTCGTTTTCGTGAAAGGAAACACCCCATGCCGACCGGCACCGTAAAATTCTTCAACACCGACAAGGGCTATGGCTTCATCTCGAATGAAGATGGCTCGGGCGACGCCTTCGTCCACATCACCGCCGTCGAGCGCGCCGGAATGGGCACGCTCAACAAGGACCAGCGGATCACCTATGACCTGGAGACCGACCAGCGCGGCAAGACGTCCGCGGTCAATCTCCAGTCGGCCTGATCCGGCTCTTTGAGGATTTGTCCAAGGAAGACATTCTCACCCTCGATGGTGTGATCGATGAAATCCTGCCCGACGCCCGTTTCGGCGTCGTGCTCGAAAATGGTCACCGCATCATCGCCTATACCGCCGGCCGGATGCGACGCTATCGCATCCGGTCGGTCGTCGGCGACGCGGTGCGCGTCGAAATGACGCCCTATGACCTGACCAAGGGCCGCGTGATCTATCGCGAACGCGGCAATGCGCCCGTGAACGGGCAGCGCAGGCGGCGATGACCGCCCGCTGATTTTGAAAACCAAGCAAAGACGAATGATAAAGATGATGATTACGACAACCGCAACCACCCCGATTTTTCCGCGCCTCGTCGCACTGTCCCTCGCGGGCAAGGCGATTGCGCCCGCGGCGCCGCGCCGCCGCTCGCCGACGCTGTCGCGGCGCGAGCTCGCCCGGCTCATCGCCGACATGATCGACTGATCGACAAAGGAGCAAGCGCGTGTCGGCGAGCAGCGACTTCTATCTGACGCAGGCTGAAAAATGCACCGCCGACGCGGCGGGCTCCGTCCTCGATCGGGTGCGCGAGCGCAATTTGCGCGCCGCCGCCGCGTGGCGCGCGATGGCCGACCGGGTCATCCGCGCCGAAACCGCCCGCGCCGAAAAGGAAAAGGGCTGACGATCCTTCCGCGCCACGGCCCGCGCGGCTCAGCGTCCCTCGGCCTGCCGCTTCTTCGCGGCCTTGACGCCCTCGGCAAAGCCTTCCTTGGTGACCTTCACCGCCAGCCCCTTGCCGGACAGGAAGAAAGCGGCGCGCGGCATGGTGATATTGCCCTCGCTCGTCGCGAGCACCGCGCCCTGCGGGTTCACGCTCGCGACCTTGCCGAGCACATCGGCGCCGTCGGCGGTGCGCACTTCGGCGCCGGGCTTCAGCGCGACCTCGACCGCCGCGGCGTCCTTTTCGGCCTGATGCAGCACCGCCAGTATCTTCGCCTTCGGTGCCTTCAGCGACGGTCCCTTCTTGCCGTCGACGAATGCGTTCTTCGGCACGACAAGGCCGTTGCCATCGATCACCACCGCAACCTTGTCGCCGGCCACCTTGGCGATCGTCCCTACCTCTTCGCCGGCATTGTCATAGACTTTGGCGCCGGGGATCAGCGCGGTGGCGGGGGCCGGGTTCTGGGCGGCGGCAACGGGAACGGCGGCCGCGGCGAGGCACAGCGAAGCGAGCAAGCCGAGCGGCTTTGGCATGGATATCTCCTGCGAAAAACGGGCGAAAAACGTCCCGCTTTCACAGTCGTCGCGCCGGCGCCAACGGCAGGGTGCCGGACCGTGCAGGGAGCGCGACGGGCCGAGGGTTGCGAGGGGGGCGTCAGCGCCCGATCGCCTTTGAACGCAGCGCTTCTAAAATCCGTGTGTCCCCGCGAAGGCGGGGACCCATCTCCGACCGGTGCAAGATCGAGCCGGCAGGTGATGGGCTCCCGCCTTCGCGGGAGCACACGCACCTACTCGGTCAAAGCGATTGCCTAACGCCCGCACCCTTTCAGCGCGACATTGAGCGCAGCGCTCGCCCCGGTCAGCGCCGCCTGCCCCTCCAGCGTGCCGTTGATGCGCAGATAGGCGGGATCGCGTCCCTGCTCGATCTGCGCGATCAGCGGCGATCCCGACAAACCCGCCTGCCAGAAAGTCGCCTCCCTGTTGCTCTGGATCATCGCGAGATTGGTCGTGCGGCCGTTGAAATTCCATGTCAGCGTCACCGGCCGCTCGGTGATCGGCTTCACCGTCAGCATCGCGAGCGCCGGGCGGCCGCTGTCGCAGAAGATGGTGATCGAGCGGATGCGCGGCGAGGCGGCGGCGTCGACATAGGCGAGCGGCGCGCGGCCCTCGGCCGGCACGACCTCCCACGGCGTTCCGGGCGCCGCGACCGCCCCCTCGGGCGGGCTCTTCGCGACCATCGCCGCAATGTCGCGCGGCAGCGGCAGGCGTGTCGTGCTGCCCGCCAGATAGATTTTCAGACTGCCGCGTTCCCACAGCCCGACCTGCACCGCGCGGCGCCGCGGGTCGATCAGCACATAGGCCTGATCCTCGCCGCCCCGATGCGGCGCGTTGCCGGAGAAATAATAGAGGCCGCCTTCGCGGTTCAGCGGCCCGCCGACCTGCAGATTGGCCTTCAGCGTGCCGAGCTTCGGCCCCATCAGGCTTCGGATCACCGCCGCGACCGGCCCGGCGTCGAACGCATCGAAGCCGCCCTGATACTGGCCCTCGAGCGAGGCGAGATTGGTCCAGTCGAGCGGCACCGCGGGCGCCGGCGGCGGCGCATCGGGAACCGCGACCTCGGTGCCCTTGCAGCGGACATAGGGTTCGGGCCGCACGAACGCGCCCTCGAACGCGTCGATGCGCTGCCCCGGCGCCACATTGGACTCGACGAGCAGCGTCCCGCGTTTCTCGTCGGAGCTCGTGGTCAGCAGAACCATCCCGTAATCGTCGGCGGTCCTGGGAAAGGGAAAGAAGGCGTTGCTGATGCCTTCATAGCTGTTGCCGAAAAAGCTCGCCGCCCATTCGAACGGCCGGCCCGCGACGGTGCGCCCGGCCGCGGTAAAGGCGAAACCATCGTCGCCGATCGCGATCCGCGGCTCGCGGCTGCAATCGCCTCCCGGGGCATAGCTGCCGTAATCGGCCTCCATCCCGGCGCCCTTCAGGCTCGTCATCGAAACCGCCAGTGCCATCGCCGGCACCAGCGCCAGCCCACAGGCTGCGCCGAAAATCCCCGCCATCCGCATCGCCGACTCCCTCACCATCGCCGACCCTGCGCCAAAATGGCACGAAATCGTGACAGGGGAAAGACCGCCTCAACGCATCGACAGAAAGGCGGTGACCGTCAGCCGCCCGTCGAGCGGATCGGCGGACAGCGCGGCATCGGGCGCGATCGCCCCGCTGTGCAGATTCCAGCTGCGATAGAGCAGCGCGCGGTTGTAGCGCGCTTCGGCGCGATGCACGACTTCGAACGCCCCGGTATCGCCGGCGACATAGGCCGGCGGCGGTTCGGGCTCGGCGGCGAGCGCGGCGAAATAGGCGGCGCGGCGCTCCTCGGTCACGCATTCGAAACCCGTCGCGCGGTGCCGGTAAAAGGCCGTCCCGTCGCCGCCGTCGGGCGACAGATAATGGACGAGCGCGATGCGGTCGGGGGTGAAGGCGTCGCAATGCGGCAGCCGCTGCGCGACGCTCAGCGCCGCGGGCGGCGTGGTGACGATCGAAAAGCTCGCGTCGATCAGGTCGACCGCGCCGCTGCCGCCGAAAACCGCGCGCACGGCCGCGGCGATGATCGGCAGCTGGCTCTCCAGATAGGAACCGGGGATCGGCCCGCGGATACCGGGATAATGATGCTTCGCAGCCTCGAACTCCGCCGCGGCGGCGACCGCGCGCAGCGCGTCGGGGCGCGGCGCGAAATCGTCGAGCATGCACAGCGGCTGCGCCTCGGCACCGATCGCTTCGACCGTCAGCGGCACGCCGCCGCCCGCCCCAGCAGGAAATCGCGCTCGCGCTCGTTCGCGGTCAGCGCCGCAGCCGCCTCGAACGCCGCCTTCGCCTCGGCCTTGCGTCCCGCGCGCAGCAGGAAGTCGCCGCGCGCCGCGGGGAGCGGGGCATAGTTTCGCAAGGCCGCCTCCCCGGCGATCGCATCGACGAGCGCCAGCCCCGCCTCTGGCCCGAACGCCATGCTGTGCGCGACCGCGCGGTTGAGCTCGACCACCGGCGACGGCATCACCTGCCCCAACCGGTCGTAAAGCGCCGCGATCCGCTTCCAGTCGGTGTCCTCCGCCCGCCGCGCCCGGGCATGGCACGCCGCGAGCGCCGCCTGCAGCGCATAGGGCCCATCGGCGCCGCCGAGCGCATCGACCCGCTCCAGCGCCTTCAATCCGCGCCGGATGAGCAGCTGATCCCAGCGCGCGCGGTTCTGCTCGGTCAGCGGCACGAAGGCGCCGTCGGCGCCGGCGCGAGCCGCGAGCCGCGACGCCTGAATTTCCATCAGCGCGAGCAGCGCCAGCACCTCGGGCTCTTCGGGCATCAGCCCCGCGAGAATGCGCCCGAGCCGCTGCGCCTCGGCGCAGAGCGGCGGGCGCACCAGATCGGGTCCGCTCGTCGCGGCATAGCCTTCGTTGAAGATCAGATAGACCACCTCGAGCACCGACGCGAGCCGCGGCGCGAGCGCCCGGCCGCGGGGCACCTCGAACGCGACCCCCGCCTTGGCGATCGCCTTCTTGGCCCGCGTGATCCGCGCCGCGATCGCCGCCTCGTTCGACAGAAAGGCACGCGCAATCTCCAGGGTCGTCAGCCCGCCGACGAGCCGCAAGGTCAGCGCCGCGCGCGCCTCGGGCGAAAGCACCGGATGGCAGGCGGCGAAGATCAGCCCGAGCAGCTCGTCGCCCAGATCGTCGTCGAGCCGCGCTTCGAGGTGTTCGATGCTCATGTCGCACGCGCCATCCGCCTCGCGGGCGATCTCGGCATGTTTGCGCTCCTGCATCGCGCTGCGCCGAAAGCCGTCGATCGCGCGGCGTTTCGCCGCCGCGGTCAGCCAGGCGCCCGGATTGGCGGGCACCCCCGCCCTGGGCCATTCGGCGAGCGCGAGCATCAGCGCGTCCTGCGCCAGTTCCTCGGCGCGGTCGACGTCGCGCGTCATCCGCGCAAGCGTCGCAATCAGCCGCGCCCGTTCGATCCGAAAGACTGCCTCGATCGCACGATGGGTTGCGTCCGCCGCCATGCGCAAGGGTTAGAAGCGCATGGCGGGGCGGGCAAGGGGTCAGCTCTTCGCGAGCTTCTCGCCGACGCCGTCATGGATCGCGGCCGCTTCGGGCGGGATGATATCGGCGAAATCCTCCATCTCATAGAGCGGGCGAATCTCGATCTCGCTCGGCCCGAACATCGGGTTGGGACAGCGCTTCACCCATTCGACGGCCTCGTCCATATCCTTGACTTCCCACAGCCAATAGCCGGCAACCAGCTCGCGCGTCTCGGCGAAGGGGCCGTCGATCACGGTCCGGCTGGGGCCGTCGAACGCAACGCGCTTGCCGAACGAAGAGGGTTTGAGGCCGTCGCCGGCGACCATCACGCCGGCATTGACCAGCTCCTCGTTGAACTTGCCCATATCGACGAACATCTGATCGAGTTCGGGCGAGGGCGTCATGCCCTGCTCGCTGTCCTCGGTCGCTTTCACGAACACCATCACACGCATCGGTCATCTCCTCATTGGCGGGCCACCAGCGGCCTCGTACCAACACGACGAACCGGCCGGCGCAAAATCGACACGCCGCTCAAAAAAAATTCGGCACCACGTTGCGCGCCCGGCGCGACCCGTCAATCGCCGGGCTGTTCGACCATGATCGTCACCGGGTCGGGATAGAAAGCGACATGGCCCGCGATCGCAGCGACCGTGTCATAGGGCGCTTCATAGGTCCATACCGCATTGCGTTCCTGCGCCCCCGGCAGCACGAGGTCGAAATAGCCCGCCTCGCCCTTATAGGGGCAATAGCTGCGGTGTGCGGACGGGGCGAGCACCGCCATGTCGACATCCTTGCGCGGTATATATTGCACCGGAGGATAGTCGGCTTCGCACAGGGTCAAGGCATCGTGGCTGTCGGCGATCACCCGGTCGCCGACCCGCACCACGACGCGGCCCGAACAGGGGACGATGTCGATCGGGTGGTCGGCGCCCGGTATCCGTTTCACGCGCTCGGTCATATGACGTCTCCTTCGCCTGCCAGATGGGGGCTGTCCGCCCGCCGCGCCAGTGGTGCGATTGGACAGCGAAGCGGCCCGCCCTATATCGAAGCGATGGAATCGACCTGGACCGGGGATCGGGTCGCAGCAAGCAGGAGAAAAAAATGACCACGCCCTTTGCGCTGCGCGGCCTCGACCATATCGTCCTGCGCGTCGTCGACCTCGACCGGATGCTCGGCTTCTACAAACAGGTGCTCGGCTGCACCGACGAACGCGCGCAACCCGAAATCGGCCTGCATCAGCTCCGCGCCGGCCGCGCGCTGATCGACCTCGTGCCCGTGGATGGAAAGCTCGGCGCGATGGGCGGCGCGCCGCCGGGACGCGAAGGCCGCAACGTCGACCATTTCGCGCTCGCCATCGAACCCTTCGACGAGCCCGCAATCCGCGCCCACCTCGCCCGCCACGACGTCGCGATCGAGCAGGCCGGCCAACGCTACGGCGCCGAGGGCGAAGGCCCGTCGATCTATATCAGCGATCCCGAAGGCAATATCGTCGAGCTAAAGGGCCCGGCGAGCGGCGGATAAGCTGCGACGTCGGCGGACCCGGCATATCGGAGGATAATGGCGGCTTGCGACCGATTGCTGCCCTATTTATCATCGTCACCCCGGACTTGATCCGGGGTCCATGACTTCGGCGCTGCTGTGGATCCCGGATCAAGTCCGGGATGACGAAAGAGAGCAGGCGAACGTCCGCTCCCCACCCCAAATCGGACATCCGCCGCAAAAAACCGCTGTCCTACATTGTTCGGCTGTGCCAGCCTTCGTCACGGCTCTTTCGACAAGTGGATAAAAGCGGTCACGGTTTACACATGCGAACGGAAGCCGGCGCGGCAGGTTCGGCGAACGCGGCCGCACAAGGCTGAACTTTGCTGAACTTTGAAACGGCGACGCGAACCCCGCCCGCGACATCCGAAGGCGGCAAGGGCAACGGGCCAACCCAAAAGCCGGCACCACGCCCACACACCATCCCCCTTGCGCCGCTTTCCGTTTACGTTAAGGTCAGCCTCAAATCTGCAACCGGAGAGTGAGTCATGGCCCTTCCCCCCGTCTTCGATCGCCTGCGCCTGCCCGTCATCGGTTCGCCGCTCTTCATCGTCTCCGGCCCCGACCTCGTCATCGCGCAATGCAAGGCGGGGATCGTCGGCAGCTTTCCGGCGCTCAACGCGCGGCCGCAGTCGCTGCTCGACGAATGGCTGCACCGGATCACCGAGGAGCTCGCGGCGTGGGACCGCGACAATCCCGACCGCCTTTCGGCGCCCTTCGCGGTCAACCAGATCGTCCACAAATCGAACGACCGGCTCGAGGCCGACATCGCGACCTGCGAGAAGTGGAAGGTGCCGATCACCATCACCTCGCTGGGCGCGCGCGAAGAGCTCAATCAGGCGGTGCATGGCTGGGGCGGCATCACGCTCCACGACGTCATCAACGACCGCTTCGCGCGCAAGGCGATCGAAAAGGGCGCCGACGGCCTGATTCCCGTCGCCGCGGGCGCGGGCGGCCACGCCGGGGTGCAATCGCCTTTCGCGCTGGTGCAGGAAATCCGCAGCTGGTTCGACGGCCCCGTCGCGCTGTCGGGCGCGATCGCGCACGGCCGCTCGATCCTCGCCGCGCAGGCGTGCGGCGCCGACCTCGCCTATATCGGCAGCGCCTTCATCGCCTGTGCCGAGGCGAATGCCGACGACGGCTACAAGAACGGCATCGTCGAAGGCCGCGCCGCCGACATCGTCTATTCGGACCTCTTCACCGGCGTTCACGGCAATTATCTGCGCGGGTCGATCGTCAACGCCGGGCTCGACCCCGACAATCTGCCGCAGGGCGACCTCAAGACGATGAATTTCGGCTCGGGCGGCAATACCAAGGCAAAGGCGTGGAAGGACATCTGGGGATCGGGCCAGGGCATCGGCTCGGTCGAAGCGGTGCGCCCCGTCGCCGATTTCGTCGACCAGCTGGCGGCGCAATATCGCGACGCATGGCGCGAGTTGCAGGATAAATATATCGGCTAGAGCCTGATGACACAAAGCCACAAAGAATATCGCTCAACCGTTCGCGCTGAGCTTGTCGAAGCACCGTCCTTTCTTTTGGCGGCCGAAAACAAGACCGGCCCTTCGACAAGCTCAGGGCGAAAGCTATTTATCTTTGTGGCTTTGTGTCTTCGTGCGAACCAAATAACGGGCCGTGACAGGAAGAAACAGCGCTGTTCGGACGGACGGCCTACGCCCCGAACAGCTTGTCGATTGCTTCGTCTAGGTACGGCCGGTCGGCGAACAGCCGCATCGGGTCGCGCCGGTTGAGCCAGAAGCCCAGCCGGTGCCGGTCGGTGAGCGCGCGCCGCGTCGCATCCTGCAGCAGCCGCAGCCGCATGATCGCCACCCGCCGCGCGGTGCGCGGATCGCCCGGCGCCTGCGCCGCGAAATGCGCGCGCACGCGTTCGACGCGCGCCGCCACCACGTCGCTGTAACCATGGTGCGGCCCGCGATGCAGCGCGTGCCCCGACTCGAGCGCGGTTCGCTCGCTCGCCGGCAGCATCAATCCGTTGAGGTCGAAGCGCTGGAGCGCGAACCCCTCGCTGCGCAGCGCCTCGAACATCGCTGCCATTTGCGCGCGCCGCAGCAGCGCGACGGGGATCAGATGGTGGCGCTGAAAACCGCGGCACACCGGCACCGCGCCCTGCCAGCGCCGCCGATGGACCGATGCCGCAGCCGCAAGCCGCAATCAGCCGCCCCGCCCGAATTCGGCGCGCACGGTCGGCGTCGCGTCCCCGCGATCGGGTGGGCGCAGGCGAACCGTCTCGCCCGGTTGCAGCCCGCGCGTTTCCTGCGCTTCGAGCAGCGGACCATTGAGCATCAGGTCCAGCGCGAGCCGCGCGACGCGCTTCACCAGATCGGCGATCGTCCACCCCGCGGGAATCGGCGCTTCGATCTCCTGCCCCGCGAACAGCATCAGGCCGCGTGTGCGCACCACCGCCTCACCCCCTTTTTCGCCGCGCCGAAAAGCGACGAGGTGGAGCACCGGCGGCATACCGCTCACCAGCATTTCGGCCATCGCGGCGCGAAACTGCGGCGCATCGGACCACAGCCGCGCCGGCGGCCAGAATACATGGCTCGCGTCGAACAGGTCGAGCAACAGCACCATCATTTGAAAACTCGCGCGCATTGCGGGCGCCTGCACCGACGTCGCTTCCTCATCGCACCAAAGCGCCCAGCATCCGCCGCCCGCGCGCCAATCGGCGGGCAGGCTGGTCGCGAGCGAACTCGTCGCGGGGTCGTGCGGATCGGCTTCCGCCAGCTCCGCCTCGCCGGCGCGCGCGATCGTCGCCGCGACGCCCCCGAAATGCAGGCGATAGCGCGGCGTGGCGTCGCCGTCGCCCACCGCGCGTTCGGGCTTCAGCCCCATGCGCCGAAATCCCGCTTCGAACGCCGCGGGCGACGCCGCGGACAGGCTTGGGCCGAGGATCAGGGCAAAGGGCTTTGACGACACCGACAGCATCCCCGGTCACAGGATCGCCCCTGCATCGCAAGAAGGCGCGGCTTGCGCAAACCCTTATTACGTCCGTTCCGGGCCGTTCCTAGGGTCAGGACCCATGAATTGCGCGCTCGAGGCGTCGAAATGGCGAAGAGATCGGGTTCGGGCGGGTGCAGCGGGTAGCATCGCTACCCGCAAGGCCGCGCGGAGGCGAGATCGAAGCCATTTCGGCGTCCCTTCGCGATTTGACCGATTTTGCCCATGGCTTCGTCGAAAAGTCTGGAAATATCGACATATTCCTGCGCCTTTCCTCCTCGCCCTGAGCAAAATCGCTTCAAACCTCGAACGTGCAATTCATGGGTCCTGACCCTAGATCGCGACCTGACTTCCCAGTTCGACCACGCGATTGGTCGGCAGGCGGAAATATTCCATCGCGCTTTCCGAATTGCGCAGCATCCACGCGAACAGCTTCTCGCGCCAGATCGGCATTCCCGGCGATTTGGCGGCGATCAGTGTCTGGCGCGACAGGAAGAAGCTCGTCTCCAGCATCTTGAACTCGCCGCCGCATCCGGTGACGCGCTTCAGCGCCTCGGGAACGTCGACCGGCTGCATGAAGCCATAGTTCAGGATCAGGCGGTGAAAGCCCTGCCCCAGGTCGTCAAGCTTGCACAAACTGTCTTCGCGCACGAAGGGCACGTCGGCGATCTTGATCGTCAACAGGATGATCCGCTCGTGCAGCACCTTGTTGTGCTTCAAATTGTGAAGCAGCGCGTGCGGCACCCCGTCGGACGAGGAGGTCATGAACACCGCCGTCCCCGGCACGCGCGTCGCGCTGTTCGCCGCCGATTTGACGAAGACCGGGATCGGCATCGCGCCGGCGGCCATTTCCTGCTGCATCAGCTTGCGCCCGCGCGACCAGGTGGTCAGCAGCGTGAAGATGGTCAGGCCGATCGCCAGCGGCACCCAGCCGCCGTCAGGCACCTTGATCAGATTCGCGCCGAAATAGGCGATGTCGACGATGAAAAAGAGCGCGAGCAGCGGCAGCGCCTTCCATGCCGGCCATTTCCACAGCACGAACAGCACGACGCACATCAAACATGTGTCGATGAACATCGCCCCCGTCACCGCGATGCCATAGGCCGCGGCGAGGTTGCTCGACGATCCGAAGAAGAGGACGAGGATGATCACCATCGTCATCAGGAACCAGTTGACCACCGGGATATAGATCTGTCCCGCCGCCGAGGCGCTCGTATGCTCGACGCGCAGGCGGGGGATGAAGCCGAGCTGGATCGCCTGCTGGGTCAGCGAAAAAGCGCCCGAGATCACCGCCTGGCTCGCGATGATCGTCGCCAGCAGCGCGAGCATGACCACGGGGATGCGCCACGCATCGGGCATCATCAGAAAGAAGGGGTCCTGAATCAGCCCGAGCCGCGTGCCCATATCGGCCTCGAGCACCATCGCGCCCTGTCCCATGTAATTGAGCATCAGCGCGGGCAGCACGAAGCACAGCCACGACAGGCCGATCGGCGCGCGCCCGAAATGCCCCATGTCGGCATAGAGCGCCTCGGCCCCCGTCACCGCGAGCACCACCGCGCCGAGCGCGATGAAGGCGGTGAAGCCGTCGAGATAGAAAAAGCGCAGCGCGTTGATCGGGTTGAGCGTGTGGACGATGATCGACGGATGATCGACGATGTGCATCACCCCGAGCACCGCGAGCATCAGGAAATAGCCGAGCATGATCGGCCCGAACAGCGCCCCGACTTTTGCCGTCCCGCGCGATTGCAGCGCGAACAGCCCGATCAGGATCGCGAGCGCGATCGGCACGATATAGGGCTGGAACCCCGGATTGACGTAGTTCAGGCCTTCGGTCGCCGACAGCACCGACATCGCCGGGGTGATCATGCTGTCGCCATAGAAGAGCGCGGTCGCGAACACGCCGAGCAGGATGATCGGCCACGTCCAGCGCGCCTCGCCCGACGAGCGGCTGATCAGCGCGAGCAGCGCCAGGCTGCCCCCCTCGCCCTTGTTGTCGGCCTTCATGATCGTCAGCACATATTTGAAGGTGACGACCAGCATCATCGACCAGAAGACCAGGCTGAGCACGCCATAGATGTGCAGCCGGTCGGGGTCGATCGAATGATGCCCGGCAAAGGTTTCGCGAAAGGCGTAGAGCGGGCTCGTCCCGATATCGCCGAAGACCACGCCGACCGCACCGACCGCAAGCTTCAGCTTGCTGTCGCCATGGTGGCCGTGGCCGTGATGGCCCGTATCGGCGGCGAGCGCGGCGCTACCCGCACCGCCCGCCGCCTGTTGCGACTCAGCAGTCATGGCGCGCCTTTAGACGAGCGAGCGGAAGAACAACAGGGGCGATCACGACCCCGCCGCATCTTCGGGCGGCAGCCCCGGCCCCATCGCCCGGCGCAGCTGCGCAAGCCGCATCTCGAGGTCGGGGCGCCACGGCGCGTCGGCGGGACTGCGCGCGAGCAGGTCGCTCCACACGCGGTCGGCGCCCTGCAAATCGCCGCTCTGCGCCATCGCGAGCCCCGCGAAAAAGGGCGGCGCCGGGTGCGCGGGATCGCGCTTCGCCGCCTCGTCAAAGGCGAGCGCGGCGGCAGGCGACATCACCCCGCCGCCATGCGCGACGAGCGCATTGCCGAACGCGACCCACAAATCGACATTGTCGGGATTGCTTTCGAGCCCCTTTTCGAGCGTCTGCGCCGCAAGCTCGGTCTTCCCCGTCCGCGCAAAGCCGTCCGACATCGCCAGCCACTTTGCCGCGGGGCCGAAACGGTCGGCCATCCCCTGCCGCGTATCGGTCAGCGCCTCGCCGAAACTTTCGGGCTCGGACCGCACCACCGGCTTGCCGGGCAGCGCCGGATTCCCCTGCAGGGCATAGCCCGCGAGCCCGAGCATGATCGCCGCCGCCGCGAGCGGCCGCGACGCCGCGGGCAGCCTGCCGAGCCAGAAGAGGCCGCCGACAGTCAGCCCCGCGGCGACCAATATCCACGCCCAGATCATGGCTCCCCGCCTCCCCCGCCGCGAAGCCGCCCGAAGGCGAGCCACAGCCCCACCGCGAGGAACAGCAGCGGCGCGAGCCACAACAGCGCGGTCGCGCCGTCGAAGGGCGGGTCGTAGCTCACCCAATTGCCATAGCGCGCGACCAGCCATTTGCGGATCGCATCGGGGCTCTCGCCCGCGGCGATCTTGGTGCGCACCTCGTGCCGCATGTCACCCGCGAGCGGCGCGTCGCTGTCGGCGATCGACTGGCCTTGACAGACCAGGCAGCGCAGCGTCTCCATCAGCGCCTTCGCCTTCGCCTCCTTCGCGGGGTCGGCGAGCTGCTGATAGGCATAGGGTGCGGGCGGCAACCGATCCTGCGCGGTTGCAGGAGCGCCGAAAGCCGCAAACAGCGTCGCCACAAAAACCAGCGTGCTCCCGCGAAGGCGGGAGCCCAAAGCGCGATGACGCTCACGCGGCTCATGGCCGCTTTGGATCCCCGCCTTCGCGGGGATACACCAATTGAATAGCGGGGCGCCCCTCACTTCATCGCCTCCAGCTTCGCCATGATCCGCGGCACATCGTCCTGCAAAATCACGCCCTGAATCTGCTCGCGGATGATCCCCTTGCCGTCGACCAGAAAGGTTTCGGGCACGCCCGACGACCCCAATGCGATCTGCACGCTGCTCTGCACGTCGGCACCGATGCGGTCGAACGGATTGCCGTTCTCGCGCAGGAAGGCCGCGACATCCTCGGGCCGGTCGCGGATCGCGATGCCGTCGATCGGCACCCCCGCGGCCTTGAGCGCCTCGAGCTGCGGCGCCTCGGCGCGGCACGGGATGCACCAGCTCGCGAAAATATTGACCAGCCGCGGCCTGCCGTCGGCGAGGTCGCTGCTCTTGAGCCCAGCGACGCCTCCGGTCGCGGGCGGCAGGTCGAACAGCGGCATCGGCTTGTCGATCCATTGCGATTCGATCAGCGTCTCGGCGGGCACCGTCAGCCGATAGACGAACGCCCCGAACAGCAGCGCCATGATTGCGAGCGGCACGAAGAGAACCCAGCGCGACCTCATGCGAAACGCTCCTCCAGCTTGCGCGCCCGCCGCGCGCGCCAGATCGCGAGCAATTGCGCACGCCCGAGCAAGGCCATCGCCGCGCCGAGCGCGATCAGCGCGCCGCCGAGCCAGATCCACCACACGAGCGGCTTCCACCACAGGCGCAGCTGATAGCGCTGCGCCCCGTCGGCGCCGGTCACCGGCTGCCCGATCACCGCATAAAGCTGCCCGCCCGGCCGCGTCAGCAGCGCCGCCTCGTTCGTCTCGGTCGGCGGCCCGCCCATCAGGCCGGGGAAGGTGCGCGCCGCGGGATGCAGCACGAAGCGGTCGCCCGCTGCCGTCGCCGCGATCAAGGTCGCCTTGACCGCGGTATAGTTCGGCCCCGCGACCGGCTCGACGCCTTGGAAGGTCACCGAAAAATCGGCGACGCGCACCGTCTCGCCCGGCGCGGCGGCGACGAGCCGTTCCTTGATGAAGGCGCTCTCGGCCGCCATGCCGGCGAGCGCGACCGCGACCCCGAAATGCGCGAGCACCATGCCCCAGACCGGCAGCGGCGTGCGGCGGAGGTTGCGCTTCCACAGCGGCGCAAGGCTCGCGACCGCGACGACTGCGGCGACCGTCATGCCGAGCAGCGGCAGGATGCCGACCTGCCCGCCGAACAGCACGAGCCCGAACAGCACCGCCGCGCCCGCGAACAGCGCCAGCGGCAGGCGCGACCAGAGCGTGCGCCCGTCGTCGCGGCGCCAGCGCAGGAGCGGCCCGGCAACCATCACGAGGCACAGGATCAGCGCGAGCGGCCCCGCGACCTTGTTGTAATAAGGCGGCCCGACCGAAATCTTCTCGCCCATCGCCTCCGCAACGATCGGATAGAGCGTGCCCAGGAGCACGAGCGCGAGGATCGTGGTCAGCAGCAGATTGTTGATGACGAGCGCGCCCTCGCGGCTCAGGAGCGCGAAGGTCTTGCCCTCGGCGACCGTTCCGGCGCGCAGCGCGAACAGCGTCAGCGCCCCGCCGATATAGATCGCCATCAGCACGAGCAGGAAGGTGCCGCGCTCGGGATCGACGGCAAAGCTGTGGACGCTGGTGAGCAGCCCCGAGCGGACGATGAAGGTGCCGACCATCGACATCGAAAAGCCGATCACCGCGAGCATCACCGTCCACGCGCGCAGCGCGTTGCGCGTCGCCGTCACCGCGACCGAATGGAGCAGCGCCGCGCCGGCGAGCCACGGCACCAGCGACACATTCTCGACCGGGTCCCAGAACCACCAGCCGCCCCAGCCGAGCTCATAATAGGCCCAATAGCTGCCCGCGGTGATGCCGAGGGTCAGGAAGATCCAGCTCCCGAGCACCCAAGGCCGCATCGCGCGCGCGAAGGCCGGCCCGACCTCGCGCGTCACCAGCGCCCCGACCGCGAAGCTGAACGCGACCGAAAGCCCGACATAGCCGACATAGAGCGTCGGCGGGTGGAACGCCAAACCGGGGTCCTGCAGCAAGGGATTGAGCCCCTGTCCGTCGGGCGGTGCGATGGGCAGCCGGTTGAACGGGTTCGACGAAAAGAGCAGGAAGGCGAAAAATCCCAGGCTCAGCGCCGCCTGCGCCGCCAATGTCGCGATCAGCGTATCTTCGCGCAGCCGCCTCTCGAACAGCGCGACGAGCGCTCCCGACAGGCCGAGGATCGTCAGCCACAACAGCATCGACCCTTCGTGATTGCCCCACGCCCCCGCGATCTTGAACAGCATCGGCTTCAGGCTGTGGCTGTTGCGCGCGACGAGTTCGACCGACATGTCCGAACGCGCGAACAGCGCGATCAGCAGCGCGAACGACGCTGCGGTCAGCACCCCCTGCGCGACGCTCGCCGGCCGCACCAGCGCCGCAAGCTCGCCCTTGCCGCTGCGCACGAACGCGATGCCCGCGACCAGTGACAGGCACGCGAGCGCCGCCGCCATCCACAGAAGCGCGAGGCCAAGCTCGGCGATCATTGCGCTATCTCGCCCGCCACGAACCCTTCGTCATTGCGAGCGCAGCGAAGCAATCCAGGAGCGGCCTTGCACCACTCTGGATTGCCTCGCTGCGCTCGCAATGACGGCAAAGGCACCCCCCTCATCCCCCCGCCGCCGCTTTCATATCCTTGGGCATATCGCCCATCTGCGGCGGCATATAGCGCTCGTCATGCTTGGCGAGGATGCGGTCGGCGACGAACACGCCATCGGCGCGCATCCGGCCGTCGGCGACCATGCCCGCCTTTTCGGCGAACAGGTCGGGGACGATGCCGGTGAACTCGACCGGCACCGACGCCTTGCCGTCGGTCGCAACGAAGCGGATCGTCACCCCGTCACCCAGCCGTTTCAGGCTGCCCGCGGCGACCATGCCGCCCAGCCGCATCGGTTCGCCGACCTTGGCATGGCCGCCCGCGACTTCCTCGGGAGTGCGGAAATAGGCCGCCTCGTCGCGCAGCGCGCTCGCGCCAAGCACCCCCGCCCCCGCCACCCCGGCGAGCGCGACGAGCGCGAGGATCAGCCTTTGATGCTTCGCTTTCATGTCCGATTCCTGCGCAGCGCATCGCTCCGCTTTTCGGCTTTGCGCATCGCCCGCCAGCTATGCCACAGCACCGCCCCGGTCGAAAGCGCGGTCAGCGCATAGGCCGCCGCGACATAGGCCCATTGGCCGCCCCCGCTGATCACCCCCGTCACCGCTTCACGCTCCCTCGTCGTCCGCGAGCCGCCGCAGCCGCGCCGCGACGCGGTTGTCGGCGATGATCCGCCGCATCCGCATCAAGACGATCGCGCCGAACAGCAACGTAAAGCCCAGCACGGTCAGCCCGAGCGGCCAGAGCAAGGACCCGTCGATGCTCGACCCGCGCAAGGTGATGCTCGGCCCCTGATGCAGGCTGTTCCACCACACGACGCTGCGGTTGATGATCGGAATGTTGATCGCGCCGACCAGCGCATAGATGGCGGCACCGCGCGACAGCGACCCGCCGCGCCCCTGCCCGTCGCCCTCCATCGTCAGCGCGAGGAAGCCCGCATAGAGGAACAGCAGGACGAGCATCGAAGTCATCCGCCCGTCCCATTCCCACCAGGTCCCCCACGTCGGCTTGCCCCAGATCGAGCCGGTGGCAAGGCACAGCGCGGTGAAGAGCATCCCCGGCACAGCGATCGCCCGCGCCGCGATCCCGGCGAGCGGGTGGCGCCAGACGAGCTGGACGAGCCCGGTGATGGCAAGCGCGCTCCACCCGCCCATGCCGAGCCACGCCGCCGGCACATGCACATAAAGAATCCGCGCCGTATCGCCCTGCTTATAATCGCCCGGCACCAGCATCAGCCCCGCCCACGCCCCCGCAAGCACGAGCGCGAGCCCCAGACCGAGCAGCCAGGGCGTCAACGGACGGGCAATGGCCAGGAAACGGGTCGGATTCGCATAGGCATGCATCGCGCGCCGGCTTTAGGCGAGCGAAAGGCGGCGGTCCAGCCCCATGGCGGGAGGGGGTGCGCGGTGGACGGAGTTGATGGGCCGCCTTATCCGGGATGACGAATGGTCGGAAAACGACCGATAGGCGACGATCGGCATTTCATAACCTTGTCATTCCCGCGAAAGCGGGAATCCAGAGCGTGCGTCGGCTGGCTCCACACTGGATTCCCGCTTTCGCGGGAATGACAAAGAGTGAGGAACGTCCGCTCCCCACCCCAAAAGCCGCCATCCGGCCTCGGCACGGTCAGACCACCGCGCCGTCGTCATTCTTGCTCGCGATCCGCTCGGCGCCTTCGGTCGCGGCGCTGGTGCGCGGGACGAAGCTGTCGGGGCCGACTTTCAGCCACACGAGGATCGGCGCCGACATATAGATCGACGAATAGGTGCCGACGAAAATGCCGAGCAGCATCGCCGCAGTGAAGCCGAAGATCACGTCCGGCCCCACCCACAGCAGCACCGCGAGCGCGATCAGCATGGTAAAGCTGGTCATCACCGTGCGCGCCAGCGTCTCGTTGATGCTGAGGTCGAGCAGCGGGATGATCTGCATCTTGCGATATTTCTTAAGATTTTCGCGAATGCGGTCGTACACGACGATCGTGTCGTTCAAGGAATAGCCGATGATCGTCAGCAGCGCCGCGACGATGTTGAGGTCGAATTGCAACTGGGTCAGCGCAAAAAAGCCGAAGGTCAGCGCGACGTCGTGGAACAGCGCGAACAGCGCGCCGACACCGAACTGCCATTCGAAGCGTATCCAGATATAGATGGAGATCGCGACCATCGCGAGCGCGAGGCTGAGCGCGCCGGTGCGAAGCAATTCGTCCGACACCTTGCCCGACACCGTCTCCACCGATCCGGTTTTCGATCCCGGAAACGCCTTGTGGATGCCATCGACGAGGCGCTTGCCCGCGCGGTCGGCGGCGGCCTTGTCGCCCTCGGGCAGCGCGGTGCGGATCGACACCGCCTTGTCCGATCCGAATTGCTGGATCGTCGCTTCGCCAAGACCGATATCGCCGACCTTTTCGCGAATTTCGTCGATCGGCGGCATCGCGCCGGTGAATTCGACGCGCACCGACTGGCCGCCGACGAAATCGACGCCCAGGTTCAGGCCGCGCACCGCGACCAGCGCGATCGAGGCGATGATCATCAGCACGCTGATCGCCATCGCGACGTTGCGCCATTTGAGGAAGTGGATGTTCGTGTCGTCGGGGACGAGTTTCAGCAGACGCATGGCTTCGGTCCCTTTCTTAGATGTTGAGCGCCGCGGGGCGCTTGGCGTGGAGCCAGCGGGCGGCGAACAGGCGCGTGACGGTGACCGCGGTGAAGACGCTGGTGACGATGCCGATCGTCAGCACCACGGCAAAGCCCTTGATCGGGCCGGAGCCGAACCAGAACATCAACGCAGCGGCGATGACGTTGGTAATATTGGCGTCGAAAATCGCGCGGCTCGCTTCCTTATAACCGATCTCGACCGCCTGGAAAACGCGCCGTCCGCGCTTCAATTCCTCGCGGATACGCTCGTTGATCAGCACATTGGCGTCGACCGCGGCGCCGATGGTGAGCACGAATCCCGCGATGCCCGGCAAGGTCAGCGTGGCGTTGAACATGCCCATGATCGCGACGATCAGCGCGATGTTGAACGCCAGCGCGGCATTGGCATAGATGCCGAAACGGCCATAGACGACGATCATGAAGACGAGCACCGCGACCGTCGCGACGATGCCCGCGATCGCGCCCTTGCGGATCGAATCGGCGCCGAGCTCGGGGGTCACAGTGCGTTCCTCGACCACCGCCATCTTCACCGGCAAGGCGCCCGAGCGCAGCGAGATCGCGAGCGCGTTCGCGCTGGCGACGGTGAAATTGCCCGAAATCTGCGCGCTGCCACCGAGGATCGGCTCGTTGATCGACGGCGCCGAAAGCACCTGCCCGTCGAGCACCATCGCAAAGCGCTTGCCGACATTCTGCGAGGTCACGCGCGCAAAGGTCGACGAGCCGCCCGAATCGAAGCGGATCGAGACCACCGGCAAGCTGGTCTGCGGGTCGAAGCTCTGCTGCGCGTCGATCAGCTGTTCGCCGCTGATCATCACCTGACGGCTCAGCACCTCGAACGCCGCGCCGCTGCCTTCGCCGGGCGCATAGGGCACGATTTCGCTGCCCACCGGCGCGCGGCCCTGCGCGGCTTCGGCGGGATCGGCATTGGCGTCGACCATGCGGAATTCGAGCCGCGCGGTCTTGCCGATCAGGTCCTTCAATTGCTGCGGGTCCTGCAGGCCCGGAACCTGGACGACGATGCGATCGTCGCCCTGGCGGATGATCGTCGGCTCGCGCGTGCCGAGCGAATTGACGCGGCGGTCGATGATGTCGCGCGCAGTGTCCATCGCGCGATCGACCGCCTGGTCGAGCCCGACCTGCGTGGGAGTCAGCACGATGCGCGTCGTATCGACCACCTCGATATTCCAGTCGCGCTGGCCGGTCAGCCCCGCGCCCTGCGTTTCGCGGAACAGCCGCTCGCGCGCTTCGTCGAGCTGCGTCTGATCGCGCACGAGGAAGCTGATCTGACCGTTCGCGTTGCGCAGCTCGCCGATCGCGATGTCGTCGCCCGCGCCGCGCTCGCCGCGCATCGCGGTGCGCACGGTCTTTTCCATGTTGGAAAGCTGGGTCTTCCTGAGGTCGGCAAGATCGGCCTCGAGCAGCAAATGGCTGCCGCCGGCAAGATCGAGGCCCAGATTGACCTTGGTCTGCGCAAAGGAGGGCAGACTCTCGAACGCCTTGTCAGGCAGAAAGCTGGGGATGGCGAAAAGAATGCCGAACAGCAGGATGATGCTGATGCCGATGGTCTTCCAGCGCGGGAAATCGAGCATGGGGTGTGAATCCGTCAGGAAGGCCGGCCCGCAGGATGGCGGGCCGCGCCGCGTCAGTCGTTGGCGGGCTTGGCGCCGGGCTGCAGGACGTCCGAAAGGGTCGACTTGACGACCTTGATCTTGACGCCTTGCGCGATTTCGACATCGACGAAATCGTCGTCGACGCGCGTGACCTTGCCGACGATGCCGCCGCCGGTAACGACCTGATCGCGCGGCTTCACCGCCGCAACCTTGGCGCGATGCTCCTTCATCCGCACCTGCTGCGGGCGGATCAGGAAGAACCAGAAAACGACGAAGATCAGAAGATAGGGCACCAGCATCAGGAAGCCGGCTGCCCCGCCCCCCGATCCGGCCGCCTGGGTCAGAAGCAATGAGGTCGACATGAATGAAAGACTTTCCGTTCGAAAGCGCCGCTCCCCTTCCCGAAAAACGGCGCGCGAAATGATGGCGCGGCGCCTATCACGCAGGGGCGCGGTGCGCAACCGATGGCTGCGGTCCGTTCCCCTCGGCAGGCCGGGCGCAAATGGGGCTTTTCGCGGCGGGTTCAAGCCACCGGTGCGCGATTGCGACGGATCGGCGTTCGCCGCGCTTGCATCGGCCGCGAAGGCGCGCTAGGGGCCTCGCCTGCCCCACGGGGCCGGTCGGGACGTAGCGCAGCCTGGTAGCGCATCACACTGGGGGTGTGGGGGTCGGAGGTTCGAATCCTCTCGTCCCGACCATTTACATCTTCGCACCATCGACATTTTTCCGCGGAAGATTGCCATGTCGCGAGCGACGCGCGCCACAAAGGCGCTCGAACAGGCGGGTATCGCCTTTACCATCCACAGCTATGACTATGATCCGGACGCCGCGCGCGTCGGGCTCCAGGCCGCCGAAGCGCTCGGCGAAGACCCCGCGCGCGTCCTCAAGACGCTGATGCTGCTCGTCGACGGCCGGCCGGCTTGCGCGATCCTCGCTTCCGACCGCGAACTGTCGATGAAGCGCGTCGCTGCCGCGCTCGGCGGCAAATCGGCGGCGATGATGCCTGTGCCGCAGGCCGAGCGCATCGCGGGCTACAAGGTCGGCGGCGTCAGCCCCTTCGGCCAGACACGCCGCCTCCCCGTCGCGTTCGACAAAGCCGCCCTCGCGCACGCGCGCGTGTACATCAATGGTGGCCAGCGCGGGCTGCAGGTCCGCCTCGATCCGCACGACGCGGTGAAACTGCTCGGCCCCGTCGTCGCGCCGATCGCGACCTGAAACAGGATCGGACCCACAAGACGCCGTTCGTCCTGAGGAGCCATTGAGCCCCGTCGAAATGGCGTCTCGAAGGACCGTAGCATCAGCGTCCTTCGAGACGGACCTTCGACAAGCTCAGCCCCTCCTCAGGACAAACGGTTCATTTCCTAACCCTTGCGCTCCGCCCGGTCGATCGCGCCGGTGTCGAGCAGCGGCGCGGCGTCGATGTCCTGCGCATCGAGGACGAAGGCGAGCTTCTCGACCGCCGCGAGAATCATCGCCTGCTCCCAGGCGGGGAGCACCGCGAAACGTTCGGCAAAGGTCATCTGCAAGAGATCGGGCGCCTCGGCGAGCGCCGCGCGGCCGGCGGGAGTCGCCGACAAGAGGAACTGGCGCTTGTCCCGGTCGCTGCGCTCGCGCGTTGCGAGTCCCTGCGCGACCAGCCGGTCGACGATCGCGGTGATCGTCGCATGGCTGAACTGCAAGCGCTGCGCGACGCGCCCCGGCGTCACCGCTTCGCCGCCGCCGATTTCGTTGAGCACGAGCAGCTGCGACGGGGTCAACCCCGTCATCGCCGCGAGCTTGCGGCTGCCCGACTCGGTCGCGCGCAGGATGCGGCGCAGCGCGCGCAGGGTGGCATTGGGGATATCGCTCTCCATCGCGCCTGCTTACCCGCGCCGCGCAGCGCCGCCAACGGCAATATCGCGTCGCTCCCGGGCAATTTTTATTTCATGTAGTGAAACAGTTTGTCCCGCCGGGGTTGATCTTGAGGGAAGAATCGCTATGTATCGCGCGCTTTCAAAGGGCCCGGTGAACGGGTATAGCGAAACAGATATTTCAGGAGATGAATAATCTTTGACCGGCAAAAAGACGATGCGTCCTTGCCCGACACGAATGATTCCGATGCCACCGACGGCGCGCTGACGCTGCGCAAGCCGCGGGTGACCGACGGTCCCGCGGTGACCGCCTTGATCGCGGCCTGTCCGCCGCTCGATCGCAACTCGGCCTATTGCAACCTCGTCCAATGCACGCATTTCGCCGACCATTGCGTCGTCGCCGAACGGGACGGGCAGGTGGTCGGCTGGGTCTCGGGCCACCGCCCCCCGTCGAACCCCGACGATTTCTTCGTCTGGCAGGTCGCGGTGTCGTCGGCTGCGCGCGGGCAAAGGCTCGCGAGCCGGATGATCGACCATCTTCTGGGTCGCCCCGAACAGGCCGGCGTCACCCATTTGATCACCACGGTGACCGACGACAATGCCGCATCCTGGGCGCTCTTCAACGGCCTCGCGCGCGATTGGAACGCGCCGCTCGAACGCAGCACCCTGTTCGAACGCGACGCGCATTTCGCGGGCGCGCACGACACCGAATATCAGGCCCGCATCGGGCCGCTCACCCATAACCAGAACAAAAGCCAACCGCAGGAAAAACAGGGACAATAATCATGACCATTACGACCCCCAAACCGTCGGGCCGGATTCCCGACCGCAGCATCTATGAGCGCCGCGAATCGGAAGTGCGCAGCTATGCGCGCGCCATGCCGCGCCAGTTCGACAAGGCGGAAGGCGTGTGGATGCACGACAATCAGGGCGGCCGCTATCTCGACTTCCTGTCGGGCTGCTCGACGCTCAACTATGGACATAATCATCCGATCCTGAAGCAGGCGCTGATCGACTATATCTCGGCCGACGGCATCGCGCACGGGCTCGACCTGCATACCGACGCCAAGGAAAAATTCCTCAACACCTATGAAGAGCTGATCCTGAAGCCGCGCGGGCTCGACTATCGCGCGATGTTCACCGGCCCGACGGGAACCAACGCGGTCGAGGCGGCGATCAAGCTCGCGCGCAAGGTCACCGGGCGCGAAAATGTCATCGCCTTTACCAACGGCTTTCACGGCATGACGCTCGGCGCGCTCGCCTGCACCGGCAATGCCGCGAAGCGCGGCGGCGCGGGCGTTCCTTTGAGCCACGTCAGCCACGAACCCTATGACGGCTATTACGGCCCCGACGTCGACACCGCCGAGCTGCTCGAACAGCGGCTCGCCGACCCGTCGAGCGGCCTCGACGCGCCCGCGGCGATCCTCGTCGAAACCGTTCAGGGCGAAGGCGGGCTCAACGCCGCGTCGCCCGAATGGCTGCGCAAGATCGCCGCGCTCGCCAAGGAACATGGCGCGCTGTTCATCGTCGACGATATTCAGGCGGGCTGCGGCCGCACCGGCAACTTCTTCAGCTTTGAAGACATGGGCTTCACCCCCGACATCGTCACCCAGGCGAAATCGCTCTCGGGCATGGGCCTGCCCTTCGCGCTGACTTTGTTCCGCCCCGAACTCGACCAATGGTCGCCGGGCGAACATAACGGCACCTTCCGCGGCAACAACCATGCGTTCGTCACCGCGACCGCCGCACTCCGCCACTTCTGGAGCGATACGGCGTTCGAGGACGACATCGCGCGCCGCGGCACGCTGCTCGAGCAGCGGCTCGAGACGATGGCCAGGGAACATGGCTTCGAAACCCGCGGCCGCGGCATGATGCGCGGCATCAACGTCGGCTCGGGCGAGCTTGCCGACGCGGTGACCGCGGCGTGCTTCGACGACGGGCTGATTATCGAAACCAGCGGCGCGCACGGCGAGGTCATCAAGGTGCTCGCTCCGCTCGTCATCGACGACGCGCTGCTCGCGCAGGGCCTCGACATCCTCGAGGCGCGGCTGCGCGAGGCCATGGCCGACGACCTCGCCGTCGCCGCCGAATAACCAATTAGAAAATCAGGAGATTATTTCATGTTCATCCGCAATCTCGGCGAGATCCGCAAGAGCGACCGCAACGTCCGTTCGGACGGCTGGGCCAGCGCCCGCCTGCTCCTCAAGGACGATAATATGGGCTTTTCGTTCCACGTCACGACGATGTTCGCGGGCCAGGAACTGAAGATGCACTATCAGAACCATCTCGAGGCGGTTCTCATACTCAAGGGCACCGGCACGATCGAGGATCTCGCCACGGGCGAAATCCACAAGCTTCAGCCCGGCGTGATGTATGCGCTCAACGACCATGACCGCCACATCGTGCGCCCCGAAACCGACATATTGACCGCCTGCGTGTTCAATCCGCCAGTCACGGGCAAGGAAGTGCACGACGAAAACGGCGCCTATCCGGCCGAGGCCGACATGGTCGCCGCCGACTGACCCACAAACACAAGAGCAGGGGGACGTCCCATGACAGACATCTACCCATCCAGGCAGGCGGCAACGCCCCAGTTGCTGCCGCGCCTCGACCCCGTGGTCCATAGCGAATGGACCGCCGACGCGCCGATCACCCGCGAACAGGCGGCCGGCTTCGACCGCGACGGCTATCTCGTCCTCGATGACATCTTCTCGGACGCCGAAGTCGCGCACCTCCAGGCGGCGGCGGGCAAGCTGCTCGCCGATCCGGCGGCGCTTGCGCCCGAAACGATCATCGCCGAACCGCAGAGCAAGGAAGTCCGCTCGATCTTCGAGCTGCATCGCCAGAGCGACGTGATGGCGCGGCTCGCAGCCGACGCGCGGCTGGCCGAGGTCGCGCGCTTCCTGCTCGGCGACGAGGTGTATCTCCACCAGTCGCGCCTGAACTACAAACCCGGCTTCAAGGGCAAGGAATTTTACTGGCACAGCGATTTCGAGACGTGGCACGTCGAGGACGGGATGCCGCGGATGCGCGCGCTGTCGATGTCGATCCTGCTCGCCGAAAATAATGCGAACAACGGGCCGCTGATGGTGATTCCGGGTTCGCACCGCAGCTTCCTCGCCTGCGTCGGCGAAACGCCCGAGAATCATTATCTCAGCTCGCTCAAGAAGCAGGAATATGGCGTCCCCGACGAAGACAGCCTCGCCGAAATGGCGTTCGAAAAGGGCATCGTCGCACCGACCGGCAAGCCCGGCACGGTCATCATCTTCGACTGCAATCTGATGCACGGCTCGAACGGCAATATCACGCCCTTCCCGCGCTCGAACGCCTTCTTCGTCTATAATGCGGTGAGCAACCGGCTTCAGGCGCCCTTCGGCGCCCGCAAGCCGCGTCCCTATTTCCTCGCCTATCGCGGCGAGCCGGAGGCGCTGACCGCCCGGCACGGGCCGCTCACCCAGCAGGAGCTGGCGGCATGACCGGAACGCACAGCGTCGAAAAGATCGGCGGCACCTCGATGGCCGCCACCGCCACCCTGTTCGACAATGTCCTGATCGCGGGACGGTCGGGCAAGCAGCTCTACAACCGCATCTTCGTCGTGTCGGCCTACGCCGGGATGACGAACCTGCTGCTCGAGAACAAGAAGACCGGCGAGCCCGGCGTCTATGGCCATTTCGTCGACCATGACGATGCCGACGCGTGGCGCGACGCGATGGGCACGGTGCGCGACGCGATGCGGTCGCGCAACGCCGAAATGTTCGCGCGCCCCGAAAGCCGTGAAGAGGCCGACCGTTTCGTCGATGCCCGCATCGACGCGGTCGCCGCCTGCCTCGGCGATCTCGCGCGGCTGCGCAGCCACGGCCGCTTCAGCCTGAAGGAACAGCTGGTGACGGTGCGCGAGTTGCTCGCCGGGATCGGCGAGGCGCACAGCGCGCACAGCACCGCGCTGCTGCTCCGCGACCGCGACGTCAACGCACAGTTCGTCGACCTGACTCTCTGGGACGAGGACGATCTCAGGAGCCTCGACGAGCGGATCAGGGAGGCATTCGCGTCGATCGACCTCAAGACGACGCTTCCGATCGTCACCGGCTACGCCGGCTGCGAGGGCGGCATGGTGCGCCGCTATGCGCGCGGCTATACCGAGATGACCTTTTCGCGGCTCGCGGTGCTCACCGGCGCGCGCGAGGCGATCATCCACAAGGAGTTTCACCTGTCGAGCGCCGATCCGAAGCTGGTCGGCGAAGACAAGGCGCGCAAGATCGGCCGCACCAACTACGACGTCGCCGACCAGCTCGCCAATCTCGGCATGGAGGCGATCCATCCCGGCGCCGGGCGCGGGCTGCGCCAGTCGGGCATCCCGCTGCGCGTGCGCAACACCTTCGACCGCGAGGACGAAGGCACGCTCGTCACCGGCGACTATGTCTCCGACGTTCCGAAGGTCGAGATCGTCACCGGCATCCGACAGATGCAGGCGCTGCAATTCTTCGAACAGGATATGGTCGGGGTGAAGGGCTATGACGCCGCGATCCTCGACGCGCTGACGCGCCACAAGCTATGGATCGTCAGTAAATCGTCGAACGCCAACACCATCACCCACTATCTGTCGGCCAGCGCCGCGGCGGTGAACAAGGCGCTCGTCGATCTGCAGGAAAAATATCCCGAGGCCGAGATCACCAAGCGCCCGATCGCGATGGTTTCGGTGATCGGCAGCGACATCTCGCGGTCCGGGCTCGTGCCCGACGCGATGCGCGCGCTCGACGATGCAGGCGTTTCGGTGATCGCGATGCAGCACCAGATCCGCAACGTCGACGTCCAGTTCCTCGTGGAGCCGCGCGATTTCGATCGGGCGGTGCGCGTGCTGCATCAGGTGCTGGTCGAAAAGGACGAAGCCGCGGTGGAGGACCGGCGCGCCGCCTGACGCGGCCGCCGGCGCGACGCCCATGTTCGCTTCGATCCATCCGGTCCGAAGCCTGCTGATCGCGATCTTCGTGATGATGGCGGGCAGCGGCTTCCTGTCGACGCTGATCGGGCTCCGGCTCGAGCGCGCGGGCAGCGGGACGATGGTGATCGGACTCGTCGCCACCGCCTATTTCGGCGGGCTGGTTCTCGGCGCGCTGCGTGCTGGCGGCATCGTGCGCCGCGTCGGACATATCCGCGCCTATGCCGCGTTCGTCGCGCTGCTCTCGGCGAGCACCCTCACCTATGCGCTGTTCCAGCAGCCGCTGCTGTGGGGCGCACTGCGCTTCATCGACGGGCTGTGCGTCGCCGGCGTCTTCATCTGCGTCGAAAGCTGGCTCAATGACCGCGCCGAACCCGAAACGCGCGGGACGATCCTCGCCTTCTACATGGTGGCGCTCTATTCGGGGCAGGCGCTCGGCCAGCTCCTCCTCCGTTCGGGCAACACCGCGCCGCAAATCCCCTTCGAGCTTGCCTCGATCCTGATTTCGCTCGCGATCATCCCTGTCTGCCTGACGCGCAGCCACGCCCCCGCGCTCGAGGAAGCCGCCTCGCTGCCGCTCCGCCGCCTCTTCGAAGCCTCGCCGCTCGGCGTCGTCGGCGCGGGCATCACCGGCCTCTTGCTCGGCGCCTTCTATGGCCTCGCCGCCATCTACGCGCGCCGCCTCGGGCTCAGCCTCGCCGATACAGCGACCTTCATGATGGTCGTCATCCTCGGCGGCGTCGCGCTGCAATGGCCGCTCGGGCGCCTCTCCGACCGCTACGACCGCCGCCGCGTGATCGTCGGCGGCTTCGCGATGACGCTCGCGGTCAGCGCCGGCCTCGCGCTCCAGCCGCTCGGCATTGTCCTGCTCGCGCTCGGTTTCCTCTTCGGCGGCCTCAGCTTCGCCCTCTATCCTTTGAGCGTCGCGCACGCGAACGACCGCCTCCTCCCCTCCGAGCGCGTCACCGCGAGCGGCCAGCTCGTGCTGCTCTATTCGGCGGGCGCCGCGGCCGGCCCCATCGCCGGCGCGGCCGCGATGACGATCGCCGGCGCGGGCGGCCTCTTCCTCTTCATCGCGCTCGCAGCCGCGGCGATGCTCGCGTTCGGCCTCTGGCGCCTCGCCGCGACCGATGCGGTGCCGACCGAAGCGCAGCAGGACTTCCAGATCCTGCCGCGCACGACGCCCACCGCGGCGCTGCTCGATCCCGCTTTTCCCGACGATGACGACGCGGCCGCGGGGGCCGCGCCCCAGCAACAGGTGACGCCATGACCACGCAGACGATGACCCCGGACCTATGCGCTCC
Organism: Sphingopyxis indica; assembly: GCF_900188185.1. GTDB lineage: Bacteria > Pseudomonadota > Alphaproteobacteria > Sphingomonadales > Sphingomonadaceae > Sphingopyxis > Sphingopyxis indica. The sequence goes on along the minus strand of NZ_FZPA01000001.1, from coordinate 335,952 downwards.
GGCGGGTGCCAAGACCGATCCCGCGACGCTGCGCCGCGCGATCACCGCCTCGGCACTGGGCAATGCGACCGAATGGTTCGACTATGGCATCTATGCCTATGGCGTCACCTATATTTCGGCGGCGCTTTTTCCGGGGGATACCGACGAGGCGGTGCTGTTCGCGCTCGCGACCTTCGCCATCTCCTTCCTCGTCCGGCCCCTGGGCGGCCTCTTCTGGGGACCGCTCGGCGACCGCATCGGGCGCAAGTCGGTGCTCGCGCTCACCATCCTGATGATGGCGGGGGCGACCTTCGGCGTCGGGCTGATCCCCGATTATGCGCATATCGGCGTCTGGGCGCCGACCCTGCTCATCGTCCTGCGCATGGTGCAGGGCTTCTCGACCGGCGGCGAATATGGCGGCGCGGCGACCTTCATGGCCGAATATGCCCCCGACGACCGGCGCGGCTTCTTCGGCAGTTTCCTCGAATTCGGCACCCTCGCCGGCTTCTCGCTCGGCGCCTCGCTGATGCTGCTCTTCTCGCTGACGCTCGGTGACGCGGCGATGCACGACTGGGGCTGGCGCATCCCTTTCCTGATCGCGGCGCCGATGGGCCTCATCGGCACCTATCTGCGCTCGAAGATGGAGGATACCCCGATCTTCCTCGAAGAATGTGTGGTCGAGGAAGCCCGCCAGGCCCCCGGCCTCGCCACGCTCGCGCGCGACCATTGGCGCCCGCTGCTCGTCGTCGGCGGTCTGGTCGTCGCGCTCAACGTCGTCAACTACACGCTGCTCAGCTACATGCCGACCTATCTCCAGCGCCGCATCGGCCTCACCACCGACGAGGCGCTGATCGTGCCGATCATCGGCATGTTGTTCATGATGCTCTTCCTGCCCTTCGCCGGCGCGCTTTCGGACCGTATCGGCCGCCGTGCGATGTGGCGCTTCTCGCTGCTCGGGCTGCTCGTCGGCGTCGTGCCGCTCTACCTGTTGATGGGCACCGGCCTCGCCGGCGCGATCGCCGGTTTCATCCTTTTGGGCCTGCTCTATGTGCCGCAGCTTGCGACGATTTCGGCAACATTTCCTGCGCTTTTCCCGACCTCGGTGCGCTTCGCGGGCTTTGCAATCGCCTATAATGTCTCGACCTCGATCTTCGGCGGCACCGCGCCCGCGATCGGCAGCGGCCTCATCAGCTGGACCGGCGACCAGCTGATGCCCGCCTATTACATGATCTTCTCCTGTCTCGTCGGACTCGTCGCGCTGCGCTTCATGCCTGAAACCGCGGGCCAATCGCTGCGTGGCAATCCCTTTGCATCGGCGGGTGACGCAACCGGCTGAGGCGGACCGCCATCCCCCCTACGGCCGCAGCACCACCTTCCCTACCGCCTCGCGCCGTTCGAGCATCGCGAATCCCGCGCGCCAGTCGGCAAGGTCGAGCACGGCGTGGACGTGCGGGCGGATGCGTCCTTCCGCTGCGAGGGCGTCGATCGCCGCCAGATTCTCCGCCCCGCGTTGGGGAAAACGCCGGCCATATTCGCCCGCGCGTACCCCGACGACCGAAAAGCCCTTGATAAGCGGGATGTTCGCCGGCACCTCCGGGATACGGCCCGATGCGAAGCCGACGACGAGCAGCCGCCCGTCGAACGCGATGCAGCGCGTCGATTCGTCGAAGACGTCGCCGCCGACGGGATCGAAAATCACGTCGGCACCCCCGCCGCCCGTCAGCGCCTTCACCGTGTCGCGAAAGCCGGGCTCGGCCGCGATCACCGCGTCGGGCGCATAAAGCTCGGCGATCGCCTCGCGCTTCGCCGCGCTGCTCGCCGCCGCGATCACCCGCGCGCCGAGCGCCTTCGCCAAATCAACGGTCGCGAGCCCCACGCCCCCCGCCGCGCCGTGGACGAGCACCCACTCGCCCGCCGCGACGCGGCCGCATCGCACCAGCGACACATAGGCGGTCAGATAGGCGACGCCATAGGCCGCGGCCTCCTCCCAGCTCAGCCGCTCGGGCTTGCGGCGCAGTGCCCGCGCGGGGACGGTGATCGCCTCGGCCATCGCGCCGAAGCGATTGCCGCCGACCACCGCGTCGCCGACCGCCCAGTCTGCGACGCCCTCGCCTAACGCCTCGACCTCGCCCGCGAATTCGAGCCCGGGCGTGAAGGGCAGTTCGGGTTTCAGCTGATAGCCACCGTTCGTCATCAACAGGTCAGGAAAATTCACCGCGGCGGCGCGCACCCGCACGCGCACCTCGCCCGGCCCCGGTACCGGAACGGGTCGATCGACAAGCGCGCAGCCGCCATGGTGGGGTGCCAATTCGGCCACCTCTAAAGCCCGCATCGAAAAATCCTTTCCTACATTGTTCCTATATGGTTCTTTCAATTGCCTCATATGCACCAAAGGAGCGAATCATGCCGAAACCCGATCCCCTCACCTGCTTCGCCGACGCGCTGATCGAAGCCGTCATCGACCGCGAAGGCCGATATGTAAACCACGGTGCCGACCGTGGCGGCGCGACCTGCTGGGGCATCACCGAAGCCGTGGCGCGCGCCGAGGGCTATGCCGGCGCGATGTCCGCTCTCCCCCGCGAGACCGCGGCGTCGATCTATCGCCGCCTCTATTGGCACCACCCGCTTTTCGACCAGGTCGCCCTGCGCGCGCCGCAGATCGCCGCCGAATTGTTCGACACCGGCGTCAACATGGGCACCGCCGTCGCGACCGGCTTTCTCCAGCGCGCGCTCAACGCGCTCAACCGCGCCGCGCGCGATTATCCCGACATCGCGGTCGATCGCGCCATCGGCCCGCGCACCCTGTCGGCGCTCGACGGCTTCCTCCGCACGCGCGGCGCAGCGGGCGAGACGGTGCTGCTGCGCGCGATGGAAGCGCTGCAGGGCGAACGCTACATCGCGCTCGCCGAACGCCGTCCGAGCCAGGAGGCTTTTCTCTACGGCTGGCTCGCGAACCGCATCGGCGACGGCTGATGCATCCCGCCATTGGGCTGAACTTCTCTGAACTTTGAACATGCAGGAGCACCGGAATGAGCATCATCGAAGGCCTGATCGGCCCCATTGCCAGGCTGATCGACAAGATCATCCCCGACCCCGAAGCGCGCGACCGCGCCAAGCTTGAGCTACTCAAGCTCGAGGGCAGTCAGGAAATGGAGGCGATCCGCACGCGGATGACCGCGATCGTCGCCGAAGCGAACAGCGCCGACCCGTGGACGAGCCGCGCGCGGCCGAGCTTCCTTTATGTCATGTATGTGCTGCTGCTCTGGGCGATCCCGATGGGTCTGATCGCCGCCGCGCGGCCGGAGATGGCCAGGGGCATCGCCGAGGGAATGAACGCCTATCTGTCGGGCATCCCCGAGCCGCTCTACGCACTCTTCGGCACCGGCTATCTCGGCTACACCGCCGCGCGGGCGTGGGGGAAGGCGAAGGGTGTCGAGGGGTGAGTCGCTACCCCAAAATGATGTGTGCTCCCGCGAAGGCGGGAGCCCATCTCCGGTTGTCGCGAGATTGAACCGGCCGGAGATGGGTCCCCGCCTGCGCGGGGACACACCACTCGCTCATAGGGCGCGAGTAAACTCGTTCGCCCGCCCCACCAGCCACCCGGCAAACGCCCGCTCCGCCTCACGCTCGGCCCGCGCCAAGGGCCGCGTCAGCCAATAGGCGCCGACATCGACCTCGGCGCCGAACGGCTGGACCAGCCGCCCGTCGGCAAGCTCCGCTTCGAACATCGCCGGCGGCGCGAGCGCGACCCCCTCGCCGAGCAGCGCCGCCTGCACCATGATGATCGAAGTGTCGAACTGCGCCCCGCGCGCGACGATCGGGGCCGTGCCGGCCGCCGCGAACCACGCCGGCCAGTCCTGCGCGCGATACGACCGCAGCAGCGGCCAGCGCGCCAGGTCGGCGGGGTGGTGCAGCGTGTCGGCGATCGCGGGCGCGCAGAGCGGCGTCATCGGCGCCTCCATCACGCGCACCGCCTCGACGCTGCGCCACGCGCCGTCGCCGAAGCGGATCGACAGGTCCAGGCTGTCGGTCGAGGCGTCGGGTTTGTTGTTGTTGGTGAGCAGGCGCAGCTCGATATGCGGATATCGCCGCCGGAAATCGGGCAGGTGGCGCATCAGGAAGCCGACCGCGAAAGTGCCGACCACGCCGACGGTCAGCACGTCGCGCGCGACGCCGAGCCGCACCCGGTCGATCCCCTCCTCGATCCGCGACAGCGCATCGGCGACGGTCGGCGCGAGCAGCAAGCCCTCGTCGGTGAGCACCAGCCCGCGCGACGTGCGATGGAACAGGCTCTTGCCGAGCCAGGTCTCGAGCGCCTTGATCTGGTGGCTCACCGCGGCTTGCGTCACGAACAACTCCTTCGCCGCCTCGGTAAAGCTCGCCTGCCGCGCCGCCGCGTCGAACGCGCGCAGCAGGTTCAGGGAGATTTCGGTGACCGCCATGCAGACCCCTTAGAAAATCTAATGATAAAGCTGACCTATCATCGCTTGGCCGCGGCGCCAAATGCGGAAACTATTGCGGCCTCTTTCCGGCTATATGAGGATTGTCACCATGCCCCTTCCCGCCCTTTCGCGTCGCCGCATCCTCTCCCTCACCCCGGCTGCCGCCTTCGCGGGCTGGACGCTGCTGGCGGGCTGCACGCGCGAAGCCGACGGCGCACCGGCTCAAAAGCCGGAGGAAAAAGCGGACCCGATCGCCCGGAAACTTGCGGCACTCGAGCGGCAGGCGGGCGGCCGCCTGGGCGTCTGTTTCCGCGACGCGGCCAGCGGGCGTTCCGCCGGCCACCGCGTCGACGAACGCTTTGCGATGTGCTCGACCTTCAAATGGCCGCTGTCGGCGGTGGTGCTGAAAGCGGTGGACGACGGCAAGCTGGCGCTCGACCGCCGCGTGCCTTACGGAAAGGCCGATCTGATCCCCAATTCGCCCGTCACCAGCAAGCGGGTCGGCGAAGGCGCGCTGACCGTCGCCGAACTCATGGAGGCGACGATCACCACCAGCGACAATGCCGCCGCCAACCTGCTGCTTCCCCTCGTCGGCGGCCCCGAAGCCGTGACGCGCCAGTTTCGCGCATGGGGCGATCCGGTGACGCGCCTCGACCGGACCGAGCCGGCGCTGAACAGCGTCGCCCCTGGCGATGTGCGCGACACGACGACCCCCGGCGCCATGGCCGCGCTGCTCGACACCATCCTGCTCGGCGATGTGCTATCGCCCGCATCGCGAACCCGCCTCGTCGACTGGGGCGTCGCGACGACCACCGGCACCCGCCGCCTGCGCGCCGGCATCCCGGCGGACTGGCGTTTCGGTCACAAGACCGGCACTGCGACGCCGACCGGCATGATGAACAAATATAATGACATCGCGATCGCCTTCCCGCCCCAAGGCGCGCCGCTGCTGATCACCGCCTATTATGAAGGCCCCGTCGCGAGCAAGGATATGCGCGCCGAGGACGAAGCCGTCCTCGCGTCGGTCGCGCGCCTCGCCGTCGAATGGGCAGCGATGCGGTGAAAATCGTTCCCATCTTGAACTGGAGCAAATTGCGCGAAATCTGAATCATCCGCATCCCCGAGCGAAGACGAGGGGCTCGTTCGAGCGGAGCGAGAACCGCAGCGTCGCCGCCTCGACTTCGCTCGGCAATGCCCCTCGTCTTCGCTCGGGGAAACGGTGCAGATTTCCGGCACGATGCTCCAGGGAAAAGACATGTGCTCCCGCGAAGGCGGGAGCCCATCTCCGGTCGGTTCCATCTTGAACCGGCGCGAGATCGGTCCCCGCCTACGCGGGGACACACGCTCTTTCAACTATCGGGTCAGGCGGCCAGCGCCGCCTTGACCGCCGCCACCGCCGCGTCGGCGGCCGCACCGTCGGGACCGCCGCCCTGCGCCATGTCGGGACGGCCGCCGCCGCCCTGTCCGCCGAGCGCCGCGACCGCGACCTTGACCAGCTCGACGGCGTTGCGCGAGGCGGTCGCATCGTCGGTCACCCCGACCGCGACCGACGCGCGGCCATCGTTGACCGCGACGAGCATCGCGACGCCGCTGCCGACCTGCTTCTTCATATCGTCGACCGCGCCGCGCAGCCCCTTGGGGTCGAGCCCCTCGACGATTTGCGCGAGCAGCTTCGTGCCGCCGATCTCCTCGACCGCCGGGCCGCCACTCGCCGCGCCGCCGCCCATCGCGAGCGCCTTCTTCGCGTCGGCGAGTTCGCGCTCGGCCTTCCTGAGTGCCTCGGCCATCGCCGCGACGCGCGCCGGAACCTCGTCGGGCGTGGTCTTGAGCGCCGCCGCCGCCGCCTTCAGCGCCTCGTCGCGGCCGAGCAGCCACTGGCGCGCGGCTTCGCCGGTCAACGCCTCGATCCGCCGCACGCCCGACGACACCGCGCTTTCGCCGACGATCTTGAACAGGGCGATGTCGCCGAGCGCGCGGACGTGGGTGCCGCCGCACAGCTCGACCGAATAGCTCGCCTCGTCGGCCTTGCCCATGCTGAGCACGCGCACCTCGTCGCCATATTTCTCGCCGAACAGCGCCATCGCGCCCGCGGCGATCGCGTCGTCGGGGGTCATCAGCCGCGTCGTCACCGGCTCGTTGGCACGGATCTGCGCGTTCACTTGAGATTCGATATCGGCGATCTCTTCGGCAGTGAGCGCCTTCGGGTGCGAAAAGTCGAAACGGAAGCGATCCTCGGCGACAAGGCTGCCCTTCTGCGTCACATGATCGCCGAGCCGGTTGCGCAGCGCCGCGTGCAGCAGGTGCGTCGCGCTGTGGTTCGCCCGAATGCGGTCGCGGCGCGCGGCATCGACGCTCAGATGCACCGTGTCGCCGACCTTCAGGCTGCCGCTCTCGATCACCGCCTGATGCGTGTGCAGCCGCCCGAGCGGCTTGCCGGTGTCGCGCACCGACGCCTTGAACCCGCCCGGCGCGCTGATCGTGCCGCTGTCGCCCATCTGGCCGCCGCTCTCGCCGTAAAAGGGCGTCTGGTTGGTCAGCACGACGACCGCGTCGCCCGCCTGCACGGTGTCGACCGGCACGCCGTCCTTGACGAGCGCGATCACCTCGCCCTCGCCCTCGGTCGCGGTGTAGCCCGTGAATTCGGTGCTGCCATTGGCTTCGGCGAGGTCGAACCAGATTTCGTCCGACGCCTTTTCGCCGCTGCCCTTCCACGCCGCGCGCGCCGCCGCCTTCTGCTGCGCCATCGCCGCGTCGAAGCCTGCGCGATCGACGGCGATGCCCTGCGTGCGCAGCGCATCCTCGGTCAGATCATAGGGGAAGCCATAGGTGTCGTAGAGCTTGAATGCGACGTCGCCGGGCAGCGTCGCGCCCTTGTCCATACCGGTGGTTGCCTCGTCGAGCAGCCGCAGCCCCTTGTCGAGCGTCTGGCGGAACTTCGTCTCCTCGCGTTCGAGCGTCTCGGCGATCAGCGGCTGGGCGCGGATCAGCTCGGGATAGGCGGCGCCCATCTCGGCGGTCAGCGACGGGAGCAGCCGGTACATCAGCGGATCCTTGGCGCCGAGCAGGTGCGCGTGGCGCATCGCACGCCGCATGATCCGCCGCAGCACATAGCCGCGCCCCTCGTTCGACGGCAGCACGCCGTCGGCGATCAGGAAGCTCGACGCGCGCAGATGGTCGGCGATCACGCGGTGGCTCGCCTTGCGCGCCTCGTCGGCGGGAACGCCGGTCAGTTCGACCGAGGCGGCGATCAGCGCCTTGAAGGTGTCGGTGTCGTAATTGTCATGGACGCCCTGCAGCACCGCCGCGACGCGCTCCAGCCCCATGCCGGTGTCGATGCTCGGCCGCGGCAGGTCGACGCGCGCGCCGCCGGGCTGCTGGTCGTACTGCATGAAGACGAGGTTCCAGATTTCGACGAAGCGGTCGCCGTCCTCTTCCGCCGATCCCGGCGGGCCGCCCCAGATATGATCGCCATGATCGTAGAAAATCTCGCTGCACGGTCCGCACGGCCCGGTGTCGCCCATCGACCAGAAATTGTCGCTCGTCGCGATGCGGATGATCCGTTCTTCGGGCAGTCCCGAAATCTTGCGCCACAGGTCATACGCCTCGTCGTCGGTATGATAGACGGTCGCGGTCAGTTTGTCGGCGGGAAGGCCCCACGTCTTGTGGACGAGCGTCCACGCATGATGGATCGCCTGTTCCTTGAAATAGTCGCCGAAGGAGAAATTCCCCAGCATTTCGAAGAAGGTATGATGCCGCGCGGTGAAGCCGACATTGTCGAGATCATTGTGCTTCCCGCCGGCGCGCACGCATTTCTGCGACGAGGCCGCGGTGCTGTAAGGGCGCTTCTCGAGGCCGGTGAAGACATTCTTGAACGGCACCATCCCGGCGTTGACGAACATCAGCGTCGGGTCGTTGTGCGGCACCAGCGGCGCCGACGGCTCGATATGGTGCCCCTCCTTCGCAAAATAATCGAGAAAGGAGCGGCGAATGTCGTTGGTCGATGTCATGCGCGCGAATTAAGGGCTTTGCCCCCTCCCGACAAGCCGGGAAACGCCCCTCAAGCCGATCGGCGCATGCGATCAGAAGGCGGTGGCGATCCCCTTCCCCAGATAGCAGGGCAATTGGCGCAGCACCTCGACCTTTGGCACGCCGTCCTCCATCATGTCGGACGGCACTTCGGACGTGTCGGTGCGCACGACGGTGAAGGGTGCGGCCGGCGCGGCGCGGTGGACGACGACATAGCCGCAATCCATCGTTCCGTCCCTGCGATCACCGCGGAAGTCGAAGGCGGCGTAGAGGCCGGACGGCTGGCCCGCGGGATCGAGATACCAGGTCAGGCGCAGGATACGGATCGTCCCGTCGGCCCACAGGCCGCCGCGCTTGCGCAGATCGGCCTCCCAGTCGAGCCGCGGGCTCGATGCCTGGAGCGACGGGCGCAGCATAGCATAGGCCGCGGCATAATCGCGCCGTGCCAGCGCGAGCGTATAGTCGGCAAAGCGGTCGATCGCCCCTTCCTCGTCGGTCGCGGCCGGTTTGAAATCGACGCCCTCGGGCGCAACCACCTCGCGTTCGACTTCGGGCCCGGCCACCGGCGGCGCGGCAGTGGCCGGCGCGCAGGTCGCCAGCAGGGCGGCGAGCAGCAATATCCGGCCGCGGCCATCAATAGCCATAATAGGCCCCGCCCTTCGCGCGGGCGCGCTGCCACGCGGGGCGCGCGTGGCACATGTTCACGAACTCGGCGAGCTTCGGATAGCGCGGCGCCATGCCCTGCATCACCGCGATTTCGGCAGGGAAGCTCAACATGATGTCGGCGGCGGACAGATCATCGCCGATAAAATGGCCGCTCGGGCCGAGCTTGCTCTCCATGTAGGAGAAATGCGAATCGAGCTGCTGCGCGATGCGCGCTTCGAGCGGCTCCGCCGCGGCGCCGAGACGCGCGGTGTAGAGGCGCAGCAGGATCGGCGTCATCGCCGAACCTTCGGCGAAATGCAGCCATTCGAGATGGCTGACATGATCGTCGGTGCCGCGCGCGGGCACGAGATGACCGCCGCCGTGGCGCTCGCACAGATATTCGACGATCGCGCCCGATTCGATGATCGCGCGGCCATCGTCCTCGAGCACCGGCGACTTGCCGAGCGGATGCACCGCGAGCAGCTCGGGCGGCGCGAGATTGGTTGTCGCGTCGCGCTCGTAATATTTGATCTCGTAGGGCGCGCCGATCTCCTCGAGCAGCCAGAGGATGCGCTGCGAGCGGCTGTTGTTGAGATGGTGGACGATCAGGGTCATGGCGCACTCCTCGATGACGACGACCCCGCGCGGGCCGGCAATCGGCGTATCCGACCCGGCGCCCGCTTGCCAATGAAGTTTGCCGATGAAGTTCGAGCGCCGCTTCAGGACGGAAGGACGTCCGGGAGGGGCAAGCGATCAACGGCGGGCGGGCCGGTCTGCGAGAGGGGTGCAGACCCAAGGAGCGGAACCGGTCCGGCCAAAGCCGGGGCGATTCCATGGCCCGCCGCCGTCGGCCGGCCGGTCGGGAGGGGCATGACCGGCCGGAAGGCGTTCAGTCGCGATCAAAGATCGCCATCGTCGTCCGCATCGGGGCCGGTCATCATCTCTTCGGCCACCGCCTCGGTACGGCCGCGGATCGCCGTCTCGAGTCGCTGCATAAGTTCAGGATTTTCCAACAGGAAATTCTTCGCATTCTCGCGGCCCTGGCCGATGCGCACCGAATCATAGCTGAACCAGGCGCCCGATTTCTCGACGAGCCCGGCCTTGACGCCGAGGTCGAGGATTTCGCCGATCTTCGAAATGCCCTGGCCGTACATGATGTCGAACTCGACCTGCTTGAACGGCGGCGCGACCTTGTTCTTGACGACCTTGACGCGCGTCGTGTTGCCGACGATCTCGTCGCGGTCCTTGATCTGGCCGGTACGGCGGATGTCGAGGCGGACCGAGGCGTAGAATTTGAGCGCGTTGCCGCCGGTCGTCGTCTCGGGATTGCCGTACATCACGCCGATCTTCATGCGCAGCTGGTTGATGAAGATCACCATGCAGCGCGAACGGCTGATCGAGCCGGTGAGCTTGCGCAGCGACTGCGACATCAGCCGCGCCTGCAGGCCGACGTGGCTGTCGCCCATCTCGCCCTCGATTTCGGCGCGCGGGACGAGCGCAGCGACCGAGTCGACGACGAGCACGTCGATCGCGTTCGAACGCACGAGCGTATCGACGATTTCGAGCGCCTGTTCACCCGTGTCGGGCTGCGACACGATCAACTCGTCGATATCGACCCCCAGCTTCTTCGCATAGACGGGATCGAGCGCATGTTCGGCATCGACGAAGGCGGCGGTGCCGCCGGTCTTTTGCGCCTCGGCGATGCAGTGCAGCGCGAGGGTGGTCTTGCCCGAGCTTTCGGGGCCATAGATTTCGATGACGCGGCCGCGCGGCAGTCCGCCGACCCCCAGCGCGATGTCGAGCCCGAGCGAGCCGGTCGAAACCGCCTCGACCTGCATTGCCTCCTTCGAGCCCAATTTCATCACCGAGCCCTTGCCGAAAGCGCGGTCGATCTGCGCCAAGGCGGCGTCGAGCGCCTTCTGCCTGTCCGTTCCGTTCACTGATTTCCCCGATTCGACGAGTGACAATTGTCCGGCCATGACCGTCCCTTTCCTGCTTAGAGCGACAGCAGACGCATCGCAACGCCCGGACCATCGTGTACGGCATTTGTTCTCGTGGAACAAGAGGGGAACGGAATTAATGTTCGGCGGTCATCTCTATCGGGATCGACAAAAGCATCGGAGGGTTTGCGCGGCAGCGAAGATCGTGACCAACGGCGGTCCCGGCGTTCGTCGGGGCTATGAGCAAGATCATCTTTGACTGAATAAGCCGTGCGCTCCCGCGAAGGCGGGAGCCCATCTCCCGACGGCCTAGAGCATCGTGCCGGAAATCTGCACCGTCTCCCCGAGCGAAGTCGAGGCGGCGACGCTGCGGTTCTCGCTCCGCTCGAACGAGCCCCTCGTCTTCGCTCGGGGATGCGGATGATTCAGATTTCGCGCAATTTGCTCTAATCTCGCACCGGTCGGAGATGGGTCCCCGCCTTCGCGGGGACACACGCACTTTCCCATGCGCCTCATTCAAGAGCAACCACGCCCTAGGAGAGAAGGTCCGCGAGCGTCGCTTCGATGTCGCTGATCCGGAAGGGCTTGGTCACCAGCCGGCGATCGGCGTGCGCGGGCGGGATCACGTCGCCGCCGCCCGATGTGAAGGCGAAGGGGATGCCGCGCGCGGCGAGCGCATCGGCGATCGGCCAGCCCTTTTCTTCGCCCAGATTGATGTCGACGAGCGCACCCGCAATCGGTTCGCGGTCGAGGATCGCGAGCGCCTCTTCGTTGGTCGTCGCCTGCGCGGGCTCGGGAAAATCGAGCGCGTCGAGCATGTCGACGAGCATCATGCCGATCAGCACATCGTCCTCGACGAGCAGGAGGCGGCGATCATCCGCCATCGGAGTTCCGATGCGCGGCGTCATCGAGCGCCGCCGACACCGCCTCGGCGAGCTGCGCGACCGAAAAGGGCTTGGGCAGGAAGGCGACATGGTCGATGTCGATCGACTGGCGCAACTGTTCCTCGGCATAGCCCGACATGAACAATATGGGCAGATCGGGCTTTTTTGCACGCATCGCGCGCACCATCGCCGGGCCGTCCATCACCGGCATCACCACGTCGCTGACCACCAGATCAATCTTGTCCATCGCGTCGAACCGTTCGAGTCCTTCTTCGCCCTGCTGCGCCGCCACGACATTATAACCCGCACGGACCAGCGCGCGTTCCGCGACCGCGCGCACCATATCCTCATCTTCGACGAGCAGGATGGTGCCGGTGCCCCACTGGCTCTTCTTCGGCCGCGCCGCGGGCACCGGAAGCGCGGGCGCGTCGCCGGTGGCGCGGTGGACGGGCAGATAGACGGTGAAGCTCGCGCCCTCGCCCGGCTTGCTGTCGGCGAAGATGAATCCCGCCGATTGCTTGACGATGCCGTAAACCGTCGAAAGCCCCAGCCCCGTCCCCTTGCCGACGTCCTTGGTGGTGAAGAAGGGCTCGAAAATCTTGGGCAGCACATCGGCGGGAATGCCGCTGCCGGTGTCGGAGATGCGCAGCGCGCTGTAGTCGGCGGGCGGCATGATCTCGCTGCCCATCACGCGCACCTCGGCGGTCGAGACGGGAAAGGTCTCGATCGTCATCGTGCCGCCGCCGGGCATCGCGTCGCGCGCATTGACGGCAAGGTTGATGATCACCTGTTCGAGCTGCACCGGGTCGGCGCGCACCGCGCCGAGCCCGCGGCCGTGATGCACAACAAGTTCGACCGTGTCGCCCATCAGCCGCTTCAACAGGTGCGAAACCTCTGAAATCACGTCGGGAAGCTGCAAAATCTGCGGCCGCAGCGTCTGCTGGCGCGAAAAGGCGAGCAATTGCCGCGTCAGGCTGGCGGCGCGATTCGCGTTGCTGCGGATCTGCTGGATGTCGTCATAGTCGCTGTCGCCGGGCGTGTGGCGCATCAGCATCAGGTCGCAGCTGCCGAGCACCGCGGTCAGGATGTTGTTGAAGTCGTGCGCGACACCGCCCGCGAGCTGGCCGACCGCCTGCATCTTCGATTGCTGCGCGACCTGCCGCTTGAGCCGCGATTCCTCGCTCGAATCCTTGAGGCTGAGCAGAACCGCGGCTTCGCCAAGCCCGCGCACCCCGACGACGCGCATCGACACCGGATCGTCGCTTTGCCCGGCCAGACGGATCGACAGGTCGCCGCCGACCTGTTGCCCGCTGCTGTGGCGGCGGATCATGTCGGCGAGCGGCCCCTTGTCCTCGCCGACGACAAGATCGCCCGGATAGCGCGGCAGCCGCCCTTCGGCGACCCCGGCGGCGCGCTTGAAGGCGCGGTTCATATAGAGAAAGCGGCCATCGCGATCGACCATCGCGAGGCCGAAGGGCAGCAGCGACAGCAAGGTTTCGACATAGCTTTGCGCGGTGCCGCGGTCGGCGGGGCCGATATCCTCGTCGATCAGCGCGAGCAGCATCGGCCCGACGCTGTCCGCGGGCGCGAGCGGCACCTGGATCAGGCGCACCGGCGTCGCACGGTCGCCCTCGTTGGTGAAATAAAGCGCGCCGGCGTCGTCGAGGCGCAACATCTGCGCGGCGTCGCGCCCGGCATAATGCGCCTGGTCGGCCTCCCCCAGCGCGCGCAGCAAAAAAGCCTGATTGGCGACGCGCAACCGACCCTCGGCGCTGACCAGTGCCGCCATGACCCCCGCCTCGCCGAGCGTGCGGCCCGCCGGCCCTTCGAGGTGGCGGACGATTTCGCCGGCAAGGTCGAGCCGTTCCTGCGCCGCGAAGCGCCAGACGAGATAATCCTCGGCCTGCCCGGTGCGCGTCACCTGCGCGCGCAGCCGCAGCGCGCCGATCGCCAGATCCTCGACGACGCCTTCGCCGTCGCGCCACGCGCCGCGCCCCGCATCCTTGAGCCGCTCCGCGCCCGCGCCGTCGAGCGGCAGCCCCGGCGGGGTGACGAAGCCGCCCATCCACGTCGCGAAAAGATCGTTCGCGCAGACGAGCCGCCCGCCGCGGTCGGTCACCGCGATCGCGACATCGTCGTGCGCGACCGCCTGACGCAGCATCGTCCAGTCGGTCGCCGCCGCCTCGGCCGCCGCGGCGGCAGGAAACAGGCGCCGCACGAAGAGAAGACCGCCGGCCGCGACCGCCAGCCCCGCCAGAAAGCCCCCGGCAAGGACGGCGTCGCGCGTCGCCCAGAAGAGGAGCGCCACCGAGACGAGCGCGAGCCCCGCGACCAGCGCGAGGTCGACTCGCGACAGGCCGCCGGGCATCGCCGGGCGCGCGGGCCCCGCCCCCCTGCTGAAATCGCCGTCAGCGGAAGGCAGGCTTGTCGCGGTCAATGACGCTTTTCCCCTTGTTGGCGCATCACCAGATGCGGACACGATCCTTTGGCGCCAGATAGAGCTTCTGGCCGTCCTTTACCGCGAAGGCCTTATACCAGGGATCGAGGTTGCGCGAGACCCAAGTCCGCTGAATCGAGGGCGAATGCGGGTCGGTCGTGATCCGCTGCGACAAATTCTGCTCGCGGTAGTTGCGCCGCCACACCTGCGCCCAGCCGAGGAAGAAGCGCTGGTCGCCGGTCGTGCCGTCGATGACCGGCGCCTCCTGGCCGTTCAGCGACGCCTTATAGGCGTCATAGGCGATGTTGAGCCCGGCGAGATCGCCGATATTCTCGCCCAGCGTGAAAGTGCCGTCGAGATGTTCGCCGGGGAGCACTTCATAGGCGTCATATTGCGCGGCGAGCGCCTTGCCCGCGGCTTCGAACGCCTTGACGTCGGCGGGGGTCCACCAGTCGGCGAGCTTGCCGGTCTCGTCATATTTCGAGCCCTGGTCGTCGAAATGGTGGCTGATCTCGTGGCCGATCACCGCACCGATGCCGCCATAGTTGATCGCCGGGTCGGCATTGGGGTCGAAAAAGGGCGGCTGAAGGATCGCGGCCGGGAAGACGATCTCGTTCATGCCGAAATTGGCATAGGCGTTGACCGTCATCGGGGTCATCCCCCACTCCCAGCGGCGGATCGGCCCGCCGAGGCGGCTGATATTGTCGTCGTGCGCGAACTGGTTCGAACGCAGCGCATTGCCGAACAGGTCGTCGGCCTTGATGACCAGCGCGCTATAATCCTTCCAGCGGTCGGGATAGCCGATCTTGACGGTGAAATTGGCGAGCTTCTTCTTCGCCTTCACCTTGGTTTCGGGCTGCATCCACGCCAGATTGTCGATACGGTGGCCGAGCGCGACGAGGACATTCTGCACCAGCTTTTCCATCGCCGCCTTGGTTTCGGGCGGGAAATATTTCGCGACATAATCCTTGCCGACCGCTTCGCCCATATTGTTCGTGGTGAAATCGACCGCGCGCTTCCAGCGTTCCTGCATCTCGGGCGTGCCCGACAGCGCGGTGCCATAGAAAGCGAAACTTTCCTTCGCCACCGCATCGGGGAGCACGTCGGAGAAGCCGTCGAGGCTGCGCACGATCAGCGCGTCGCGGATCACCTCGATCGGCGCATCGGCGATGATCTTTGCCTCACCGGTAAAGGCGCTCGGCTGGGCGACGAGCAGCTGATCCTCATGAACCCCGACGCCGTGGATGAAGCCGGCCCAGTCAAAGCCCGGCGCCGTCTTTTGCAGCTCGGCGATGGTCATCTTGTTGTAGACCTTGGTCGCGTCGCTGCTGTCGTTCTTGTCCCAGTGGACGGTCGCGATCGACTTTTCGAGGTCGTAGATCGCCTGCGCGCGCGCTGCTGCGTTGGTTTCGCCCGCGAGGGTGAGCATGTTTTCAAGATGCTGGAGATAGGCCGCCTGCAGCTTTTCGTTGCGCTCGCCGGGCTTCAGATAGAAATCGCGGTCGGGCATGCCGATGCCGCCCTGATAGAGCGAATAGATGTAAACGTCGGGATTCTTGTCGTCCTGCCCGACATAGCCGCCGAAGAAATGCGAGACGCCGCTGCGGTCCGCCTCGGCGAGCAGCTTCGCGAGCCCCGCCTTGTCGACGGCGCGGATCTTGTTCAGCCACGGCTCGATCGGCGCGAGGCCCTTTGCCTCGACCGCCTGCGCGTCGAGGAAGGAGGCGTAGGCGCGGCCGATCATGCTGGCCGGGTCGCCCTTCGCCGCTTCCAATATCTCCTGCGTGCGCTTCTGCGACAGGTCGGCGAGCGCGGTGAACATACCGTAATTCGACTTGTCGGCAGGGATCGCGGTGTCCTTCGCCCAGGTGCCGTTGGCATAGGCATAGAAGTCGTTACCCGGCAGGACCGTCGTGTCCATGCCCTTGGCGTCGAAGCCATAGCTGCCGATCTCGGGCGTATGCGCGGCGGTGGCGGCGGTCGTCGCGGCGTCTTCCTTCGCCGCGAGCGGGCTGGCAGCGCTGCCGAAAAGGATGGCGCCCAGCGCCGCCGTCGCCATCAGGCGCGGAAATCGGATCGAACGAGTCATGAAAAGTCCCCAGTATCAACAGATGGCATCGCCCCGGACGGAGCGATCGCGATGATCCAGCTATAATCGGGCCGCGCGCGGGTTCAACCGGCGCCGTTGTCGCTCGTCGATGGCTCAAGTCGTTGGTCGGCGCGCCCGCGCCGCCGGCGGCGCCACTTGTCGCCGATGAACCAGCGCCAGCCAAAGGCGGTCACGACATAGAGCACCGCCGCCGTCACCACGCCGAGCACGATCAGCCCGAAGGCGGTGATCGTCGCGGCGCCGGTCAGCCACTGCATCATGTCGCCAACATCGGTGGTGCGCACCGCGGTGCCGATCGGGCGGCCATAGGTCATCGCATCGACGCGCAGGATGAAGCTGCCGGTTTCATAGGCCGCGACCCAGACGAGCGGCGTCGTCAGCGGATTGGTGATGAAGGTGGTCAGCGCCGCGACGGGCACATTGGCGCGCACCGGCAGCGCGAGGATCGCGGCGAAGAGAATTTGCGCGAAAGGCACGATGATCCCGACGAGCGCGCCGAGCGCGACCCCGCGCGGCACCGAACGGCGGGTGAAGCGCCACAGTTCGGGGCGCAGGACGCGGTGGGCAAAGGGCCGGATCCAGCGGCTCTTCGCCATATCCTCGCGGCGCGGCAGGTTGCGCGCGACCCATTGCCGGATGCGGCTCATCCGCGTTCTTTCATCAGCCGCTGCTTGTCGCGCTTCCAGTCGCGTTCCTTGATCGTCTCGCGCTTGTCGTGCGCCTTCTTGCCCTTGGCGAGCGCGAGCTCGACCTTGGCGCGGCCGCGGCTGTTGAAATAGACCGACAGCGGCACGAGCGTCATCCCCTGCCGCGCGACGCCGGCATGCAGCTTGTTGATCTCGCGCCCGTTGAGCAGCAGTTTCCGCGGCCGGCGCGGCTCGTGGTTGAAGCGGTTGCCGTGGCTGAATTCGGGGATATTGGCGTTGATCAGCCACACCTCGCCGCCCGCGACCTCGGCATAGCTTTCGGCGATCGTCCCTTCGCCGAAGCGCAGCGACTTCACCTCGGTCCCCTGCAAGGCGATCCCCGCCTCGAACACCTGTTCGATGCTATAGTCGAAGCGCGCGCGCCGGTTTTCGGCGACGACCTTCTTCTTGTCGAATTCGGCGGCGGACTGCGGACGGGCCATTGGAAGAAACCTAGAGAACTCCAGCCGCGGCGAGCGCGGCATCGACGGCGGCGCGCGAAGCGGCGGACGCCGGAATGATAGGTAGGCGCACTTCGGGCGAAAACCAGTCGTGGACGCGCGACAGCGCATATTTTGCGGGGCCGGGCGACGCGTCGGAGAACATCGCCTTGTGCAAGCCGAACAGGCGGTCGTGCAAGCCGAGCGCGCGGCTCCACTCGCCCGCGGCGCAGGCGGCGGCGAAATCGGCGCAGAGGCGCGGCGCGACGTTCGCGGTGACCGAGATGCAGCCGACGCCGCCCATCGCGGCGTGCGGCAGCCACAGATCGTCGTTGCCCGACAGCTGGCAGAAACCCGCCCCCGCGCCGGCGCGATGGATCGTCACGCGGGCGAGGTCGCCGCTCGCGTCCTTGACCGCGACGACGCTGGGGATTTCGGCGAGCTTGCACATCGTCTCGGCACTGATGTCGGTGACGGTACGGCCGGGAACATTATAGACGACGATCGGCAGGTCGCTCGCGTCGGCGAGCGCCTTGAAATGCGCGAGCAGGCCGTCCTGCGTCGGCCGGTTGTAATAGGGCGCGACGATCAGCGCCGCGTCGGCCCCCGCCGCCTGCGCGTGGCGCATATGGCGGATCGCGGTCGCGGTGTCGTTCGACCCGCAGCCGGCGATCACCGGCACCCGCCCCGCCGCCGCCTCGATGCAGCAGTCGATGACCCGATAATGTTCGTCGAAGCCGAGGGTCGGGCTCTCGCCTGTCGTCCCGCACGGCACGAGCGCTTTCGATCCCTCGCCGACCTGCCAGTCGACCAGACGCGCGAAGGCGGGGGCGTCGAACGCCCCGTCGCGAAACGGCGTCACCAAGGCGGGAATCGAACCCGAAAACATGCGAGGCTCCTTTACAAAATTTCGGCGGTAACCGATAGAATTGGCCGGCGCGCCGCCTAATGGACGCCTATTCAGCGCGCTGCAAGGAGTTTGCCGCTATCATGCCGCGCATGATCCGACTGTCCCCCATTTCCCGCCTCGCCCTCGCGGCCGCCCTGTTGATCCCCGGCATGGCCTCGGCCAGCGAGCTTACTCCCGAACAAATGGCCTGGTATCGCGCCCAGATGGGGCTCGCGTCGGTCTCGACCGCCCCGCCGAGCGCGACCAATTCGGTCGGCGACGCGCTGATCGAATGGCGCCGGCTGACGCAGGACCAGAATGCGTCCTTCGACCGGCTGTCACGCTTCCTGATGGCGAACAAGGGCTGGCCCGATGCCGAGAAGATGCGCATTCGCGCCGAAAAGGCGATCGCGGTCGACAGCTATGATCCGGCGCGCACCCTCGCCTATTTCACCGCCTATCCGCCGAAGACGCCGAGCGGACAGCTGCGCCTGGCGCTCGCGCTCAACGCCTCGGGCCGCCGCGACGAGGCGAATGCCGCGGTGCGCCGCGCGTGGGTCGGCGGTTCGCTCAGCGACGACGAGATCAGCCGGGTGCTGTCTTTCTTCCCCGGCGCGCTGACGGCGGCCGACCATGATGCACGCATGGACCGCCTGCTGTGGTCAAACGACACCGCGGCCGCCGCACGTCAGCTCGGCTTCACCTCGCCGCAGAAACGCGCGGTGTTCGCGGCAAGGCTCGCGATGCGCAGCGGCGCGGTCGATGCCGCGATGCAGGCGGCGGCGGTCGAGGCGGCCAATCCGTCGATCCTGCGCACCGATGCGGGCTATATCACCGCCAAGGCGACGTGGCTGCGCCGCTCGGGCCGCGTCGGCGAAGCGCGCGCGCTGCTCGCCGGTCCGCGCCAATTGTCGGCGCCGCCGCTCGACGCCGAGGAATGGCTCGAAACCTTGCTCACCAACGCGCGCCTCGCCGACGCGGGGGGCGACAAGCTGACCGCCTTTAATATCGCGAGCCGGCTCGACGACGCGCTGCCGCCGGGCACGGTGGTGCGCGAAACCCCGCTGGGGGTGCGCGACGATTATACGTCGCTCGCGTGGCTCGCCGGTCAGATCGCGCTCAAGGACATCGGCCGTCCCGCCGATGCCGCGCGGATGTTCAGGGCCTATGGCGACGCCGCGCGCTCGGCGCAGACGCGGACCAAGGGCTATTATTGGGCGGGCCGCGCCGAACTCGCGGCGGGCAAGCGCGACGCCGCCAACGCCGAATTCGCCGACGCCGCGCAGCATTATGACCAATTCTATGGCCAATTGTCGCTCGAGCGGCTGCACCGGCCGCAGCCGAAGCCGCTGCCCGAGCCGAAAGTGCAGGTCTCGCAAGCCGAACGGGCCGCGTTCGAGGACGATCGCCTCGTCCGCGCCGCGCGTGCGCTCGGCGAGATCGGCGCGTGGCGCGAGCAGTCGTTGTTCCTGCGCGCGCTCGCACAGGAGGCGACGACCCCCGCCGACCATGTGCTCGCGGGCCAGCTCGCGAAACAGATCGGCCGCCCCGACCTGGGTGTGATGATCGGGCGCAGCGCGCAGGCGAACAGCCTCGACGCGGTCGAGGTATCGGGCTTTCCGACGGTGCGCGTGCCAGCGGGGCACGAGGGCAACTGGACCTTCATCCACGCGATCAGCCGGCAGGAGAGCCAGTTCGACCGTCAGGCGATCAGCCACGCCGGCGCGCGCGGGATGATGCAGCTGATGCCCGGCACCGCACGCGAAGTCGCGGGCAAGCTGGGGCTCAGCTACGATGCTTCGGCGCTGACCACCGACAGCAGTTATAATATGACGCTTGGGTCCACCTATTTTCAGCAGATGCTGCGTTATTTCGGCGGCAGCTATCCGCTCGCGGTCGCCGCCTATAACGCCGGGCCCGGCAATGTGAACAAATGGCTGCGCGCCAACGGCGATCCGCGCACCGGCGCGATCAGCATGGTCGACTGGATCGAGGCGATTCCGATCTTTGAAACGAAGAATTACGTCCAGCGCGTGCTCGAAAATGCCGTGGTTTACGACACGCTGCGCGACGACGGGCGCAAGCTGCCCGACGCGCCGCTCAGCTTCTATCTCGGCAAACCGACGCCGGGGTGACGATCCGCGTCGGCATCGCTTTCGCCCAAACGAGCCGTGTGCTCCCGCGAAGGCGGGAGCCCATCGTCCGACGGCTCCATCTTGCGCCTGCCGGAGATGGGTCCCCGCCTTCGCGGGGACACACGCCTTTCCCGAGGGATTTATTCACAGGGGGCACGCGCCAGGAGATGAGCGGATGACAGGGGAGCGCAGCAACATCATCAGCCCCGCGGGCTTTGCCGCGCTGCGCGCCGAATATGACGCGCTGCTCGGCGACGAACGGCCGAAGCTCGTCGAGACGATCAGCTGGGCGGCGGGCAATGGCGACCGCAGCGAAAATGGCGATTATATCTATGGCCGCAAGCGGCTGCGCGAGATCGACCGGCGGCTCGCTTTTCTCGCGCGGCGGATGAAGGCCGCGCGCGTCGTCGATCCCGCGCAGCAGCCCGACAGGAGCCGCATCTGGTTCGGCGCGACGGTCGAGCTCGCCGACGAAGAGGATATGCGGCGCACCGTCACCCTGGTCGGCGACGACGAAGCCGATGCCGGCGCGGGACGCATCGGCTGGAACAGCCCGCTCGCGCGCGCCTTGCGCGGCGCAGCGATCGGCGACCTCAGGACGGTCGTGCTGCCCGCCGGTCCCAAGGAATGGGAAGTCGTTGCGGTCGACTATCCCTGACGCAGCAACGCCGGGATGATCCACACCGCCGAGAGGACGATCACCGCGAGAAAAATCGAAATGCCGAGGACATAGCGGACGCCCTGCCCCTTGATCCCGCTCGAGGCTTCTTCGTCGGTGACTTCGATATGGTCTTCGACGACTTTCATGCTCGGTCTCCCGTTCTCTTGCGTCAAAAGCAACGCGCCGCCTGCGCGGCCAGTTCCGCGCCTGCAGGGGAGAGAATGGCCAGAGGGTCTGTAAGCCGGGTTCTGTCCACCCCGTTTCCGGGGATGGGCGATCATTCCTCTAGGCGGCCGGTTGCCCGGACGCTCAAGCAGTCAACCCGGACGGCGGGGCCGGAACCAGCCCTGGGTCACCCCATGCCATCCCTATTCGACCTTGCTCCCGGTGGGGTTTGCCGTGCCGCGTCCGTTACCGTCCGCGCGGTGCGCTCTTACCGCACCCTTTCACCTTTCGCCGGGCCGAAGCCTTTGGCGGTCTTCTCTCTGTGGCACTTTCCCTGACTCCGGTTGCCCGAAGCCGCCGGACGTTATCCGGCACCGTGGTTTCCGTGGAGCCCGGACTTTCCTCCCCCGCGCTGACGCGCGGCGGCGATCGCCCGACCCTCTGGCACGATCCCTTATAGCGCGAAGTGCGCGACATGGCGATAGGGCGGTTGGCGACGGCCGTTGCCGCTTGCATTTCCGTCGCTTCCCCGCTATGCGCCCGCGCTTCCGTCATGGTCATCCCTGGAGGCGTGGCGGGCTTGTTGAACTGTTTCTCGGAGAAATATTATGAGCGATCAGCTGACGCTGACGGCCGAGACGCGCGAACGCGGAGGCAAGGGAGCCTCGCGTGACCTGCGTCGCAACGGCCGCGTCCCCGCCGTCGTCTATGGCGGCAAGGAAGAACCCCTGATGATCCACGTCGAGGAAAAGCTGCTGGTCAAGCAGCTGATGACGGGTCATTTCATGAACTCGGTCGTGATGATCGAAGTCGGCGGCAAGACCATCCGCACGCTGCCCAAGGACGTCGCTTTCCACCCGGTCAAGGATCGCCCGATCCACGCCGACTTCCTGCGCATCGCCAAGGACGCCAAGGTCCATGTGTCGGTGCCGGTCGTGTTCCAGAACGAAGAGCTGGCGCCGGGCCTGAAGCGCGGCGGCGTGCTGAACATCGTTCGCCACGAGCTCGAGCTCGTCTGCGACGCCGCGCACATCCCCGACGAGATCGCGATCGACGTCACCGGCTATGACGTCGGCGATTCGATCCATATCAGCAATGTGACGCTGCCCGCCGGCAGCGAGAGCGCGATCACCGATCGCGACTTCACCATCGCGACGATCGTTGCCCCCTCGGCGATGAAGTCGAGCGAAGGCGATACGACCAAGGACGAGGGCGAAGGCGAAGCCGCTGCCGAAGGCGGCGAAGAAGCCTGATCACCAAGCTCTGGCCCCTCCCCTTCGGGGGAGGGGTTGGGGTGGGGTTTTGGGGGTCGCGCGGAGCCCAGTGCCCACCCCGCTGCGCCCCGGACTGGATCCGGGGCTCGCTGCCCCTCCCCGAACGTGGAGGGGTTTTTGATATGCAGCTATGGGTCGGCCTCGGCAATCCCGGGCCCCAATATGCGATGCACCGCCACAATGTCGGCTTCATGGCGCTCGACGTCATCGCCGACATGCACGGCTTTTCGGCGCCCGCGAAGAAATTCCAGGGCTGGCTGCAGGACGGCCGCATCGGCCGCGAGCGCGTGCTGCTGCTCAAACCCGCGACCTTCATGAACGAAAGCGGCCGCAGCGTGCGCGCCGCGATGGATTTCTACAAGCTGGCGCCGCAGGACGTCACCGCCTTTTACGACGAACTCGACCTCGCGCCGATGAAGGTAAAGGTCAAGCAGGGCGGCGGCGCGGCGGGGCATAATGGCATCCGCAGCATGATCGCGCATATCGGCGACGATTTCCGGCGCGTGCGCATCGGGATCGGCCATCCGGGGCACAAGGACCGGGTGACCGGCCATGTCCTCGGCAATTATGCAAAGAGCGAGATCGAGCCGCTGACCGACCTGCTCGGCGCGATCGCGGCGGAGGCGCCGTGGCTCGCCGACGGCGACGAGGCGCGCTTCCAGAGCGACCTCGCGCTGCGGTTGCAGCCGTGACCGCGATCCGGGCGGCGCGAACGAGCGACGCCGCGGCGGTGATCGCGCTGTGGCGCGCGTGCGACCTCACGCGGCCATGGAACGACCCGCAAGCCGATTTCGACCGCGCGCTCGGCCATGCCGCCGCGACGGTGCTCGTCGCCGAGAAAGGGAGCGCAATCGCCGGGACGGTGATGGCGGGCTTCGACGGGCATCGCGGCTGGATCTATTATCTGGGCGTCGCCCCCGCGAGGCGCGGCGAAGGCCTTGCGCGCCGGCTGCTCGACGCGGCGTGCGACTGGCTGCGCGGGCAAGGCTGCCCGAAGGTCGAGTTGATGGTCCGCGACGGCAACGATGCGGCGACGCTCTATCGCCATCTGGGCTGGGAACCGCAGGGCGTCCAGGTCTTTGGGCGCTGGCTCGCCAGGTGACTCGCAAGCTCTTGTAACAAGAGCGTAACCTGCAAACTTTGTTTTGACGCAATATTGCAACGACGGCGCAACGCCGCTCTGCGACCACCGCCCCGCCAATGCGAGGGCATGCCGCCTTTCGCATCCACAGCCACAGCGAAAAGGGGCACTGCATGTCATATCTGACCGACGAGGCGCGCGCGCCGTACCGCCGCGATACCGACGATTTGAACGGACCCGACAGCCTGGAAGCGATCGTCGCCGGCAACCCGTCGCGCCGCTCGATCCTGCGCAAGGGCCTGCTCGGCCTATCGGTGATCCCCGCCGTGGCGCTCGCCGGCTGCGATGACGACGATTCGAGCCCGACGCCGACCCCCACCCCGACCCCGACGCCAACCCCCACGCCGACGCCGACGCCGGTCAGCTATGAGGTGACGTTCGAGCCGGTCGAGGCGAACGAGGACGATACGGTTACCGTGCCCGCGGGCTATTCGGTCGCGGTGCTGCTGAAAGCCGGCGATTCGATCGAATCGGGCGCACCCTATTCGGGCAGCTACCCCACCCCCGCCGACGCCGAGAAATGGGCCGGCGGCAACCATGACGGCATGGAATATTTCGAGCTGCCCGACGTTGATCCGAACACAGGCGGGCTGCTGGCGATCAACTTCGAATATCCCGATTTCAACATATTGATGGCGGGCGACTATGACCCCGCCACCGCCTCGGCCGACCAAAAGGCGCTCGCGCTGTCGGCGGTCGGGATCGGCGTGGTCGAGGTCGCGAAGGGCAGCGACGGCAGCTGGGCGGTCAAGGACGGATCGACCTATAACAAGCGCTATACCGGCAACGGCAGCTATCGCGCCGGCGGCCCTGCCGCGGGCGTGCTGTCGGGCACGATCAAGGGGATGCTCAACAATTGCTCGAGCGGCCGGACGCCGTGGAACACCTACCTCACCTGCGAAGAGACGACCGACAATTATCTCGACCCGACGCAGCCCGAGCATAATTACGGCTGGGTGGTCGAGATCGACCCGCTGCGCGAACTCGCGACCCCGACGAAGCGCACCGCGATGGGCCGCTTCAGCCACGAGAATGTCGCCTTCATGGCGAACGGCGACAATCGCGTCGCTTTCTATATGGGCGACGATTCGACGCCGGGCTGCATCTATAAATTCGTCCCCGACCGGGCGTTCAATCCCGACAACCGCGCCGCGAACACCGACCTGCTCGATTATGGCACCCTCTATGTCGCACGCTTCAACGCCGACGGTTCGGGCGAGTGGCGCGAGCTGAGCGTGGGCGTCAACGGCCTGACCGCGGGCGCGCAGGACCCCGGCAATGTCAGCCAGAGCACGACGCCGCCGGCGCCCACGACGGTCGATTTCAACAATCAGGCCGACGTGCTGATCAACTGCCCGTCCGCGGCGCGCGTCGCGGGCGGCACGGTGATGGATCGCCCCGAATGGATCACGGTCGCGCCCGACAACAGCGCGGTCTTCGTCACCCTGACCAACAACAGCCGCCGCGCGGTCACCGACGCCGCCAACCCGCGCGTCACCAACCTGCACGGCCATATCATCAGGTTCAGCGAGACGGGCAACGATCCGCTGGCGACGGGCTTCAGCTGGGAAATCTTCCTGCTCGCCGGCGATCCGTCGCTCGCGGCGGGTGGCAGCAACCTCATCGGCGACATCGACGGCGACACTTTTTCGAGCCCCGACGGCATCCGCATCGACCCGCAGGGCCGCCTGTGGGTGCAGACCGACCACAGCGTCCCCGGCAATTCGGGCGTTCCGGGCACGACCATCGACGGCACCTTCGGCCACAATGCGATGTTCTACATCGACCAGACGACGAAGGAATCGAAGCGCTTCCTCGTCGGTCCCAACGGCTGCGAGATCACCGGCCTTGCCTATACGCCCGATCTCAAGACCTTCTTCGTGAACATCCAGCATCCGAACGGCAACTGGCCGGTCGACGGCGAGGAACCGCGCTCGTCGACGGTAGTGATTCAGCGCGAAGACAGCGCGCCGATCGGCAACTGACGCGACCGACGCCCGCCGCGCATCCCGGCGCGGCGGGCGGCTTCGTCTGGAGCCTGATCACTTTTGACTGAACAAGCCCGTGCGCTCCCGCGAAGGCGGGAGCCCATCTCCTGATGGCGCGATACGGAACCGGCCGGAGATGGGTCCCCGCCTTCGCGGGGACACACGAACTTTCCCAAGCCCTTCCTTCAACGATGATCCAGGCCTCTAAGGCGACCGCTTCGGCGGCGGCGGAGGCGATCCGTCGGGGGTTTCGGAAAGGTCGATCACGCACATCGTCCGCCACAGGCGATGCGGACCGCACGCCACGCCCGCATAACGATAGCGCGCTGACAGCAGCTGCCAGCGATGGCCCCGCCCCGGCACGCCGTCGTCGACGATCAGCTGTCGGACGACCGAGGCGGGGTCGCTGTGGCCATAGGTGATCACTTCACCGACATAACGGCCGCCGCCGCGCGCCACGACGCGCGCGCCGGGGTTGCGACCGTTCGAGATATGCCCGACGCCGCCGCTGCGCGATTGCGCCGCGACATGATCGGCGGCGGCGCCCGCCAGCACGGCGCTGAACCGCAGCTCGCCCAGCGGCGCAGTGCGGCCGAGCTGCGCGATCGCTTCGTCCACCGGCCGCACCCCCTCGCGCGTCTGGAAATCCCCCTCGCCGTCCGTGCCATAAGCGATCAGCCCGTCGATGCGGTCGCGGTAATCGTGCAGTTCGCCGGTATAGCCCTCGGGATCGGCGCGCATCGCGTTGAGTTCGTCGAGCACATCGGCTTCGAACCCGCGCGGCGATGCCGCCACGGCGATGGGCAGGAACAGCAGGACGGCCGCAAAGGGCGCGGCGGAGCGGACTATCGGAAAATATCGTGCGACCATATGGCCGGCCCTAATCGGGTCATGCTGAACGCCCGACAACCGGCTGCGTCGCCAGGGCTGGCAAAATCGGCCGGGACCGGCTAGCGCGCGCAGCCAAAGGGGCGCACCACGCCGCGCCTCCCCCAAATTGACGAAAGATACCGGACTCATGGGTTTCAAATGCGGCATCGTCGGGCTGCCCAATGTCGGCAAGTCCACCCTGTTCAACGCGCTGACCGAGACGCAGGCCGCGCAGGCGGCGAATTATCCCTTTTGCACGATCGAGCCGAACATCGGCAATGTCGCGGTGCCCGACGCGCGACTCGACAAGCTGGCCGCGGTCGCCGGCAGCGCGAAGATCATCCCGACCCAGCTCGCCTTCGTCGACATCGCGGGGCTCGTGCGCGGGGCGTCGAAGGGCGAAGGGCTGGGCAACCAGTTCCTCGGCAATATCCGCGAGGTCGATGCGATCGTTCATGTGCTGCGCTGTTTCGAGGACGACGACATCCAGCATGTCGAGAATAAGGTCGACCCCGTCGCCGATGCCGAGACGGTCGAGACCGAATTGCTCTTGGCCGACCTCGAAAGCCTCGAAAAGCGCGTCCCTGCCTTTCAGAAGAAGGCGACGAGCGGCGACAAGGAGGCCAAGGCCGCGGCCTCGGTGCTCGGGCAGGCGCTCGAGCTCTTGCGCGCCGGCAAGCCCGCGCGGCTGACCGAGCCCAAGGACGTCGAGGAAGAACGCATCCTGAAACAGGCGCAGCTGCTGACGCTGAAGCCCGTCCTCTATGTCTGCAATGTCGAGGAAGCCAATGCCGCGAACGGCAACGCCCACAGCGAAGCCGTCTTTGCACGCGCCAAGGCCGAGGGCGCACAGGCGGTGATCGTCTCCGCGGCGATCGAAAGCGAACTCGTCGGGATGGAAGCGGGCGAACGGATGCTGTTCCTCGAGGAAATGGGTCTGCACGAAACCGGGCTCGCGCGCGTCATCCGCGCCGGATACGAACTGCTGCACCTTTTGACCTTCTTCACCGTCGGGCCGAAGGAAGCGCGGGCCTGGACCGTCCACAAGGGCGCGACCGCCCCCGAGGCGGCGGGCGAAATCCACAGCGACTTCCAGAAGGGCTTCATCCGCGCCGAAACGATCGCCTATGACGATTATGTCGCACTCGGCGGCGAGGCCAAGGCGCGCGAGGCGGGCAAGCTGCGCGCCGAAGGCAAGGCCTATGTCGTCAACGACGGCGACGTGATGCATTTTCTGCATAGTTAAGGGGCGTCGCCGGCGCGAGATCGGGTTGGGGGTGAGTGCAGACCCAACCGACATTCGTCATTCCCGCGAAAGCGGGAACCCAGGGGCGAAGTAAGCGCATGCACGCTCTGGATCCCCGCTTTCGCGGGGATGACGAAGTAAGATATGCGACCCTATCTCTCCGGATCACTATCCCTCGAACGACGCCAATATCGGGCACGGCCCCGCCTTGTTCACCGCGCATTCGTCGGCGAGGCGCGCCAGCGCGGCGCGGGTTTGGGTCATTTGCGCGATTTTTTCGTCGAGCACTGCAATCCGCTGGTGCGCGAGCGCGCGGACGCGAGGGCGGTCGTCGCTTGCTTCGAGGTCGAGCAATTCGCCGATCTCGTCCAGCGTGAAGCCCGCTGCCTGCGCCGAGCGGATGAATCTGAGGCGGCGCAGGTCGTTTGCGTCATAGCGCCGCACCCCGCCGCGCCAGCCGTCGCCGCCGCTCCGCGCCGGCGTCGCAATCAGGCCGCGTCGCTGATAATAGCGGATCGTTTCGACCCCGACACCGCCCGCCGCGGCCAATTTTCCGATCGTGAACCGCATCGCTTGACTCCGTACTATGGTACGGACGCTATAGGACGCGAATGACGAAACAGACAAGCACCGCCACCCTCTATCGCATGGTCATGCCGGGCCACATCTGCCCCTATGGGCTGAAGGCCCGGCATCTGCTCGAAAGCCACGGCTTCGACGTCGACGACCATTGGCTCGAAACGCGCGAGGAAACCGACGCATTCAAGGCCGAACATGGCGTCGCGACCACGCCGCAGACCTTCATCGACGGCAGGCGGATCGGCGGATACGACGATCTGCGGCGCCATTTCGGGCTGTCGGTGCGCGATCCCGATGCGACCAGCTACCGCCCGGTGGTCGCGCTCTTCGCGATGACCGCGCTGATGGCGCTCGCCGCCTCCTTCGCCGCTTTCGGATCGCCTTTCACGGTGCGCGCGGCCGAATGGTTCATCTCGTTCAGCATGTGCGCGCTCGCGCTGCTCAAGCTCCAGGACGTCGAGAGTTTCTCGACCATGTTCCTGAACTACGACCTGCTGGCGCGACGCTGGGTGCCCTACAGCTATGTCTATCCCTTCGCCGAGGGGCTCGCGGGCGTGCTGATGACGGCGCAGGCGCTCGACTGGCTGTCGATCCCCGTCGCGCTGTTCATCGGCACGATCGGCGCCGTGTCGGTGTTCAAGGCGGTCTATATCGACAAGCGCGCGATCAAATGCGCCTGCGTCGGCGGCAGCAGCAAGGTGCCGCTCGGCTTCGTTTCGCTCACCGAAAATCTGGCGATGGTCGGCATGGCGATCTGGATGCTCGCGAGGCCGATGTGAGCGCCCGTCTCGACCGCCGTTCGCTGCTCTTTGCCGGCGGCGCCGCCGCGCTCTTCCCCTGGCTTCCGGCATGGGCGCAGCCGGTGTCGGCGGGCCTGCCTGCCGTCGGCGGCGACGACATCCGCCTGACGATCGCGCGCCAGATGCTGCACGTCGATGGCAAGATGCGCCACGCGATCGGGATCAACGGCACCGTGCCGGGCCCGCTCGTCCGGCTGAAGGAAGGCCAGACCGCGCGCATCCACGTCACCAATGAACTCGACGAAGACAGCTCGATCCACTGGCACGGCCTGATCCTGCCCTTTCAGATGGACGGGGTGCCGGGGCTGAGCTTTCCCGGCATAGCGCCCGGCAAGACCTTCACCTATGAATTTCCGGTGCGGCAGGCGGGCACCTATTGGTATCACAGCCATTCGGGCTTGCAGGAGCAGCTTGGCCATTACGGCCCGCTGGTGATCGACCCCGCGGGCGACGATCCGGCGCCCCATGATCGCGAGCATGTGGTCGTGCTGTCCGATTTCAGCGCGCTTCATCCGCATGTGATCTTCAAAAAGCTCAAACAGATGGGCGGCTATTTCAACCGGCAGAAGCAGACGCTGGCGGACCTGCTTTCGGGCGAAGGCCAGCCGCTCGGCGAACGCGCCGCATGGGGGGCGATGCGGATGGACCCGACCGACATCAGCGACGTCACCGGATCGACCTATAGCTATCTCGTCAACGGCCATGGCCCCGCGGACAATTGGACCGCGCTCTTCGCCCCCGGCGAGCGGGTGCGGCTGCGCTTCGTCAACGCCTCGGCCATGACGACCTTCAACGTGCGGATTCCGGGGCTGAAGATGACGGTGGTGCAGGCCGATGGACAGGATGTGCGCCCGGTCCCGGTCGACGAGTTGCAGATCGCGGTCGCGGAAACCTATGACGTGATCGTCTCGCCCGAGGACCGCGCCTATACGCTCGTCGGCGAGAGCGTCGACCGGTCGGGCATGGCGCGCGCGACGCTGGCGCCGCGCGCCGGCATGGCCGCGCCTGTTCCGCCGCTGCGCCCGCGGCCGCTCGCGACGATGAAGGACATGGGCATGGGCGGCATGGACCATGGCGCGATGGGACACGCTCCGTCCGAGGGCGGCGCGAAGATGGACCACAGGATGCGCGACCTGAGCCTGGCGCCCACCGTCGCCGACACGCCGACGGTGCAGAGCATTTCGCCGATGCCGATGGACCGCACCGGCGAGCCCGGCCAGGGGCTGGAGGATGTGCCCGGCGCGCTGACCTATCGCGATCTCGCCGCGCTGCACCGCAACCCCGACACGCGCGCGCCGACGCGGCGGATGCATATCCACCTGACCGGCAATATGGAGCGCTATATGTGGGCGTTCGACGGGGTGAAGCTCAACGAAGTCAAGGAGCCGATTCCCTTCACCCAGGGCGAGCGCGTGCGCGTCACTTTGGTCAACGACACGATGATGGCGCATCCCATCCACCTCCACGGCCATTTCTTTGAACTGGTCACCGGCAAGGGCGATCATGCGCCGCGCAAGCATACGGTGAACGTCCAGCCGGGCGGCACAGTGACCTTTGACCTGACCGCCGACGCCTATGGCGACTGGGCCTTCCATTGCCACCTGCTCTATCACATGCACGCGGGGATGATGCAGGTCGTGACCGTGCGGCCGGAGGAAGCGGCATGAGCCTGCTCGCGATCGCGCTGCTCGCCGCGCAGCCGCAGGAACCAGCCATGCCGGCGCAAAGCTGCTCTCCCGAACATGCCGCCATGGGGCATTGCTCGATGCCCGCCCCGGCCGAACCGGCCCCGCCGCCCTGCCCGCCCGAACATGCGGCGATGGGGCATTGCACCGCAGCGCCGATGCCGCCCGATCCGCCGCCTTCATCCCCCTGCCCGCCGGAACATGCGGCGATGGGACATTGCAAGCCCGCCAGCGAACCGCCTGCACCCGAGACACCCGCCCCGCCCGCGCCGCGCGTCGATGCCGCCGACGCGGTCTTCGGCGCGGAGGCGATGGCGGCATCGCGCAGGCGCCTCTATGCCGAGCATGGCGGCGGCACCTTTTCGCAGATCATGGTCGACCGCGCCGAGTGGCGTGTGCGCGACGGAAGGGACGGCTATGCGTGGGACGCCGAGGGCTGGTTCGGCGGCGACATCGACCGGCTGACGATCAAGAGCGAGGGTGAAGGCGACCGTGACGGGCCGTTCGAAGGCGGCGAGGTGCAGGCGCTGTGGAGCCACGCCATCGGCCCCTATTTCAACGCCCAGACGGGTGTCCGGCAGGATTTCGGCCCCGGCCCGTCACCGACCTATGCGGTGCTCGGTGTCGAGGGCCTCGCGCCCTATTGGTTCGAGGTCGAAGGCGCGCTGTTCCTGTCCGACAAGGGCGACGTCTCGGGCCGCGCCGAGGCGAGCTATGACCAGCGGATCACCCAGCGGCTGATCCTGCAACCGCGTGTCGAGGCGAATTTCGCCTTTCAGGCGGTGCCCGAGCTTGCCACGGGCAGCGGCTTCACCGCGATCGAGGCGGGCCTGCGCCTGCGCTACGAGATTGCGCGCGAGTTCGCGCCCTATGTCGGCGTCGCATGGGAACGAAAGCTCGGCGACACCGCGCGCATCGCCCGTGCTGGCGGCGACGATCCGTCGCGGCCCGCCTTCGTCGCCGGATTGCGCGTCTGGTTCTAGGCCCGCGGAAGCGCCGTCATTGATATGGGCGGCAACTCGGCTATCGCAGGGCCACCGATTCGCCCTGCAGGAGCCCCGCCATGTTCGACCGCCGCCGCTTTATCGCTGGCGCCGCCCTCGCCGGACTCGCGGCGCCGGCGGTGCTGCGCGCCGAGGGCGGGCTGTTCCGCGATTTTCCGTTCAGCCTCGGCGTCGCATCGGGCGATCCGACGAGCGACGGTTTCGTCATCTGGACGCGACTCGCGCCCGAGCCGATGGCACCGCACGGCGGGATGCCGCCCGCCTCGCTGCCGGTCGAGTGGGAGGTGGCGAGCGACGGCGGCTTTCGCGATGTGGTCGCCAGGGGAACGGCGCTCGCGCGGCCCGAACTTGCGCACAGCGTCCATGTCGAGGTCGCAGGATTGCAGCCCGACCGCCCCTATTATTATCGCTTCACCGCCGCCGGCGAGCGCAGTCTGCGCGGCCGCGCGCGCACCTTGCCGCGCGTCGGCGCGCGCGTCGATGCGCTGAAATTCGGGGTCTGCGGCTGCCAGCATTTCGAATCGGGCTTTTTCGGCGCCTATCGCCACCTCGCGCGCGAGGAACTCGCCTTCGTCTATCATTATGGCGACTTCATCTATGAATATAGCCAGGATTATCTATTCGACACCGGCCTGCCGACGCGGCCGGTGCGCACCAACGCGCGGCGGGGTCTGATCGACCTTTCCGATTTCCGCGCCGCCTATGCGCAGCAGCTCGGCGACATCGACCTGCAGGCGGCGCGGTCGGTGCATCTCTTCCTGTCGAGCTTCGACGATCATGAAATCCGCAACGACTGGGTGTCGGACATCGACAATTGGAAGATGGGGCTCGACGGCAACGACCCCGCCGCCCCGCCGCCCGAGGTGTTCATGCTCAGGAAGCAGGCTGCCATGCAGGCGTGGTACGAGCATATGCCGGTACGCCGCTCGATGCTGCCGCTGGGCGGCATGGTCGCGCTCAACCGCGAGCTGCGCTACGGCGATCTCATGTCGATGCAATTGCTCGACACGCGGCAGTATCGCAGCGACCAGCCGTGCGGCGACGGCTTCAAGCCCGCCTGCGCGGGGGTATTCGACAAGCAGGCGCAGGTGCTCGGCAAGGCGCAGGAAGAATGGCTCGCGGAAAATCTGGATGAAGGCGGCGCGACGTGGAACGCGATCGCGCAGCAGGTGACGATGATGTCGCTCGACCGGCGCCGCTACGACGACGAGAAGGAGAAGATCGTCAATCTCGACAGCTGGGCGGGCTATGAAGCGCCGCGCGAGCGGATGCTGGCGCGCCTTGGCGGGGTGAAGAATGCCGTCGTGCTGACCGGCGACGAGCATCAGAATTTCTGCGGCGATTTGGTCCGGCAAGACAAGGTCGTCGGCGCCGAATTCGTCGGCACCTCGATCTCGAGCGGCGGCGACGGCAGCGACCGGCGGCCGGGCACCGACCGCTTCCTGGCCAATAATCCCGAGCTCAAATTCGCGAACGACCAGCGCGGCTATCTGGTGTGTGACGTGACCCGCGACGCGTGGCAGACGCATTTCATGGTCGTCGACAAGGTGACGACGCCCGTGAACACGCTGTCGAAGCGCGCCACGGGCGTGGTCGAGAATGGCACCCCCGGCATCCGGATGGCCTGAGCCATTGTCTTCCGACCGTCACGAAAGCCCCTTAGCGGAAGCGCCCATGACCCGCATCGCCTCATTGCTCCTTGCCTTTTTTCTGCTCGTCACGGCGCCCGCGCTTGCCGAGGAGGCAGGCGACCGCGCGCCGGTCACGATCCTGATCTCGATCGACGGCTTTCGCGCCGACTATCTGGACCGCGGCATCACGCCGACGCTGTCGCGGCTCGCGGCCGAGGGCGCGCATGGGGCGCTGCGCCCGTCCTTTCCGACCAAGACCTTTCCCAATCACTATGCGATCGTCACCGGAAAGCGTCCCGACACCAACGGCATCGTCGGCAACCGGATGATCGACCCGCGCCGCCCCGACCAGATCTTCAGCCTGGGCGACGCCAGGCAATCGCTCGATCCCTTCTGGTGGGACGAAGCCGAGCCCGCATGGGTGACCGCCGACAAGGCGGGGGTGCGCAGCGCGACGATGTTCTGGCCGGGCAGCGAAGTCGCGATCCACGACGCGCGGCCCGACGACTGGCAGCGTTTCGACCAGCATGTTTCGGGCGCGCAGCGCGTCAATGCGGTGCTCGACTGGATGCGCCGGCCCGCGAGCATCCGCCCGGCCTTCGTCACCCTCTATTTCGACATCGTCGACACCGCCGGGCACCGATTCGGCCCCGACAGCGCCGAGGTCAACGAGGCGATCCGCAGCGTCGATGCGCGGATCGGCGATCTCGTCGCCGGGCTTGCCGCGATCGACCAGCCCGCACGCCTGCTGATCGTCGCCGACCACGGGATGCGCGCGGTCGATGCGTCGCGCGTCATCCAGCTTTCCGACCTCATCGACCTGCCGAGCATCATCGCGGTCGAAACCGGCCCCTATGCCGCGATCGAGCCCGCCGCCGCAACCGACGACCGCGTCGCAGGGGCGCTGCTGAAACCGCACGATCATATGCGCTGCTATCGCCGCGAGGACCTGCCCGAGCGGCTCCACTATGGCCATAATCCGCGCGTTGCCGCGATCATCTGCATCGCCGAGGCGGGCTGGACGATCATCGCCGGCGAACCCGAATGGCCGGTCGGCGGCGGTGCGCACGGCTATGACAATCAGGACCCCCAGATGCTGGCGCTGTTCGTCGCCGCGAATACCGGACTGAGGGGCGATATCGGCGTCATCGATAATATCGAAGTCTATCCGCTGCTGATGAAGCTGCTCGGCGTCGCGCCGCTGCCGAGCGACGCGACCGGGGTTCTGGCGAGGCGGCTCGGAAATCAGGCGGCTTGCCTTCGGGACGCGCCTCGCGCCATAGCAGCGCCATGCTCCATTATGAAGATATCGAGGTCGGCGCGGTCCAGCGCTTCGGAAACAAGCTGGTCACGCGCGAGGAAGTGATCGACTTCGCCGGCAAATATGATCCGCAGCCCTTTCATCTCGACGACGAGGCGGCGGCACAGACCTATTTCGGGCGCCTGTCGGCGAGCGGCTGGCACACCGGGTCGATGGCGATGCGGATGATGGTCGACAATATGAAGGAAAGGCAGCAGGCAGGGCTCGGGTCGCCGGGAATCGACGAACTGCGCTGGCTGAAACCCGTCTATCCCGGCGACACGCTACGCTGCGAGACCGAGGTGCTGAGCAAGCGGCGCTCGGCCAGCCGGCGCGAGATGGGATTGTTCGAATCGAAGCTCACCGTCATCAACCAGCATGACGAGCCGGTGATGACGATGCGCTCGACAGGGTTGATCCGCGTCCGGAATCCGGACGCGGATTGAAGGTTCAGGCGCCGCAGCTCCATTCGCCTTCGAAGGCCTGCTGGCCGCCATAGGTGCGGTTGACGTTCAGCTTCGCTTCGTAAATTTTCTGCTCGCCTTCGGTGCGAACCGGCTTGTCCGACGCACGCTCGAGCGTCAGCTTCAGGCCCGGTCCCGACATTTCGAGACCTTTTTCGAGCGCGCCGAAGCCGCCCGAGCCGGCAACGCGCTGAACCGTGCTGCCGACCTTGACCGCGCCCGCGGCGAGCTGGTCGTCGCCGACATTCGCCTTGGCCACAAAAGCCGGGGCCGACTGGCCCTTCACCGTGAAGGCGCAGCCGAGTTCGCCATCGAGGCGCAGCATTTCGCCCTTTTCGATCGCCGCGAGTTCGATCGGGTCGCCGCTGCCGGTGTCGGGCAGCTTGTTCTCGTCATTGGCGGCTTCGGTCTTCGCCGGCTGATCGGTGGTCTGGGACTGGCCCGAGCAGGCCGCGAGCAGGAACAGGGCGCCGAGCGGCGCCGCGAGAGGGGATCGCATCGAATATTCTCCTTTGGTCCGGGAGAAACGCGCATGAAAGCGCGCGCTCCCGATGACGCGGAGACCCGTAACGAGACAGTTTCGCTCGCGCAAGACCGTCATGATACCGTTCCCAGCGAGAGAATCGGCCCGCGGCGGCCAATCATTTCCGGCCAAAGAGTTTTTCGACGTCGTCCATCGCCAGCTTCACCCAGGTCGGCCGCCCGTGGTTGCACTGGCCCGAGTGCGGGGTCACCTCCATCTGGCGGAGCAGCGCGTTCATTTCGGCGACGTTCAGCGTGCGCCCGGCGCGCACCGAGCCGTGGCACGCCATCGTCGCGGCGACGAGTTCGAGCCTTTCCGAAAGGCCGAGCGCGGCGTCGTAGCCCGCGAGATCGTCGGCAATGTCGGTGACGAGCCGGGTGCAGTCGATCGCCCCGAGCATCGCCGGGGTCGATCGCACCATCACCGCGGCCGGGCCGAAGCGTTCGAGTTCCACGCCGAGCGCCGCGAGCTGCGGCGCCGCGGCCTCGAGCCGGTCGCACGCGGGTTCGTCGAGCTCGACGACCTCGGGCATCAGCAGCCCCTGCGACGGCACGGCCTGCCCCGCCATGCCGCGCTTCAGCGTTTCGAGCACGAGCCGTTCGTGCGCGGCATGCTGGTCGACGATGACGAGCCCGTCCTCGGCCTCGGCAACGATATAGGTTTTCGCGATCTGTCCGCGCGCGATGCCGAGCGGATGCTCGGCGGCTTCGGGCGGCGGCGCGGTGGCGACTTCGGCGCGGCCGGCGAGCGGTGCGGGAGCGAAGGCGGTCATCCGGTCATAAACTCGCGCGGTGATCTCACCGGAAGCGGGCGCCTGCTCGGCCCCGAACAGATGGACGGCCGGCGCTTCGCGCGGCGCGTGATGGCCGAAGAGGAGGCCCGTCGCCGGCTGCGCGGGCGCCACCGGTTCCTGCTGCCACGCCGCGAGCGCGGCTTCGGCGGGGCGCTGGACGCTGCGAAAGCCATGCTCGTCGAGCGCGCGGCGCAGCCCCCCGACGATCATCCCGCGCACGAGCTGCGGGTCGCGGAAGCGCACCTCGGTCTTTGCCGGATGGACGTTCACATCGACCTCGTGCGCCGGCAGGTCGAGGAACAGCGCAACCACCGGATGCCGGTCGCGTGCGAGCAGGTCGGCATAGGCGCCGCGCAGCGCGCCGACGAGCAGCCGGTCCTTCACCGGGCGGCCGTTGACGAACAGATATTGATGATCGGCGATACCGCGATTGAAGGTCGGCAGGCTGATGACGCCGCCGAGATGCACCTCGCCGCGATCGAGATCGACGCCGATGCTGTTCGCGGCGAGGTCGCGGCTGGTCAGCGCCGCGACGCGGCTGAGCCGGTCCTGCCCGCCCTGAACGTCGAGCGCGCGCCGCCCATCATGGTCGAATGTGAAACCGATGTCGGGGCGCGCCATCGCGAGCCGCTTCACGACGTCGAGGCAGGCGGCATATTCGCTGCGCGCGCTGCGCAGGAATTTGCGCCGCGCCGGGACGCGCGCGAACAGATCCTCAACCAGAACGCGCGTGCCCTTCGCAAGCGCCGCCGGCCCCTCCCCCGCCAGCGCGCCATTGTCGACGATGCGCCGCCAGCCGTCGCCGCCCGCGACGCGGCTTTCGAGCGTCAGCCGCGCGACGCTGGCGATCGAGGGCAACGCCTCGCCGCGAAAGCCGAGCGTCGTGACGTCCTCGATCGCGTCGTCGGGCAGCTTGGACGTCGCATGGCGTTCGAGCGCGAGCGCCATGTCGGCGGCGGTCATGCCGCAGCCATCGTCCTCGACCTCGAGCCGCGATATGCCGCCCTCGGCGATTCGCACCGAAATGCGAGTCGCGCCGGCATCTATGGCGTTTTCAACCAGTTCCTTGAGCGCCGCGGCCGGTCTTTCGACCACTTCGCCCGCTGCGATCCGATTTACGAGCTTTTCCGGCAGGCGGCGTATTGACATGACGCGTCTCCTAGCGCAGTCGGACGCAAATCGCGACCCATCCGCACAGCCCGATCGCTTTGTCCAGCATGGCCCCCCAGGTCGAGCCGGAATCTCTCCCTTGATTTGGTCCTGTCGCCGGCCCGGGACACGCGGATTCGACGACAATGGGGGCGCGGTCCGTTCGGGGCTGGCGGCTTCGATGACAGGAAGCAGTATCGATGTCCTTCTTTTCTCGCTGGCTCAAGTTCAATTCCCAAGACATGGCTATCGACCTCGGCACCGCAAACACGGTGGTCTATGTGCGCGGCAAGGGCATCGTGCTCAACGAACCGTCGGTCGTCGCGGTCGAGACGCTGAACGGGATCAAGCGGGTCAAGGCGGTCGGCGACGATGCGAAGCTGATGATGGGCAAGACCCCCGACAGCATCGAGGCGATCCACCCGCTGCGTGACGGCGTGATCGCCGACATCGACGCCGCCGAACAGATGATCGCGCACTTCATCAAGAAGGTCCACGGCGGCAAGCCCAACGCCTTTCGCAGCCCCGAGATCGTGATCTGCGTGCCGTCGGGCTCGACGAGCGTCGAACGCCGCGCGATTCGCGACGCCGCGTCGAACGCGGGCGCGAGCCAGGTGTGGCTGATCGAGGAACCGATGGCCGCGGCGATCGGCGCCGACATGCCGGTGACCGAACCGATCGGGTCGATGGTCGTCGATATCGGCGGCGGCACGACCGAGGTTGCCGTGCTCAGCCTGCGCGGCCTCGCCTACACCACCTCGGTGCGCGCGGGCGGCGACAAGATGGATGAAGCGATCGTCTCCTATGTCCGGCGCCACCATAATCTACTGATCGGCGAAGCGACCGCCGAGCGGATCAAGAAGGATTTCGGCGTCGCGCGCATTCCCGCCGACGGCACCGGCCTGACGATCCACATCAAGGGCCGCGACCTCGTCAACGGCGTGCCCAAGGAAATCTCGATCAACCAGGCGCAGATCGCCGAAGCGCTGTCGGAGCCGATCGGCACGATCGTCGAGGGCGTGCGCATCGCGCTCGAAAATACCGCGCCCGAACTCGCCGCCGACATCGTCGATCAGGGCATCGTCCTGACCGGCGGCGGCGCACTGATCCGCGAACTCGACGAGCTGCTGCGCGATGCGACGGGGCTTCCCGTGACGGTCGCCGACGATCCGCTGACCTGCGTCGCGATCGGCACCGGCCGCGCGATGGAGGACCCCGCCTTTCGCGGCGTGCTCCAGCAAGCGTAATTAGAGCCTGATGACATGAGATTGACCCGCCTTGATTGCGCAGCGAAGCCCGCCGGCGAGGAGCGGGGCGCCGCGCGGGCTGGGAGCCCGTGCAAGACCCGCGACGACGTCCGACGGGCTTCACTGCGCAACCCCGAAGGGGCGGGCCGCTTTTGGCCCATTGCTGCGTTGCTCGTCGGGCACGATGGGCCGCATCGCACCTCTCCTCGCGCCTTGCACTGGGCCAAAATCGGCTCCGTCAAGGCGGGTCAATCTCATGTCATCAGGCTCTAGACCGTGGCTCGCCCGGCACATCGGCGTCCGGGGCAATCCCGAAAGGCGCAGTACAGCCTGTTCGCGGCTTACGTCATCGCGGTGACGGGAGCGCTCGCGGGGCTGTTGCTGGCCGTGCTCTCGGTGGCCGACCCCGTCGGTTTCGCGCAGCTGAGGATCGCAAGCCAGGAGCTTGCGGCGCCGGTCGCGCGCGTAACGCGCTCGGTCACCGGGTCGATCTCCGGTATCGACGACAATGTTTCGGCCTATGTGAAGGCGGGGACGCAGAACCGGCGGCTGCGCAAGGAACTGACCGAAGCGCGGCGCAAGCTGGTCGCGACGAGCGCGCTGCAGGAAGAGAACCGCCAGCTGAAAGCGCTGCTGAAGCTCCAGGAAACCGACCGCGCGGCGTTGGCGCACGGCTATCTGCTCACCTCGACCTCGACGAGCAGCCGGCGCATCGCGCTGCTCAGCATCGGGCGCAATCTGGGGGTCGCGCCGAGTCAGCCGGTGCGCGGCGCCGACGGGCTGATCGGCCGGGTGCTCACCGCCGGCCCCTCGGTCTCGCAGGTGCTGCTGCTCACCGACGTCGATAATGTCGTCCCCGTGCGCCGCGCGCGCGACGGCCTGCCGGCGATTTCGTCGGGCCGCGGCAACGGCAATCTCGACGTGCGCACGCTCAACATCGCGAACAATCCATTCAAGCCCGGCGATATCCTCGTCACCTCGGGCACCGGCGGCCTCTATCCGCCGAACATTCCGGTCGCGATCGTCGTCAGCCGGCAGGACGATGGCGCGCTCGCGCGGCCGCTCGCCGATCCGGCAAAGGTCGATGCGGTGGCGGTGCTGCGTCCCTACACGCCCGACAATATCGAGGCGCAAGCGGTGCCCGCGACACCGCCGTCCGAGGCTCCATGAACCGTGCCGGCCCGCGCCTCGGCGAACCGGCGTCGCTCTGGCGGATGCGCGCGGTTCCGGTCGCGACGGTGATCGCCGCATCGGCGCTGCCGCTGATGCTGCCGCTGATCGCCAATTCGCCGGTTCTGCCGCCGCTCGGCCTGCTTTTCTTCCTGTGCTGGCAGCTGCTGCGCACCGAGATGTGGCCGGTGTGGATCGGGCTGCCGCTGGGGCTGGTCGACGATCTGTTCAGCGGCGCGCCGATCGGCACCGCGGTCTGCCTGTGGACCCTCGCGAGCATCGCGATCCACTATTTCGCGCAGCGCATCTATTGGCGCGGCTTCTTCCACGACTGGGGCATCGCCGCACTGCTTCTCGCTGCGGTTCAGGCGGCGGCGGCGCTGATCGCGCATCCGGACGCGCCGACTGGTCGCGTGCTGGGGCTCGTCGCGCCGCAGGTCGTCATCTCGGCGTTGCTCGTTCCCTTCTTCCTCCGCCTTACCGGCCGGTTTGACAATTTCCGCCTGAAACGCCGATAGTTCCTCGATGCCCCGACAAAAGCGCCCGCCGATCACCGAAGCCTGGAGGGGGATCACCTTCACGCGCCGCGCGCTTGTCGTCGGCGGCGCGCAAGCCGCCGTGGGCGTCGCGCTTGCCGCGCGCATGGCCTATATCTCGATTATCGACAATGATCGATATGTGCTTGAATCCGAAAGCAATCGCGTCAATCTGACGCTCGTGCCGCCGCGCCGCGGCTGGATCGTCGACCGGAACGGCAAGGCGATGGCGAACAACCGCGTGTCGCTGCGCATCGACATCATCCCCGACCGCCTCCACGACAAGGACTTCGTCCTCGGCCAGCTCGAGACGCTGCTGAACCTCGATGGCGATACGATGCAGCGGATCCGGCGCGACCTCAAAAGCTCGTCGGGGTTTCAGCCGGTCGCGGTCAAGGAGGACGTCAGCGAAGCCGAATATGCCTCGGTCCTCGTCCGCCTGCCCGACCTGCCCGGCATCGCACCGGCGCGCGGCTTTGCACGCTATTATCCGACGGGCGCCGCGGTCGGCCATCTGATCGGCTATGTCGGCGCCCCCAATGCCGAGGAATATGAAGAGGCGAAGGATCCGCTCTACATCACGCCGGGTTTCAAGATCGGCAAGCAAGCGCTTGAGAAATATTTTGAACCCGTGCTGCGTGGCAAGCCCGGCGCGCGCCGGGTCGAGGTGACCGCGCGCGGCAAGGTCGTGCGCGAACTGTCGACGCAGCCCGACGTGCAGGGCCAGACGGTGCAACTGACGGTCGATGCCGACCTGCAGGAATATGCGGCGCGGCGGCTCGGCCCCGAATCGGGCTCGGTCGTCGTGATCGACTGCCTGACCGGCGATGTGCTCGCGATGGCGTCGATGCCGAGTTTCGACCCGAACAGCTTTTCGAGCGGCATAGGCGTCGCCGAATATAAGTGGCTGAGCCAGAACGACCATGTGCCGCTGCGCAACAAGACGCTGAGCGGCCTCTATCCCGCCGGCTCGACGGTGAAACCGATGGTCGCGATGAGCTTTCTCGAGGCGGGGCTTCCCGCCGAAGCCACGACCTTTTGCGGCGGCGGCCTGCGCGTCGGCAACCGCGTCTTCCACTGCTGGAACCGGCGCGGCCACGGCCAGGTCAACATGGCGAAGGGCATCTATCAGAGCTGCGACGTCTATTTCTATCACTTCGCGCAGCAGATGGGGATGGACGTCATCGCGGCGATGGGCAAGCGGCTGGGACTGGGGCAGAAATTTCCCCTCCCCGTCCCCAGCCAAAGCTATGGCACCATGCCCAGCCCCGACTGGAAGATGGAAAAATACGGCCGCCCCTGGACGATCGCCGACACGGTGAACGCGACGATCGGTCAAGGCTATGTGCTGGTCAACCCGACCCAGCTCGCGGTGATGGCGTCGCGGCTCGCGACGGGCAACGCGCTGATGCCCCACCTGACGCGCGACGCCAATCGCGCACCGATCCAGAGCCTCGGCTTCGCGCCCGACCATATCGGCCTCGTGCGCGAAGCGATGAATCAGGTCGTCAACGGCGCGGGCACCGCGGGACGCGCGCGCCTGCCGATCGAGGACGTCAAGATGGCGGGCAAGACCGGCACCGCGCAGGTCGTTAGCCTGAGCAAGGGGCGCGGCGGCATGGGCGTGCCGTGGAAATATCGCGACCATGGCCTGTTCATCGCCTTTGCCCCCTTCGACGCGCCGCGCTATGCCGCAGCGGTGGTGATCGAGCATGGCGCCGGCTCGAGTTCGGCCTATCCGGTCGCGCGCGACGTGATGACCTTTCTGTTCGACCGCGACAAGGCGATGGCGGCGCTCACCGAATATGAAGCCGGCTGGGGGGGCACGATCGAGGAACGGATGGCGCGCAATTTCGCCGCGTGGAAGGCCGGCGCGGCGCAGCCCGATCCGGAGCCCGGCGCATGATCCCCGTCCCGCCCGCGATCCAGCGCATTCCGTGGAAACTCATTGCGCTGCTTTCGGCGATCACCGGTTTCGGCCTGCTCGTCCTCTATTCGGCGGCGGGGGGCAGCATGACCCCCTGGGCGCTCAACCAGGGCGTGCGCTTCCTCGTCTTCCTGATCGGCATGCTGATCCTCGGACGGATAAAGCTCAAGTTTTTCGAGGATTTCGCCTATCTCGCCTATCTGGCGGTGGTCGCGCTGCTGTTCGCGGTCGAGCTGCTCGGCTTCGTCGGCGGCGGCAGCCAGCGCTGGATCAACCTCGGCTTCATCAATCTTCAGCCGTCCGAACTGATGAAGGTCACGATCGTGCTCGCGCTCGCGCGCTTCTATGCCCAGCTGCCGCCCGGAAGCACGCGCACGATCACCGCACTGTGGCCCGCGCTGGTGATGATCGGGCTTCCCGCGGGGCTCGTGATGCTTCAGCCCGACCTCGGCACCGCGCTCGCCATCTGCGCGAGCGGCGCGATCGTCATGTTCGTTTCGGGCCTGCCGCTGTGGTGGTTCGGCAGCGCGGCGATCGCCGGCGCGGCGGCGCTTCCGGTGCTCTTCTCGATGCTCCACGACTATCAGCAAAAGCGCGTGCTGATCTTCCTCGACCCCGAGAGCGACCCGCTCGGCGCCGGCTATCATATCAGCCAGTCGAAGATCGCGATCGGGTCGGGCGGGATCGGCGGCAAGGGCTTTCTCAACGGGTCGCAGAGCCACCTCGACTATCTGCCCGAAGGCCACACCGATTTCATCTTCGCGACGATGGCCGAGGAATGGGGTCTGATCGGCGGGGTCGCGCTGCTGATCGCCTTTTTCCTGCTGCTTCGCTGGTCGACGCGCATCGCGCTGGGCGCGCGCACGCGCTTCGGCCAGCTCGCCGCGACCGGGCTGACGATGACGATCTTCTTCTACATCGCGATCAACCTGATGATGGTGATGGGCCTAGCGCCCGTCGTCGGCATCCCGCTGCCGCTCTTTTCCTATGGCGGATCGTCGATGCTGACGATCATGACCTGCGTCGGCATCAT
Organism: Sphingopyxis indica; assembly: GCF_900188185.1. Taxonomy (GTDB): domain Bacteria; phylum Pseudomonadota; class Alphaproteobacteria; order Sphingomonadales; family Sphingomonadaceae; genus Sphingopyxis; species Sphingopyxis indica. The sequence goes on along the minus strand of NZ_FZPA01000001.1, from coordinate 292,153 downwards.
CCTGGCGATCGACAACGACAGCAAAACCGGCACGCGCCGCTTTCACTGAGGTGCAAAAAAATATCGACGAAAGCCATTGCCATGCGGGCAAGGCCATGATAGCGGGCCGCTCGCTTCGCAGCAAAGAGGGGTAAAACCCGCTGCCGGCACCGCCGCAATCCGGCAAGTGGACGCATAGCTCAGTTGGTAGAGCAGCTGACTCTTAATCAGCGGGTCCTAGGTTCGAGCCCTAGTGCGTCCACCATTTTTCAATGACTTAGATGTGAGAGCGCTACGGTGATCCGTCGCGGGGTCCCGCTGGGGTATCAGACTAGCATCACCAGTGATCTTCAGCCCAACCGTCTTCAAGCTTCAAGCCCCACCGGAGAGGAAGTTTCGCAACCGCTCCTCAAGTGCCAGCACGTCTTTCGTTTCGCATTCCCAAATCGTGAGCACCCGCCACCCTCCTGCCTCTAATGCCTGGTGAGAATGGATGTCACGATCCACATTTCTGCTGAGCTTAATCTCCCAATAGTCTGTGTTGGACTTCGGCATACAAGCGAAGCGGCAACCGTCATGCTGGTGCCAGAAGCAACCGTGCACGAAGATGGCTTTACGCTTGCGTATAAAGACGAGGTCGGGCCTTCCAGGCAGATCCTTCCGGTGAAGCCGGTAGCGGTAGCCGAGCCGATGTGTCAGTCGCCTAACGATCAGCTCGGGAGAAGTGTTCGCGCTCCGAATCCGACGCATGTTCTCGCTTCGTTGCGCTGGGGAGATTCGATCCGTCATTATCCATAGCCAAATCACGTTGTACGCGTATATCAACAAAATATACGCGTACACTTGACAAAGGAGCTGATCCCTTCTAGTCACCGGCTGACAATAGGCGGGATTTGCTGAATGGCCAGAGCTAGAGAAAATTTCGTGCGGCTCGCGGAAGCCAGAACGAAGAGGCTTCTCAAAGATCTTGATCTGCTCGGGAATCTCTCAAACAAGTCGAACTATTCGTACTCTGAAGAGGACGTGAAAGCAATCTTTCGGGCGGTAAGTAAAAAGGTACAGGAGACGGAACTGCGCTTTAAGATGAATATCCAGTCAGATCACGAGAGTGATTTTAGGCTTCCTCAATGAAGGCTGCTGCTCTTTTCTCGGGTATTGGAGGATTCTGCCTTGGCTTCGAACGAACCGGCATTTCTACCTCGTGGGCAATTGAGGTCGACCATCATGCGGCTGAGACTTACGCCCACAACCTTCCACAGGTGAAGCTGCTAAGAAAGGACATTAGAGAGATTTCCGTTGCTGGAGATGGCCTTGAAGAGGTCGACGTGCTACACGCAGGCTTCCCATGTCAAAGCTTCTCCCAGGCTGGGACCCGTAGCGGCTTCGAGGACGAACGTGGCCAACTGTTCTTCGACGTTATCCGACTGCTCAAGGAATTTGGCGAACGTCGGCCACGCATCCTGGTCTTAGAGAATGCCCCGTTTCTTCGGTATGGCGAAGGCGGAGCTTGGTTCTTGAGGCTGCAAAACGAAATCCGAAAAGCGGGATATTGGTTCCGCGAAGAGAATGCAGCGGAACTCAACGCCTACAAGCTTACCCACCTGCCGCAGCAAAGGGTGCGGCTATTCATGGTCGCCCTTTCTACTGCTCATTTCAGTAGCGGCCGCTTTTCATTTCCTGTGCACGACGCCTCTGAGCACAAAATTTTGTCAGACTTTATAAATTTTGAGACAGATGTTGAAGAAGAATACTATCTTCCCAAGGATAACAGATACTATCACATGATTAATGGCGCGGCTGAGAGTGATCGGCAAATCTACCAGCTACGCAAGTATCTTGTACGAACCAAAGAGCCAGGGGTTTGTCCGACACTCACGGCCAACATGGGCTTGGGCGGGCACAATGTTCCTTTCATTTTTGGGCCTTCGGGATTGCGAAAGCTTACCGAGTATGAATGCTTAGCGCTCCAGGGCTTCCCTGAAGACTTCAAGTTCCCGGACCAGGTCCCACGTGCGAAGCGGTACACCCAAGTGGGCAATGCGGTCGCAGTGCCGGTTGCCGAGAGGTTGGGCCGGTCCGTTGCAGAAAAACTTAATGGCGAGACAGTGCATGACAAAAGTCGGCTTCGAATTCCCGCGTGATGAGTCCCAGCAGTGGGACGGGTTCAATGAGCCGGGAATAGAACACTTCTCCGGCTCGCCGTTCCGGTCATTGGGGCGTGAAGGAACTCAGAACACGGTTGATGCAGCCAAGGGTTTGCCGGCACGGATCGATATCCGGCGCATCGACGTGCCAACAGACAGCATTCCGGGTGCGGATGGCCTTCGGAAAGCACTGGAGCTGTGTGCTCAGGAGGCTCCGAACGAAGGCGAGAAGGCCGAAAAGTTCTTCGGTGAAGCTCTGTCGATACTCGGCAAGACAAAGGTCTCAGTGCTGCAATTTGCCGACTCAAACACGCATGGTGTCCGAGGACCATGTGATAACGGCAATCCTTACTTCGCTCTGATGAAGGCTACGGGACAATCTAAGAAGCCGTCTGAAACGTCGATCGGCTCTTTTGGTATTGGTAAATTCGCGCCGTACACCGTCTCCGGGTTGCGGACGATCTTTCTATCGACTGTCTTTCAGGACGAAGAAAATAACCTGCAACACTAAGCCCAGGGCAAATCGATCCTAATGTCCCACCGCAACGGCAACACTACCCATCGGGGCACTGGTTTCTGGGGCGTGCGCAAAAACTGCCAGCCTCTGATAAATCAAACGGAGCAGCTTCCTGACTGGTTGCAGCGGCCGTCCGATAATCCGGATGAAACCGGCACGACACTAAGCATCCTGGGCTTCGTTCCGACAAAAGGGTGGGAGAAAATCCTGGCGGCCAGCATCGCTGAGAGCTTTTTTGGCGCGATTTGCCGAGGCGCGCTAGAGGTGACCATCGAGGATGGCCCCAGCCTCTCAGTGACCACACTTGCTGACGTGTTTGCTGACGCCTCAATCGCCGACGCGATCAAGGATCAGAAGGAAGAGCCCGAGACCTTCGTCAATAGCGGGCATTTCCTCCGCGCACTTTCGAGTACCGAGAGCGTAACGGAAGATACCCAGAACGGCGGCTTGGGGCACTGTCGCTTACACATCCTCGTCGGCGAGGGACTGCCAAAGCGAGTTGCGGTTCTCCGGGACGGCATGCTCATCACCTCCCAGCTGACGGGCTTGAGGCGCTTCGGCGAGTTCAAGGAATTTGCGGCAGTACTCGAGTGCATGAGCGAAAAGGGCAACTCTCTGCTGAGGGCCATGGAGCCTCCAGCTCACGACGACTTCGAGGCAGCCCGCCTTTCGACCATGCAACAGCAACGCACGGCTCGCGTCGCGCTCCGTGAGCTCGCAGAATGGGTGCGAGAGATGTTGAAGCGGCACGCTCAGGACCCGGTTGCTGAAGTCACCGAGATCGATGAACTGGCGGAGTTTTTCGGCGACGAGGACCAAGGCGCCGGAGGCGCTCGCGACGGTGATGAAAACCCACGCGGAGACATCAAGATCAGGGCGCGACCCCTGCCGAAGAGAAAGTCGACCACTTCCGACCCCAACCCAGGCACAGCTTCGGACGGCGACCTGGGCGAAGGATCGGATGGCAGCGACGGTGACGGGGGAGGCGAAGGAGACGGAACGGGCGGCGGTGGCGGCGGTGGTAACAACGACGGCGATGATGGCGACCAGAGCCCCGGCGGAGGGTCCGGAGGCAAGTCGTCGGTAGCAACGACCATTTCGCTCCGCAATGTACGCGCGATCGTCCTCACACCTGATCGCCGGCGGATCGCCTTTACCCCCGAAATAACCGGGGATGTGCGCGTCGAATTGGAAGACTCGGGCGCTGATACCAACCGTCTCTTGAAGGTCACCGGGGCGACGCTGGGCTCTGTCGCCGATGGGCGCCTCACCGTGGCCTGCAACGCTCAAAAGCGGGTGATGCTGGATGTGGACCTTGAGCGCCCCTTTGAAGGAACAGTGAGGGTCAAAGCCAATGCAGTTTGATACGCTTCGAGCGTTTCCCTATCCGGTCCTTAGGCCAGACGTTGACGACTACATCGATGGCGACATTCAAGTGACTGTCGAGTTCTCGCCATCCAACGACGGCCAAGAGGTGACCGCGCACGTCAGCTTCCATGTCAGCGTGCCGGAGCTGGTGGCAGAGGTCGCATCCAAACGCGCCAAATATGTCGTCGTATTTGCTTGCCGTGACACCTACTTTCGGTTTGTGCACACCACCGATCAAGAAGAGTCGGAAGTTCACTTCCCAGCCGGCAGGCTTCGAGGCGAGGTTCAGGTCTATCCCTATATCTCTGCCATCCAGCCGATCTCGAACTATAGCAGTGGCTGGATCAATCCAGAGTTCGGAGACGGGCCATTTAGCTACGAGGTGGGATCGGTACTGGCGATTGACCGGCCACAGCTGGTCTACATCGACCGAGACGTGTTCAAGCCTCTCTCGTCTGTTTTCGTGCTGGTCAAGGACGAATCCATTGTGGGGCACGAATGGCAGGTCCGCCCTACGGAAGACAAGGTACAGATCGTCTTGAGTCCTGAAGCGAAAGAGCGTGTGGACTCAGCTAGAAATAATAAGGGACACCGGGCTGTCCTGATGAACTCAATCTATTTCGCAGCAGTCATGCAATGCATCTCCATGCTGAAAAACGGCAAAGATGATGCGGAAAGCACGAGGTGGGGAAGCGTGATCCTCCAGAAATGCCATAACGAGGGCATAAATCTCGAAGAACACGACGAGTATCTCATCGCAGAGAGACTTATGAAAAGCCCATTCCAGCTCATCGAAGCTTATGTCTTCAAGGGGACTGAGCAATGAAAATCCGTTATCTGAGGGACGGAGCTGTCGCTCAGCTTCGCAAGTCGATTGCTGATAATCTTGACAGCTATCGGACAGGCGATTTTGGCTTCATCGATCTTGATAGCAGCCAGTTTCACGAGTTACCGGTGGACGTAAAGGCGTCCGGCTTGGGCAACATGAAAATGCCGTCCGGCGCTGATGACTTCGAGGTTGAAAACTGCCTCGCCGTTCACGAGTACCTCGAAGCCCTTTCGCCCTATGAGGCCCGAGACGAGCGGCTATGGTCGTATCTCACTCACACCAGCATGCTGCAATATACCCGCGCAAGATGGCCCATTCCGTCAGATGACGATAAGGCTGTGCCGCATATCGAGACGCACTTCTTTGCCCGCACAAATCGCCAGATCGAGAGGGACAATGCCGTGTCCCGTCTGTGGTGGATGGCTCATCTCTGCACGAGGGTTCAAGGGGTTGCTCAAAAGGACGCACTAGAGGCGTTTCTATATCGGTCAGATGTGAGAGCTAACATCATCGAACGACCGACGGTCGCCCAAGCCACCAACGTGTTCGGTGTGATACTCAAGAGCCTCATAAAGTCGGCTGCCGGCAAGAAGGTTTTGTTTGAGCGCGCAACCTTTCGCAAGGTGATGATGGAGCTTAACTCGATCGGAGGGTTCAAGTTACTCGACGCATTGCCGGAGCCTGAGCTAAATCAAATTTTCGACGACGTTATTTATCAACGCCTAGGGCTGTCTGCGATCTAAAAATTTCTAGTTGTATAATCCGTTTGGCATTTCAGTAGGATAAGAACCTATGGAGGAACCCTACGTTCTGGTTCAAGATGCAATGTCGAAACTGCGGTCGGCAATTTTTCTGCTTTTGAGGAACGCTCCTGAAGAGGGCTTGAAAAACGCAGAAGTGGGACGTGCTCTTGGAATATATTCTGGTCATGAAGGGCACGAGGGTCATATTCCGCGCACGCTTCTTGCTCTGATGGAAGCGGAGGGCGTAGTTTCGCAAAACGTCGAGACGAAGGGCTGGTGCCTGCGAAATAGGAGTTGTTGATCTTTCCCTAGACCTGCATCGCGGAGTTCGCTGCTGTAGGGTTAAACGATGTGATGTTATTACAGACAGCCTCAAGGTTGATGCCGCTTCCGCCAGCGATTAAACTATCGGGTCCAGCTCTGGCTTGGTGGCCAATCTTCGCCATCTTGTTTGATTCTGACGACCTCCAGCCGGTTGAAGCCGGTCCGGACACCCTCGACCGTCACGGAGCAATCGAGATATCGCGTCAGGCGGCGACTCGGCTCAAGCTCCCATTCCCCGCCTTCGTGGACCGCGATAAAGAACCGATAGCCCGGTCTCCGTTCGATAATACCCCGCACCGTGTGAAGCGTGCCTAGCGACATAGGAAAGTCCGTCGATGCATTGCCAACTCCTTTTGTAGTCGATCGGTGACATCGATAAGAAAGTGGAGGCGGTCTGGCAAAGCGAATTGTCACCGATTGTCTGTAGACTGATTGACTACATAGCGATCCAAGTCTCGGCGATGGATATTCGGGAACGCCTTGCGAAGAATCTGCGCCTGTTGCGGCAGGAAAAGGGTTGGTCGCAGGAAGCCTTTGCGGATGAGGCGGACTTGCACCGCACCTACATTAGCGACCTTGAGCGGGGCGCACGCAACCCAACAATTACCGTCGTGGACAAGCTCGCTAACGCCTTGGGCGTGACGCCGGGGCGGCTACTCGACTGAGGGCCGGACCTACCCCAAGCCACAGTATTTCGGAGAACGGCCAGCTTTAGAGGCAAAGAGCCGCCGTCCGAAGACCCGGAGGCTGGGCCTGAGATGTGGCGTCTCCGGATGTATGAGGCTGTCCGAGATGATGGAGGCTTTCATGGGCGGCATTGGATCAGGCGCGCGACGATCAACGCATATCGGCAATGTCGAGCAAATGCTGGCGCTCGACATTCGCGCATTGCGGCGGCTGGGCGTCGTTCGCCCCGGTGAATGCACATGCGACACGGTGCAATGGTCAATCGGCGGCCTCAGCGTATCCAGCGCGCGCCTTCGCGTCGATCTCAGCGACATTGAGCGTGACGGCGTCATGGCGATCACCGGCGATATGCCCGGCGGTGCCATCAATCAGCGTGTCGCTGTCGAAATGGTGCCATCACCGTTCGGAGGCCATCGTTGCTATTTCATATGCCCGATGTCCGGCCACCGCTGCGAAGTAATCTACTATGCCGGAGGCCGGTTCGGCTCACGCGACGCACAGCGGCTTAGCTATGCCGTGCAAGGCATGGACGAGGTTTCACGCGCCCGCCGCAAGGTCACCAAGCTACGTGGACGCCTGTGCGGGTCGGGTGGTCAACCTCGTCCGCGCGGACGCAATCGCATCGATACCGTTAGACGGCTACGCGAAGCAGAGCGCGAAGCGAAGACGTTATACCTTGATCGGCTCCGCCCCCTTGCGGATTAGCGCAGTTCCAAGCAAAACATCGTCAAATTTGGCCAATGGGGCTCACCGGCTCAACAAGATGCAGCGTTTCGAGGGGCGGACGTATGGAAAGCAGTTCAAGATTCAAGAGCTGGCGAGCATTCGCCGAATTCGAACGAGAAGTGTGTCGTAACCGAAGATATGTTCGAACATCTATAGCCGATGAATTTTTGAATGCTGTGAGGGCGACAGTAGCACTGCGAAAAGCAAAGATTTCGAAAGGTAGGGGGTTTTGGCGCGCCCAAGTGGGCCATGATTGGCGTTACTTAGAGGAAATTGGGGAAGAAATCCCTGCGGCGTTTCCACCAGAACGAATGAGACCATTAGCTGATCGAGCGACAGAAGGTCGGGCAAACCCCAAGGGAATTCCGATGCTATATCTCTGCTCCAGCAAAGATGCAGCGATGAGCGAAGTTCGCCCTTGGCTCGGTTCAATGGTTTCACTCGGACATTTCGAGATACAAAAGGATCTGGTGATCGCCGATTGTAGCAGAAACACAGAACCGAATTTTGCTATGATTTTCGAAAAGCCCAGTCCTGATGAGTGGGGTCCGATATCGACAGAGCGTTTACCAAGCCTGTGACTAGAGGTGACGATTCCGGCGAATATGTCGCAACTCAAATCTTGGTTGAACTTTTCCGCGACGAGGGGTTCGACGGAATCGCTTATCGAAGTGCCTTTGGAGAACGTTCTACGAACTTGGCTCTTTTTGATCTCAATAGTGCTGAATTGACGGGTTGCCAGTTGCAAGAGGTTTCAAGTGTGAAAATGAACTTTAGGGAACGAGATAACCCGTACTGGATCAATCAAAGCCGCAAGAGTGCCAAAAAGCGCAGATCCTAAACCATTCGGCCTGGTTCCCATCGGATGCCCGTCGAAAGGCATTAGCGCGACCGAGAGTCCGATTTCCAAGGATTTGGGCGCATCGACCATCTGATTGTATATCAGCGGGTCCTAACGGAAATCCGCCATTTCTGTCTCTTGCACATTCGTCCAACAACAGGCGCGCCCCTCTAAAATGCCCTGAAATCTGCCGATTTCATGCAACTGTGGTTCTGAGACCCCAGTGGGACCCCGCTCGTAGTTTTCAGACACGGAAGCTGGGAGTTTTCCTGACACGGCTCAGCCTATGTTCTTATTGGGGAGATGGTCAACGAAAGGAGGCCATCATGTCCGACCACGAACCGCTCGACTGGTTGCACCTATTATCCCATGCGCAGGCGCTATTTCCCGGTGCGGTGATTGAAGTGATCCTTACGCCCGACGAGATTATTCACATTGACGTAGACGGGCATCGCTTCACATTCGAAATCGGCAGCGACGACGACGAATATTTCTTCACCGACGGAAAAGCGTCATTCTCCATCCCGCTTATGGAAATCGACTGGGATTTCTAGGATTTCTCCTGACACGCCTTGTCCTGTTCGGACTTGCCGAAATGGCGGACGCAGATGATCGCGCAAAGATACTTAGCGGCGATCTCGGCCAGCGGGGACATGAACTCACGGACGTCGATGTTGCTGTTGCCGTCGACCCCGGACATGAAGGCTTGAATGGGATCGAGGATCACGACGGCGGGACGTTTATCGGCGATCTCGCCGTCCAGCCACGCGACCATCTCCTCCGTGAGCTGGAATTGCCGTGACTGGATGAACACGCGGTCTAAATCGGCCCCATTGGCTATCAACCGGGGCTTTATAACAGCCCCTTTCAGGTCCTCGAAATTGAACAGGATTACGTTAGCCGGCTTCGATCGGTCACCACCGGGCAAAGCATCGCCACGGGTAATGCGAGCGCACAGCCACGCGCATAATTGGCTCTTGCCATCGCCCGGATCGCCGTCGAGCAGGCCAAGTGTGCCCCGACAGACATAAGGATACCACAACCATTCCAAGTTCTCGTCAGGGATTTCCGAGAAAGGCACCAGCGTCGGCCACACCTTGCCAGGCTTTTTCGATATGCTCCGGGCGATTTGCCTGACCTCGCGATCCGGCAGCGGGTCGTCAGTCATGGAGCGATTGAGGGCCTTTAATGTCTCCAACATAGCCCTTTGGTTCGCCCCGGCCGCGCGCAGGTATCCCGCGAACTTGGTCAGCGTCGTATTGCGCATCCCGACCGGGATCGGGCCATTGCTGGCTAGCGGAGCCTCATCTTTCGGCTGCGCCGTAATCTCCCGGATCGCCTCGGAAAGCTGTGCAATCGGTTCGTCTTCCCAAGGGGAATAGACCGCACCCGACAGATGGATTGATCCGGGACCGACCACATAGCAGCCCGGACCGCTCTTCACGTCCAGATTGGGCCGAGCACCATTACGCGCGGGCATTTCGCCCAGAAAGTAGAAGTGGAATCCACGGGCAGTTTTCACCGTAAACGTGGGTGCCGGCTTATAGGTGCGGCGAAAGTCATCGAGCGCCTCACGGCTATCGCAATCGATCACCGCCAGCCCCTTTGTCGCCACTCCATAATTCATGTCCGGAAAGGCGCGATGCCATTTACGGATGACTTTCAGGTCTGTGGTGGCGCTGTGGCACCCCTTCGGAGCCAACTGCCCTATCGGATGCTTGCCCTGATCATCGCAGTCCCGGTCGCCGCATGAACATATCCCATCCGCAACGCTATGGATCGGGAATACGGGGACGCCCTGCTTGGCGAACCATTTCATCATGCTCAGCATGCTTGCCGGACGATCGATCGTCAGACGGATTCGGTTGCTTAATGCCACGACCGTTCCTCCCGCCAACGAATGTGGTTTTCCAGCACCGCCCCTTCGGGAATCTCTTCAGCAGGCGGAACCGGCATGGTGATGATGAAACGGATGCAGATGTCCGGATTTTCCGGGTGCGACGTTTCGAAGGTGAACTCGTAGGTCATAGGCCTGCCTCCCGCTCGGCAGCGAGCTTTGCGATATGCTCGTGGATTTCAGTCGCCAGCCACGCGACTGAGTGGGCGCCGATACGGACACGTTTGGGGAATTGCCCGGCGGCTTCGAGCCGAAGCAACGTCGATGGAGAGAGGTTGAGGCCAAGGCGCGGCAAGTCCTGCCGCGTCAGCAATATCTTGTTTGATGGTGGTGCCGTCATGTTGAATTTCCTTTCGTTGTCGTGATTGACGGCAACGAAATATTCCCAGACGGCGAAGAGATTCTACAGTGGGAAATGAACTCGTTATCGGAAAATCCGATGGCATGTTCATTTACCGGCGGCGCTGGTCGACCTGTTCCTTGATTAGGCGATCCAACTGCTCGTTCAGACCAGTGATCTCGAGGAATATGCGGCGAACCAAGGCAGGGTAGACACCATAAAACTGCTTCGTCGTGGCATCATAGGTGCCTCGGCTGGGGCGAAGGTCGGGCAGCGCCTCGTCGAGCACCTCCGCGATGGCGGCGACTATGTGGTATCGGATCAAGGGGCCGTGCGGCAGGTCATGGTGGCGGTATTTGGCGATCATGATAGCCACATTCCATCCAAGCACCTGCAAACCCTTCAACTGCTCGGCGATCGCATCGCAGTCCGGGACAAGCTCCGGGCTGACCTCTTCGGGCCACAATGAGAGCATGTGGCGGTTTTCGGGATCAAGCGCCTCCAACAATTTTCCGATCGGATTGAGTAGTTGGGCATCCACCCATGCGAGCCGCTGCGATAACGTTTCATCAGAGGGCGCGCCGGGCATGTCGCATGGGGTCACAGAAATGACGCGGCGATACTCAGTCGCAACCGCTCGTAGGCGCTCCTGAAGGACATCCAATGCCGCCCCACCGGTGACACCCACGATGTCCGCAATCTCGGCCATTGCGGCGTCACCGAACAGGTCAGTCGGGTGGCGGGTGAAATCCTGCAAACCCGTGGCATTAAATGACGAACGGATTGCGGATTGTGAGGCGCCCCTCCACCTTCAGACCAGCGTGCATATCTTCCGACCACAATGTATCGCATCCGGCAGAGAGCGCGGCCGCTACGATCATGCCATCATAGACCGAAAAGCCATTCCGCTCGCACAGCCGTAATCCGTGTGCGTGCATGTCGGCATCCAGCGGCACCACATTGAGCAACGCGCGCAGTGTCTCGGTAAGGGCCTGCACCTCGGTCCACGCCAAGCCGATTTTCCGACGTGCCACATTGGCAAGTTCGTTCAAGACCTGAACGCTGATCGTCCCGCCTTCGCGCACCAATGCTTCCGCCCTCTCGGCTTTGCCGAGGTCGTTCGACAACTGATAGAGAAGAACATTGGTGTCGAGGAAGCTACCGGGCATTCGCCTCGTCCCGATCGAATTTGAAATCGTCGGGCAGGCGTCCGCGAAAAGCGCGCAGGCGCTCGATCAGACATTCCGGATCGGGTTTGCGCGCGACCGTCATGCTTCGTTCCCCCTCGACATGGATCTCGATATCGTCCCCCTCATGTAAGTTGAGGGCTTTGACAACGGCAGCAGGCAATCGCACCGCCAAGCTGTTACCCCACTTTGCCACCTGCATCGGCCTACTCCTGATATACAATGTGAAGAATGTATATCATCATCGCAGCCGGTTATCAATGCCGTCATCGGCCGCGAGCCTGGACAACACTTCGCCCCACCTCTCCAATGCCTCCCGCTTCTCGCGGTCATATCCATAGCGATTGTAGACGGCGGCCACACCGGAAATCGTGCCGGAAATGTGGTTCAAAACCTTTTCGACGACATGCGGGGCGATGCCCGCCCTCGCCATACCCGAAGCCGCGGTTCGCCTCAAATCGTGCAATCGCCAGTCGGATGTCTGCGAGCCTTCGGACAGGCGGCGTAGCATCTTCGAAAAGCCGCTTACCGGCGAATTGCGGGTGGTCGTGAACACATAATCGCAGTCGAGGAAGCGCGGCACCTCGTTCAATATTTTGATTGCATAGGAGCTGAGCGGCACGACATGCGGCTTTCCGTTCTTCGATCGCCCGGCGGGGATGACCCATTGCTTGACGTCAAGATCGACCTCGCTCCAGCGCATTTCGGCCAGCTCGCCGGCGCTGCGCCGTCGCAAGCAGGATCGGCACGAACTGGCGGAAGGGATAGACATCATTGCGGCATGCGCGCAGCAGCCGGACGATTTCGTCATCCTCCAACACTCGGTCGCGGGATTCCTCCTTGGTCGGTGCCTTCAATCCGGTAATTGGGCTGGTCTCGACAATCCCGCGCTCCACACACCAATTGAACAGCTTGCGGATGTTCGAAAGGATGCGGTTGGCCTGATAGGTCGATCCGCGCGCGACGGCGGCGTCCATGATTTCTAGCACGTCGAACCGCTTGATCTCGCGGATATCACGCTGCCCGAAGGTGCCGACAAATTCGCGTTCCAAGATGCGCTCTGCCTCACGCCAGCTCTTGTTGCGCGCCTGCGCGTGAAGGCGGATGAATTCTCCGCAGACGGCTTCGACCTTCATATTGGGAGTACGGCGGCGCTTGGTCGGATCGATGCCTTCATCGACCTGCCGCAAGATATCCATCGCCTTCTCGCGAGCGGTGGCCAACGTAATGCGGGGATAGACGCCGAGCTTCATGCGCTTCTGGTTAAAGCCATATCGGAACTTCACGGAGAAGACCTTTTGTCCCTGAGCCGAAACCCGAACGCTCATGCCGGGACACAAGAGGTCATGGACCTCATAGCGCTTCGCCTTCGGTTTCAGTGCTTCGAGCGTCTTGTTGGTTAGGGCCTTTACCGGCATGTGCCATCCTTTCGATGACACTTCAATAATCACAGAAATCGGCCAATCTCAAAGAAATTCCTAGGTTCCGAAGGACTTGCATCGAGAAGTGCAGCGCGGTGCGATTTGACCATGCTGCCTGTGACCGGGGGTGTTTTGGACCGAGGTTCCGCATCGATATTCGGACCAGATGGCGCGACACTGATTCCCGATTTTTCAGTCTAACGTGATTACGTGTCGAGGCTGGTTTCCTGATCGCGACTCGGTTCGCGTTGCATTGCACGGCAAAATGCCGTATATGAGCGCATGAAAGGAATTTGTGATGGTGTCCGCTTCATCCCGTCAGACCCAGCACCGCGAAACCAAGCGCGAGCGCATGGAATTACGCGTGGCCACATCTGCCAAGACGCTGATCAAGCGTGCAATGGCTGTGAGCGGCATGACGGCTGGCGACCTTGCTTATGAGGGTGCGCGCCGCGTGCTCGATGAACATGAGCGCATGAGGCTTTCGCAAGCCGATGCCGACGCTTTCCTGAAAGCAGTTGCCAACCCGCCTGCGCCTGCCGATCGACTGATCAAGGCATTTGAACGCCATAAATCTGTCGTCGGCTGATCCTGCTTGCCTATCACATTCGAACCGCTCGCCAAGCGCCATGACCGTTCGCACTTTCGCTGTGGCGAGGCGCAGCTTGACGAGTGGTTCCAGAAACGCGCGGGGCAGGATGAGCGCCGAAACGTCGCGCGTGTCTTTGTCGCACTGGACGATACTTCCCAGATTGTCGGCTTCTACAGCCTAAGCGCGTTCACCCTATCGTTGGACGAAGTGCCGGACAACATAGCGGCCAAGCTTCCTCGCTACGACCACATCCCCGCCGCTTTGATCGGTCGGCTTGCCCGGCACGAACAATCGCGGGGCAAAGGTGTCGGTGAGATTTTGATAGCCGATGCCTTGCATCGGATTGTAAACGTTGCTCAAGATCTGGCCGTCTTTGCTATCGTGGTTGAAGCGAAGAACGACAGCGCGTTTGACTTCTATCAATCGTTCGGTTTCATCCCCTTCCCGATGCACCCTGGTCGGCTGTTCATGCTCACATCGACGGCAGCGGCGGCACTCAAAAAGGCAAATCCATCTGCCAGTTCGCCATAGGGCCATCCATCCAGCGAAGTAACGATCTCGTGACTTTCATCACCCGAAAATAACGATGCCGTTACCAACGCGCACAGCGAAGCGGCGTTAGGATTTTCCCTGACGCAGACACCTTCGATCGATATGATGTTGCTGCAAGGCTGGTGACTAAGTCTCCGCCTCTTCCCTCCATCGCTCTGATACCCAGAAATTCGACGATCTTCCGTGTGGGTATCAAGGGGGTCCCGGACGCCCGAACTTGCATGAATGGACGTGAAGCAATACGCCTCGGAATCAGCGGGTCGAAGATACGTTTTCGTGTTCCCCAAGACACGAAATGACGCAGAATAAAAAGCAATAACAAGAGCTTATGGCCATATCTTAATCAGCGGGTCCTAGGTTCGAGCCCTAGTGCGTCCACCATTTTCTCCGCTTTCGAACCGAGCTTTCGCGGGCCCGCAATGGCGTCGCCACCCGTAGTGCCGAATTCCGCGTCGCCAGCTTAGCCGAGCCTTGTCATTGCCCCGGCGGCCCATTATTCCCGCGCAAATGGCGGCGCCGGACATCTCGACCAGCGGTCGCCGCTACCGGAAATTGCTCTCCATCCTTCCTGCCCGGGCCGCGCCTTCCGCCGACATGGCGGGGATCGGCGCGGGACGACGGGCGCTGTCCATCGGGCTGGCGTTGCTCATCACGGGCGTCCTGCTGATCATGCTTCTTGCCTTCGGCGTGGGGAAGCCGGTCGACGTCCGTGACGAACAGGTTACGCTCGTCACGCTCGAAGCCGCGGGGAATGCGGAACAATCGCCCGAGACGGACAATCCGAAACGCGAGCAGGCCAAGGAGAGCCCGCCGTCCCCACCACCCGAAACGCCGCCGCAAGCGCCCCAGCCGCTGCCTCCGCCGCCGGTCGTCGAACCCATGCCCGCGCCGGCCTTGCCCGCGCCAAGCACGCAGCCGCCCGCGCCGCGGACGCCTCGCGCCGTAATTCGCCCATCCGACGGACAGGTTTACGGTCCGGCCAACCGCGGCGGGGCAGCCTCGCAGGACACGCCGCAAGTGGGGACGGCACCGAATGGCGAGCCGCTCTATGCGGCCGCCTGGTACCGCGAGCCGAGCGATGACGAGTTGCGCGGCTATCTGTCGACCGCCAGCGGTCCCGGCTGGGGCTTGATCGCCTGCCGCACGGCGTCCGAGTATCGCGTCGAGGGCTGCGTCGCGCTCGACGAATATCCGCAAGGTTCGCAGATCAATCGCGCGATCCTCGCCGCCGCCTGGCAATTCCGGGTGCGTCCGCCAAGGCGCGGAGGACGCCTGATGGTCGGCAGCTGGGTGCGGATCCGGATCGACTACGCGATCGGACGCCGATAGATCCCGCGCCCTTCGCCGCCCGGGTCAGGATGGCGGAGTCGCCGCGGCGCCCCCCCCGTCGCCCTGTTTGCGACCCACCATCCGCAAATAGGGGAAGCTGAGGACGATCGAGACGATCAGCGACAGCACGACGGCAGCCGGCATCAGCGGAACGTTCGGCATCGTATGGACGGCGATCGCGAGCGCCACGCCCGGGTGCCGGGCCGATGCCGCGAGCGCCAGCGCCGACCGGTCGCCCGGATTGGGGCCGCCGAGGAGCGTTCCCGCGACGAGCCCTACGATCGCGACCGCGGCGAAGACGAGCAGCGTGCCGTCGCCGACCAGCTTCCACATCGGCGGCCCGAGGAGCACGAGAAAGGCGAGCACGACGAGGAGGAGAAGGATCGTCCCCGCCCTGGTGCAGATCTCGCTGACCCGCGGCACCGACTTGCCGAGCAACGGCGCCGCGAGCAACCCGAGCGCGATCGGCGCGAACACCGAGATGAGCAGCGGCTTGACGAGCGCCGATGGCGCGACCGAAACATCGACATCGAACAGATGCGCCGCGACCCACACGCCGAGCGGCGCCACCACCAGCGACAGCAGCGACGCGCCGACCATCAGCCCGGTGACATAGCCTGCCTCACCGCCCGCCTTCAGCTGCTTGCCCGGCAGGATCGGCGGCAGCGGCGACAGCGCCATCGCGATCAGCGCGATCGCCACCGGTTGCTGGAGATCGAGGAAGCGCGCGAGCAGAAAGGCCGCCACGGGCACGCACACGAACATCGCGACGAAGGCGCCCAGCCCGAGCCGCCACTCGCGGACGAGATAGCCGAGATCGGCGATCTTCGCTCGCAGCGCGAGCCCGAAGAGCAGCAGCACGATGCTGAGCACCGTGGCCAGTTTGACGATCATGAGAGGCGTCATGGACGGGACTTTCTGGCCAGGGGGACGGAGTCAGCGCGGCGGATTGACCACCACATATTGGACCGACGAGCCCACATATTGGGGCTGGTACCAGGTGTTGCCGCATTGCGAGTAGCTGATGCCGTTGACGACGACAGTGCTGCAGCTCGGCGGCACGCTGTTCACGATGCTGCCGACGACGGCCGCGGTCACCGCCGCGGTGGCGATCGTCGCGACCGGGTGCCAGTCATCGTCCCAATCGTCCCAATCGTCGTGATAATAGCCGCCGTGATAGTCGTTGTGGACGTTGACATCGACGTTGCGGTTCACGTTGACGTTGGCGTTCCGGTTGACGTTCCGATTGACGTTGGCGTTGTTGACGCTGCGGTTGCGGCTCACATTCGAATGATTGACGTTCGCGCTCGCGCCGCTGCGCGCGGGCGGACGCGAACCCTTTGCCCGCGATGCCGTGCCCGACCGGCTGGATGTCGTTCGCGTTCGTTGCAGATAGTCCGCTTCGAGCGCCAGGACCGACGTAGCCGGATCGCCCGCGACGCGGGGCAGATCGGTCGGCACTGCCGGAGCGGCGAGCGCCAGCGATGCGGCCAAAAGGCCGCCGTTCACGATGAGGATCATTGCCCTTCTCCGTCAGAGGTTATTTCGGAAATATCGGCGATCGCAATCCGGTGCGCGTCGGCCGGCGGCGAAAAGGCGAGATTTTCGCTCGCCGGAACCGCGGTCGAGGCCCAGTCGATCACCGCCGAATATTGCGGCATCGCGGGGTCGGTCTTGTTGGTGATCACGATCTTGCACGGCAGCGCCTTGCCGCCCTGGTCGATCCAGACCTGCCAGTCGGCGTGTTCCTGCCGGAAGGCATAATGCATGCAGGTGCGATCGCCGATGGTTTCGGGCCGGATCACCATCGCTTCCTGCACGCGCGCGCGGATCGCGGGATCGCTGCCCCAGGTGAACAGGTCGGCGAGCGGCACTTCGATGCCGAATTCGTCGCTCGCCTTGTCGATCGTCGCCGCGATCGTGCCGGGTGCCGGGAAGTCGGCATAATAGCCGAGGGTGGGCGCAAAGATCGTAAAGGTCTTGCCGTCATAATAGAGCTCGCGCGACTTGCCATCGAGCCTGGTGACGATCTTGAAGGCATTGGGACGCCTGGCATAGGTGTCCATCGTCCCGCCGAACTGAATCTTCTGCCCGGTCGCGAGCACCACCTCGGTCGTGATGTCCGATTTGGTGTGGAAGGACGAAAGCGCCTGCAGCGCCGCGCTCATCTTGTCGACCGCGGCCATGGCCTCCGGGTCGATCGGATTGCTGCCGTCGTCGTCGGCTGCCGCGCTCGCCGCGGGCTTCGCCGCATCGTCCTGTGCCAGCGCGGCGCCGCCGACGAGCGGCGCAGCACCGAGCAGCAACGCTAGCCGCAATATTCCTGGACTGACCATGAGTTCATCCTTTCCTTTGCCGGACGAGTTGCGGAATCGCGCAGGATTCTCACGCCTCTTCTTCGTCAGTCTGCCCGTCCGGCCCTTCGAGCCCCATCGGGGATTGTGCTGAAGCCGCGGGATTTCGACCCTGCATCGCAGAGCCTATTCGCCAGAGGCACGCTCCGGCCGCGGTTCGAATTCATAGATGTCGCGCTCGATGAAGAAGTTCAGCCCGGTGCGAATCGCGGCGATCGCGGCGAGTTTCCCGACATCGTCCCATGTCGGCGCTACCGCGGTGCGGATGATGTCGGCGCCGAGCGCGAATTCGAGCGCGAGCACGATCCACTGCGCGAACTGCAGCCATATTTGCCGCCGGCTCCATCGCCCTTCGCGGCGCAACCCGCGCTCCACCATCCGCGCCAGCGCCTCGAACGCGCCATACATCACGATCAGCGCGACGATCGCTTCGAGCGCGAGCGCCGAATAGCTGGCGATCAGGCGCAGAGCTTCTTCCACCAGAGCCGCCCCGGCCGGCTTATTGCCCGGGGATGTTCATCGTCAGCGGGATCGAGAAATCGAGCCAGAAGGACGTGCCCTTGGGACGATTCGTCGCGTCGAGTTCCTGCATGACGCGCCCGCGGAAGGTCGCCGGCGTTCCCGCCATCACGACATTATAGGCCGCGGTGGCACCGACCGCGACCGCTTCGCCCTTGAACGGGCCGAGCGCTCCGCCACGGTCGTCGGTGACCTGCTTCAGATAATAGGCCTGGGCGCCGAGCGAGAATTTGGGCGAAAGCGCCTTTTCGACCGCGGCCTCGACATGCACCTCGTCGCCGCTGTCATAGCCGGTATAGTCGTTGTCGCCGTTCAGCGTATAGCCGCCCTTTGCGGATATGTCCCACCCCGATGCGGGATCGTGCCAGCTGACCGCGACCGAGCCGTCGACCGCAAAGCGGTGCAGCGACAGATTCGCGAGCTGGTCCTCGCGATAATGGCCGAGCGGGATATTGATCATGCTCGACAGCTGAACATGCCATTTCTCCCCGTGCCAGCCCATCATTACGACGCCGACCGGGTCACCGACGGTGAGCGCGCTGTCGTGCCGGTCCGTCCCCAGGCTGCCTCCGCCGGGACCGGTCAGCACGGCATCGACGTCGACGATCGGCGCGCCGAGCGGCAGCGTCATGCCGACGGCGAGCGTTCCGCCGAGAAAGTCCGTCGAAGGAACGGCGAGGATCGTGTCGAAGCTCGCGATGATGGTCGCGTCGAGACCCGCGACGATATTGCCGTTCAGGGGGAATTGCCGGCGCGCGCTGGCGTCGCCGTCATAGACATAGATGGTCTTGTCGAAGAAGACGCCCTCGACCGGCGGCATGACGGCCGCGCCGGGACCGCCCGAACCGAGCAGATAGAGCGAAGCGCCCGATTCGGTGGCGTTCGCCATGGCTGGCACGAAGCCGAGCGCCAGCACGCCGCCGGTCAGGATCATCGTTTTGAACAGTCGCATGCGTCAATCTCCGTCGATTTGTCTCGCCGCGATTGTGGCATTCTCTGCCGCGTCCGCTTATCGGGATTAACCCTTGGCGGGCCGCAGACGCGCCCCAAGGGCCGCCTCGGGTCGGGACCCGCAACCGGCGCAAGCCGCGGAAGACATCGTCTCGGGCATTTCCCCAAGCGTTCGGGATTCCTGCCCTGCTTTCTCGGGAAACACCCTGATACCCGACACTCTGGATCGCCCCTATTCTGACGGTCATCCGTGGAGTTCCACGCCTTTGAAGACGGCGGGCGATGTCACGGGTCGACAGGGGGCGGCGATTTCTTCCTCCGCGCGACCGACTCTGCCCCTCCGCCGCCTGGGCGCGATGGCTCTCGCTGAACGCCCGGTGGGACAGGTCACAAGCCATTGTCAGGAGCGAAGCATGGACAAGGTGATTTCCGCAGCAGACGGCGGCCCGCGCGGGTCCGGCCGCCCCCGCCCCTTTCGCGCCGGCCGGACGCTGCTCACCCTCGCCTGCGCCCTGGCATGGCAGGCACCCGTCCGGGCACAGACGCTCGACAATGATTATTGGATCAGCGCGATGGCCTTTTTCCCGAAGGTCGACACCGATGTGCGCGTCGCGGCGGAGAACCAGCAGATTCCGAGCACCGACATCGACTTCGAAAACGATCTGAAGCTCGACAATGACGAGATTCTGCCCTCGATCACGGCCGGCGCACGCTTCGGCAAGGTGATCGTCGGTGCGGACTTCTACAAGCTCAAACGCACCGGCGCGACAGCGCTCGAGCGCGACATCGTGTTCGACAATGTGACCTATCCGGTGAACGCCGAGGTCGAAAGCGGCTTCGACAGCGACATCTATCGGCTGACGGTCGGCTATGCCTTTGTTCAGAACGACAATCTGGAGCTGGGGGCCGCGCTCGGCGCGCACGTAACCCGCTTCGACCTTTCGATCATGGGCGAAGGCAGCGTCGGCGGCGAAAGCGCGTCGAGCGAATTGCGTCGCCGCAAAGTACTCGCGCCGCTGCCGACGCTCGGTGTCTTCGCGACCTGGAAGATCGCGCCCAAGGTCGAGTTCAACGGCCGCGTCGATTATCTGTCGCTCAACATCGACGATTATGACGGGCGCCTCGTCAATGTTCAGGCGGGCCTCAACTATCTGGCGACGAAGAATATAGCGGTGGGAGTCGTCTATCGCTACGTCGACTATCGCCTGGGCGTCGACAAGGATCGCTGGAACGGCCGGGTCCGGTACAAGCTCTATGGCCCCGCGCTCGTCCTGCAAGCCTCGTTCTGACGCCCGCGGGCGGGGTCCTCCAGCTAGAGTGCGTTCGGTTTTGATGGAATCAAAACCGGCACTCCAGAGTCTTGTTTTGCCGTGATTTCCGAGCCGTGAAATGTTCCATTTCACTCGAAATCACTCTATTTCGGGAAGAGCAGCGTGAGCACGAAGCGCGTGCCCCATTCGGCGCCGCCGTCGGGCCGTTCGGCATAGTAGCGCGCGCCGACGGTCAGATTGATCGGTTGATCGCCGACCCTGACCACATGGCCGACCGAAAAGTTGATCGGCACCACCCAATTCTTCGACTTCCAGTCATAGCTCGTCTCGGTGTTGAGCGTGAAGCTGGTCGAATCGGGCAAGGTGCGGGTAAAGAAAGGCTGGAGGAAGGTCTGGCTGACGTCGGGATAGGCCGATTTCCCCGCCACCGACCAGACATGGTTCGCGAGCAGGCCGAGCGTGGTGCCCTTGCCCTGCTTCAGCACCACCGCGGTCGGACCGGCGCCGAACTTCTGCGCGCTGAATGCATCGGCCCCCGTCGGCCACAGGAAGACCGGCCCGACGCCCCAGACCAGGCCGTTTTTCGCTTGTTTGGGCGAAAGGAAGAAGCTCTGCAGCACGTCGCCGAAGCCGGTCGCGCCCTCGCCGCCGACGACGGTGGGCTCCTGGCTGATGATCGGCACGATGGTTCGCGTAATGAGGTTCCAGTCGTCCCCGACGCTGACGGGAATCACCGGCTGGATGTTGAGCGTGAAGCGGTCGCCGTCGCGTTCGCCGTAGCAGCAATCGTAATTCGCCTGAAAGGGCACCGATATCAGGTTCGCGACCGGATTGGCGAGTTGCTGCGCCAACGAGCCTTCGCCAGCCGCCGCGGGCGGCGGCGCGGCGTCGGGCGGCCGGTCGGCGGGAGCGCTGTCCGCCGAAGCGGCATCGGCGGCATCCGGATCGGCCGGAGCCGCGCTGTCCTGTGCGCGCAGCGATGTGGGAACGCCTGCGCATAGCGCGAGCGCGATCGCGACGCGCGGGAGCGCCCGAGGACGGAAACGCATAAAGCCGGTCTCCCTTGCACGATTGTCAAATCATCGGGCCAGCCTTGCCCTGCTGCGCCTTCCTGGCCATCGGGACTATCCCGCGAGCGGAAAGTTTCGGGCCCTGAGCGTGCCTCCCGCAACTCCCGCCGACGGGGCGGTCTGCGAAGCGCTCAGGCCCAGTTTGCACGAGGGTGCGGGGTAACCCCGATTGTCGAGGCAGGGCCGGCGGGAGAGTTTCGGCGGGCCTTCAGTCCTCTTTTGCAGGGAAGCCCCAGCATGGCCGAACAAACGCCCGCCAAATCCCCCGTTCGCCCGGAGCGCCTCGCCCCGACGCCGGTGCCGCCGATCCCGGACACCAGTTCGGCGAAGGGAGAGGAGATTCCCACCATCTATTCGCACTTCCGCACCGGCCTCTCGCGCCATCGCACGGGCCTTTCGGAGCACCGGACCGATCTGTCCGAATATCGCACCGACCTGTCGATGCACCGCACGGACCTGTCGGAAAACCGCACTGAAATGTCGATGCGGCGTACGGGCATGTCGATCCAGCGCACGCGCATGTCGGCCGACCGGACGCTGATGTCGGAAATCCGGACCTCGCTGTCGATGATCAGTTTCGGCTTTACCATCTATCAAGTGTTCAGAAAGCTGGCCGATTCGGGCGCGATTACCAGCGGGCGGGCGCCGGGGAATTTCGGCGGAATATTGATCGTGCTCGGCATGATCATTTTGATCGGCGGAATTTGGCGTCATGTGCAGTTCGCGCTGCAATTGCGCCACCTGCGCAAGGAGATGATCGACAGCCAGCTGATCCATGGCCAGAGCGCCTATCCGGTCTCGGTCGCGCTCGTCGTGGCGATCCTGTTGCTGATCGTCGGCCTGCTCGCCCTGCTCAGCATCATCTTCAATATTTCGCTGTTCGGCTAGAATGATTTCGAGTGAAATGGAACATTTCACGGCTCGAAAATCACGGTAAAACAAGAGTCCGGGCGCGGGATCGCAGCCGCCCCGCCCGCGGCAAACGCTATTTTCGCCGCCCGGCACGGCCGGATTCAAATCGGCCGCCGCCGGGGTTTTTACCGATGGTAGAACCCCCTAGAATTCTCTATCACCCCTAAGGAAAAGGAGGGCTTCTGTGGAGAAGCGTCCCAATATCGACGACCTCGGCCACGCCGCGCCATCGACGCAGGGCATGATCTATATCGAGGGCGGCACCTATTGGATGGGGTCCGACAAGCATTATCCCGAGGAAGCACCCGCGCATCCCGTCGCCGTCGATGGTTTCTGGATCGACGTGACCCCGGTGACGAACCGCGATTTTGCCGCATTCGTAGAGGCGACCGGTCATGTGACGACCGCCGAGATTGCGCCCGATCCGGCCGATTATCCAGGCGCGCTTCCCGAACTTCTGCGGCCCGCTTCGCTCGTCTTTTCTCCGCCGGGCCATCCCGTTCCGCTGAACAGCATGGCCTGGTGGGACTATCGCTTCGACGCCGACTGGCGGCATCCGCTCGGCCCCGATTCGTCGCTCGACGGCCTTGAGGACCATCCGGTGATCCACGTCTCCTATGACGATGCGCAGGCCTATGCCGAGTGGGCCGGAAAGTCGCTGCCGACCGAGGCCGAGTGGGAATATGCCGCACGCGGCGGTCTCGACCGCGCCGACTATGGCTGGGGCGACGATTATATGCCGGACGGCAAGCCGATGGCGAACACCTGGCAAGGCGCGTTTCCGAACGAAAATCTGCTGACCGACGGTTATGCCCGCACCTCGCCGGTTCGGGAGTTTCCCGCAAATGGATACGGGTTGTTCGACATGATCGGCAATGTCTGGGAATGGACGAGCGATTATTTCGCCGATGGCCACGAAGCGGCGACGAACCGCCCCTGCTGCGCCCCCCGCAATCCCCGCGGGGCGGCGCGCGAACGGAGCTATGACCCGGCGCAGCCCGAGATTCGCATTCCGCGCAAGGTGCTCAAGGGCGGCTCGCACCTGTGCGCCCCGAATTACTGTCAGCGCTATCGTCCGGCGGCGCGTCATGCACAGCCGATCGACACCTCCACGAGCCATGTCGGCTTTCGATGTGTAAGGCGCAACTTTACCAATTGATGACAATCGAAGCGGATACAGAAAAACGACAGGAGTTATTTATAGTTACGCGTATTCCCTGTTGATTATTCAGGGATTTTATGTAGCATGTTGCTTGGGGGGAACGTCGCTCCTTTGCGGTTAGGATAACCGCGTCGGAGGGTCGGGATCGTGCAATCATTCATTCAGGTGAATTGAGGGGCGCTCGACATGGTTTCCTTTGAATATTCTGCTTTGATCGAACGGCTGGCCGACGAAATGTCGGCGGCAGGCAGCGCGATGATCTGCACGCCGGAAGATCTTCACATCAAGATGCTCGAGGCGCGCGACGACGAGCGGCGGCGGATCGCACGCGACCTGCACGATGTCCTGGCGCAACAATTGCTCGCGCTCGAATTCGAAATCCAGTCGCTCCGCGGCGGCAGGGACGAATCGCGTATCCGGGCGCATAATGCGGCGCAGAACAGGATCGGCGAACTGCAGCGACAGATCCGTTCGTTCAGCTATCTGCTCAACCCGCCCGAACTCGACCGTTTCGGACTCGGCGAATCGCTGAGTTCGCTTGTGGCGGGGCTCGCGGCGCGTACCGGCATCGACATAGTGTTCGACGGAAGCGGCTATCGCCCGGCGGCGAGCCGCGAGGCGGAACTGGCGATGTTCCGCGTCGCGCAGGCCGCGCTGATGAACGTTTACAAGCATAGCGGCGCGCGTCATGCGCGCGTTCGCTTGACCTCGCGACAGGACTGGCAGGTGCTTCGTATCCGCGACAATGGCCGCTGGCAGAAGAGCAGCGGCGGCACCGAAAGAAGCGGGCGCGGGGTGGGCCTCAGCGGCATGCAGGCCCGGATGGCGGGCCTGTGCGGCCGCTTTTCTGTTCGCGCGGGCGACCATGGCACCGTGGTTACAGCGATCGCGCCGCGGCTGTTGAACAACCGATGCCCGCTGAACGTGGCGCAGTTCGGCGCCAATGGGGGGTTCAGGGCTCTATGATATTGTTGCGCACGGCGTAGCGCACCAGCCCCGCCGCGGTCTTGATATCGAGCTTGTGCATCGCGGCGGCGCGATGCGTCTCGATCGTCTTGATGCTGAGCCCCAGGATCGCCGCGATCTCCTTGTTGAGCAGCCCTTCGGCGATCAGCTGCACGATCTCCCGCTCGCGCGAGGTCAGCGGCGAATTGGTGGTCGTGCGCGTCGTCGATTCGACGAAGCGGTCGAGCAAGGTCTGCGACACCTGCCCCGAGAAATAGGGTCGCCGGATCGCCAGCGCCTCGACCGCCGAGATCAGATGCTTGGTCGCATCGGATTTGACGAGATAGCCGCGCACCCCCGCCGCCAGCAATTCGGCGAGGACATCCTCGCGATCGTGCATGGTGAAGATCAGTATCTCGACCCGTGGCAGCTCGCGCTTGATCGCGCGGGTCAACTCGAGACCGTTCATCATCGGCAACGAATAGTCGAGAATGGCGATGTCGGGTTGAGTCGAGCGGATCAATTCCAGCGCGTCGCGCCCGTTGTCTGCCTCACCGACGATCCGCCAGTCGGGGTTGGCCGACAGGGTGGTTCGAACTCCGACGCGGATCGCTTCATGATCGTCCGCGATGACGATTCGCCTGACCGGGCTACTCATGGCCTCCCTCTCGTCGTCGGGCGCGATGCGCCGCAGCCTCAAGAACGAGCGATGATTGCCCATTCCGGCGAAGGCGTCCATCAGGAATAACTATGGATATGGGGCGACCCGACCCTCTATTCACCCGCGAGGGAATCGAAAGCCGCCCGGCGCCGGCAAGCGCAGCGGAGTTTTCGGCCCGCCAAACGCAGCCCGCCGACAGGAACTCCCGATCGGCGAAATCCGTTTTGGGGATTTCTACCGATATTTTCCGCACCGCGGCGCTGCCAGATTGCGGCCTTCAGGAAGGAGCGCGGCATGTCGGCATTTGGGCTTTGGCTTCTCACCACCCCGATCTGGCTGATCGGGATCACGCTTTATGGCGGGATGCTGGTCGCCGCGCTCGCGGGCTGGCTGCTGCGCGGCGGCAGAAAGCGGAAAGCCCCGCCTAAGCCCGACGACAAGGACGCCAAGGAAGAAGGCTCGGAGATCGGCTATATCGTCTCGGCGGTCATGGGCCTTCTCGCGCTGCTCGTCGGCTTCACCTTTTCGATGGCGGTCGATCGCTTCGACAACCGGCGCTCGATGGTTCTGGCCGAATCCAACGCGATCGGCACCGCCTATCTGCGCACGCAGCTGATCGAGGAACCGCACCGCAGCGCGATCGGCAATCTTCTCAGGGATTATACCGAGAACCGGATTGCGCTGGCGCGCGAGCCGCGCGGGCCGAAGCAGCAGGAACTGCTGGCGCGGAGCAATGCGATGATTACGCAGCTATGGTCCCGCCTCGTCGATGCCTATCCGGCGATCCCCGACCATGAATTTGCGAGCATTTATATCGAATCGATCAACGAGATGATCGACGACGATGCCGCGCGGCAGCAGTCGCGACGATCGCATGTGCCGCTGGAGGTTTTCGTCGTGCTGCTGGTCTATCAATTCGTCGCCGCGGGCGTGTTCGGCTATGTCCTGTCGGGCGAGCGCGGCCGGCTGACCGCCGCGCTGCTGCTCGTGCTGTTCGGCAGCGCGCTGCTCCTCATCATCGACCTCGATCGCGCGACGGGGGGCGGCGTCGTCGAGGACAACCGGCCGATGCTCGAGCTGCTCGAGACGATGAAGGCGCAGCCGCCTGGCAGCTTCGGCAGCGCCGACGCGGCGCCCTCTGCCGGCCCATGAGCCCTGCAAACGCCCAGGCCAGAGGCTTCAATCCATTCCGAAGCCCCAGGCGTGGCCGAACTGGAGATAGAAGATCGCGCCGCCGGGACCGACCGCGACATCGACCCCGGCGTCGAGGCCCAGCTTGCGCGCGATGCGATAGCGAAATCCGGCGCCGCCCGCGACGATCGTTCCCGAATCCGCGTAGATGCGCTTGCCGCCCGCGTCGGTGTAGCCCATGCCGGCAAAGCCGACGATCGACCAGCGATCGTCGAGCCGCCGCGTCGCCTCCAGCTCGGTGCTTACCGCCGTGCCGCCCTGATAGCGCCGCGCCTCGACCCCGCGCAGGTTGATCGAGCTTGCGAAATAGGCGGGATAGCTGCCGCGCACCGCGTCGACCTCTACCTTCGCGCCGACCCGCCAGTCGGACGAGAGCGGCTGAAACCCGTAACCGTGCAGGGCATAGCTCTGAAACTCCCGGTCGCTGCCGAGCGCGTCGAGGTTGAACTTGCCTTCGGCATAGAGGTTCGATCCCTTGGTCGGGCTCAACGCATTGTCGCGGTCGTCGAAATGCATACCAAGGCCGACGGCGCCGGTGTTCAGCTTGCGGTCGAAAACATCGTCGAGCTGCTCCGGCAGGCCGGCGATGTCGATCTTCGAATGGATTTGCCGGAAATCGAGCAGCGGACCGATCGAAAAGCGGCGATCGGCGAGGTGGAACTGCACCGATCCGAGGACGCCATAATCATATTTGTTCGTATATTCGAGGCCGGCCGGCAGCAGCCGCGGATAGGCAGTCAGCGTCACCTTTCCCCGCCCCGCCCCGAATTTATAGCTGATCCGCCCGTCGGCGATCGAACCCGACTGATAATAGCCATAGCCATAGGAACCATTGCCGGTCTTGACCGCGCCGGCCATGCGCCGGGTCATGCTGCCGCCCTTTTCCTTTGGCAGCGTGATGAACTGCGCGACGATTCCGAAGCCGCCGTCGACCGCGGGTTCGGTGATGATGACCGGCATCGGGAAAAAGCCGCCCTTTTCCAGCAGGCGCGAAAAGTCGAGCTTGCCGTCGGTCTCGTCGAAGAACATCCGGTGGAACTTCGATTCGGGCTTGGCCGTCTCCGTGCTGTCTTCCGTCGGCGGGCCCTCCGGCGCCTGATAGGAATCCGGGGCAGAGGCAGCCGGCGGATTTTCCTGTCCCGACGCGGGCAGCGCGCCGGCGAGCGCGGCTAAGCAGGGGGCCGCAACCGCGATCATCGTGCGGACTGGAGGCTTCATCGGACATCCGTTCGGTTGCCGGCCGGGAACGGCCGGTTCGCCAAGCATCCGGAAAGCGCGGCGCTCCCCCAATCGGTGAATTCCCCGACATGGAAGGATTATCGCCGCAAGCGACGCTGCGAGCCGTCCCCCGCGACCTCGGGGTTAGTGGGGATTTATCGCCGCCCGAACGGCGATAAGCCTTATGCATGATGAGCCCGCCCTTCCCCTTTAAAGCGGCACGGCGACCCCGATGCCTTGCGCGGCTGTTGCTGCCGCTGCTGCTCGGCGCCAGCGCGCCGGCGCTCGCGGCCGAGCAGGCCGAGCAGATGGAAGAGATCGACGAACAGGTGCAGGCAGCGGCGCAGGTGGCGGACAAGAAGGACCTGCTCGCGGTGCCGCTGCCGATCACGAGTCCTTCGCTCGGCACGGGCCTGGTCGTTGCCGGGGTCATTTTCTACAACCCCAACCAGGCCCCCTCGCCGTGGATCAGCGGCGCCGCCGCGATGAAGACGAGCAATGGCAACTGGCTCATCGGCGGCCTGCATAGCATGTCGCTCGACAGCGACCGGTTCAGGGTCACGGGCGTTGCGGGCACAGGAAAGCTCGTTGCCGATTATTATGGCATCGGCCCGGCCGCGGGCGACCGCAATGTATCGGTCGATCTCGACGAAAAATTCACCGCGCTGCGGGTGCAGGGCCAGATGCGCGTTGCGCCCGGCTTCTATGCCGGCGTGCGGATGCTCTATCTTTCGAGCGAGACGCACGAACAGGATTTGCCGCCCGATTATCCCGATCTTGCAATTCCACCCGACGAAGCCGACGGCCAGCTGATGCAGGTCGGGCCGGCGCTATCCTATGACACGCGCGACGACACGCTCAATCCCCGGCGCGGACTCTATGCCCATGCCGAATGGATGTGGGGGGCGAAGCTGCTTGGCGGCGACTTCGGGTCGCACAGGCTGACCGCGGGTGTCAGCGCCTATCTTCCGCAGGATGCGAAAACCGTGCTGGCGCTCCACGCGGGGCTCTGCGCCGCGTCGGACGGGACACCCTTCTATAATCTGTGCCTCTTCGGACAGAAGAACGACCTCAGGGGCTACAAGACCGGACGCTATCGCGACCGCGCGAGCTGGGCGGTGCAGGCCGAGCTGCGCCGCCAGCTGTTCGGCCGTTTTGGAATGGTCGCCTTTGCCGGGCTGGGCGGAATAGCACCGGCGCTCGGCGATCTCGACCAAAGCAACCTCCTGCCCGCCGGAGGTATCGGCCTGCGCTACCGCCCCTCGCGCCAGACCAACATCAACCTGCGCCTCGACTTCGCGGTGGGGAAGGATTCGAAGGGAATCTACCTCGGGATCGCCGAAGCCTTTTGAGCCTATTTCTTCGGGGGCGGCGGAAATTTCGCGAGCACCGCGTTCACCGCGCTGTCGATATTCTCCTGCGAACCCGAATTCTTCGTGACTTCCTGCGTCGCCGTGCCGTGCCAGACGGGCGACTTGGTGCCGGTGTCATAGACGTCGATGACCAGCGTCCCGTCGGTGACGTTGCGGACGTCGACCTGCGGCCCCGCCCAGCCGCCCCAGCCGCCCCAGGGGCGATAGAATGGCCCATAGACGCCCATGTCGTTGACCTCGACGCGATCGCGCGAGCCGATGGTGAAGCCGACCGCGAAATCGCCCGGGTCGGCCTTGGTATAGCCGCGCGCGGCGAGGCTGTTGTCGATCGACGTGCGGACGCGGTCGGCAATCAGCGGGTTCACGCCGTCGGGGACCTTCTGATAGGCCCAGCTATAGGTTTTATAGGCCGCGAAATTGGCGCTGGGATCTGCATCATAGTTCACCGTCGGCGTATTCGCGCAAGCGGCGAGAGCCAGCATCACGGGAAGGATAGCCAAATGTCTGCTCTTCATCTCGGGTCTCCCTGACAGCACCGTGCCAAATTCCCCTTTCCGGCCGCGCGAAGCTATCGGGATTAACCCCATCGCGCGCCCGTCTCGGCCCGGAGGACGGACGGCGCAAAGCCGGTGCGGACGCGGCGGACCGGCCCGGACGCGCTCGATCCGGGCACCCGGTCCGTGGTCATGGAAAACCCCGATAGGCGCGCGCGCGAAAAAATGGTCTGCTGGTGTCGCCAGTGGAAAGGGACGTCAGACATGGTGAAGCAAAAGGCGAGCGTTGCGCTGGCGGGAGTCCTGCTGCTGCTGCTGCTGCAAGGCTCTGCGTTCGCCCAGCCCGATATGTCGGCGCTGCCGCCCGGCTATCTGGCGCGCGACCAGTTGCCCGACAGCTTGGCGCTGTTGCCGCCGCCGCCCGAGCCCGGTTCGGCGGCGTTCGCGCGCGACGAGGAGGCGAGCCGCGAAACCACCGTGCCGCCCGAGAGCGAGCGCTGGAAGCAAGCGGCGTCGGACGCCGACCTGCACCCGCCGCATATCTTCCAGGCCTTTTCCTGTGCGCTGGGCTTCACGCCCGATGCCAAGGCCACGCCTGCGCTGTACCGGCTGCTCGGCAGGATGGCGATCGACGTCGGCCTGTCGACCTACAAAGCCAAGAATCATTATCAGCGGACCCGGCCCTTCGTCGCGCATGAGGGCCGCACCTGCTTCCCGCCCGATGAGGCGATGCTGCGCAAGGACGGGTCCTATCCGTCGGGGCACAGCGCACTCGGATGGGGATGGGCGCTGGTCCTGACCGAGATCGATCCGCAGCGCGACGACGCGATCCTGCAACGCGGGCGCGATTTCGGGGTCAGCCGCATGGTGTGCAACGCGCACTGGGCGAGCGATGTCGACGCGGGACGGCAGATCGCCGCGGCGACGGTGGCGCGGCTTCACGCCGACCCGGCTTTCACCGCCGACCTGGCCGCGGCGCGCACCGAAATCGCCGCGATCGCGAACCGGCACGACGCATCCTGCCCGGTATCCGCCCCGGTTCCGGCGGACTGACGCGAAACGGCGGCAGCGGCTTGCCGCCGTTTCTCCGCGAGGCGCCGACGGCGCCTCGTCCCAAGGCCGGCAGGTCGATGCTCCCTGGCCCCCCGCGGCCGACCTGCCGGCCAATTTGAAAGCAAGCGGCCACCGCGCCCTCAAGGACGATAGGTCGCGGTCAGCACGAGCCGGTCCGACCCCTCGCCCCAGTCATATTCGGCCTGCAGCGACAGGCGGCGACCGAGCGCCAGATTGAAGCCGTTGATGACACTCCACGGCCGGCTGCTCGACAGGTCGATCCGGTAACGCAGGTTCACCGTGTCGTCGCCCGGCAGCACCGGTCCGCTGCGCACGACGCCCGACACCGTGGCGTCGAGATCGAAATAGTTCACCCCGGCATAGGGAAACAGGATCACGTCGGGGCTGAAACGAAGCCTCGGGCCGGCGCGCAGGCCGATGTTCGTGGTTTCGATGTTCGACCGGTCCTTTTCCGAAACGCTGAGCGTCTTGGCAACGGCAAGCGCGGCGAACCAGTCGCGCCCGCCATAGGCGGCGATCGCGCCGACGGTGACCGTGGTGTTGTCGACCGTGCCGCGGAAGGGCAGGTCGACGTGGCCGCACGGCTTGGCGGGGCGGCAGATCGGCGGCGGCGCGAAGGCGTCGAGGTCGATGTCGACGTCGATGTCGATATGTCCGCGCACCTTGCCGACGCCCGCAAAGACGTTGAGGAAGGGCAGAACCCACAGGTCGGCCTTGAATTCGGAGTTCGAGGTGTGGCTTTCGAGCTTCCGCGTCGTAACGAAGGGGACGTCGATCAGATCGGCGTCCTCCGGCGGATCGACGCCGCGGGCGACCGTCACCGCGAGGTTGCGGCTGTCCATATTCTGCACATTGTGGATGTACATGCCGCTGGCACCGAGCGGCGGCGGAAGATCATAGCCGCGCTCGATCGCCTGCCGTGCGCCGATCGGGAACAGGCCGAAGGCGCGCTCGCTTTCGACCTGATCCGCAGGGGTGACGATGGGCCCTTCCTCATCTTCGGGAGGCACCGTGTCCGACTGGAGCGATGGCTCGGCTTCGGCGGCCGGTTGCCGGGCCGGTGCAGGGCTCGTCCAACCCGCCGCCGCCATCATCAACAGGGGGACAAGCGCCGGTCGTCGCATCCTCACTCCATCCCAATCGCCACAGGGGGTGCGTGCCCTGCATAGCGCATCGCCCGCGGCCTGGACCCGGGGAGTTTTCCCGAAACGCCCGGCGGACGAATACCGAGGCGCAAGATCCGCGCCCATGGTCTCGCGCGGCCTCTGGAATGGCCCGCGCGTCATCCTTGCCGTGCAGGAACGAGTCTCGGCGCTTGGCGCCTCCATCGCCGCGACCGGGCCGGTCAGGGTTTGCCTCTGCGAACGACCAGAGTTCCCCCTATCGCCTTCGGCGCGGCCAGCCGGAACAATCACCCCCGTTCATCCAGTCCGACGAGCGGAGGTCGAACCCTTGTGTCCCGAGCCGTGAACGCGAGCCATGTCTTGCTGATCCTTGCAGGACTCCTGTTGGGCGCCGCCCCCGCCGACGCGCAGAATCTGCCCGTCAAGGAAATGACCGATCAGGCGCAGACGCTCGCCTCCGACGATCTGGGCGTCGAGGTTCCGCTTCCTCCGGCGCAAGCGGCCGAACCGGCGCCCGACGCCAAGGCCGACCTGGTCGTTGCGCCGATCCCCATCTCCAACCCGGCGTTCGGAACCGGCATCGCTGGCGCCGCAGTGCTCTATTACAACCCCAACAAGGCCGACCAGCCGTGGGTCACGGGCCTCGGCGGCGGCTATACGAGCACCGACAGCTGGGGCGCCGGCGTCTTTCACCGCATGTCCGACACGCACGACAGGGTCCGCTTCGTCGGCTTTGCCGGCTATGGGCAGGCCAATCTCAACTTTTACGGTATCGGCCCCAACGCCGGGTCGGCCGGCGTCTCGATCAAGCTGCACGACGAAGCCTTCGCAGGCCTGGCCGACGCGCAGGTCCGGATTTTCGACAAGGGTTTCCTCAGCCATCTCTATGTCGGCGCGCGGCTGCTCTATATGGACCTCGATTCGACGATCAAGGTCCCGCTTCCCGGACGGCCCGATCTGGAACCGCCGGCATTGGAACGCAACAGCGCGATCGGGATGATCGGCCCCTCTTTCACCTTCGACAAGCGCGACAATGCAACCAATCCGCGCAAGGGCGTCTATGTCACCGGGAGCCTGCTCTACGGCGCATCATGGCTCGGCAGCGATTTCGGGCATCACAAGTTCGAACTCGGCGCCAACGCCTATTTCCCGCTCGGCAGGACCACGGTGCTGGGCATCCGCAAGCAGGCGTGCAGCGTGTCGGACGATGCTCCCTATTACGACCTCTGCCTGTTCGGCCAGCATGGCGACCTTCGCGGCTATGAAACCGGACGCTATCGCGACGGCGCGAGCTGGGCGATCCAGGCCGAGCTGCGCCAGCATCTGTTCGGCAAGCTCGGCGGCGTCGCCTTTTTCGGGGTCGGCGGGATCGCCGAGGATGCGGGCGCGATCTGGAAACACAGCACCGTGCTCACATCGGGCGGCGTCGGCATCCGCTACCTCGCCTCGAAAGACGCCAATGTGAACCTGCGCGCCGACATCGCGTGGGGAAAGGACGGCGCGGCCTTCTATTTCGGGATCGGCGAAGCCTTCTGAGGAGCCCTATGCGGGCAACAGCGCCTTGAGCGGCGTTTCGATGTCGGCGAGCTGGTCGGGGGTCGCGGTCACCCCCGCGGTGACGATCATGCGGCCCTGCACATAATCCCTGGTGGCATTGACGCAGTCGAGCGCGATCACCTTGCCCTTCTTCAGATAGACGACCGAGAAGCTGCGCGTCGCGGGGTCGCCGCGCAGCACCGCCTGATCGTGCCCGGTCGACAGGCCCGCGGTCTGGAGTTTCAGGTCGTACTGGTTCGACCAGAACCACGGGATCGCATGATAGGGCGCCTCGGCGCCGCAGATGCCCTTTGCCACCACATTGGCCTGGTCATTGGCGTTCTGGACCGACTCGAGGCGGATGCACGCGCCTTCGGCAAAGGTGTTCGCATGCGCGGCGCAGTCGCCGATCGCATAGATGTCGGGCAGGCTCGTCTTGCAATAGGCATCGACGAGCACGCCGTTGCCGCCCTCGGCCCCCGCCGCGATCAGCGGCCCGACCGCGGGGACGATGCCGATACCGACGATCACCAGGTCGGCGGGGATGACCTCGCCGTCCGCGAGCCGGACGCCGGTGACATGATCGCTGCCCTCGATCGCCTCGACCGACACGCCGAGACGGACGTCGACGCCATGTTCGCGATGTTCCTTCTCATAGAAGCGCGACAGATCCTCGCCCGCGACGCGCGCGAGGACGCGGTCGAGCGCTTCCAAAAGCACGACCTTCTTTCCCGCCTTGCTGAGCACCGCCGCTGCCTCGAGCCCGATATAGCCGCCGCCGATCACCACGATCTGCTTTGCGGCTTCGGCGGCCGCCTTCATCGCATCGGCATCGGCGCGGGTACGCACGCCTTGCACGCCGGGAAGGTCGCCCCCCGGGATCGGCAGCATCCGCGGCCGGCCGCCAGTCGCCCAGACGAGCTTGCCATAGGAGATCGTTTCGCCGTCCTCGGTCGTGACCCTATGCGCCGCCGGATCGACGCTGACGACGCGCTTGCCCAGCAGCATCGTCACCGCGCGCT
The DNA here is from genome assembly GCF_900188185.1 of Sphingopyxis indica. Lineage (GTDB taxonomy): Bacteria > Pseudomonadota > Alphaproteobacteria > Sphingomonadales > Sphingomonadaceae > Sphingopyxis > Sphingopyxis indica. Next base: position 257,800 of record NZ_FZPA01000001.1, on the reverse strand, counting down.
CATCCCAATATTTGGCAGGGCGCAGCTGGATGCGCTCGAATTCCTTCTCGCCCGCGAAATATTCCTTCGACAAGGGCGGGCGTTCGTAAGGCAGCTCCGTCTCCTCGCCGACGATGGCGATACTGCCCTCGAACTTCTGCGTCCGCAGCATCACCGCGACCTGCGCGCCGCCATGTCCCCCGCCCACAATCACCACGTCGAAATGCATCTGCCGCTCCGCCTCGCTATCTGTTTGGCGGCGGCGGTAGCATTGTTCGCGCGGCGCTTTAATCCTCGCGTTGAAAAAAGACTGCCTGCCGCATCCTCCTCTTCGCGACCGATGCTGCTTTACTCCGCCTTCGCCGGGCAGGGCAGATCCTCACCGACCGCCTCGACCTTCGCTAAAAGCAGCGTCGCGGCAAATCCCTTGTCAGCGCTCACTGACACCGGATAGTCGACGCGCTGCACATTGGCGCCGGCGTCGGCGAAGCAGCGCAGCGGGACTTTCAGCGTCGAAATCTCGCCTTCCGCGGCCGCCGCGACCATCGTGCCGATCGCCAGCGGGACGCCGCCGAACGCCAGCGTCACCGGGCCGCTGCCCTTGGCGTCGATCCGCCAGTCGAGCCGCAGCGCGAAGCTGTTGTTGAGCTGGCGCGTCAGGTCGGAGACCGGCCCCGACAGGTTGAAGGTCGCCGGCCCGGTCCAGACGAAGGATTTGCCGTCCTCCTGCGCCTGCACATCGATCGAGCGCGTCGCGAGCAGGCCATAGCTGCTCTCCAGCGGTCCCGATTCGACCTGGCGCGAGCCGCCGGCATCGGCGATCGACAGACTCCACGGTGCGCGCGCGCGGCCGCCCGCGAAATAGGTCTCGACATTCATCATCGCCGCGACATCGACGCCCGGATCTTCGGGAAGCGCCGGAACGCGGCGCGCCGAGCCATAGGTGAGGCCGTAGCCGACCTCGAACAACGGCTTTTCGACCGGCGAGCGCGCGTCGGCCGGCCAGGCGAAGGGCAGCGTGCCGGTGAAGTCCCGGCGCGCCTTTCCATCCGCCCCCGCGACGAGCACGTCGGCGACCCCGGCCCCCTGCGATCCGGGCAGCCAGGCGGCGACGAAGGCGTCGGCGGCGTTGATTTCGGGATTCACGAACATCGGCCGGCCCGACAGGAAGACCGCGACGACGGGAATGCCCGCGGCCTTCAGTTTCTTGAGCGTCGCAAGGTCCTTCGCGTCCGCAGGCTGGTAATCGAGCGTCGGGACGTCGCCCTGAAATTCGGCATAGGGTTCTTCGCCGAATATGACGATCGCGACGTCGGGCCTGGCGGTGAAGCTGCCGTCGGCCGACAGCGTCGCGCTGCCGCCCGCTTCGTCGACCGCCGCCTTCAGCCCTTCCCAGATCGTCTGGCCGTTGGGGAAATCGGCGTGGGTCACGTCGGTGCCCTGCCAGCTAATCGTCCAGCCGCCCGACTGCATCGCCATATTGTCGGCGCCCGGTCCCGCGACGAGGACGTTTGCGCCGGCTTTGATCGGCAGCACGCCGCCATTATTCTTGAGCAGCACGAGCGACTTTGCGACCGCTTCGCGCGCGACCGCGAGATGATCCGGCGCCCCGACGGCGGTGGGGTTGCCGCGGTCGACATGGTCGACATCGAACAGCCCGAGCTTATATTTGACACGCAGGATGCGCCGCACCGCGTCGTCGAGCCGGTCGGCCGGGATCGTGCCGTCCTTGGCCTGCCGCACCGTCGTTTCGTAGAGCCCCTTCCAGCTGTCGGGCGCCATATACATGTCGAGCCCCGCATTGACCGCCTGCGGACAGTCGGTGACGCTGCACCCCGCGACCTGCCCGTGACCGTTCCAGTCGCCGACCACGAAGCCTTCGAAGCCCATCCTGCCTTTCAGCGCGTCGGTGAGCAGCCCCTTGTTGCCGTGGTTCTTGACCCCGTTCCAGCTCGAGAAACTCGCCATCACGGTGAGCGCGCCGGCGTCGATCGCCGCGGGATAGCCCTGCGCATGTTTGGCGATCAGCTCTTCCTCGCCGATCTTCGCGTCGCCCTGATCCTTGCCCTCGAAGGTGCCGCCGTCGGCAAGATAATGCTTGGCGGTCGCCGCGACATGGTGCGCGCCGACCGGACGCCCGGTCGCGAGCGTCCCTTGCAGGCCGAGAACCATCGCGCGCGCATAGGCGGCGACGAGCTTCGGATCGGACGAATAGCCTTCGTAGCTGCGCCCCCAACGCAGGTCCTGCGGCACCGCGAGCGTCGGTGCGAAGGTCCATTCGATGCCGCTGCCCGCGATCTCGGCCGCAGTCACGGCGCCGATACGCTGGAGCAGTTCGGGATCGTGCATCGCGCCGAGGCCGATATTGTGCGGAAACAACGTCGCGCCGGGGATATTATTGTGACCATGTACCGCATCGACGCCAAAGATGATCGGGATCGCGACGCCGTTCGCCTGCGGTTGCAGCGACGCGGCGCGAAATTCGCCGACGAGCGCCGCCCAGTCGGCCGCGCTCGCGCGTTCATTGCCATTGGGGCCGCTGTTGCCGCCGGCGAGGATCGAGCCGAGCGGATAGGTTTCGAGGTCCCCCGGCGTAATCGTGCTGATGTCTGCCTGGATCAGCTGCCCGACCTTCTGCTCGACGGTCATACGCGCGAGCAGATCGTCGATGCGCTTTTCGGTCGCCGCGTCGGTGATCGCCGCGGGGCTCTTCGCCGCCGGCCAGAGTTCGGGATGGACCGTTGCCGATCCGGCGTCGCCGCCCTCGGGCGCCGCGGCAAAGGCGGCGCCTGCGAGCAAAAGGGTCGTCGCCATCGCAAATGCCGATCGCTTCATGTCTCTCCCATTCTATATTGTGAACGTTATCAATCTTTGATCTCGCATAGCGGCGATGCGAAATCAAGCGCCTAGGTCGTAAACTCATAAATGGCGCCATCGAGGCGCCCAAATGGCGAACAGGTCGGGGGGAAAGACGCGCCGGGAAGGCTGGTTGCCTTTCCAAGCGGCTTTCGCCCCGAGATGGAAGCCATTTGGGCGTCCCGAAGGGATTTGACCAAAATGGCCCATTGCTTCGTCGAGAAGTCTTGAAATATCGACATATTCCTGTGCCTTCTCTTCTCGCACCGGGCCATTTTGCCTCAAACCTCGATGGCGCCATTTATGAGTTTACGACCTAGTTCCGGAATGCGCGGGGCATGGTGGCGAGCAGCAGGACCGCCGCGACCGCGAGCGCCGCGAGCAGCAGGAACAGCATCTCGAACCCGAAGCCGGGCACAAGCGAGATCGTCAGCCACGGCATGATGAGCGATGGCATAGTGTTGGTGAGGTTGAAGATTCCGAGGTCGCGCCCGCGGCGATCCGGTCGTGGCAGGATGCGCAGCGTCTGGCCCGAATGGAGCGAGAGGAAGACCGTCGTCGCGATCCCGAACAACAGATAGGCGAGCTTCGCGCCATCGGCGTCGGCCGCGAGCGCCATGCCGACCAGCCCCAGCGCCGAAACGCTGGCTCCCACGATCAGCGGCAGGAACGGCCGGTCGTTGCGGTCGGCCCAGCGCCCCGCGACGAGCGCGATCGGCACCGCGAGCGTCAGCGCGATGCTGAAAAGCCGCGCTTTCTCATTATCCTCCATCGTCGGGTCGATCGAGCGGAACCAGAAATAGAGATAAGCGAACAGCGCCGCCTCGGCGATCTGGACGAGCAGGCGCGCAAGCCACATGCGGATCGCCGGCCCCTTGGGCGCCGCACGCACCTCCCCCGCAAGGACCACGGGTTTCGCGGTCAGTTCGGGAAAGGGGCGCGGCCGGCCGAACAGCAGCACCGGCAGCACGGCGCCTGCGACCATCAGCGCGACGACCCCCAGCCGCCCGTCGACCGACACCAGCCCAGGGTGCGTCGCGACCGCGCCCGACCAGGCACCGAGCGTTGGCGAAAAGGCAAGAAGGCCGCCGAGCAATCCCTTTTGCGCATCGGGCACGCAGTCGCCCGCCCACGCCGAAAGCGGCCCGAGCATCATGTTGAGCGCGAACTGCCAAGCGATGATGATGCCGATCAGCGTCCCGACATCCTCGGCAAGCGGGACCGCGAGCAGAAGCGCGATCGTCAGCGTCAGCCCGACGGCGATCCAGGTGCGGCGGTTCTGCGTGATATCGCTGAGCCAGCCGAAGAGGATGCCCGCCGCGCTTGCGGCGACAGCGCCGCAAAAGGTGACATAGCCGAGATATTGAACATCGGCCTCGCCCGCGAGCGCGGTCATCCGCGCGGGGAGCAAGATGGTGAGGAAGGGCACATAGGCCATCGCGCCGCCCGCGGCCGCGAGCGCATAGAGCAGCAGGAAGCCGAGCGACTGGCGCCGCGGCGTTTCCTGATCGGTCATCGGCGCGCCTTGGGCGGCGGCGCGGTCGAGCCGCGCTCGACGAGACTGCCGCGCACGACGGTGGGCGTTTTGCTCGGTGCCTCGCCACGCTGCGCCGCAATGATCAGTTCGACCGCGCGCGACACCGTCTCGGCGATCGGCTGATCGACCGCAGTCAGCGGGGGCTGGGTGAAACGCACGATCGGGGTATTGTCGAAGCTGATGATCGAAAGGTCGCGGGGAATTTCGAGGTCGCGCGCGCGCGCGACCTCGAGCGTCGCGAGCGTCATCTGGTCGTTGCTGACGATGATCGCGGTCGGCGGGTCGGCGCTGTCGAGCAAGGTCCGCGCCGCCGCCTCGCCCGAGGCATAGCTGAAATCGCCCCACGCGAGCAGCGCTTCGTCGGCGAGGCCCGCGGCCTCCATCTCCTCGCGCCAGCCATCGACGCGCCAGCCGCTCAGATTATATTCGGGCGAGCCCGCGATGAAGCCGATGCGGCGGTGGCCGAGGTCGATCAGGTGCCGGGTCGCGAGCTGCGCCGAGCCTTCGTCGTCCATCGTCAGCGGAATGCCCGCGCCGTTGCCGAGCGAGCCGATGCGCGCGAACGGGATCTTCGCCTTGTCGAGCAGCCCGACGATCAGCGGATTGTCCGAGTGCGGCGGGGTCAGCACGACGCCGTCGGGCTGAAGCGCGGCGATCGTCGCGCGCAATTCGCGCTCGACATGGTCGTTATGCGTGTCGACGAGTTCGAAGATCATGCGATAGCCGAGTTCGGCGCATTTGAGCATCCCGCCGAGCAGCATCTGGTCGACCCAGTCGATCCCCTGCCGCCCGCGCCAGTCGGCAATCGTGCGCTCGCGGTCGTTGATCGCCAGGATCAGATAGGATCGCGACCCGCTCATCCGCTGCGCGGCGATCGACGGCACATAGCCGAGCTTGTCGATCGACGCCTGCACCCGCTTCTGCATTTCGGGCCGGACATTGGGTTCGTTGTTGATGACGCGGCTCACCGTCTGCAGTGAAACCCCTGCATCCGCCGCCACATGCTTGATCGTTACCGACTGCCGTCGACGCCCCATCAGTCTTTTTCGCCCCCCGCTTCGCGCTCGCTGCTAGCGTCCTTCGCATCGCTTTGCCAGACGCGAACCCAATCGATTTCCATCCGCTTCGGATAGCCGCTTTCGTCGACCCCGCCCGCCGTCCGGCTCTCGGGCAGGCCGCCGCCGATCGCGAGGTTGAGGATCAGGTGGAACGGACGGTCGAACGGCGCCGCCGGATCGTCGGTTGCCGCCGTGTTCCAGTCGCCCGCGACCTGGGTCGCATAGACACGGCCGTCGATGGTCCAGTCGAACCGACCCTTGCGCCAGACGATGCCGAAGACGTGCCAGCCGTCGAGCGGCGCGGGCAATACGGTTTCGGCGCCCTTATGCACATTGTCCGGCGCCGTCCCGCCGAAATGCAGCGTGCCGAGTATGCGGTTCTCGATCCCGCCGGTGCAGTCGTTGCACGCGACGCCCAGATTCACCGCTTCCAATATGTCGATCTCGCCCGACGCGGCCCAGGCGCCATAACGCGCGTCATCGGGCAGCATCCAGATCGCGGGCCATGTCCCCTGCCCCTGCGGCAGCTTTGCCCGCACCTCGACCTTGCCATAGGTCCACGCCGCCTTCCCGCGCGTGACGAGCCGCGCCGAGGTAAAGTCTTTCGTCGCGGTCGCTTTCGCCTTTTCGGGGTCGCTGCGCTGCGCGACCGGCCAGGCGGGACCGGTCGCGCGCTCCTTGCGCGCGGTGATGACCAGCCGGCCGTCCTCGACCGCTGCGTTGCGCGGGTCGTCGGTATAGCATTGGCGTTCGTTATTGCCGCCGCCCCAGCAATCGACATCGAAGTCCCATTTCGCGCGGTCGATCGCCGGGCCGTCGAACTCGTCCGACCAGACGAGCCGCCAATCGCCCGCAGGCGCCGGGGTGGCCGCCGTCGCGGCGAGCATCAGGCCAAGCGCCGCGATCATGCCGCTTCGGCCGCCTCCGCGCCGCAATAACGCGCGACATAGGCATGGTGCTCGGGCAGTTTTGCGACCGTGTCGGAAACCTGCCCGCGGATCGTCGCGAGCAGCTTTTCAAGCTCGTCGTCGCGCAGCTTGGTCGCGATCGGATGATAGCTTTGCGGCTCGATCCCCTGCCCCATCATCACCTGCACCCAGCTGTTTTCGGCGAACAATTCCTCGTTGCGGCGGAAAACGCGGCCGGTTTCGCGGAACAGCTCGATCTTCTGCGTCAGGCTGTCGGGGATCGGCATGTCCGCGCATTGGCGCCAGAAGGCGCTGTCGCGGCGGTTCGTGACCTTATAGTGCAGGACCAGGAAGTCGCGGATCTGCTCCATGTCCTGTCCCTGCTGATCGTTGAACTCGGCGACGTCGCGCGCGCTGACGCGGCCGGCGGGCAGCATCCGCACGAAACGCAGCACGGCGCGCTGGATCAGGTGGATGCTCGTCGATTCGAGCGGCTCCATGAAGCCGCCCGACAGGCCGATCGCGACGCAGTTGCGATACCATTGGCGACGCCGCACGCCGCTGGTGAAGCGCAGAAAATTGGGCTCGGTAAGTGGCTCGCCCTCGATATTGCCGAGCAGGCGTTCGAGCGCGGCATCGCGGTCGAGGTAGCGACTGCAATAGACGAGGCCGTTGCCGCTGCGATGCTGGAGCGGGATGCGCCACTGCCAGCCGGCGTCGTGCGCCATCGCGCGCGTATAGGGCACCGGCGGGCGCACATTCGGCGTCTGAAGCGCGATCGCGCTGTCGCACGGCAGCCAGTGGGTCCAGTCGTCGAAGCCCGCGTGCAGCGCGCCTTCGATCAGCAGCGCGCGAAAGCCGGTGCAGTCGAGGAAGATGTCGCCCTCGATCCGGCGGTCGCCATCGAGGACCAGCGCAGCGATGTCGCCGCTTTCGGCGTCGAGTTCGACGCGCCCGATCCTGCCCTCGATCCGCTTCGTGCCGTCCTTTTCCGCCATCCGGCGCAAGAAACGGGCATAGAGCCCCGAATCGAGCTGATAGGCGTAGTTCATCCGGTCGTCGGGGAGATGCGCGAACTTGCCGTCGAGCGCCGCGACCAGCTCGAGGCAATAATCGTCATAGGGCTGTTCGTGCCCCTTGGCGCGCCCGTGCATCCAGAAATGCTGGAAGCCGGCCGACCAGTGATCCTTGCCGGTCAGCCCGAAGCTGTGGAAATAGCGGGTGCCGACATCCTTCCAGTCGTCGAACAATATGCCGAGCTTGAAGGTCGCCTGTGTCGCGCGCATGAAATCGGCCTCGTTGATCCCGAGCAGCCGGTTGTAGTTGACCAGCGGCGGGATCGTGCTCTCGCCGACCCCGATCGTCCCGATCGCTTCGGATTCGACGAGCGTGAGGTCGACCGCCGGCCCCAGCGTCCGCGCGATCGCCGCCGCCGCCATCCAGCCCGCGGTGCCGCCGCCCGCGATCACGATGCGCCGGACATGCTTCTCTTCGTTCATTTGCTCAACATCCTCAGCAGGAAGGCGCGCAGGCGCCCCGCGGTCTCGGCCGTCAGCGGCGCGAGGATACCGCGTGCCTTTTCGGGAATATGCGCGGTGACATCCTTACCGGCATCGAAAACATAATGGTCGAACAGGTCGCGCCAGATCGCCTTGTCGGCCGCCGGCAGGTCGCGGATCGCGAGGATCGCGTGATTGAGCGCGGCCTGCGGCTGGCCGAGCCAGGCGGGCGTGTCGCGCCACCAATAGTTGACGAGGATATTGAACGGCTCGAGCCCCTCGACATGGTGCCACCACATCGACGGGATGAAGATCGCGTCGCCGGGTTCGAGTTCGGCGACCTGCCCATGCGCCATCGCTTCGACGAAGCGCGGATGGGCGGCGAGGTCGGGCGCGTCGAAATCGACCATGCTCACCGTGCGCCCTGCCGGAGTGTTGTCGATCGGCCCCAGATAGAGATTGCGATACTGATCGGGCGGAAAAAGCGTGAAGCGGCGGCGGCCGACCGCACAGCAGGCAAGATTGTCCGGAAAGTCGTTGTGCGCAGCAATTCGCGTGCGCGTGCCGATCCAGATGCTCCTGAATGGTTCGCGCGCGCCGAGATCGACGCTGTTGGCTTCGTCGAGTCCGTCGAAATGCGACGGGATGTCGATCGAACCGAGATAGACGGTTCGTTGTTCGCCCTGCTCCTCGGCCGCTTCGATGCCGGCGAAAATATCGGCGAGCTTGCCGGTGCCGCTGCGAAAATTCATCGCCATGTCGGCGTCATAGAACAGCCGGCCGTCGTGACCGGGCGGACCGATCGAGACCGAAAAGGGCCGGTCGCGGGCACGGTCCACCAGATAGCGCCGCGCCGCCCGTGCGGACTCCTTGCCGGCGGCGACCAGCGGCCAGTCGGCGACCAGGCCGCGCAGGACAAAGGGCTCGCGCGCGCCTTTCAGGAGCGCGTCGAGCCCTGCCCCCTTTTCGCATGCGACCTCCGGCACGCGCGCGAGCCCATCATAGATGGCGGCGTCGCGCTCAGCCATCGCGCATCCGGCGGTTCTTGCGCGCCGCCAGCTCCGAAATCTGCGACAGCGACGCGAGTGCCATGAAGATCGGCATCAAATGCCCCTCGCCATGCAGGCGGCCGAGCGCCGCCGCGTCGAGCGCGCGCAGCTTCGCCTCGTCGATGATATGAAAACCGACGAGCGAATTCTTCGATCCGTCGTCGAGCTCGATGTCGAGCGTGAAGGGTTCGAGCAGGTCGTAGTCGCGCAAGGCCGCGAAAAAGGCGGCGCTCGCGCGATAGCCTTCGTCGAGCGCGCCGAGCCTTTCGGCCGCGGCCTCGAGATAGGGGGTCGCCATCCCGTTTTCGTCGAACAGCCGCACGCCCTCGCCATCGCCGCCGATCCGCGCATGGCCAAGGTCGATATGGACCTGCCCCGGACCGTCGCCGCTCGCGGGGCGGCCGACGAGGAAGGGCTGAATCGCGAGCGACAGCGGGCGATAGCGCGCGTCCCAGCGATCGCCCTCGAGAAACAGATTCTCTCCATTCTCGAAACCGAACAGCGCAACGGCAATGAAATCGGACTGTCCGGCCTCGCGGCGGAACAGGATCGGGAAATGCCCCTGAATGTTGCGAAATTCGTTCGGCACGGTCAGCGTCGCCATCACCGCATCGCCGAGGTCGGCACCGACATCGGTGCGCACGCGCAGGTCGCGGTGACTATTCTTGTCGAGGGGCGCGTGCCGGGTCATCAAAATCCTTCCATTTGCACATTTGCCGCGCCCCGATCGGCAAGCAGCGCATCGAGATAATCGCGATTGGCGGGGAGTGCCGCAGCCAGCGCGCGGGCGCGGCGCATATTTTCGGCGATCGCCGCGCGGGCCCGATCGCTGGCCACCAACCGACCAGGGACCGGATAACCCATGCCATAGAGAATATATTGGTGGCTCTCGGCCGAGAAAATCTCGTCGATCTGCGGGAAGTCCCAGCGCGACGGCGCCTGATCGCGCCACAGCGCCAACAGGCCCGCCAGCCGCTCGGGCACATGCGCGGGGTCGCGCTGTGTGCGCCAATAGGGTTCGTCGCGGCGGCTGAGCAGATAATGGAGCTTCAGAAATTCGACGATGCGGTCCCAGCGATAGCGGAACAGCGCATCGAAGCGCTCGGCGAGCACCGGCAGCACCGCGCGCCGCGCGGGGAAATTGTCGATCAGGGCGTCGAGCGAGAGTTCGATCATCACGATCGCCGAGGCTTCGAGCGGTTCGATGAAACCCGCCGACAGGCCGATCGCGACGCAATTGCCCCGCCAGAAACGCGCGCGGTGGCCGGTCGGAAAGGCCAGGCGCCGCACCGGCACCTCGGGCGCACCGGGCACATTGCGGGCGATATAGGCGCGCAGTTCGGCTTCGGCGGCATCGTCGCCCATGAAGCGGCTGGCATAGACGCAGCCGATACCGCGGCGGCTCGGCAGGGCGATGTCCCAGACCCAGCCCGCGCGGTGCGCGGTCGCAACCGTCTGCGACGCGATCGGCGCGACGGGCGCGGTCGGCACCTGTGCCGCAAGGGCGCGATCGTTGATCAGCACGTCGCTGCGGTCGATCCATCCGACGCCGCAATGCCCGCCGATCAGCATCGCGGCATGACCGCTGCAGTCGATGAAGAAATCGCCTGCGACAGCGCCCAGATCGCGCGTCACCAGCGCCGCAACGTCGCCCGCTTCGCCCGCGCAAACCTCGATCACCTGATCGGCGATATGCCGCACGCCGAGGCGCTGCACCGCGTGACGCCGCAGGAGCGCCGCGAATTTCCCCGCGTCGAGATGATAGGCATAGTTGAGCGCGCCCTGATAGGCCGGCATCGTCCGCTGCCGCGGTGCGAGGTTGCGCGCGCACACCGCTGCCTGCGGGGTCATCGCATGCGCGAAATCCGCGCCGTCGCCCGCGTCGCGCCATGCGGCGATCAGATCGCCGGCGGGCATCGCGGGGGGCGGCGTGAAGGGGTGCAGATAGCTGTCGTCCGCGCCGCCATCGACCCAGCCGTCAAAGCGCGATCCCTGCTTGAAAGACCCGTCGCACGCGGTCAGGAATTCGGCCTCGTCGATGCCGATCGCCGCGAGCGTCGCGCGCATCGTCGGCCAGGTCCCCTCGCCGACGCCAATGGTCGGAATATCGGGCGCCTCGATCAGTGTCACGTCGAGGTCGGGCCGCGCGGCGGCAACCCGGCACGCGGACAGCCAGCCGGCGGTGCCGCCGCCGAGGATCACCACGCTCCCGATCATCTGGTCCATACCAATATCCTAGGCGAGCCGCCGCACGCCGTCACGCAAAAGAGCCGCACCGGGCAAGCGGTGCGGCTCTCGCGCCAGGGAGGCGGCGGAGGATGCCGCCGGCCCGTCAGAAGTTGAACCGCACCCCGGCCGAATAGCGAGCAAAGCCCGGCGATGCGAAGGTGACGTTATTCTTGTGCCGCAGGTGCCCGCGCCGGCCTTCGCCGGTCAGGTTGATGACCTCGACGAAGCCTGTCAGCCCCGGAATGAACTCATAGCTCGCATTGGCGTCGATCTGCCAATATTCCTCGACATAGAAGGGGTTGGGGCCCGTCCCCGCCAGGAATTTGTCGCGCCAGTTCCACGCGACGCGCGCCTGGATCGGCCCCTTGTCGTAAAAGGCGACCGCATTGGCGCTGTCGCTGAGCCCGGTGAGCGCGAACTGCGCCACCGTCGACGGCTGCGTATTGTCGTAGGTCGCGTCGCCGTTGACGATCGTATAGTTCAGGATCACGCCGAAACCGGTGTCCCAGAAACTGTGCTGGAGCGCGAACTCCCATCCGTCGATCGCCGCGGTCTGATCGCTGTTGATCGGCTGCGTGATCTCGAAATTGAGCAGCGGATCGCCCGGCGCGGCATTGATCGTGGTGCCAGTGACGGTATCGGGGAAGTTGGTGATGATATATTGCCGGATTTCCCCGACGGTCGCATCCTGACCGAGTGCCGCCTGCGCCGCCTGCCAGCGCGGACCATTGACCGGCGTGGTGAGACCGAACGCATAGCTGTCGACACGAGTCGAGGATATGAAGTTGCTCACATCCTTGTGGAAGAAACCGGCCGAAATATAGCTGTCGCGCCCGTAATACCATTCGGCCGAAAGGTCGATATTCTTCGACTTGTACGGAACGAGCCCCGGATTGCCCTGCGCGCCCGTGCCACCGCCGACGCGGAACAGCGTGTCGATCGTGCGGCCACCCTGCATGCTGGCATAGTCGGGTCGCGTAATCGTGTGGCTGTATGACGCCCGCAACTTGACATTTTCCATCGGCGAGATGTCGAAGTCGATTGCCGGCAACCAATTGTCATAGGTTCCCTTGAACCGCGTAAAGTCGCTGTCGCCCGAGAAGACGACGTTGAACTCATTGTCGCCGACCCAGGTCGTGGTGGTCGGAACCGGCACCAGCGCTGACGAGGCGATGTCGGTTCGTTCGTAGCGGACGCCCGCCACAAGATGCGCGGGATTGTCGAACGCGTCGAATTCGGTTGCGACCTGAAGATAGGGCGCGATCGTCTTTTCGCGAATGCGCCGATCGGTGTTGAAGACCGCGAGGCAGGTTCCCGGCTCGGCCATGCCGGTCGCGGGATCGCTGCACGCCTGGTAATTTTCCTCAACCAGATCGGCGAGCCGTTCGAAGTCGAAGGTATAAAAGCTGTCGATCATTCCCGGCTGGGCAAGACCCGGGAATTTGTCAGGGAGCGTCACGAGCGAGAAGATGTCGTCGGGGATGTCCGAGGCCGGACCGGCACCGCCCCAGGTATCGTCGTTCTGGATCGTGCCGAATGCCGAGCGCACCTTGCTGTCGACGAAGGATACGCCGAAATCAATGCTATCGAGGAAACCGTCGTCGTGGTCGTAATGGCCACGCAGTTGCACCTGATTGATCTCGTTGCGGAAATAGGCGTTGCGGAAGGCGTTGCCGGTCGGCGTGATGAACGACGGATCGAGCGCGTCGATCCCCGGATACATCTCGTAAGAGAGGATCGGCAGGTCGTTCTCGAAATTGATCGCCTGGCTTTCGACGCCGAAGACCGCGTTGCCGAGCGACATGCTCGACCCGAAACGGTTGACCGGATTGACCTGCGCCGTCGAATGATGGGCGTCGAGTTCGATGGTGACGCCGCCCGGTGCCTGCCATTCGAGATTGAAGCCGAGCGAATTATTCTCCGCGCGATTCTTGGTCAGTGCGCCGCTGTAGGACAGATCCTTGCCGCCGTAGAGCACGTCGGGGCTCGGCGTGCCGGCGGGCGCCCCGAAATGTTCGGAATAGAATATCGGTCCGGCAATCGGGCCGTCGGTCCAGGCGCTCGACGTATCTTCATGGTTGAACCAGATGCCGACATTGCTGTTGCGCGTTTCGACCGTGTTGCGCGAATAGGTATAGTCGATCGTCGCGGTCAGCGCGTCGGTCGGGCGGAATTGCAATACCGCCTGCCCGTTGATCCGCTCGCGGTCGATGTCGTTGAGGTCATAGGATGCGTTCTGCGGCACCTGATAGACGTCGTCGGGACCGGGGCGGTTGGTGATGTTGTCGGCGCGCGGGTCACCCGGCTGCGCCAGCGACCCCCAGTTGTTTTCGCTGCCCAGATAGCCGTCGCGCCAGCCGACATTCGCCTGATTCACGCTCGCCTTGCGCCGCTGATAGGAGGCGGTGACGAGGATGCCGATCGTGTCGTTGGCAAAGGTATCGCTGATGATCCCCGACACTTCGGGAGTGATCGGATCGCTGTAGTTACGCGACGAATCGAGCACGCCCTTCACCGAAAGGCTGCCGCGCAGGCCCGGCTCGTCGAGCGGCCGCGGGGTGCGGATGTTGATGATCGAGCCGATGCCGCCCGATTCCATCGTCGCCCGGCCGGTCTTGTACACCTCGACCGCCGAAATGCCTTCGGCCGCAAGATTGGCGAAATCGAACGAACGCGACGAGGGCGCGCTGCCGCCGTCGCCGATCAGCGCGGTCGGCATCTGGCGGCCGTTCAAGGTCACGAGATTGAACTCCGGACCGAAGCCGCGAACGGTCACGACCGACCCTTCGCCGTTCGACCGGTCGATCGACACGCCGGTGATGCGCTGCAACGACTCGGCCAGGTTGGTGTCGGGGAATTTGCCGATGTCCTCGGCCGAGATCGCGTCGACGACGCCCTGCGCGTTGCGCTTGATGTCGGCGGAGGCCGCGAGGCTCGCGCGGATGCCGGTGACGACGATCGCGTCTCCGGCGGCCGGATCGTCGACGACGTCCTGCGCGATGGCGGTCTGCGCCACGCCCATCATCGCGAACGCCGACGTGCCGACCAGCAGCCTGCCGAGCCAAAGCTTATGAGATGCCTGCACCCCTTGGTCCTCCCCTGTCACAGCCGCTCATTATGTCAGGCGGCATTTGTTGAATGTGAACGTTCACCTAAATGGGAACGTTCTCTTTGTCAATCTGGCTCGCATACGATTGCGGGCGATGTGATGCAAAAATGCTGCACCTATTTGCGCAGCAAAATCGCCGTTGGCTGCACTCAGGAGGGAAAAGCAGGAGCCCGGCTGACGAGTGCCGGGAGCGGCCGGTCCATGACGCCGGCGAACCAGCCCGCCGCCTCGACGAGGCCGGGCAAGGACAAGCCCGTCGCGATACCGCTGCGCTCCAGCATATAGGCGACGTCCTCGGTCGCGACATTGCCCGCGGCGCCCGGCGCGAAGGGACAGCCGCCGATACCGCCGAGCGAGGCGTCGACCACCGCGGCGCCCTCGCCCACTGCCGCCCAGACATTGACGAGGCCGGTGCCGCGCGTGTTGTGGAAATGCACCCGCACCGGCAGCGGCGCGATCGCTTCGGCGACGCGGCCGACCAGTTCGGCGACCTGTGCGGGAACGCCGACGCCGATCGTATCGGCGAGCGCGACCTCGCGCGGATTCGCATCGGCGGCGCGCTTCGCCATTTCGACGACATGGTCGATCGCCACCTCGCCCTCGAACGGACAGCCGAAAGCGGTCGCGATGGTGATCTGCGCGCTTCGCCCCGCCGCTTTCGCCAGCGCGACGATCTCCCGCGCCGCATCGAGCGATTCGGCCGCAGTCTGTCCCTGATTGCGAATCCCGAACGTGTCGCTGGTTACGCACACCGCGCCGAGTTCGTCGATCCGCCCGGTGGCGAGCGCGCGCTCCGCGCCACGGCGGTTGAGGACGAGGCCGATGTAGGTGACGTCGCTCCGTTCGGGCAGCAGCGCGACCAGTTCCTCGGCGTCGGCGAGCTGCGGCACGCGCCTGGGGTTGACGAAGCTCGTCACCTCGATCCGCCGCGCGCCCCAGGCGATCGCGCGCTCGATCAGGCCGAGCTTGTCGGCGGTCGCGACGATGTCCTTTTCGTTCTGGAGCCCGTCGCGGGGGCCGACTTCGACCATTTCCACTCGCTTTTCCATCGTCGTTCAACTTCTCGATCGTCGCGCACATTTGGCAGGTTGCCAATTGCATAGCATTCTAAGTATATCATGGCCATGGCTTGCGGCGCGTTTCGCCGCATAAGGGTCATGATAGGCGAGATGGACGCCCGAAGGGAGCGATATGACGAACGGGGACGGCAAGGCGGGGGCGCTGAACGGCATCAGGGTCGTCGAGATGGGGCAGCTGATCGCCGGGCCCTTCTGCGGCCAGCTGCTCGGCGACATGGGCGCCGAGATCGTCAAGCTGGAGCCGCCCGAAACCGGCGACCAGATGCGCCACTGGGGCCAGGGCGACAGGCCGAGCTGGTGGCGGGTGATCGCGCGCAACAAATATTCGGTCGCCGCCGACCTGCGCAGCGAGGCGGGACAGGCGCTCGCACGCGAGCTGATCGCGAAGGCCGACATATTGATCGAGAATTTCCGTCCCGGCACGCTCGAGAAATGGAATCTCGACCCCGCCGAACTGCGCAAGGCCAATCCGGGGCTGATCGTCGTGCGCGTGTCGGGTTACGGCCAGACCGGTCCCTATTCGCAGCGCGCGGGCTTCGGCGGCATCGGCGAAGCGATGGGCGGCTGGCGCGGCATCGTCGGCTATCCCGACCGGCCGCCGGCGCGCATGGGCGTGTCGATCGGCGACACGCTCGCCGCGACCTATGGCTGCATGGGCGCGCTCGCCGCGCTGCATCACCGCAGCCGCACCGG
This sequence comes from Sphingopyxis indica, assembly GCF_900188185.1. Lineage (GTDB taxonomy): Bacteria > Pseudomonadota > Alphaproteobacteria > Sphingomonadales > Sphingomonadaceae > Sphingopyxis > Sphingopyxis indica. The sequence goes on along the minus strand of NZ_FZPA01000001.1, from coordinate 241,804 downwards.
CGAAGGCCAGATCGTCGATTCGGCGCTCTATGAAGCGGTGCTGCAGGTGATGGAATCGACCGTCGCCGACTATTCGGCGAGCGGGACCAAGCGCCGGCGCACCGGATCGACGCTGCCGGGCATCGCACCCTCGAACGTCTATCCGTGCCGCGACGGCGAATATCTGATCGGCGCCAATCAGGACGGGGTGTTCGCACGGCTCGCCGCCGCGATGGGTCGCCCCGAACTCGCGAGCGACGAGCGCTATGCGACGCACCGCGCGCGCGGCGCGCGGCAGGAAGAACTCGACGCGCTGATCGGCGACTGGACGCGGACGATGACGATCGCCGAACTCGAGGCGAAGATGATCGAGGCGGGGGTGCCCGCCGGGCGCGTCTATGACGCCGAGGACATGTTCGCCGACCCGCATTTCGCGGCGCGCGAGGCGCTCGTCACCCTGCCCGACGCCGAATTCGGCGAAGTGACGATGCAGGGAGTCTTCCCCAAGCTGTCGGCGACCCCCGGCTCGGTCCGTCGCCCGGCCCCGCTCGAAGTCGGGCAGGATAGCGAAGAGGTGCTGAAACGCTGGCTCGGGCGATAGGCTTGCCGCCTGGCTGAATCGCCCGTGATAGTTCGTGTGTCCCCGCGCAGGCGGGGACCCATCTCCGGTCGGAGCAAGATAGTGCCGTCGGGAGATGGGCTCCCGCCTGCGCGGGAGCACACGAGCTTTGCAAGCGATTCACCCAGACGACAAACCCCTTGCCTACCCCACCCGCGCCGCCGCCTCGACGATCGGCAGGAATTTCGCGGCGGTCAGGCTGGCGCCGCCGACCAGCGCGCCGTCGACGTCGCGCGCACCGAGCAGATCGGCCGCATTGTCGCCATTGACCGATCCGCCATAGAGCAGGCGCACCGCCGCCGCACCCTCGCCGATCCGGTCGGACAGAGCGGCGCGGATCGCGCCGTGCATCGCGGCGACATCCTCGATCGTCGGCACGCGGCCGGTGCCGATCGCCCAGATCGGTTCATAGGCGACGGCGAGCCGCGCGGGGTCGAAGTCGCCGGGCAGCGAACCCTGCACCTGCGCCAGCACATAGTCGATCGCGCCGCCCGATTCGCGCACGCCGAGCGGTTCGCCGACGCAGAGGATCACCGACAGCCCGGCGGTCAGCGCCGCCCCCGCCTTCGCCTTGACGTCGGCGTCGCGCTCGGCGAACCCCTCGCGGCGTTCGCTGTGGCCGACGATGACGAGCGCCGCGCCGGCATCGGCGAGCATCGGAGCCGATACCGAGCCGGTGAAGGCGCCCGACGGCTGCGGGTGGCAATCCTGCCCGCCGGTCGCGCCGCCAAGCGCCGCCATCGGGCCGATCAGCGTGAAGGGCGGGCACAGCGCGACATCGACGGCTTCGTGCGCGCGGGCGCCGGCGAAAATCGCCTCGGCCTCGGCCAGCGCGCCGCTGAGCCCGTTCATCTTCCAGTTGCCGACCACATATTTGCGCCGTACCATTCATCCCTCCTCGTCGCGGGTCTCGTCGCCCGCGAGCTGGCCCTAGAACATGATCGTCCTTGAATGAAGCGCCTGTGAAAGATCATGTGTCCCCGCGGAGCCGAAGGCGGCGCGTAGCGCCAACGCGGGGACCCAGCTCGTGCCCGTGCAAGATAGAGCCGTCGGGAGATGGGCTCCCGCCTCCGCGGGAGCACACGGGCTTACTCACTCAAAGATGATCACGCATCGGGGCGGCGCGCAAGCGGGCCGAATCCGTTTCCCGCCTTGATGCAGCCCGGCCTCCCGCCTAAAGCAGCGCCCGACCGCGCCTTCGTGCGCCCAGCCGCGAAAGATTGCCCCTTCGATGATTACCGCCCTTCGCCGCCTTTTCGGATCTGCCATCGGCAAGTTCCTCGCGCTTGCCTTTGTCGTGATCGTCGGCCTCGCCTTCGCGCTGGGCGATGTGACCGGCAACTCGAGCTTCGGCGGCATCGGCGGCGCGAATGTCGCGCGCGTCGGCAACACCGACATCGGCCTTGGCGAACTGCGCGACCGGGTGCGGATGGCGTATAACCAGACGCGCGAACAGCAGCCCGGATTGACGATGGCGGCCTTTGTCGAATCGGGCGGGCTCGATCAGGTGCTCGACCAGCTCGTCGAGGGCGCGGCCTTCGAGCAACTGGCCGAAGATATGGGCTTTGGCGTGAGCAAGCGGCTCGTCGACGGCCGCATCGCCGACCTTCCGGTCTTTGCCGGCGTGTCGGGCAGTTTCGATCAGGCGCGTTTCGAGGCCTTTCTGACGCAGAACGGCATGACCGAGACGCAGCTTCGCCGCGACATCGCGCAGCAGCTGCTCGCCGAACAGGTCGCCGCGCCGATCGGCCGCGTGCCCGCGGTGCCGCCCGCGATGGCCGAGCCCTATGCGGCGCTGCTCCTCGAAAAGCGGCAGGGTCTGGCGACCTTCGTGCCCGCGAGCCCCTTTGCGCCCAAGAGCGATCCGGGCGACGATGTGCTGCGCAAATATCTGACGCAGAATGTCGCGCGCTATTCGATCCCCGAGCGCCGCGTGATCCAATATGCGCTGTTCGATCGTGGCTCGGTCAAGGCGCCACCGGTGACCGACGCCGAAATCGCCGAATTCTACAAGCGCAACGCCGCGCAATATGCCGCCAAGGAAACGCGCCGGCTGGCGCAGGTGATCGCCCCCGACAAGAAGACGGCCGACGGCATCGCGGCCAAGGTTCGCGGCGGCGCGTCGCTGTCCGATGCCGCCAGGGCCGCGGGGCTTTCGAGCTCGAACACCGGCGACCTCACCCAATCGGCCTATGCCGCGACGACGAGCGCCGACGCCGCAAAGACTGCGTTCGCCGCCAGGCAAGGCGACCTGCTCGGCCCGACGCAGACCGAACTCGGCTGGTCGATCGCGCGCGTCGAGAATGTCACTACGACGCCGGCGCGCAGCCTGGCCGACGCGACGCCGGAGATTCGCGCCCAGCTCGAAAAGAACAAGGCCGAAGAGGCGGTCGTCGATTATTATAACGCGGTGCAGGATGCGGTGAACGGCGGCGCCTCGATCGAGGAGGTCGCGTCCGACCGCAAGCTGGAACTGCACGAGACCCCCGCGATCCTGCCGAGCGGCCGCGCGCCCGCGAAGCCCGACTTCGCCCTGTCGCCCGACCTCGCGCCGATGGTCGCGCAGGCGTTCCAGGGCGCATCGGAAGGCGAAGGCCAGCTCGCGACGCTCAAGCAGAATGAGCAATTTGCGGTCTTTGCCGTCAAGTCGGTCGTGGCCGCCGCACCGCCGCCGCTCGCCGAAATCCGCAGCGAGCTGCTCGCCGACTGGCGTCTGGCGCAGGGCCAGAAGGTCGCCCGCGACAAGGCGCGCGCGATCGTCAAGGCGGTCGAGGGCGGTCAGGATCTGCCCGCTGCGGTCCGCGCCGCCGGGCCCAATATCGGCAATGTCCAGGCGATCGGCGGCAGCCGCGCCGAAATCGCCCGCGACGGCGCGCAGGTGCCGCCCGAGCTCGCGCTGCTCTTTTCGATGGCCGAGGGCAGCGTCAAAACGCTCGAAATCCCCGGCAATCGCGGCTGGATGGTGATTTCGCTGGGCAAGGTCGACCGCCCCGACGCCAAGGACATCGACCCCGAACAGGTCAAGGGCCTCGCACGGCCGCTCGGCCCGGCGTTCGGCAACGAACTGGTCGCGCAGCTCGCGACCGAGGCGAAGCGCCGCGCCGAGGTGCAGATCAACAAGGACCTGCTCGAGCAGCTTCGCAAGGAGCTGACCGGAGCGGCCGCGGTTCAGTAGAAGTGGCGCTCGAGGGCAGAGCAGCAGCGCTCGAGGCGCTGGCGCAGGGGCGCGGCGCGGTCGTCTGGCAGCGGCTGATCGCCGACGTCGAAACGCCGGTTTCGGCCGCGCTCAAGCTGATCGAGCCGGGACGCGGCGACTGGGTGCTCGAATCGGTCGAAAGCGGCGAGACGCGCGGGCGCTACAGCCTGATCGGGCTCGATCCCGATTTGATGTTCGAAGCGACCGGCGATGCGGCGCGGATCAACCGCGACTGGCGCCACGACAAGGGCGCCTTCGTGCCGCTGGCGGGCGGCGCGCTGCAGGCGCTGCGCGACCTGGTTGCCGAATGCCGCTTCGACGTGCCCGAAGGCCTGCCCAAGGCGCTGGCAACGCTCGTCGGCTTTTTCGCCTATGAAACGATCGGCCTCGTCGAGCGCATCCCGCGTGCGCCGGGCGCGGGGCTCGGCCTGCCCGACATGATCTTCGTGCGCCCGACGACGATCCTCGTCTTCGACCGGCTCGCCGACGAGCTGTTCCTGATCGCGCCGATCTGGCCCGACGCCGACGGCGCGATCGACCGGATGATCGAGGCGGCGAACGACCGGCTCGAAGGCATCGCCGCGCGGCTGTCGAGCGCGAACGCGCACGCCGCGCGCGCAGCCACCGGCGCGCAGCCGGGCGACATCGTCCGCCACGCCGCAACGAGCCCCGAACGCTATGCCGAAATGGTGCGCGCGGCGAAGGATTATATCGCGGCGGGCGACATTTTTCAGGTCGTGCTGTCGCAGCGCTTTTCGACCCCCTTCGACCTGCCGCCCTTCGACCTTTATCGCGCGCTGCGGCGGATCAACCCCTCGCCCTTCCTCTATTTCCTCGACCTGCCGGGCTTCGCGCTGATCGGATCGTCGCCCGAGATATTGGTGCGCGTGCGCGACGGCGAGATCACGATCCGCCCGATCGCCGGCACCCGGCCGCGCGGCCGCACGAGCGCCGAGGATGCCGAGAATCGCGAGAGCCTGCTCGCCGACCCCAAGGAGCGCGCCGAGCATCTGATGCTGCTCGACCTCGGCCGCAACGACGTCGGCCGCGCGGCGACGGGCGGCAGCGTCACCGTGACCGACAGCTATACCGTCGAATATTACAGCCACGTCATGCACATCGTATCGAACGTCATCGGCCGCCTGTCGCCGGGCAAGGATGCGATCGACGCGCTGTTCGCGGGCTTTCCCGCCGGCACCGTCAGCGGCGCGCCCAAGGTGCGCGCGTGCCAGATCATCGCCGAGCTCGAAGCCGACGTCCGCGGGCCTTATGCCGGCGGCGTCGGCTATTTCGCGCCCGACGGCAATATGGACAGCTGCATCGTGCTGCGCACCGCGATCGTCAAGGACGGCACCATGTATGCGCAGGCGGGCGCGGGGATCGTCGCCGACAGCGATCCGGCCTATGAACAGCGCGAATGCGAAGCCAAGGCGGGCGCCCTCTTCGCCGCGGCGCGCGAAGCGGTGCGGCTTGCGGGGACGCCGGGATACGGGCAGTGACTACGTCGCTGCCTGTTTCCGCCGATCTCATCAGGCGAGTCACGTTTTTCAAGCGTGATGAGGTGACTTCGGATCTCATTTGTTGCGAAATAGCGTCTGATGACGACCACTGGATTTTCCACGAAGAGTTGGAGAGCTGGGAGTTACTCCTAGCCGAGATCGCTCTCCTTCCGAATTTCAAGACTGATTGGTATGAACGGGTCAGCCAACCGGCCTTCGCACCATCGCCATTCATCGCTTATGACAAGCAGGGCTCATGATCCTCGTCATCGACAATTACGACAGCTTCACTTTCAACCTCGTTCATTATCTGATCGAGCTGGGGGCCGAGGTGCGCGTCGAGCGGAACGATGCACTGACAGCGGCCGAGGCGCTCGCGACCGGGGCCGATGCGCTGCTGATTTCGCCGGGGCCCTGCACGCCGAACGAGGCGGGGATCAGCCTCGATCTCGTCGCCGCCTGCGCCGATGCAGCGCGGCCGCTGCTCGGCGTGTGCCTGGGACATCAGGCGATCGGGCAGCATTTCGGCGGGACGGTGCAGCGCGGGCACCTGATGCACGGCAAGACCTCGCCGGTGTGTCACGACGGCAGCGGACTGTTCGCAGGCCTGCCCTCCCCCCTCACCGCGACGCGCTATCACAGCCTCGAGGTCGTCGATATTCCGGACTGCCTGCCGATCAACGCGACGAGCGACGATGGCGCGGTGATGGGCTTTCGCCACGCCGAACTCCCCATCCATGGCGTGCAATTCCACCCCGAAAGCATCGCGACCGAACATGGTCATGCGATGCTCGCCAATTTCATGGCGCTGGCGGGGCTGCCGGTCGCCAAGCGGCAGGCGGCATGAGTCGCTTCGGCCCCTTTCCCGACCCGGCCGCGCTTCTGGATCGGGACGAAGCCGAAGCGGCGTTCGCGACGATGCTCGACGGCGGCGGCAGCGACGAGGAGGTCGCCGCCTTCCTGTCGGCGCTGTCCGACCGCGGCGAGACCGCGACCGAGATCGCCGCGGCGGCGCAGGCGATGCGCGACCGGCTGATCCCGATCGAGGCCCCCGAAGGCGCGATCGACGTCTGCGGCACCGGGGGCGACGGGCATCATACGTTGAACGTCTCGACCGCTGTGTCGATCGTCGTCGCGGCGTGCGAGGTTCCGGTCGCAAAGCATGGTAATCGCGCCGCTTCCTCCAAGTCGGGGGCCGCTGATACCTTGGAAGCGCTCGGCCTCGACATGGCGCGCGCGAGCGAAATGGCCGAAGCGCAGCTCGCCGATCTCGGCATCTGCTTCCTCTTCGCCGCGCACCACCATCCGGCGATGGCGCGCATCATGCCGATCCGCAAGGCGCTCGGCCGCCGCACCATCTTCAACCTGATGGGGCCGCTCGCCAATCCGGCGCGCGTGCGGCGCCAGCTGATCGGCATCGCGCGCCCCGCCTATGTCCCCGTCTATGCCGAGGCGCTCCACCGGCTCGGCACCGACCATTCGCGCGTGATCTCGGGCGACGAGGGGATCGACGAACTGTCGCTCGCGGGCGGCAACGAGGTCGCGGTCGTCACCCCCGAGGGCGTTCGGATGCAGCGCAGCCACGCCGCCGACGCGGGCCTGCCGACGCGGCCGATTTCGGATATCCGCGGCGGCGATGCGGCCTATAATGCCAGGGCGTTGCGCGGCCTGCTGATGGGCGAGCCCGGCGCCTATCGCGACGCGGTGCTCTACAACGCCGCCGAGGCGCTCGTCGTCGCGGGCGCCGCGGATACGCTCGTCGAGGGCGTCGAGGAAGCCGCCGAGGCGATCGACAAGGGCCTCGCCAACGCGCTGCTCAACTGCTGGATCGCGTATAAATGAGCACTTTTTTCCTCGTCATTGCGAGCGAAGCGAAGCAATCCAGAGCGGTCTTGCGCAGCTCTGGATTGCCGCGGGCCTGCGGCCCTCGCAATGACGGACAAGCGGGACGCACCCAGTGAACAAGCTCACCGAAATATTGGCGACCAAGGCGGAGGAAGTCGCCGAGCGCCGCAAATCGCGCTCGGTCGCCGCGCTCGACGCGGTCGATGCCGGCCCGGTGCGCGGCTTCGCCGCCGCGCTGGAGGCGAAGATCGCCGCGGGCGGTTTCGGCCTGATCGCCGAAATCAAGAAAGCCTCGCCGTCCAAGGGGTTGATCCGGGCGGATTTCAATCCTGCCGATCATGCGCGCGCCTATGCCGCGGGGGGCGCGGCCTGCCTGTCGGTGCTCACCGACGCGCCTTATTTTCAGGGGCATGAGGAATATCTGATCGCCGCGCGCACGGCGTGCCCCTTGCCGGTGCTGCGCAAGGATTTCATGATCGACCCGTGGCAGGTCGCCGAAGCGCGCTCGATCGGCGCCGACGCGATTTTGATCATCGTCGCGGCGCTGGGCGACGACGCGATGCGCGAGATCGAGGCCGCGGCGATCGAACGCGGCATGGACGTGCTGGTCGAGGTGCATGACGAAGCCGAGCTGGAGCGCGCGCTGAGAGAGCTCAAATCGCGCCTGATCGGCGTCAACAACCGCGACCTCAGGACTTTTCAGACCGACCTCGCGGTCACCGAACGCCTCGCGAAGCTGGTGCCGCCGGGAAGCTTGCTCGTCGGCGAAAGCGGCATTGCGACCCACGCCGATTGCCGGCGGCTCGCGGCGAGCGGCGTGCGCGCTTTCCTCGTCGGCGAAAGCCTGATGCGTCAGGCCGACGTCACGGCGGCAACGAAAGCCTTGCTCGAGGGCTGAAGCGCGCGCTTGGAGCCTTTCCGGGCTAGCCGGGATCGCGCGCGGGGAGGGTCAGGGTGAAGCGCGCGCCCTGCCCCGGCGCGCTTTCGACCGTCAGGTCGCCCTCCATCGCGCGCGCGAGGCGCCGCGCGATATAGAGGCCGAGCCCCGAGCCGCCGCTGTCGGTGCGGCCGAGGCGTTCGAATTTCTCGAACACCACGTCCTGCTGGTCGGCCGACAGCCCCTGCCCCTGATCGGCGATCGTCACCGAGGCGCGGTCGCCCTCGCGATCGACGCGGATCCAGATCTGCGAATCGAGCGGCGAATAGCGGATCGCATTGCCGAGCAGGTTCAACAGCACCTGCAAGACGCGGCGGAATTCGCCCCACGCGGGCATCGGATCGTCGGGGCGCGGGGTGTCGATGCGAATCCCCTTTTCCTCGGCCTTCATGCCGAGCAGCCCGACCGCGCGCCGGGCGAGGTCGCCAAGGTCGATCTCGTCGCGCGCCGCCTTGAAGCCGGGGCGTTCGATATTCTGCAAATCGGCGAGATCGTCGACGAGCCCGAGCAAATGCCGTCCCGCATGGGCGATGTCGCCGGCGTAGCGCGCATAATCGGCGCGGATCGGTCCGTCGAACTGGCCCGAGATCGTTTCGGCGGTGGCGATGATCCGGCTGAGCGGGCCGCGCAGCGCACCGTCGATCCGGCGCCCGAACTGCGGATCGGACAGCGGCAGCGAGCCGAAGGCGGGATCGGTGCGCGGTTCGGGTGCGCCCGCCGCCGAACCCGGCCCGTCGACCGGGACCGCGATGCCGCGAAAGCCGGTAAAACGCCCGGTTGCATCGAACTGGGGGTCGCCCGAGAGCATCCAGGCCGCATGGGCATTGGCGCCGGCAACGCGCACGCGCTGCCCCTCGAAGCGTGATTGCTGCGCGAGCGCGCGCAGGACGGCGAACCGCCCCGCCTCATTGGGCTGCAGCTCGAACTGTTCGGACAGCGACAAGCCTTCCCAGCCGGCCGGCACCGGCGGCGCATCGACGCCGGCGCGCAGCACGACCAGGCGCAATTGGCCGTCGCATTCCCACGCCCAGGCGTGCGGCGCCGCGGCCATGTCGGGAATCGAGGGCACCTGCGGCTGGCCGACCGGCCCGGTGCGCCAGTCGCTGATCTCCAGATTGGCGCCGTCGGCATCGGGCATGACCCGCACCAGAGCGTGGATATCGCTGTGATCGTCGGCGGCATAGAGCGGCCGGCTGATGTCGCGCTGGAGCCGCTGGGCGAGCGCGACGAGCCGCGCGAGTTGCGGCAGCGCCAGCGGCCGGTCGAGCCCCGCCCCGGCGCGCCGTTGCAGCTTCAACAGCGGGGCATCGGCGCTGACCAATATGCCGGCACGGTCGATCCGGCCCCGGACGATGCGCTCGCTCATCCCCGCACCTCTGCCCGCGGCGCCGAATGGTCGGCCAGAACGCCGGGAACGGCTCGATCGGTGAGCTGGGCGAACGAGGCTTCGAGCGGCGCGAGCGCGGCGCGGTCCAGGCGCAGCGGTGCGAGCAGCAACGGCAATGCCGCCGGTTCGGCACTGAGGAGCGCCACTGCCATCGCTTCGAAACGCGCGCCATGCGCCGAAGCCGCAAGCGCGATCAGCGCCGGCCAGTCGTGCCGCGCAATCGCTGTTTCGGCCGCTTCGGCGAGCGCCTGTTCGGCCGCCAGCGCCGCATGATAGTCGCGTGCAGCGGCGTCGATTCCGGGGGCGCTCGCCTGCTTCGCCATCAGGCCGTTGACGGCGTTGCCGAGCCTTGCCCCCTCCCCCTGATCGCCCTCGATCCGGCCGAGCTGCCAGGCGGCGATGTCGAGCAGCAGCGTACGGAACAGCGCCGGGTCGAGGTCGGCCGGCGCAATGCAGGGGCTGCCGAGCGCATCGCGGCGGCGCCCGTCGGCGATCTGCAGTTGCAGATAGGCGCGATCGACCGCCGATAGCGTCTCCTGCTCGCTCTCCGGCCGCGCATCGCCCGCCGCGCCGGCGAACGGCATCGCCGCCTGCTGCATCGACTGTTCGCGCCAGCGATGTTCCTCGGCGCGCGCAAAACAGGGCGCGGCGAGCCGCGCCGCCGCCGGCACGCCGTCGGCAAGCCAGCTCTGCCACAATATGTCCGCGTCGATCCCCCGGTCGAGCTCGCGCGCGATCTCGCACACCAGGCGCCGCGCGATGCCGAGCGCCAGCGCGCGCTGCTCCTCCGTCAGCCGCCCGGCCGCAGGCGCCGCCAGATAGGCCGCCAGCTCGGCGAGGCGCGCCGGCAGCGTCGACGGCGGCAAATCAATGCCGGGGGGGACGAAAGAGTCACTCATGCGTGTCGGGCCATATCAGAATGGCGTTAATGCGCTCTAAACCTTGAAGCGCACCGTCTTACCGCGCCTCCGGGCGCCGCGCGAGACGCAACCACAGCAGGATCTGGAACAGCGCGAGGAGCGGCAGGATCGCGAACATCGGCGCCGCGAAGCCGAACAACAGCGCCGGCGCGAGCATGATCCACGCCTGATCGGCGTCGGGCAGCAGCCAGTGGAAGCGCCGTTTTTCGCCCGAATCGACATAGAGCCAGCGCGCGAGCAGGATCGTTGCGGCGAGGCAGGGCGCCAGCGCGGCCTGTGAAAAGGGCGGCATGACATGGCCCGGCGCGGCGAGCGAAAGCAGCCAGGGAAAGACCGCGAGCAGCACCCAGGCGAAGGTACGGATGACCTCGCGCCAACGGTCCTGCGCCGCGCTTTCGGCGCGGAAGGCGGACAGGAAGCGCATCGCCGCGAGGCCGAGCCCGCCGAACACCGCCACCAGCGCCCCCGCCGCCGCGAGCCCGCTCGCCGCGAGCAGCGCGACGATCACCCACGACAGGCCGGTCAGAAAGGGCAGATAGCGCGCGGTCGCGGGCGAGCGGACGAGCAGCGGCCCCGCGAGCCGGACGAGCGGCATCATGATCGCCGAGCGGCCGAGCCCCATGCCGCCATATTCGACGCGTTGCAGGCTCGATTGCTCGATCAGCGCCGCGGTCGGGCGATCGGCGACGATCGCGATCTCGCCCTGCTCGAACAGCGCGGGTTCGCAATAGAGCCGCCGCGATCCCGCCTGCACCGCGAGGCGGAGCAAGGTGAGCATCATGTCCCATTCGCCGGGCATCGCGGCGAGTTCGGCGACCATCGGCTGCGAGATGCACGCGAGCCCGCCCCAGCGCCGCGTCGCGTCGATCCGCTCGAACCCCTGCGTCAGCACCGTGTCGCCGGTGACGAGGATCGCGGGCGACCCGGGCTTGGCGATCGCGGCATAGTGCGTGCCCCCGGCGCGCAGCCCGTCGGCGACGAGGATGATGCGGTCGTCGGGCTCGACGAGCGGCAGCAGGTCGCCGGCACCGCGCACCGGCGTCACCTTCATGCCGCGGCGCCGGATGCGGTCGCAGGTGGCGAGCAGTTCGCCCGGCACGGCGCCCACCGACACCGCGATGTGCGTGACGCCGACATCGGCGAGCCGCGCCGCCTGCCGTTCGAGCAGAGTCTCGCCCGCCACCGACACGAGCGCGCGCAGCCCGCCATCGGGCAGCGGCTCGCTGGCCCCCACCAGCGCGATCAGGGCCATGGGCCGTCAGGGATCTTGGAAAAGCGCATGGCGCCGAACCTTTAGGCGCAGACCGTCGATTGGCAAGCCGCTTCTGTGCCGCCATGCCGCCGCAATCCGGCGCGAATTCGCCTCCGCCGGACGCCGCTTTCGGCCCGTGCCGCAAAAGTGAAAAAATCCCGCCGAAACCGCGCGAATCACTGGCATATCGGCGCCCCATCGGCTAGGCCCGAAGCATCTCCCGATAAGCAGAAAAAAGGCCGGGTCTTGACCGAAGAAAATACGCCTATGCCGCCGTCCGAGGATGGCGTGTCGCCGATCAACATCGTCGATGAAATGAAGACGTCCTACCTCGATTACGCGATGAGCGTGATCGTTGCCCGCGCGCTTCCCGACGTGCGCGACGGCCTGAAGCCCGTCCACCGGCGCATTCTCTATGCCGCGCAGGAAGGCGGCTTCGTCCCCGGCCGCCCGTACAAGAAATCGGCGAAGATCGTCGGCGACGTGATGGGCAATTATCACCCGCACGGCGACAGCGCCATCTATGACGCGCTCGCACGCATGACGCAGGACTGGTCGCTGCGCGTGCCCTTGATCGACGGTCAGGGCAATTTCGGCTCGATGGACCCCGATCCGCCGGCGTCGATGCGTTACACCGAGGCGCGGCTTGCCAAGACCGCGATGGTGCTGCTGAACGATCTCGACAAGGATACGGTCGACTTTCAGCCCAACTATGACGCGAGCCGCGAAGAGCCGACGGTCCTCCCGGCGCGCTTTCCGAACCTGCTCGTCAACGGCGCGGGCGGCATCGCGGTCGGCATGGCGACGAACATCCCGCCGCACAATCTGGGCGAAGTGATCGACGCCTGCCTCGCGACGATCGACCGCCAGCTCGAGGGCGGCGCGCCGCTGTCGACCGAAGAGCTGATGCAGATCATCCCGGGTCCCGATTTCCCGACCGGCGCGATGATCCTGGGCCAGGGCGGCATCCGCAACGCCTATACCACCGGGCGCGGCTCGATCATGATGCGCGCGACGCACGAGATCGAGGAAGGCCGCGGCAGGGGAGAAGGGCGCCGCTCGATCGTCCTGACCTCGATCCCCTTTCAGGTCGGCAAGTCGGGCCTCGTCGAAAAGATCGCCGAAGCGGCGCGCGACAAGCGCATCGAGGGCGTCGCCGACATTCGCGACGAATCGAACCGCGAAGGGGTGCGCATCGTCATCGACCTGAAGCGCGATGCGACCGCCGACGTCGTGCTCAACCAGCTGTGGCGGCACACGCCGGCGCAGTCGAGCTTTCCCGCGAACATGCTCGCGATCCGCGGCGGCCGCCCCGAAATGCTGGGGCTGCAAGATATTTTGACGGCCTTCATCGCCTTCCGCGAAGAGGTGATCACCCGCCGCTGCAAATATGAGCTCGCGAAGGCGCGCGACCGCGCGCACATCTTGCTGGGGCTCGTCGTCGCGGTGTCGAACCTCGACGAGGTGGTGCGGATCATCCGCGGCGCGCCGAACCCCGCCGCGGCGCGCGAAGCGCTGCTCGCGCGCGAATGGCCGATCGGCGAAATCGCGCCCTATATCCGCCTCGTCGAGGCGATCGAGGGCGAGATGGAGGAAAGCGCCGTCTATCGCCTCTCCGAAATACAGGTGAAGGCGATCCTCGACCTGCGCCTCCACCGCCTGACCGCGCTCGGCCGCGACGAGATCGGTGACGAATTGAAGGAGCTGGCGGCGGTCATCGAGGAGCTGCTGTCGATCCTCGCCGATCGCGTCAAACTCTATGGCGTGATGCGCGAGGAACTCGTCGCGGTGCGCGACGAATTCGCGACGCCGCGCAAGACGCTGATGGCGCCCGCCGCCGACGGAATCGACGACGAGGATCTGATCGAACGCGAGGAGATGGTCGTCACGGTGACGATGGACGGCTATATCAAGCGCACCCCGCTCGACACCTTCCGCGCGCAGCGCCGCGGCGGCAAGGGGCGCGCCGGCATGGCGACGAAGGACGAGGATGTCGTCACCGAGCTGTTCGTCACCTCGACGCACACGCCGGTGCTCTTCTTCTCGACCCTCGGCCGCGTCTATCGCATGAAGGTGTGGCGCCTGCCCGAAGGCGGCCCCGCGACGCGCGGGCGGCCGATGGTCAACCTGCTCCCGCTCGAAACCGGCGAGACGATCTCGACCGTGCTGCCGCTGCCCGAGGATGAGGAGGAGTGGGGCAAGCTGCATGTCATGTTCGCGACCGCGAAGGGCAGCGTGCGCCGCAACAGCATGGACGCCTTCACCAACGTGCCGTCGAACGGCAAGATCGCGATGAAGTTCGAGGGCGAGGATGCCGACGACCGGCTGATCGGCGTCGCTCTGCTCGACGAAAGCGACGATGTGCTGCTCGCGACGCGGCAGGGCAAGGCGATCCGCTTTGCCGGCGACGATGTCCGCGAATTCCAGAGCCGCAACTCGACCGGCGTGCGCGGGATGCGCCTCGCGGCGGGCGACGAGGTGATCTCGCTGTCGATCCTGCACCGCACCGGCATCGCCGATCAGGAGGAGCGCGAGGATTATCTGCGCCACGCGCCGTGGAAGGGCGAAGACCCCGACCGCACGCCGCGCCGCATGGACGACGCGCGCTATGCCGAGCTGGCGGCGCGCGAGCAGTTCATCCTGACCGTCTGCGCCAATGGCTATGGCAAGCTGTCGTCGGCGGTCGAATATCGCCGCACCGGCCGCGGCGGCCAGGGGATCACCAACATCGACAATATCGGCCGCAACGGGCCGGTGGTCGCGAGTTTCCCCGCGACGCAGGCGCATCAGCTGATGCTCGTCACCGACCAGGCGAAGCTGATCCGCATGGGGCTCGACAGCCTGCGCGTCATCGGCCGCGGCTCGGCGGGCGTGCGGCTGTTCGACGTCGCCGAGGGCGAGCATGTCGTGTCGGCGGCACTGATCGAGGAGAGCGAGGAAGAGGCCGGCGAAGCGGTCGAGCCGGCGGAAGCGGCCAAGGACGGCGACGCATGAGCGCCGCCACCGCCTTCAAGATATTGACCGCGCAGCAATGGGCCGAGTTCGAGCGCGACCGGGTGTTCCGCGGCGCGCCGATCGACATCGCCGACGGCTATATCCACCTGTCGAGCGCCGAACAGGTCGAAGGGACGCTCGAGAAGCATTTCGCCGGGCAATCGGGGCTGCACATCGCCGAGGTCGATCTGACCCTGCTCGGCGACGCGATCCGCTGGGAGGAAGCGCGCGGCGGCGCGCTCTTTCCCCATCTTTACGGGGATTTGCCCATCGACGCGGTGGTGACGGTCACGAAGCGCGATTGACCGGCGGGCGGCGCCTCAGTCCCCTTCGGGCTGCGGCAGCAGCAAGGCCAGCAATATCGCGCGGCATTCGCCGTCGATCGTGCCGTCGATCAGTTCGGGGCGAAAGCGGCGCTGGAACGCCACCGTCGCCGCGAAACCGTCGGTCACGTCATAGCCGAAGCGTTCGAGCGCGAGCAGGAAACCCGCGTCGGTCCATAGCGGATCGGTGAGCTTTTTCGTCGGGCGCGGCAGCGCGAGGCGGCGGCGCGCGAGTTCGCCCCAGGGAAAAAGCTCGCCGGGGTCCTGCTTGCGCGCGGGGGCGACGTCCGAATGGCCGACGACATTGCCGCGCGTGACGGCATGGCGGTCCTTGATCAGATGGACGAGCCGGACGACCGAGGCGATCTGCTCGTCGGGAAAGGGGACATAACCCCATTCGTGCCCCGGATTGACGATCTCGATGCCGACGCTCGCCGAATTGACGTCGTTGATGCCGCGCCAGTGCGACGCGCCCGCGTGCCACGCGCGCTTGTCCTCGGGCACCATATGCGTGATCTGCCCATCCTCGCTGACGACATAATGCGCCGAGACTTTCGCGGCGGGGTCGGCGAGCCGGTCGATCGCTTCGGCGCCGGTCTTCATGCCGGTATAATGCAGCACGATCATCGAGACAGGCAGCGCGCGCTCGTCGAAATTGGGAGACCAGCGTTCGATAAAATCGCTCATGCGTGTCGCTGTCCATCCCTGCTGCCGCCCCGCCTCCGCTTGCGCCAGCGGGGGGCAAATTGCAAGTCAGGCCGCGCGCCGCACCTTCTGGTCGGCGGGCTCGTAGAGGCCGCGCAGCCGCGGGCTGGCGACGAACTGATCGGTCTGGCCGAGCACCGTTTCGCCCGCGCCGAGGACGAGGAAACTCTGCGGCGCGGCGGCGGCGCGCAACCGCGCGAACGCCTTTTCGCGCATCGGCTTGGCGAAATAGAGCAAGAGGTTGCGGCAGAAGATCAGATCGGCGGCACCGCCAAGCGGCGGCCGGTCGACGAGCATATTCTGCACCGAAAAATCGACGCGCCGGCGCAGATCGGCCTTGGCCAGCCACCCCGCCCCGGTCTGGTCGAACCAGCGCACCATGCGCTGCACCGGCAGCCCGCGCTGAATTTCGAACTGCGAATAGATGCCGGCGCGCGCGCGCGAAATCGCATGATAGCTGACGTCGGTGCCGACGATCTGGATCGTCCAGCCGGCCCAGCGCGCCTCCTGTTCGGCGAACAGCATCGCCATCGAATAGGCTTCCTGCCCCGTCGACACGCCGCAATGCCAGATGGTGATCCGGCGCGACGCGGCGTTGATCGTGCGCAGATGGTCGAGCGCGGTGGCGGCAATATCGTCGAAGACGCTGTGTTCGCGATAAAAGAAGGTCTCGTTGTTGAGCATCGCGTCGACCGTGTCGTCGAGCAGTTGGCGGCTGGTCGAGGTGACGAGCGCCGCGACGAGCGCGTCGAGGTCGGCGATCCCGTGGCGCTGCATCACCGGCTTCAGCGACATTTCGATGCGCCAGATGCGGCTCGGCGACAAGGTCTGTCCGGTGCGCGATTCGAGCACGGCCATCAGTACGCGATAGGCCGAATCGCTGCCGCCCCCACCGCCCATCATGGCTTGCGTCCCCCCGCGAGGCTGCCGAGCATCAGCGCGATGGCGTCGGGATTGAGCGTCGCCGCGGCGATGCCGGTCTTGCTCACCGCGCCGGGCATACCCCAGATCACGCAGCTTTCGGGCGCCTGCGCGAAGACCGTGCCGCCCGCCGCCTTGAGCCGCGCCGCGCCCTGTGCCCCGTCGCGTCCCATGCCGCTGAGGACCACCGCGACCCCGCGCTTGCCATAGAGTGCGGCGACCGAATCGAGCATCGGGTCGGCCGACGGGCAGCAGCCGTTCTCGACCGGATGGCGGTCGAGCGCGATTTCGGGGCCGCGCGCGCCCTCGACGACGCGCAGATGCGCGTCGCCCGGCGCGAGATAGACGTGGCCGCACTCGACCGCCATTCCGGCCGTCGCGACGCAAACCTTGCGCGTGGTCATCGTCGCGATCTGGCGCGCGTAAAATTCCATGAAGGCGTCGGGCAGATGCTGGGTAAGGAGGATCGGTGCGGTCACGCGCGGATCGAGGTGGGCCAGGAAATTGGCGAAGGCGGGGATGCCGCCGGTCGAGGCGGCGACCGCGATACATTCGGCGGGATGAATCCCCTCGAGCGCGGGCGCCGGCTTCACCGCGGCCGGCGGGAGGGCGCAGAGCACCGGAACCGCAAGCGGCTGCTGCCCGAGGGTCAGGATGCGTTCGGTCAGGATGTCGGCGAAGCGCCCCGAAAAGCTGCCGCGGCCCGGCTTCGCGAGCGTGTCGCTGGCACCGAGTGCGAGTGCTTCGATCGCCGCGGGACCGCCCTCGATGCAGTTCGACGACAGGATCAGCACGCGCGCCCCCTGCGCTCGCTCCAATATGTGCGGCAGCGCGGCGATGCCGTTCATGCCGGGCATCTCGATGTCGAGGACGACGACATCGACCGGCTCGCAGGCCAGATAGGCGAGCGCTTCGTGCGCCGAGGCGACCGACGCGCAAATCTTGAGTTCGGCACGCTGCTCGACGATCCGTTCGAGGATGCTGCGCACGACGAGGCTGTCGTCGACGAGCATCACGCGGACGCTGCGCGCCGTCGCGACTTCGGTAGCGCCGGCGGGCTCGGGAATCTCGGGTCGGGGTTGGGTCACCTTCAGCTCTCAGGCAACGCCGACGAGCTGCAGCTTTCCTTCGAGCGTTTCGCGATCGAACGGCTTCATCACATATTCGTCGGCACCCGCTTCGATCGCGGCGCGAATATGGTCGATGCTGTTTTCGGTCGTGCAGAAGACAACGCGCGGCCGTTCCTCAAGACCGAAGTCCAGATCATTGAAAGCACCGAGGAATTCCATGCCGCTCATCACCGGCATGTTCCAGTCGAGCAGGATGACGTCGGGGCGATTCGCGCGGCAAAAGCTGAGCGCCTCCTGCCCGTCGGCGGCTTCCTCGACCGCAAATTCCATACTTTCAAGGATATGACGCGCGACCTTGCGAATCACTTTGCTGTCATCGACGACCAGACAAGATTTCGACATTCTATATTCCCTCCGACCCCCCCGAGGTTCGCGCCGTTGTAACGCGAAGGAGTGTCCAGCCCGTTAATAAGCGCTCGCCACCGGTTCGGCGATGAGCCGCGCCGGATCGACGACGAGCAGCGAAGCACCCTGATGTTCGATCATCGCCTCGGCGATGCGCGCCCAGCCGGGCAGCAATTTGCCCGCGACGCGCGTTTCGGGTGCGTCGATGAAGCATACGTCCTCGATCGCGTCGGCGAGCAGCGCATAGCCGTGACCCGCAACGTCGACGACGATCACGCGCTGCCCCGCGGCAACCGGCACCGGGGCGAGCCCGACGACGACGTGCGGATCGATGAGCGTCAGCACGCGGCTGCGCAGCGCGAAGAGCCCCGCGACATGCGGCGGCGCGGCGGGAACCGCGACCGGCGTGCCGACGACGACGACCGAATTGATCGCGCGGCTGCGCAGCGCGACGCGCGTGTCGGCGATGCGCGCGACGAGGTAGAGCTTGTCCATCATGCGGCGCGGCCTCCCCCGACGCGCCGGCGCAACGCTTCGAGCAGCGCCTGGCGGTCGTAGCGATAAACGCTTTCCTCGTCGGACGCGGCCGCCTCCAACGAAGCGCGCAGCCGGATCATCGGCACATCGTCGCCGGCAACGCCGCACTGCGCCGGATCGTCGGCGAGACAGAGCATCACGTCGGGGCGTTCGCCGCCGGCTTCGTCGCTGCCGGCGACCCGATAGCCCGCCTGGCGGAGCAGCGGCGCGAGGAAATTGTCGCCCCAGCCATCCTGATCGCCCGCAAGAGTGCAGAGCGGCTGCCGTGTCTCGACGAGCGATGCCGCGACCGGTGCATAGCGTTCCATCAGCCAGAAAGGATCAATCACCTCGACCGGCTCGCCGCCGACGAGGACGACGCCTGCGATGAGTCCCGGCGTGGCGGCGGGCTGAACGGCGTCGGGCAGGCGGACGATGTCGATCACCGCGTCGATCGGATAGCAGAGCACCGCACGGCCGTCGTGGAGCCGCAGCAGCTTCACCGTGCCTTGCGTGTCGGGCAGGCGATCGGCGTGGACGGGGAAAATCTGTTCGCCGATCTGCGCGCGCACCTGTCCGGCGCTTTCGAAGAGCGCGAGGACGGGAACTTCTTCGACCCGCTCGATGACCGAAAGGCGCACGCCGCGCAGGCGTTGGTCGATGTCGCGGAAGAGCAGCAGTTGCGCCGCATCGCGCACGCTCGCGGCGGCATCCTCCGCCTCGCCGGCGCCGGCAGCGGCGCGCCCGCTTTCGGACGCGTCGATCGCCGCGGCGGCCATCACGCCCTGCACGTCGAGGAGCAGCACCGGCCGACCATTGTCGGGCAGCGTCGTTCCGGCGTAGAGGCCGGTCGCCATGATCGGCGGCGCGGCGGGTTTGATCACCAGTTCCTCATGGTCGTGGATCGCCGCGACGCTGATCGCATAGCTGAGCCCCTGCCCCGGCCGGACGATCACGATTGCGCGCTCGTCGGCATCGTCGCTTTCATCGACGTCGCAGTCGAGGATCGTTTCGAGGCGGAGCAGCGGGAATTGTTCGCCGCGCACGGTGACGAGTTCGCCGCCGCCGACGCGGTCGATGCGCACGCTGTCGCTGTTTTCGAGCAGAATCTCGCGAACCGCACCGCGCGGAATCGCGAAATATTGCGCCGCGGCGCGCACCATCAGCCCCGAAATGATCGTCAGCGTCATCGGCACGCGCAGCACGATCGCGAGCCCGCGCCCTTCCTCGTTACGCAGCTCGACGATGCCGCCGATCCGCTCGAGATTCGCCTTGACGATGTCCATGCCGACGCCGCGCCCCGACACCGAGGTCACCTTGGCGGCGGTCGAGAAGCCGGGGCGGAAGATCAGCTCGAGCTTGTCCTTCGGGCTGAGCGCGCGCGCTTCGGCGGCGGTCAGGATGCGCGAGGCGATCGCCTTTGCGGCCAGCGCGTCGGGCGACAGGCCGCGCCCGTCGTCGCGCACCTCGATCTCGATCTGGTTGCCCGACTGGCGCGCCGACACCGACAAGGTCGCGGTGACGCTCTTGCCCGCGGCGACACGCTGATCGAGCGGTTCGATGCCATGGTCGAGCGCGTTGCGGACGATGTGGATCAGCGGATCGCGGATATTCTCCATCATCTCGCGGTCGAGTTCGACCTCGCCGCCGGTGGCGCTGAATTCGACCTTCTTGCCCAGATCCTGCGCGAGATCGCGGACGATGCGCGGCAACGGAGCGAACAGCTTGTCGATCCGCTGCATCCGCATGTGGCTGACCGACTGGCGCATCGCGGCGATCGAATCGGAGAGGCGGTCGAACGAGGCGACGAGCGAGGCGTCGGCGCCGCTTTCGCGCAGCATCCGCGAAAATTCGTTGCGGGCGAGGACGATGTCGGTGACGCCGGTCATCACGCTGTCGAGCAGCGGCAGCGGCACGCGAATCGACCGCCACGCCTGAAGGTCGACCGAAAGATCGTCGGCTTCGGCGTCGGAGCGCGCGGGCTCGGCGGCGCTTTCGGCGGGGGCTACGGGCGCCGATCCGGTCGAGGCGAGCGCGGCGATGACCGCGCTGTCGTCGCCCGCGGGCTCGCTGCCCTGCGTGCCGAGCGCGGCGCAGAGATCGGACAGGCGATCGACGATGCCGAGGACTGCGGTGACGAGCGCCGCATCGGCCTGGCGCTGGCCGCGCCGCACCTGGTCGAGCGCATCCTCGGCCGCGTGCGCGAGCGCGGTGACGCGCGGCAGCGACAGAAAGCCCGAACTGCCCTTGATCGTGTGGACGAAGCGGAAGATCGCATCGAGCCGCTCGCGGTCGGCGGGATCGGCCTCCCACGCCACCAGCGCCCCGCCGGCTTCGGCAAGAATTTCCGACGTTTCGGCCAGAAAATCGTTCAGCAGATCGTCCATCGCGGTAACCGGTGCCCCCAATCGAGCGGCCACCATGGCGAACATTGGTTAAAGAGGGCTTTACCGGGGGAGCGACGAGCGGCCCGTCGCGGCTCAGGCCGGCTCCGGCAACCGTTCGATCCTGAGCGTCTTTGCCGCATCCTCAACTTGCGCCAGATCGAAAGCCGCCTGCATCCTCAGCAGCGTCGCCGCCGACACGCCGAAAGCCTTTTCGAAGCGAACCGCCATCTCCGGCGAAAGATCGGCGTGCCCGTTCAGCAAATTGCTCATCGCCGCGCGGCTCACCTGCAGATGATTGGCGGCCTGCGATACGTTCAGGCGATAGGGTTCCACCATATTGCGCCGCAGCCACGGCCCAGGGTGGACGGCTAAGGACGCATGAAGCTGGATAGTCATCAGTGATAATCCTCCAAATCGAGATCGCCGATGGTTCGATCATCGATCCGCGTGAACGTCAGCCGATAATTGCGGGTTACCGTCATGGCCCAACGTCCCGCGCGGTCGCCGCGTAACGGATGAAGCCCGAAATTGGGCGGCGTGCCAAGTTCGTCGAACGAGGCGGCGGCAACGATGAAGGCCAGCATGTCGCGGAGCCGGTCCGGCTGCATGACCCCTTTGGCCGAACCGCTTTCCGCAAAGCGACGCAGACCCTTGTGCCTGATACTCCCGATCTCCATGCCAATGTGTAAAGCATGGCTTGGCAATATGTCAAGTGTTAATTGACACGCGACATATCTATCGACCCTTGAGCACTGCGCCCACAAGCAGCGAAGTCGGGGTTTCGCGCGCGAGCATCACCTGTCCGTCATTCTGCGCCGCAACCGCCTGAACGAGCACGGCGGGGGCGGTGCGTGACGTCATGGCGGCGCTCGCCTCGCCTTCCTGCAGGATGCGTTCGACATCGGCATCGACGAGGATGCGTTCGGCCTCGGCATGGAGCGCGATCTCTATCCCCTCGCCCTGCCGTTCGCAGCCGATGTCGAGCCGCCCGCCGCGCACCAGCGCGTCGACGAGGATCAGCGCGAGGTTGAGGATGATCTTCACCGCGGGCTTGGGCAGCGGCTCGTCGCCGATCATCCAGTTGAGCTCGATCGGGCGGTCGGCCATGATCCCCTCGATCGCCGCCTTCGCCTCGGCGGGCGGCACTGCCTCGCCGAAACCGCCCGCCGAACCGAAGGCGAGCCGGAAGAATTTGAGCTTCGCCGCCGAGGTCCGCGCGCTCTGTTCGAGAAGATCGAGGCAGCGTGCGCGCATTTCGGGGTCTTTTTCGTCGGCGAGCAGTTCGAGCCCGTTGGCGAAGGCGCCCACGGGACTGAGCAGATCGTGGCAAAGGCGCGAGGCCAGCATGGAGGCGAAATCGACGCGGTCATCGGTCATAATGAATGCAAGGCTCCCCAGCGCAGCGTCCGGATGTTTCCGGCTCCCTCGCTCCTAGGGCAGCAGCCCCCGCGAGGGCAAGCGCAACCCCCTTGATTTTTGGCGTTTAGGGGCCACATCGCCGATGATGCCGGGGGACGATCAGATTTTGCATGTGACGCTGACCGAGGGTGCCGCCGGGCTGCGGCTCGACCGGGCGCTCGCCGAGGCGCTGCCCAATCTGTCGCGCGAGCGGCTCAAGACGCTGATCAAGGGCGGCCGCGTCGCCGATGCGAGCGGCGCGATCCTGTGGGACCCGGCGACGAAAGCCGCGGCGCCCGCTGTGCTGGAAATCCGCCTTCCCGTCGCTGCGCCCGCGCATAATATCGCGCAGGATCTCGATCTCGTCATCGCCTATGAGGACGTGCATCTGATCGTCGTCGACAAGCCCGCGGGGATGGTCGTCCATCCCGCCGCGGGCAATGCCGACGGCACGTTGGTCAATGCGCTGCTCCACCATTGCGCGGGGCAGCTTTCGGGAATCGGCGGGGTCGCGCGGCCGGGGATCGTCCACCGCATCGACAAGGATACGAGCGGGCTGATCGTCGCCGCGAAGCATGACAAGGCGCATGAGGGGCTGGCCAAGCAATTCGCGGCGCACAGCATCGACCGCCGCTATCTGGCGCTCGCGACCGGACGGCCGATGCCCGCGAACGGGACGGTCGACGCCGCGCTCGGGCGGTCGCCGACCAATCGCAAGAAGATGGCGGTGGTCGCCGCGGGACGCGGCAAGCGCGCGGTGACGCATTACCGGACGGTCGAGGCGCTGAACGGCGCCACCCTGGTCGAATGCCGGCTCGAAACCGGCCGCACGCATCAGGTGCGCGTGCATATGGCGCATATCGGCCATCCGCTCGTCGGCGACCCGGTCTATGGACGCGCCCGAAAGCCGCTGTCGGATATATTGAGAGCGCGGAATTTCACCCGCCAGGCATTGCACGCGGCCCATTTGGGTTTTATTCATCCGGTGACCGGTAACAAAGTCGCGCTCGATAGCGAAATCCCAGCGGATATGCGGGAACTGATCAATGAATTGCGCGTTTAGGTTTCGAATGAAAATCTATTTTGACCGCGGGACAAACCCGCGGCAGGATGATTTCAGGTTTTAGGGAAGACACTCTTTCAATGGCTAACAAAAGCAATGTCCCGGCCGTAGTGCCTGCACTGGGCGGCGAAGCCAGTCTGAACCGCTATCTGGCCGAAATCCGTAAATTTCCGCTCCTTACCCCCGAGCAGGAATATATGCTCGCCAAGCGCTTTCAGGAGCATGGCGACAATGAGGCGGCGGCGCAGCTCGTCACCTCGCACCTGCGCCTCGTCGCGAAGATCGCGATGGGCTATCGCGGCTATGGCCTGCCGGTCAGCGAGCTGATTTCGGAAGGCAATATCGGGCTGATGCAGGGGGTGAAGAAATTCGACCCCGAACGCGGCTTCCGCCTCGCCACCTATGCGATGTGGTGGATTCGCGCGTCGATTCAGGAGTTCATCCTGCGCTCGTGGAGCCTCGTGAAGATGGGCACCACCGCGGCGCAGAAGAAGCTGTTCTTCAACCTCCGCCGGATGAAAAACAACCTCGAAGCGTTCGAGGATGGCGACCTTAGCCCCGAGAATGTCGCAAAGATCGCCAAGGACCTTGGCGTCACCGAGGATGAGGTGGTCAGCATGAATCGCCGCATGGCGATGGGCGGCGACACGTCGCTCAACGTGCCGATGGGCGAGGATGGCGACAGCCAGTGGCAGGATCTGCTCGGCGACGAAGAGCCGTTGCAGGACGAACGCGTCGCCGAAGCCGAAGAGCGCGACGTGCGGCACGACCTGCTGGGCGAAGCGCTCGAAACGCTCAATGAACGCGAGCGCCATATCCTGACCGAACGCCGCCTGACCGACGATCCGAAGACGCTCGAGGATCTGAGCCAGGTCTATGACGTCAGCCGCGAGCGCGTCCGCCAAATCGAGGTGCGGGCATTCGAGAAGCTGCAAAAGGCGATGCTCAAGCTCGCCGGCGAGCGCCGCCTGATCGGCGCTTGAACCGAAGCATTTGCCGATGGCGCCGCCTGACCTAAGGTGGCGCCATGTGGCTTCTTCCCCTGCTCGCGGCTCTCGCCGCGCCCGTTGCAGCGGCGGCTCCGGTTTCGCCGGAGCACGCCGTCATCGACGCTTTCGATGCCGAAATCCCCTATCGGCCCGGCCCGGTGCGGATCGGCGACACCCGACATCTCGTCTATGAGTTGCACCTCACCAATTTCGCGTCGGAGCCGCTGACGCTGGACCGCATCGCGGTGGAGGATGCCGCGAACGGGACGGCCCTCCTCGCGCTGTCGGGCGAAGCGCTGGCGACGGCGCTTGGCCACATCCCGTCGGGAGGCGACCCGAAAGGGCCGACGATCGCGCCGGGCGAGCGCGTCATCGCCTATCTCGACGTTCCGCTGACGGGCGGCCGCGCGCCCGACGCGCTCGCGCACCGCGTGACGCTGGCGCGCCCGACGGGGGCGCACATCGTCGATGCCGGGCGCGTCGCGATCGACGCGCGCCCCCTCCCTCGTCTCGGCCCGCCGCTGCGCGGAGGTCCGTGGGTCGCCGTCTATGCACCCGAAATGGAGCGCGGCCATCGCCGGGTGCCCTATGCGGTCGCCGGGCACGCGACGATCCCGGGCCGTTTCGCGATCGACTGGATGAAGGTCGACGCCGAGGGCCGTTTCGACCGTTCGGACGGCAAGACGCTGGCCGATTCGCTGAGCTATGGCGCCGAGGTGCTCGCCGTCGCCGATGCGGTGGTGGCCGCGACGCGCGACGATTTCGCCGAGCCCGAATTGCGCGCCGACCTCCCAAAAGTCGCGATCGGCGACGCGACGGGCAATTTCGTCGCGCTCGATCTCGGCGACGGCCGCTATGCCTTTTACGAGCATCTGCAGCCCGGCCTCCGCGTGAAGCCCGGCGACCGGGTGACGCGCGGGCAGGTGATCGGGCGCCTCGGCCTGACGGGTCAGGGCAGTGCGCCGCACCTCCACTTTCACGTCGCATCGGCGCCCTCGCCGCTCGCCGCCGAAGGCCTGCCCTTTCTGATCGAGGGTGCGACGCGGATCGGCGGTTATCGGTCGATCGGCGACCTCGGGACGCCGTGGCGGCCGGCACCACCGCTCGCCCCCGGCCCGGCGCTGCCGCCGGCGAACAGCGTCGTCCGCTTTCCCGAATGAGCCGCTTGTCCGACCGCCCCGCGCTGCGATAGAGACGCGGCGATGAGCCCCGCGACCAAAGCCCGCCGCCGCAAACTCCCCTGGTATCTGCGGCCGTTCAAATGGCTGCTCTGGTTCATCGCGATCAGCGCGGCGTGGGTGCTGCTCTATGCCGTCGTGCCGCCGCCGGTGACCTTTACCATGCTCGCCGATTCGGGTGGCATCACCAAGGACTGGACCGGCCTGTCACATATCGACCGCAACATGGTGCGCGCGGTGATCGCGGCCGAGGACGGCAAATTTTGCAGCCACAATGGTTTCGACCGCGAGGCGATCGAACAGGCGATCGAACGCAATGCGAAGGGCAAGAAATTGCGCGGCGGATCGACGATCAGCCAGCAGACCGCGAAAAATGTCTTCCTGTGGCAGGGGAGCGGCTGGGCGCGCTATGTGCGCAAGGTGCCCGAGGTGTGGTTCACTTTTCTGATCGAGACGATCTGGGGCAAAAGGCGGATCATGGAAGTCTATCTGAACGTCGCCGAGACGGGGATCGGCACCTATGGCGTCGAGGCGGGGGCGCAGCGTTATTTCAAGCATGGCGCGGGCAAGCTGACGCCCGCCGAGGCGGCGCGCATCGCCGCGATCCTGCCGCTGCCCAAGAAGCGCGAGGCGATCAGCCCGTCGGGCTTTACCCGCCGCTATGGCAACACGATCCGCGCGCGCATCGGCGTCGTGCGGCGCGATGGGCTGGATGCGTGCGTTTATCGGTAGCGCGGTCGGTGTGGGGAGCGGACAAGCCTCCCAACCGTGAGCCGTCGCCCGCCAGCAGTCCCGAAAACCGCTGCGCCCTTCGCGTCAGTTCTGGCTGCTCGCCGTCGTCGTGACCGCCGGCTTCGGCGTCACCGCATCGGCGGCGACGACACGCTTCGTTTCGCCGGCGGCCGAAATGGCGCGCTCGAGGGCGGCGACCTGCGGGCATTCGCCGCGGCACACGCGCTGCGCATCGGCGAGCTTTTCGCGCGCGATCTCGACCGCGCCCTTGTCGGCGAGCGCTTCGCCCTGTCCGGTCAGCGCGGTGAGGTCGTTGGGTTCGAGCAGCAGCGCCTCGCGATAGAGGCCGATCGCCTTGCCCGGCAGGCCCTGCGCGCGCGCGACCTGCGCGAGCGCGATGATCGCCGAGCGGTTGCGCGGGTCGGCGGCGAGCGCCGATTCATAATAATCGACCGCGGCGTCGAGATTGCCCTGATGCTGCGCGGCTTCGCCTTGCTTCTGAAGCGCCACCGAGGCGGGCAGGATGTCGTTGTCGGCGCGCTGCGCATCGGAGGCGACGGGCAGGCTGGCGAGGATCAGACCGGCCGAAAGAGCCAGAAAGCTGACGCGCATTGCATTCTCCCAATATCTGGTTCGCGGCGATGCTAACATGGCGCTGTCAGCCTTGCGAGGAAAAAGCCGTCGCATCCGTCGTGCCCCGGCGACAGCAGAAAACCGTGCCCCGCGGCGCGCCCGACGCCTTCGGGAAGATAGCCCGTGTCGGCGCTCCAGCCGGGATGGCGCTTCAGAAAATCGTCCACCTGGTCTCGCCCCTCGCGTGCGATGATCGAACAGACGGCATAGAGAAGTTTGCCCCCCGGCGCCACCAGATCGGCACCTATATCGGCGAGGCGCGCCTGATCGGCGATGTGGCGACCCAGCCGCGCGGGGGTCAGCCGCCAGCGCAGTTCGGGACTGCGCCGCCACGTCCCGCTGCCCGAGCAGGGAGCGTCGACGAAGACGCGGTCCGCGCGTCCCTGCCAGTCGGCGAGCATCGCGCTTTCCTGCCCCGGGTTGAGCAGCCTCGTTTCGATGCGCGTCGCCCCTGCGCGCGCGGCGCGCGGCGGAAGCTGCTGGAGGCGCGCGCGATTGGTGTCGCAGGCAAGGATGGCGGCGGCATCGCCGGTGAGCGAAGCGATCGCGAGCGTCTTGCCGCCGCCGCCCGCGCAGAGATCGACGATCGCCATGCCGGGTGCGGCATCGAGCGCCGCCGCCGCATATTGGCTCGCGGCATCCTGCACCTCGAACGCCCCCTCGGCATAGGCGGGATGCTGCGCGGCGGCGGTTTCGGGCGGCAGGCGCCAGCCATCGGACGCGCCGGCGATCGCTTCGCCGTCGGGGAAGAGCGCGGCGAGGTCGTCGCGCTTCGCCGCGATACGGTTCGCGCGCAGGTCGAGCGGCGCGCGCGCTAGCATCGCCTCTCCCTCCCCTTCACCGACGAGCGGGTCGAAGAGGTCGGTGAGCGCCGGTGGGGCCAGCCCCGGCTCGGCGCGCGGTTCGTCGGGCGAAATCGGCGCGGGGCCATAGGATGAGCCGTCGAACAGCGCCGCGAGCCCCGGATCGGCGTCGGCGAGCAAGAGCATCGCCGCGCGCCCCGACGGCGGCGCCGACCGCACCGCGCGGACCGCGTCATAGACATGGGCGCGGATCGCGCGGCGGTCCTTCGACCCCGCATAGCGGCGCGCACGCATCGCTTCGGCGAAGATCGCGTCGGCGGGCGCGCCACCCTCGCGCGCCGCGGCGGCGATGGCGTCGAGGATCTCGATCGCGGTCTGAATGCGCGCGGCGGGGGTCATGGATGGTGCCCAAGTTCGTCATTGCGAGCGCAGCGAAGCAATCCAGAGCGGCGTAAACCTCGCTGGATTGCTTCGCTGCGCTCGCAATGACGGAGCAAGTGCCTAACCCACCGGATAGTTCGGCGCCTCGCGGGTGATCGCGACGTCGTGAACATGGCTTTCGCGCAGGCCCGCGTTGGTGATCTGAACGAAGGTCGCGCGCTCGCGCAAATCCTTGAGCGTGCGGCTGCCGGTATAGCCCATCGCCGCCTTCACGCCGCCGACGAGCTGGTGGATCACGTCCTTTGCCGGGCCCTTGAACGGCACCTGCCCCTCGATGCCTTCGGGGACCAGCTTCATCTGGTCCTTGATGTCCTGCTGGAAATAACGGTCGGCCGAGCCGCGCGCCATCGCGCCGACGCTGCCCATGCCGCGATAGCTTTTGTAGGTGCGACCCTGATAGAGGAAGGTTTCGCCCGGTGCTTCCGCCGTGCCGGCGAGCAGCGAGCCGACCATCACGCTCGACGCACCCGCCGCGAGCGCTTTCGCAATGTCGCCCGAAGTGCGCAGCCCCCCGTCGGCGACGATCGGGACGCCCAGCTTTTCGGCGGTCTCGACGCTGTCGAGGATCGCGGTGAGCTGCGGCACGCCGACGCCTGCGACGACGCGCGTCGTGCAGATCGAGCCGGGGCCGATGCCGACCTTCACCCCGTCGGCGCCCGCATCGACGAGCGCGCGCGTGGCATCGCCGGTCGCGACATTGCCCGCGAGCACCTGCACCCGGTTCGACAATTTCTTGATCTTCTCGACCGTCGCGCCGACCATCTTGCTGTGCCCGTGCGCGGTATCGACGACGATCAGGTCGCATTCGGCATCGAGCAGCGCCTCGGCGCGTTCGACACCGCCATCGCCAGTGCTCGTCGCCGCGGCAACGCGCAGCCGCCCGCTCGCATCCTTGGTCGCCTCGGGATAGGTGACCGCTTTCTCCATATCCTTGACGGTGATCAGCCCGACGCAGTGATAGGCGTCGTCGACGACGAGCAGCTTTTCGATGCGGCGCTGGTGCAGCAGGCGGCGCGCTTCGTCCTGGCCGACGCCGGGACGCACGGTGGCGAGATTGTCGGCGGTCATCAGCTCGCGCACCGGCTGCCTGGGGTTTTCGGCGAAGCGCACGTCGCGGTGGGTCAGGATGCCGACGAGCTTGCCCGCGGCCTCGACCACCGGGATGCCCGAGATATTATGCTGCGCCATCAGCGCGATCGCGTCGGAAAGCGAGGCGTCGGGACCGATGGTGATCGGGTTGACGATCATGCCGCTTTCGAAGCGCTTGACCTGCCGCACGGCCGCCGCCTGTTCCTCGACTGTCAGGTTGCGGTGGAGCACGCCGATGCCGCCGATCTGCGCCATCAGGATGGCCATGTCGGCCTCGGTCACCGTGTCCATCGCCGACGAGAGGATCGGGATGTTGAGGCTGATCTCGCTCGTCAATCTGGTCGCGAGATTGGCGTCGGACGGCAATATGTCCGAAGGCCCCGGCACCAGCAGCACATCGTCGAAGGTGAGGCCGGTCTTGATCTGCATGGATGCCACTTTCTGCTGCGGGCGGCTTCCGCCCCGGCAGCAAAGGGGCGATGCGCGCGATTCGTTTGGTGGCGGCCCATGTAACCAGTCGCGCCGTGCCGCGCCAGTGGGCGACGCACGATTATTTCGCACTGCAAAGCTATGCGAAGCCCCGGACGGGTGGAACCGGTTGCCTCGTGTGATGGCGCTCGTTAGACCACCGCCTCCATAACATCCAAGGGGAAGAGGTCCAACCGCATGGAATTGACGAACCAGACGCGAGCTGCCCCGGGCGGCCGATCGACCGCCCTCGCCGCCTTCGCCGCGGTGACCGTCCTGTTCTTCGCCTGGGGGTTCATCACGTCGCTGATCGACCCGCTGGTCGCCGCGGTGAAGGGTATCTTCACGCTGAGCGATGCCGAGGCGCAATTGTCGGCCTCCGCCTTCTTCATCGCCTATGGCGTCATGTCCTTCCCCGCCGCGGCCTTGATCGCGCGCGTCCATTCGGTGCCCTCGATCCTGATCGCGCTCGCGACGATGGTCGGGGGCTGCCTGGTCATGCTCGCCGCGGCGAACCTTGCCGTCTATCCGCTGGTGCTGCTCGGGCTGTTCATGCTCGCGAGCGGGATCACCGTGCTGCAGGTCGCGGCGAACCCGCTCGCCGCCGCGCTCGGCGACCCGAAGCGCAGCCATTTCCGCCTGACCCTGAGCCAGACCTTCAACAGCTTCGGCACCTTCATCGGCCCCCTGATCGGCGCGCACCTGTTCCTGCAGGGGGTCGAGGTCAAGGAGGGTGCGGTCGTGACCGAGGCGGTGCGCAAACAGGCGCTCGCCGGGATCGATTCGGCCTATTTCTGGATCTGTGGCCTGATCGCGGCGCTGTTCCTCTTTTTCTGGATCAGCCGCCGCATCGTCGACGCCGCCGTGCCGCCGCCGCCGCTCGGGACCGCGCGCGCCAATATCTTCGAACTGATGGGCGAAGCCTTCGCCTCGCGCTGGGCCAGGCTCGGCGCGCTCGCCATCTTCCTCTATGTCGGCGCCGAAGTCGCGATCGGCACGCAGATGGCGCTGTTTCTCAACAGCGACGCGGTATGGGGCCAGTCCGACGCGCCTTTCGGCGTGCCGCTGCTCGGCTTTACCATGGGCAGCGACGGTGTCGCGGGCGTCTCGCTCCAGGAAGCGGGCAAGGCGGTCGCCTTTTACTGGGGCGGCGCGATGGTCGGGCGCGCGATCGGGTCGCTGCTGCTCGCGCGCGTTTCGGCGACGAAGCTGCTCGCGACCTTTACCGCGATCGCCTGCGGTCTCTGCCTCTATGTCGTCACCGTCGGCGGCGCCACCGCGGGCTTCGTCGCGCTCGCGATCGGGCTGTTCAACTCGATCATGTTCCCGGTGATCTTCACGCTGACGCTCGAGCGCGCCGGGGCGCGGGCCGAGGCGACGTCGGGGCTGCTCTGCACCGCAATCGTCGGCGGCGCAGCGATCCCCGTGCTTGTCGGCAGCCTGTCCGACGCCTGGGGCTACGGCACCGCGCTGATCCTGCCTGCGCTCTGCTATGCGCTGCTGTGTGCCTTCGCGCTCGCCGCGGCGCGCACGCCGCCGGTGCAGGCGGCGGCCGCGGCCACGGTCCATTGATCGGGCACGGCGGCCCGGCGGCAGGCCCCGGCCGGGGGCGCTGAGCTTGGCGGGGCTGTCGATCGAGCGTGCCCGCAAGCGTTTCGGCGACGTCGAGGTGCTGAAAGGCGTTTCGATCGACGTCGCCGACGGCGAGTTCGCTGTGATCGTCGGGCCGTCGGGCTGCGGCAAGTCGACGCTGCTTCGTGCGGTCGCCGGACTCGAGGATCTGACGGGCGGGACAATCCGCATCGGCGCGCGCGACGTCACCGGCCTCGGGCCGTCCGAGCGCGGCATCGCGATGGTGTTCCAGAGCTATGCGCTCTATCCGCACCTCAGCGCCTATGACAATATGGCGTTCGGCCTGCGGATCGCGAAGGCAAGCAAGGCCGAGATCGACGCCGCGGTGCAGCGCGCCGCCGAAATCCTGAACATCGAAGCGCTTCTCGACCGCAAGCCCGCCGCGCTGTCGGGCGGCCAGCGGCAGCGCGTCGCGATCGGCCGGGCGATCGTGCGCAAGCCGCAGCTTTTTCTGTTCGACGAGCCGCTGTCGAACCTCGACGCCGACCTGCGCGTCCGAATGCGCTATGAATTCGCCGAACTGCACCGCGCGCTCGGCACGACCACTCTCTATGTCACCCACGATCAGGTCGAGGCGATGACGCTCGCCGACCGGATCATCGTGCTGCGCGATGGCCGTATCGAGCAGGCCGGCACGCCGCGCGCGCTTTACGAGCGCCCCGCCAACCTGTTCGTCGCGCAATTCATCGGCGCGCCGCGCATGAACATTCTGCCCGCGACGGTCATCGAGGGCGGCGCGGCGATGCTGGCCGAGGGCAGCGCGATCGCGCTGCCGCCGGGTATAAGCCTGCCCCCCGGCACGCCGGTTTCGGTCGGAGTGCGGCCTGAAGATGTGACGATCGGAGCGGCGGACGGCCTGCCCTTTGCGATCGCCTTCGTCGAACGGCTCGGCGGGCTTGCGACGCTGCACCTGCGCGGCGCGGGACGCGCGACGATCGCGTGCCAGATCCGCGACGACGGGCGGCTGCGCGAAGGCGAGCGCGTTCCGGTCGGCTTTCCGGCCGACCGGCTTCACCTGTTCGATGCCGATGGCCGCCGCCTTGCGGCGGAAGCCGAGGAAGATGCTTGCCATGGCGCCGTGTAACCGGTTACTTTGGCAATCTTCCGTGCCCGGCGCGCGACCGGCCGGAGTCGCGAAGGCGGCCCGGCCCATGGGGAAGAGGGGGGTGAGCCTATGGCAACATTGAGGGACGTGGCCCGCGAAGCGGGCGTTTCGGTCGCCACCGCCTCGCGCGCGATCAACGGCCACAGCAATGTCACCGGCCCGACGCGCGCGGCGGTGATGGCCGCGGTGAAAAAGCTCAATTTCGTCCCGCACAGCGGCGCGCGCAGCCTGACGCGGCGCAAGAGCGACACGGTCGGGGTGATCCTGCCCGATCTGTTCGGCGAGTTTTTCTCCGAGATCATCCGCGGCATCGACCTTGTCGCGCATGAGGCCGGGCTGCATCTGCTGCTCGGCAATATGCACGGCAGCGCGCACGAAACCGCAGCGGCGATCGCCGCGATGCGCGGGCGCGTCGACGGGCTGCTCGTCATGCCGCCCGAACTGAAGCCCGAAACGCTCGCCGCGCACCTCGACCCGGTCCTGCCGACGGTGCTGCTCAACTATGATGCAGCGACGCTCGATCTGCCCTATGTCGCGGTCGATAATTATCGCGGCGCGTGGACGATGACCGAGGCACTGCTTGCACGCGGCGCACGGCGCATCGTCCATATCGCCGGACCCAAGCACAATCGCGACGCGCGCGACCGCCAGCGCGGTTTCGCCGATGCAATGGCGAAGATCGCGGGCGAACGCAGCCCGGTGATCCTGCCCGGCGACTTTTCGGAGGAAGCGGGGGCCGAGGCGGCGCGCCTGCTGCTCCAGGGCCAATTGCCCGCCGACGCGGTCTTCGCCGCGAACGACCTGATGGCGGTCGGCTGCATCATGCAGCTCGCCGAGGCGGGCAAGTCGGTGCCGGGCGACCTGATGGTCGCGGGGTTCGACGACATTCCGCTCGCGCGGCACGTCAGCCCGGGATTGACGACGATGCAGGTCAAGATCGACCAGCTCGGTTCGACGGGGATGATGATGCTGCTCCGCCTGCTGCGCGGCGATGCGCTGGGTGCGGCGAGCGCGACGATCCTGACCCCGACGCTGATGGCGCGCGGGACGACGCTGGAATCGCATCCGGCGGAGGCGCAGGCGCTCGCACGATGAGGCTGGCGGCGCAACCAACGGCATGGAGCTGACGCGGCGCCGGATGACGGGCGCGCTTGCCGCGCTGCCCCTGTTTGCCGCGCTCGGCGGCTGCGGCGCGCGGCGCGGCGACGCGCTGACCATCTGGGCGATGGGTAATGAAGCGGCGGCGCTGCCGCGCCTCGTCGAGACGATGCGGCGCGCGCCCGAGGCGCCGCGCGTAAGGGTGCAGCCGCTGCCCTGGTCGGCGGCGCATCAGAAGCTGCTCACCGGTTTCGCCGGCGGGTCGCTGCCTGCGATCGGACAGGTCGGGAACAGCTGGATCGCCGAAATGGCGACGATCGGCGCGATCGCCCCCGTTCCCGCTTCGATGCAGGGGCTGCTCGCCGACCAATTCGCGGCGGTGGTCGATACCAACCGCATCGGCGGCGAGGTCTGGGCGGTTCCCTGGTATGTCGATACGCGCCTGCAATTTTATCGCACCGACAGGCTTGCGCGCGCCGGACACGATACGCCGCCGCTCGAATGGGCGGCGTGGAAGCGCATGTTGCACGACGTGAAGCGCCTCGCCGGCGACGGCAATTATGCGCTGTGGCTGCCGCTCAACGAATTCGAGCAATTGCTGACCATCGCCCAGTCGGCGGGCGCGCGGCTGCTGCGCGATGCCGACGGGCGCGGCGCCTTTTCGGACCCCGAGTTCAAGGCGGCGCTCGCCTTTTACAAGTCGCTGTTCGACGAAGGGCTCGCGCCGCGCGTGTCGGCGACGCAGATCGCGAACCTGTGGAACGAGTTCGCGCGCGGCTGGTTCAGCGTCTTCATTTCGGGGCCATGGACGATCGGCGACCTTGGCGAGCGGCTGCCGCCCGGCTTTCGGGGCAAATGGGCGACGGCCCCCAATCCCGGCCCGGACGGCATCGGATCGGCGGCGCCCGGCGGATCGAGCCTCGTGGTTTTCGCCGACCATCGCGCGAACGACCATGCGTGGGATTGCCTCGCGCAGCTGCTCGCGCCCGCGGCGCAGATCGAGTTCCATGCGCTGACCGGCGACCTGCCCGCGCGGCGCGCGGCGTGGCAGCAGGCCGGGCTTGCGAGCGACCCTGTCGTCGCGCCATTCGCTACCCAGCTCGAACGCGCCCGCGCGCTGCCGAAAGTGCCCGAATGGGAGCGGATCGTGACCGCGATGCAGCTGGTCGCCGAGCGCATGGTGC
This sequence comes from Sphingopyxis indica, assembly GCF_900188185.1. Classification (GTDB taxonomy): domain Bacteria; phylum Pseudomonadota; class Alphaproteobacteria; order Sphingomonadales; family Sphingomonadaceae; genus Sphingopyxis; species Sphingopyxis indica. Next base: position 207,036 of record NZ_FZPA01000001.1, on the reverse strand, counting down.
GCGGCGAATACAGCGTCGACGAGGCGGCGGCACAGATCGACGCGCGCGCCGACCGGCTGCTCGAAAAGCGGCGCTGGATGCTGGAGAAGGGGCGCGCGCTGTGAATGCCGAGCGGCGAGCGGAGGAGGCGCGCGCGGGGTGGGCGATGACCGGCCCGGCGCTTGCGGCGATCCTGATCTTCTTCCTGATCCCGGCGCTGGCATCGCTGCTGCTCAGTTTTACCGATTTCGACATTTATGCGCTCGGCGACATCGCCAATCTGCGCTTCGTGGGGCTGGAGAATTACGCGCGCCTGGTCGAAAATCCGCTGTTCTGGAACGCGATGGGCAACAGCCTGCTGTTCGTGGCGATCGGGACGCCGCTCGTGGCCCTTCTGTCGCTCTGCGCCGCGATACTCGTCCATTCGCGCTGGCTGAGCTGGCGCCCGGTCTGGCGCGTCGCGCTGTTCGCGCCCTATGTGACGACGCTCGTCGCGACCGCGGTCGTCTGGCGCTATCTGCTCCACACGCGCTACGGCCTCGTCAACTATCTGCTGTCGCTGGCCGGCGCGGGGCCGATCGACTGGCTCGGCAGCCCGACCGCCTCGCTGCCCGCGATCCTGATCTTTGTCGCGTGGAAGACCTTCGGCTATAATATGATCATCTTCCTCGCCGCCCTGCAAACGGTGCCGCGCGAACTCGACGAAGCCGCCCGGATCGACGGCGCGGGATGGTTGATGCGGCTGCGCCACGTCACCCTGCCCGCGATCGCCCCGACCTTGCTGCTCGTCTCCGTGCTGACCGTCGCGGCGATGTTCCAGCTTTTCGCCGAGCCCTATGTGATGACCGAGGGCGGCCCCGCGCAATCGACCGTCACCATCCTCTATTTCATGTACGAGGAAGGGTTCAAATGGTGGAACCTCGGCTCGGGCGCGGCGGTCGCGGTGCTGCTCTTCCTCTGCATTCTCGCGGTCACGCTCGTGCAATTGCGCTTCGCCAGGCGCGCGGGGGCGATTTGATGCGCCGCGCGCTGGTCACCGGCTTCGCCGCGCTCGTCGCGCTCTTGACCATAGCACCGCTGCTGTGGATGCTGTCGGTCAGCTTCATGGCGCCGGGCGAGGCGGCGCAATTTCCGCCGCCGCTGCTTCCCGAAAATCCCGGCCTCGAAAATTACCGGCAGCTTTTCGGCACCTATGGCGTGGGGCGCTTCCTCGCCAACAGCCTGTTCGTCTCGACGCTCGCGACACTGCTCGCTTTGCTCTTCACCGTCCCCGCGGGCTATGCCTTTGCCAAGCTGCGCTTTCGCGGCCGCGATGCGGTCTTCCGCCTGCTCGTCGCCGCGCTCGTCGTGCCGGGGCAGATCGGAATGCTGCCCTTGTTCCTCGAGCTGAAGGCGATGGGGCTCGTCAACAGCTATGCCGGGGCGCTCGTCCCATGGCTCGCGGGCATCTTCGGCATCTTCCTCGTCCGCCAATATTGCCTGTCGATCCCCGACGAAATGCTCGAAGCGGCGCGCATCGACGGCGCGAGCGAAGGCGAAATATTGCGCCATATCGTGCTGCCGCTGCTGACGCCGGTGGTCGTGACGCTCGCGCTCTTTGTCTTCCTGTCGAGCTGGAACGATTTCATGTGGCCGCTGATCGTCCTTGCCGACCAGCAACTCTATACGCTCCCCGTCGCACTCGCGGCCCTGAGCCGCGAGCATGTGCAGGACAATGAGCTGATGATGGCGGGCGCGGTGGTGACCACCCTGCCGGTCCTCATCCTCTTCCTCGCGCTTCAGCGCTTCTATCTGAGCGGCCTGCTCACCGGGAGCGTCAAGGGATGAGCCGCCTTCACCTCACGGCGACAAGGCAAGCGTGCCGTTTGCAGCAGCATCGTCGCCCCCGTGACAAGGACAATGGATGACGAACAGCGCTTTCCCCGACGATTTCCTGTGGGGCGCCGCAACCGCCGCCTATCAGATCGAGGGCTCGCCGCTCGCCGACGGCGCGGGGGCGAGCATCTGGCAGCGCTTCAGCCACGATCCGCGGCTGATGGCGGCAAAGGGCGAGACGGGCGATGTTGCGTGCGACCATTATAACCGCATGGACGCCGACGTCGCGCTGATGAAGGCAATCGGGCTCAAGGCCTATCGCTTCAGCGTCAATTGGGGCCGCGTGCTGCCCGAGGGGGTGGGCCGGGTCAACGAGCCGGGGCTCGATTTCTACAAAAAGCTGGTCGACGAGCTGCTCAAACACGACATCGAACCCCTGCTGACCCTGTACCATTGGGACCTGCCCGTCGCGCTCGACGATCGGGGCGGCTGGCTCAATCGCGACAGCGCCGACTGGTTCGCCGACTATGCCGCGACCATGTTTCGCGCGCTCGACGGCCGCGTGCGGAAATGGGTGACGCTCAACGAGCCGTGGGTGATTACCGATGGCGGCTATCTCCACGGCGCGCTCGCGCCCGGCCATCGCAACCTGTTCGAGACGCCGATCGCGAGCCATAATCTGATGCGCGCGCACGGGCGCGCGGTCGAGATCTATCGTTCCGAGGGGGCGCACGAGATCGGCCTCGTCGTCAATATCGAGCCCAAATATCCGGCGAGCGACAGCGCCGCCGACATCGCTGCGACCGAGCGCGCGCACGCCTATATGAACCGGCAATATCTGGATGCCGCGCTGAAAGGACGCTATCCCGCCGAACTGGCAGGGATTTTCGGCGAGGCGTGGACCGAATGGCCCGCGGAGGACATGGCCCAGATCCACCAGCCGCTCGATTTCGTCGGCATCAACTATTATACGCGCAGCGTCGTGAAGGACGATCCGGGCGCGTGGCCGGTCGGCGCCGCGCCGGTGCCGCAGAATGCGACGCACACGACCACCGGCTGGGAGGTCTGCCCGCCCGCGCTGACCGACATGCTGCTGTGGTTCAGGGACAGCTATGGCGATATCCCGGTCTATATCACCGAAAATGGCGCCGCCTTCTACGATCCGCCGCAGGCCGGCCCCGACGGCATCGACGACCCGCTGCGTTGCGACTATCTGCGCACGCATATCGCCGCGATCGGCGATGCGATCAAAAAGGGCGTCGATGTGCGCGGCTATATGGTCTGGTCGCTGCTCGACAATCTCGAATGGTCGCTTGGCTATTCGAAGCGCTTCGGCATCGTCCATGTCGACTATGCGACGCAGGTCCGGAGCCCCAAGCGCAGCGCGCGCTTTTACGCCAATATCATCAAGACCAATGGAGGAAATCTCGCATGAAACGCTGGCTGATCACCCTGTTCGCGGCGCTGCTCGCCCTGCCCGCCGCGGCGAAGGACAAAGCCGATCGCGTCAGCGCGATGACCTATAACATCCGCCTCGACCTCGCCTCCGACGGCGCCGACGCCTGGCCGCATCGCAGGAAGGCGCTGACCGGCCTCGTCGCTTATTATGCGCCCGATTTCGTCGGAATGCAGGAAGTGCTGCTGCACCAGAAGCGGCAGGTCGAGGCCGACCTGCCCGCCTACACCTTCGTCGGCGTCGGCCGCGACGACGGCAAGGAGGCCGGCGAATTTTCGATGCTCGGCTATCGCCCCGATCGCTTCTCCCTGCTCGGCTCGGGCACTTTCTGGCTGTCGCCGACGCCCGATACGCCCAGCAAGGGCTGGGACGCCGCGCTGCCGCGCATCGCGACCTGGGCGCGGCTGAAGGACAGGAGCGCCGCGCAGAACTTCCTCGTCGTCAACACGCACTTCGACCATATCGGCGAGGTGGCGCGGGTCGAGAGCGCGAAGCTGATCCGCCGCTGGATCGGCGCGCATCGGCAGGCCGGCGACGCGGTGGTGCTGATGGGCGATTTCAACAGCGAGACGGGCAGCGCGCCCTACAAGGCGATCCTCGCGCCGGGCGCCGGGCTGATCGCGCTGCACGACACGCAGGATATCAGCCGCACGCCGCATTTCGGCCCCGACGGCACCTTCACCGGCTTCAAGATCGAACAGCTTGCCGGCAGCCCGATCGACCATATCTTCGTGAACGACGGCGTCGCGGTGCTGCGTCACGCAACGATCACGCAGCAGACGGGGGGCCGGCTGCCCTCCGACCATTATCCGGTGCTGGCCGACCTGTGCGTCGGCAAGGGCTGCTGATCGTGCGGCGGTGGCTGACGATCCTCGTCGCGCTGCTTGTCGCCGCCTGTGCGGCGACACCGCCGCGGCCGGCCGCCGCGCCACCGCCCGCACGCAGCGCCACCGAACTCACCGAGGGCTGGCAATTTCGTTTCGACGACGCGTTGACGCCCGAGGCGGCGCTCGCCCTGCCCGACAGCGAATGGCAGGCGGTCACGCTGCCGCATACGTGGAACCGGCTCGGCGAATATCGGATCGGCCGCACCGGCGCGACCGACAACCGGCAGGGCAAGGGCTGGTACCGGCTGCGCCTCGACGGCCGCACCCTGCCCGCCGGCAAGCGCCATGTCATCGAATTCGACGCGGTCGGCAATATCGCCGATCTGTGGGTGAACGGCCGCCATGTCGGACGGCACGCGGGCGCCTGGTCGCGCTTCCGCTTCGACCTGACCGGCTATCTCGATCCGGCGGCGGCCAATGTCCTGCTGCTGCGCGCCGACAACAGCGCGCCCGCCCCGGGAAGCAGCACCGCCGACGTGATTCCGCTCGACGGCGATTTCTTCATCCACGGCGGCCCCTATCGCGGCGTGCGCCTGCTCCATGTCGCGCCGAGCCATATCGCGCTCGGCGATCATGGCAGCGCGGGCGTGTTCGCGACCCCGGTGGTCGAGAGCGACGGGTCGGGGCGCCTCGACGTCCGGGTCGAACTCGAAGGCATTGCCGCCGGACAAAGCCTCGTCGCGACCTTGCGCGATGCCGAAGGCCGCAGCATCGGCGAAGCGACGCGGCCGGTCGCGGCGGGTCGGCGCGGCCTCGAATTTTCGATCGACGTCCCCGCGCCGCACCGCTGGGACGGGCGCGCCGATCCCTATCTCTATCGCCTCGACACGCGCCTCGCCGATGCAGACGGCACGCTCGACGCGGTGAGCGTGCCGGTCGGCTTTCGCACCATCCGCTTCGACCCCGAACAGGGCTTTTTCCTCAACGGCAGGCATCTGCCGCTCCATGGGGTGTCGCGGCACCAGGACTATCTCGGCAAGGGCTGGGCGCTGACCCGCGCCGACCATGAGCGCGACATGGCGCTGATCGCCGAAATGGGCGCGAACACCGTCCGCTTTGCCCATTATCAGCATGCGCCCGACTGGTACGAACTCGCCGACCGCTACGGCATGATCGTCTGGTCGGAGATTCCGTTCGTGAACAAGATCTCGTTCGGCGCGGCAACTGCATCGCCCGATCTCGTCGCCAACGCGCGCACGCAATTGCAGGAGCTGATCCGGCAGAATTACAATCATCCCTCGGTCGTGACCTGGGGGGTCGGCAATGAGGTCGATCTCGACGTCGCGCTCGGGCGGCTCGATCCCAAGGCCGATGCGCGGCCGCTGCTGCGCGAATTGAACGCGCTCGCACATGCCGAGGACCCGACGCGGCCGACGGTGATGGCCGATTGCTGCGAAGCGACGCACGAGACGCTGACGCCGGACGCCAGGCCCGTCCAGCCGCCGCTGACCGGGATCACCGATCTCGTCGGCTATAACCGCTATTATGGCTGGTATTACGGCAAGCCCGCCGACCTCGGCCCGCATCTCGACCGGATGCACGCGCGCTATCCCGCGGTGCCTTTGTCGGTCAGCGAATATGGCGCGGGCGGCGCGCTCACCCAGCATGTCGCCGATCCGGCAAGCCACAAGATCAATGCCGGCGGGCGCCCGCACCCCGAGGAATATCAGAGCTGGCTCCACGAACAGAGCTGGCCGCAGCTGCGCGACCGTCCCTATCTGTGGGCGACGTGGATCTGGAACATGTTCGATTTCGCTTCGAAGGTACGGCAGGAGGGCGACGCGACCGACATCAACGACAAGGGGCTGGTCACCTATGATCGTAAGGTCAAGAAGGACGCCTTTTTCTATTACAAGGCGCAATGGTCCAACGCGCCGGTCGTCCACATCACCGGCCGCCGCTGGCGCGATCGCACCGATGCGAAAACCGCGATCAAGGTTTACAGCAATGCGCCGCGCGTGGCCTTGACGCTCAACGGCGCCTCGCTCGGCGACATTGCCTGCGCGGACCGGATTTGCACATTTCCCGATGCAACGCTGGCGCCGGGCGAGAATGTCGTGACGGCGCGCGCGGACTTTCCGTCGGGGCCGGTGCGCGACGAGGTGCGCTGGACGCTCGCCGCGCCGTGACGGCCCGAGGGCAATCGACTGTAATGAACGCGTAGGAGCGTTCGTGCGTCCCCGCGGAGCCGAAGGCGGCGCGTAGCGCCAACGCGGGAACCCATCTTCGGCCGGTTCAACATGGCACCGGCCGGAAGATGGGGCCCCGCCTTCGCGGGAGCGCACATGTTTACGCTTACTCGGCCTTCGCCTCGTCGAGCCAGCCGCCGGTGAAACCGATGCGCTTGAGCCCGCGAATGATGTGCGGATTCTTGCGCATCACCTTCCACACCAGCCCGCTGCGGTGATTTTCCATCATCGCGAGGATCGGGCCCTGGTCGATGCCGAGATAGTCGCCCGCGACCCATCCGTGCTGCGGATCGACCGCGCCCGATTTCGATCCGGCATCGGTGAAGGTGAAGCTGGGGTTGATCGCGTCCTTGAAGCCATAGCGGCTATAGAGCCGCGCCCCATATTTGACGCGCATCGCCATCAGCGCGGGGATCGCCGCTTCGGGCGCGAAGGCGACCGAGCCGCCGGGCGCGGTCGGGACGATCGTGCCGTCGTCGACGATCCGCTTCGCACTTACCCCGCGCGCCATATAGCCGTTGAAGCTGCGCGGCGTGCCGTTGACGCTATATTCGTCCTTCGAATAGCCGGGGCCGTCCGACGCGGTCCAGCCCCAGATGTCGGCGCTGTAGTCGGTCCAATTATTCGGATTGTCGGCGCCATAATCGCGCTGTGACAGCGTAGCGCGGCGGCTGTTTTCGAAATAGTCGATGCCCTTGCCGCGCATGAACGCGTCCCGGATGCCGCGGAAATCGACCCAGACATGGCTGTATTGATGGCCGAAGAGCGGCTCGAACTGCAGGAAGTCGCGGCCATAGAAGCGGCCCCAATCCTCGTCGAGACGCGCAGCCCAGCCCTTGTCCCAGGCGTCCTTGCTCACGGCATGCGTCGGCGAGCCGAGCGCGAGGATGTAAACGAGCATCCCTTCATTATAGCCGACCCAGTCGTGCGTCCCGAAATCGCCGCCCGCGCCGCGTTCGGGATACCAGCCCATCGCGATCGCGTCGGGTCCGCCGCCGTTGCCCGAGGGGATGCTGCTGTTCCTGCGCTGGACGAAAGTCCAGTCGACGCGGGCGTAGATTTTTTCCGCAAGGTCGCGAATCTCGGCCTCTACCGCCGTGTCGCGGTCGTAATAGCTTTGCGCGAAGAGCACGCCGCCGAGCAGCAGCGTGGTGTCGACGGTCGACAGCTCGGTCTTGCCGCGGCGCGTGCCGTCTTCATTGTTCAGGAAATGATAGAAAAAGCCCTTATAGCCGCTGACGCCGCTCGCCGCCGGTCCCTGCGGCGCGGTCCAGTAGAAGCGCAGGCAATCGCGCGTCCGCTCCGCCGCTTCGTCGCGGGTTACATAGCCGCGCTCGGCGCCGATCCCGAAGGCGGTGAGCGCAAAGCCCGTCGAGGCGATCGACGAGAAGGGATTGCTCGGCCAGCGATCGGGCGCGAGGCAGCGTTCGCGGCTCGTCGTATCCCAGAAATAGCGGAAGGTCCGCTCGCTCAGATCCTCGGCAAATTGCGCCTCGGTCAGCGGCGCGAGCGCCGGCGGGGCGGACGAGGGCGCAGGCGCCGTCGTCGCGGCGGGCGTGCAGGCGGCGAGCGCCAGGAAAGGCAAGGCGAGCGACCCGAGCCGGAAAGTCATATCATACTCCAAAGATTAGGGGCTGGCCCCTAAAAGCGGGCGCCCGGTCGCGGGAGGGGGTGTGACCGGACGCCCGCTGGTTCGACCGGTTCAGAATTCGAAACCGGCCGAAAGCTTGATCGTCCGCGGCGGATTGCCGCCGACCCCGATGCCGCTGATGCTCAGATATTCCGGGCTCGAAGGGTCGTTATTATAGTCGACATAGTTGCGATCGTTGAACAGGTTGATGATGTCGACGCGCAGCCGCAGCCGCGATTCGTCGCTCAGGAAGCGGAATGGGATGTATTTGGTGACCGCGATATCCATCTGGCGGAAGCCCCAGCGATCGCCGTTGCCCTTGGCCTCGTTCGAAATCACGTCGCGCGACGGATTGGCGCCGCCGGTATTGACGAACGCCTTCAGATAGGGCGGCGACATGATCTGGAACTTGCCCGACAATGTGACGCCGATCGGCAGGTCGACCGACCCCGCGGCGACGAAGCGATGCTTGCGCACGCCACTCGATCGCACGACCGGATAATCGTCAAGCGACGGATAATCGAGGCTGAACACTTCGCCGAACTGCCGGTTTTCCTCGGCCTCGGTATAGGTGTAGGTCGCGCTCAAGCTCCAGGGCGAAGCCACCGAATAATTCTTCGTCAGCTTGAGGTAAGCCGAGTCCGCGCTCGTTTCGAGACCGTTGGTGCCGATGATGATCGAACCGAATCCCGGAGGCGCAAAGCCGAAGGGCGAATTCGGAGCGTCCGGCGCCGGCGGGAAGAAAGAGCCGTCCGGACGGCGATTGCCGAGCAGATAGGCAAAGCCGTCGCGGCTTTCGATATGGCTGTAACCGACTTCGGCCTCGAACAATTGCGTCAGCCGCCCGCGCAGGCCCAGGCTGAACTGGTCCGAATAGGGCACTTTCAGATCGTTGTTGATGAAGCGGAGCTCGCGGCCACCGCCCGCCCCAGCTCCGGCAAGCAGCTGATCGCGGCCCTCGGGCGTCAGATAGATCGGATCCCACGGCACGCAGGTGGGACTGGGGTCGCATGTGTTGTTCGGATCGCCCGTGATGAAGTTGAAGGTGCGCGTGGTGAAGGATCCGACGCTGATTTCCTGCTGCAGGAAGTCAAACTGGTTGCGGTCGTACGACCGGCCATAGCCGCCGAACAGCGCGAAGCGGCCCTCGTCGTCGAGTTCATAGGTAAAGCCGACGCGCGGCTGCCACGCACCGGTGAACGCCTTGCGCTCGGTGCCCGTCGAGATGAAATCGTTGATGTCGTAATCGGCGTTGATCAGATTCGGATAATTGGCCGGCGACACTGCGTCGACCGCATCCTGCGGGTGGACGAAATCGAGGAAGGCGGGGGTGCGCTCATAGTCCCAGCGCACGCCGATGTTCAGCGTCAGGCGGTCGGTGACTTCCCAATCGTCCTGCAAATAGATGCCGAACTGCCAGTTGTCCGAATTGACGATCGGGTTGCCGTTGCCGGTCTGCGCTCCGAACTGGAGGCGGTAGGGGATGGTGTCGTTGAACCCGTCGGGATCGGGGTAGGCGACATTATAGGTATAGACCGGATTGAAATTGTTGAGCTGCAATGTGTTGAGCTCGACCCATTTGCTCTTCACACCGAACTTGATCGTGTGACCCTCGAACCCGGTGTAGGTGAAGTCGTTCTGGATGCCCCAGCCCTTCTGCCCCTTGTCCTGATAGTTGGAGCCGCCGCCGATTCGCAGCAAGTCTCCGCGAACGACCACACCAGGCTGCGGATTGGTCGGCGAAGGCCCGGCATAGGCGAACAGCGAGCCGTCGCTGAACTCGACCGGAGTCGGCGCCCATTTGACGTCTTCATAGGTTATTTTGAGATCGTTGATCCAAGTGTCGGCGGTGTGTTCCCAGCGACCGGTGAAGCGCAGTTCCTTGACGTTCTGCGCGCTGATCGTGCTGCGCGCATTGATGCCGTTGTTCAGGAACTCGCCACTCTCCTTGCGATATTTTCCTGACAGCTCGAACAGGTCGCTGCTCGTCGGCGATACGTCGATCTTTCCGAAGAAGAGATCCTCGTTGAAGGTCGAATTGGTCTGCCCGAAATAACCCTGATATTCCGAGGGGAAGAAGGAGACGGGCAGGCTGAGGCCCGGAGTGATTTCGCGCGGGACCTCCTGGCGCTTTCCTTCATAGGTCACGAAGAAGTGCATCAGGTCCTTGATGATCGGCCCGCCAAGCGCGCCGCCGAACTGGAAATCCTTCGTCTTGACCTTGCCGGGATTGTCACCGAATTTTTCGAGCGGGGTCGCGGCGCGCAGGCTCTGGTCGGTGTAGTCGACAAAGGCTTCGCCGTGGAATTCGTTGGTACCCGAGCGCGTCACCGCGGTAATCGCGACCGAGCTGACCTGGTCGAATTCGGCCTTGTAGTTCGACGAAATCACACGATATTCGCCAACTGCAAGCTGCGGGAACGGGTTGCCCTGCGTCGAATCCTGACCGGTAATGCCGTTCTTGAGGACATAGTCCTTTTGGCCGATGCCATCGATGAAGATGTTGACCGTGCGGCTGTCCTGCGCGCCGCCCTGCAACCGCGATTGACCATTCCCGCCGGTGACGAACTGGACACCCGGCGCGAGGTCGGCGAAGGCAAGGAAATTGCGGTTGTTCTGCGGCAGCGTCTCGATCTGGCGCTGGCTGATGTTCGTGCCGATCTCGCCGCCTTCCATCGTGCGGATGCGGGTGCCGGTGACGATGATCGCGTCTTCGCCGCCGGTCGCGATGTCGGGCGCCGAGAAATCGAAATCGAGCACGGCGTTTTGCGCGACGCTCAGCGTGAATTCGTCGGTGCTGCGCACCCCGTCCGGCGTCGTCAGCTCGAGCCGATAGGTGCCTACGGGGAGCGATGCGAAATTATAGCCGCCGTTCGCATCGACCGCGACGCTGCGCTGGAAGCCGGTGTTGACGTTGATCGCGGTGACCTGGCTGACCCCGCCCTCGGCTTTCACCGTGCCGCGCAGCGAAGCGTTCGACACTTGCGCGTGCGCGGGTGCCGCAACGCCGAGCGCGAGCGCGCCGGCGGCGCTGCTCCATGCGAGCGCGGCGGCGAGTGCGCGGGCACGCGAACGGCGCGCACCATGAATGTGATGAGACTGTACTGACGTCACGGCATCCTCCCTTTTTGTAGCCCCGGCGCCCGCGCTCGCTTCTTCCGTCGGCCGGCCTTGCCACCGGCATGACGACGAATCGCGGGATAGCCCGTCTTGGTATTTTGGGTTTGTAACCGGTTTCACAATCGCTGTATAGGGGGCAAGCAACACGGGCGAACCTATGGCGTTCGCTTCGAAAAGGGTGGATTTCAGCCGTTTCTCCGTGCTGAAGGCCCAAGACAATATTTTGGGAAGGACGAATCATGCCGTCGATGCCGCGCAACCTCACGCACCTGACGCTCGCGACATTATTGCTCTCCGGCGCGCTTTCGCCCGCCCCGCTGCTGGCGAAACCGGCGGCCGAATCGGCGCCGGTCGATTCGACCGGATGGGAAAAGCCCGACCCGAAGATGGACCGCTTCATCGCCGATCTGATGGCGAAGATGACGCTCGAGGAAAAGATCGGCCAGTTGTCGCTGCTCACCAGCGACTGGGATTCGACCGGGCCGACGATGCGCAAGGGCTATCAGGAGGATATTCGCAAGGGGCGCATCGGGTCCGTCTTCAACGCCTTTACCGCCAGATATACGCGCGACCTGCAACGGCTGGCGGTCGAGGAAACGCGGCTGAAAATCCCCCTGCTCTTCGGCTATGACGTGGTTCATGGCCACCGCACCATCTTCCCCATCTCGCTCGGCGAAGCCGCGAGTTGGGATTTGAATGCCATTGAAAAATCAGCAAGAATTTCCGCGGCAGAAGCCGCGGCCGAGGGCCTTCACTGGACCTTCGCGCCGATGGTCGACATCGCGCGCGACCCGCGCTGGGGCCGCGTGTCCGAAGGCGCCGGCGAGGACGTCTATCTGGGCAGCCGCATCGCCGAGGCGCGGGTACGCGGCTTTCAGGGCAGCGACCTCAAGGCCACCGACACCATCTTGGCGACCGTGAAGCATTTCGCCGCCTATGGCGCGGCGCAGGCGGGGCGCGACTATAATACGGTCGACATTTCCGAACGGACGCTGCGCGACATCTATCTGCCGCCGTTCAAGGCCGCCGCCGATGCCGGCGCCGCGACCTTCATGACCTCGTTCAACGAATATGACGGCATTCCCGCCTCGGGGAATCACTATCTGCTGACCGACGTGCTGCGCGACAAATGGGGCTTCAAGGGCTTCGTCGTAACCGATTACACGTCGATCAACGAAATGGTCGCGCACGGCTATTCGAAGGATCTGAAACAGGCGGGCGAGCAGGCGATCAACGCCGGGGTCGACATGGACATGCAGGGCGCGGTCTATATGGAAAACCTCGCGAAATCGGTCGCCGAGGGCAAGGTCGACGTCGCGCGCATCGACGCCGCGGTGAAGGCGATCCTCGAGATGAAATACCGCCTCGGCCTGTTCGACGATCCCTATCGCTATTCGGACGAGGCGCGCGAAAAGGCGACCGTCTATCGCGCCGACTTCCTCGACGCCGCGCGCGACGTCGCGCGCAGGTCGATGGTGCTGCTCAAGAACGACGGCGCCCTCCCCCTCGCCGCGTCGGCGAAGTCGATCGCGGTGATCGGCCCGCTCGGCGACAGCAAGGCCGACATGATCGGCAGCTGGGCGGCCGCGGGCGACCGCAAGACGCGTCCCGTAACCCTGCTCGAAGGGATGCAGGCGCGCGCGCCGAAGGGGCAGACCGTCGCCTATGCCAAGGGCGCGAGCTACGCCTTCGAGGATTCGGGCAAGACCGACGGCTTCGCCGAGGCGATCGCGCTCGCGCAGAAGTCCGACGTGATCGTCGCCGCGATGGGCGAGCGCTGGGACATGACCGGCGAGGCGGCGAGCCGCACCTCGCTCGACCTGCCCGGCAACCAGCAGGCACTGCTCGAAGAACTCAAGAAGACCGGCAAACCGATCATCCTCGTGCTGATGAGCGGGCGGCCGAACAGCATCGAATGGGCGAACGACCATGTCGATGCGATCCTCGAGGCCTGGTACCCCGGCACGATGGGCGGCCATGCGATCGCCGATGTGCTTTACGGCGACTATAATCCGTCGGGCAAATTGCCGATCACCTTTCCGCGCAACGTCGGGCAGGTGCCGATCTTCCACGACATGAAGAACACCGGGCGGCCGATCGACCCCGCGCAGCCGAATGCCAAATATGTCTCGCGCTACCTCAACACGCCGAACACGCCGCTCTATCCCTTCGGCTATGGCCTCAGCTACACGAGCTTCACCTATTCGCCTGTGACGCTGAGCAAGACAAGCATCCGGCCCGGCGAGCCGCTGACCGCGACCGTCACCGTCACCAACAGCGGCGCGCGCGACGGCGAGGAGGTCGTCCAGCTCTATGTCCGCGACCTCGTCGGATCGGTGACGCGGCCGGTGAAGGAGCTGAAGGGGTTTCAGAAGCTGATGCTCAAGAAGGGCGAATCGCGACGGGTGAGCTTCACCCTGACCGACGCCGACCTCGCCTTCACCCGCGCCGACATGAGCTGGGGCAGCGAGCCCGGCCAGTTCAAGCTGTGGGTCGGGCCGTCGTCGGCCGAAGGGTCCGAGGCCGATTTCGAGCTGACGAAATAGGAGGCGAAGGATGCGCCATCATCTCTCGCTCGCCGCGCTCGCCGTCCCGCTGATGCTCGCCGGCGTCGCTTCCGCTAAGGAGCAGCCGGCCCCGCGGCCGAACATCGTCTATATCATGTCCGACGATCACGCCTATCAGGCGATCTCGGCCTATGGTTCGGCGCTGTCGAAGCTCGCGCCGACGCCGAATATCGACCGCATCGCAAAAAATGGCGCGGTCTTCACGCGCAGCTTCGTCGGCAATTCGCTGTGCGGGCCGAGCCGCGCGACGATGCTGACCGGACGGCAGAGCAATGCGCACGGCTTCACCCAGAACGGCCAGCATTTCGACAACAGCTCGTGGGTATGGCCGCGCGCGCTGGCGCAGGCGGGCTATACGACCGCGATGTTCGGCAAATGGCACATCAACGGCACGCCCAAGGGCATCGGCTTCGACGACTGGAAAGTGCTCGACGACCAGGGCGAATATTACAACCCCGACATCATCACGCCGAAGGGGCGCAGCATCGTGGCGGGCTATACGACCGATCTGATCACCGACTACAGCCTCGACTGGCTGAAGAACGGGCGCGACAAGTCGAAGCCCTTTGCGATCCTGATCCACCACAAGGCGGCGCACCGCAATTTCATGCCGGCGCTGCGCCATATCACCAAATATCAGGGGGTCACCTTCCCGGTCCCCGCCAATTATTTCGACGACTACAAGAGACGCAAGGCCGCCGCCGCGCAGGAAATGAACATCTATCGCGACATGTATGAGGGGCATGACCTCAAGATGACCGTCGCGAAGGGATCGGCGCGGCTGCGCTACAATCGCTGGCCGGGCGCCTTCGACCGGATGACCCACGACCAGCAGGCGCAGTGGGACGCCGCAATGCAGGCCGACAACGACAAGATGAACGCGGCGAACCTTTCGGGCCGCGACCTCGCGCTGTGGAAATATCAACGCTACATGCAGCAGTATCTGGGCACGATCGCGGCGGTCGACGAGGGCGTCGGCAAGGTGCTCGACTATCTGGAGGAGAGCGGGCTCGCGAAGAATACGGTGGTGATCTACACCTCCGACCAGGGCTTTTACCTTGGCGAGCATGGCTGGTTCGACAAGCGCTTCATGTACGAGGAGTCGCTGCGCACGCCCTTCCTGATCCAATATCCCGGTCATATCCGCCCCGGAACGAAGATCGCGGCGCCGATCCAGAATATCGACTATGCGCCGACCTTCCTCGACCTTGCCGGGGTGAAGGGCCCCGACACGATCCAGGGCCGCTCGCTCGTCCCGCTGTTCGGCGGCCGGACGCCGGCAAACTGGCGCAAGGACATCTATTACCACTATTACGAGTTCCCGGGCTTTCACTCGGTGCGCGCGCATTACGGGATGCGCGACGATCGCTACAAGCTGATCCGCTTTTACAGCGACGACATCAACGCCTGGGAATTCTATGACCTGAAGAGCGACCCGCACGAGATGCACAACCGTATCGACGACCCCGCGATGCAGAGCCGGATCGCCGCGATGAAGAAGCGCCTCGTCGCGCTGCGCCGCCAATATGGCGACAGTGACGGCCCGGCGGTCGATGCGCCGTTGAATTAGAGCAGTTTTCGACCAATCTGGGTCGTCGTGATTGCGCCAGACAGCCCGCTGGCGAGGCGTCGGCGTGCGGCAGGGGCTGGTTGCCCCTGCAAGCGACGCAACGCTGTCCAGCGGGCTGTCTGGCGCAACCGCTGTGCGGCGGGCCGCTTTTGGCCCATCGCAGCGTCGCTCGTCGCGCACGATGTCCCGCATCGCACGGCTCCTCGCTTCTCGCGCTGGGCCAAAATCGGCTCCGTCCCGGCGACCCAGATTGGTCGAAAACTGCTCTAGGGCATGATCGACGTTGATTGAGTCAATAATCAATAGATCGTGTGTCCCCGCGCAGGCGGGGACCCATCTCCGGACGGTGCAAGATAGCGCCGTCGGGAGATGGGCTCCCGCCTCCGCGGGAGCACACAGCCTGTCCATTCAAAGATGATTTCGCACTTGGATGAATTGCAGGAAGTCCGGTGCAGATTTATGATCCGGCGCCCTTGAGCCCCAGCTCCTCGGCCGCGACGCGCTGAAGCGCTTCGGCGACGCGCGGGTCGAGGCCGATTTCGTGCGCGGCGAGTTCCTTTCTGCCCAGGCTGCGCGGATCGACGCCGGTGACGCGGCCGAACACCACGAGCGCCTCGAGATAATAGCCCGCGGCGCTCGCGTGATATTGGTCGTAGCTCCACAAATCGACCTGTCCGAAGGCGGTCCCGTCATAGGGATCGGGGTCGGCGACGCCTTCGGCCATCGCGCGGTTCCATGCCTCGCCGACCGGCAGGACGCCGTCGATGTCGGTGGACGCCGCATCGACGCCGTCGAGCGCCTTGCGCAGATCGAGCGCCATGCGATCGACCGGTTGGCCATGCCAATGACCCGAAGGCTTGTAGACCTGGTCGGCGCGCGACCAGGTCGCGGTGAGGTAAACGCGCACGTCGGAATTGGCGCGGGTCACGGCAGCGGCGAGGGCCGGGGCGCTCTTCGCGGTCACCGCCGGATTGCCCGGATGCTCGGGATCGAGCACGCTATAGTCCTGCATCACGACGACGTCCCACGGCTTCGCGATCACGTCCAGCCGGTCGGCGAGATGCTGCGCGAGCGTCGTCCCGCCGCGCAATTCGTGCGAGACTGTCCAATCCTGCCCCGCCTGCTCGGCAAAGCGGCGGAACAGCGCCGGCACGCCGCCGACCCCGCCGCCGTTGAGATCGGTCACCGTATCGACGCGATAGCGCAGCACCGCCGAATTGGCGCCCTGGGTGAAGCTGTTGCCGATGAAGAGGATCGACCGGGGCTCGTCGGCGCGCGCGGCGGGGGTGGCGGCGAGTGCCGTTGCCAGCAGCAAGCCGTTCAAAAAGCGGAATATCGTCATGGCAAGGACGATAGGGCGAGGTCGCGGGCGCGGCAAGGCGCCCGCGGCGACCGGGACGAAATTATCCGGCAAGCACCCAGAACAGCCCGCCGATGAACAAGAAAACTCCGGCGGCGAACATCGCATATTCGCCAATGCCCACGCGAAGCGCTCGGCGATGGTCGTGCCGAAAGGCCTCGATGCTGGTCTGGAGTTCGGCCATGCCCGTCACCCGCCCCACATCGAGGTGACGCCCCCGCTTGAGAAATATCAGCGCTTCCTGCGCCTCTTCCTTCGTGATGGCGGGATAGCGGCGGAAAATATCCTCCGCACGCGCCGCCTGAGCCTGCGCAGCAGACCCGTCCTTGTCGTCTGTCATGATCACATCCGTCATTGCGCCCCGCTAGGAGACGCACCGTCATCGGGGCGCCCAAACGGCGCCCGGCGAAGGTTCAGACAGGGCGGGCCGGCGGCGCGCGCGCGGCATAGGGGCGACGGCGGGCGAGCGCGACGCCGCAAGCGGCGACGGGTTCGTAGACCGGAGCCGCGGCAACCGGCGCCGCGAGGATGATCGCCGGCGGCAACCCGGCAGGACCGGGACCACCCGATGCACGCCGATCGTCGTCGCCATTGCGGCAGGCGGCGCCGATCTTGACCGCAGCGGAGCGAAGGACCGGCCCCGATCCGGTCTGCAGTGCGCCCACGACCGGCTTCTGCGCATGACCGTCGAACGCCGCGCTGTCGCGGGGGGCGCCGACGACGCCGAGCGACGCCAGCGCAAGCCAAGCGAGCAGGCCCGCGAAGCGCTTGCGTCC
The DNA here is from genome assembly GCF_900188185.1 of Sphingopyxis indica. GTDB lineage: Bacteria > Pseudomonadota > Alphaproteobacteria > Sphingomonadales > Sphingomonadaceae > Sphingopyxis > Sphingopyxis indica. The sequence continues at coordinate 189,687 of NZ_FZPA01000001.1, read as the reverse complement.
GAGAGACAGGATCGAAATCATGCGCCGATGTCGTTAAGCGCTGCGCCGCACAAGGTAAAGCCAACGGAAGCAAGACGTTCTCACCGCATCGCGAAATTTTGCCGCGAAAATGGAGCAAAGTCGGCTTAAACGCCGCCCCCGCCGCCCGTTAATCTCCGCATGACCACACACGCGACATCTTCGGGTGAGCCGGTAGGGCGGCTCCTTGGCTGGCTGGGGCTACGCCCCGGCGGCAGCGGCATCGCCGCCGATCCGGGCGCGCCGCCCGACGGAAACCCCAGTCGCGTCCGGCAGGTTCGCGCCGATCTGATCGAGGCGATCGGCCGCTTTCTGCTCGACAATGATCTCGACGTGTCGCCCGCCAATCTGGTGATCGCACACGGCGCCTTTTCGGGCAGCAATCCGCGGCTCGCGCGTCAGGTCGCGGCGCGCGCAGTCACCCACGGCGGGGTAACCCAGCAGTGGATCGACGAGATCTGCGGCGAAGAGGCGGACCCCAAGGGGCAGGCCGACCTCGACCGCCTGATGGCGAAGCTCGAAACCAATCTCGAAGCCTTTCAGACACGCAGCAAGGCGGCGCACCAGATGACGCGCGACTATGGCAGCGAACTCGAAGAACATCTGACCGACCTCGAACAGCTGCAAAAGACCGGCCAGATCGTCTCGAATCTCGCCGATCTCGCCAAGGCGATGCTCGAACGCACGCGCAAGGCCGAGGACGAGATGCGCAAGAGCGAGGACGAGGCCAAATCGCTGCGCCGCAACCTCGCGCGCGCCAAGCGCGACGCCGAGGTCGACTATCTGACCGGGCTGCCGAACCGCCGCGCGTTCGAGGCCCTGTTCGACCGCCACTATCGCGAAGGCAAGGAAACGCCGTTCGCGCTGAGCGTCGCCTTTTGCGACATCGACAATTTCAAGGCGATCAACGATATCCACGGCCACGATGCCGGCGACCGCGTGCTCAAGGTCATCGCCGATACGCTGGCGCAGATTTCGAACGATAATTGCCACGTCGCGCGCCACGGCGGCGAAGAGTTCGTGATGCTGTTCCGCGGGTTGACGCCGCGCGAGGTCGCGAAGAAGCTCGACGATGCGCGCGAGCGGCTCGCCGACCGCCGCCTGATCAACCGCAAGACCGATCAGCCCTTCGGGGTCATCACCTTTTCGGGCGGGGTAGCCGATGTCTTCGGCTATCCCGAACCGCGCGCCGCGCTGAAAGCCGCCGACGAAGCGCTTTTCCGCGCCAAGCAGGCCGGACGGAACCGCATCGAGATCGCCTGACGGCTACAAGCCGCCCTCTTGCGGGGGCGCACGGGGGTGGGACGACGGGGGTGCGTCCCACCCCTTTTATTCTGTGCAGTGTGTCCCCGCGAAGGCGGGGACCCATCTCCATCCGGTCCAAGATGGCACCGGCAGGAGATGGGCTCCCGCCTTCGCGGGAGCACACGGATTTTCATTCGGAGCGAACAGCTGCCCCATCCTGCCAGCCGCCGCCGAGCGCGAGGAAGAGCGCGACGAGATAGGTCGAGCGCTGCTGCTCGGACTGGGCGATCGCCGCCTGCACCTCGGCGAGCGAGCGTTCGGCGTCGAGCACGACCTGGAAATTCTCGCGCCCCGCCCGATAGCGCAGCCGCGCGATCCGCGCCGCCTCCCCTGCCTCATCCGCCGCGCGGCTCAGCGCCGCGAGCCGGTCGAGCTCGCCGGCATAGTTGGCGAGCGCGCTTTCGGTTTCCTGCAGCGCCGAAAGCCAGGTGCCGTCGAACGTCGCGAGCGCCGCGTCGGCGCCCGCCTCGGCCTGTCGCAGCCGCGCGCGGGCGACCGCGATATTGGGAAAGCTCCAAGAGATCAGCGGACCGATCGAGAAACGGAAATTGTCCGAATCGCCGATTCCCGAAAGCGAAGTCGCTGTCGATCCGATCGAACCGCCGATGCTGATGCTCGGATAAAGGTCGGCGGTCGCGACATTGACCCGCGCTGCTGCCGCCGCAAGCTCGCGTTCGGCGCGGCGGATGTCGGGACGGCGTGCGAGCAGGGTCGCGCCGTCGCCGACCGGAATCGGCCGGTCGAGCTGGGGCGGCGCCTGGCATTGCAACGCGACTTCGGGCGCCTCGGCGGGCGGCTTGCCGGTGAGCACCGCGAGCCGGTAGAGCGCCGCCGAACGCTGCGCGGTCAGCGTCGGCAAGGTCGCCCGCGTCTGTTCGAGCAGCGCCCCCGCCTGCCCCGTGTCGAGCCGCGTCGCGCGGCCGCCCTCGAACAGGCGGCGCGTCAGGTCGAAGGTCTGTTCCTGAATGCGCAGCGTTTCCTGCGCGACCGCGAGCTGGCGGTTGTACGAGCAGACATCGGCATAGGCGCGCGTCGTTTCGGCGGCGACGGTGATGCGGGTCAGGTCGAACGCCGCCTGCACCGCGTCGGCGTCGGCGCGGCTCGCGCGGATCGCGCTTTCGACGCGGCCGAACAGGTCGACCTGATAGCCGACGTCGAGCCCGACATCATAGCTTTCACCCTCGACCGGGCCGATACCGGTGGTCGCGCCCGACTGGCGGGCATAGGCGCCGCTCGCGCCGGCGCTCGTCGTCGGCAGGCGGCCGGCCTGCGATTCCTTGAGCACCGCGCGCGCCTGCGCCAGATTGGCGGCGGCGACGCGCAGGTCGGTGTTGGCCGCAAGCGCCTGCTGAACCAGCGCATCGAGTGTCGGATCGCCGAACAGGCTCCACCATTCGCCCGGAGGCTGGTCGCCGGTGAAGGCGGGCGACTTGCCCGCTTCGAGGAAGGGCGCCTGCGACGGCGCCGCCGGTTCGGGCGAATGATAGGCGGGGCCGACGGCGCACGCCGACAGGGTGAGCGCGCTGGCGGCAAGAAGGATCGAGCGGGTCATCACTGCGCCTCCACCGGCGCGTCGCCCGCCCGGCGGCGGCGATCCTTGACCCAATTCTTCCCCCGCTCGGCGAGTCCGCGGCACACGACGTAGAAGACCGGGGTGAAGATCAGCCCGAAAATCGTCACACCGAGCATCCCGAAGGACACCGCGGTTCCGAGCGCCCGGCGCATCTCCTGCCCCGGCCCCGTTGCGATGGCGAGCGGGATGACGCCGAAGATGAAGGCGAAGCTGGTCATCAGGATCGGGCGCAGGCGCGAGCGCGCAGCATGGACGGCGGCTTCGATGGTCGACATCTTCTCCTCTTCCTCGCCCTGTTTCGCGAATTCGACGATCAGGATCGCATTCTTCGCCGCGAGCGCGATGAGAACGACGAGGCCGACCTGCGTGAGGATATTATTGTCCATCCCGCGCAGATTGACCCCGAGCATCGCCGCGAGGATGCACATCGGCACGATCAGGATCACCGCAAGCGGGAGCGGCACCGATTCATATTGCGCCGCGAGCACGAGGAAGACGAACACCACCGCGAGCAGGAAGATCAGCACCGCGCTGCTCCCCGCCGCCTTCTGCTGATAGGCGAGCGCGGTCCATTCATAGGCGAAGCCGTCGGGCAGCGTCTTGGCCGCAATATTTTCCATCGCGGTGAGCGCGTCGCCCGACGACACGCCGGGCGCCGCCTGCCCCTGCAATTCGACCGCGGGGAAGAGGTTGTAGCGCACCACGCGCGTCGGGCCGCTGTCGTTGCGGAAGGTCGCGACCGACGACAGCGGCACCATCTCCCCCGTCGACGAGCGCACCTGCAGCCGCCCGACATCCTCGAGCCGGCTGCGCGCGGTCGGTTCGGCCTGCGCGGTCACGCGAAAGGTGCGGCCGAGGAAGTTGAAATCATTGACATAGGTCGAGGCGAGATAGGTGCCGAGCGCGGCATAGACCTGGCTGGGCTCGACACCCAAAATCAGCGCCTTGTCGCGGTCGACGTCGGCAAAGATGCGCGGGCTGCCGGTGTTGAACAGCGAAAAGACCTGCGTCACCTGGTCGTTCTGCGCCGCGGCGCCCATCATCGCCTGCGTTGCCTTTTCAAGGTCGTGATAGCTTTGCCCGCTGCGCCCCTCGATCATCATCATAAAGCCGTTGCCGTTGCCGAGCCCCTGCACCGCCGGCGGCGCGATGACGAAGGCATTGGCCTCGGGCAGCGCCATGGCGAGCGCACCCGACAATTTCTGCGACAGGGCGGTGGCGCTGAGCTTGCTGCCGCGCTCTTCCCAATCCTTGAGGCGAATGAACATCGTGCCGGCGTTCGAGGCGGTCGAGAAGCTCGACCCGTCGAGGCCCGCGAAGGACGCGGTGCCGTCGATGCCCTCCATCTGCGAAACGACCTCTTGCGTGCGCGCCAGCACTTCGCTGGTGCGATCGAGCGAGGCGCCCGGCGGCAGCTGCACGACGCCGATCAGGAAACCCTGATCCTGCTCGGGAATGAAGCCCGTCGGCGTCGCGGTGAGCCGCCAGCCGGTCGCGGCGAGCAGCACCGCATAGATGATCAGCATCAACCCGGTCTTGCGAACCAGCTTCGCCGTCGTGTGCCCATAGCGATCCGAAAGCCTATCGAACCCCTGGTTGAACTTGTCCGCGGCGCGGCGGCCGAGGCGCAGCACCGGATTCTTCGGCTCGGCGTGATGCCCCTCCTCGTGCGGCTTCAACAGCAGCGCGGCGAGCGCGGGCGACAATGTCAGCGAGGTCAGCGTCGAAAACACCGTCGCCGCGGCGATGGTCACCGCGAACTGCTGATAGAAGATGCCGGGGATGCCCGGGACGAAAGCGGTCGGCACGAACACCGCGATCAGCACGAGGCCGATCGCGAGCAGCGCGCCCGACACCTCGTCCATCGTCCGATGTGCCGCCTCGCGCGGGCTGAGCCCTTCGCGGATATGCTTTTCGACCGCCTCGACCACGACGATCGCGTCGTCGACGACGATGCCGACCGCGAGCACGAGCGCGAAGAGCGACAGCGAGTTGATCGAAAAGCCGAGCGCAAGCTGCACCGCGAAGGTGCCGACGAGCGACACGGGGATCGCGATAATCGGGATGATCGCCGCGCGCCACGTCTGGAGGAAGACCATCACGACGAGGACGACGAGCACGAGCGCCTCGACGAGCGTGTGCTGCACCGCTTCGACCGAGGCCGCGACATATTCGGTCGGATTATAGGGTATCTGATATTCGAGCCCCGGCGGGAAATCCTTCGACGCCGCCTCGACCTCCTTGAGCACGAGATTCGAGGCGTCGAGCGCATTCGCGCCGGGCTGCTGGATCACCGCCATGCCGACGCCGGGCTTGCCGTCGAACACGCCGCGGACGCTATAGTCCTGGCTGCCGAGCTCGACGCGCGCGACGTCCTTCAGCCGGGTGATCGCGCCATTCTGAACGTCGGTCTTGATCACGACATTGGAAAATTGCTCGGGCGAGACGAGGCGCCCCTGCACTTCGAGCGGCAGCTCGAAGGCGGGGTTGCCCTTGCCATAGGGCGGCGCGCCGACCGAGCCGCCCGCAACCTGGACATTCTGCGTTTCGAGCGCGGCGATGATCTCACCCGCGGTCAGATTGCGCGCTGCCGCCTTGTCGGGGTCGATCCACACGCGCATCGAATAGAAGCCGCCGCCGAAAATCTGCACCCCGCCGACGCCGTCGAGGCGAAGCAGCCGGTCGCGCAGCGTCGAATTGGCGTAATTGCCAACATAGTCGATGTCGATCGCGGGATCGGTCGAGGTCAGCGCGACGATCATCAGGAAGCCCGATTCCTGCTTGTTCACCTGCACGCCGATCTGGCGCACCTGTTCGGGCAGCCGCGGCTCGGCGAGCGCGACGCGGTTCTGCACCAGCACCTGTGCGGCATCGAGGTCGGTGCCCGGTTCGAAGGTCACGGTGATCTGCGCCACCCCCTGCGTCGAGGAGGATTGCAGATAGAGCATATTCTCGACGCCGTTGATCTCCTGCTCGAGCGTCGAGGCGACCGTTTCGGCGATCGTGTCGGGCGACGCGCCGGGATAGGAGGCGGTGATGCTGATCGTCGGCGGCGCAATTTCCGGATATTGCGACAGCGGCAGCTGCGGATAGGCGAAGGCCCCGATCAGCGTGATGAAGATCGCGATGACCGCCGCGAAGATCGGGCGGTCGACGAAGAAGCGGCTGAATTTCACTGGGCGCTCGCCTTCTTCGCGGCGGCGCCCTTGGCGGCGGGCGCCGCGCCCTTTTCGGTCACGACCTTGCCGCTGGCGGTGATGCGCCCCGGCTGCGTCTTTGCCGGCTGGCCCGGCATCGCGCGCTGGATGCCGCCGACGACGACACGCTCCTTCGCGGTCAGCCCCGAACGGATCACGCGCAGCCCGTCGATCACCGGGCCGAGCGTCACCGGGCGCGCCTGCACCTTGCTTTCGGGGCCAATCACATAGACGAGCCGGCGCGCGGCGTCGGTGACGATCGCGGTGTCGGGAACCATCACCGCATCGTGCGGCGCCGAGGCGGCGAGCTGGAGCTGGCCGAACAGGCCGGGACGCAGCTTGCCGTCGCTGTTGGGAACGCGCGCCCGCACCGTGATCGTTCCCGATCCGGTGGAGAGCGCATTGTCGACAAAGTCGATCCGGCCCTGATAGCGATAATCATCCTCGCCCTGCAGGCGGATGCGCACCGGCGATCCGAGCAGCTTGTCGCCGCGATTCTCATAGGCAAGCAGGTTCGATTCGGACCCCTGGAAGCTGAAGTGCAGCGGGTTGGTCGACACGATCGTCGTCAGCACCGTCTGATCGGCGGTCACGGCATTGCCGGGATCGACGAGCCGCTGCGAGACGCGGCCCGAAATCGGCGCCGTGACGCGCGTGAAGCCGACGTTGAGTTCGGCGGCGCGCACCGCGGCGCGGCTCGCCGCGACATTGGCCTCGGCGGTGCGCAGCGCGGCGCGGCGCTGTTCGACCTCTTCCTGGCTCGCCGCCTGCGACGCGGCGAGCGTCGTCGAGCGCGCGAGTTCGGTCTTCGCATTGGCGAGCGTCGCCTGCGCGCTCGCCAATTGCGCGCGCGCCTGATCGAGCGCCGCCTGCGCGGGGCGCGCGTCGATGCTGAACAGCAATTGCCCCGCCTTCACATATTGGCCGTCGGTGAAATGGGTGCGCGTCAGATAGCCCGACGCGCGCGGGCGCACCTCGACGCTCTGGATCGCTTCGAATCGCCCCACATAATCGTCCCATTCGGTGACCTGCTTGACGAGCGGATTCGCCACGGTGACGGGCAATTGCGGCGGGCCGCCCTGCCCCTCGCCGCCGCCCGAGCAGGCGGCGAGCAGCATCGAAAGGGCGAGCAAAGGCGCGAGGAGAGGGCGCATGGGCATGGGCTTTTTCTTTTCTTTACGGGCGGTTCGGCATCGCGCGGCATGAGGGAGGGGGGAGGTGCCGCGTGATACCTTTGCGCCGACTAATCCGCATTGGCGAGCAAGTCAACAGTTGTTGATTTATTTCTCAGCCATGATAGACCCTGACCATGACGAAAACCACGGTCAGGAAGCGCGAAGCCGCCGCGACGCGCGCCGCGATATTGGCGGCGGCGCGCGAGCGTTTCCTGCGCGAAAGCTATGACAGCGTCGGCCTGCGCGAAATTGCGGGCGATGCAGGCGTCGATGTCGCGCTGATCAGCCGCTATTTCGGCGGCAAGGAAGGGCTGTTTCGCGAGGTCGTGGCGGTCGACAAGGAAGAAAAGCTCATCCGCGAGCCGCTGACCGCGGCCGAGCTTCCCGCCTATCTCGCCCAGCTCGTCGTCGAGGATGGCGACGACCACCGGCAGCATCGCATGGAAATGTTCGTCATCATGCTGCGCTCGGCCTCCTCGCCCAAGGCGGGGCAGATCATCCGCGATCTCGTCCATCTCGACGTCCTCGGCCCCCTCGCCGAAATTATCGGCGACGAACATGCCGAACTGCGCGCGAACATGCTGCTCGCGATCCTGATGGGAATCGGGGTGCTGCGCACGATCATGCGAGTCGATGCGCTCGACGGTTCGCCCGATCAGCGCGCCGAATGCGAAGACCGGTTTCGCTGCCTGTTCGAAGCAGCGCTGAGCTGTTGAAAGAGCGCCCGAGGACGCAGGCTTGCCCGACCGGGATTGCCGGTTTAGGCGCATGGCTGTGAGTCCCGTCAAGCCCTCCGCTCCTTCCTCGCTCGCTCCGTTCCGTTTCCCTGCATTTCGCGCGATCTGGATCGCGAACCTCGCGTCGAACATGGGATCGACGATCCAGGCGGTCGGGGCTGCCTGGTTGATGACGGAACTGACGCCCTCGCACCTTTATATCGCGCTCGTTCAGGCGAGCGCGACGATCCCGATCATGCTGATCGGCGTCTTCGCGGGCGCGATCGCCGACAATTTCGACCGCCGCCGCGTGATGCTCGCGGCGCAGACGGGAATGCTGATCGTCTCGGCATTGCTCACGCTCATCACATGGTCGGGCGCGATCACGCCCTTCCTTCTCCTCTGTTTCACCCTCGCGGTCGGCTGCGGCACCGCGCTCAATGCCCCGGCGTGGCAGGCCTCGGTGCGGTTGCAGGTCGGGCACGAACATCTGCCGCAGGCGATCGCGCTCAACACCATCGCCTTCAATCTCGCGCGCAGCGTCGGCCCGGCGCTCGGCGGGCTGCTCATTTCCTTTGCGGGGCCGGCATTCGGCTTCGGGCTCAATGCGCTGAGCTATGTCGCGCTGATCGTCGTGCTGCTGCGCTGGCGTCCGGAGGTCAACCCGCCGAAACGCTCGCCGATCCTCTCGGCGATCGCGACCGGCATCCGCTTCTGCGCCCAGTCGAACCCGGTGCGCCGCGTGCTCGTGCGCGGCTTCGCCTTCGGTTTCGGCGCGGCCGGATTCCAGGCGCTGCTGCCGTCGGTCGTGCGCGACCGGCTGCACGGCACCGAACTGACGTTCGGCTTGGCGCTCGCCGGCTTCGGCGCCGGGTCGATCTTTGCCGCGCTGTGGGTCGGCAAGGCGCGCCACCGCTGGGGCAGCGACACGCTGATCGGCGCCTCGTCGCTGGTTTTCGCCGCGATGCTCGTCACGATCGCCTTTTCGCGCAGCCTGCCGCCGGTGGTCGCGGCCGCCTTCGTCGCGGGCATATGCTGGGTCTGCACGATGACGACGCTCAACGTCGCGATGCAATTGCGCTCGCCCGAAGCGATCCTCGGCCGCTGCCTGTCGATCTATCAGGCGGTGACCTTCGGCGGCATGGCGCTCGGTGCATGGCTGCTCGGCACGCTCGCCGACATCTGGACGCTGCCCGCGGCGATCCTCGCAGCGGCGGGCTGGCTGACGCTGTCGGCGCTGCTGCTGCGCGCCGTCGCGCCGATGCCGCGCCGCGACGAGGGGCGCGTCGTCCCCTGACGCGGCTTGCATCGCCGCCGGTCTGGACCGAAAAGCGGGGACAAGGAGTGAGCATGAGCGATTGGCAGCAATGGGTCGGCCGCGAAGACCGGCGGAGCGACCGGGTCGAGGCGGGCGCATTGACACGCTGGCTCGCGACGCTCGACCGCGCGGCAGGCACCGATGGCGCCGTGCCGCAAGGCTTCCACTGGTGCCTCGCGCTGCCCGACGCGCCGACCGCCGCGCTTGGCGCCGACGGCCATCCGCGCCGCACCGATGGCGCCGAAAGCTTCATGCCCCCTGTGCCCCTGCCCCGCCGCATGTGGGCGTCGAGCCAGGTCGAATTCCTGCACCCGCTGCACCCCGGCGAAGCGATCGAGCGCCGCTCGCGCATCGCCGCGATCACCGCCAAACAGGGCGGCAGCGGCGCGCTCGTCTTCGTCGAGATCGCGCACGAAACGCATGGCGACCGCGGCCTCGCGGTGCGCGAAAGCCAGTCGATCGTCTTTCGCGATGCCGCCGGCCCCGACGCGCCGCTGTCGCCGCCCCCCGCCGGCGGCGGACGGTTCGACCCGAGCGAATGGGACGCGCACCGCACGGTCGAGCCTTCCGAAGCGCTGCTCTTTCGCTATTCGGCGCTGACCTTCAACAGCCACCGCATCCATTATGATTTTCCCTATGCGACCGCCGAAGAGCGCTATCGCGGCCTCGTCGTCCACGGACCGCTCACCGCGACCCTGCTGCTCGACCTTGCGCAGCGGCGCTTCGGCGACAATGCGCTCGCCCGCTTCGCCTTTCGTGGGCTTTCGCCCGCGATCGCCAGCGAGCCGCTGCATCTCGTGCTGCGTGGCGGCGGCGATGCGATCGAGCTCGGCGCCTTTGCGGACGACGGGCGGCCGGTGATGCAAGCGACCGCCGCGCTGTGACCGATATGCACGCCTCGGCGCCGCTACCGGTGCGGCAAATCGGCTTCGGCGACCTCTCGGATGCCGTTCTCGTCCGCGAGGTGCCGGTCGAAATGCCGATTTCGGTCGAGGTCGGCGGTATCGGCTATGCGGTGATGATGGCGACCCCCGCCGACCTCGAAGATTATGCGGTCGGCTTCGCCCTCTCCGAAGGGCTGGTCGAGCGCGCCGCCGAGATCGAACGCGTCGATGTTCAGCCGCTCGAAGGCGGGATCGCGCTCCGCCTGTGGCTGGCGCCCGAACAAAGCCGCCGCGCGCTCGACCGCGCGCGCCGCCGGGTCGGCGAGAGCAGCTGCGGCCTTTGCGGTCTCGAAAATATCGAGGAGGTGCTGCGCCCGCTGCCGCGCATCACGGCGCGCCTCGAAACCGACCGCCACGCGGTCGCGAAGGCACTCGCCGCGCTGGCCGATCATCAGCCGCTCGGGCGCGCGACCGGCGCGGCACACGCCGCCGCCTTCTGTTCGGCCGCGGGCGACATTCGCTGCGTGCGCGAGGATGTCGGGCGCCACAATGCGCTCGACAAGCTGCTCGGCGCGCTCGCGCGCGGCGGCGTCGATGCCGCGAGCGGTTTCATCCTGCTTTCGGCGCGGTGCAGCTACGAACTCGTCGAAAAGACGGTGCGCGCCGGCTGTCCAATGCTCGTCACCATTTCGGCGCCGACCAGCCTTGCCGCCGAGCGCGCCGCGGCGGCAGGCCTGACCTTACTCGCGCTCGCCCGCGCCGACTCGGCGCTGCTGATCTGCGGCGAGCCGGATCTTTAGCGCCCGATCATATTTCATTGAAGCGCGTGTGCTCCCGCGAAGGCGGGAGCCCATCTCCTGCCGGCTCTATCTTGAACCGGCCGGAGATGGGTCCCCGCCTACGCGGGGACACACCAACTCTGAAGTCCGTCCTCTTCAGGTGAAATCGAACGGAACAAACTCTAGAGCAAATTGCGCGAAATCTGAATCATCCGCATCCCCGAGCGAAGACGAGGGGCTCGTTCGAGCGGAGCGAGAACCGCAGCGTCGCCGCCTCGACTTCGCTCGGCAGAGCCCCTCGTCTTCGCTCGGGGAAACGGTGCAGATTTCCGGCACGATGCTCTAGACCGCAATCCGCACCGGGATCGACTTCGCCGCCGGACAGCCGCTCGTCCGGTCATAATAGTCGAGCGGCAGCAGCGGGTTGAGTTCGGGATAGTAACCCGCGATCGCGCCGCGCGGCATCGGATAGTCGATCAGGGTCAACCCCTCGACCCGCCGCGCAATGCCGTCGCTCGCGATCGTTTCGAGCGCGACCGTCGCGCCGGCCTCCAGTCCGCGCGCCGCGCGGTCCTCGGCGTTGACGAACAGCACCATCCGGCCGCCCCTGACGCCGCGATAGCGGTCGTTGTAGCTGTAGATGGTCGTATTGAACTGGTCGTGCGAGCGCACGGTCGCGAGCCGCAGCATATCGGCTTCGTCGACCGGCGCATCGACGTGCAGGCCGGGCAGGATGAGGAAATTCGCCTTGCCGTTCGGGGTCAGCCATGCGCGGCGCCGCGGCGCTATGTCGAGATGGAACCCCTGCGGCGCCTTGATCCGCTCCGAAAAACCTTCGTAGATTGCGGGATAGACCTCGGCGATCTTGTCACGGATCGCGCCATAATCGTCGATATAGCGCACCCAGTCGACGCGGCTTTCGGGCAGCGTCGCCATCGCCATGCGGCAGACGATCTCGACCTCGGGCAGCAGATCCGGGCTCGCCGGGTCGAGCACCCCGCGCGAGGCGGTGACGTTCGACATCGAATCCTCGATCGTCACAAATTGTTCGCCGTCCGCGGTCTCGATGCGTTCGGATCGCGCGATCACGGGCAGGATCAGCGCCTCCTTGCCGTGAACGAGATGACCGCGGTTGAGCTTGGTCGCGATGCCGACGGTCAGGTCGAGCTTTGCCATCGCCGCATAGGCGCGCTCGGTATCGGGCACCGCGCGCACGAAATTGCCGCCGAGGCCGATGAAGACCTTCGCCTCGCCCGCCAGCATCGCTTCGACCGATTCGACCGTATGATGGCCGTGCGCGCGCGGCGGATCGAAGCCGAAAACCTCGCGGACGCGGTCGAGATAAGCCTCGCTCGGCCGCTCGTCGATGCCGACGGTGCGGTCGCCCTGGACGTTCGAATGGCCGCGGATCGGCGAGATGCCGGCGCCGGGCTTGCCGTAATTTCCCTTGAGCAGCAGCAGGTTCGCGACCTGCTGCAACAGCTGCGACCCCTTCTGGTGCTGGGTAAGACCCATGCCGTAACAGATGATCGTCGCGTTCGAGGCGATATAGATTTCGGCGCAGCGGCGGATCTGTTCCTCCGATATGCCCGACACCGCGACGATTTCGTCCCAGTCCTGCGCCATGACGTCGTCGCGCAGCGCCTCGAACCCCTCGCTATGCTCGGCGATGAAGGCATGATCGAGCACCGCCTCCCCCGCCGCCTCGCGCTCGAACAGCACGCGCATCATGCCCTTCAACAGCGCGAGGTCGCCGCCGATCTTCACATGCACGAACTCGCTCGCGATCGGCGTCGAGCCGAAGGTCGCCATCTGCGCGATGTCCTGCGGTTCGGTGAAGCGGATCAGCGCGCGCTCGGGCATCGGGTTGACCGCGACGATCGGCACGCCGCGTTTGCGCGCCTCGACGAGGCAGGTCATCATCCGCGGCGAATTGGTTCCGGGGTTCTGGCCGATGACGAAGATCGCCTGCGCATGGTCGAAATCGTCGAGGATCACCGTGCCCTTGCCGACGCCGATCGCGGGCGGCAGCCCGCGGCTCGTCGGCTCGTGGCACATGTTCGAACAATCGGGAAAATTGTTGGTGCCATATTCGCGGACGAAGATCGAATAGAGGAAGGCCGCCTCGTTCGGGGTGCGGCCCGAGGTATAGAATTCGGCACGGTGCGGACTGTCGAGTCCGCGCAGATGCCGCCCGATCGTCGCGAACGCCTCGTCCCAGCTCACCGGCACATAATGGTCGCTCGCGGCGTCGTAGCGCATCGGTTCGGTGAGCCGCCCCTGCATTTCGAGCCAATAGTCGGACTGCGCCATCAGCTCGGCGACGCTGTGCCGGGCAAAGAAGTCGCGCGTGACGCGGAATTTGGTTGCCTCGTGCGCGAGCGCCTTGGCGCCGTTTTCGCAAAATTCGAAGGTCTTGGTGCAGCTCGCGTCGGGAAAGGCGCAGCTTGAACATTTGAAGCCGCCCGGCTGGTTCATCGCGAGCAGCGCGCGCGACCCCTTGGTCACCACGCTCTGTTCGAGCAGCACCTTGGCGGTCGCCGCGGCGGCGCCCCATCCGCCGGCAGGCGCGGTATAAGTCTTGTAGTGCAGCTTGCGGTCGGCCATGGCGTCGGTCCCGGCGTTGTGGGAGTGGCATTAGAGCATTTTGCGCTCGCAATATCCACTCCGCTGTCGGCGAAACATCAAAGCGGAGGGGCTCTTTCGAAACAATGACCGTGACCGCCGCATTCCGCCTCGCCCCCCTCCCCTTGACCGCATTGATGCTGCTGCCGGTGTCGGCACCGGCGCAGGAGCAGCCGATCATCGTCACCGGCACCGGCCTCGCCGATACGCCGGCGACGCCCGCCTATGACATCACCCTCATCGACCGCGACGCGCTCACCGCAACCGCCTCGGGGCGGCTCGAAGATGCGCTCGCGTCGGTCGCGGGCTTCCAGCAGTTCCGCCGTTCCGACAGCCGCGCGTCGAACCCGTCGGCGCAAGGCATCACCTTGCGCGCGCTCGGCGGCAATGCGACAAGCCGCGCGGCGATGCTGCTCGACGGCGTGCCGGTCGCCGATCCCTTTTTCGGCTATATCCCCTTTTCCGCCCTCGCCCCCGAGCGGCTGGCGAGCGTGCGGGTCACGCGCGGCGGGGGGTCGGGGCCGTTCGGCGCCGGCGCGCTTGCCGGGACGATCGAACTTGCGAGCACCAATGCCGAGGCACTCGGCCCGTTGAGCGGCACGCTGCTCGTCGACGATCGCGGCGAGAGCGAGGCGAGCGCGACGCTCGCCGCCCCGCTCGGCGCCGGTTTCGCCGTCGTCTCGGGGCGCTGGGACCGCGGACAGGGCTATTATACCACCCCCGCCGACCAGCGCGTCCCCGCGACCGCGCGCGCCGCCTATGACAGCTGGTCGGCGCAGATCCGCCTCGTCGCCCCGCTCACCGATACGGTCGAATTGCAGGCGCGCGCGATGGCGTTCGACGATCGCCGCACCCTGCGCTTCGAGGGCGCCGATTCGTCGAGCGAGGGACAGGAAGCGAGCCTGCGCCTCGTCGGGCGCGGCGCTTGGCAGTTCGACGCGCTCGCCTATGTTCAGGCGCGCAATTTTACGAATATCGTCATCTCGTCGAGCCGCTTCACGCCGGTGCTCGACCAGCGCAATACGCCCTCGACCGGCCTCGGTGGCAAGCTCGAACTGCGCCCGCCGGTCGGCGGCAATCATGTGCTGCGTCTCGGCCTCGACTATCGCCGCTCTGATGGCGAACTATTTGAAGATGCGCTGAGCGCGATGACCGGCCAGGTCACCGCGCGCCGCAACGCCGGGGGCACCAACAGCGATCTCGGCCTCTTCGTCGAGGACGACTGGAGCCTCGGCGCGCTGACGCTGACCGCGGGCGCGCGCGCCGACCGCTATGTCATCGCCGATGGCTTCTTTATCGAGCGCGATGGCGCGGGCGTGGTCGTCGCCGACGACCGCTTCGCCGGCCGCTCGGGCTGGCAAGGCTCGGTCCGCGGCGGCGCGATGTGGCAGGCGAGCGACGCGCTGCGGCTGCGCGCCGCGGCCTATAGCGGGCTGCGGCTGCCGACACTCAACGAGCTTTATCGCCCCTTCGTCGTCTTTCCCGTCACCACCCTCGCCAACGCCGAACTGCGCAACGAGCGGCTGGTCGGCTATGAAGCCGGGCTCGACCTTACGCCCGCAAAGGGCATCGACCTGTCGGCGACCTTGTTCGACAACAAGGTCAAGCACGCCGTCGCCAATGTCACCATCGGCCCCGACCTGCGCCAGCGGCGCAATATCGACGCGATCCATGCGCGCGGGGTCGAGCTGTCGGCGGGGATCGCGCGCGGGATCGTCGGCTTTCGCGGATCGGCGGCCTACACCGATGCCGAGGCGCAAGGCAGCGGCCCCGCCGCCGCGCTCGACGGCAACCGGCCCGCGCAGACGCCGCGCTGGGCCGCGAGCGCGACGCTGAGCCTGGCGCCCGCGCCCGGCTGGAGCCTGGCGGGGACGCTGCGCTATGTCGGTGCGCAATATGAGGATGATCTCGAAAGCGACATCCTCGACGCCGCGACGACGCTCGACCTCTATGCCGAAGTCCCGCTCGCGCAGCGCGCCCGGCTCGTCCTGCGCGCCGAAAATGTCACCGATACGCGGGTGATGACGCGCAACCAGGGCGGCTCGATCGACCTCGGCACCCCGCGAACGTTGTGGATCGGGGTGACATTCGGGAAGTGACCGGTGGCAGGTGAACTGCGCCAGGCAAATCAAGTGTGTCCCCGCGGAGGCGGGGACCCATCTCCTGCCGGTTCGAAATAGCGCCGCCGGATGATGGGGACCCGCCTTCGCGGGCGCATGCAGTTTCTCAATTCACGAAATTTTAGAGCAAATTGCGCGAAATCTGAATCATCCGCATCCCCGAGCGAAGACGAGGGGCTCGTTCGAGCGGAGCGAGAACCGCAGCGTCGCCGCCTCGACTTCGCTCGGCAGAGCCCCTCGTCTTCGCTCGGGGAAACGGTGCAGATTTCCGGCACGATGCTCTAGCCGATGTTGCGGGCAAGCTCGCGGTTGAGCCACAGCGCGACCAGCGTGCCGATCGCACCCGAGAGCAGATAGGCGCCCGCGGCGAGCAGGCCGAATTCGCTCGACAGCCACAGCGCGACCAGCGGCGCGAAGCCCGCGCCGAACAGCCAGGCGAGGTCCGAGGTGAAGGCCGACCCCGTGTAGCGGTGGCGCGGCTGGAATTCCGACGACAGCGCCCCCGACGACTGGCCGAAGGACAGGCCGAGCAGCGCAAAGCCGAGCAGCATGAACGCCGCCTCGCCCGCCTCGCCGGCGCCCAGCAGCTGCGGCGCGAAGCCGCTGAACGCCGCGATCGCCGCCGCGGTGACGCCCAGCATCGTGCGGCGTCCGACGCGGTCGGCGAGCAGGCCCGAGACGATGATCGCGAGCACGCCGACGAAGGCGGCGACCGCCTCGATCAGCAGGAAACGCGCGGGCGTCTCGTCGGTGAACAGGAACACCCACGACAGCGGGAATACCGTCACCATATGGAACATCGCGAAGCTCGCGAGCGGCGCAAAGGCGCCCGCGGCGATCACCTTCCAGTTCGAGCGCAGCGTCTCGAGCATCGGGGCGGGCTCGAGGTCGCGGTGCTGGAACGAGCGTTCATATTCGGGGGTGACGACGATGCGCAGCCGCGCGAACAGCGCGACGACGTTGATCGCGAACGCGACGAAGAAGGGATAACGCCAGCCCCAGTCGAGGAAATCCTGCACGGGCAGCGCCGAAATCAGGAACATGAAGAGCAGGCTCGCGACGATCAGGCCGAGCGGGGCGCCGAGCTGCGGTATCATCGCATACCAGCCGCGCCTGCCCTCTGGCGCATTGATCGCGAGCAGCGAGGCGAGCCCGTCCCACGAACCGCCGAGCGCCACCCCCTGTCCCATGCGGAACAGCGCGAGCAGCGCCGCGGCGCCGAGCCCGATCGAGTCATAGCCGGGAAGGAAGGCGATCGCCGCGGTCGAACCGCCGAGCAGGAACAGCGCGATCGTCAGCTTGGCGCCACGGCCATAGGCGCGGTCGATCGCGGTGAAGATCACCGTCCCGACAGGACGCGCGAAAAAGGCGAGCGCGAAGATCGCGAACGACCAGAGCGTGCCGGTCAGCGGGTCGAACTGCGGAAAGACATGCTTCGGAAACACCAGCACCGAGGCGATCGCATAGACGAAGAAGTCGAAAAATTCGGACGTTCGCCCGATGATCACCCCGATCGCGATCTCGGCGGGCGAAATCGGGTGACCATCGTCGTGAAGCGCGCGCGCGTCGCGTTCGGCCTGCTCGGTGGGCGCGGTATCGGCAA
The DNA here is from genome assembly GCF_900188185.1 of Sphingopyxis indica. Classification (GTDB taxonomy): domain Bacteria; phylum Pseudomonadota; class Alphaproteobacteria; order Sphingomonadales; family Sphingomonadaceae; genus Sphingopyxis; species Sphingopyxis indica. The sequence continues at coordinate 172,374 of NZ_FZPA01000001.1, read as the reverse complement.
CCATGAAAGCCTGTTCCTGCTTCTGACGCGGCGCCAGCCGGGCTTGCCGCCGCGCGAGTCGGTATATTAGGGCATTGGCCCCGTGCATGAAACGCCCTCTGCGTCATTGATCGCGATCAAGGGATTGGACAAAATGTCCTATGTGCAGTGCAACAAAGTCGGCCTAGTGGCGCCGCATGCCTAGCATTGCCCCCCGCCTTGCGCGCCGGTTCCGGCTGATTCTGGCCGCGGCCGCGATTCCCTTCCTTGCCGGTTGCAATATGGTCGTGCTCGATCCCGCGGGCGACGTCGCGCGCCAGCAGGGCAATCTGATCCTCGTGTCGACCGGCCTGATGCTGTTGATCATCGTCCCCGTCATGGCGCTGACGATATTGTTCGCGTGGCGGTATCGCGCCGCGAACAGGCAAGCGACCTATCGGCCCGACTGGGATCATTCGACCCAGCTCGAACTGGTGATCTGGGCGGCGCCGCTGCTGATCATCATCTGCCTCGGCGCGGTGACCTGGGTTGCGACGCACCTGCTCGACCCCTATCGCCCGCTCGCGCGCACCGCGCCCGGACAGGCGATTGCGGCCGAAACACAGCCGATCGACGTCCAGGTCGTAGCGCTCGACTGGAAATGGCTGTTCATCTACCCCGAACAGGGCATTGCGACGGTGAACGAACTCGCGCTGCCGGTGAATCATCCGGTGCGCTTCCGCATCTCGGCCTCGTCGGTGATGAACAGCTTCTACATTCCCGCGCTCGCCGGGCAGATCTACGCGATGCCGGGGATGGAGACCAAACTTCACGGCGTCTTCAACGAAACCGGCCAATATACGGGTTTCTCGGCCAATTATTCTGGCGCAGGCTTTTCGGACATGCGCTTTGCGGTGAAGAGCCTGTCCGATGCCGGCTTCGCCCAATGGGTCGCCGAAACGAAAGCGGGCGGCGGAACGCTCGACCGCGCCGCATACCTCAAGCTCGAAAAGCCGAGCGAGAAGGTGCCCGTGCAGCGCTTCGCCTCGGTCGAGCCGCAGCTGTTCGACGCGGTGGTCAACCTCTGCGTCGAACCGGGCAAGATGTGTATGCACGATATGATGTCGATCGACGCCGCCGGCGGTGCGGGAATTGCGGGTATCCGCAATGTGCGCAGCCTGACCTATGACAAATTCGCCGCGCGCGGCACCGAGCCCGGCTATTGGGGCAAGCGCTATGTCGGCGCGCTGTGCAGCTCGCCGCTGCTCGCGCAGGACGACCGCCCCGACGCGACCCCGGTCGACCTCGCGCCGCTGACCGGCGCCGGCCTGCCCAGCCCCGGCGAACCCGATAGCGCCGCCGTCGCCCTCGCCAGCCGCCCTGCGCCCCGATCCTGATCGACCGAGACAATCGACATGACGCCCCACCCCGCTCCCGAAACCGGCCCCTTCCTCGGCCGCCTGTCGCTCGATGCGCTGCCGCTGCACGAGCCGATCCTCGTCGTCACCTTCATCGCGGTCGCGATCGGCGGCCTCGCCATCATCGCCGCGATCACCAGATATCGCCTGTGGGGCTATCTCTGGAAGGAATGGTTCACCACCATCGACCACAAGAGAATCGGGATCATGTACATGATCCTGGGGCTCGTCATGTTCCTGCGCGGCTTTTCGGACGCGATCATGATGCGGCTCCAGCAGGCGATGGCCTTCGGCGGGTCCGAAGGCTATCTGCCCGCGCATCATTATGACCAGGTGTTCACCGCGCACGGCGTAATCATGATCTTCTTCGTCGCGATGCCGTTCATCACCGGGCTGATGAACTATGTCGTGCCGTTACAGATCGGCGCGCGCGATGTCAGCTTTCCCTTCCTCAACAATTTCAGCTTCTGGATGACGACCGCGGGCGCCGTGCTGTGCATGATCTCGCTGTTCGTCGGCGAATTCGCGCAAACCGGCTGGCTCGCCTATCCGCCGCTGTCGGGGATCGCCTACAGCCCCAATGTCGGGGTCGATTATTATATCTGGTCGCTCCAGATCGCCGGCGTCGGGACGACGCTGTCGGGGATCAACCTGATCGTCACGATCCTGAAGCTGCGCGCGCCGGGCATGGGGCTGATGAAGATGCCCGTCTTCACCTGGACGAGCCTGTGCGCCAACATATTGATCGTCGCGAGCTTCCCGGTGCTCACCGCCTGCCTCGCGCTGCTCAGCCTCGATCGTTATGTCGGGACAAATTTCTTCACCAATGATTTCGGCGGGTCGGCGATGATGTATGTCAACCTGATCTGGATCTGGGGCCACCCCGAGGTTTACATCCTGATCCTGCCGCTGTTCGGCGTCTTTTCCGAAGTCACCTCGACCTTCTCGGGCAAGAAGCTCTTTGGCTATACCTCAATGGTTTATGCGACGGTGTGCATAACCATATTGAGCTATATCGTCTGGCTGCATCATTTCTTCACCATGGGGTCGGGCGCGAGCGTCAACAGCTTCTTCGGCATCACGACGATGGTGATCTCGATCCCGACGGGGGCGAAGCTCTTCAACTGGCTGTTCACCATGTATCGCGGGCGCATCCGTTTCGAGCTGCCGATGATGTGGACGGTCGCCTTCATGTTGACCTTCGTTGTCGGCGGCATGACCGGCGTGCTGCTCGCCGTCCCGCCCGCCGACTTCGTGCTGCACAATTCGCTGTTCTTGATCGCGCATTTCCACAATGTGATCATCGGCGGCGTGCTCTTCGGCCTGTTCGCGGCGATCAATTACTGGTGGCCCAAGGCGTTCGGCTTCAAGCTCGACGTCTTTTGGGGCAAGGTCAGCTTCTGGTGCTGGGTCGTCGGCTTCTGGCTTGCCTTCATGCCGCTCTATATCCTCGGACTGATGGGCGTCACCCGCCGGATGCGCGTGTTCGACGATCCGGGCCTGCAAATCTGGTTCGTCATCGCCGGCATCGGCGCCGCGGTGATCGCGGTGGGCATCGCCGCGATGCTCGTCCAGTTCGCGGTCAGCATCTGGAAGCGCGACCAGCTGCGCGACGAAAGCGGCGATCCGTGGGGCGGACGCACGCTCGAATGGGCGACCAGCTCGCCGCCGCCCGTCTATAATTTCGCCTTCACCCCCGTAATCCACGATCTCGATGCGTGGCACGACATGAAGGCGCGCGGCGCCGCGCGGCCGACGAGCGGCTTTCGCGACATCCACATGCCGGCGAACACCGGCGCGGGAGTGATCCTCGCGGGCATCAGCCTGGTGATGGGCTTTGCGCTCGTCTGGCATATCTGGTGGCTTGCGGGGCTCAGCTTCGTGGCGCTCGTCGCGACCGCGATCGGCCATACGTTCAACTACAAGCGCGACTACGACATTCCGGCGGCCGCCATTGCCGAAGTCGAGGATGCGCGCACTCGCCAGCTCGCGGCGGCCGGAGCCTGACATGAGCACGACCACTCTCGCCCCCGCCGCCGCACCCGAAGAGCTGCGCTTCTACGATCTCGACGAGCATCCGCACCCGGAGGGGCACAGCACGATGCTGGGCTTCTGGATCTATCTGATGAGCGACTGCCTCATCTTCGCGATCCTCTTTGCCTGCTATGCGGTGCTCGGCGGCAATTATGCCGCGGGCCCTGCGCCCAAGGATTTGTTCGAGCTGCCGCTTGTCGCGCTCAACACCGCGATGCTGCTCTTTTCGTCGATCACCTATGGCTTTGCCGTGCTCCAGATGCAGCAGGGCAAGGTGCGCGGAACCCAGCTGTGGCTCGCAATTACCGGCCTGTTCGGCCTCGCCTTCCTCGGCATCGAGCTGTCGGAGTTCCACCACCTGATCGAGATCGGCGCGACACCGCAGCGCAGCGCCTTCCTCTCTGCCTTCTTCACCCTCGTCGGAACGCACGGGCTGCACGTCACTTTCGGGACGGTGTGGCTCGTCACGCTGATGGTCCAGCTCGGCCGGCACGGGCTGATCGCCGCGAACAAGCGCCGCATCATGTGCCTGTCGATGTTCTGGCACTTCCTCGACGTCGTGTGGATCGGCGTCTTCACGATCGTCTATCTGATGGGAATGCTGCGATGAGCGCGAACCACGACCCCGCCGCCGGCGGCCATCACGAGATCGAGATGCCGCACGCGTCGCTGCGCGACTATATGATCGGTTTCATCCTGTCGGTGATCCTGACCGCCATCCCCTTCTGGATGGTCATGACGATGCCCTTGTCGGCGCCCGTGACCGCCGCGATCATCATGGGCTTTGCGGTGGTGCAGATCGTCGTCCATATGGTCTTCTTCCTCCACATGACCCCGAAGGCCGAGGGCGGCTGGTCGCTGACCTCGCTCGTCTTCACCATCATCGTCGTGGGGATCATGCTCGCGGGCTCTTTGTGGGTGATGCACCATCTCAACACCAACATGATGCCGATGCCGCACGACATGAACCAGCTGCCGTGAAACGCGCGCTGCTGACGACGCTCGCGCTGCTGTTCGCGGCGGGGTTCGTCGCGCTCGGGGTGTGGCAGGTCGAGCGGCGGGCGTGGAAGCATGATCTGATCGCCGCGGTCGATGCGCGCATTCACGCGGCGCCGGTCGCGGCGCCCGGCCCGGCCGCATGGCCCAAGATTTCGGCCGAAAAGGATGCCTATCGCCGCATCCGCGCAACCGGACGGTTCCGCCACGACAAGAGCGTGCTGGTGAAGGCGGTCACCGATCTCGGCGGCGGCTATTGGCTGCTCACCCCGCTCGAAACCCCCGCCTTCACCCTGTTCGTCAATCGGGGCTTCGTGCCGCAGGACAAGCGCAATGCCGTGTCCCGGCCTGAGGGCAGCGTGACCGTCACCGGCCTGCTCCGGATCAGCGAGCCCGGCGGTGCCTTCCTGCGCGCGAACGATCCCGGCGCGGGGCGCTGGTATTCGCGCGACGTCGCGGCGATCGCAGAGGCCGAGGGGCTGGGCCGCGTCGCGCCCTATTTCATCGACTCCGACGCCGCCCCGCAGGCGAAGGGTTATCCGGTCGGTGGCCTGACCGTCGTGCATTTTCCCGACAATCACCTCGTCTATGCGCTGACCTGGTTCGCGCTCGCCCTCCTCTGCCTGTTTTTCGCCTGGCGCCTGTGGCGTCAAGCCCCGCTTCGGTCCAATATGGGCGGGTGATGACCGATGCATCGCTGACCCTCGCGCCGCCCGAAGCCGATGCCGGGCGCCGCAACATGGCGCTGCTGATCCAGCTGCGCTGGCTTGCCGTGGGCGGCCAGCTCGCGACGATCGCGGTGGTCAGCGGGCTGATGGACATCGTGCTGCCGCTGCCGCCGCTGCTCGCCGCGCTCGTCGTTCTCGTCCTCATCAACCTCGTCAGCCTCGCGCTGCTCGGGCGCGGGCGCGCGGTGACCAATATCGAGCTGACCGCCGCGCTGCTCTTCGACGTCGCGGCGCTCGCGTGGCAGCTTCATCACAGCGGCGGCCTCGCCAATCCTTTCGCGTCGCTCTTTCTGCTCCAGGTGGTGATCGGCGCGATCCTGCTCACCCCCCGCTCGTCGTGGGCGATCGTCGCCGCGACGCTCGCGGCCCTTGCCGCGCTCCGCCTGAACCCGACGCCGCTGTTGCTCCCCGAACGCTATGCCGTCGATCCGCTCGGCCTCTATCTGAAAGGCAGCCTCGTCTGCTTCGTGTTGATCGCGGTGCTGCTCGTCGCCTTCGTCACCCGTATCAGCCGCAATCTGCGCGAGCGCGACGGCGCGCTGGCCGCCGCTCGCCAGCGCGCGGCCGAAGAGGACCATATCGTGCGCATGGGCCTGCTCGCCTCGGGCGCGGCGCACGAACTCGGCACGCCGCTGTCGACGCTGTCGGTGCTGATCGGCGACTGGAAAAACGCCCCCGCGGTCGCGCGCAACGCCGAGCTTCAGGAGGATCTTGCCGACATGGATGGCGCGGTGCAGCGCTGCAAGGCGATCGTCGGCGGCATATTGATGTCGGCGGGCGAAGCGCGCGGCGAGGCCCCGCAGCTCACGACGATGCGCGCCTTCCTGACCGCGATCGTCGAAGCGTCGCGCGCCGGGCGGATGCCGGGGACGGTCGAGTTCAACGACCTGTTCGGTCCCGACGTCGCGATCGTTTCGGACCCGGCGCTGCGCCAGGTGATCGGCAATGTCATGGACAATGCCGCCGAAGTCTCCCCCGACTGGATCGGTGTCACCGCCTCGCGCGACGGCGATATGGCGGTGATCGAGATCGCCGACCGCGGACCCGGTTTCAGCGAAGAGATGCTGGAACATTTCGGCCAGCCCTATCGTTCGAGCAAGGGCCGGCCAGGCGGCGGGCTCGGGCTGTTCCTGCTCGTCAATGTCGTGCGCAAGCTCGGCGGCAATGCGAGCGTCGCCAACCGCGATGCCGGCGGCGCGCTCGTGCGCATCGTGCTGCCGATTTCGGCGATCGCGCGCGAGGAAGGAGATGCGTCATGAGCGAAGCGCGGAAGCTGCTGATCGTCGAGGACGACGAGAGTTTCGCACGCACGCTCAAGCGGTCGTTCGAGCGGCGCGATTATGAAGTGCGCGTCGCCCACGGTCCCGACGAGCTCCACGCGCTGCTCGCCGGCTATCGGCCGGGCTATGCGGTGGTCGACCTCAAGCTCGGCAATGCCTCGGGCCTTGCCTGCGTCCAGACGCTGCGCGCCGCCGACGCCGCGATGCGGATCGTCGTGCTGACCGGTTTCGCGAGCATCGCCACCGCGGTCGAGGCGATCAAGCTGGGCGCTTCCTATTATCTCGCCAAGCCGTCGAACACCGACGATATCGAGGCGGCGTTCGAGCGCACCGAAGGCAATGTCGACGCCTCGCTCGACGCGCGGACGACCTCGATCAAGACCGTCGAATGGGAGCATATCCACCAGACGCTCGTCGAGACCGGATTCAACATATCGGAGACGGCACGCCGGCTCGGGATGCACCGCCGCACGCTCGCGCGAAAGCTCGAGAAAAGGCAGATTCGCTGAGCCCCGCCGGGTGGCCATCGCCCAAATCGGCCATCGCACCCCGCAGGGCTTGGCAGCGCCCCCGCAAACGCGCTAGCTCGCGCCGACCCAAACGAGAATGAGGTGCTGAGTTGAAGGTTCTCCTGACCGGCGGTGCCGGCTATATCGGCAGCCATGTCGCGGTGGCGCTCGCCGCCGCCGGACACGATATTATCTGCTTCGACAATCTGTCGAACAGCCGGGCCGACGTGATCGACCGGCTAGAAACGATCACCGGCAAGCCGATCCCGCTCGTCGTCGGCGACATTCGCGACCGTGCTGCGGTGCGCGGTGCGATCGGTAAGCATGGCGCCGAGGCGGTGGTGCATTTTGCGGGGCTGAAGGCGGTCGGCGAATCGGTCGCCGAGCCGATCAGATATTATGACAATAATGTCCGCGGAACGCTGTCGATGGTCGAGGCGATGATCGAGAGCGGCGTGAAGACGCTGGTCTTTTCGTCGAGCGCGACCGTCTATGGCCAGCCCAAATATCTGCCGCTCGACGAGGCGCATCCGACATCGGCGACCAACCCCTATGGCCGCACCAAGCTGATGATCGAGGAGATGCTGGCCGACATCGCGGGCGCGGATCCCGGCTGGCGGATCGCGGTGCTGCGCTATTTCAACCCGGTCGGCGCGCACGACAGCGGGCTGATCGGCGAGGACCCGAGCGGCATTCCGAACAATTTGATGCCCTTCATCAGCCGCGTTGCGGCGGGCCGGCTTCCCGAACTGTCGGTGTTCGGCAACGACTACGACACCCCCGACGGCACCGGGGTGCGCGACTATGTCCATGTCGTCGACCTCGCCGAAGGGCATGTCGCGGCGCTGGGCGCGATCGCCGCGGGCGACGCGCCGCTCGGCATCTGGAATCTCGGCACCGGCGAAGGCTATTCGGTGCTCGACATGATCGCGAGCTTCGAGCGGGTCAACGGCGTCAAAATCCCCTATCGCATCGCGCCGCGCCGCGCCGGCGACGTCGCGAGCTGCTACGCGAGCCCCGACCGCGCGCGCGACGAGCTCGGCTGGACGGCGCAGCGCGGTCTCGACGCGATGTGCGGATCGAGCTGGACCTTCGAGCGCACGCTCGCGATGCGCAACGCGAAGGGCAAGGCGGGCGAATAGCTCAGCCGATCCATCCCGCGGTCTGCGCCAGCACCCAGAGCCCGATCGCCAGGAACAACGCCGCGGCAACGACGCGGACCTTGGCGAGGTCGACCCGCTTCAACAGTTCGTGGCCGAGGAAGATGGCGGGCACATTGGCGATCATCATGCCGAGCGTCGTCCCCGCGGTTACCGCGGCGACATCATGGAAACGCGCGCCGAGCGCGATCGTCGCAACCTGCGTCTTGTCGCCCATTTCGACGAGAAAAAAGGCGATGAGCGTGGTCAGAAAGGCGCCGAACCGGGGCGCTGGAGCATCCTCGTCGTCGAGCTTGTCCGGAATCAGCGTCCATGCGGCCATCGCGACGAAGGAGGCGCCGATCGCATAGCGGAAGATCGGGCTGTCGAGGAAAGCCGCCGCCTGCGCGCCGAGCAGGGCCGCGAGCGCATGATTGGCGAGCGTCGCCGCGAGAATGCCGAAGATGATCGGCACCGGTTTTCTGAAGCGCGTCGCGAGCAGCATCGCGAGCAGCTGGGTCTTGTCGCCGATCTCGGCAAGCGCCACGATGGCGGTCGAGGTGACCAGGGCTTCCATGAACGAACTCCGGGGCCGGGCGGCTTGCGATTCCAACGGACATCCCGCCCGCCGCCCGGCCCGGACGGAGGCGCGATGCCATTGGTCTCGCCCGAACGGTGATCCCGCTCCCACCGCACCACGGCCTCTCGACCGAGTATGTTGACGCGGCGGCCCATCGCAAGGGGCGACGGCTGGCTACTCCCCAGATGACGCGGGCGGATTAGCGGCGCTTCGGCGCGCTGACAAGCTTGAATCGCTAACGGGTCTGCGGCGCGGCGCCGGTCCCGTCATCGTCCTTGGCCGCCTTGTCGGCTTCGGCGACATCGGCGTCCATCGCCTTTGCCCGCGCCTCGATCTCCGCTGCCGCCTTGTCGTAGCGCGTGTCGAAATCGGGCTCGTCCTTGCAGGCGCCGAGCAGAAGCAGCGGCAGCATTATCGCGGCGCGGCGCATCAGTAATTCTTGCGATAGCGGATCGACAGCGACGTCTCGCCCGATCCGCCCGCGGTGCTGAGAATCGACAGCGCGCGCGACAGGCTGATCTCGAGCTGGGTCGCGGTATAGCCGCGCCCGTCGGTGATAATCTCGACATAGATGTCGTTCGAAATATGCTGCCCTGCGGCGAGCGCGGTGCCGCGGCCTTCGGCTTCGTCGGCCCCGAGGACGCGCAGGCGGTCGATGCCGGTGGCCGACTGTAGCGAGCCCAGAGGGCTGAGGCCGCTGCCGCTGCTGTTCAGCCGATTGAGCGACGCTGCGAGTTGCACCGCCTGCAACGGCGACAGCGAGGTGATCGAGTCGCCGAACAGGATGCGCGACACGATTTCGTCCTGTGGCAATCCCGGCACGCTCGAGAAGGTGATCTGGGGAGCCAACGCGCGCCCGGACACGTTGATCGAAACCTCGACATCCTCGATCGCTTCAGTCGCGACGAGTTGGATCGACGGGTCATAGGGATCGCCCGTCGGGAAGGTCACCCGTCCTTCCTCAAGCTCGAACGACCGGCTCGCAAAGACCAGCGTGCCGCGCACGAGCTCGATTTCGCCGGTCACGCGCGGCGCCTCCGTCGTGCCCGCCAACGTCACGTCGGCTTCCCATTCGGATTCGAGCCCCATGCCGCTGACATAGAGTTCGTCGGGCGCGCGCAGGTGGACGTCGAGGCGCAGCGCGTCGAACAGGCTGCCGCTCGCCGCCGCCATCCCCTCGCCGGTGATCCGGCGCCGCCCGGCCGGCGCCTTGCGGCGCACCCCGCTCAGCGTCGGCACCTGCGCCGCACCCTCGCGCACATAGCGATAGCGCGTTTCGGGGAGCCGCAGTTCGCCCGACAGCAGCGCCGTCTCGCCCTTCGACTTGGTGAGCTTGAGCGTTCCCGTCGCGCGCGCAGCGATATTGTCGCTGCGCGCAAGTCGCGCATTGTCGAGCGTCGCGGTGAGGTTCATCGGATAGCCCTCGGCCTGGGCCAGGCTGATGAAGCCGCTCGCGGTGACGGCGCCGTCGCCGGCGGTCGCGGTCAGATTCCGGATCTCGAGCCGGTTGCCGCTGAAGCGGCCATCGACGGCCATATCGGTGAAGCGCGTGCCATAGGTCACATTTTCATAGGTCATGCCATTGCCGCGGACGACGCCGTTCAGGCACGGCGCCGCGAGGGTGCAGCTGAAATCGGCGGCGACCGCGACCGGCCCGGCGATCCGCTGGTCGGGCATGCCGGCAAAGGAGGACAGCGTTTCGGCGGGCCCGTTGTAGCGGATGCCGCCGCCGAGCGGCGCGGCGCGCAGCCGCTCGATCCACGGGCCGGCGCCGGAGCCGAGCGGGCGGAGCGACGCCTGCATCCGCCCAATTACGCTGCCGCGCTTGCGTATCACAGCGCGCGCCTCGCCGCCATCGGCGAGCAGCTTGCCCGCGAAATTGACGTCGACCGGCTCGCTGACCTGCGCCGCGGTAGTCCGGGTGAAATTGTCGATCGTCAGCCGCGCGTCGGCGCGGGGAAAAGCGTCGGCGCTCGCCTGCGCGAAATCGAGGCTGCCGCTCGCGCGCCCGCCGAGGCCAAGGTCGGGATAGACCGCGTTGAGCAGCGCCATATTGACCCGGTCGAGCCGGCTTTGCAGCAGGATGCCGTCGCCATATTTGCCCGCGATCCGCGCGCTGCTCCGGCGCCCGAGGTCGAGCGTCGTCGGCAGCAATTCATAGCCGTCGTCGCCGGGGACGATCCGCGCCGGCGAAACGGTCTCGAACGCGATGCCGGTCGCGCGGCCCTTCACCGACGCGCGCCACAGCTCGGGCTGCAGATCGGCGTTGACCGCGACGCGGAACGGCACGCCGCTCACCCCTTCGACAAGCGCCTGCGCGCGGCCGCGGCCGCCGGCATAGTCGATCTTGACCCGGCCGACCGCGATGTCGACCTCGCGCAGCTGCGTATCGGCGAGCTGGATGTCGGCGACGATCCGCGGCTGCTCGTATAGCGTCACATCGGCATCGACGACCGCCGAGCCGACGACGAGCCCTGCGGGTCCGGGCAGCGTCATATTGTTGGCGCGCACATTGATCGCCGCCGTCTGATACCGGCCGTCGGCGCCGAGGCGGACCAGGCCGCCGAGTCCCTGCCCCGACGCATCGAGCCGCCCCGTGAAGGGGCCGGCCTCGCTCTGCACGATGCGTCCCTTCATCTCGATTCCCGACAGGTCGGCGCGCTCCACGTCGATCGTCAGCGGCCCCGCTGCGGTGAGCAGCACGACGTCGGCCGCGAGCGGGCCATAATCGGTGTCGCCCGTCGCGGCGAGGCGATAGCCCTTGGGCGCGCCGGTGAGCCGCGCCTCGAGATTGGCGAGGCCGATCCCGAGCCCGGGCCGCTCTGCACGCAGCACCGCGCGCGGGTCGCTGATCGTCCCCGCGACCTCGACCCCGAGCGGGCCATATTGCGTCGAATTCGCGCGCGCACTGAGCTGGATGCGACCATCGGGCGAATAGCTCCCCTGCCCGCCCGTCACGCGCAGCAACGGCGCGGTCAGGCGCAGGTTGCTGAAACGGACGATCCCGTCGGTGCCATAGCGGACATTGGCGGTCGTCACCGCATTGCCGCCGAGCAGGTCGCGCACCCCGTCGTTGAAGAGCTTGGTCGAACGCGCCCGGACATTGCCCGCAATCTCGAACCCGCCGCGCGGCGCGGTCTTCAGGTCCATGTTGGTGTCGATGTTGAAGATGCCGACGCTTTCGATCCGGTAATTGTTGACGCGCCCGTCGATCGCCCCGGTATAGAAACCCTTGTTCGTGTCGGCGACAATGATCGCCTTCGCGTCGATGCGCGGCGAACGCAGCCGCAGATTGTCGCTGAGCAGGCGGCCGTCCGACCAGGCGAGGTCGCCGTCGAGCCGAACCTGCGTGAGCTGGCCGCCCGCGACGCTATCGAGCCCGCGGATGCGCGCGGCGCGCCCCGCGACCGGGATCAATATCTGGTCGGCGTCGACGCGCGCCTTGCCGCCGAGGCTCAGCGCCTCGACGATGATGTCGTTGACGCCGAGCGCGTTCGCCTGGGCCTGATATTCGACCGTCGGCGTCGCGAAGGCGCCGTCGAAGCGCGCGCTCGCGCGAACCCCGTCGCCGCGCACCCCGGGCGCGACCGCGCTTGGACGCAGCAGCACGAAGGCAAGCTGCAACGCGTCGTAACGATTCTTGCCGAGATCGACACCGCCGCTGATCCCGAGCCGGATGGCATCCGAGCCGACGCGCCCGTCGAGCGCCGCCTTGCGTTCGTCGAGCGCCGCGGTGAGCGCGATTTCGGTCTCGGGGCCGAGCAGCGCGGCCGCCGTGCCTTCGAGCAGGCGCGAGGGCTGCGCCCTGCCCTTGACCGCAAAGGTGCCGTCGCGCGCCGCCAGCCCGATCCGCGCCAGCGGATTGGCGCCGAGATCGGCGACGAGCGTGCCGTCCCATTTCGTCCAGTCGCCGCGCCCGTCGAGCTTCGCGGTCACCGGCTCGGTGAAGCCGCCCATCGCCGCGAGCACCCCGCCCTGCGGCGCACGCAGATCGAGCGTCATCGCGAGCCGGTTCTTCTCCGGCACCGCGTCGAGCAGCAGCTTCACCGCATCGCCCCTGGCGCCCGATCCGATCGTTTCGGCCTCGGCGCGCAGCTGCGCGCGGCGGTCGGCGATCGCGACCTTGCCCGAAAGCCGCGCCTCCTGCCGCTCGCCGGCGACCGCGGGTTCGAAGACGAGGCGATCGACCGCAAGCCTGCCGACGTCGATGTCGAGGTCGGGCAGCAAGGGCTCGCCCGTATCGGGCACCGGCTTGAATTCGGGAAGCCGCTCGAGCGTGATCCGCTTCGCCGTCGCCGAGCGGATGTCGATATGGTTCGCGAGATAAGCAAAGGGCCGCCAGTCGATCCGGATTTCGGGCGAGGTCAGGAAGCGCCCCTGCGGATCGGACAGCGAAAAGTCGCGCACGATCATCTCGCCATAGAGCGAGCCGTCGAGGCGGCCGATGCCGATCTTCATCCCGTTCTCGAACTCATATTTTTCGATCTGGGTGACGACGAAGCGCCGTCCGGCATCGCTGTTGAGCCCGATCAGGAACAGCGCGACGAGTGCGATCAGGCCGAGCAGGGCAATTCCCACGCCGCGCGCGATGCGGCGCGACCAGCCCTTCGCCGCCGGCGCCGCGGCTGCGCCCTCGGCGTCGAGGCGGGCGTCATCGGCCATCAGAAGGCCTGTCCGATCGAGATATAGACGGCGATCTTCGATTCGCCCGGCTGGCGGTCGATCGGCGTCGCGATGTCGAAGCGCATCGGCCCGAAATTGGTGTAGTAGCGCGCGCCGACCCCGACGCCGTAGCGCAAATCGGAAAAATCAGGCCGCGAGCTCGTATAGACCTGCCCCGCGTCGACGAAACCGACGATGCCGAAATTGCCGAAGCGATAGCGCGCCTCGACCGCGGCTTCGTTGAGGCTGCGCCCGCCGATCGGATCGTTGTTCGGGTCCTTCGGTCCCAGTTCCTGATAGCCGAAGCCGCGCACCGAACCGCCGCCGCCGGCATAGAAGCGCCGCGACGGCGCGAGCTTCTCGCGCGCGGCGCCGAGGATCGAGCCGATGCGCAACCGGCCGGCCAGCACGATGCTGTCCGTCACCGGATAATAGCCGCTCGCGTCGATCTGGGTGCGCACATAGGGCGAGAAATCGCCGCGCATCGACCCTTCGGGCTGGATCAGGCTGGTCAGCCGGAACCCCTTCGTCGGATCGAGCAGGCTGTCGGTGCGATCCATCCCCACCTGTCCGGTCAGGCCGAGGATCGTGTAGAAGTCGTTCGTCCGCTCGCCGAGCGCGAAGTCATAATCGTCCTCGCGCGTCGCGATCAGGTCGGCGCCATAGGCATAGGTGAACTTCTTCTGCCACAGCGGCGTCGATTCATAGGCCCAGCGCACCCCGACGCGGCCGGTCAAAGCATTATAGGCATCGTAGCGGCTGCGCGTCGCCTCGGCGACCAGCTCGAAGCTCTTGTCGCGGCGCCCGGCATTGGAGCGGCGCATCGTCACGCCGAGGCTCTGCTCCTGCGTGCCCGCGACGCCACGGACGATCAGCGCGCCTTCGGGCGGAAAGAGATTGCGGTGCGTCCAGCTGGCGACGAGGCGAATCCCTTCGCCGGTCCCATAGCCCGCGGTTCCCGCGATCGTGCGCGGTGGCCCGGCGTCCTGGGTGACGTCGACCGTCACATATTCGGTGCCGTCGCCGGCACTTTGGCCGGTCTGCTTCGGTTCGACCGCGACGTTCGAAAACAGCCCCGTCGCGACGAGCGCCTGCCGCAGATCGTCGACCTTGCGGCTGTCGTAAAGGTCGCCGCGCTCGAAACGCGACAGCACCTCGACATGCTCGGCATCGAAGGCGAGATCGCCCTTGGTCTCGATCCCGCCGAAGCGGCTGCGCGGGCCGATCGTCACGGGCAGCGTGTAGGCACCCTCGGCGGTCGCGCCGTCGAGCAATATGTCGCGCTGTCCGACCTTCGCAAAGGGATAGCCCTCCTCGGGCAGCTTGAGCGCGATCGCGGCCTCGGCACCCTGCACGCGCTCGGCGATGATCGGCTCGCCGGCCTTCAGCGCGAAATTGTCCTCGATCAGCCGCGGCGGCACCGTCGGTTCGGCTTTGATCGTGATGCCGGAAAATGTGTAGCGCTCGCCGGGCGTCACCGCGATCACCGCGGTCAGCGGCCCGCGGCGGCGTCCCTGCCCTTGGCCATTGCCATTGCCTTCGGCAACCGGCGCCCGGTCGATGCGCGTTTCGATCTGCGCATCATAATAGCCTTCGGACGACAGGATGCGCTGCATCAACTCGGCATCGGCGCCGAGCCGCGCGCGCAGCATCGCGACATTGTCGGCCTTGCCGTCGCCGTCCTCGAGCGCCGACAGATCGTGGAACAGATCGCCGAGGTCGATGTCGGAGCGGACGTCGGGACCGTCGAGCCCGGTGATCTGGACGCTATATTCGACGCTGCGATCACGCCCCTCTTCCTCGGGCTCGGCGAACTCGACGGGTTCGACGTTGAAATCCTCAAGCGCGGGCAGCGGCGCCGCGAGTTCGCCGTCGCTGATCGGCGCATCGCCGATCGGCTCGGCGGTATCGCCGTCGGCGAGCGCCGGAACCGGCGTGCCGTCCACCGCCGGCGGCGGCGCGCCTTCGCTGTCGGCGTCCTGTCTCGCCCTATCCTGCCTGGCCTTTTCGGCCTGCTGGCGCTCGAACTCGGCGATCGATTCGAGGGGCCGGTCGAGTTCGGGATCGTCCTCGGCGCCGATCGGCGGAATCGCGTCCTCGAACTCATCCTCGTCGATGATCGGCGCGACCTCGGGCAGCTGGACCTCGGGCGGCGGCGGGGTCGGCGCCGCGATCGCGTCGGGCTCGGCTGCACCGGCGGCGTCCTGCGCTTCGGCGGCCGGGGGTGTCGGCGGGGGCGAAACCGTCCGCTCCTGCGCCGAAGCGATATGGCCGCACGCGAGCCACGATACCGAAAGAATCAGCAATGCAGGCACGACGCGCAGCGTGCGCGCGAAAGTCAGGGGCGCGAAAAATATGCGACGCTTTTCAATATTTCGCATCAAGTCTCTGCCGATCCGCACTTGTGACCTGCCCGGATCGGCAGCGCAATCGCATTCTCTGGGCTTTGCGACCAATCGCGCGAATCAGCCTTGCGCAATCGCCGGGCGCCGGGTCAGCTGTCGGCGCCGAACAGGTCGCGGCTGTAGACCTTTTCCGCGACGTCCGCGAGGTCGTCGGTGACGCGGTTTGCGATAATGACATCGGCGCCCCGTTTGAATTCCTCCAGGTTCCGGATCACGCGCGAATTGAAGAAAAGTTCCTCTTCGAGCAGCGGTTCATAAACGATAACCTCGATCCCTTTCGCCTTGATGCGCTTCATCACGCCGAGGATGCTGCTGGCGCGGAAATTGTCCGATCCTGCCTTCATGGCGAGCCGGTGGATGCCGACGATGCGCGGGGCACGCTTGATGATTTCGCCCGCGATGAAATCCTTGCGCGTCGTGTTCGACGACACGATCGCCTGGATCAGATTCTGCGGCACTTCCTTGTAATTGGCGAGCATCTGCTTGGTGTCCTTGGGCAGGCAATAGCCGCCGTAGCCGAAGGAGGGATTGTTGTAGAAGGACCCGATGCGCGGATCGAGGCACACGCCCTCGATCACCTGGCGCGGGTCGATGCCGTGCAGTGCGGCGTAGGTGTCGAGCTCGTTGAAATAGGCGACGCGCATCGCGAGATAGGTGTTGGCAAACAGCTTGATCGCCTCGGCCTCGGTATTGCCCGTCTGGAGCACCTGCGTGTCGGGGTCGAGCGAGGCGGCGACCAGCAGCTGGGCGAATTCGCCGGCGCGCGGATGCGTGTCGCCGACGACGATCCGCGACGGATGCAGATTGTCGTAGAGCGCCTTTCCTTCGCGCAGGAACTCGGGCGAAAAGATGATGTCATTGCTGCCGGTTTCGGCGCGCATCCGCTCGGTGAAGCCCACGGGCACGGTCGATTTGACGACGATCAACGCGCCCGGCGCTCGTTCGAGCGCATCGGCGATCACCGCCTCGACCGATCCGGTATCGAAATAATTGGTGTCGGGATCATAGTTGGTCGGCGTCGCGACGATCACGAACTCCGCCCCGTCATAGGCCACGCGCTTATCGGTCGTCGCGACGAGGTCGAGCGGCCGGTTCGCAAGATAGTCCTCGATCTCGGCATCCGAAATCGGCGATCGCCTCGCGTTGAGCAAGTCGACCTTGTTCGCATCAATATCGAGCGCCACCACCCGGTTCCGCTGCGCGAGCAGGACCGCGTTGGAAATGCCGACATAGCCGGTCCCGACGACGGCGATCTTGCGGCCGCTCGATGCGGAAGGCGAAGGGGAGTCGGACACTATCATGCTCCTGCTTTCGGTTGAGCCGCAGCGCCCTAGCAAGCCGCAAGGTCCCGCTCAACTCGGCAAAGGGGTCGGCGGCTACGCCTTTCAGGTACCGCAATAGGTTATATAGGGACCAGAATCGGCCGGCGCCGGCTTTGCATAGTCGCCCCACGCCTCGCGTTCGACGAAGGGACTCTGGACGACTTCGAGCAGCGCGAACCAGGGCGCCATGTCGCCGCCCTCGGCCGCTTCGAGCGCCGCCTCGACCAGATGGTTGCGCGGAATGTAGAGCGGATTGATCGCATCCATCGCACCGGCGCGCGCGACCGGGTCGGCGCCCTCGCGCTCGATCGCCGCCCACCAGTCGGCGATCCACGGCGCCATCGCGTCGGGTTCGGGCAGCAGCGCGGCGAGCGGGCCGCCGTCGCCGCGCAGCAGGGACGCGAGCGCGCGGAAGAAGCCGGTGAAATCGACCGCGTGGCGCTCGAGTTCGGCGAACAGCGCATCGACGAGCGCGCCCTCGCCTTCGAAAGCCTCCTCGAGCCCCAGCTTCGCGCGCATCCGCGCCAGCCACGCGGTACGAAAAAGGTCGGGAATCCGCGCGACGACCGCCTTGGCCTCCTCGACCCCGCCTTCGTCGGCGGCGTGGATCGCGGGGAGCAAGGCTTCGGCGAAGCGCGCCATGTTCCAGTGCATTATCTGCGGCTGGCGCGCGTAGCTGTAGCGGCCGTTCGCGTCGATCGAGCTGAACACGGTTTCGGCAGCGAAGCGGTCCATGAAGGCGCAGGGGCCATAATCGATCGTCTCGCCGCTGATGGCGACATTGTCGGTGTTCATCACGCCGTGGATGAAGCCGATGCCGAGCCAGCGCGCGACGAGGTCGCACTGGAGCGCGACGACCCTTTCGAGCAGCGCGAGCGGCGGATTGGGTGCATCGGCGAGGTCCGGGAAATGACGCTCGATCGAATAATCGGCGAGCTGCTTCAGATGCTCGGCCCCGAAATGCGCGGCGAAGAACTGGAAGGTGCCGACGCGGATGTGGCTCGCGGCGATGCGCGTGAGCACCGCGCCGGGGTGCGCGCGCTCGCGCTGCACGCGCTCGCCGGTCGCGACCGCGGCGAGCGAGCGCGTCGTCGGCACGTCCATCGCCGCCATCGCCTCGGAGACGAGATATTCGCGCAAGACCGGGCCGACCGCCGCCTTGCCGTCGCCGTTGCGCGAGAAAGGCGTGGGGCCGGACCCTTTGAGCTGGATGTCGAAGCGCGCGCCGTCCGGCGCGACGACTTCGCCGAGCAGCAGCGCGCGGCCGTCGCCGAGCTGCGGCGAGAAATGCCCGAACTGGTGCCCGGCGTAGGCCTGCGCGAGCGGGTTGGCGCCTTCGGGAAGCTCGCCGCCCGAAAAGAGGCGGGCGAGGTCCTCGTCGCTTGCGTCGAGGGTCAGGCCCAGCTTTTCGGCGAGGGGACGGTTGAAGGCGAGCAGTTCGGGCGCAGGCGGCGGCGCCGCTTCGGCAGGGGCGTAGAAGCCCTCCATCGTGCGGTGGAAGCTGTTGTCGAAGGCGAAGGTCATCGGCATCGTGCTGCCTTCATTCGAGCCGATGTCTCGAGATTACAACCCTTGGCCGTTCTCGGTTACGAGCCGTATCGCATCGATTGTCACCGCAGCAAAGGCGTCACGATCCTGCGGACGCCCTGCGATCACCAGATCAGGATATTCGCATGACACTGAGCCGTCGAGCCGGAAGCGGACGCTTGTCGAACGTGCCTCGTTGTCTACGGGGCGGAAAGCAACCCCTTCTTCACCGGGACATGCGAGCCGGAATTCGAACATCTTGAGTTCCTTAAGGTCGTCCTGCGTCGAAACGTCCACGTCCAAGCGAGGCTGACCCACGTCGGCGAGTAGCACCATCGTACGCACGAATATCGGCGCACCGCTGCCTCCCCAGTTCAGCTGCAATTCGCCGTCCTTCCCTTCCGGCAAAATCTGGGCAGACACCCCCGGCCGGCTGAACGTCTCCCACTCAAAGGGCAAGGGACTCATCCGATCTTCTGGGGCCAGGGCGATGAATTTCGAGAAGTCGGGGTCGTAAATCGGGGCGGCGGATGCTGCGGTTCGGTTCGCGCTCAAGGCTATGCGCGCCGCATCGCCGCGCCGCCCTTCCCGCATCATCGCGTCGAGCGAGGGTTTGAGTTCGCTATGCCGAAGCGCCTTGCCTTCCTCGAGCATGCGATCGAGCAATCGGACACGGGCATCGAGCGTCGCCGGATCTCGCAACAGCGATCCCAGCTTGAAGTAGGTCGTCCGCCATTCGGGCTGAAGCTCGAGCCGTTCAATCAGCAATTCTGCTGCCGGAGGAAAGCTTTCGAGCCGGATCATGATCGGAAGAATTGCGTCGATCATCTTGCCGCGTCGCAGCAGGCCATCGATCCGCAGTACAGCGTCTTCCGGCTTCTGATTCGCAACCGCCTCGTAGATAAGGTTTTGCTGGCTGGGCGTGTCGCGCCATCCGAGCCCGACCAGCGCACCGGCAAACGCCTTCCGCCGCGCATCAGTGAGGTCTCCGCGCGCTTCGATGGCGAACAAGAGATTGAGCACGGGCTGGTCGAGAGGCTGCTCGGCCAGCAATTCGCGGGCCTTGACTGCGACTTCGGGCGGCACCTTTTCGTCTGGAACGGCGAGCAGCATCCATTGCGGATCGCCGGCAATCTTGACGGAAGCCTGTTGCCAGAATACGAACAGGATGCCCGCGAGCAACACGACGAACAATCCCATCGAGGAAAGTATCCGGGCCATCGGTCTGCCTTACTCTTCTGCCGGTCGAGCGGAATCAACGCGCACGCGCATCCTGGTGGGCGATTCCGCAAAGAAAAACGCTGCCATGACGCCGAACAGCACGGCAATCGATTGGGTACGAAGCGGATAGTCAACGATGGAATGCAAGGCAACGAGCAGCAGACCGATGGCCGAAGGCAAACCGAACGCCGCGAGGCGTCCCTTGCCGAACAGAACCCGCAGCCCGCGCGTCAGGAGAGCCACGACGGCAACGCCAAGCACGGCCATGGCAGGAAGGCCACCTTCGATCAGCAACTCCAGATACTCATTGTGAGCGTGGTTGAGATAAACGCGACTGACACTGTCCAGCGGTTCGATCGCTGCATAAGCCGGAACGAAGCTACCCAGGCCGCTCCCCCAAGGAAAATATTGAGTTACCAGTGGAGCCGACAGCTGCCAGAGGCGCAATCGATCATCGTCGCTAACCCCATTGAATCGGGAAAGGGACCGCTCGACAACACTCGTGAAGCTAAGCAGATAAATTGCGAGCGCCGCGATCGCGATCGCGGCCGCGATTAAAATCAATCGACGACGATTGAGCGCCTGGCCGAAATGCGCAAATTGCATCATGGCAATGCCGAGTACCGTCAAGCCCAGGCCGGCGCGCGAAATGGTCCCGACAGCCGCAACCAGAAAGGTCAGCGACAATATGACGGACCACGCCAGAAGTCCCTGCCGATACCTTAGTTTTCGATGCGCAAAGGCTATGGCGAATACCGCAGCAAGGGCGATGAAATCTCCCTCGTGGTTGCGATTGGCGAAGAAACCCAACAGGAATCCCCGGTGCGTGCTGCCATAGAAATCAAGCGTCGCGCCGCGACTTCCCAATTGGATAAGGCCTACGAATATCGATACCGCAGCCACCCCAAGGACAAGCATCACGCACCTTTCGCGCGCATGCTCATCAAGGGTCAACGCAGCAAAAAAGGCAGCGATGGGCGCAAGCAGGCACAACGCCGCCAACGCGGTGTCGCGAGGGGTCAGGCTGAGCGGATGCCACTCGCTCCCCGATCCGACGAGGTCGAATATCGTCGTCGGCAACTCGCGGCCTGGAAAGCCCCCCCATATCGAAGGCGGCAAAGGGACGAGCTGCAAGAGCGGCAATAGAGGAACCAGAACCACAGCGACCTGCGCCAGGAGCGGAAGGCGACGAAACGCGCGGCCGGCTCCGGCCCAGAGCGCCAGCGGCAGCAAGGCGGCAGCGGTTACGCAGATCAGCAGGATTCGCGGATTCGCGGATATCGCGCCGCCGCCAAAAACGAGTGCGAATACAATCAGTGCGTACAGTAGTATTTCGGTCCAAACAGCGGGACCCGCAAACTTCGATGGCGCATCCGGCCTCGTCGGCAGGGGACCTTGCGAAGGCGCAAGCTTACGTCGGCGCACGCGAGCATTCATCAGTTCGGAACCCCGGAAATCTTGATGATATTGGCTGGAACGGCTGCCCGAATGGCGGATCATTGTCAGCAAAGTCAAGCCCCCGCGCAGCTCGTTGAGACCAGCTGCCGCCCAGCTGGCACCCGTAAGATGCCCCTGTGGCAAGCGGTGAAGGGGAACGAAATCTGGTATGAGCCGTTGCATCGACCGCCAGTTACCGAGCCATTTCAGGCAAGGAACTTGCCCTGCCGCGCTGCCTTGCCTTGGCCGGACCATTGTGCGAAGCGAAAATCAGGGGTCGAAGATCAAAGAGAATTCAAGCTCCGGCATTCACCTGATCGATCCGGACAGAATTTGTCATGTGAGGCATCATGGATATCGAGTCATCCATCACCAACCTGTCCGGTTCTGCAATGAACGCAGAAAGCGAAACGTCTCGACCAGGAACTTTCTCCAAGTTGCGTCGTGCAGCCCCCCAGTTGGACCGGCTCGCCGGCAAGAGGCTTAGGCGCAGAAAGCTAACGATTTGGGCGTTTGCTGTTGATCTGCTTTGCATTGCGGTCGCCTATTCGGTCACCAGTTACGCGTGGCTCGACGCGCATCACGTCGAGCAGGTGTCCCGGATTTTGGTCAGCGTCTTGCCAATCTATCTGGGAATTTCGTTCAATAACCGCGGTCATCAGACCGAATTGCTAATTGACGCATTTCGTAGTGGCTGGCGGGCTGGAACGGCGTTGGCTTGGGCAGCTGCCACGTTGCTGCTCGTAGCATTCTTCATGAAGATCGGCGCCGAATTTTCTCGCCTCGTGTTCGGCTTCGGCACAGTTCTCGGCATCGTCCTGGTGGTCAGCTGGCGCAGTGTCCTGGCGAGGATTGCTAATCGCTATCTTGGGCCCTCCCCCTTCGCGACGCTATGCATCTACGACGACTGGCCGCGGAGCGAATTCGCGGGTGAAGGAGCCCTCGATGCCAGCGCCCATGGACTTTCGCCGGACCCTGCGGACCCTGCGGCTATCGACCATTTGGGCCGGGTCGTTATGGGCATGGACAGCGTCGTCGTGCATTGTCCGCCGGAGAAGCGCGCTCAATGGGCCTTCGTGCTGAAATCACTGGACGTTCCGAGCGAAATCGTCACGCCCGAGCTTAATGCGTTACACCCCCTCGCCATCGGCCAGCGTTCGGGGCAGACGAGCCTGGTTCTGACCAGCGGACCAATGCCCTGGAATCAGCGCTTACTGAAGCGATCGTTCGACCTGCTCATCACATTGCTGCTGATGCCGATTTTGGTCCCTTTCATTGCAGTGGTCGCACTCCTCATCAAGATCGACAGCCCGGGGCCGGTTTTCTTCAAACAGGACCGCATCGGCCTTGGAAACCGAAAGTTCAGCATAATTAAGTTTCGCTCGATGCGGACGGACATGCAAGACGACCGGGCTCGAAAACTGACGCAGCGGGACGATCCTCGCGTGACCAAATTCGGAAAATTCATCCGCAGCACGAGTATCGATGAACTGCCGCAATTCATCAACGTCCTTCGAGGCGACATGAGCCTTGTGGGGCCAAGGCCCCACGCCGAACTCGCCCTTGCGGGTGAACGTTTGTACTGGGAGGTCGATAATGCGTATTGGCACCGCCATGTCGTCAAGCCCGGCATCACCGGTCTCGCCCAGATTCGAGGACACCGCGGGAATACGTTTGATGAGCAGCAATTGCGCGATCGTCTCAATGCTGATCTGGAGTATGTGTCCGAATGGTCGCTGATCTCCGATATGAAGATCTTGCTCCGAACTATCAGCGTCGTTTTCCACAAGAACGCGTTTTAGATGTCGCTTCCGCTGCCAAGGTGTTTGCCTGCACCTGTGAACGCGCCAGTGCCGTACCTGTGCGTCGGCGCGCAGCGAAATGCCAGCATGAATGCCGGAGTACACATTCAGACGACCATGCGGCGGGCCTCGGGACCTGATAGGGAAACGCCAGGCGAGCACCGCCCTCTCGCTTGACAAGAAATGGCGACTTCCGTCTAGACCAAGCGCTGTTGGGGCATTCTTAGTGCCGCGTTGGACGCCTTGCCGCCATCAGACATCCGGACATGGAAGAATTAATGAACCGAAATAATTCGTCAGAATATCGCTACGATATCGACGGACTGCGCGCCATTGCTGTTACCAGCGTAGTTATATTCCATTTGTTCCACAACGCCCTTTCTAGGGGATTTCTTGGCGTAGACATATTCTTTGTTATATCAGGATTTCTTATTTCCGGAATAATTTTGAAGGATATTCAGAAGGGAAGGTTCACACTTCTCAATTTTTACGAACGGCGTATCAGACGCCTCATGCCAGCGCTGCTCTTCGTCCTGGCATTCACAATTATTGCGTCAGGATTCATCCTCCTTCCTGCCGACCTTGAGGGCTTTGGAAAAAGCATAATCGCTTCGATATTTTTTGTGGCAAATATATATTTTTGGCGCGATACGGACTATTTTTCGAGGGCGGCAGAGTTTAAGCCACTTCTGCACCTTTGGTCGCTAGGTGTTGAAGAACAATTCTATATATTCTTCCCTATCATTTTAGTTCTCCTTTATCGTCGCCGGACTGTTCTCGTCCCGACGATATGGTTTCTCACCATCGGCTCGCTCAGCGCGAACATCTGGCTGCTGACGATAGGAGGTGCGGCACCCGCATTCTACCTGCTTCCGACCAGAGCCTGGGAGTTGGGCGCAGGTGTGCTGATAACGCTTCACGGCCAGGCAACCCTCTCCCCCCGGGCGGGCATGCTCGCACGGGGGGGCGCGCTCTTGTTGCTTGTGGGGGGACTATTCTATCATGGGCCGTGGCCATGGTGGCTGCCTGTCGCATTGCCCGTAGTCGCCGGCACAGCGGTTCTGATCTGGGCGAGCGCGCCGATAGCCACTGCGACCGGACAATTGCTCGCCTTGCGACCGATCAATCTCGTCGGCCAGATTTCTTATTCGCTCTACCTTTGGCACTGGCCGCTGATCGTGCTCGCAAAATATTATCTGGTTCGCGACCTGACCTTTTCCGAGGCCGCGCTGGTGGGTCTGGCCGCCGTCGCGGCGGCGTTCTTCAGCTGGAAATATGTAGAGCAGCCGTTCCGAACGAGAGCCCTATCATTCCGCAAAGTCGCCAAATTTTCTGCTAGCGGCGCGGCCATCGCTCTCGTCGCAGCATTTGTAGTCCTGATTACTAATGGGTTGCCCTCGCGGCTTAGCGCCGAAGCGGCATCGATCAATCGATCTGTAGACACGCATTACCGGTGTCCTGTCAGCCAATTATTCCGCTTTGGCGCCTCAAGGGCATGTGATCTGACGCTGGACGGGCAGGACATCAACGCTGCCGAAGTCGTGTTGCTGGGCAATTCGCACGCCCAGATGTATGCGCCGATCATCGAGAAATTGCTTCGCAAGCATAAGGTTGCTGGCGCGCTTGTACCGATAAATGGCTGCCTCCCGACGGTTTCGATCAACATATCGACCGAATGCATTGATGCAGCGCGAGCGAATCTCGACGCTGTAAACCAACTGCCAGAATTGCGGACAGTGATCGTCGCGCTGAATTGGCCTCTCGAAGGATTGGTTGGGAGCAACGGCCGGCCTGTCGACACCTCTCGGGTCGAAGCCCTGACCGACGCAGTGCATGATCTCGCGTCACAGCTCGGTCATCGCCGCGTGATCGTGGTTGGGCCAATCGCCGAGCCCGACCTCGACATCGCGTCCGTCCTGAGCCGTCAGATCGCATTTGGCGTCGAGCCTCGCGCCGCGACGAGCGTAGCCGCCGAGCCGTTCCGGGCGAAGTTCGCCACAGTCTTTGAACGGATCGGGAACCGCGACGGCATCAGATTGGTTCGACCCGACCTCTATCAATGCACGCGGACACGATGCTATTTCGTCAAGGACGGCGTTGGCCTCTTCTCTGACAGCAATCATCTCGCTCAGCCTGCACTGAAATTTTTCGCCCCGGCGTTCGAGGGGATTTTGGACCATGAGGTCGCGGCCCCGGCACCTCCTCCCGATGGGCACGGGGGCACTTGATTGTCAGACATCATTTTTGCCGCCCCCATGAGAGACCTTTCCGGCCAAGCCCCCATTCAAATTGCGGGCCCAAATGTGGCATATCCGCCGCAGATCGTGCGCGGGACAACCAGCCTTGCCTTGCCTCGACTCTGGCGCCAAAGGAAAATCTCGATCCGGGCAGACTCACAACCTGCTCAGGGGGCATCTAGGCCTGCATGGTCCGCGGATGCTCTATACCATCCAGGCCTTTCGCCCGGCATTCTTCGGGATGCTGTTCGACGGCATCGCGAATTTCTTTTCGAGACGTACGGCCATTGGGTCGAATTATAAGGACCAGTATGACTGAGCATTTAGGAAAAACCGCCCTGATCACAGGAGTTACCGGCCAGGACGGGGCTTATCTCGCACAATTTTTGCTAGAAAAGGGCTATGAGGTTCACGGCATCAAGCGCCGTTCATCATCCTTCAATACTGGACGCATCGAGCATCTTTATGAAGATCCGCACGTTTCGGATCGCAATTTCGTGCTTCATTACGGAGATCTTACGGATTCGACGAATCTGATCCGTATTGTGCAGGACGTTCAACCCGACGAGATCTACAATCTCGGCGCGCAGAGCCACGTTCAAGTCAGTTTCGAAACCCCCGAATATACCGCGAACAGCGATGCCATTGGCACGCTTCGCCTGCTTGAAGCCATCCGCATCCTGAAAATGGAAGAAAAGGTACGCTTCTATCAGGCTTCGACGTCAGAGCTGTACGGTCTTGTTCAGGAAGTACCGCAGCGAGAAACCACGCCCTTTTATCCGCGGTCGCCATATGCTGCAGCGAAGCTCTATGCCTATTGGATCGTTGTGAACTACCGCGAGGCTTATGGCATTCACGCCTCCAACGGCATTCTTTTCAATCACGAAAGCCCATTGCGCGGCGAGACTTTTGTTACGCGCAAGATCACGCGGGCGGCTGCGGCGATCAAACTTGAACGGCAAGACAAGCTTTGGCTCGGGAACCTCGACGCCAAGCGAGATTGGGGACACGCGCGCGAATATGTTCGCGGAATGTGGCTGATGCTGCAGCAGGACACGCCTAACGATTATGTGCTGGCGACTGGTGAAACAACACCGGTGCGCACCTTCGTCGAATGGGCGTTCGAGGATGTTGGCATCCAACTGCAATGGAAGGGTGCGGGGGTCGATGAAAAGGGCTACTGCGCCGAAACCGGCCGGTGCCTGGTGGAAGTCGATCCACGCTATTTCCGCCCTACCGAAGTCGAGTTGCTGATCGGGGATCCCACAAAGGCCCAAGAGAAACTTGGCTGGCGGCACGAAACCACTGTGCGGGAACTCGCGCGCGAGATGGTGCAGGCAGACCTTATCCTGATGAAGGATGCTCTTCTGGGCAAAGGGTGAGCATTTTGAGGGTCAGCGCTGCGATCTGCTCGGGGCGCTGACCGCATGCCTGGTGCTATGGATGACTTGATGCAAAGCCCGAAGCCCCGTCGCCTGGCCCCGATCGGCCTCTTTGTCTATCGGCGGGCAAACATATTGCCCAGTGTGCTGGCGTCTCTTCGAAACTGTCCCGAATTCGCGGCAACCGACTGCTTCGTCTTTTCGGATGGCCCCAAGAACCAGGAGGCCGTCGGCGATGTCGAACGGGTTCGGGCGATCGTGCGCGACTGCGGAATGAAGAATGTGCAGCTCATTGCTTCGGACGAGAACCGAGGCCTGGCGCGATCGATTGAAGCGGGTGTGGGCAGGCTGTGTGACCAATACGGTCGGGCGATCGTCCTCGAGGACGACCTGCTCGTATCCCCTTCCCTGCTCGCCTGGTTCAACGCAGCGCTCGATAAGTATGAAAGCGATGACCGGGTTTTCCAGATCAGCGGTCACAATTTCGATGTTCCGTCGATGCGCAGCGAAGATTGCGGCTTCTTTGTTCCGATGATCACATCATGGGGCTGGGCGACGTGGGCGCGAGCCTGGAAACACTATCAGCCAGACGCTACAGGCTGGGATGAAATACGCGCAAAACGCAGCGCTCGCAGGGATTTTGACTTGGGGGGAAACTATCCCTATGCGCGCATGATGGAGATGCAGTTGGCCGGAAAAATCGACAGTTGGGCCATCCGCTGGTATCTGTCGGTATACCGCCAAAGAGGGTTGGCGCTCTTCCCGCCGCGCACTCTCGTCCAGAACATCGGGAGCGACGGTGCAGCCACTCATCGCGGCATCGCCGGCCGAATTCGTAACGCGCTGGCGATCCGGCGTTCGCCCGCCCCGGACGCACGCGTGCCTACGCTGCCGGAACAGGTAAGCGTCGATGAAGGGAAATTTCGTCGGCTAAAGCGCAGTATTTTTTGGCAAAGTTCCAAACTGTCACCGCTACACTGGTTGACGAAATAGTCGAGGCTTATGCTCAGACGATTGGTCCAGCTTTGTAGAAGCCTGATGCCTACGGCGAATATCGCAATCGGCAAAGGCAGCCGCGTGAAGCGCCGACGCGTCTCGCTCGATCCAGGGTGCAGGCTGGTGGTGGGCCGACAGTCCATTGTCGATGCGCGCATCATTGCGGACCGTCCGGGCGCAGAGTTTATTGTGGGCAATCGGACATCGCTCGGGAACAGCCTGCTCGTAGCAGCACAGCGGATCGAGATCGGCGACGACGTCCTGATGTCCTGGGGCGTGACGATCGTGGATCACAACAGCCACAGTCTCGAATGGAGTGATCGGCAGCACGACGTCGTGAACTGGGGCAAGGGCGTGAAACTCTGGGATCAAGTCACAGTCGCGCCGGTGCGGATCGGGCACAAGGTGTGGATCGGCTTCGGCGCCAGCATATTGAAGGGGGTCACTGTCGGCGAGGGCGCGGTGGTTGCTGCTGGAGCCGTGGTAACAAAAGACGTTCCCGCCTGGTCGGTGGTTGCGGGAAATCCGGCCAAAGTTATTCGCGCATTGACGCCCTTTCGTGAGGGCGACGCATGACCAGTCACGCGATCGTTACCGGTGCGCATGGGGCGATCGGACGCAAAGTCGTCGCGGCGCTGCGTGAGAAGAATATGAAGGTCTCGGGCATCGGCAACGGCCCGTCTCATTGGGCGCACCCGGAAAGCATCGACCAATGGGTTGCAGCTCCAGTCACGGCAAGGAATCTTGACCGGCTCGTGGAACGACTTGGCCCGCCTGCCCTGGTCATGCACCTTGCTGGTGGATCGTCGGTGCATGCGTCGATCGAGAATCCGGCGCTGGATTTTCGCCGCACGGTCGAAAGCACGATGGAGATCGCGCAGTGGCCTGGGATGCGGACGCATCGTCCCGCGCTGATTTACGCCTCGAGTGCGGCTGTATATGGTGACAACTCGTCGAGCCACATAGTTGAATCGGCTCCTATCCAGCCCAAATCGCCTTATGGTTTTCACAAGGATCTCGCTGAAAAGATCGTAGCTTATTGGTCGGCGCAATATGATTTTCCAAGCGCCACCGTCCGCCTGTTCTCGGTCTACGGCGAGGGTTTGCAGAAGCAGCTCGTTTACGAACTGAGCCGGAAATTGCTCGATGGAGCGGACAGGGTCGAAATGTTCGGCACCGGAGAGGAATTGCGCGATTGGTTGTGGATCGGTGACGCTGCCCGGCTGCTCGCGATGGCGCCCGATTGGGCGCGGGTCGGAGGAATGGCAGTCAACGGTTGCACCGGACACGGAACATCGGTCGCGACGATTTCGCAGCTATTGTGCGCCTTGGCGGGTAGCGATTGCTCCTTCGAGTTCCTGCAAAAGGAACGCAGCGGGGACCCCGACAACCTGGTCGGATCTTCCGCCCTTCTCGGCGAACTCGGCTTCAAGCCCATCATGCGCCTCGAAGAAGGGCTCAAACATACATATGAGAGCCTGGCGGGCGAGGGTCCACGCCAATGAAGCTGGCGATTGTCACCGGGGATCCGCGGCAGTGGGCGGGTGGGCTCAACTATGTCCTGAACATGAGCCGCGTACTCCGCCGATTTCATCCGGACCTTTCAGTTCAAATTTTCGTACTGGGAGACATCCCTCCGACAGTGGCGAAGCGCATCCGGATGAGCACCGGCCATGAACCGGTGGAACTCCCCGCCCGCTCAGCAGTCACAGACATGATAAGACTTGCCGGTCGCCCTTCCCCCGCGCTGACCACCGCTCTTCGGGCGCATTCCATCGATGTTGTGTTTGAAGCGTCGGGTTATGTTGGCAATATCGAACAGCCGGTCGTCAGTTGGCTGCCCGATTTTCAACATCGGCATCTTCCCCAACTCTTCAGCCGAACGGCTTGGCTTGCACGCGAGATGCGTTTCAGGAAAGTGATCGCTGGCCGCCGTTTTCTCATCCTGTCCAGCGACGATGCCCGCAAGGATATGGAAAAATTCTATCCGCCGTTTCGAGGATCTTTGCATGTCATCCCGTTCGCAATTGATCTGGAGATGCGTCCGACCGAAGAGGACGTGTCACGTGTCCGCGCGCAGTGGGGGTTGACGGACGATTATGTCTTCCTGCCCAATCAATTTTGGGCTCACAAGAACCATCGGCTGGTGATCGAGGCCCTAGACAGCATGGTCCAGAAGGAGGTGAAGGTCGTATCCACCGGAAGCTCGGGAGCCCCCGAGAACACGCGCCGTGTCGAAGAGCTCCAAACGATGGTTCGAGACCGGGGGCTGGAAGCGAACTTTCAATTTCTCGGGAATGTACCCTATGCTGAAATACTCGCGCTCAACCGCGGAGCAACGGCGCTGATAAATCCCTCAATGTTCGAAGGCTGGAGCACGACTGTCGAGGAATCAAAGGCTTTGGGAACGCCGCTACTGCTTTCGGATCTCGGCGTGCATTTCGAGCAAGCCGGTGACAATGCACACTATTTTGGCCGCGCAGACGCCAAAGACTGCGCCGCCAAATTAGCTGGCGCAGCGCGCAATCCCCCGGTTCGAAATGCCGATGCGGCGGCCAAGCAGAACGCCATCGCGCTACAGGCCTATGCCGACCGCTTGCACGTTTTGCTTAGATCGGCGAGCCATTGACATGAAACAAGCGACAAAGAACCCAAAACGGCCGCTGAACACTAAACGCGTGACGAAAAATAGGTGCAGTCACAGTTATTCTGGAAAGGCGCTAAGAATTGCTGGAACTGTTACAGGAATTTCCCTAAGCATAATCCTAGTGGTAGTCGCGGGATTTCCCGACCTTCTTTCTGCAATCTTACTTACAACGTCTCTAGCCTTGCTTTTCGACCTCGCGTTCTTTGGAATTTTCTCGCAGAGATTTTCCATATTGACCATGTGCTTTTGTTTCTATCATATATTCTTTTATATCGTTCCCGGTATTGTGCATATTTCCGAGAACCGATTCCCTTTTTACGGCCTATCCTATCCGATTGAGGAAGTCCGTTCCGCATCGGTTTTGATACTGGTATTCACCGCTGCTGTTTACAGCGGCGCGATGCTGTGCGCGCGACGCGTAAAGGTCGCAAGTCCCGACCAAAGGGCGGGAGGCTCGGAGCGATATTCGAACCTTCGCATCCTGCTTCTTGTAAGTATCGGCCTGATGGTGCTGGCCGGCATGGCGGGACGATATGTGGGCTGGGACTTTTTTCTGGCTCGTCGTGGCGGCGAGAACTCATCCATACTCGATCGCGCGCTGGTCGAAAATCAGATCGTGATCAACATGGCGCGCTTTGCGTCATTCGTTTCGTGCATGTCAATGTGGCTGATGGCGCGCAAGGAAAAGACAGTGCCGTTTACGGTTCTTGCAATAGCAATGACATTCATTGCCGTCTTCTTCAACGCACCTCAGTCCATCCCGCGCTTCTATCTCTTTGGATATATACTAGTTATAATTTATGTTTCTGTAGATATGAGCAGGCCATTGAGAAAATTTTCTCTGTTCATGGTAATGTCCATGTCGATGGTAATATTATTCCCTCTCGCTAACATGATCTCCCGTGGCGATATCAACCATCTCGAATACTTTGACCCTGTTGATTACTATCGGACCAGCGGTGATTTTGACGGCATGCAATCGACCTTGAATGTCGTGCATTATGTAGATCAGCAGGGGACGCGGAAGGGCGGGCAATTGGCCGGCACGGCGTTTACATTCATCCCGCGATCAATCTGGCCAGACAAGCCTCAGCCCACCGGAAGCCTCGCGGCACAAAATATTGGATATCACTTTCTCAATATTTCGGCTCCGTTGCCCAGTGAGATCTACATAGACTTCTGGTATCCCGGGGCCGTGATCCTCGGATTTCTAATTGGCTTTGCCTTGCTTCGAGTGGACATGGCCGCGCGAATATATCAACGCAGCGACGACGTGATGCTAACGCTCTTTCTCGGGCTGATCATAGGCTTTGAAACAATCGTTCTGCGCGGCTCGCTGATGGCGGCGCTGGCACCGATCGCCTTGATATTGGGCTTGACGTATCTCGCCCTGTTTCTCAGCAGTCGCGGGCGCCGGCGCTCAAGAAATCAACGTAGACAGCCCGGTAGGTCGTCCCGGCCGATTGCGGTTGGTCGCCGCTAGAAACCAAGGATCAGTATGAAGCTCTTGCAGGGAAAGAAGGTTTTTGTTGCCGGACACCGAGGAATGGTCGGCAGCGCGGTGGTGCGGCGGTTGACTAGTGAATCCTGCGAAATCCTGACAGCGCCGCGCGACAGGCTCGATCTAACTGATCCTGCCGCGGTTCGCGCATGGATGGCGTCGCATGCCCCTGATATCGTGGTGGTTGCGGCGGCCAAGGTCGGCGGCATTCTGGCGAACGACAGCTACCCCGCCGATTTTCTGTACGACAATCTGATGATCGAGGCTAATCTGATCCATGCGGCACACGAGATCGGCGTTGAAAAGCTGCTCTTCCTCGGGTCGTCGTGCATC
Source organism: Sphingopyxis indica (assembly GCF_900188185.1). Lineage (GTDB taxonomy): Bacteria > Pseudomonadota > Alphaproteobacteria > Sphingomonadales > Sphingomonadaceae > Sphingopyxis > Sphingopyxis indica. The sequence continues at coordinate 140,260 of NZ_FZPA01000001.1, read as the reverse complement.
TATCCTAAGCTCGCAGCGCAGCCGCTTACCGAAGACGCACTGCTGACCGGGCCCCTTGAAGCGACAAACGAATGGTACGCCATTGCAAAAATAGCGGGGATCAAGTTGTGCCAGGCTTATCGCAAGCAGCATGGTCGCGACTTTATTTCGGCGATGCCTACGAATCTCTATGGGCCCGGCGATAATTTCGACCTTGAGACCAGCCACGTATTGCCTGCCCTGATCCGCAAAGCTCACGAAGCAAAGCGGAATGGCGACGACGTGCTGACAATATGGGGTAGCGGCACACCGCGGCGCGAGTTTCTTCATGCCGACGACTGCGCCGACGCGCTTGTCTTCCTGCTGAAGAACTATTCGGGATACGAGCACGTGAATGTTGGATGCGGCGACGACCTGAGCATCCGCGAGCTGGCGGAAATGGTTGCGCAGACAGTTGGATTTGAAGGCCGAATCGTTTGCGATACCAGCAAGCCTGACGGCACACCGCGCAAGTTGATGTCGATCGAAAAGCTTGCGGCAATGGGCTGGCAGCCTTCAATAAAGCTACGCGACGGGATCGAGCGCACCTATCGGGCCTATCTCGACACGCTCAACTGACATGCGCCTTCTTTTTATCAGTCTGAACTACGCCCCGGAACCGACGGCCACGGGGATGTATACCGGCGAGCTGTGCGAAGCGCTTGCCGCAATGGGTCACGATGTACATGTTATCTGCGCGAACCCCTATTATCCCGAATGGAAGCTTGCGCCGGGATATCGGAATATCGGATGGCGCAGCGAGCTGCTGAACGGCGTCACCGTCCACCGTTGCATGTGTTGGATTCCGTCGAAAGTAAACGGGGCTACCCGTCTGGCGCACTATGCCAGCTTCAGCCTCACAATGCTGCTCCCATTGGTTGGCCGCATCATGCGGAAGCCACCGGACCGGATGTTCTTGATCGCACCTACCTTGATGCCTGCTGTCTTTGCCGCTCCCCTGGCGCGACTTCGCGGTATTCCGACTTGGATTCACGTGCAGGATTTCGAAGTCGAGGCCGGCTTCGCAACCGGACAAATGAACAAGTCGAGTCTTTTGGGGCGGCTGGCAGGCCGCTTCGAGCAACTCATGTTCGCAGGCTTCATGCGGGCGAGTAGCATCTCGCCAGAGATGTGCAAAAAGCTGATTCAAAAGGGTTTTAGCGAACATGCGGTTTACGAGCTGCGCAACTGGGCCAATGTCGACCGCATCGTGCCGCAGGAGGCATCTTCCTACCGAAACGAATGGGGCATCCACACGCCGCATGTCGCTCTCTATTCGGGTAGCATTGCCAAGAAGCAGGGCATTGATCTGCTATTCGACGTTGCGCGCCACCTTGAAAGTCGCGGCGACACCACACTGATCATCTGCGGAAACGGACCCGATCGCTCCCATTTGGAAGAGGCAGCCCGAAATATCCCGAATATTCTCTTCCGCGACCTCCAGCCTGCCGAACGCCTCGGCGACCTGCTTGCGCTCGCGACAGTTCATTTGTTGCCCCAGAAAGCGGAGGCCGCCGATCTCGTTCTACCGTCAAAGCTCTGCAACATGCTGGCGTCGGGAAGGCCCGTGGTGGCGGGAGCGCACGCGGGTACAGGACTGGCGCGCGAAGTCGAAGGGGTAGGCATAAATGTTGCACCTGAGAATGCAGCGGCGATGAGCGAAGCAATCGAATTTCTTCTCGATCACCCCGAAGAACGCCGGCGATTAGGCAAGTGTGCCCGGCAGCGGGCCGAAGAGCGCTGGAGCAAAGCCGCCATAATCGAGCGGTTTGAGCGCGAAATCGCGCTGGACTCCATTCAGAAAGCTGCAGGATGACAGATCGGCCGTTGTTCTCGAGACGACAGTCACTTTTGGGTGCGGCCGCAGTTGTTTCTGCTCCCTTGTTCGGCCCGGTGGCAGCCGGTTCGACATTTTCCCGCGAGCCGCGCGGACGCCCCGCAGCTGATCGCTCCGAGTTGGCGACCCGGGCGCCGAAAGCATCGCCGGTGCACTTAGTCGAGCGGGGTCGAGACGGGGTATTTGACTGGGTCGACGAGGATTTGTCGGCGCGCGTCGCCGCCGATCCCGAGCAGGGGCTCCATGTTCCTCCGGTCGACAAGCCTGACGGCAGGCACGGCGCCTGGGTGCGGCGCGTAGATGGTGATCTCCGCCCGCAGTGGTTTGGAGCATCGGCCGAGATCGCCGACAATCATCGAGCCATCACTGCAGCAGATCGGATGGCGCGAACCCTTGGCCTGAGCGTTTCATTTTCGCCTGGAACATATAACCTTCTCGCCGACCTGCTGATGACCGCCACCTGGCGCCTCCATGAGGAAACGATTCTGCGCTTCGCAGGTAGAGGGCTAACCAAGGGGCGGCGACTAATTGCTATGCGCAGTTATGGCGGACGCGAGCACCGGACGACGCGATTGGGGCACCCGCCGGTTTTTCCTCGCGCAGCATTGCGAGACGGGGCGGCCGGGACAAAGCTGGTTCGAACAGTGTCGCCTTCCGATGCCGAAGCCTTTGCTCCTGGAAGCATCGTCCGCGTATCGTTCGGTTACGACCCCTATGATGCAGACGATCCGCTCTATCGTTACGACCGACTAAACAGAGTTGTGCGCCGCGATACCGTCTCGGGCCAGATCGAGCTGGAAACTGCAATCGACGCGCCCATTAAAGCCTGGGGTTTCGAGCCCGGTGGGCCCTTTTATGACCCGGCCGACTGGCGCGCCGGTGAACGTATCGCGGCAGGCGAATGTCGTTATCATCCCCATCTGGCGCCGGGTAAGTTGGGAGGCGACCCTAATATCGGGGGCGTTTTTCGCGCGCGCACCACCGGGACGTGTCGCGGCGCGGACCTTTTGCATGACGACGGGGTGGCGTGGGATCGTGTCACCAATGATTACAACGGCCCGGGGAACGTCAATCAAGCGCAGCCCTTTGGCCGCGGCACGCCGTATATCGATGGCCGCCCCGTCATCGAGCTGGTTGATCAGCCCGTAAACGATATCGCCCTGATCGGTGGCACCATCCTCTGGGCAGGCACTTACCCGGCAATCATGGGCGTCGAAATGCGAAGCGTTTATCGTTGCCGCTGTGAAGGCACAGTAATTCGCTCGGAAACCCAACCCGTCGACATTCGCTGGGCGGTTTCCGAAGGCTCTAACGGATGCCTGCTCGCCGATAATGTGGATGCGACCCGGCCGGTAGCAATCAAGGCGCCGCAAGACCGAACAATTTCCATCTATTCGTCCGATCTCGTCGTGCGCGACCATCACTATGTGCAGGCGCGCGTGCCTTCTTCGCTGCCGCTTATTCTGGTCGAAAGTTTCGCGAATCTCAAAATTTCTGATAACTCACGCTTCGAAAGCCTTTCTAAGGGGCCATCAATGACCTTCTGCGCTGCCACGGGTGGTGCAACTTTCTCAATCGTCGATTCAACCATTACCGGCTTCGCGATCGTCTTTATTCAGCGAAACCCTTTTACCAGTGCGATCGGCGCGGAGTGGTTTCATGCTGGCCAATTCAAAACGGTACGTGGCAATGCAATCGAAGTAAGCGAACGACAGATACGATTTGCTGCTCAGGATTTTAGCTCGCGCGACCTCTACGTCGGCAATCGCCTCACGCTCACCCACCCCGACACAAACCACGGCAACGACCGGTCGTTCATACCTCGGGCAGTCCGGCCAGTCGACATTCGATTTCAGCCGCGTGCCGCGCAGAAGAACACAATCGTTCCACTTGACGAGCCGTTGGGCTCGGCAATTTTTTTATCTGCTGAAGCGCGCTGGGATAATCCTCGCGAAGGCGGAGAGATTGCGGTCTATCCGCGCCGAGCAAAAGGTAGGGAGCTTGGCCGCATGCTGACGTCGCTTGTGGCAAGAAACGGTGGAATACTCCTTAGTGACACGGCACCGAGAGGCGTGGTCTCCGGTGATGGCACAGCCGGCCGGCTCATCGATCGCACGGCAGGCGAAGCGCTTCACATATCGTACGACAGCAATCAGCGCGGGGTGTCGGGGACTGTTTCCGTCAGGATATGGGTGATGACCGAATAAGAAAGCGTCCTCCGCGCGGAAAAACCGACGCTAAAACCAACCGGCTGCGCGGAATCGGTCCGTAAAAATAAGACACTGGGAGGATGCTGCGCGAACAATATGCACATTCCCCCCACGCATCCGCTGAAACTCCATGGCGGTGTCCTGCTCGCCCCGCCGTTCGGCATCATCGAAAATGACGATAAACTCGTCCGCCAGGCTGCGCTCGAGGATTTCAAGCGCTCCCCAGCGGCTATTGCGAGCAGACCCTTGCGGTCCGTCTACAATTGCGAAATCAAATGCCTTGCTGCCATCAAAAACGTAGCTGTTCGCTTCGACCCCGCGGTAGGAGCGTGGCTCAAGCGGAAGAGCAAGAATTTCCCGCTCGACCTTCGTTCGCATGATGGCGGCCCAATCTTCATCGTGCTCGATCGATACGCCGCCCGCGCCCAGCGCGTCGAGCAAAAGCGTCGACTGGCCAATGCCAAGTTCAAGCGTGGCCGTCGGCGCAAACTCGGTCTGGATTCGATAGATCAAATATAAAAGAGAATAATTCGCTGCGCCGCCGATGGGATAGAAGGGCTGGCAGGGAATATTTGCGGTGCGTAGAGCTTCTGCCAGCATATGCGCGTATAGCAGTTCCTTGGCCGTTCGCTCGCCAGTAACTTTTTCAACAAATGAAGCCCAACGGAGCTTCTTTAGTCGTTGTGCAATGGACATGATTTCTCACTTCGTAGCTAACGGCAGGGCAGGAAAAGCGCTTCGGTAGAACCGAAACAACCAGATGAGCTGCAGACAATAGGCCGTGACAAAGAGAATCGACGCGTTTGCAATCAACGCGCTGCTCATGCCGGCCCGGCCTAGCAGAAAATAACTTATCGCAAAGCCGGCGATTCCGGACAACCCGACCGAATAGCCAAAATATTTCGACTGGTCGACATATACCAGGATGTTGAAGAGCAAATGCCCGCCCAGATAACCCGCCGCCAGCAATCCCATTCCCAAGAGAACTGGCTCGCCGCCCGGAATGCTGATCGAAAGCCACAATTCGAGTATATGGTTGCCAGCGACGGCGAAAGTCGCTCCCACCGCCAGCGCATAGGAAGCCGAGAAGGCGACCGCCGCAAGATAATAGCGTTTGAACCCGGTCGCATCGAGCCTGACCAATGCTTGCGAAATGACGGGAAAGACAGGATTGAGGAGCGATTGCGCAAAGCTTGCCAGCAGTACGAGAGCGCGTATCGCCGCGCCAATCGCACCGCCAGCCGTTAGGCCGATCATATGACTGACAAGATAAGTGAAGCCATGTAGATGGAGGACGATCCCAGCTTGCGCCTTCGCATATGAGACAGCCTTTGCGATGACCGGCATCGGGTCGATCGCGCCTCGTGCGAGATTGCCGCGAAACGCCTTTGAGCGGCCAAGCGCGAACATTGTCAAATTCAGACCCTGGACGAATACCGGCAGAGCAAACAATGCCAGGTAAAAATGCGGCAAGCTCGGCGCCACTCGAGCGACGAGCAGAACGGCCACAAAGGAAAGTCCCGATCCTGCCGAAGAATAGAGATTCGTGATAAAGTTCTCATGGAAAGACGCGCGAACGCCCTCGACCATGTTGAAGAGATAGACGCCGATTGTGTGGACCAGCGCCGCCAGCAGCATCGCTCGCGCCTCGGCCGGGAAGGCCTTAACCCCCTCGCCCAAAAATGCGTGAACGGGCAGAAAGCCGATCAGAATCAGTCCCGCCGTGAGCAGCAGCGCAGCGATGCCTGCCACGACGATCAAGGCGCTGCGCAGCCATTTCGCGGCTTCTGTCTCGTCGCCGTGCCCTATCGACGACGACATCAAATAGCCGACCGACGAACTAAAACCGAGTGCAGGAAACTGCAGTAGCGAGCCCATCGCGGCGACCGTCATCATTGCCCCGAATTTTTCGCTGCCTGCCGCCGCCAGTACAATCGGCAGAGCAAGGAGCTGAACTCCTGCAGTGGCGAGTTTGGACACGCCCGAGGTGGCATAGGCCAGAAAGATGCGCCGTAGCCGTCTCATAGCCTCCTCGCGACTGCCCGCTCGTGCCGCAATGCGGCGTGGACAAAATCCGATCGCCCCTCGCGCCCAGGCAGCCGTTTAGTCCGTTCAAATCGCCCGTTTTCTTCCAAGCCAGCCGGAAATACCATCATTCATATTTATAAGTGTATTGATATGCGTATTCATAATTATAGCCGGCATCCTTGAGGTCGAACTTACTCAACAGCACGCCGACAACATTGGCTCCGCCAGACAGCAAGCGGTGAATTGAGGCGCGCGTGTTGCTGCTTTGATTCTTTCCGGCCTCGACCACAAATACGCAGCCCTCTGCGAGGTTCGAGATTTCAATCGCGTCCGCAAGCCCCAGAGTCGGTGGGCTGTCGATCAAGACTACGTCATACGCTGACGTCAATTGGTCGATAACGGCGGGAGAGTCGGGACTTGCCAGCAATTCCGCGGGGTTAGGCGGAATTCCGCCACTCGGAATGAACGAGACACGCTCGTGGCTTGTCGGCTGAACCACTTCTTCGAGCGACTTGTTGTGCGTCAACAGATCGGTCATGCCGACGCCATTTTTGACGCCGAATAGCCGATGCTGAACCGGGCGGCGCAAGTCGAGATCGACAACGAGGACACGCTTACCAATGCGGCTGAGCGCAATGGCTGTCGCGAAACAACAAGAGGACTTGCCTTCCCCCTGCCGCGAACTGGTAAACATCAAGCTGCGCGGGAGACCATGGGAAGAGACGAGCATGAGCGACGAGCGCAGGCTCGAGAAGGTCTCTGAAACCTGCGTTTTCGGATCGAGAATTTCGACTTCGATCTGACTCTCGTCCTGCATCTTTGGGATCGCGCCAAGGGAAGGAAGGCCAAGCTTGCGCGTCACATCGTCCGGAGTCCGAATGATGTTGAACAATTGTTCGCGCCCGAACACAAAAAGGCCGGCAAGAATTATCCCGGCAAGCACGGACAGCGCTATGTTCAATGGGATACTAGGCTTGATAGGATTGGATGGCGTCATTGCCCGATCAACGATCGAAACATTGTTCGCCTGCACGCCGGCTTCGGCATTCAGTTCGTTGTAGCGGCGCAAAAGAAGGTCGTAGAGCTGTCGATCATTGCTTGTTTTACGCTGCAGAATTCCGAGCTGCACAGCTTCGCTCTGTTCATTCAGCGTGTCATTTTTCAGTTCGGACATCTGAGCCTGGATGGCATTTTCCTGGCTCAGCGCCGTCTCATACTGACCGCGAATCGTCTGGCGGATTCCCGCGGCGATCACTTCAATCTGGTCGTTGAGTTCGTCCAGTTGCGCTTTCGCTTGGCGAACGGTCGGAAAGTCTTCCTTGCGCCGCTGCAGTTCTTGCTCATAGGCGGCCTTTACAGTTGCCTTTTGCTGCAGAAGATTCTGAATTGCTAGATTATTGAGGACCTCGGGTAAGGTCATGACATTTTGACTTTTGGCGACTTCCCACTTTTTCTGAGCGTCAATTCGGCGGGCAAGCGCATCGGCATAATCCTGATTGAGATTAACCAGCGTCGCGGCGACAAGCGATTTCGGACCCCCGCCACTCGCATTTTCGCTTGCGGCGTTGCTGGCATCGATGATCCGCGTGCGCCGCGCATATTCAAGCGCCTGACGCTCAGATTCCGCGAGCTGGATTGCCGCCTCATCGAGTTGCTGCTTTAGAAATTCGCGGGCATAGGAGGACGTGTCAAACTTACGCTGCAGGTTGTTGCGAATATAATTCTGCGCAAAGCTGTTTGCCACACGGGCTGCCAATGCGGGATCCGGACTATCAAAGGCTATCGTCGCGATGCGTGAATCGATTGGCAACGAAACCCCAACATTGTCGTCCAGTGTCGAAAGGACCAATTCTCGCTGCGCGTCAGCTGCCGACCGCACATCCGACGCCGCGGCATCGGGATCGACCCCCATTTTTTCGAGAAATTGGGAGTTATTGAAAAGCTGGAGATCTTCGGCAACGGTCTGCGCAAGAGACCGGCTGCGAATAACGTCGAGCTGGGTCTTTAGAAAGCGGTCCGAATCCTGGATTGCGGCTGAAGAATCAGCGTCCTCGGTTCCCAAAATTTTGGCCGCTTCCTGATCGATCTGAACTGTCGATTCGGCGCGATAAACCGGTGTGGACAAAATCGTAATCATAACTCCGGCCAGCAGGCAGGCGAAGAATATACCGATAATCCAGTAGCGCGACCGATAAGCCGCCGCCCAAATTGCCGCGAAGTCGAGGCTAAACGCGGACTCGTCGACGTAAGCGGCGTCGGATTCGTGCGGGTGGCCGACCGATGCTGGAACAACAGCCGATAGACCGTCGATCGGACCGCTCACGGGGCGAATTTTGGCCATGCCTGCCTAAACCTTTTTTAGAACTTAAAGTTTGATTAGTTGCCGTCGAGCCGGACAAAAACTGTCGCGAGAACCGGGGAGAGTGCGACGAAGTCACGAAATAGCTGTTTGGCAAAGCTGTTGCCGACAACAACGATGTCGCTACCCAAGATTTCAGGATTGGCTGCACGCCCCTTGCGAATGTCATCGAGGTTGAACTGCGCTGCGTAAACCCCGTCTTCCTTACGGCGAAACACGATGATTTCGCCCAGTTTTGCAGTCTGCGTGGGCCCTTCCGCCATCGCCATGGCTTGCAATAGAGTCGTGGGGCCCTGAAGCGGGAACACGCCAGGCTTTTGGACTGCGCCTTCGACCGTGACGTTCTGCGATGCCGAAGTGGACACGATCGTCGACACCTGCGGGTCGACGAGATAACGTTCACCGAGCCGTTCCGCGATCGAACTCGATAGTTCGGTGCTCGTTTTGCCCGCGACCGCGACCTGTCCGATCAGCGGAAAAAGAATATTGCCACTTGCGTCGACCGGAACTTCTTCGAGCGAAAGGTCTGGCTCTTGAAAGACGGTAATTTTCAAAACGTCGAGCGGACCGATCCGATATTCGGCCGGTGCAGTCTTCTCGGAAGGAGCAGGAACGATGTCATAGGCTTCCTGTCCCACCGGAAGACCGGTCGAGGCGCACCCGGCCAGAGCGACACACATCGCTACAACGGCTATTTCCCTAAACAAAACTTGATTCTCCACTGGACAGGCGACTGCTCTTAACATCCGGCAAGGGCATTGCAACAATGCGATCGACCGCTGCCCGCAGGATCGGAATGGTCTTTCACCCCGCTTTTTTTGGGGTTCGCGTTCAATCATTCGGCGAGGTGGATGCAACAATATGCTGCAACGGCCGCGAGTGTCGAGCCGCGCTCCTCTGGTGCATAGACGGCAGCGGCGGGCGCATTTTGAGGCAGTTCGAGACTGCGCCACGACCAAGGGAACGCAATTCTCTTCCCCGATCAGCGTTAGCGTCGATAATAGTCCCGATACCAAGCGACAAACGACGCTATGCCTTTATCGAGTTCCGTCTGCGGCGAGTATCCCGTCAACCGATGCAGCAAGCTCCCGTCAGCCCAAGTATCGAATACATCACCTGCCTGCATCGGCAGCAGGTTGCGATCCGCGCCAACGCCAACCGCACGCTCGACGGCTGCGACGAAATCCAGCAGGGCGACCGGCTTTCCGCCGCCGATATTTACGATGCGATATGGTGCAACCGGAGACAGGCTATCGCCCTCATCCATATCGGCAACTGAGCTCGCCCTTTCTGGCGCAACGTCGATCAGCAAACGAATCGCCCATACAAGATCTTCAACGTATGTGAAGTCGCGTGAGAGCCTGCCTTCGTTGTAAAGGTCAATCGGTTGACCCGCGAGGATAGAGTCGACGAATTTGAACAACGCCATATCGGGGCGCCCCCAAGGGCCGTATACGGTGAAGAAGCGGAACATCGTGGTCGGGACATTCCAAAGATGCGCATAGCTGTGCGCCATGGCCTCTATGGCCTTTTTGGTGGCAGCGTAGAAGGAGACCTGAAGATCGGCCTTGTCGGTTTCGCGGAAAGGCATCGCTTCGTTCGCGCCGTAGATCGAAGAGGTCGATGCGACAAGCAGATGCCGCACCGCATGGCGCTTCGCCGCCTCGAGGACGTGAAAGGAACCGATAATGTTGCTTTGGACATAGGATTCGGGCGCCTCGAGCGAGTAGCGTACCCCCGCCTGACCGGCGAGATGAATGATCGTCTCGGGCGCAAAAGCATCGACCGCGGCATCGAAAGCCTGACGATCCTCAAGCATCGCCTCGACGGCGCGAAAGCGGGCATTCTGAAGCAGATTCTGGTGCCGGCGACGCTTGAGCTGCGGATCGTAATAATCGGTCATGCCGTCATAGCCGACGACATCGAACCCTTCGTTGAGCAGCAACTGCGCCAGGTGATAGCCGACGAACCCCGCGGTCCCCGTGATAAAGACTCTTTGGGTCAAACATTCCGCTCCATCGATCATGCATTGGAAATGGGCGTTAGCGACGCTCGGCTGCGATCGCGTTAACGCACCGGAGCGGGCCGCCCCGGATCAGGCGGCATTCTCAACCGCCCGATCGCTGGCGAACAGGAACCAGCGCCGATTGCCTTCCAGGCCGAGTGCCGCAAGCGTGCCGCTGCGAAAGGCGCCGACGTCGATTCCGATGCGATTGGACCGTTGGTCGGGCTCGGACGTGATGCTATGGCCATGCACGACCATTTTGCCGTGGTCGCCCGGATCGTCGAGAAATTCCTCACGAATCCAGCGCAGGTCCGACAACGCCTGCTTCTCGAGCGGAACGCCGGGGCGGATTCCCGCATGGACGAAGACATAATCGCCAATTTCGACGACATCCTCGCCCATGCTGAGAAAATTGACGTGCTCTGAGGGAACGAGTTTCGGCAGCCGTTCGGCCACCTCTTCGAACGTCGCCGTGGCCAAGCTCGCGTCGTCCTGCCAATAGCTGCGCACCGTGGCGTCGCCCCCGATCCGCATGAAGTAACGCACCCGCCGAACGTCGCCTGTCAGCGCCGCCAGAAAACATTCCTCGTGATTGCCGATCAGCAGGCGCGTGTCGGCAAATTCGTGCCGCAGATTCATCGCGCGCTCGACCACCGCCGCCGATTGGGCGCCGCGATCAACGAGATCGCCCAACAGGATTAGCGTCAGATGTGCAGGTCCGCGGGCGGCGTGGTCGGCGCGAATATGATCAATCATTTGCGCGAACAAGTCGTCGCGGCCGTGGATATCGCCGATCGCATACACCCTCCGCCCCGCGGGAACGGAGAAATGCAGCGGCACCGGCGACGCCGGCTTCTCCTTGCGTTTCCAGAATTTGGAGAGGGGAATCATCTGCCTCTTTGTCACTTGGTCGCCTGTTTTTCCGGCACCAACGGCCGAGGAGCACAACCCAGCCCTCCCCTAGCCACCCATTTTAACGGTGGCAATACGCCCGAATGGCGCCAATGTTGCAGCGCACTGTAGCAAACGACATTTTTACCTCAAATGAACGGGCGTCGCGTAAGAGGCGCGAATGTTCCATCTCCAACCCCAGTTGCCCGCCACCGGGACGCCGCAATCCGCCCTGCAACATCCTCGCCGGAGACGCACCCGATGAAGGTCATGACGGTTTTCGGAACCCGGCCGGAAGCAATCAAAATGTTTCCCGTTGTCCATGCCCTGCGCGAGCGGTGCGGGGTCGACGTGCGAGTGTGCGTGACGGCCCAGCATCGCGAAATGCTCGATCAGGTGCTTCAAATCGCGCGCATCGTCCCGGACGTCGATCTCGACGTGATGCAGGCGAATCAGACGCTCGATGCGCTGCTCGCGCGGCTCGTCACGGGCCTTGGCGAAACCTTCGATGCCGAGCGCCCGGACCGGATTCTCGTCCATGGTGATACGCTGACGACGATGGCGGCGACGCTTGCGGCCTATTTCCGCAAGATCCCCGTCGGCCACGTCGAGGCGGGGCTGCGCAGCGGCAACATCTATCACCCCTGGCCCGAAGAGGTGAATCGCAAGGTCGCCGGCGCCGTCGCCGATCTTCACTTTGCGCCGACCGAAACCGCGGCGGCAGCGCTGCGCGGCGAAAATGTCCCGGCCGACCGCATTCATGTCACGGGCAACACGGTGATCGACGCGCTACTCGCAACGCAGGCCCGCATCGCGGGCGAGCCTTCGCTCGCCGCGGGGCTCGATCCGCTTGCCGCGCGCTTTGCCGGCAAGCGGATCGTGGCGGTGACCTCGCACCGGCGCGAAAATTTCGGCGACGGAATGAAGGCGATAGCCGAAGCCGTCGCGGCGATCGCCCAGCGCGCCGATATCGGGGTGATTTTTCCCGTTCACCCGAACCCGCAGGTCCGCAGCGCGATGGAGCCGATCCTCGGCAGTCTCGCCAACGTCGCGCTCATCGACCCGCTCGACTATCCGCATTTCGTCCGTCTGCTCGGTCTGAGCGCGATCGTTCTGACCGATAGCGGCGGGGTCCAGGAAGAAGCGCCTTCGCTCGGCAAACCCGTGCTCGTGATGCGCGAGACGACGGAGCGTCCGGAAGGGATTGCGGCAGGCACGGCAAGGCTGGTGGGAACCGACAAGACCCGCATCGTTACCGAAATTTTCAGCCTTCTGGACGATGAAAGCGCCTATACAGCGATGGCTCGCGCTCACAATCCTTTCGGGGATGGAACCGCGGCCAAGCAGATTGCGGAGATTGTTGCACATGCCCATTGATGCCGGACAAAAGGTCGCCGTCCTCGGCCTGGGCTATATCGGCTTGCCGACCGCGGCGCTGATCGCGCGCTCGGGCTGTCAGGTTACCGGCGTCGACGTGAGCCCGAAGGTCGTCGAAACGGTCAACGGCGGCCGGGTTCACATCGAAGAGGTCGATCTCGACGGACTCGTCCAGGGCGTCGTCGCGCGCGGGGCGCTCACCGCATCGACCGACGTTCCTCCCGCCGACATCTTCGTCATAGCGGTGCCCACGCCGCACGACGAAGAACATCGCCCGGATATCAGCCATGTCCTTTCGGCGGCACGCGCGATCGCTCCCAGGCTGGAACCGGGCAATCTGATCATCCTCGAGTCCACCTCGCCGGTCGGCACGACCGAAAAGGTCGCGCGGCTGATCGCCGGCCATCGTCCCGACCTAAAGGTTCCCGGCGCGTGCGAGGGCGCTGCGGACATCTTCATCGCCTATTGCCCCGAACGGGTGCTGCCGGGGCGCATCCTCGTCGAACTCGTCGACAATGATCGCTGCATTGGCGGCATCACCCCGCGCTGCGCGCGCCGGGCGATGACCTTTTATCGCCAGTTCGTGCGCGGCGCATGTGTCACCACCTCTGCCCGCGCCGCCGAGATGGTGAAACTCGTCGAGAACAGCTATCGTGACGTCAACATTGCCTTCGCCAACGAGCTTTCGATGATGGCCGAGGAAATGGGAGTCGATGTCTGGGAGGTGATCCGCCTCGCCAACCGTCACCCGCGCGTGAATATTCTCCAGCCCGGTCCCGGGGTCGGCGGTCATTGCATCGCGGTCGACCCCTGGTTTCTCGTTCACGGCGCGCCCGAGCAGAGCCGGCTGATCCGCACCGCGCGCGAAGTCAACCTCGCCAAGACCGCGCATGTCATCGGCGCCGCCGAAATGCTTGTGTCGCAGTATCCGAACGCACGCGTCGCATGCCTCGGCCTGGCCTTCAAACCCAATATCGACGATTTCCGCGAAAGCCCCGCAGTCGAGGTGGCCGCCGCGCTCGCCCGCCGCTTCGGCACGCGGATCCGCATCGTCGAGCCCTTTGCCCGCGAACTGCCGCGCGAATTCGATGGCACCGGCGCCGCGCTGATCGATCTCGACAGCGCGCTGGCATCGTGCGACCTTTTGATCGTGCTCGTCGATCACGAGCTTTTCAAATCCATCCCGCTCGAGGAACGTCGCGACATGATCGTCTATGATACGCGCGGCCTCTGGCCCGACCAGTTGCAGCTTCATGCTACGCGGGGCGCGAGACTCGTCGCCTGAGCATCCGCGCGGGCATCGCCGGCATCGCGCGGGGTCATGTTGACTTGATTGGGAAAACTCCCCAGGACCGGCGCCATGATGATCCGGCTCCAGACCCGCGTTGTCGAAAAGCCCTGGGGGCGCACCGACATTCCTGCGTCTTTTGGCGACTTCGGCGGCCGCCGGGTGGGCGAAATCTGGTTTGAGGACCCCGAAGGCGACGCCGCCCCGCTGATGGTCAAATTCCTATTCACGTCGGAACGGCTGTCCATACAGGTTCATCCCGACGATTTGGCCGCGCAAGCGGCAGGTTACCGCCGCGGAAAAGAAGAGTGCTGGTTGGTGTTAGATGCTGCGAAAGATGCAGAGCTGGGCGTAGGCCTCACCAGCATCAGCGACGTCGACGCACTGCGCGATGCCGCCCTGAACGGCTCGATCGAGAGCATACTCCACTGGCGAAAGCCGCGTGCTGGCGATTTCATCTACAACCCCGCCGGCACGATCCATGCGATCGGGCCGGGCCTGATCGTCGTCGAAGTCCAGCAGAATGTCGATCTGACCTATCGCCTCTATGACTATGGGCGCGATAGGGAATTGCATCTGGATGCGGGGCTTGCCGTAGCGAAGGCGGCACCCCACTATGATGCGCGCGACACTCATGTCGCCGACACAGACAGTCGCATCTTGGTCGAAGGTCCGCATTTTCACTTGCGGCATCTTGCCGGCAAGAATGCACGCGCGCTGCTGCCCGATGGGGTCGGCCGTTACACCTTCATCCCCCTGTCGTCTGGTTGCACGGTTGCGCAAGAAGAGGTGAAGCTCGGCGAATGCGTGCTGATAGACCGTGCCGATATGCTTTCGCTAGATGAAGAGACGCATGGCTTGCTCTGCTGGACCGAAGGAAGCGGGCACTGAACCGATGATCGAGAAGCAGTTGATTTTTCCCATTGTCTTGTCCGGCGGTTCCGGAACGCGCCTATGGCCCGCATCGTCGGGCACAAGTCCAAAGCAATTTCAGGCACTTGTCGGAGATGTGAGTATGTTCCGGCAGACGATAGATCGCGTTGCGGATCGAGAGCGCTTTGCCGCTCCCATCGTCATATGCGGCCCGTCGCACGTCGACCAAGTGACGAAAGATCTGACGGCAGCCAACATCACGGACGCTCGGATCATTGTCGAGCCGGCTGCTCGCAACACGGCGCCGGCGATCGCGTTGGCTGCCGAGCTTTGTGGTAGCCAGTCTCTGATGCTAGTCATGCCGGCCGATCACGTCATGACCGATGTGGCGGCATTCCTGACTGCCATCGAACTCGCTTTGCCCGCCGTGCTAGATGGCGCGCTGGCAACCTTCGGGATCGATCCCTCCCACCCCGAAACCGGATACGGCTATATCGCGGCGGGCAGTATTCTCGCTGGCCATAGCGCCGTCTATGCGGTCGATCGCTTCGTCGAAAAACCTGAGCGTGCCGCAGCCGAAGCGATGATCGAAAAGGGCGGCCATTATTGGAATGCCGGTATTTTTCTGATGCGCGCCGATCGCTACCTGGCCGAACTGGCGCGTCAACAACCCGCGATTCACAGCGCTTGCGCCGACGCGATCGCTCAGGCCGACGCCGGCGATCGGATCGTCCATCCCTCAGAGGCGCCGTTTGTGGCCTGCCCTTCGAATTCGATCGACTATGCCGTCATGGAAGGCGCGGAAAACGTCGTCGTCGTTCCCGTCGATCCCGGTTGGTCCGATGTCGGCGGCTGGGCGGCGCTCTACGAGCTGGGCGACAAGGACGAGGATGCCAATGTGCTGGTCGGCGACGTCGTGGGCATCGACATAAGGCGTAACTATATCCGGACGTCCGACGGCAAGCGCGTGTCGATTTCCGGCCTTTCCGACCTCGTCGTCGTCGTCGAAGGTGATGACATCCTGATCCTGCCGCGCGAACGCGCTCAGGACGTCAAACTGCTCGCGCAGAAGCGATCGGCAGAGGCCAAGAAGATCGGCTAGGTGCAGCCCGGGCAGGCGGCATGCACAGGCTTCTTACTGCGCAAGGCGAACTCCATGCACGCGACCTCGTCGCACGGATCGTCCTGCATCCGGCACAGGTTCGCGCTGCCCGCTTGTATTCCTTGTCATCTGGGACATGCTGCATTGCAACATGATCGCGTGATCTCAAGGAGTGTTGTGCCCGATGACCAAGATCGACCTGGCGCTCCACGGCGCGCCCGTGCGTATCCCGTTGGCGAAAGCGGCGCGGCGAAATGCCAAGATCTGGCTGTGTCTGAGTCTGATCCTGCTGGACGCGTTCGCACTGATTGCGGGATTTGCGGTAGTGCTGATCGTTCAAGCGCCACAGCCCGTTGCGGGTGGGTTATGGACGATGATGCCTGGCGCATTGTTCGTGCAGGCAGCAATCGCATTTCAAAACCAGGCCTATAATCCGCGCTGCCTGACCGAGCCGGTCAAAAGCTGTCGTCAAACGCTGACGTCCTTTGCGATGACTTTGCTCGTCTTTCTGCTTGTCGCTTTCTCGCTCGGCGTAACCAGCAAATTTCCCCGTCTCGCGCTCGGCCTGGGCCTCGGCGCTGCGCTGACTCTTCTGGTCGCTCAACGGCTTTTGATCTGTCATGCCGTCCGCAAGATTTTCGGTCAGATGACCGCCGAACTCGTAATTGCCGACGGCGCGCGCTTGCCGACGTCATATCTCGACCGCGAGATCATCGACGCCCGCGTATCGAGACTTCGCGCCGATCTGGATGATCCATATATGCTGGACCGTCTGGGCAAGATATTGGAGGATTATGACCGCGTAACGATCGTTTGCGCGCCCGAGCGAAGGGCGGAATGGGCCCGGGCGCTGAAAGGCGTGAATATCTTGGGTGAGATCGTGATGCCGGAAATCGCCGAACTCGGACCGATCACGACGCGGAATCGTGAAGGAGTGACGACACTCGTGGTCTCGTGGGGGCCGCTCAATCGAGCCAATCGGGTGAAAAAGCGTGCGCTCGACCTTGCGCTGACGATTCCGGCGCTGGTGGTACTGTTGCCGCTGATGGCGATGGTGGCGCTCGCGATCAAACTCGATTCCCCGGGACCGGTTTTCTTTCGGCAGGAGCGGATGGGGCGCGGCAACCGCATATTTCAGATTCTGAAGTTTCGCAGCATGCGCGTCGAGGCGACCGACGCAACCGGCACCCGGTCGGCCAGCCGGGACGACGATCGGATCACGCGTGTCGGAAGGTTCATCCGGAAGACCAGCATCGACGAGCTGCCGCAGCTTTTCAACGTGCTGCTCGGCGAGATGAGCCTGGTCGGGCCGCGCCCCCATGCGCTCGGTTCGACGGCTGGAAACGAATTATTCTGGCGCGTCGATCGGCAATATTGGCATCGCCACGCGCTCAAACCGGGAATCACGGGCCTCGCCCAGATCCGTGGTTTCAGGGGCGCAACCAACACCAAGCGCGACATCGTCAAGCGTCTGGATTCGGACCTGGAATATCAGCGCGGCTGGTCGCTGCTGCGCGATATTTCGATCCTTTTACGCACGGTGCAAGTTATGGTGCATCGAAACGCCTATTGAACAAGAGCCACCGCGATGGCTTGTCGAGCCCCGCCGCGCCTTCGTTTCAGCCCGGTCAGATCAGCCCCCCGCCCAGCATCAGACGAACGACGCCGATCGCGATCACCACGATATTGAGGTTGCGCCCGGCGTTGCTGCTCGACATCGCGCCGAGCGCGAGGCCGACGATCGCGATCGGGATGATGATCCAGTTCGCCCAGCCGAGCAGCGGAATGAAGGCGGGTATCGCCAGGATCAGCGCGATCAGTCCGATAAAGATCGACAGGATGTTGAGCATGGCCGCAGTGTCGCACGCCTCCCGCCGCCCCGCAAGCGGCATTCATTTCGTCGGCGTCAGCCCTCAAGTCGTCGTGTTGCCTGACGTTCATGCAACGCAATCCGACCCCTGCCCGTTCTCCATGCGAAGCGCCCAAAGCCGACCGGCGGGGAGGCGCCGAACCAGGAAAGGACGAATGATGCGTTTGATTACCAAGAGCCTGACGGGTGCGGTTGCCGCCATCGGCATCGCAGCGACCGCTCCCGCTTTCGCGGGCGTGTCGGTCGAAGCCCCGGCACAGGCCTATGGTCTCCACCAGCCGGAGCAGGCGAATCAATATTATCACAAGAAGCACGACCGCCGCTATTATGCATCGCACGGCGAGCGCGTCGGCCCCAACACGCGCATCTGGCGCGGCAAGAACGGCCGTTATTACTGCAAGAAGGACAATGGCACGACCGGCCTGTTGATCGGCGGCGCCGTCGGCGGCCTCGCGGGGCACGAAATCGCCGGAGATGGCGACAAGCTGCTCGGCACGATCATCGGCGCCGGCGCGGGCGCGCTGCTCGGCCGCGAGATCGACCGCGACAAATATAGGTGCCGTTAGAGAGCACCGTTACGGGTGCGGGTCCGAGACCCCTCCGCCCGCACTACGTGATGGAGAGGGCGCCGGCCATCGGTCGGCGCCCTCGTCTTATGCGGCCCCTTGCCCTCGCCGCCCCCATGCTCCAGAAGCATCGCCCGTCCGCCGCCGAAAGGAACAGCGATGCTCAACGGCCCCCTTCTCGTCACCGAGCGGCTGATCCTGCGGCCGCCCGCAACCGAGGATTTCGACGCCTTTGCCGAAATGTGCGCCGAGGCGGAAACGATGAAATATCTCGGCGGTCCGTGCGCTCGCTCGCAGGCGTGGCGCCTATGGTGCGCGCTCGCCGGCGCATGGCATATCCGGGGCTTCTCGATGTTTTCGGTGATCGAACGCGATAGCGGCGAGTGGGTCGGGCGGCTCGGCCCGTGGGAGCCCGCCGATTGGCCCGGTCCCGAGGTCGGCTATGGCGTTCGCGCCAAATTCGCCGGGCGCGGCTACGCCTTCGAGGGCGCGATCGCCGCGTGCGATTTCGCGGTCGAGTTTCTGAAATGGCCGCAGCTGATGCACTGCATCGACCCCGGCAACAGCCGATCGCAGGCGCTCGCGCGGCGGCTCGGCGCGACGAACAGCGGCCCGACGCGCCTTCCCGCCCCGTTTCAGGATGCCCCGGTCGACGCCTGGGTCCAGAGCGCCGACCAGTGGCGGATCAAACGCAGGGAGTTCCAACCATGACCGACCGCTTTGTCGACCCCGAACGCGCCCAGTTCGATGCGTTCAAGGCGCTGCCGCGCGATACGAAGATCCACATGCTCAACCTCGTCCGCTTCAAGGCGAAGGCCGACTACCCCGCCGATCATCCGCTCGCGGGACAGCCGCTCACCGGAGCCGACGCCTATGCCCATTATGGCAAGGACAGCGGAGCGGTGTTCCAGCGCGTCGGCGGCCGCATCGTCTGGCGCGGAACGATGGAGGCGATGGTGATCGGCCCCGGCGATGAGCGTTGGGATGCGGTTTTCGTCGCCGAATATCCGAACAGCGGCGCCTTCATGGAGATGGTCACCGATCCCGTTTACCGGCAGGCGGTCGTCCACCGCCAGGCGGCGGTCGAAACCTCGCGCCTCATCCGCTGCAATCCCGACCTGTCTCGTACCGAGACAATATTCGGCTAACAAAGCCTTCCCGGTTAAGGACTTTTGCTCACATCTTCTTTACCAGCATCCGGCACAGGTCGGGGATGGATTAAGGGAGTGTTAGCGATGATGGTGCGCGGAAAATGGCTCGTTGCGGCCTTGCTGATGGCGACGGCGGGGCTCGCCGGCTGCCGCGACAAACCCGAGCAGGCCGAGCTGTCGCCGCTCGACGAGGGACTCGTCGACGCCGACCCGGCCATCAGGGACGCGCTTCAGGACAGGATCATGGTCGACCCCAAGCTCGCGGGCCAGTCGAACCGCAATGCGATCACTCCAGGGAACCGCCTGATCGACGGCGGGGTTCCGGCGATCCCGGCGGGCCGCGCCGCCGCGGCGGCCGAAGCCGCTGCGGCGATGAAGGCGGGCAAGCTGGTCAAGGCGCCGAACGCCCTTCCCTTCGCAGGCGGCGCGAACGAGCCCAAGACCATCGGCGCGCTCGCCGCACAGCAATCGAAGATCAAATGCGAAAGTCCGCTCAGCTACGATCGCGGCTGGGCCGACCGGCTGCCCGCCGCTTTCAGCGTCTATCCGCGCGCGACGGTGCGCGAGGCTGCCGGCGTCAAGGACAGCAAGTGCAATCTGCGCGTCGTCAACTTCCAGACCGCAGCTTCGCTGCAGGGCGTGCTCGACTATTACAACACGCTCGCGATCCGCGCGGGCTATGACACCGACCATCGCGTCGACGGCGAGGACCATATTCTCGGCGGGACCAATGGCGATTTCGCCTATGTCGTCTTCGCGCGCCGCGACGGCGGCATGACCGACGTCGATCTGGTCGCTTCGGGCGGGCGCTGATCGACGCCGGCAAAGTCAATCGCGCGAGGCGGCGATCCGGTCCAATGCTGCGTGATCGCGGATCGTCAGGCGATTATAGTCGGTCGTGATCAGCCCAGCCTCCTCGAAGCCGCGCAGCAGCTTGTTGACGCTCTGACGCGTGATGCCGAGCATCGCGCCGAGTTGCTCCTGCGGCAGCCGCAGGCCGACCTCGGTTCCTTCCTTCCCCTCGATGCCGTGAATGCGCGCAAGGTCGACGATCGTCGCGGCCATCCGCTGTTCGAGCGACCCCAATTGCTGATCGTTGAGGAGGCGCAGACTGTCCCCCTGCCGCGCGCACATGAACAGCGCGATACTGCGCCACAGCATCGGCTGGGCGTCGAGGATCGCGATCAGGCGTGCTGCGGGCAGGTGCAGCAGCGTCGTGTCGCCATAGGCGCGGTAGGTGAAGTGGATCGGCTGCCGGTCGAGCAGCCGGACCAGCGCCAGCACACTGTGCGCGCCGCTGACACTCAGCACATATTTGCGCCCCGAAGCCGAAACGCGGCTGATCTCGATTTCGCCGGCGGCGATCACGAACGCCTCGCGCCGTTCGGGATCACGCGCGAAGATTTCGGCACCGCGGGCATGATGCTCGACGCGCGCGATCGCGGCGAGCCTTGCCAGCGCGCCGTCATCCCAATCGGCGAAGGGCGGGCAAAGACGCAGCGCGGCAAGGCGGGCATCGCCGTTCCAGCCTCCTTTGCCGCCCACCGTCTTCGCTTCCGTGGTCATCGCTGCCCCTCCCGCACGGAACCTAATCGCTGCCCCGAAAAATCCCAAGCGATTGTCGGCGCGGCGACAGACGGGCGCCGCCGCGGGCGCTACCGCGAACGCCAACACGAAGGGAGACGGGAAGAATGACGAAATTTCTGGCCCTGCTGGCGCTCGCCGCCGGCTTGCTGTCGGCGCCCGCGCAGGCGGCGCCGGTGAGCGAGGACGAAGCCTATGCGATCGGGCTCGACGCCTACACCTACGCTTATCCGATGGTGCTGATGGAGGTGTCGCGCCGCGTTCTCACCAACGCGGGTTCGCCGGGGCGCCCGCGCGCGCCGATGAACCATTTCGCGCATATGCGGACCTATCCCGATGCCGGCTTCAAGGAGGTCGTGCGGCCCAACGCCGACACCCTCTATTCGACGCTCTGGTTCGATGTCGGCAAGGAGCCGCTGGTCGTCACCATGCCGAACACCGCAGGGCGTTATCATGTCGTGCCGATCATGGACATGTGGACCGAGGTGTTCGCGGCGCTCGGCACGCGCACGACCGGCAACGAGGGCGGCAGCTTTGCGCTCGTCGGGCCGCATTGGCAGGGCGAACTGCCCGCCGGGATGCGGATGGTGCGCAGCCCGACCGACAATGGCTGGATCATCGGCCGCATCCAGACCAACGGCGCGCCCGACTATGATCATGTCCACGGACTTCAGGCGGGCTATGCCGCGGCGCCGCTGTCGTCGTGGGGCCAACAGCAGCCAGCCAGCAAAGCGTCCATGGAGCCCGATCCCTCGATCGACATGGCGACCCCGCCCGTCGAGCAGCTCGCGCGAATGAGCCCCGCCGCCTTCTATTCGCTCTTTGCCGAAACGCTGAAGCGCAACCCGCCGCACGCCACCGACTATGCGATCCTGCTGCGCATGGAGCGCGTCGGGCTGGTTCCCGGCAAGAGCTTCGACCTCGCTGCGGTCGATCCCGCGGTGCAGCGCGGCCTGTCGCGCGCCGCCGCCGACGCCTATCGCCGGATCGTCGACAACCGGACGCGCGTGCGGCTGACCGCCAATGGCTGGGTTGCGCTCGGCAACGCGCTCGGCGTCTATGGCAATGATTATCTGCAGCGGGCCTTCATCGCCTATGCGGGCCTCGGTGCCCTGCCGCCGGAGGAGGCCATCTATCCGATGGCGCCGCTCGACGCCGACGGCAAACCGCTCAACGGCGCCTCGCGCTATGTGCTGCATTTCGACAAGGAGCAGATTCCGCCGGCCGATGCCTTCTGGTCGCTTACCATGTATGGCGCCGACCAATTTTTCGCCGCCAATCCACTGGGCCGCTTCGCGATCGGCGACCGCGACGAGCTGAACTTCAACGCCGATGGTTCGCTCGACCTCTATATCCAGCATGATTCGCCGGGGGCCGGCAAGGAAGCGAACTGGCTGCCCGCCCCCGCCGGGCCGTTCACGATGAACCTGCGGCTCTACCTGCCCCGACGCGAAGCGCTCGACGGCCGCTGGACGCCGCCGGCGATCCGGAAAGCGCCCTGACATATAAGGCGACGGCCTCCTTCACCGGAGGCCGTCTTCGCTGCAACGGCTTGACGCCATATTCCTTGGGCCTTTTGTCAGATAAGTCCTGCCAGCGGGCTCGACGGATCGGCATAGCGCCGCTGGCCCATACGCCCCGCGAGATAGGCGTCGCGTCCGGCCTCAACCGCCTGCTTCATCGCCCGCGCCATGCGGACGGGGTCTTTCGCCTCGGCGATCGCGGTATTCATCAGCACGCCGTCGCAGCCGAGTTCCATCGCCACCGCCGCGTCGCTCGCCGTGCCGACCCCCGCATCGACGAGAACGGGAACCGAAGCGCCCTCGACGATCAGGCGGATCGTCACGCGGTTCTGGATGCCGAGCCCCGATCCGATCGGCGCGCCCAGCGGCATGATCGCCACCGCCCCCGCATCCTCGAGCTGCTTCGCGGCGATCGGGTCGTCGACGCAATAGACCATCGGCAGGAAGCCCTCCTTGGCGAGCGTCTCGGTCGCGGTCAGCGTCTCGCGCATATTCGGGTAGAGCGTCTTCGCCTCGCCGAGCACTTCGAGCTTCACCAGGTCCCAGCCCCCCGCTTCGCGCGCCAGCCGCAGCGTGCGGATCGCATCGTCGGCGTTGAAGCAGCCGGCGGTGTTGGGCAGGTAGGTGACCTTCCTGGGATCAATATAATCGGTCAGCATCGGCGCACCCGGGTCCGACACATTGACGCGGCGCACCGCGACCGTGACAATCTCCGCGCCCGACGCCGCGACCGCCGCCGCATTCTGCTCGAAATCCTTATATTTGCCGGTGCCTACGATCAGCCGCGACGTGAAACTCCGCCCGGCAACGCTCCATTGGTCGGTCAACAACCGCCTCCTACGAAATGAACGATCTCGAGCGCGTCGCCCTCGGCGAGCGCGACGTCGGCCAGTGTCGAGCGCGGCACGATCGCGCGGTTGCACTCGACCGCGACCTTCTTCACGTCGAGCCCGAGCGACGCGACGAGGTCGGCGATGCTGCCTTCGCGCACCTGTCTCGGTTCGCCGTTGAGGATGATCGCGATCACCGCCTGCGCCCTTCTTTGCCTTTTGCCGAGCAGCCCATATAGGGGGAGTGCGCCACCTAGCAACCGAAAGCCCGGACATTGCCCGAACTTCCCGTCGTCTTCGTCCTCTCCGGCCCCAACCTCAATCTCCTCGGCACCCGCGAGCCGGAGATCTACGGCCACGATACGCTGGACGAGATTCATGCGCGCCTCGCGGAAAAGGCGGCCGGCCTCGGCCTCCGCGTCGACTGCCGCCAGTCGAACCACGAGGGCGTGCTGATCGACTGGCTGCACGAAGCGCATTTCGCGGGCGCGAAGGCGGTGCTGCTCAATGCCGGCGGCTATACGCACACGTCGATCGCGCTTCACGACGCGATCAAGTCGATCAAGGTGCCGGTGATCGAGGTGCATCTTTCGGACCCGATGACACGCGAACCCTTTCGGCATGTCAGCTATGTCGGTATGGCGGCGGCGGCACATTTTGCGGGGCATGGCGCGGGCAGCTATATGCTGGCGCTGGACGCCGCCGCGCGACTCTGACAAGAGGGCGCGATCGAAAACAGGGGTCGAGCGCCACCAAGGCGCCGCAACAGCAGGAATTATCACATGGGTGACCATAAAGAGCAGGGTATCAACATCGATCCGGCCTTCGTCCGCGCGCTTGCGGAACTGCTCGACGATACCGGGCTCTCCGAAATCGAGGTCGAGGACGGCGAGCGCAAGGTGCGCGTCGCGCGGGCGCTGACCGCCGCTGCGCCCGCGCCGATCGCGGTCGCCCCGGCGCTTCCGGCCGCCGCGCCGCCCGCCGCTGCTGCTCCTGCTGCCCCCGCCGCAGCGGCGCCCGCGGCCGAGGCCTTTCCCGATGCCGTCAAGTCGCCGATGGTCGGCACCGTCTATCTCGCCCCCGAACCCGGCGCGCCCAATTTCGCGAGCGCCGGCGCCGCGGTGAAGGAAGGCGACACGATCCTGATCATCGAGGCGATGAAGGTGATGAACCCGATCACCGCGCCCAAATCGGGCACGCTCAAGGCCCTGCACGTCGAAAACAGCCAGCCGGTCGAATATGACCAGCCGCTGTTCACCATCGACTGAGGGCAAACCCGATGAGCATCGAGAAACTGCTGATCGCCAACCGCGGCGAGATCGCGTTGCGCATCCATCGCGCGGCGCATGAAATGGGCATCAAGACGGTTGCGGTCCACTCGACCGCCGACGCCGACGCGATGCACGTCCGCCTTGCCGACGAGGCCGTGTGCATCGGCCCGCCGGCGGCGAAGGACAGCTATCTCAACATCCCCGCGATCATTTCGGCCGCCGAAGTCACGGGCGCCGACGCGATCCATCCCGGCTATGGTTTCCTTTCGGAAAATGCGCGCTTCGCCGAAATCATCGAGGCGCACGACATCGTTTTCGTCGGCCCCAAGCCCGAGCATATCCGTACCATGGGCGACAAGGTCGAGGCAAAGCGCACCGCGGTCGAACTCGGCCTGCCCGTGGTTCCGGGCTCGCCGGGCGCGGTCACCTTTGGCGCGGAGACGAAAAGACTTGCCGAAGAGATCGGCTATCCGGTGCTCATCAAGGCGGCGTCGGGCGGCGGCGGCCGCGGCATGAAGGTCGTGCCCGACGCGGCGAGCCTCGAAAGCCTGATGGGTCAGGCGGCGAGCGAAGCGGCCGCGGCTTTCGGCGATTCGACCGTCTATATGGAGAAATATCTCGGCAACCCGCGCCATATCGAATTTCAGGTGTTCGGCGACGGCAACGGCAACGCCATCCACCTCGGCGAGCGCGACTGCTCGCTGCAGCGCCGCCACCAGAAGGTGCTCGAGGAAGCCCCCTCGCCCGTCATCTCGGCCGAGGAGCGCGCGCGCATGGGCGGCATCTGCGCCGACGCGATGGCGAAGATGGGCTATCGCGGTGCGGGGACGATCGAATTTCTTTGGGAAAATGGCGAATTCTTCTTCATCGAGATGAACACCCGCATCCAGGTCGAGCATCCGGTGACCGAGATGATCACCGGCTTCGACCTCGTGCGCGAACAGATCCGCATCGCCGATGGGCGCGGGCTGTCGGTCGCGCAGGAAGACCTCGAATTCCGCGGCCACGCCATCGAATGCCGGATCAATGCCGAAGACCCGCGCAGCTTCATGCCTTCGCCCGGCAAGGTCACCGCCTATCACCCCGCGGGCGGTATGCACGTCCGCGTCGATAGCGGACTTTACGCGGGCTATTCGATCCCGCCCTATTACGACAGCATGATCGGCAAGCTGATCGTCTATGGCCGCACGCGCGAAAGCTGCATGATGCGCATGCGCCGTGCGCTAGAGGAAATGGTCGTCGGGGGCGTCAAGACCAACATCCCGCTCCACCAGGCCTTGCTCGCCGATCCCGACGTGATCGACGGCAACTACACGATCAAATGGCTCGAGGAATGGCTCGCAAAGCAGGACGCCGAAGCAAAGGAATAGGCGGCTTTCCTAACGCTTCGGCGGCTTTCCGCCGCCTTCCAAACCCCTCGGAACTCGGCTATGGCAAGATCATGGCCCTAATCTCCCCCCGTTTCGCGCCCGCAGCGGCGCTCCTCCTTCCGCTCGCGCTTGCGGGCGCCCCCTCATTTGCGCAGACCGCGCCTACGGACGTCAAAGAGGATTCGGTCGTCCTCCAGCCCGACAAGGTCGCCGACGATGCGCCGGTCGTCGAAACGCTGGCCGAAGCCAATCTGCCGAGCTGGAGCGAGGATAATGCCCGCGCGCTGCTGACCTTCATTCAGCATGTCGGCGAGGAAGGCCTTTTCCCGCAGGACTACAACCCCCAAGGCCTGCAGGCGGCGATCGCGAGCGGCAATCAGGTCGAACTCGACAAGGTGGCGACCGACGCCTTCCTGCTGCTCGCGACGCATCTGCGCGACGGACGCACGCCCAATGCGGCGCGCAAGCAATGGTTCATGGACGACACCGATTCCGACAGCACGCCGCTGATCCCGTTGCTCGATTATGCGCTGACCGCGAACGACGTCGCGATGACGCTCGCCGGCCTCGACCCGGTCCATCCGAATTTCGCGCTGCTCAAGGCGGCGCTCGCCACCGCGAAAACGCCTGCGGACGAGAATATCATTCGCGTCAACATGGAGCGCTGGCGCTGGATGCCGCGCGACCTCGGCGACGGCTATGTCGTCACCAACGTTCCCGAATATCTGACCCGCGTCGTGCGGAACGGCACGGTCATCGCGACGCACAAGGCGGTCGTCGGCAAGCCCTCGACCCCGACGCCGCAGCTCAACCCCATGGCGACCGGCGTGATCCTCAACCCGACCTGGACCCTGCCGCGCAGCATCATCGCCGAGGGCATCGGCGCGACGATCGCGCATAATCCCGCCTCGGCGCGGCGCCAGGGCTATACGTGGACCGGCAGCGGCAAGACGCTGTCGGTCGTTCAGCAGCCCGGTCCCGGCAACGCGCTCGGCGTGATGAAGCTCGAAATGCTCAACCCGCACGCCATCTATCTGCACGACACGCCGTCGAAGGGCGCGTTCAATGCCGAGAAGCGCGCCTTCAGCCACGGCTGCATCCGCACCGAAAAGGCGCTCCATTTCTCCGGCCTGATGGCGGTAATGTTCGCGGGCGCGACCCCGGAAGAGTTTGGCGAAGTCGTCGCGAGCGGCAAGACCACCCGCTTCGAATTCGAACAGCCCTTCCCGGTCTATGTCGCCTATTGGACCATGGTTCCCGACGACAAGGGCGGCGTGAAGAAACTCGCCGACCTATACGGCCGCGATGCGCCGGTCGTCGCGAGCTTTGCCGAAAGGGGCCGCCCGACCGCGGTGCTCATCTCGCCCACGCCGCCGCCGGTCGTGCCGACGACGACGACCGCAGCGCGCCAGCCGACGCAGAAGACGCCGAGCGCAGAGGCTCCGGGGATGTCGGGGATCTACTGAGGCGCGCGGGGCCGGCCGGTATTGAAAATGGTGCCGGCTCCGGTCGCAGATCCCTGCGGCATCGCTGCCCCAGCAGGCGCTACGGATCAGACTTGGACAATAATTCCCGTTCGAGCGCTTGCACGTCGCGCGCAACGAAAGGCATGGTTTGCTGCGCAATTCGCATATCATTCAAGGCCTCGCGGCGTTGACCCAAAGCCATCTTGGCGCGTGCAAGCGTAAACCGAAAATCACCTATCCCGGGATAAGCCTCGACGAGGCGATCGGCCACTAGCGCAGCCTCTCGCGCGAGCTGTGTATCCGCCCCGTGCCGGAGGACGAGATCGGCCTTCACTCGGGCAAGAAGCGACGCGGCGGGCAGAAAACCGGGCCGGGTCGTCGTCATTGTCTCAAGCAACCGTCGCGCCGCATTCAGGCTCCGTAGTTCGCCGGTGCGCCAGAGTGCCAGCGCCCGAAGATAGGAAGAACGAACGGCGACATCCTGCTGACCAAAACCGGCTTTCCCCAACTCCGGCGACAGTGCGGCAATGCCGGGATAGGCATTGTTTACGAAATGCCGGAGCGCTCGCTCGTAATCGCCGGGACGATATTCATAATTCTCCGCATAGAGAACTGCGCGCGATTGATCATCGACAAGCTGGACCGACAGACGAAATCCAGTGCTGGTGGGGACGAGCGCAAGCGTCGCCCGAAGGTTCGCTTGCGCGTCCGAACCCGAGAGGGCCGGTCGATCAAGGACGCGCACGCCTTCGATTTTCGACAGGTCGCGAACGAGGGCGGCGCGGGCGCCGCTCCAGTCCGTGCCGTCGATGCCGGGCGTCACGCCGCCGCTTTCGACCGCGATCGTGACCGGTGTCGAGCCGGCCGGAAAGCGGCCCCAGAAAATCGACGCGGCAACGATGGTCGCGACCAGCGCAAGCCCTGCGGTCAGGCGCCACGGTGAACGACGCGATGCCTCAGGACCCAAAATGCCGATGCGAAGCTCCGTTCGATAGCCCGCATTACGCACGGACTCGATCGCGCGGTCGGGCGCGCCGATCGAGGTCAGGCTGTCGCGCAGAAGCTTGACACGCTGCTTCATCGTATCGCGCGTGACCGCCGCCCCCCACACCACCTGTTCGATTTCGGCGTAGGCGACATGTTCGGGTGCGCGTTCCGTCAGCAGCAAGAGCAGCCGAAAGGAAAGATCGGGAAGCCGGGTTTCGCGATCGCCTGCGGCTACCACGCGCCTGCGGCGACAGATGCGAAGGTCGACATGTTCCTTTGAGGCAGGCGCCGGGGTCATTTCACCAAAATTCACCTTTCTTTTCTTGCTGCAACGGTTGCCGGCCCATCAATTGGAGCGGCCGGGTCATGTGAATCCGTCCCACCGCTGCGAGGTCCGATGAAGTCCATTTTCTCTCTGGCGTCCGTTATTGCCGCTGCGTCGATAGGATGCAATGCAACGTCCACCTATGCCGCCGAAGACCGCCTGGCGGGCGCCCGCCGTGTTGCCGATGCGATACTGGACGCGCAGTGGCAGGCGAGTGGCGTTCCGGGCATGTCTGCCGCAGTCGTTCGCGACGGGCATGTGCTGTGGACCGGCACGGCGGGATACCGCGACCGCGAAAAGCGGCTCCCCGTCGAACCGGCGACGAGCTTCCGTCTCGCAAGCGTGTCCAAGCTCGTCACGGCGACCGCGGCGATGCGCCTCTTCGACCGCGGCGCGCTCGATCTCGACGCGCCGGTGCAGCTCTATGCGCCGCAGCTTCATTTGTCATGGAGTCCGGTCAGCGCGCGCCAGCTGGCGGCACACACTTCGGGCATTCCGCACTATCAATCGATCGATGATAATCGCGGCGGGCGGCGTTTCGCCTCGGTGCAGGACGCGGTCGCAACATTCGCCGATCGCGACCTGCTTTTCGCTCCGGGGACCGGCTATAATTACAGCTCCTATGGCTACACCCTATTAAGTGCCGCAATCGAAGCACGCGCAGGTGTCCCCTTTCTTCAGTTTGTCGCGCGCGATGTCACCAACGGACTGGACATCCGGCCCGACATCCATCCGGATCGCGCAAACGACAGCATCGCTTATGAATTCGTCGACGGCGTGCCTGCAAAAGCAGCCGCGCATGACTATAGCTACTCGTGGGGCGGCGCCGGTTTTCGGGGGTCGGCCCCCGATGTCGCGCGGTTCGGCGCGCGCGTGCTCGATACGCAATTCCTGTCGGCGCGCGCCCGCGCTGCAATGTGGACGCCGACGCGGCTGATCGACGGGTCTGCCGTGGCGGACCGCGACGATCTGATCGGTTTCGGCTGGCGCATCGGCTCCGACAGCAACGGGGAACGCATCGTCCATCATGCCGGCGTCGCGATCGGTGCTCGCAGCGCGCTCCTCCTGTACCCCGACCGCGGGGAAAGCGTCAGCCTGTTGTCCAATGCCGTCTGGGTTTCGGACATCAAGGAAACGGCTGCGATGCTTGCGATGCCTTTCCACATGGAAGCCGTAAGCGAAAGCGCGCCCTGTCCAACCGGAACGACGCGCTATGACGGGCAATTCGCTGGCGAGGCGGTTTCAGGCTACGCCCGCTTCCGGGTCATCGATGGCATCTGCCGAGGAGAGCTGGATGCCGCCAATGCAGCGGGCACCTGGTTCAACGCTTTCCCGCAAGCGGACATCGAACATTTCACGGTAATCGCGCTGACGGCTGATGCCCGCTTTGATCGCGCTGCGTTGGTGACCTCCACCGGGACCTATCATTTCAGGCGCCAGGCCGATGGGAGCCTCGTAGCGGTTCTGGGGCCTTCGCGGCTTTTGACGGTGCGGCTCCGGAGCGATTGACGGAAAATCGGGGCCGCTTGCCCGGATGGCAAGGAATAGCTTAAAAATGGAGTTTACCGATGATTGGCTTTGCGCTTGTCGCCTCGCTGCTGTCGATGGCAGCCGACCCGATTTCCGCCCCGCGACCTGCCTATACGGATGCGCAGGCGAAGCATGATCTCAACATATTGATCGAGACATTCCGCACTGCGATACTTCGCAAGGACAAAGCGGCATTTCTCGCGCTGTTCGCGGATACCCCAATTATATGGCAACCCGTGGACAGCGATGCACGATTGGCCCAGTCACATTCGCCTGGAAAGAGCCGAACGAAAGTTGCCAGCGATCCCGCCAATGGGCCGCGATGGTTCATCGAGAACATCGTTGGCAGCAGCAATCGGCACGAAGAGACATTCGAGAATATCCAGATTCAGAACGATAATGACATCGCGTCCATCACATTCGATTTTTCGTATCGCGTGAATGGCAAGCCGATCACGGTCGGCAAGGAATCCTGGCATGTCGTGCGCAGCGAGAAGGGTTGGAGAATCATATCGGTAATATTCTCCCGTGGCTAGCGTCCGCGCTCGGTCATGTCATTGCTGGACGCTCCGGCGAAACGGATTGCTGGTCATATCGACCGACCACAGTCGTCGCTATGCCGTTGCCCAGCACGTTGGTTGCGGTGCGCCCCATGTCCATGAACTGGTCGATGGCGAGTACAAGGGCCACGCCTTCGACTGGCAGCCCGAACTGGGCGAGCGTCGCCGCGACGACGACGAGACTGGCCCTGGGCACTGCGGCCATGCCCTTGCTCGTGACCATGAGCATCAGCAGCATGGTGATCTGCATCCCCAGCGGCACATGGATTCCATATGCCTGGCAGATGAAAATCGTGGTGAAGGTTGCTGACATCATCGAGCCGTCGAGATTGAAGCTGTAGCCAAGCGGCAGGACGAAGCTGTAAACCCGGCGCGGCACGCCGAAGCCATCGAGCCGTTCCATCAGCTTGGGCAGCGCGGCTTCGGAAGATGCGGTAGAGAAAGCGATCATCAACGGTTCGCGCAGATATTTGACGAGCCGCGGCAGATCGCGGCCCAGGAATCGCACGCCCGCGCCCAGCAGCACCAACCAGAGCATGGCCAGCGCCATGTAATATTCGCCAATGAGCTTTGCGAAAGCACCGAGGATACCGACGCCGTGCTCGAGCATCGCCGACGACAGCGCGCTGAAGACTGCGAGCGGAGCCACCGCCATGACATATTCCGTTACCTTCAGCATCAGCGCGACCAACGATTCCACCACCACCACCAGCGGCTTGCCCCGGTCGCCGATGGCGCACAGGCCAAAGCCCACGAAGAGCGAGAAGACGACGATCTGCAGGATTTCATTCTCGGCCATCGCTTCGGTCATCGAGGCTGGGAATATGTGAAGTATGAACCCCCTCAGGTCGAGTTCGCGCAGCTCCACCGTCGCAGAAGACTGCGCGGTATGCAGGTCGAGGCCTATGCCCGGCTCGAACAGGTTGACCAAGATGAGGCCGATGGTCAGCGATACGAGGCTGGCGATCAGGAACCAGGCCATAGCGCGAAAGCCGATGCGGCCAAGACCCGAGCTGTCTCCGCTATGGGCGATGCCATAGACCAGTGTAGAGAACACGAGTGGCGCGATGATCATCTTGATGAGATGGAGAAAAATTTCCGCCGGCAGGTGGAGCATCGTCGCGGCATTTTTTGTCGCTTCGCTGTCCGTTCCCGGCCCCGCCCGCAAGGCCAGCCCCGCGACGATGGCCAGCCCTATCGATGCGAGGACATAACGGGTCATGTTGCCGTTCATCATCGGCATGGCTCCTGCTTGCGGACACCTGTCCGCGCTGCGCGGGTCGAATTGCATCGGTTTGCGAGCGCTTTTGCGCGCCTCAGGCACTTTTTCGTCGGGCCAGCACAGGCTCCTCGTGCGACACCGCAGGCTCCCGGTTGATCGCGACCGCGATCGCGAGGTCCCCCACCACGTTGACCAGAGTGCGAAACATGTCGAGCAAGCGGTCCATACCGATGACGAGCCCGATCCCTTCCGGGGGCAGTCCCGTCAGAGCCAGCACCGTCGCCACGGCAGGCAGGGCGCCCGCCGGGACGCCGACCGTGCCCATCCCCGCCAGCGTTGCGATAGCGAAGACCAGCGCTTGTCGGTCGATCGGCAGGTCCTTGCCGAAAAATTGACCGACGAACAGCACCGTCACCGCGATATAGATCGTCGTCCCACTCTGGTTCGAGACCGTGCCGATTCCGAGCACCGGCCGCGCTATCCGGCCGGGCAGGTTCAGGTCGGTTTCGGCAACTTTCAGCGCAGCGGGCAGAGTCGCGTTCGAGGATGAGGTGCTGAAGGCGATCAACGCGGCTTCCTGGACCGCGCGCAGAAACACGAACGGCGAGACATCGCCCCGCATCCACACCACCACGAAAAACGTGACTACGACCTGCAGGATAAGCGCGGTAACGACCACGGCCACATAGGCGCCAAGGTAGATCAGCAGGTTCCACCCGAACACGACTGTGAAGTCGAACATGAAGCAGGCCACCGCCAGAGGGGCGAAGCGCGCCACCAGCGACAGCACTTTCATGCTGACGGTAAACATCTTTTCGCAGCCCGTTAGCAGCCAGCGCCCGCTGTGCTTTCGCAGCATCGGAACTGTAGCGCCGATCGCAATGGATATGAACACCATGAGCATTACGGCCCCATTGGCCGACCGCAGGTCCGGTACGAGGGTTTCGAGGCTGATCGGGAAATGCGGCGTATGCAAGGCGAGCAACTGCCGGCCGACTTCCGCGGGTAGTCCGTCGCCCGGCCGGAACAGATTGGCCATGGCCAGCCCGATCAGGGCAGCAGAGATCGATACCGCCAGCATGTAGATGATGGTCGTCGCGAGCAGACCCGGAACCCCGGTCTTGCCCCGCAGACGCGACAACCCGGTTACGATTGAGGAAAACAGCAGGGGTACGATGAGAAGGAAAAGCACGCCGAGAAATAGCTGTTCAACCGGCCGCACGAACCATCGCAGCAATTCCAGCGTCATCAGGTGATTGGGCGCGAAGAGTTTGACACAAGTGCCACCCGCACCACCGAGCACAAGGCCCGAAAGCAGGAGGATGTGAGGCCGCAGCACAACGCCGCCTGAAGGAGCGGCAGGCCGTCTAGCCCGATTCCCGCGTCGCGCAAGGTGTGGAAAGGCCGGTCGCCCCATCGCTCGATCGTCGTCCCGCTGTCTGAAGCGACCCGGACCGTTGCCGGCGGTCAGAATCGGATTCGGAAAACTGATGTGCTTGAGTTTGCGCCGCAAACTCTGTCAGCAAGCTGTCATCTCTTCGGTCGGGTCGAAATTCGTTTCGATTTCTTCGTTCGCGTGCCTCGTTGCAGGCTGGAATTCGATCACGGCGAGCGTGCCGCGTCCGTCACGGCCGCTGGTCAGAAACACATGTGCTCCCATTCGCTCCCCCAGCGCGCGTACGATCGGCAGGCCGAGCCCGCTTCCCGATGGCGCATCGACCCCGGGCGCGCGATAAAAGCGTTCCCACACCTTTTCCCGGTCTGCCGGAGCGATGCCCGGACCGTCATCTTCGATCTCGACCACCGGCATCCCGTCGCTTTGCAGCACGCGAACGGTTACCGAACCGTCCGCCCGGTTGTAGCGGATGGCGTTGTCGACGAGATTGCCGATCATTTCGGTAGCGAGCATGGGATCGCCCAGCGCCGCAAGGCCGGCCTCTTGAGCTTCGAAGCCAATGTCCATCCGCGCGGTGTCGGGATGCGTGACGCGCGTAGCCAGTATCTCGGCCACGAGCCCGGTCAGGTCGAAGGCGTTCAACGGAGTTTCGGCCGAGGACTGTTCATCCATCCGCGCCAGCGTAATGAGCTGGGCGAGCAGGCGCTCGAGCGATTCGACCGCCGCCGCGATATCGGCGAGCGCCGTCGCGCCTTGCGGCGTGGACGAACCATAGCGACCGAGCACGTCGACATGGACGCGTACGATCGCGAGCGGGGTACGCAATTGGTGTGACGCATTAGCGGTGAACTGGCGCAGCGACTGCACCGCCCGTTCGTTGCGTGCCATCAGATCGTTGAAGGCGCTGGCCAGCGAACGCGCTTCCAGCGGATCTCCGGGTGACAATGCGACGCGCACATTTGGTGTAGCGCGCTTGTGCGCCTCCTCGATTTGCTGCGTCAGCGATGCGAATGGGCCTAGCCCCCAGGTGACGGCCCCGTAAAAGAGCAGGACTGCAATCATGACGACAAGGATGCCCGCACCAAGCACGCGCAAATAATAGGTCTGTTCATAGGCCCTGCGATCGTCGATGAAATCGGCCACCTGGATCGCAACCGGCCGCTCCGAACCCGGGAACTGCCGTATTTCGGTCGCCACCCGCACCGGCCGGCCGCCCAGCATGGCGTCTCGCAGGTAGGTCGGCTGGATCACCCCGGTGCTGTCGCGGTCATCGATGTAGCCGGTCGCCAGCCGTCGGTCGCGGTAGTCCTGCGGGAAACCGGCCGGATCGTGCAGCGGCAATGTCGCCGCGGGCCTCACAAGATAATCCTCTGGCGGAAGCAAATCCGGCGTGCCTGTCACCAGCCTGTCACCGTCAAAGACGCTGTAGACGGGCAGCGGTGCGGACCGGGTCCGCAGCAGCTCCACGGCAAGGGTGAGCAGGCTCTCGTGCGTGGCGCGCTCCGCCTCAATCGCCCGGCTGATCGTCAGAACCGAACCGACAAGGAGTCGGTCCGACGCGGTCGAGATCGTCCTGTGAATCATCCAGCAGGTCGTGCCGCCGAAAGTGATCGCCAGGGCGAGCAGCGGCATCATCACAGCCGCGGTCAACCGGGCGCGCAGCGATTTCATCGCGCGCCCGTCAACTGCCCTCCAGCATATAGCCAAGCCCGCGTACCGTTCTTATCGTCGGGCCGTCAGGCATCAGCTTGCGCCGAAGGCGACCGACATAGACATCGAGCGCGTTGGGCGCGACAGCGTCGCTGAAATTGAATACCTCGCTGGTCAGGCACTCGCGGGTGACGACTTTTCCCAACCGGCCCATGAGCGTCTCCAGCACGGCCAGCTCCCGGCGGCGCAGTTCGATGGTCGAGCAATTGATCTGGACCGTGCGAGTCGATCGGTCGAGGCTTAGCGCCCCTGCGCGCAACACCGGGTCGGGTGTACCCAGCCCGCGACGGATCAGCGCTCGTGCTCGCGATTCCAGTTCGCGCGGGTGAAAGGGCTTGGCCAGATAATCGTCGGCGCCACGATCGAGGCCTTCGATCCGGTCGCTTATTGCATCTCGCGCGGTCAGAATCAGGATCGGCGTCTGAATCTCGTTGCGACGAAGCCGGCTCAACACCTCCAGCCCGTCCATGTCGGGCAGGCCCAGATCCAGGATTACCAGATTATAGGGTTCGCTGCGGAGCACCCCGATCGCTTCTTCGCCCGTCGACACATAATCCAGTGCGAAACCGGCCCCCGTCATCGATGCGCTCATGCCGCGCGCAAGGCTGCGGTCGTCTTCCACAACAAGGATACGCAACAACTCCTCCTCACATCGAGTTGCGGCACCACCCCCAATCCGGACGGCGAACCAGATTTCGCTGATACCCGCCGAGGGATATTATTGTTGTTGAGTCGGCAGTCTTGGGATCGAACCTGTCACCAAGCTGTCACTGACGCGCAATTTCTTTTCGTTCCCGGCCGAAACAGTGACAGCTTGGTGACAGGTCGTCCAGCCTAACCAATCCCCACTCGCGAAAAAATTGCTTGCCGAACGATCGAGGGTCGATCGTGCGCCGATTCCGGTGCCGCGTTCGGGCGGGCGATCCGGCGGGTCAAAACAGGGATGAAGCCAGGAATTATCTCATGGATTCAGCTCCTTAAAACAATGTTCCACGGGAGGGAAATTCGACAACTTCCATGAAACAAAAAAGGGGCCGATCCAATGAAATTCAGGGAAACCGCATCATTTGCCGCACTCGCCGTTGCGCTCGGCCTTATGCCCGCGCCCGCGCTGGCCGAGAGCGCCGAAGCCGCAGCCGGCGAATCGGGCGACGTGATCATCGTCACCGGCACCCGCACGCTGGGGATGAATGCAGCGGACAGTCCCGCCCCAGTCCAGATTCTGACGTCCCAGAATCTCGAATCCACCGGCTCACCCGACCTCATGCAGACGCTGGCGCAGAGCCTGCCGACGATCCAGGCGCAGGCCTTCGGCAGCGATCTTCAGGCGCACAATCTGCAGATGAAACTGCGCGGCCTGAGCCCCAATCACACGCTGATCCTGATCAACGGCAAGCGCCGCCACGGCACCGCCAATGTCTCGATAGCGGGCGGTCCCTACGGCGGTAGCGCCGCACCGGACATGAGCTTCATCCCCGCTGCCGCAATCGGCCATATCGAAGTGCTGCAGGACGGCGCGGCGGCCCAATATGGCACCGACGCCATCGCCGGGGTCATCAATATCATCCTCAAAGACAATGACTATGGCGGCGCGCTCAGCGGCACGGCCGGACAATATATGGACGAAGGCGGGGATACTTACAGCCTGTCGGCCAATTTCGGGTTCGCGCCGATCGAGGATTCCTATTTCAACGTCACCGTCCAGAAAAAGAAGAAGGGCTTCAGCTTCCGCGGCGATGTCGATCCGCGCGTCTATGGCGACAATCCCGTCGCGGCGAGCAACCTCGCCAAATACCCGGACGTCGTGAACCAGGACCACTACCCCTACGTCAACCGCATCATGGGCGATCCCGAGATCGAGCAGACCACGGTGATGTACAATGCCGGATACCGTTTCGGCGATTTCGACCTCTACAGCTTCGGCAGCTACGGCCACAAATACGCCCGCGCCTATGAAAATTATCGCACGCCCGGCATCGTCGTGGCCGCGGACGGCACGCCCTTTTATCCCACCGGCTTCTCGCCACTCGAGGCCGTGCGTGAAACCGATTATTCGGTCACCGGCGGTATCAAGGGGATGTTCGGCGATCTCGGGTTCGATCTCGCTTCGACATATGGCGATGATTTCGTGGGCGTCTATGTGGAGAATTCAGCCAACGCCTCGCTCTACGCGGACACCGGCTTCACCCCGACAGAGTTCCACGATGGTGACTTCAAGGCCACCCAATGGACCAACACGCTCGACCTCACCTACCCGCTGGAGATCGGCCTTCCCGAGCCGGTGAATATCGCAGCGGGCCTCGAATGGCGGCGCGAGACCTATGGCATCGTCGATGGCGATCCCGCCTCCTACTACGGCAGCGGCGCGCAATCATTCTTCGGTTATGCGCCGGAAAATGCGGGCAGCCACCACCGCACCAACTTCTCGCAATATCTGGACATCTCGTTCAAGCCGACCGAGGCCTGGCTCGTCGATGGCGCGATGCGCCACGAACATTACAGCGACTTCGGCGACACCACCGTGTTCAAATTGACCAGCCGCTACGACATATCCGACTCCTTCGCGGTCCGCGGCACGGTTTCGACCGGTTTCCGCGCGCCGACCCTGGCGGAAGGCTTTTACTCGGGCATCTCGGTCGGCCCGAACTCGGTCGGCGGCGTGCTGCCCGCCAACTCGGCGGCGGCGGCATCCCTTGGCTTTGGCGGCCTGAAGCCCGAGAAGTCGACCAATTTCAGCGCCGGTATCGTCTTCAACCCGACCCCGCGCCTGACCATGACGCTCGATGCCTATTGGATCGACATCCGCGACCGCATCATGATCACCAGTTCATTCTACGGCTTCTACGGCAAATATTGCCCGGAGGATTATGCGGGCACCAATGCGGCCAGCTGCGTCGCCTATAACGAAGACACCTACAATATCTACAATCAGCAGGCGGTCTATGACGCGGTATCCTCGGCGTTGGGCGGTTCGATCCCGAGCTACGTCCTGCTCACCGACGGTCAGCGCAACATGGATGGCACGGTGCGCATCCAGACCTTCGCCAATGGCGCCGACATGCGCACCCGCGGCGTCGACTTCACGGCCAATTATGAATTGCCCACCGACATCGGCATGATCGACCTGTCGCTCACCGCCAACTACAACGAGAACAAGGTCAAGAGCGTCGCCGACCTGCCCTCGGCGCTCTACACCAGCACCGTAGATCCGGCCGCGACCGCCATCATCAACAAATATACGGTCTGGCAGCTTGAAAAGAGCACGCCCAAGTTTCGCGCCGCGCTCAACGCCCACCTGGAATCGGACAGGTTCAGCGTGAACCTTCGCGAGAGCTATTATTCGCGGGTCTCGGCACTCGAAACCACGCCGGGCAACAGCCCGCTCGCCGGTGCCGACCTCGTCGTCCCGGTAAAGGCGGCCTTCATCACCGACGCAGAGATCGGCTACAAGGTTACCGAGGGTATCAAGCTCTCGATCGGCGCCAACAACCTTTTCAACAAATATCCGACCAAGCGGTCCTACGAAAATATTCGTGCCGCGCAGCTGGCGTCGGGCTCCGCAAGCTACGGCACCAACGTCTATCCGACCATTTCACCTTACGGCATCAACGGCGGCTACTACTACGGCCGCGTGAACCTGACTTTCTGAACCGGCGGCGGCTGGCACCACCCGCTTCTTCCGGGTGGCGCCGCCATTTTCGACAAGAATTACGAACTGGAGCGATGCTTGTGCTAGTTTCTTCGACGGATTGGCTGGTTCCTGCGCTGGGTTTGCTGGGAGCGGGTCTCGCAGCCGGGTTCGCGGGCGGCGTGTTCGGGATCGGCGGCGGTTTCGTGGTCGTGCCCGCGCTCCTGCTGATGCTGCCGCTGCTCGGCGGCGACAGCGCCCAATACGCCCACGTCGCGATCGGCACGTCGGCCGCCACAATCATCATCACCTCGCTGCGCTCGGTAACAAGCCACAACAAGCGCGGTTCGGTCGATTTCCAGATTCTCAAAACCTGGGCGCCGTGGATCGTGCTCGGCGATGGCCTGGGTGTGATCCTCGCCAGCCACGTCGATGGCCATGTTCTCACCATGGTCTTCGCGACGGGCGTCCTGCTGATGTCGCTCAATTTCCTTCTGCCCCGACTGGGCGACAAGATATTGGCCGATGAAATGCCCACCGGAGTGCTGCGCATCGGCATTGCCGGCGGGCTCGGAACCTTTTCCTCGCTGCTCGGCATCGGCGGCGGCACGATCGCCATCATGGTGATGACGCTGTGCGGACGATCCATTCATCGCGCCGTCGGCACCGCCGCGGGTATCGGCACGCTCATCGCAATCCCCAGCGCCATCGGCTTCGCCATCATTGGCCTGAAAGAGCATGGCCTGCCCTGGGGCTCGCTCGGTTTCGTCAACCTGCCCGCTACGGCGGCGATCACCTCGATGTCGATCCTGACGGCGCCGCTCGGCGTGGCCGCCGCCCACGCGCTCGAGCCGCGGATGCTCAAGCGTGTCTTCGGCATCTACCTGATCATCATCGCCATCGTCATGTTCCACAACGCAATGAAGCCCTGATCCGCCGCAAGATCGGCAACCGATCCAAGTTTCAAGGAGAGCATCAATGACTGAATATGGTTCCCAGCTTCTCGAAAGCCGCGACGCGGACAGCTTCCGGGATGACCTGCTTTCGCGCGGCTATTCGCGCCGTCATCTCGGTCGCATCGCGGCGTTGCTCGGCGGCGGCGTGGCGCTGGCGCAAACCGCGCGGCCTGCGTTTGCCCAGCAATCCGCAAAGGCCGTGGTCGGCGCGGTCCGGATCGGGTCCAACGAATGCTGGACGGGGCCGTTTCCGGCCGGCGCCAGTGCGGCGATGCAGATCGTCTCGCTCGGCAATCGTTATGAGCCCAACAACGAGCACGAAAAGCTGTTTGCCGCCGTAGCCGCGGTCGAAGGCGTGCCGGTGGAGCGGGTGACCGCCTGGCCGGGGTCGAGCGACCCGCTCAATCGCTCGACGGTCGTCTTTGCTTCGCCCGAACGCGGCATCGTAACCGCCGACCCGACTTACGAAATGATCTGGCGTACCGGCGACTGGATTGGCGCCAAGGTCACCAAGGTCCCGCTGACGCCGGACTATCGCCATGACGTCAAGGCCATGCTGGCGGCGGACCCCAACGCCGGGCTCTATTATATCTGCTCGCCGAACAACCCCACCGGCACGCTGACCCCGATCGAGGATATCGTCTGGCTGGCCGAGAACAAGCCCAGGGACGCGGTCCTGCTGGTGGACGAAGCTTACATCCACTTCGCCGATGCGCCGAATGCCGCGAAGCTCGCGGCGACCCGCGACGACGTGATCGTCATGCGCACATTCTCAAAACTGTTCGGCATGGCCGGGATGCGTCTGGGGCTGACCATCGCGTCGAAGGATCTGCACGACAGGATGATGCGCTACGATGGTCAGCAAGTGTCCAACATGCTGCCGATGACCGCAGTCGCCTGCGGCACGGCATCGCTCCCGCTGGCCGATCAGATCAAGGCCCGCCGCGCCGAAATGGCAGGCGTTCGCGCAAAGACCATTGCTCACGTCGAGAGCCGCGGGCTGAAGGTTCTTCCCGGCAGCCAGGCGAACATGTTCATGGTCGAATGGAAGGACAAGACGCCCAAGGAAATGATGGCTGCCTTCCTCGACCACGGTGTGCAGATCGGCCGCTCGTGGACCGCCTATCCTCAGATGTCGCGCGTCACCGTCGGCTCGGCAGAGGATATGGAAAAGTTCCGCCTCGCGCTCGACAAGATACTGATGGCCTGAGCACGATCCGAATGACCGAGGCTTCGCTTGCTGCATTTCGAACGCGGAGCGTCAGCCTTCTCATCGGATGTTCGATGCTCGCAATAGCCTGAACCAACCGGCGGCACAGGCAGCTGATCGCAACCGACAAGGCGCCGGAGAGCGCCTGTCGCGAAACAAGCGGGAGAAGATCAAGGCTGGCGCGACGATGCCGCGCCGCAAAACCAAAGGGGATCTTCGATGACCAGGAACAGGGATCATTTCTTGCGACCGGGCAATTGCCTGTTCGCCGTGGCCGTGGCGGTCGGTCTGCCGCAGGCGACCTATGCCGCCGAAGAGGCGGAGGAGAATCCAGCCGCCGACGGAACCGAAATCGTCGTGTCCGGCCGCCGCGTGTCGGAGGCATCGGAAACGATCGGCGTCGACCGGGTGACGAACACGGTGGCGGTCACGCGCGACGCCCTGTTGTCCGCGCCGTCGGGCATTTCGGGTCTCAAGATGCTCGAAACGCTCCCCGGCTTCAACGTCCAGACCGACGGCGCCCTCGGCCTCTATGAATTCGGCAACAGCGTACAGGCGCGCGCCTTCAATCTCGACCAGATCGGCTTCACGATCGACGGTATCCCGCTCGGCCGTAGCGACGCTTTCGGCGGCAGCCCGGTATTCCGCTATGTCGACAATGAAAATCTCGCCCGCGTCGAAGCCTCTGTCGGCGCCGGCGACGTCAGCGTCCCAAGCTATGCCTCGCTGGGCCCGGTCGTCGAATATATAACGATCGCGCCGCAGGAGGAACTTGGCCTGTTCGTCGCGCAAAGCTTTGGCGAGGACGACATGAAGCGGACGTTCATCCGCCTGTCGACGGGCCGGGTCGGGCCCTTCAAGGCCTATGTCAGCCGGACCAAGCTCGACAGCGACCTCTGGCGCGGCTTCGGCACCGTCGACCGCGAACATTGGGAAGCGCAGCTGACCGCCGATCTGGGCGGCGACAGCTGGGCGCGCTTCAAATTCGTGTCCAACGACTTTTTCGATTATGACTCGCCGTTTCTGAGCCGCGCGACCTATTTGTCGGCCACGCCCGATCTTGGCGGCAAGACCGGGCGCGATCGCGGCTATATCGACGTGCCGCCGCCGACAGAACCGAATTTCACGCCCACGGTGGCGGGCATCCCCTATTCCAACCCCAATTACACTTATACCTATGCCCTCGCGATCAATGTGCGCAACGACAAGCTCTACGGTGGCACCTTTCATGCCGGGATTGCCGACGGGGTCTGGGCCGAGGCGACGGCTTATTGGGAAGACAAGGACGGCTATGGCGTCTCGCCCGAAAGCTATTCGAGCGTTCTCGCTCGCTACGCTCCGCAACTGGCCGCGGGCCTGCCGGTTACGGCGCCGCGCGGCACCGCCTATGGTCTCTCGGGGGTCGGCGGCGATCGCTATGGGGTGACCACCAAGCTGCACTGGGAAATCGGCGCCAATATGCTCGAAGCCGGCGTCTGGATGGAAACCGACAAATATCACCGGACACAGCGGCGCCTCAACACGGTCGACGGTTCGCCCGCAAGCGCTCCGGTGCCTGACGAAGTCATCTACTTCCGCCGCGATTATCGCTCGAAGCGTGACACGACCCAGATCTTCGTCAAGGATACATTGTCGCTGATGGACGATGCGCTGGCGCTGACGGCCGGTTTCAAGGGGCTGTCGGTCGACTATATGCTGAACGGCTATCGCGACTACAACGACTATTATCGCGTCGTCGGCGGGGTCGGCGTGCCCGGCTATGGTCCGCAGGTCGGGACGGCGAAATATACCGACTGGTTCCTGCCGCAGGCGGGTCTTGTCTACAAGTTCGACCGCCGCACCCAGCTCTTCGCCTCCTATTCGCAGAATATGGCGTTTCCGAAGGGGATGGACGATATTTATTCGACGACGCTGAGCAGTTCGTCCGCCTTCGTTCCGGCACCCGATGCCGAAAGGGCCGAAAATTTCGAGCTTGGCGTCCGCACCAACCAACCGCAATTTTACGCCGCTCTCGCCGGCTATTATACCAGGTTCAAGAACCGCATTCAGGCCTTCAGCACGCCGCTGCCCGGAGCGATCAGCGGCACCGAAACCTATTTCCAGAATGTCGGAACGGTCGAGGCCTATGGCCTGGAGTTTACCGGCTCCTACAAGCCGGAATTCCTCAACGGATTGGCCTATTTCAACCTCAATGCCACTTACAATATCGCCAAGTTCCAGGACGATGTGGTGACGCCGGCACGCACCTATCTGCTCGACGGCAAATATCTTCCCGACAGCGCGAAATGGATCGTCAACGGTGGGATCACGATCGAACCGGCAAGCTGGCTCGTCGCCAATCTCTCGGGCAAATATACCAGCAAGCGCTGGTCGACC
Organism: Sphingopyxis indica; assembly: GCF_900188185.1. Lineage (GTDB taxonomy): Bacteria > Pseudomonadota > Alphaproteobacteria > Sphingomonadales > Sphingomonadaceae > Sphingopyxis > Sphingopyxis indica. Next base: position 96,741 of record NZ_FZPA01000001.1, on the reverse strand, counting down.
TTCGAAAATACGCCGGGTTCCAGTGTGCCGGGTTTCGCCGTTTTCAGCGCCTATGTCGATGTCGGCGACGGCCTCTCCGTCGGCCCGCTGAAGAGCGTGAAGGCGCGGGTCAATGTCGACAATCTGTTCGACAAGGATGTCTTGTCCTTCATCGGCGCATCGCTGACCGGCGACGGCTTCTTCCGTCCGTTGTCGCCTCGCACCTTTCAGCTGACCCTTTCGGCGGAATATTGAGGATGCCGCTGCGACCGACGCATCCGCTTGCCGCCGCCGCATTGCTGGCGGTGTCGGCGACGGCATCGGCCGGGGCAAAGGAGGGCATCGTGCCTCCCACCGTCATGGCCATTCACGACCGGCTGCTCACGCTCGACACGCATCTCGACACGCCGGCATCGCTCGCGAACGAAGGCTGGTCGATCGAGGAGGAGCATGACGTCGATGCCGATTTCACCCAGGTCGACCTGCCGCGCATGAAAAAAGGCGGTCTCGACGGCGGTTTCTGGGCGATTTATACGCCGCAGGGGCCGCTCGACAGCGCGAGTCTCGAAAAGGCGACCAATTTTGCAATCATGCGCGGCGTCGTGATCCGCGAGATGATCGCCGCCGACCCCGCCAATTTCGTGCTCGCGACGCGGGCGGGGGATGCCGCAAGGATTGCCGCCGAGGGCAAGCGCATCGTCTATATGTCGATGGAGAACGCCTATCCGCTCGGCGACGACGTCAGCCTGGTCCAGACCTTTCATGACATGGGCGTTCGCCTCATCGGCTTTGCCCATTTCGCCAACAACCAGTTTGCCGACAGCGCGACCGATCCGGCCGGCGGACATTGGGGCGGGCTCAGCCCGCTGGGTATCCAGCTCCTTGCCGAAATGAACCGGCTCGGCATCGTGCCCGACGCATCGCACAGTTCGGACAAGACGTTTGACGATCTCCTGCGCCTGTCGAAAGCGCCGATCATCCTGTCGCATTCCGGCTGCAAGGCGATCTACGATCATCCGCGCAATATCGACGACGACCGGCTGCGCGCGCTCGCGGCCAAGGGCGGGGTGATCCAGATCAACTCGTTCGGCAGCTACTTGCGCGCGGCCGCGCCAAACCCGGAACGGCAAAAGGCGATGCGCGCGCTATTCGCCTCGATGCGAGAGGAGGGGATGACCAAGGCGCAGCGCGACACGCTGATCGCGCAGCGACGCGAAATCGACCGGCTCTATCCCGACACCGGCCGGCCCAGTTTCGATGATTTCATGAAGCATCTGTTGCACGCGCTGGAGGTGGTGGGCCCCGATCACGTCGGCATCGGCCTCGATTGGGACGGCGGTGGCGGCGTCGCGGGCATGGAGGACGTCGCGCGGATCCCGCGGATCACCAAAGCGCTGCTCGACGCCGGATACAAGGAGGAGGATATCGCCAAAATCTGGTCGGGCAACATCCTCCGCGTCCTCGCCGCGAACGAAGCAATGGTCATGCCGGCGAGATAAGCGGATAAATAAGTGGCGTCCTGACCTTAAGGATCTGCGGTGCAATTTCTTGATACCGAAGCTGGAGTGCTCGCCGCTCCGCAGACCGACAGTTCATCCGCATTGTGGATCGCTCCAATGATATCGCCGTCGTCGGCTCGCTATATCGACGCCTCCAGCGTTTATAATAAAGGTGTGCCCGCGAAAGCGGGAATCCAGTGTGGAGTCAGCCGGCGCACGCTCTGGATTCCCGCTTTCGCGGGAATGACAAGGTTATGAAATGCCGATCGTCGCCTACCGGTCGATAACGGACAACACCCCACCGTCGTCATCGCGGGCCAACCATATGGAGCCGCCGCCCGCCCGCCACCACGAACAGCAAAAGGCCGGGCGGAGCATCCTCCACCCGGCCTTTCGATTTCCAGCCTCGCGACCCTTATTTCTTCGCGGGCGCAGCCTTTTTGGCCGGGGCCTTCTTCGCAGCCGGCTTTGCGTCGGCGTCGGCCTTTGCTTTCGCGGGCGCCTTCTTGGCAGCGGCGGCGGGCTTGTCCTCCGCTTTCGCAGCCGCGGCCTTCTTGGCCGGAGCCTTCTTCGGCTCGGCGGGTTCGGCCGCATCGTCCTTGGGCCCGGCCGCCTTCTTGGCTGCGGGCTTCTTGGCCGCCGGCTTCTTGGCCGGCTTTTCGTCGTGATCATGGCCGCAGCCCGGACCGTGGACATGCTCCTCGTCGGCTTCGATCGCCGCTTCGAGTTCTTCGCGGGTCACTTCGCGGTCGCTGATCTCGGCCTTGTCGAACAGGAAGTCGACGACCTTGTCCTCATAAAGCGGTGCGCGCAGCTGTGCGGCGGCGAGCGCGTCCTGCTGGACATATTCGACGAAGCGCTGGCGATCTTCGGGGCGATATTGCTGCGCCGCCTGCATGATCAGCCGCTGCATTTCCTGGTTCGACACCTGGACGCCGTGCGCCTGGCCGATTTCGGAGAGCAGAAGCCCCAAGCGGACGCGGCGCACCGCGATGCTGCGATATTCGTCGCGATCCTTTTCAAGCTCGGCCTTCGCCGCCTCGGGATCTTCCTCGTGGCTGGCCTCGTGCTCGAGCTGCTGCCAGATCTGGTTGAATTCGGCCTCGACCATCGTCGGGGGGACCTCGAAGTCGTGCGACGCGGCGAGCTGGTCGAGCAGCTTGCGCTTCATATAGGTGCGCGTCAGCCCGTTATGCTCCTGCTCGACCTGATCCTTCATCAGTTCCTTGAGCTTGTCGAGGCTTTCGAGGCCGAGCGACTTGGCGAACTCGTCGTCGATCTTGCTGTCGGCGGGCACCTTGACCGTCTTCACCGTCACGGCGAATTCGGCATCCTTGCCCTTCAGATTTTCGACCGGATATTCCTCGGGGAAGGTCACCTTGACGGTCTTTTCGTCGCCGGCCTTCACGCCGACGAGCTGATCCTCGAAGCCGGGGATGAGCTGGCCCGAGCCGATTTCGACCGCCATATCCTCGCCGGTGCCGCCGTCGAAGGGGGTGCCGTCGACGCTGCCGGCGAAGTCGATGATCACCTGGTCGCCGGTCGCGGCCTTCTTCGTCTTCGGCGCATCCTCGAAGCGCTTCATCTGCGCGGCGAATTCCTCGATCTTGGCCATCACCGCCTTGTCGTCGGCGGGGACGGTCAGGCGCTCGAGCGTCAGGCCGTCGATCGAGGGCGCCTCGATCTCGGGCAGCACTTCCAATGCGACGGTGATCTCGGCATCCTTGCCGCGCTCATAGCCGTCGCCGAGCGACACCGCGGGTTGCAGCGCCGGGCGCAGCTTTTCCTGGTTCATCAGGTCGCGAACGCCCTGGTCGATCGCCTTGTTCAGCGCGTCGGCCGACAGTGCCTCGCCGTGCATCTTGCGGATCAAATTCGGCGGCACCTTGCCGGGGCGGAAGCCGGGCATGCGCACGGTCGGCGCGATGCTCTTGACCTCGTCGTCGACGCGCGCGTCGATATCCTTGGCGGTGATGGTCAGGCGATATTCGCGCTTCAGGCCTTCGTTCAGCGTTTCGACGGTCTTCATTGCCTTGGTCTAATCCTTACTCAAAATCTCGTAACGTCCCGGCCTGCGCTGCTGCGGGGCTGGTGCGGGCGAAGGGACTCGAACCCCCACATCTTGCGATACTGGTACCTAAAACCAGCGCGTCTACCAATTCCGCCACGCCCGCTCAGAGCTTTCGGCCGGGCTGCACGAAGTCATGCGCTGTACCGCACACGCCCGTGCGGGCCGGGCGGCGCTATAGCAGACGGGACGCCGAGGGCAAGGGCGAACGCCGCGAAACGCACCGGCCGGAACGAGGTGCGCGTCCGAGCGTTTTGAGGCGCGAGGAGACAGACGATGGCCGACCCCTATCCCAAGCCGCAGCCCGACAAGATCGAACCCCAGTCGCCGCCCGAAACCCCCGCGCGTCCCGCCCCGCCCGAAGGACCGCCCGGACAGCCCGCCGAGGTCCCCGGCCACCCCGGCGGCGGCGACGTGGACGAGCCCGGACGCGGCCCCGACGAACTGCCGCAGCAGTCGCAAATTTAGTATTCTAACCACTTGACCGGCGACCTCTCCCGCCGCCAGAGTTGCGGCAGGGAGAGAGAATGATGCTGAAATGGTCGGGGGCGCTCGCTCTGCTGGGCGCCGCATGGGCGCTGCCCGTGGCGGGACAGGATACGACGCTCTATCGCGGCGGGCCAATCGTCACGATGGACGGCGACACGCCGCAGACGGTCGAAGCCGTCGTGACGCGCGGCGGCCGCATCGCCTATGTCGGCAGCGAGACGGGCGCCGAGGCCGCCGCCGGCAAGGACGCCGCGATCCACGAGCTTCACGGCGCGACGATGCTCCCCGGCTTTATCGACGCCCATTCGCATTTCGCCGTCGCGATGCAGATGGCGGGCGGGCTCGACCTGTGGGACAAGTCGCTGGCTCCTGTCACCGACATCGCCGGCCTGCAACGCGTCATCGGCGATTTCATCGCGCGCGAGGCGATCCCGCCCGGCGGCTGGGTGATCGTCTGGCAATATGACAATGAAAATCTCGCCGAAAAGCGCCACATTACCCGCGCCGAACTCGACGCGGTGGCGGCCGACCGCAAGATCGTCGTGCTCCACCAGTCGCTCCACGCGCTCGTCGCGAACAGCGCCGCACTCGCCGCCGCGAAGCTCAGCGACGCGAGCGAACCGCCGCCCGGCGGCATGATGCTGCGCGACGATGCGGGGCATCTGACCGGCGTTCTACTCGAAAGATCGACCTTCCTGATGCTCACCGCGATGCCGCAGCTGACCGCCGAGCAAAAGCTCGCGCGGCTGAACGCGGCGCAGCAGCGCTATTTCGCCGAGGGCTATACCCACGCGCAGGACGGCGCCACCCAGCCCGCCGACCTCGCCTTCTTCACGAGCCCCGAAGCGCGCGCGCATCTGAAGATCGACCTTGCGCTCCTGCCCTTTTACACCGGCCTCGACGCGCTGCTCGCCGACCCCGCCATCCGCTTCGGAACCTACGACGGGCATGTGAAGCTCGCCGGGGTGAAGTTCATCCTCGATGGCTCGCCGCAGGCACGCACCGCCTTTTTCACGCGCGATTATGCGCGCGGCGGCCCCGACGGCCACCATCCATGGCACGGCAAGCCGATCATCGGCCAGGACGAATTCGACGCGCTCGCGCGCAAGGTCGACGACAAGGGCTGGCAGATTTTCGTCCACGCCAACGGCGACGCCGCGATCGACATGGCGATCAAGGGGTTCGATGCGATCGGCATCAAGGCCGCCGACGACCGCCGCCCGATCGTCATCCACTCGCAGTTCCAGCGCCCCGACCAGCTCGCCGACTATGCGCGCATCGGCGTCGGCCCCGCCTATTTTTCGAACCACACATGGTTTTGGGGCGACGTCCACCGCAGCAATTTCCCGAAAGAAGTGGTCGATTTCATCAGCCCCTTCCGCTCGGCGCGCGCCGCGGGGCTGATCCCGTCGAACCATAGCGACTTCAGCGTCACGCCGCTCGACACGCGCTTCCTGCTCTGGACCTCGATGGCGCGCGTCTCGCCCACCGGCGTCGTCAGCGGCGAGGGCGAGCGGCTGACCGCCTATGAGGGGCTGCAAGCGCTCACCACCGGCCCCGCGTGGCAGATATTCGAGGAAGACCGCAAGGGCCGGATCAAGGCCGGCCTGCTCGCCGACTTCGTGATCCTCGACAAGAACCCGCTGACGACGCCGACGGGCGGGATCAGGGACATCAAGGTGCTGGAAACGGTGAAGGAAGGGCAGACGGTGTGGAAGGCGAAGAAGCGCTGAATTGCCCGTGGCTCATCTATGCCCGGGCAAGAGCGAATTTGTTTCGGGAAATGAGTGACCTTTGATATTTCGGCAGGGCTTTTGCAAAAGGAGTCCCGCCATGCGCTCGACCACCGCCGTTGCTTTGCTGGCTACCGCGGCCCTCCCAACTGTCGCCACTGCCCAATCCTCCCCCGACGTCGCTGATCTCGAAGGCGCTCGCGCCGCTGGCGGCGAAACGCAGCTTCTCGCGCGCGGATATGAATCGCGCCGTTCGACCGTTGTGGGAGAGCAGCGCTTTACCTTTTGGTACAACGCGCGCACCGGCCGCTGCCTTTCCGTACCGACGGCCGATGGCCGTTATGGAACATTGATGTCGGTGCCGGCCGAGAATTGCGACGCGGCCCCCTCCGGCAGCCCGCCGCAGCACAGCAGCACGCCGCCTGCCGAACCAGGGTATCGCGATCCGAATTCGCTGGTACTGATCTGCTACGGCGGCGGATCGCGTCCGACGGTGCAGAACAACCCAACTTATCAGTGGAACGCCACCACCCACAAATGGGAGTGGAGCAATATCGTTTCAAACGCCAGCGAGGGGTTCAGCAGTGACGTGCAGATCGAACTCTATGGCGATCACGGCCGCATTCAACTTGGCTCCAAGCTCGTACCGCCGATCCATTCGGGTGACGATCACGGCTGGTGGGATCTGAACAATCTGGTCGTCACCCCCGACCGTATCACAGCAAGCTATCGTCTCAACGGCATGAACAAGCCCAAGCTGACGATCGACCGTCGCTCGGGGCGCATTACGATCAATGCCACGACCAGCTTTTCCGGGCAGTGCGATGCCGGCGATTGGGGTGCGGGGCGACGGCGCTTTTAACGCCGCTCGCCCGCCGCCTCAGCCCAGCGCCTTCTTCAGCAGTTCGTTCACGACCTGCGGGTTCGCCTTGCCCTGCATCGCCTTCATCGTCTGGCCGACGAAGAAGCCGAACAGCGCTTCCTTGCCGCCGCGATATTGTTCGAGCTGGCCGGGATTCTTCGCCAGCACCTCGGCGATCACCGCCTCGATCGCGCCGGTGTCGCTCGTCTGCTTGAGGCCTTCGCGCTCGACGATCGCCGCGGCGCCGTCGCCGGTTTCGAGCATGATCTCGAACACCTGCTTCGCGATGCTGCCCGAAATCGTGCCGTCGGCGACGAGGCCGAGCAGTTCACCCGCCTGCGCCGGGGTCACCGGGCAGTCGGCGATGTCCTTGCCGAGCCGGTTCAAGGCACCGAACAGTTCGCTCGTCACCCAATTCGCCGCCGCCTTGGGCTCGGCGCCGGTTTCGAGCAGCGCGTCGAACCAGCGCGCGCTTTCGACCTCGGCGGTTAGCACCCCGGCGTTATAGGCCGAAATCCCCGCCGCTTCGTAACGCGCGCGCTTGGCGTCGGGCAGTTCGGGCAAGGACTCGCGGCACTCGGCGAGAAAGGCATCGTCGAGTTCGAGCGGCAGCAGGTCGGGGTCGGGAAAATAGCGATAGTCGTGCGCGTCTTCCTTCGACCGCATCGTGCGCGTCGTCCCGGTGTCGGGGTTGAACAGCCGCGTTTCCTGGTCGACCGTGCCGCCGCTCTCCAGCAGCTCTACCTGGCGCTTCGCCTCATATTCGATCGTCTGCATGACGAAGCGCACCGAATTGACGTTCTTCGTCTCGGTGCGCGTGCCGAAGGGGTCGCCGGGCTTGCGGACGCTGACGTTGACGTCGGCGCGCATCGAGCCTTCCTCCATATTGCCGTCGCACGAGCCGACATAGCGCAGGATCGACCGCAGCTTGCGGACATAGGCGCCGGCTTCGGCGGGCGAGCGCATGTCGGGCTTCGACACGATTTCCATCAGCGCGACGCCCGAGCGGTTGAGGTCGACATAGGACATCGTCGGATGCTGGTCGTGCATCAGCTTGCCGGCGTCCTGTTCGACATGGATACGCTCGATCCCGATCACCTTGTCGGCAGCGATGCCGGCCTTTTCGTCGGCCTCGATATGCAGCGAGCCTTCGCCGACGAGCGGATGATAGAGCTGCGAAATCTGATAGCCCTGCGGCAGGTCGGCGTAGAAATAATTCTTGCGGTCGAAGCGCGACCATTTGTTGATCTGGGCCTCGATCGCCATGCCGGTGCGCACCGCCTGCCGGATGCATTCGCGGTTCGGCACGGGCAGCATCCCCGGCATCGCGGCGTCGACCAGCGACACCTGCGTGTTCGGCTCGGCCCCGAACGCCGTCGCGGCGCCCGAGAACAGCTTGGCGTTGGAGGTGACCTGCGCATGGACCTCAAGGCCGATCACGACCTCCCACTCGCCGGTTTCGCCCTTGATGCGATAATCAGACATCTCTTACTTCCTTTGTGTCCCTGCGAAGGCAGGGACCCATCACCCGCCGCTTCAACCTTGCACCATCCGGAGATGGGCCCCTGCCTTCGCAGGGGCACGCGGTTGAATTACCACCACTTCTCCGCCCGCGCCGTAAAGCCCGCGCGTTCCTCGATCGCCAGCCCCGCGTTCAGCACGCCCTGCTCGTCGAAGGCCTTGCCGATGATCTGCAAGCCCAGCGGCAGCCCTTCGCGGTTCAGCGCCGCGGGGACCGACATCGCGGGCAGGCCCGCGAGGCTCGCGGGCACCGCGAACACGTCGTTCAGATACATCGCCAGCGGATCGGACGTCTTTTCGCCGAGCCCGAACGCCGCCGACGGCGCGGTCGGGGCGAGGATCACGTCGCACGTCCCGAACGCGGCCGTAAAATCGCGCGAGATCAGCGTCCGCACCTTTTGCGCCTGCGTGTAATAGGCGTCGTAGAAGCCCGCCGACAGCACATAGGTGCCGATCATGATGCGGCGCTTGACCTCCGGCCCGAAGCCGTCGGCGCGCGTCGCGGCGTACATGTCCTGCAAGCCCGCGCCCTGCGGCAGATCGCGAAGGCCGTAGCGCACGCCGTCGTAGCGCGCGAGGTTCGACGATGCCTCCGCCGGCGCGATGATATAATAAGCGGGCAGCGCATATTTGGTGTGCGGCAGGCTGATCTCCACGACCTCGGCCCCCGCATCCTTGAGCATCGCGATCCCGGCGTCCCACATCGCGTCGATGTCGGGGTCGATGCCTTTGAGGCGATATTCCCTGGGAATGCCGACCGTCTTCCCCGCAAGGTCACTCGACAAGGCCGCTTCCCAATTGGGCACGGCCATGTCGAGGCTGGTCGCATCCTTGGGATCGAAGCCCGCCATATTTTCGAGCAGGATCGCGCAGTCCTGCACCGTCCGCGCCATCGGTCCCGCCTGGTCGAGCGAGCTGGCGAAGGCGACGATGCCCCAGCGCGAGCAGCGGCCATAGGTCGGCTTGATCCCCGAAATGCCGGTGAAGGCAGCGGGCTGGCGGATCGAGCCGCCGGTGTCGGTCCCCGTCGCCGCGGGGCACAGCCGCGCCGCGATCGCCGCCGACGAGCCGCCCGAGGAGCCGCCGGGCGCGAGCGCCGCCCTCTCTTTAAGATTTGGGCCGCCGTCGTTGCGCTTCCACGGCGAGATGACGTTGCCGAAATAGCTCGTCTCGTTCGACGAGCCCATTGCGAACTGGTCGAGATTGAGCTTGCCCAGCATCCCCGCGCCCGCGTCCCACAATTTCTGCGAAACGGTCGATTCATAGCGCGGCACGAAGCCTTCGAGCATATGGCTCGCGGCGGTCGTCTGGACGCCGTTGGTGCAGAACAGATCCTTCATCCCGATCGGCACGCCCGACAGCGGCTTCAGCGTCCCCGCCGCGCGGTCGGCGTCGGCCGCCTTCGCCGCCGCGAGCGCATGGTCGGGCGTCTCGACGATGAAGGCGTTGAGCGCCTTGGCGCCCGCAACATTGGCGCTGAACGCTTCGGCAACCTCGACGGCCGAAAAATCGCCCGCGCGGTGGCCGTCGCGGATCTGGGCTACCGTTAGATTCGTAAGGTCGGTCATACTTCAAAAACCTCGTGCCCCTGCGAAGGCAGGGGCCCATCTCCAGACGCGTCGTGATGGATCCCCGCCTTCGCGGGGATGATCGAATGATCCGCTACGCTCCTCATTCGATCACCTTCGGCACGCCAAAGAACCCATGCTGCGGCTCGGGCGCGTTGGCGAGAATATCGTCGCGGCGATTGCCGCCGGTCAGCGGATCGGCGTCGATCACATCGTCGCGCAGCCGCAGCTGGTTCGGGATCACCGCGGTCATCGGCTCGACCCCGCTCACATCGACCTCGCCGAGTTGTTCGACCCAGCCGAGGATGTTGTTGAGTTCGCCTGCGAGTCCGTCGGCTTCCGCATCGCTGATCGCGATGCGCGCCAGCGACGCGATTTTCCGTACCGTTGCCTGATCGATTGTCATTCTTATCCTGCCTTTGCGGGAGACGCCGCGCCGCTAGCACCCCGCCCCGCGTCCATCAAGCGCGCGCTATTCGAAAGGCGCCGATTCGGGCACTCCGTCGACGGTGATCCGGCGGCGCGCGACCGTCTCGACGTCGATCCGGGCCTTGGACAAGTCGACGCCCGGCCGGTCGGCGGACTTGGGAAAGACCCCGTCATCCTGTCGCCAATCCCCCTTGTCGCCGCGGACGAGGATATAGGAATCGACCGCCGCGCCGGGTTCGTCCTGCCCCAGCACCCCGATCCGGCCCTCGCCGAGCCGGACGGCGACGCAGGCCGCGACGCGGCGGCACATATAGCCGCTCTCGATCGCTTTCAGCGCCTCGGGCGGCAAAGCCTGCCCCTGCGGGACGACGCGCAGCCGCTCGGCAAAGGGTTTGAGCAGCACGGGGCCGCGCGGCCCGGTCAGATCCCAGCGATTTTTCGCCTGCAATGCGGCCTTCGCCTTGTCGGCGCGCGCGGCCCCCGGCGAATTCGCGAGCGCCTTCAGCCCCGCACGCCCCGCCGGACCGAAATCGAACGCCATCGCCGCCCAGTCGAATTTTTCTTCCGTCACCGCCCCCGACTTCAGCCGCGCCAGCTGATCGCGTGCCGAAATCGCACCGAAATCGAGGATCGGCAGCGCGAGGAAAGCCGCGAGCAGCATCAGCCCGATCGCGAGCTTCTGTTGCAGCGGGCGCAGCCGGTCGTCGAATGCCTCCCGCCCCTTCGCGACCGCCCACAGCCCCGACACCCCATAAGCGAGCGCCACCGCGACCGCGATCACGCCCCAGATGCGCTCGGGCGTCCAGCCATATTGCCCGATCCTGAGCCCCATCGACACCGCGGCGATGATCGCGAGCGGCAGCACCGCCACCGCAAGCACCGCCGCCGCGCCGTGCAGCGCGCGGCTTCCCGACCGGTCCTCGGCGCCATTGCCGATCACCGCATTGGCGAGCAGCACCGCAAAGGCCGCAACCCCGAGCATCAGGCCCGCGGTCGAAAAACCCGCGTCCCACAGCTTTTGGAGGCCGGTGCCGAGCAGCGACAGGAGGAAGAGGATCAGCGCCACGGCGAGCACCGGCGCGAGCACCGCGAGCACGGTCATCACCAGCCGCTGCAAGGTCGCTACGAGCCTGTCGCGTTCGCGCAGCAGCCCGACCGCGCCCCCGAACGCCGCGCCCGCAAGCATCCATCCGAACCATTCGTCGTTCAAAAGGTCGCGGATCACCTCGATGCCGATCAGGTGGAACATTTCGCCGATCAGCACGGTGAGCAGGAAGGTCACGCCGACGAAGGCGAGCGCCGCCGCGCCGATCACCGCGTCGGTCCACGCATGATCGTGCAGCCGCGCATAGGGCATCCGCCACAGCGTCCAGAAGCGCCAGTCGGGCGCGACGTCACGCCGCGTCTGGAACAGCGGGGTCGCGACGAGCACCGCGAGGATGCCCGACCAGAAGGACCATTCGACCGGCGAATGGCTTGCGTTGTAACCCGCCGAATGCCAGGTGATGAGCCCGATCACCGCCCCCCACAGCAAGGCGAAGCCCGCGGCCCAGTGCCAGCGGCGCAGCTCGACCCCCAGCACGAAGACGATCGTCGCGACGGCAACGAAAGCGGCGAGCGCATTGCGCCCCGGCGCGTCGGGCGCGTCCCAGGCGCGGTCGATCAGATGGTGAAAGATCAGCCCCGCAACGGCGCAGATCGCCGCCATGATCCAGGGGCGCAGCGGCCAGGGCGCGTCGGCGGCGTCGAGCCGTGCCGACACGGGGCGTGCAGGGACGGAACGGGGCGACTCGGGGGCGGGCGGAGTTGCAGGTGCATCGGTCATGCCCCACATCTGGGCTTGTTTCATGCGCGCGCGCAAGCCAGATAGCGCGACGCCGTCCCGCCCATGGAGCGCCCCTTGGCCCGCAAGTTTCTTTACCTCGTCGCCGCAATCATCCTGATCGTCCTCGGTTTCGGTGTCGCCTATCAGCTCAATCCAGGCTGGTTCGGCCGCGTCGCCTTCGTCCCCAGCGCCGAGTTCGAACCGCAGGAAGCGATCGCGCCCAACGCCTATGACGAAGCGGGCATGTGGCTCGCGCGGCCGGGGATGGAGGATAATCCGTCGGACTGGCGCCCCGTCGTCGCCGACGCGCCCGCGCCGCCGCCCGACAGCGCCGCGGCGCAATCACGCGACCAGCTCATCCCGCCCGCAAACGCCGCCGAACGCCTGCTTGCAACATCGGCCGTAAAAAAGGGCGACGCGGCTGTCTTTTTCGTCCACCCGACGAGCTATTACAGCAAATCGAGCTGGAACGCGCCGCTCGACGACGCCGACGCCAATTACCGCGCGGGCCTGTTCATGCGCGGCATGGCGAGCGCCTTCGCCGATGCGGGCGAGGTCTGGGCGCCGCGCTATCGCCAGGCGACGCTCGGCGCCTTCCTCGCCGAAGACCGCGTCACCGCAGGCAAGGCGATCGACGCCGCCTATCGCGACGTCGAACAGGCATTCGACGCCTTCCTCGCCGCCCAGCCGAAGAACAAGCCGATCATCCTCGCGGGCCACAGCCAGGGCGCGCTGCACATCGAGACGCTGATCAAGAACCGCATCGCCGGCACCCCGCTCGCGAAACGCATCGTCGCGGCCTATATCGTCGGCTGGCCGATCAGCCGCGAGACCGACCTCGAAGCGCTCGGCCTGCCCGCCTGCGAAACCGCCGAACAGGCGAACTGCATCCTCGGCTGGGCGAGCTTCGCCGAACCCGCCGACACCTCGATGGTGACGCAGGCCTATGACGGCACGATCGGCTATGACGGCCGCCCGCGCCGCGACACGCGGATGCTCTGCACCAACCCGATCACCGGCGTCCCCGATACCCAAGCCCCCGCCGAGGCCAATCTCGGCACGCTGAAGCCGCGCGAAGGCTTCAAGGGCGGCGAGCTGGTCGCGGGCAAGGTCGGCGCGAAATGCGACGATGCGCGCGGCTTCCTGATGATCGGGGAAGCCGATGCGGTGAAGCAATATGCGCCGAACTATGTGCTGCCCGGCAACAATTACCACGTCTTCGACATCACCCTCTTCTGGGCCGACGTCCGCGCCGACGCGCTGCGCCGGCTCGCCACCTTCGAGGGGAAACCCTCGCCGGTTCCGCCGGCGGCGGCGCCGGTGGCGGCGCCCGCGTCGGACACCGCTCCCCAAACCTGACCCGTCATTGCGAGGAGCCGAAGGCGACGCGGCAATCCAGGGCGCCCGTAAACCGCTCTGGATTGCTTCCCCCGGCTTTCGCCGGGGTCGCAATGACGTTCTTTTGCGATTAGAGGCGAGGAATGATCACCACCGCCGCTCCCGACTTCGCCGCTGCGCTGCCGAACGGCGGGCGCCTCGCCGGGCTCGACGTCGGCACCAGGACGATCGGGGTGGCGCTGTGCGATGCCGGATGGAGCTTCGCGACCCCCGACAAGACGATCCTCCGCAAGAAGTTCGCCGCCGACCTCGAAGCGCTGAAAGCGCTCGTCGCCGCGCAGTCGGTTGCCGGGCTCGTCGTCGGCCTGCCGCTCAACATGGACGGCAGCGACAGCCCGCGCACGCAGTCGGTCCGCGCCTTCGCGCGCAACCTCGCTCCGCTCGCCCTCCCCGTGCTGCTCTGGGACGAACGCTGGTCGACCGCCGCGGTCGAACGCGCGATGATCGCCGCCGACGTGAGCCGCGCGAAGAGGGCCGAACGCATCGACAGCGCCGCCGCGGCTTTCATCCTGCAGGGCGCGATCGACGCGATGGTGCGGTGATCCTCCCCGGAAGCGGGGAGGGGGACCGCCGAAGGCGGTGGAGGGGGCTGGCGGCCTCACACGACGTTGAAGGCCGATAACCCCCTCCGTCATCGCTTCGCGATGCCACCTCCCCGCAGGCGGGGAGGATCAAGACTTGCGAAAATCGCAACGCCCTCCTAAACGCTGCCCTTTAATGACAAGCGCAACGATCCGACCCGCCAGCGACTATCCGCCCGGCGGCGATGCCTTTCGCCATCGCCACCTGACCGGTATCGCCCAGCTCACGCCGTGGGAGATTTCCTACATTCTCGACGCCGCCGAACAGTGGGTCGAGCTCAACCGGGCGGGCGCCGCCAAACATGACGACGCGCTGCGCGGCCTGACGATCATCAACGCCTTTTTCGAAAATTCGACGCGCACTTTGCTGTCGTTCGAAATCGCGGGCAAGCGGCTCGGCGCCGATGTCGTCAACATGCACGCCGCGCAATCGAGCGTGAAGAAGGGCGAAACGCTGATCGACACGGCGATGACGCTCAACGCGATGCGCGCCGATGCCATCGTCATCCGCCATCAAAGCTCGGGCGCGGTACAGCTGATCGCCGACAAGGTCGACTGCCCGGTGCTCAACGCCGGCGACGGGCGCCACGAGCATCCGACGCAGGCGCTGCTCGACGCGCTGACCATCCGCCGCCGCCTGGGACGGGTCGAGGGACTGACCATCGCGATCTGCGGCGACGTGCTCCACAGCCGCGTCGCGCGCTCGAACATCCTCGCGCTTACCCTGCTCGGCAACGAGGTGCGCGTCGTCGCGCCGCCGACGCTGATCCCGCCCGCGATGGAGCGGATGCACGTCCGGGTCTTCACCGACATGGACGCGGGGCTCGACGGCGCCGACGTCGTGATGATGCTGCGCCTTCAGAACGAACGGATGGACGGCGCCTATCTCCCCAGCCCGCGCGAATATCATGCGCTCTATGGCCTGACGCCGCAGCGGCTGGCGAAGGCGAAGCCCGACGCGATCGTCATGCACCCCGGCCCGATGAACCGCGGGGTCGAGATCGACAGCAATGTCGCCGACGACCCCGCGCGCTCGACGATCACCGAGCAGGTCGAAATGGGCGTCGCGGTGCGCATGGCGTGCCTCGACATATTGACCCGCCGGACGCGGAAGGTGCCGGGATGGAACTGAAACCGCTCCTTGTCGAGAATGCCCGCCTGCTCGGCGGCGATACCGGCCGCCTGCTCGCGGTCGATGGCAGGATCGCCGCGCGCGATCCCGCCGACGTGCCGGCGGACGCCGAGCGCGTCGACGCGAAGGGCCAGTGGCTCGCGCCCGGCATCGTCGACCTCGGCGTGTTCGCGACCGACAAGCCCGCCTTTCACTTCGGCGGCATCACGCGCGCGGCGCTGATGCCCGACGGCGGCCACCCGCTCGATCATCCGGGCATGGTCGAGCGCGCGGCGAAGGGCGGCAAGCCCGACCTGTGGGTCCACCCGCTCGCCGCCGCGACCAAGGGCCTTGCGGGCAAGGAACTCGCCGAAATCGGGCTGATGAAGGCGTCGGGCGCGCGCGCGGTCGCGACCGGCCGCGCGCGGATCGCCGACGCGGGCGTGATGCGCCGCGTGCTCGTCTATGCCGCCTCGCTCGGCCTGACCGTCATCGCCCATGCCGAGGACGAGGGCTTGACCGCGGGCGCGGTCGCGACCGACGGCGAGATGGCGACGCGGCTCGGCCTTGCTTCGGCGCCGGCAATCGCCGAGGCGATGGCGGTCGCGCGCGACCTGATGCTGGTCAGGGAAACCGGCGCCCCGCTGCACTTTCGCCAGATCACCACCGCCGCCGCGCTCGACCTGATCCGCGAGGCCAAGGCGAAGGGCCTGCCCGTGACCTGCGGCATCACGCCCGCGCATCTCTTCCTCTCCGACACCGCGATCGGCGATTTCCGCACCTTTGCGCGCCTGTCGCCGCCGCTGCGCAGTGAGGAGGACCGCCACGCCTGCCTCGCCGCCATCGCCGACGGGACGATCGACGTCCTCGCCTCGGGCCACGACCCGCGCGGCCCCGAGGACAAGCGCCTGCCCTTCGCCGAAGCGCTGCCCGGCATGGCGGGCGCCGAAACCTTGCTCGCGATGGGGCTCCAGCTCGTGCGCGACGGGCACGTCACGCCCGCGCGGCTCTTCGACCTCCTCGCCGCGAACCCGGCGAAGCTGCTCGGCCTCGACGCCGGGACGCTCGCCGAGGGCATGGACGCCGACCTCATCCTGATCGACGAGGGCACGCCGTGGCAGGTCGATGCCAAGAAAATGGCCGCATGGGCGGGCAACACCCCGTTCGACGGCATGCCGGTACAGGGCCGCGCGACCGCGGTATGGAAGGGTGGACAGCGGATACGCTGATGCCGCGCGCGGCACGCAGCATCGCGATAAATAACCACGCATTAAGGAAAGTTTTGCTCGCTCGCTGCTAGAACCCGATGAGTCTATAGAGCGAGTTTCCATGACGGCAGCCTTCATCCTAGCGATCAACCTGTTCATCGCCGGCATTTTTGCCGTGGCGTTCGGCGTGGTCGCAGCGACGAATCGCACCGCGCGCGGCGCGGGTTGGCTGTCGCTCGGCTATGCGCTGGGTATCGTCGACGTGCTGCTCGAACTCGTGCTGCCCGATCAGGCCGACCCGACGCCGGTCGCGGTCGGCATTTTCCTCATTTTCCTGACCGGCCAGACTTTTTGCCTGATCGGGGTCGCGCGCCATTATCGCGTGGCGCCGCCGTGGATCGGGATCGCGGCGATCTCGACGCTCAGCGTCCTCGCGATACCGCTGATCTTCACGCTCGAATATGCCTCGCCGCTGCGCAGCCTCACCTATCAGCTTCCCTATTTCGCGATGCATTCGCTGATCGTCCTCACCATCTACCGCTCGGGGCGGCGTCAGGCGCTCGACGTGCTGCTGATGGCGCTCACCGCCCTCACCGCCTTGCTCTACCTCGTCCGCCCGCTGATCATCTGGACCATCGGGACGGCCAGCGCGCCGCAGGGCTATATGGGAACGACCTACGCCGCGATCTCGCAAAGCGTCGGCGCGGTGACGCTGATCGCGATGGCGCTTGTGCTGCTGCTTGTCATCATGCGCGACACCGCGACCGAAATGATCGCGCGGTCCGAAACCGACTCGCTGTCGGGGGCACTCAACCGCCGCGGCTTCGATGCCCATGCCGAACCGATGCTCGCCCGGGCGCTGCGCACCGATGCGCCGCTGGTGCTCGTGGCCGCCGACCTCGACCATTTCAAGGCGATCAACGACGGCTTCGGTCACGCCGCGGGCGATACGGTGATCGCACATTTTGCCTCGCTCCTGCGCGGCATGGCTTCCGGAGCGGCGATCGTCAGCCGGCTCGGCGGCGAGGAGTTCGCCGTTCTGCTGCCGAACGCGAACATCGCCGACGGGCGGCGCTACGCCGAATCGGTGCGGACCGAACTCGCGGCCGTCCCCTTGTCGGGACTGGGCATCGACCAAAGGGTCACGGCCTCGTTCGGCGTTGCGCAGGCTATGCCCGGCGACACGCTGTTCGACCTTTCGCGCCGCGCCGACGCCGCGCTCTATCGCGCCAAGGCGAGCGGACGCAATCAGGTGAGCGCCGCGCTCGCCGACCTCTCGCCGACCCCGACGCCGCAGCGCGGACTCGCCTGAGGCAAGCGGCATCGCCGGCGGGCATTGCCTTCGCCGGCCATTCGCGCCATAGGGCGGCGGCCCTTTCCTCCCCGGGTCCATTGCGCAATCCGCGCCGACCAAAGGGTGTTTGCATGACTGATTTCCTCGACCGCCACGGCCTGTCCGTCGATTCGCGCCTCGTCGCCTTCGTCGAGGAAAGGGCGCTTCCGGGCACCGGCGTCGATACCGATAAATTCTGGGCCGATTTCGCTGCACTGCTCGGCAGGTTCGCGCCCGAAAATGCGGCGCTGCTCGCCAAGCGCGAAGCGTTGCAGGCGAAAATCGACGGATGGCACGAAGGCCATGCGGGTCAGCCGCATGACGCAGCCGCCTATGAAGCCTTCCTGCGCGAAATAGGCTATCTGGTGCCCGAGCCGGCACCCTTTGCGGTCGGCACCGGCAATGTCGACGCGGAGATTGCGACGATGGCGGGGCCGCAGCTCGTCGTGCCGGCGCTCAATGCGCGCTTCGCGCTCAACGCCGCCAATGCGCGTTGGGGCAGCCTTTACGACGCCTTTTATGGCACCGACGCGCTCGACGCGCCGCCCGCGAAGCCCGGCGGTTATGACCCGGCGCGCGGCGCCGCGGTGATCGCGCGTGCCAAGGCTTTCCTCGACGAAGCGGTGCCGCTGGCGTCGGGCAGCTGGGCCGACTGGCAGGGCGGCGAACCCGTGCTCGCCGATCCGTCGCAATGGGTGGGCAGCAGGCCCGGCGGCATCCTGCTCCGCCACAACGGCCTGCATATCGAACTGATCGTCGATCCCGAGAGCCCGATCGGCAAGACCGATCCCGCCGGGATCGCCGACGTCCTCCTTGAAGCTGCGCTGACGACGATCATCGACCTAGAGGACAGCGTCGCCGCGGTCGATGGCGAGGACAAGGTGCTCGGCTACACCAACTGGCTCGGGCTGATGCGCGGCGACCTGGTCGAGAGCTTTGACAAGGGCGGCAGGACCGTCACCCGCCGCATGGAGGCCGACCGTGAATGGACCTCGCCGGACGGCGATCCCTTCACGCTGCACGGCCGCAGCGTGATGTTTGTGCGCAACGTCGGTCATCTGATGACGACGCCGATGATCCGGCTTACGGGCGGCAGCGAGGCGCCCGAGGGGCTGTGCGATGCCGTCATCACCAGCCTTTGCGCGCTCCACGACCTCAAGGGGCTCGGCGCGCTGACCAACAGCCGCGCGGGCAGCATCTATATCGTCAAACCCAAGCAGCACGGGCCCGAGGAGTGCGGCTTCACGAACCGGCTGTTCGACGCGGTCGAGGATATGCTGGGCCTCGCACGCCACACGATCAAGGTGGGGGTGATGGACGAGGAGCGCCGCACCAGCGCGAACCTTGCCGCGTGCATCGAAGCGGTGAAGGACCGCATCGTCTTCATCAACACCGGCTTCCTCGACCGCACCGGCGACGAGATCCACACCTCGATGCGCGCGGGGCCGATGATCCCCAAGGGCGAGATGAAGGCGTCCGACTGGATCGCCGCCTATGAGGATCGCAACGTCCGCATCGGCCTTGCCTGCGGCCTCAGCGGCAAGGCGCAGATCGGCAAGGGCATGTGGGCGATGCCCGACATGATGAAGGCGATGCTCGAAGCCAAGATCGGCCATCCGAAATCGGGCGCGAACACCGCCTGGGTGCCCTCGCCCACCGCCGCGACGCTCCACGCGCTGCACTATCATAGGGTCGATGTGTTCGCCCGGCAGCGGGAGATTGCCGGCGAGGCGGTGCCAGCGCTGTCGCGCCTCCTCACCATTCCGGTGGCCGAAGGACGCAACTGGAGCGAGGCGGAGGTGACGCGCGAACTCGACAATAATTGCCAGGGCATTTTGGGCTATGTCGTGCGCTGGATCGACCAGGGCGTCGGCTGCTCGAAGGTGCCCGACATCGACGATGTCGGTCTGATGGAGGACCGCGCGACGTTGCGCATTTCCAGCCAGGCGCTCGCCAACTGGCTCCTCCACGGCGTCTGCACCGGCGAACAGGTCGATGCGGCGCTCGCGCGCATGGCGAAAAAGGTCGATGCACAGAATGCCGGCGATCCGCTCTACGAGCCGCTGACGCCCGGCGGCATCGCCTGGCAGGCGGCGCGCGCGCTGATCTTCGAAGGGGTGACGCAGCCATCGGGCTATACCGAGCCGCTGCTGCACAAATATCGGCAGGCGAAGAAGGCGGCGGGTTAGCGCGCAACGGTGGGCCGACGCCGGTAACGCGGCCTTCGCCAAGGCGGCGGCGACGTCCCACCGCGTCGCCGGCTCGCCATGACGCGCGCGCCCTTTCCCTTCTGTCGGATTAACTTACAGTTTACCATCGCTGCCGCGCACCGAATCGCGGTTTCGCGCCACTGGCACACCTCTTGCTGATCGGTGAGTGATGCTGAAAAAAATCGGACGCCTCTTCGTCATCAAGACGCGCTTCGAAGCCTGCCTGATCATCTACGCGCTCGGCGTCGGCGCGATGGCGCGCGGAACCGCCTATCTGCACGAATATCCCGGCATCGGCGGTAAATTGCTGCTCGTCGCGTGCAGCGGCTCGGTGTTCCTCGCCGGCGCCAAGATCTTTGATTGCCTGCGCCACGAACGCGCGGCCGAGGCCGACAAAGCGTCCCGTTCCGCAACATAGGCCCGCACGCTCTTTCGCGCCGCACTGCTTTGTGCCAAGGCTGGAGGCCATGGGCAGGATCGGCGGCAACCCCGACATCAGCATGGAACATGTGTACGGCCTGACGCTGCGCGTCGCGCGCTGGCGGGCCGGAGCGGCGGGGACGCCGCTGTTGTTCCTCAACGGCATCGGCGCCGACATCGCGGCCGCGGCGCCGCTGCTCGCGCAGATCCAAGGGCGCGAGGTGTGGACGCTCGACATGCCGGGGGTCGGCGGCTCGCCCGACGCGCTGATGCCCTATGGCGCGGCGACGATGGCGGCGACGGTGATGGAGATCGCCGACCGCTTCGGCCAGGCTACGCTCGACCTCGCCGGCTTCAGTTGGGGCGGCGCGCTCGCACAGCAGATCGCGGTACAATTCCCGGGGCGCATCGGGCACCTCGTGCTGATGGCGACGACCCCTTCGGTCAATGCGCCGGGGATCGGCTGGGCAGCGCTGCTCGACGACGACATGCTCGCGAGCGGGCTCAAGCTGCCGACCGCAACGCCGCTCGGCCTGGCCTATCAGGCGGCGGCGATGGCGGGCTGGACCAGCGCGGCGATGCTGCCGTCGCTGAAGAATGTGCCGACTTTGATCCTGATGGGCGAGCGCGACGGCGTCGTCCCCGCCTGCCACGGCCAGTCGATCGCCGACCTGATCGACGGCGCATATCTCGAAACCATGCCCGGATCGCACCTCTTCCCCTTCACCCATGCGGCGAAGGTCGCGGCGCGGATTACGGCGTTTCTGGATCAGCCGGCGATGCGCCAAGCCGCCGCTTGAGGAAGCCGGCGATCGCCGCGGCGGTCGCATCGGGTGCTTCCTCCATCGGCAGATGCCCGACCCCGTCCAGCAGCACGACCTCCGATCCCGTAATCCGCTCGTGAAAGGTCTGCGCGGCGCTGGGGTTGATCAGCCGGTCCTCTTTGCCGAACAGGATCAGCGTCGGCGCCTTGATCTCGCCGATCCGGTCGGCCATCGCGGGTTCGCGGTCCTGCGTTGCGCGCAGCGAGGTCGCCTCGCGGTTGCCCGGAAAGCGCAGCAACTCCCAATAGCGGTCGATCATCGCGTCATCGACGATCGCCTGATTGGCGACCGAACCGCGCAGCGATTCCTCGATCAGCCCGCGCGGCGTGATCTGGCTCGCGAGCCAGCGCCCGAACGGATATTCGAGCAGGCGGAAGCCGACGTTCGACGGCGGCGGCTTTTCGCCCTTGCGCAGCGGCATCCCCGCGGCGTCGATCAGCAGCAGCGCATCGACCGGGTGCGCGCCGGCGAGCGCATAGCGCCACGCGACCCAGCCGCCCATCGAATTGCCGCCGAGGATGAAATGATCGAGCCCGAGCTTCGCCGCGACGACGTCGACCGCCGCGATCATCCCGCTCGCGCCATAATCCTTGTCGGGGGTGCCGCCGGTCAGGCCGTGGCCGGGCAGGTCGAGCGTGACGATGCGATAGTCGCCGCCGAGCCGCCGAACGAGCGGCTCCCACGTCTGAAGGCTGCTGTTCGAGCCGTGGAGCAGAATCATCACCGGCGCATCGCGCCGGCCCTGGTCGCGATAGTGGATATTCTGCCCCGCCGGCCCGGCGGCGAACTGTGCGTTCGGGCCGCCATATTTGGCGATCATCGCGTCGCGATCGGTATCGGGGGTGCGCAGCGCCAGGAAGGCGACGAGGATCGCGAGCAGTGCAGCGAGCGGCATAAGCACGCGCTTGCGCCGGAAGAGCGGCCGGCGCGGCGGCGGTGCCTCGAAATCATCCTCGTCGATCATCTGGCCCTCCCCGACCGTCCTCCAGCAAATCTAGCGGGCAAGGCCGCGCGGTCAATGCGCGGTCAGTGGTGAATCGCGCGGCGAAAGGTTTCGGGCAGGAACAGCAGGCCGACCACCAGCGTCAGCAGGGCGACCGCGACCGGATACCAGAGGCCGTAATAGATATTCCCGGTCGCCGCGACCATCGCGAAGGCCGTCGTCGGCAGGAAACCTCCGAACCAGCCATTGCCGATATGATAGGGCAGCGACATCGCCGAATAGCGGATGCGGCTGGGGAAAAGCTCGACAAGCAGCGCCGCGATGGGGCCGTAAACCATGGTGACCAGCAGCACGAGCCAGAAGAGGATCGCGACGACGCGCGGCTTGTCGATCGCGGCGGGGTCGGCCTTTGCCGGATAGCCGGCGGCGGCCAGCGACCTGGAAAGGGCGGCATCGAAACTCGCCTTGCCGGCAACGGGAACCACGCGTTCGCCGACCCGGACGACCGCTCGGTCATCGTAGGTCCCATCCGCATTGGCATAGGGAATCCCGGCTTTGGCCAGCGCGGACTTGGCAATATCGCAGCCGGTCCGGTCGAATGCGGTGCGACCGATGGGATCGAACTGGAACGAACAACTGTCCGCATCGGCGAACACGACGACCGGCGCGCGGGCCTGGGCCGCGGCCAAGGCGGGATTGGCCGCCGCCGTCAGCATGTGAAACGCCGGGAAATAGGTGAGCGCGGCGAGTGCGCAGCCGGCGAGGATGATCGGCTTGCGCCCGATCCGGTCGCTGAGCCAGCCGAAGAAAATGAAGAAGGGCGTGCCGAGCGCGAGAGCGAGGGCGATCAGGATGTTCGCGGTCGCGCCATCGACCTTCAGCGTCTTTTCGAGAAAGAACAGCGCATAAAATTGTCCGGTGTACCAGACCACCGCCTGCCCCGCGACGGCGCCGAGCAGCGCGACGAGCACCCATTTGAGGTTCGCCCATCGCGCGAACGCCTCGGTCAGCGGCGCCTTGGAGGTCTTTCCCTCGGCCTTCATCTGCCGGAAGACCGGGCTCTCCTCGAGCTGGAGGCGAATCCACAGCGATACGCCGAGCAGGATCACCGAGATCAGGAAGGGAATGCGCCAGCCCCAATCCGCGAACGCCGCTTCACCGACGAGGAAGCGCGTCGCGATGACGACGAGCAGCGCGGCGAACAGGCCGAGCGTCGCGGTGGTCTGGATGAAGCTGGTGAACAGCCCGCGCTTTCCCTCGGGCGCATGTTCGGCGACATAGGTTGCGGCGCCGCCATATTCACCGCCGAGCGCGAGGCCCTGAACGAGGCGGAGCGCAACGAGCAGGACCGGTGCAGCGACCCCGATCGACGCATAGCTCGGCAGGACGCCGACGAGGAAGGTCGACAGGCCCATGAGACCCATCGTCACAAGAAACGTATATTTGCGCCCGACAATGTCGCCGACCCGGCCGAATACCAGCGCGCCGAACGGCCGTACCGCAAAGCCCGCCGCAAAGGCGGCAAGCGCGAAAATGAAGCCCGTCGTCTCGTTGACGCCCGAAAAGAACTGCGCCGAGATGATCGTCGCCAGCAGGCCGTAGAGGTAGAAATCATACCATTCGAATATGGTCCCGAGCGACGAGGCCAGGATGACCTTGCGTTCGCTCTGGGTTCGCTCGAGAGGTAGCGCTACCACTGCACCATCCGTCATCCGCCCTGCTCTCCCCCCATATACATTCTTCGATTGCGCACAAAATAGGCCCCTCCTCTGGAGAGGAGGGGCCGGAGGAACCTAGCGGCCAGGCGGCGGACGTCAACCGACGCGTGTCACGGCGCCCTTGTGCGCGCCGACGCCGCCGCGACGCGGGCGGAAGCGGCGCTTGCGCTGCGGCTGGGCGCCATCGCCCGCACCCTCGCGGCGCGGCTGGCCGCCGTCGCGATGGCCGCCCGCCTTGCCGCGCTGCGCTTCCTCGCGCTGGCGCTGGGGGTTGCGACCCTTGCCGCCCGTGTTGCGCGGCGGATTGACCGGCTTGGGAAGGTTGCGGACCATCTCGCCGAAACCGTCGGGCAGCTTGACCGGTTCGGCCTTCGTCCGCGTCACGCGCTCGATGTCGCGCAGATAGGGGCGCTCGTCGGGCGCGACGAAGCTGATCGCGATGCCCTCCGCCCCGGCGCGCGCGGTGCGGCCGATGCGGTGGACATATTGTTCGGGGACGTTCGGGATCTCGAAGTTGATCACATGGCTGACCCCCGACACGTCGATGCCGCGCGCGGCGATGTCGGTCGCGACGAGCAGCCTGACCTGCCCCGAGCGGAAGGCCTGGAGCGCGGTGGTGCGCTGCGCCTGGCTCTTGTTGCCGTGGATCGCGAAGGCGTCGATACCCGCGCCCTTCAGGTGGCGCACGACGCGGTCGGCGCCATGCTTGGTGCGCGTGAAGATCAGCGCCCGGTCGATGTCCTCGATCTTCAGCACATGATGGAGCAGCGCCTGCTTCTCCTTCTGCTCGACGAAGGTCACCTGCTGGCGGATCTTTTCGGCGGTCGTCGCCTGCGGCGCGACCGAGACGGTGACTGGATCGTGCAGGAACTGCTGCGCGAGCGCCGCGATTTCCTTGGGCATCGTCGCCGAAAAGAAGAGATTCTGCCGCTCTTTGGGGAGCAGCTTCGCGACGCGGCGCAGCGAGTGGATGAAGCCCATGTCCATCATCTGGTCGGCCTCGTCGAGCACGAAGATCTCGACGTCGTCGAGGCGCAGCGCGCGCTGATCGACGAGGTCGAGCAGGCGGCCGGGGGTGGCGACGAGGATGTCGACGCCCTGCCCCAGTTCGCGGATCTGCTTGTTGATCGGGACGCCACCGAAGACGGTCATCACGCTGAACTTCGCGAAACGGCCATAGTCGCGGCAGCTCTGCGCGATCTGCGCGGCAAGTTCGCGCGTCGGCGAGAGCACCAGCATCCGGCAGCCGCGCGGGCTGCGCGGTTTCGGGTTGTTGAGCAGATAGTCGAGCGAGGGCAGCGAGAAGGCAGCGGTCTTGCCCGTCCCGGTCTGCGCGATGCCGCACAGGTCGCGGCCCTCGAGCAGCACCGGGATCGCCTGTTGCTGGATCGGGGTCGGCTGGCTGTAGCGCTTGGCCGTCAGCGCACGCTCGATGTCGGCGTGGAGGCCGAAGTCTTTGAATTCCATTATAATTTACTCACATATGGGCCGTGAACGCGCCGAAAGACGGCCGCGCACGGCGGGCGGGTTCGAAACGACCCGCGTGAAAGGGTGCCTCTGAGGACAAAGCGCATGTCCGGCTCGTCCCGCGCCTGGTTCGGGCGGGAAAATCACGCTGCCGGTGGTTGCGGCGGACCAGTCCGCCATGCTGCGCTGGCGGGCATATGGCGAATGTTACGCGAATTTGCAAGAAGATTGCTTTTGTCGATCGAACTTCGGGATCGGGTAGAGGGAGAGGATTCGCGCAGAGATCGCAAAGGCGGAAGAAGAGGATTCACGCGGAGACGCGGAGACGCGGAGAAGTAGTAAGGTGCCGCGAAGCGGCCGTTATCATTCTTCGGCGCGCCATGAGGCCCCGTCGATTGGAGAAGGGCCTTTCGGCCCAAATCATCATCTCCGCGCCTCCGCGTCTCCGCGTGAACAAAGTCTTTGCGATCTCTGCGGCCTCTGCGCGAAATAGTATCGTCTCGCGTTCCGGCGGCCTTGTTCGAACGGCCCGGCTTTGGCAGGCTGATGGCAACGGACAGGGGATGCGCATTGGCCGAAAAGATCATCGTCATCGACGCGGGAACGACCTCGACCCGCACGATGCTGTTCGCGGCCGACGGCACCCCGCTCGGCAGCGCGCAGCGCGAGTTCCGGCAATATTACCCCGGCCCGGGGCTCGTCGAGCATGATGCCGCCGAAATCTGGACCGCGACGCTCGCCTGCACGCGCGCGATGATCGAAAAGGCGGGCGGCGCCGACCGGATCGCCGCGATCGGGATCACCAACCAGCGTGAGACGGTGGTGTTCTGGGATCGCGCGACCGGCGAGCCGCTCGCCCCCGCGATCGTCTGGCAGGACCGGCGCACCGCGGCCGATTGCGCGGCGCTGAAAGAGGCGGGACATGAAGCGGCGGTGCGCGCGAAAAGCGGATTGCTGCTCGATCCCTATTTTTCGGGGACCAAGATCGGCTGGGCGCTCGAAAACTGGCCGCAACTGCGCGAAGCGGGCGATCGGCTCGCGATCGGCACGGTCGAATCCTGGCTGGTCTTTCGCCTGACCGGGGGCGTGCATGTGAGCGACGCGACCAACGCCGCGCGCACCCTGCTGATGGACATCGGACGCGGGGGCTGGGACGCGGGGCTGTGCGATCTGTTCGGTGCGCCGATCGGACTGCTTCCCGAAATCGCCGGCTGCACCGCGACCGTGGGCGCCACCGCCCCCGACCTGTTCGGCGGCGCGATTCCGATTTCGGGCATGGCGGGCGACCAGCAGGCGGCGACGATCGGTCAGGCGTGCCTGTCGCCGGGCCAGACCAAGGCGACCTTCGGCACCGGCGCCTTCATCCTGTCGGCGAGCGGAACGCGGCGGCCGGCATCGGACAACCGGCTGTTGTCGACGATATTGGTGCAGGAGGGCGACACGCGCCTCTATGCGCTCGAAGGATCGGTGTTCGTCGCCGGCAGCCTGATCAAATGGCTGCGCGACGGGCTGGGCCTCTTGTCGAGCGCGGGCGAGAGCGAGGGGCTGGCGCGGTCGATCCCCGACAATGGCGGGGTCTATCTGGTCCCGGCGCTTGCCGGGCTCGGCGCGCCGCACTGGCGGCCCGATGCGCTCGCAGCGCTATCGGGCCTCAGCTTCGCGAGCGGCAAGGCGCATGTCGCGCGCGCCGCGCTCGAGGCGCAGGCCTATCAGGCGCACGACCTTAAAGCGGCCTTCGCCGCCGACGGGGTCGATTGGGCCGAACTGAGGATCGACGGCGGCATGGCCGCGAACGACTGGATGGCGCAGGATCTGGCGGACATGCTGGACCTGACCGTCGAGCGCCCCGATTTCGTCGAAAGCACAGCCTTGGGCGCGGCGATGCTCGCCGCGACCGGCGCGGGGCTCTATCCGGATCTCGCGAGTGCCGCGGCCGCGATGCGCGGCCGCACGACGCGCTTCACCCCCGCGCTCGATGCCGCCAAACGCGAAGCGCGCCTTGCCGGCTGGCAAAGCGCGCTTGCGAAGGTTTTGGCTTCTTAAGCCCCTCCTCTTCAGAGGAGGGGTTTGGGGTGGTGCTGTGGCTGGGCGCAAATCCCGGCCACCACCCCGCTGCGACTAGCGAACAAGTTCGCAAGTCTCGCTGCCCCTCCTCTGAAGAGGAGGGGCTAAATAGATCAGCGCTTGAGGGTGAGGCCGCCGAAGCGCTTGTTGAACTTCGCAACCTGGCCGCCCTGGTCGAGCATACGGCCCTGGCCGCCGGTCCAGGCCGGGTGCGCGGTCGGGTCGATTTCGAGGGTCATCGTGTCGCCCTCGCTGCCCCAGGTCGAGCGCGTCTGATATTCGGTGCCATCGGTCATCTTGACCGTGATCATGTGATAGTCGGGGTGAATGTCTTTTTTCATCTCATAAGCTCCTGTGCCGCTGGTTTCCGACCAGCAGCGTGAGTCTGCATCCGGGGACGCGAAGTGGCGGCCTTTAGGCAGGAACGGAGGAAAATGCAACACCATCCCGTTTCCCCGAGCGAAGACGAGGCCGCACCGTTGCTGGTTCTCGCTCCGCTCGAACGGGCCCCTCGTCTTCGCTCGGGGAGACGGAATGGAATCAATCGCTCGGCGGGTCGGCGATCATCGCGGTGAACTGGCACTCGGTCGCAAGCTGGCCGTCCAGCAGCGCGCGTCCTTCGAACTTGCAGATGTTCCGCTTCGCCTGAAGGATGGTGACGTGGAGGTCGAGCAGATGGCCGGGTTCGACGGGCTTTCGGAACTTCACGCCGTCGATGCCCATGAAATAGACGAGCTTGCCAGTACCGGCGAGGCCGAGCGATTCGATCGCCAGCACGCCGCCGGCCTGCGCCAGCGCCTCGACGATTAGGACGCCGGGCATGATCGGCCGGCCGGGAAAATGCCCCTGGAAGAAGGGCTCGTTCATCGTCACCGCCTTGACCGCGTGGATCGACTGGTCCTTGACCATCGAGACCACCCGGTCGACGAGCAGCATCGGATAACGATGCGGCAACAGGCTGAGAATCCGGCGGATGTCCGCCGGCCCAAGCGTTTCGCCCTGCCCTTCCCCAGCGGTCATCGGCTCAGCGCGTCGTCGGCTGGTTGCCGGCGGCCGGGGCCGGGGTCGCCGCCGCGCCCTGCTGCGAGCGCGCCGCGTCGATCAGCTGCTGGTTGCGCTGCTGAACGAGCTGGCCGGGCTTGTAGCCCGCCGGCACCGCGGTCGAGACCGACGGCAGGATGCGGTTGAGTTCGGTGACGACCGCATCGGTGATGTCGGCGTTGTTTTCCCGCGCGAGGACGGCGTCGGGCTGAAGCAGCAGATCGACCTTCTTGGCCGTCATCGCGGCCTTGATCGCCTCGTTCATGCGCACGCTGATCTGGTCCTCGACATAAGAGAGCGCGAGTTCGACGGGCGCGCCGATGCGGTTCAGTTCTTCCGAAGCCGACTGGCGCTTGTCCTGCACCGCCTTGGCAGCGGCCTGGAGGGCGGCCTGATTCTGCGGCGTCTTTTTCGCCTCTTCATTATATTTGGCGACGAGCACGTTCAGTTCCGCCTGCAGCGTCTGGCCGCGCGATTCCTGTTGGTCGATCTGCGCCTTGTATGTCGTCTGGATCTGCTGCGACGCGGTCTTGAACGCGTTCGACTGGGCGGCGGCGGCACGCACATCGGCGACGGCGACCGAGCGCGCCTGCGCGGCGGCCGGGGCGGCGAGCATCGGCGAAATCGACAGGCTGGCGATCGCCAGCGCCGAGGCAGTGAAAATTTTCTTCATCAGAATTGGGTTCCTACGTTGAATGAGAAGCGTTTGGTATCATCGCCCTCTTCTTTGCGAAGGGCGTAAGCGAAGTCGATCCGGAAGGGACCGAAGGGGGAGTTCCAGTTGACGCCGGCGCCGATCGAAACACGCGGCTTCCAGCTGTCGCCGTAAAAGCGTTCCTCGAACGGAGCGAGCGCCGAATAACCGGTGGGACACTGGTTGTAGAGGCCGGTGGGGTTGCCGTTCGAATCGGTTCCCTGCGTCGCGAACTGGCTCGTTTCTTCCGCCGAGTTGCGGCAGAGATATTTGGTCAGGCCATCCGACGGGTCCGTGAAATTGGCCAGGGTCGTCAGCTCTGGCTTGACCACGCTGAACACCGAGCCGACGTCGACGAAGATCGACGGACGCAGGCCCATTTCCTTGGCACCGGCGCCGAGCGGGATGTCGAGTTCGAGGCGCCCCTTGTAATAAGCCTTGCCGCCGAGCGCGTCGTCGATCAGCTGTCCGCGGTCGGTGGTCAGATCGAGCACCGGATTGGCCGGATCGGTGAGGTCGACGCCGGTGTAGCGGATGACGCGCGGGCCGACGCCGCGAATGTCGAAGCCGCGCAGGTCGGGTTCGCCGAGCTGGAAGCGGTCGGTCAGCCGCACCGCGTCGGTGAAGGGATCGGGCTGATCTTCGAGCGGATAGATGTAGCCGCCCTCGAGATAGGCGTTGAGAATGAAGCGGCCGCCGAGGCTGCGATGCTTGCTGGCCGTGGCGCGCGTGCGGAGATATTTGACGTCGCCGCCGAGGCCCGCGAAATCCTGACTGAGGGTGAAGGACTGGCCGCGCGTCGGCCGGATGCGGTTGTCGCGATCGTCATAGGCGAGGGTGAAGCCGATCAGCGAGGTCGTCCGCTTGCCGATTGCATCGCACAGATAGCGCCCGGCGATCAGGGGATCGCACTCGTCGCCGAAATAATAGACGCTCTTGTCGAGCGTCACATCGTCGAAGTTGAGACTGTAGCGCCCGAACGCCGACATGAACTCGGTCAGCGGAACGCCGACGTTCATCTGGAAGCCGGTCGTCGTCTGCTCGAACGTCGTCTGGCGGTCGTTGTTGATGAAGTTGAACGAATTGAGATCGCGGCGATAGACGCTGCCGCCGATCGAAATGTTGCGATCGAACAGATAGGGTTCGGTGAAGCCCAGTTCGATCGACTTCGAATAGCTCGAATAGTTGACCGACGCCTGCAGCTGCTGGCCCATGCCGCGGAAGTTGCGCTGACGCACCGACGCCTGGACGAGGAAGCTTTCGATCGACGAGAAGCCCGCCGACAGCGACAGTTCGCCGGTCGGTTTCTCCTCGACATTGGTGTCGAGGATGATGCGGTCGGGGGTGCTGCCTTCCTTGCGCTCGATTTCCAGATTCTCCTGGAAATAGCCGAGGCTGTTGATGCGGTTTTCGGTGCGCTTCAAGGCGAAGCTGTTGAACGCGTCGCCTTCGTTCAGGCGGAATTCGCGGCGGATGACCTTGTCTTGCGTCAGCGTGTTGCCGTTGACGTCGATCCGCTCGACATAGGTGCGCGGGCTTTCGCCGACATTGAAGGTGATGTCCATCGTCCGGTCTTCGGGATTGCGACGGAATTCGGGGTTGATGTCGGCAAAGGCATAGCCGAAGAGGCCTGCGGTTTCGCTGAGGCTTTCGACCGTATCCTCGACCTGCTTGGCGTCGTACCAGTCGCCGGTCTTCATCGGCAGCAGCTTCTGCATCTGCTCGGGCTTGAAGTCGCGCAGGCTGCTCTCGATCTTCACATCGCCGAATTTGTAGCGCTCGCCCTCTTCGACGACATAGGTGATGATGAAATCCTGCTTGTTGCTCGTCAGCTCGGCGACCGCCGAAATGACGCGGAAATCGGCATAACCGTTCTGCAGGTAAAAGAGGCGCAGCTTCTGCTGGTCATAGGCGAGGCGGTCGGGGTCGTAGGTCGTGTTCGACGACAGGAAAGAGAGCAGGCCGCCGGTCGTGCGCGTCGCCATCTCGTCCTTCAGATCGCCGTCGCTGAATTTCTCGTTGCCGATGATGTTGATCTGGCGGACCTTCGACTTCGGCCCTTCGGTGATCTCGAACACCACATCGACGCGGTTCTGGTCGAGCTGGACCATTTTCGGATCGACGGTCGCGGCGAAACGGCCCTGCCGCTTGTAAAGCTCGATGATGCGCGCGACGTCTGCGCGCACCTTCGACCGGGTGAAGATCTGGCGCGGTGCGAGCTTGATCTCGGGCCGGATCTTGTCTTCCTTGAGCCGCTTGTTGCCCTCCAGGATCACGCGGTTGATGACCGGATTCTCGACGACCTGGATCGTCAGCGCCCCGGCATCGTCGGTGATCTGGTAATCCTTGAAAAGCTCGGTCGAAGCGAGATCCTTGAGCGCCTGGTCGAGCGTCGCGCGATCATATTCCTGACCGACGCGCAGGCGCAGATAAGAGAGGATCGTCTGGGTTTCGAGGCGCTGGTTGCCGGTCACGGCGATCGACTTGATCGTCGATGCGGTCGGCACGGCCTCGGGCGTCGGCACCGGCACGGTCGGCACCGTCTGCGGCGGCGCGGCCTCCTGCGCAAAAACCGGCCCGGTCAGCATCGTTCCCGCCAACAGGAGCGCCGACAGCTGCATCCGCGCCGTAAATTTGTGTGAAACCACGCTGTTCATCCCGCCAATAATATCGTCCCAGCGCCCGGACCCCCGTAAAGTCCGAGCGCGCTCTCCCTGCCCGACTCCGGCTATCCAATCAAGCGGGCGATCCCGTCCCACAAACCGAATGAGCCCAAATCGTTGAAAGTCACGACCAGCATGAGCGTCACGATCGCGGCAAAACCGAATCGGAACGCCCATTCCTGTGCCTGCGGCGGGGCCGGGCGCCGCCTGATCGCCTCATAGGCGTAAAAAAGCAAATGACCGCCATCGAGCATCGGCAATGGCAACAGGTTGATGAACCCCAGATTGATGGAGACGAAGGCGATAAAGGAGATCAGCGCCACGGGGCCGAGCGTCGCCACTTCACCCGATTGCTTCGCGATCCGAAGCGGGCCGCCCATATCCTTGACCGAACGCTGGCCGGTAACGAACTGGCCGAGCACTTCGCCCGTGAGCCGCACCATGTCCCACGTCTGCCTGGCCCCGGCCTCGACCGACGCGATCGGTCCCGCCGGGGTGAGCGTCGGGGCGCCGGGCATGATGCCGATGATCGCCCGCTCGGACGTGTTGCCGAACCGATCGGTTTCGGACACGATCCGCGGCCGCAGCGAAATCGTCCGCTGCTCGCCGCCGCGCTCGACCGAAAGGTCGATCGGCCTGCCGAGGTCGAAGGCGACCGCGATGCGGATGTCGTCGAAGGTCTCCATCGCCCGGCCGTCGATCGCCGCGATGCGGTCGCCCTCGCGCAGCCCCGCCTCGGCCGCGGCGCTTTGCGGTTGCACGCCGGCGATCACCGGCGGGGTGGTCGGCACGCCGTAAGCGAGGTTGAAGGCGGCGAAGATCAGAATCGCGAACAGGAAATTGGTGAACGGCCCGGCGGCGACGATCAGGGCGCGTTTCCACACCGGTTGCGCCGGAAAGCTGTGCGACCGTTCGGCGTCGGGAAGCGACTGCCAATCGGCGTCGGGCTGGCTCACCGCATCGCGGTCGCCCGCGAACTGGACATAGCCGCCGAGCGGCAGCCAGCCGATCTTCCATTCGGTGCCGCGCTTGTCGGTCCAGCCGACGAGCTTGCGCCCGAAACCGATCGAGAAGGCGTCGGCTTTCACCCCGCACCAGCGCCCGACGATATAATGGCCATATTCGTGGACGAAGACGAGCGGTCCCAGCACGAGGATGAAGGCGAGGATGGTGAAAGGGATACCGGGCGTCTCAAGCATGTACGAGTTGGTCCACAAATATCTGCGCGGCCGCGCGCGATGCGGCATCGACGCTGAATATGTCCTGAAGCGAAGCCGGCACCGCCGGCGCCTCGGCGTCGATCACGCGCCGCACCGTATCGACGATCGCGGGAAAGGCAATGCGTCCCGACAGAAAGGCGGCGACCGCCACCTCGTTCGCGGCGTTGAGTTGCGCCGGGCGGGCGCCGCCCTCGGCGATCGCGGCGCGGCAGAGCGCGGTCGCGGGAAAGCGCGCTTCGTCGGGCGCTTCGAAATCGAGGCGGCCGATGCTCGCCAGATCGAGCGGGGCGCATGGCGTCGCCATCCGTTGCGGCCAGGCGAGCGCGCTCGCGATCGGGATGCGCATGTCGGGCGAGCCGAGCTGCGCGAGGGTCGAGCAATCGACGAATTCGACCATCGAGTGGATCACCGACTGCGGATGGACGAGGATTTCGATGCGGTCGAGCCCGACGGGGAACAGATGATGCGCCTCGATCAGCTCGAGCCCCTTGTTCATCATCGTCGCCGAATCGACGCTGATCTTCGCGCCCATCGACCAGTTCGGGTGCGCGACCGCCTGTGCAGGGGTGACCGCCGCCATCGCTTCGGCCGCCATGGTGCGGAACGGGCCGCCGCTCGCGGTCAGCACAATGCGCCGCACCTCGTCGATGCGACCGCCGGCAAGGCACTGGAAAATCGCATTATGTTCGGAATCGACGGGCAGGATCGTCGCGCCCGATGCGCGCGCCGCGGCCGTCATCAGCTCGCCCGCCGACACCAGCGCTTCCTTGTTGGCGAGCGCGACGTCGTGCCCGGCCGCCAGCGCCGCCATCGTCGGCGCGAGTCCCGCGGTGCCGACGATCGCCGCCATCACGAGGTCGGTCGGGCGCTGCGCCGCCTCGACGAGCGCTTCGGCGCCCGCCGCCGCTTCGATTCCCGTTCCCGCGAGCGCGTCGCGAAGCGCGCCATAGCGCGCGGGATCGGCGATCACCGCGATGCCGGGGCGGAATTCGCGCGCGAGCTTCGCCAGTTCGGCGACGTCGCTGTTCGCGGTGAGCACGGTGACGCGCCACGCCTCGCCGTCGCAGCGGACGAGATCGAGCGTCGAGCGCCCGACCGAGCCCGTGGCGCCGAACAGCGACAGGCGCCGCACCATCTCAGCCGCCCGCCCGCACGGCCAGCGGCCCAAAGGCCGCGAGCGCACCGATGACGAGCGCGACGGGGAGCAGCCCGTCGACGCGATCGAAAATCCCGCCATGCCCGGGGATCAGCCTGCCCGAATCCTTGACGCCTGCGCGCCGCTTCATCCAGCTTTCGCCGAGGTCGCCGAGCTGCGCGAGCAGCCCCATGAACAGGCCGATCCACAGCGGCACGCCGATGATGCCGGCACGGTCGCCGATCGTCGCGCTGGCGATCAGCGCCGCAACCATCCCGCCGGTCAGCCCCGACCAGGTTTTCGACGGGCTGATCGCCGGCGCAAGCCGCGCGCCGCCAAAGGCGCGGCCGGCGAAATAGGCGCCGATGTCGGTCGCCCACACCATGCCGAACAGCCACAGCGCCGCGGTCACCCCCAGCGCATCGCGCACGAACCAGAGTCCGCCGATCGCCCCGGCGACGAGGATCAGGCCGAGGGCGATGAAGCCGGCCCGGCCCCCGCTCCCGAGCGGCATCGCGCGGACGAGTGCGGTCCATTCGACGAGCGTGAGCGCCCCGCCGACGAGCAGCAGCAGGCCATAGGCGATGCCGCCGAGCCAAAGCGCGACCCCGGCGATCGCGAACAATATGATCGCCGAAAGGATGCGCACCCAGAGGTCGGACTTCGCCGCGGTCGCCATGGCCTATAATCCTCCGAAACCGCGTTCGCGCCGCGCAAAATGATCGAGGGCCGCCTGCAGGTCGGCGGGCGTGAAATCGGGCCACAGCCGGTCGGTGAAATAGAGTTCGGCATAGGCCGCCTGCCAGAGCAGGAAGTTCGACAGCCGGACTTCACCCGAGGTACGGATGAGCAGGTCGAGCGGCGGCAGGCCGGTGGTGTCGAGATGCGCCTCGATCGTCTCGGCGGTGATCCCGCCCTCCTCCGCCGCAGCGGCGCGCGCGGCGCGCACCAGCTCGTCCTGCGCGCCATAGTTGAGCGCCACCGCGAGCGTCGTGCGCTTGTTGCCCGCGGTGCGGTCGAGCGCATTTTCGATCAGCGCGACGACGTCGGGCGCAAGCGCGCGCCAGTTGCCGATCACCTTCAAGCGCACATCGTTGGCGGCGAACTCGTCGAGGTCGGAGAGGATGAAGCGCTTCATCAGCCCCATCAGGTCGCTGACCTCCTCTTCGGGACGTTTCCAGTTCTCCGACGAAAAGGCATAGAGCGTCATCGCCTCCAGCCCCATGTCCCCCGCTGCGCGGACGATCGTGCGCACCGCCTCCACTCCCGCGCGGTGGCCGGCGACGCGCGGCAGATGGCGCTTCTTTGCCCAGCGCCCATTGCCGTCCATGATGATGGCGACGTGGCGCGCGCCGTGGTCGTGGATGATCATCAATCCTCCCCGCTTGCGGGGAGGTGGCAGCGCGAAGCGCTGACGGAGGGGGGGGGCAGCATCAAGCGAAGCTCAAGGCTGTGACCCCCCTCCACCATGCTTCGCATGGTCCCCCTCCCCGTGCCGGGGAGGATCGCAATGACCTCTGCGACGCCCATCGACTTAGCCCAGGATTTCCTTTTCCTTTGCACTCGCGGCTTCGTCGATGTCGGCGATCACCGAATCGGTCAGCTTCTGCACTTCGGTCTCGGCGCGCTTGCGCTCGTCCTCGCTGATTTCCTTCTTGTTCTCGTCCTGCTTCAGCGCGTCCATGCCGTCGCGGCGGACGTTGCGGACGGCGACGCGCGCCTTTTCGGCATATTGGCCGGCGAGCTTGGACAGTTCCTTGCGGCGTTCCTGCGTCATGTCGGGGATCGGCAGGCGCAGCATCTGGCCGTCGACGATCGGGTTGAGCCCGAGCCCCGCCGAGCGGATCGCCTTGTCGACCGGGCCGACGTTCGCCTTGTCCCACACCTGAACCGACAGCATCCGCGGCTCGGGCGCGCTGATCGAGGCGACCTGGTTGAGCGGCATATGCGCACCGTAAACCTCGACCGTCACCGGGTCGAGCAGCGCCGAATTGGCGCGGCCGGTGCGCAGGCCCGCGAGGTCGTGCTTCAGCGATTCGAGTGCGCCGTGCATCCGGCGCTCGAGATCGGCCTTGTCATATTTCGCCATTGTCTTTCCTCTCTGTTCGATCAGGCGGCATCGCCGACGACGGTGGCGACGCCCTCGCCCGCCAGCACGCGCGCCAGATTGCCGGGTTCGCGGATGTTGAACACGACGATCGGGATATGATTGTCGCGGCACAGCGCCACCGCGCTCGCGTCCATCACCTTCAGATTGTCGGCGAGCACGCGGTCATAGCTGAGGCTGTCGTAGCGCACCGCGTCCGGATCCTGCTTCGGGTCGGCGTTGTAAACGCCGTCGACGCTCGTGCCCTTCAGCAGCGCGTCGCACTTCATTTCGGCGGCGCGCAGCGCCGCGCCGCTGTCGGTCGTGAAATAGGGCGCGCCGACGCCCGCGGCAAAGATCACCACACGGCCCTTTTCCATATGGCGTTCGGCGCGGCGGCGGATCACCGGCTCGCACACCTTGTCCATCTCGATCGCCGACTGGACGCGCGTCTCGACGCCGAGTTGCTCGAGAGCATTCTGCATCGCGAGCGCGTTCATCACCGTCGCGAGCATTCCCATATAGTCGGCCTGCGCGCGGTCCATCCCCTTCGCCGCCCCCGCCATGCCGCGAAAGATATTGCCGCCGCCGATGACGAGGCAGAGTTCGAGGCCGCGATCCTTCGCCGCCTTCACTTCGGCCGCCATGCTGGCGACGGTTTCGGGGTCGATCCCGAAGGGGCTGGAGCCCATCAGCGCCTCGCCCGACAATTTGAGCAAGATGCGTTTCAGGCCGGGCAATGCCATGTCTGTGGGAACCTTATTATATGGGTCGATATGCGAATGGCGCGCACCCTAGTCAGAGTGCGCGCCATTGCCAAGCGGACTGCCGCACCGGAGGCGCGGCAGTCGCGATCCAGTTTAGCGGCCGGCGGCAGCGGCGACTTCGGCGGCGAAGTCGCTTTCTTCCTTCTCGATGCCTTCGCCGAGCTGGAAGCGCACGAAACCCTTGAGCGTGATCGTCGCACCGACATCCTTGCCGGCGGCGGCGACGACTTCGGCGACCGGGGTCTTGCCGTCGATCACGAAGGGCTGCGAGAGCAGCGCATTTTCCTTGCGGAACTTGGCGATCGCACCATCGACCATCTTCGAGACGATGTCGG
The DNA here is from genome assembly GCF_900188185.1 of Sphingopyxis indica. GTDB lineage: Bacteria > Pseudomonadota > Alphaproteobacteria > Sphingomonadales > Sphingomonadaceae > Sphingopyxis > Sphingopyxis indica. The sequence goes on along the minus strand of NZ_FZPA01000001.1, from coordinate 59,550 downwards.
CGGGCTTGCCCGACTGCGCCGCCTTTTCCTCGGCGATCGCGCGTTCGCGCGCGACGAGGTCGGCATCGAGATCGTCGCCGTTGAGCGCGAGCGGGTTCGCGGCGGCGACATGCATCGCAAGCTGCTTGCCGAGCGGTTCGAGGACGTCGGCGCCGGCGCTCGATTCGAGCGCGACGAGCACGCCGATCTTGCCGAGACCCGGCGCGACGGCGTTGTGGACATAGCCGGTGACGACGCCCGATTCGACGGTGACGACTTCCGAACGGCGCAGCGACTGGTTTTCGCCGATCGTCGCGATATTGTTCGTCAGCTTTTCGGCGACGGTGCCGCCCGACGGATAGGCCGCGGCGCCGAGCGCTTCGATGTCGTTCAGCGAACCGGCGAGCGCAACCTCGGTCACGTCGCGGACGAAGTCCTGGAACTGTTCGTTCTTGGCGACGAAGTCGGTCTCGCTGTTGACCTCGACGACCGCGCCGCGGGTGCCGTCGGTCGACACGCCGACCAGGCCCTCGGCGGCGACGCGGCCGGCCTTCTTCGCGGCGGCGGCCAGCCCCTTGGTGCGCAGCCAGTCGATCGACGCTTCGATGTCGCCGCCGGTTTCGGCGAGCGCCTTCTTGCAGTCCATCATGCCCGCGCCGGTGCGTTCGCGCAGTTCCTTGACGAGAGCGGCCGTAATCTCAGCCATGGGTCATTCCTTTCCATAGGGGCGGTTCGCAATGTCGAACCGCTGCTGCGCCGCGCACATGGCGGCGCGATAGGTCAAAACGATGACCGGGACGGCACCCCGTTCAAGGCAGGGCGCCGTCCCGTCATTGCAGCCGGCGCGGATCAGGCGTCGCGCTGAACTTCGGTTTCGGCAGCGGCGGCGGCCGGAACCTGTTCGTCTTCGGTCACGACGGCGGGCTCGGCCGCCGGCTCGACGGCTGCGCCCAGATCTTCGCCGGCGTCGGCGCGCGCCTGCTGGCCGCCGCGGGTCGCCGCCTGGGCAACCGCTTCGCAATAGAGGCGGATCGCGCGCGCGGCGTCGTCATTCGCGGGGACCGGGAAGGCGATGCCGTCGGGCGAAACGTTCGAATCGAGGATCGCGACGACGGGGATGCCAAGGACGTTGGCTTCCTTGATCGCCAGCTCTTCCTTGTTCGCGTCGATCACGAACATCACGTCGGGAATGCCGCCCATGTCGCGGATACCGCCGAGGCTGAGTTCCAACTTGTCGCGCTCGCGGGTCTTGTTGAGCACTTCCTTCTTGGTCAGGCCCGAGGTGTCGCCCGAGAGTTGCTCTTCGAGCGCCTTCAGGCGCTTGATCGAGTTCGAGATCGTCTTCCAATTGGTGAGCATGCCGCCCAGCCAGCGGTGGTTGACGAAATGCTGGCCCGACGCGCGCGCCGCATCGGCGATCGGGCCCTGCGCCTGGCGCTTGGTGCCGACGAACAGCACCTTGCCGCCGGCGGCCGAGGTCGACGCGATGAAGTCGAGTGCGCGCGCGAAGAGCGGCACGGTCTGCGACAGGTCGAGAATGTGGATGCCGTTGCGCGCGCCGAAGATATACGGCTTCATGCGCGGGTTCCAACGGTGGGTCTGGTGGCCGAAATGCGCGCCGGCCTCGATAAGATTCTGCATCGTGACGACAGGAGCCGCCATAGTCTTTCTCCTTCCGGTTAGTCCTCTGGAAGGCAAGAACCGAGCTATCCTCAAAGGACGATCCCGGCACCGGTATGTGCGCCTTCCATGTGGAATGGGCGGGCCGTTAGCGTCCGGGGCGCACAAATGCAAGGGGGAATGGCGGCCGGCGGGTGGCGGATCGGCGCGGCGCATCGCAGGCGTAGTTCAACTTACCGACGAAAACGCTCGTTTCGTCGCAGGCAGGTTGAGAACGAAAAGGGAACATGGAACGAAGCGAGAACGTCGTTCGAGCGACGGTTTCGCACAAAGCCGCCGAAAGGACAAGATCATGGTTCAGGTCGCCGCCGCTCTCCTCTTCGCTCTCGCCGCCGGGCTTGGCCTGATGGTGATTGTCGCCATGGTCCGCAGCAATGGCGATGCGATCCTGTCGGCGCTCGCCGGCGACGGCGCTTTCCCGGTCGCGGCCGGGCCGAGCCCCTCGCCCGCGCCGCAAGTCGTCGTCAGCGTGCGGCGGTTGGCACCGCGTCCGGCCCGTGCCGTCAGCGCTCCGCGCCCGCCGCTAAGCCGCGCCGCCTGACCTTCGCATAGCTCGCGATGCCGAAGGGCAAGAGCGCGACATAGACGGCGCAAACGGCGAGCAAGCTATGCCACGGAGCGGTCACCAGCGCGGCGCCGAGCAGGCCCACTCCGGCGAGCGCGAACAGCCGCCACGAACGCCGCAAGCGGATCGACGACCAGCTGTAGGTCGGGATCGCCGAAATCATCAGCATGGCGATCGCCAGCGCCCATGGCATGACGACATACCATTCGCGGAACAGCGCATTGCCCGTCGTCAGCCACAGATAGACGGGAACGAAAGCGAGTCCCGCCCCGGCGGGTGCGGGGATGCCCGTCATGAAGCCCGCCGACTTGTGCGGCTGGACATCGGCATCGAGGCGCGAATTGAAGCGCGCGAGGCGCAGCGCGCAGCAGACGGCGAGCGCGAGCGCCGCGGTCCAGCCGAATTTGGGCGCATCGGCGAGCGACCAGAGGAAAAGGATCATCGCCGGCGCGACGCCGAAGGCGATGACGTCGGAAAGCGAATCGAGCTCGGCGCCGAACTTGCTCTGCGCGCGCAGCAGCCGCGCGATGCGCCCGTCCATCCCGTCGAGCACGCCCGCGAAGATGATCGCCGCGAGCGCCTTTTCCCACTCCGCCCCGATCGCGAAGCGCACCCCGGTCAGCCCGAAGCACAGCGCGAGCGCGGTGATCGCATTGGGAACGAAGGCGCGCAGCGGGATGCTGCCGAGGCGGCGCCCGGACTCGGGCGACGAAGGCTGGGCCGGCTCCGTCACCCTATTGCCCGACGCCGTCGAGCGCGCCGCCCTCGCCGATGCGCGCGACGATCGTCTCGCCGGCGAGCGTGCGCTGGCCGAGCAGCACCTGCGGCGTCGTGCCCGCAGGCAGATAGACGTCGACCCGGCTGCCGAAACGGATCAGCCCGACGCGCTGGCCGGTCTCGAGCGTGGTGCCCATGCTGACGAAAGGCAGGATGCGTCGCGCGACGAGCCCCGCGATCTGGGTGAAGCCGATGCGCAGCCCGTCGGCGCGCTCGACGACGAAATGCTGGCGCTCATTGTCCTCGCTCGCCTTGTCGAGATCGGCGTTGAGGAATTTGCCCGGAATATAGGCGAGCTTGCGCAGCGTCCCCGCCATCGGGGTGCGGTTGATGTGAACGTCGAACACGCTCATGAAGATCGACACGCGCAGCAGCGGCGCATCGCCGAGCCCGTCGGGTCCGGCGATCTCGGGCGGCGGCGGGACCTCGGCGATCTGCGTCACCAGCCCGTCGGCGGGCGCGACGATCAGGTCGGCGCCGACCGGCGTGATCCGCACCGGATCGCGAAAGAAGGCGCCGACCCAGATCGTCAGGCCGAGCATCAGCCACCCGGCGATTTCCCATCCGAGCAGCCAGAAGCACAAGGTGACCACCGCGGCGATGAGCAGGAATTTCCGGCCTTCGGGATGGACCGCGGGCCAGCGCCACTTGATGCCGCCGCCCGGACGGTTCGAAGAGATGGTTGTCGACATGCGGTTCTTCTACGGTGCGCCTCCGAGACTGACAATGGATAAGCGCGGTCGCGGTTCCGTCAGGGCAGTTGATCAATTCGGCCGCATTGCCTAAGGCGCGCTCAACTCAACTCCCCGCAGGAAAAGGCACGCACATGGGCAAGATCAAGGTAGCGAACCCCGTCGTCGAACTCGACGGCGACGAAATGACCCGGATCATCTGGCAATGGATCCGCGAGCGCCTGATCCTCCCCTATCTCGATATCGACCTGCATTATTACGACCTCGGCATCGAGGAACGCGACCGCACCGACGACAAGATCACCGTCGAAGCCGCCAATGCGATCAAGAAATATGGCGTCGGCGTCAAGTGCGCGACGATCACCCCCGACGAAGCGCGCGTCGAGGAATTCGGCCTGAAAAAGATGTGGAAATCGCCGAACGGCACGATCCGCAACATCCTGGGCGGCGTCGTCTTCCGCGAACCGATCGTGATCAAGAATGTTCCGCGCCTCGTCCCCGGCTGGACCGACCCGATCGTCGTCGGCCGCCACGCCTTCGGCGACCAGTATCGCGCGACCGACTATCGCGTTCCCGGCCCCGGCAAGCTGCGCCTGGTGTTCGAGGGCGAGGACGGCACGATCATCGACGAGGAGGTCTTCCAGTTCCCCTCGTCGGGCGTCGCGATGGCGATGTACAACCTCGACGATTCGATCCGCGACTTCGCGCGCGCCAGCATGAACTATGGCCTCGCGCGCGGCTGGCCGGTTTACCTGTCGACCAAGAATACGATCATGAAAGCCTATGACGGCCGCTTCAAGGATCTGTTCGAGGAAATCTATCTCGACGAGTTCAAGGCGAAGTTCGACGAAGCGGGTATCACCTATGAGCACCGCCTGATCGACGACATGGTCGCCTCGGCGCTCAAATGGTCGGGCAAATTCGTCTGGGCCTGCAAGAATTACGACGGCGACGTGCAGTCGGACACCGTCGCGCAGGGCTTCGGCTCGCTCGGCCTGATGACGAGCGTGCTGATGACCCCCGACGGCCAGACCGTCGAGTCCGAGGCGGCGCACGGCACCGTCACGCGCCACTATCGCATGCACCAGCAGGGCAAGGCGACCTCGACCAATCCGATCGCGTCGATCTTTGCCTGGACCGGCGGCCTCAAGCATCGCGGCAAGCTCGACGGCACGCCCGAGGTGACGAAGTTCGCCGAGGACCTCGAGCGCGTCTGCATCGAGACCGTCGAAAGCGGCAAGATGACCAAGGATCTCGCGCTGCTGATCGGCCCCGACCAGAACTGGCTGACCACCGAAGGCTTTTTCGAGGCGATCGTCGAGAATCTCGAAAAGAAGATGGGCGCCTGAGGGCGGGCGGCTTTAGGGTGGATAGGAGACGACCGCCTGAACCCCTCCTCTTCAGAGGAGGGGCAGCGAGACTTACGCGCTTTGCGCGTTAGTCGCAGCGGGGTGGTGGCCTCGGCCGAACGCCAAGCCGCTGCACCACCCCAAACCCCTCCTCTGAAGAGGAGGGGCTTACCATGGTCCCCGGCCCCACCCCCCTTCTCACCCAAACAAGTGATTTAGTTGACAAAGGTGGCTAGCCAAGCGCGGGCCGCCTTCGTAAGACCGTTTCATGGCGATTGAAGCGGAAACCTCGAGCCTCGGTAACGCCCTCGTCGTGTTGGGCGCGGCGGGGATCGTCATTCCGGCCTTCGCGCGCTTTCGCATCACCCCCGTGATCGGCTTCATCCTCGTCGGCCTGCTCGTCGGGCCGTCGGGGCTCGGCGCGCTCGCCGGCGATTATCCATGGCTGCGGCACGTCACGATCCGGTCGCCCGAGGATATCGCACTCTTCGGCGAATTCGGCATCATCCTGCTGCTCTTTTCGATCGGGCTCGAACTGTCGTTCCGGCGGCTGTGGCAGCTGCGCAAGCTCGTCTTCGGCGTCGGCGCGGCGGAGTTGCTCGTCAGCGGCGTGATCCTCGGCGGCGTGCTACTGATGATCGGGACGCTGACGCCGCCCGCGGCGTTCGGGCTCGGCATCGCGCTCGCGCTCTCCTCGACCGCGCTGGTGCTGCCGATCGCGGGCACGCGCTCGGCGGTCGGCCGCGCCTCCTTTTCGATGCTGTTGTTCGAGGATCTGGCGATCGTCCCGATCATCTTCATCCTCGGCGCCTTTGCGCCCAACGCCGCCGGCGACAACGCCCAGCTGCTGCTTACGACTTTGTGGCAGGGCGCGCTGGTCGTCGCGGTCCTCGCGGTCGCGGGCTGGTTCCTGCTGCCGCGCATCTTCGCGCAGGCCGCGCGCGCGAAGGACCCCGAACTGTTCCTCGCGGCGAGCCTGCTCGTCGTCATCGTCGCCGCGCTCGCGACCGCGACGGTGGGCCTTTCACCGATCGTCGGCGCGCTGCTCGCCGGGCTGATGATCGCCGAAACCGAATATCATGGCGAGGTCGAGGCGATCACCGCGCCATTCAAGGGGCTCGCGCTCGGCGTGTTCCTGATCAGCGTCGGCATGGGGCTCAACCTCGCGACCATCGCGCGAAACTGGTCGACACTCCTCCTCGCGGTGGTCGCGGTGGTGGTCGTAAAAGCGGTCGTCACCGCGCTGCTGCTGCGCTTTTCGGGCGCGCGGCGCGGGACGGCGGCAGAGGTCGGATTGCTGATGTCGAGCCCGTCCGAAACGACGCTGATCGTGCTCGCGACGGCCTATCAGGCGCAGTTGATCAGCCGCGCGACCGCCGAATTCTGGCAGCTGGTGACCGCGATCGGGCTCACCATCACCCCGCTGCTCGCGCGCGTCGGACACGATGTCGCGCGGCGCATCGAGATGAAGAGCGCCGACGGCGAGAGCGACGACGAAGCGCCGGTCGCGCGCACCGTCATCGTCGGCTTCGGACGCGTCGGGCACACCGTCGCCGAGCTGCTGCGCGAACATGGGCAGCCCTATGTCGCCGTCGACGCCGACATCGACACGGTGGCGGCGGCGCGGCGCGACGGCTTTGCCGTGCGCTTCGCCGATGTCGTGCGGCCGAACAGCCTCGACAAGCTGGGGCTCGAACATGCCAATGCGATCGTGCTGACGATGGACGATCCGGTGCAGCAGCTGCGCATGACGCGCAAGCTGCGCGAAAAATATCCCGACCTGCCGATCATCAGCCGCGCGCGCGACGCCGATCATGCGGGCGCACTCTACAGGGCCGGGGCGAGCGACGCGGTGCCCGAAACGCTCGAAAGCTCGCTGCAACTGGCCGAGGCGGTGCTGATCGACCTCGGCATGGCGATGGGCCCGGTGATCGCGTCGATCCACGACGTGCGCGCGAAGATGCGCCACGACATCATGACCAAGGGCGCGCTCGATCGCGAACCGCGCATCGAGCGGCTGCGCCCCAACCCCGCCGGCGAAGACGCCTGATAACATATCCCGAAGGCCGATCGTCTTTGGATGGAGCGCTCATGCAAGTTCGTGTGTCCCCGCGAAGGCGGGGACCCATCTCGGTACGGCTCAAGATAGGGCGGCCGGGAGATGGGCTCCCGCCTTCGCGGGAGCACACGGGCTTACTCAGTCAAACTCAGTCAAAGACGATCCGACGCTAACGCCCGCCCGCCACCGGGGCGGGAGCATTCAGCGCCGCCGCCCCGGCAAGCGTCATGCCCTGGGGCAGGATCGCCAGCGACCATTGCTTGTCGGGGGTCAGATACTCGCGCGCGAGCCGCTGGATATCGGCGGCAGTCACCGCCGAAATATCGTCCTCGATCGACAGCGCCGCGGCGGCGACGCGGGGGTCACGTGTCGCGCCTTCGAGCAGGAACATCCAATAGACGTTGCCGGTCGATGCGCGCGCAACCTGTTCGCGGATCGGCCCCGCGCTGCGCGCCAGCTCGTCGGCGCCGACCGGCCGCGCGACGAGATCGGCCGCGATTTCCTTTGCGATGGCATAGAAGCGATCGACATCCTTGGGCGCGAGCAGGCTGCCCGCGAGCAGATAGCCGCCGCTCCCCTCGAAGCCCGTCGGCCAGTGGCTGTCGACCGACGGGCCATAGCTCGCGCCATCCTCGGCGCGCAACCGGTCGAACAGGCGGTCGTTGAAGATCGCCGCGAGCACCTCGAGCGCGCGGGCATCGCGCGGCGCGGCGAGCCCGCCGCTCGTCGGCCAGGCGATCATCGCCGCCGCCTGTCCCTTCTCGCCCTTGTGATAGGCGAGCTGCGGGCTGGCATTATGTTCGGCGAAATGGACGCGCTGCCCGTCCGGCGGCGCAATCGCGCGGCGCGGCGGCAGCGCGCCGAGCGTTTCGGCCAGGATCTTGCGATAATCGACGCTCGCAAGATCGCCGAAGATCTGCACTTCGATCGGCCCGCTCGCGAGCCGGGGCGCCCAGAAGGCCTTGAAGGCGACCGGCGTCAGCGCCTCGATCGCAGCGCGGTCGGGCGGCGCCCAGCGCGAATCGCCATCGGCGAGCCAGCCCTGCAAATTGCGTTCGATGACGGCGTTGGGCGTGGCATCGTTGAGGTCATAGCCGGTCAGATAGCCGACGCGCAGCCGCTCGACCGGCGCCGTATCCCAGCGCGGAAAGGCGAGCTTGCCGGCGATCAGCTTCATCTGGTCGGCGAGGTCGGCGGGCCGGCTTTCGGCCGAAATTTCGAAGGCGTCGTCGTCGATGTCGAAATTCAGCTCGATCTGGCGGCCGTTGGTGAGCTGGTCGATCGCATTCTGGCCCCATGGTCCGATCCCGCTCGCCATCAGCGCATAGTCGCCGGTCCACAGCAGATTCGGCGCATCGGCGGCAACGCTGCGATTGCCGCTGCCGAAGCGGACGTTGACGCGGACCTTGCCGGGTTCGACCTGGTTGTTCGAGATGAGCGCCGTCACCCCATTGGCAAATTCGATGCGTTCGGCGCGCAGGCCCGGGATCGCGGTTTGCGACACGATGGTGCCCGGATCGCCGATCTTCGGAAGCTGATCGAAGTCGGCCTTGACCGCCGCGAGCCGGTCGTCCTTGATCGTCGCCGGGCGCGCGAGCGCGGCGAGCAAGGCCTTATCGCCGCCGGGCACCGGCTCGGGCGTGGTCAGCACGAGCCGCGTGACCGGTCCGGTGAAGATCGCGCGGCTGATGTCGAGCATCACCTGCGGCGTCGCCGACGCGCGGATCGCCTTGAACATGTCGACCTGCCCCTGTGGGCTGGTGACGGTTTCGCCGATATCGACCGCGCGCACGAGGTCGTCGGCGAGCCGCGCGCCGGGTTCGTTGCGCGCATTCTGCAGCTCCTTCTGCAAAAAGGCCTCGATCTCGTTCGCCTCGCGGTCGATGTCGGCCTGCGACGGCGGGGTTTCGAGCGCATCGGCGATCACCCCGCGGACGTCGGCGAGCGCCGCCTGCCAGTCGCCCAAAGGCACGATCTGCGCCATGGTGATGTCGGCGCTGCGGCTCAGATATTCCTGGTCGATCGTCGCGACCAGATAGCTGCCACCGCTGCGCGCACGATTTTCGAGCCGGCGGTTGACCAGCGAGATCGCGAGGAATTCGAGATAGAGCCGCCGCGTATTTTCGACCGTGTCGATGCGCTTTTTCCACGGGCGGATCGTCGCGAGGGTCAGCGAGAGCGGCTGGTTCGCCTCGACGATCTCTTTGGCAACCGGCGCGCTGGGGTCGGGTTTGCCGAAATCGGGTTGCTCGGGGTTCGATCCGTCGGCCTGCCAGTCGCCATAATATTTCTCGATCAGCCGCACGAATTCCGAAGGATCGCCGTCGCCGACCATCACGACCACCGCGCGATCCGGGCGATACCAGCGGTCGTGAAACGCCTGTACCGCGCCGGCGCGCGCTGCGGCGAGCGATTCGGGCGTGCCGATCGGCGAGCGCTCGCCGAGCAGCTGGCCCGCGAACAGATGCGCAGTCGTCGCGTCGGCGATGCGCTTTTGCGGCCCGTCATTCTCGCGCAGTTCGGACAGCACCACGCCGCGCTCGGCATCGACCGCGGCAGCGGAAATGCGCGGTTCGCGGACCATGCCGGCGAGCAATTTCATGCTCTCGTCGAGGCTCGTCGGCGTCACGCTCGGCAGGTCGAGCTGATAGACGGTCTGCGTCGGCGTCGTCTGGGCGTTGGAATCGCTGCCGAAGGTCACCCCGAAGCGCTGCCAGATGCGCTTCGCCTCGCCGTCGGGAATATGTTCCGACCCGCGAAAGGTCAGATGTTCGAGGAGATGCGCAAAGCCGCGCTCCTCGTCGGTCTCGAACATCGAGCCGACGTCCATCCGCACGCGGATCGACACCTGCCCCGGCGGCACCTGATTATTGCGCACCGCATAGCGCAGCCCGTTGGGCAGTTCGCCGAACCGCCATGCCGTGTCGCGTGGAATATCGCTGCCGGCATAGAGCCAGCTGTCGTTCTTCGCGCGCGCGGTGACCGACGCGTCCTGCGCCGGCGCAGGCGCCGACGGAACGAGCAGCAGTGCAGCGGCGGCACAGGCAGAGAGAATCGAACGGCCGAGGCGCAGGGGGCGCGGCAGGGGGGAATAGCGCATCGCGCGATCTTATCCTGTTCGAACCTTGCTGGCCACTGAACTATCCAGGGTCAGGCCCCAAAGCGCTTGCCCCGATCGCGGGACCGCCCTAGCCCGGGATCATGGCTGCACCCGCCCCGATCGCCGCACTCGTCCAGATGACGAGCAGCATCGACCCCGACGCCAATCTGGCGGCGATGGACGCCGCGCTTGCCGAGGCGGCGGCGGCGGGCGCCGCGATGGCCTTCTTTCCCGAAATGTCGGTGCTGCTCGACCGCGACCGCGCGCGCTCGGCACCGCATATCGTGCGCGAGGCCGACAGTGTCTGGCCGGGCCGTCTGCAAACAATGGCACAGCGCCACGGCCTGTGGCTGCACACGGGATCCATGCCGCTGTTGTCCGACGACGGCGAACGCCGCGTCAACCGCAGCCACGTCATCGCCGCCGACGGCAGCATCCGCGCGCGCTACGACAAGATTCACATGTTCGACGTGACGCTGCCCTCGGGCGAGAGCTGGCGCGAATCGGCCGCCTTTGCGGGCGGCGATGCGGTCGTCGTCACCGACACGCCGCTGGGCCGGCTGGGGCTCAGCATCTGCTATGACCTGCGCTTTCCCGAACTCTATCGGGCATTGGTCGACGCGGGAGCGACGCTGCTCGCCGTGCCCGCCGCCTTCACCGTCCCGACGGGGCGTGCGCACTGGCACATCCTGCTCCGCGCCCGCGCGATCGAAACCGGCTGCTTCCTGTTTGCCGCGGCGCAGGCCGGCGCACACGCCGACGGCCGGACGACCTATGGCCACAGCCTTGCGGTCGATCCGTGGGGCGACATCCTGTCCGACGGCGGCCCCGGAGTTGATGCGCCTGCGATGGAGGGGGATGCCGCGCCGTCCCGGGTGGCGCTGGTCTCGGTCGACGCATCGGCGGTCGAAACGGCCCGTCAGGCCATCCCGCTCGCCGAATCGCGCGCACTGCGCCGCCTCAAGATCTGATCGGCGTCGCGGGGAGGCCTGTTGCCGCAGATTGGGGATTCGCCAGGCGAACGCCCAAGCGGAGCCGCCGCGCGCAGGTCGGACGCAAAGAGAGCAGGTTGCTTGCACGAGAGAGGCAATCCGCTTTGGGGCGGCCAGTGGCCATCGCCCGTCTTTGGTAATCGCGCGCCGGGTCCCCCTCGTCGCTTCAAAGTTCAGCAAAGTTCAGCCTTGTGCAGCCGCCGATGGATCGCGTTCCGCGAACATGCCGCGCAGGCTCCCGTCCGCATCTGCAAACCGGTGTGCGGCCGCTTTTATCCACTTATCGAAAGAGCAGGGGCGAAGGCTGGCACAACCGAATGATGTAGGACAGCGGTTTTTTCGCGGCGGGTGTCCGACTTGGGGTGGGAAGCGGACGTTCGCCTGCTCTCTTTCGTCATCCCGGACTTGATCCGGGATCCACAGCAGCGCCGAAGTCGTGGACCCCGGATCAAGTCCGGGGTGACGATGATCAACAGGGCAGCAACCGGTCGCTTCCGGTCATTCGGCGCAGGATCGCCCGAATAGCCACGCCCGCCCTAAAAGCCGTCATCCTTGCCTGCCGGGCACGCAAAACAAAGGGCCCCGGATATAATCCGGAGCCCTTTGCTCTAACTCGGATCCGAGCGCGGCTTAGGCCGGGCTGGTCGGCGTGTCGCTGTCGTTGTCGGCAGCGATGATGATGCCGCCGATGATCGCGGCAGCAGCGAGAACGGCGATGATCCAGCTCGAACCTTCGAGGCTGTTCTGGCCCGAGGCGGTCGAGGTCGCACGCGCGCCATCAACGGCGGGAGCAGCGGAAGCCGCAACCGGCGCCGCAATCATCGAGGTCGCGGCGAGAGAGACCGCAGCTTTGGTGAGCAGATTCATCATTTTCTCCATCCACTGGAACTTTAGATATTCTCGAATCGCGCCGAAGGCTTTTGCCCCCCGACCCGCTTCAGCAATGCCGTTCTATGCATAGCAGCCAGTAATTGCAATGCCTTTTCGTCCGATAGCGACCAATTGCGACCAACGTCTTAACGTAAAAAGCGACCATATTGAAAGCATCCTACCCCCGCCGCACACGCTCGAAGGGTTCGCTCGTCACCGGATAGCCGAGGTGCGAGGGGATGCAGAGGTGCGTTTCGCCGCCCCGCGTTTCGATCCAGGGGGTAACCAGTTCGACCGGGTGTGCGGCAGCATGTACCGAAAAGGAAAGGAAATTATCCGCCTGCGCGAGCCGCTCCAGATTGCGCCGCGTCGGAAAGATGATCGACACCTCGCCGCGATCGGCCATCGCCAGCGTCTCGCGTGCGCTTGCCCAGAAAATATGGCTGTGCTCGGCGACTTCGACGGTCAGTTCGTGCCGGTGCGGCGGCGCCTCGACCGCGAAGAAGCGCGTGTCGAACGTCCGCGCTTCCTTGAAATTGGGGCACCAGCGCGCGAACGGAACGAGCGAATCGAGCGCCAGCCGGTCGCCGCGCCGCGCCAGAATGTCGGACAGCAGCGTTTCCGACAGCAGCGCGCGGCGCACCCTGTCGACCTCTTCCTCGGCCAGCGTCGGCCAGCCGACCGCGAGCCCTGTTTCCTCGAGCGTTTCGCGCAGCGCCGCGACGCGCGCCGCAGCCTCGGCATCGTCGGGCGCAAAGCCATGCTCGGCCGCGACCCGATAGTCGTCAGGGTCGATCCGGCCGCCCGGAAAGACAACCGCCCCCGCCGCAAAGGCCATCGTCCTGGAACGCTTCACCATCAGGATTTCGTCGGCGCCGCCGCTTTCGCAAGGTCGCATGATGACCAGCGTGGCGGCGGGAATGGCGCCGTCGGGCAAGGCCTGCGAACTGCCTGGCTGCACGTTGTTATCCGTCATGAGAAACAGCGATAGCCAGCGCCGCGGCGCTTGTCATCCACCATTGCGGGCGGAGCGATCGCGGTGCAGGGTGGCGCCGCGGCGCAATGGGCAGGAGCGGATCTTGTGGGCATCGTCGAGATATTGGGCGTGGCCGGCAGCCTGAGCCTGCTCGCCGGATGGCGGCTCTATCTGACGCTGCTCGCCGCCGGGGTCGCGATGCACTTTGGCTGGCTTCCGCTTCCCGAACATCTGAAAGCGCTGCAGGTGCTCGCCAATCCGTGGATCCTCGGTATCACGGCGATCGGCACCATCGCCGAATTTCTGGCCGACAAGGTCGCGTGGATCGACACCGCCTGGGATACCGTACACAGCGTGATCCGGCCGCTCGGCGGCGCGCTGCTCGCGCTCGCGCTGGTCGATTCCTCCGATCCGGTCTGGCAGGCCGGCGCATTTCTGCTCGGCGGCGGCGGCGCGCTGCTCAGCCATGGTGCGAAGGCGGCGACGCGCGCGGTCGTGAACATCAGTCCCGAACCCTATAGCAACGCCGCGGTATCGACCGGCGAGGATGTCGCAACAAGCAGCCTCCTTGCGCTGGCGATCGCCTTCCCGCCGCTCGCGATCGCCATCGCGATCCTGCTCGCGGTCGCGGCGGTCGTCGTCATCGTCGCGCTGCGCCGGCTGCTCCGCAACATAAAGGCGGGCCTGAAGCGCGCGCTCGGCGATGCGCCGCCCCCCGGTTCCAGCGGCTCGCCGTGACGGCGGCGCCCTTCAGATTTCGGCGAACGATCGCGAGGGTTCCGGCCGGGGCCGTATCGCCGCGCGCGCCGAATAGATGGTGTAGCCGCACAGCAGGCCGTAAAGCGCCAGCCCCTCGACCTGCCAAAAGGGCATCGTCGCCATGTTGAGCACAAAGAAGGAGACATGCGCGGCGAGCAGCAGCAGGCGTTCGCCCCGTGCCGATGCCGCGGCGGCGGCCATGACCGTCCACAGCATGACCATCGCCGCGACGCCGAACCAGCCGAGTTCGTAGAGCGTTCCGACCAGCGTGTTGTGCGGATAGACTTTGAACACCCCTTCCCAGCTTTCGGGGCCGAGGCCGAACAGATGCTGGAGCGGGGTCGCGTCGGCCCAGGCGTAGAGATAGCTGCTCCAGATCAGCGGACGCGCCGACATGATCTGCCGCTCGATCAGGTCGAACTCGCGCGGCGGCTTGATGAGGCTGCCCGGATGGGCGAGGAAGGCGGCAAGATCGGCGAAGCGGTCGCCGTACGACAGGACGGCGACCGACGCGAGCATCAGCCCCGCCACCGCCGCGACCGCCGCCATCGCGGCGCGCTGATCGCGCCGCACGGCCATCGTCAGTCCAATGAGGAAAATGGCGAGCGCCAGCGGCGCCAGCGCGAGGATCGTCGTGCGATAGCCCGCAAGGAAAATGCCGAGGGTCGCGGCCAGCAGAAAGGCGACGCGCGGCGCGCGCGGCGCCGAGCGCGCAAGGCACCCGACCAGAAAGCCGGTCAGCAACGCGACCGAAAAGGCCGCTTCGTGATTATAGCCGCCGATCCACACCAGCCCGCCGCCGTCCTCCGACCCCTTGGGCAGGTTGAGCGCCAGCGACAGCGCTTGAAAGACGAGAAGCGGAAGGAAGGACACCATCGCCCAGCTGAGGAAATGCGCATCCGGGTCGCAGCGCAGCGCCTGGAACACCGCGATCAGCATCACGATCATATAGGCATATTTGACCGCGGCATTGAGGCCGCCCGCCGCGTCGCCGTTCAGACCGGCGCTCAAGAGCGCCAACAGCACCAGCGCATAGACCGGCAGCAGCCATTTCAGCGCCAGATTGGGTGGGCGCACGACGAAAAGCAGCCCGAATCCGGTTACCGCGATCGAAAGCAGCGCATTGCCCGACAGGCCCGCCGCGAGCGGCTTGAACAGATAGAGATGATAGGCCCCGGCGATGCAGCGCAGCCAAAGCGCCACGATCACGAAGGCGCCGGCAAGGCTGCCCGCCCGCCGCGCGGCGATGACGAGCGGGACGACGAGCAGCGCCGTCACCGGCAGCAATATGGCCGGCCCGAAGGCCGGACCATAGGACAGCGCCTGCGCGGTCACCGCGCCGCCCCGTCAATCGGCATAATAGGGGCGATAGGCGCGCAGCGAGGTGCCGCCATGCGCATAGCCGCCGCGCTCCTCTTCGCGGACGTCGACGAGGGTCAGCACCGCGCCGAGCACCTCGGCGTGAACGTCGTACAGCCGCCGCAGCGCGACCGACGCCGCCTTGGCAGGTGTTCGGCGCCACCGGACGAGGAACACCACGCCGTCGGCCATGCTGGCGATCACGCGCGCGTCGTCGACGGGCAGCACCGGCGGCATGTCGAGAAGGACCAGGTCGTAGCGTTCGCGCACCTGCTCGATCAGCTCGGCGAAGCGGGGGTTTTCGGCAAGGCCGAGCCCCTTCGAATCGAGGCGCTGCGGCAACAGCCAGGCATCCGACAGGCCGTCCTTCACGATCGCCTGCTCCAGCGTCGCCGTGCCGCTCAGCACGTCGTCGAGGCCGAGGGCAGCGCCTTCGGCGAACTGCCGGCTCGACGCACGCCGGCGCGCATCGGCGTCGATCAGCAGCACCTTGCCGCCCGCCGCCGCGGCGGCGCGCGCCAGGCCCATCGCGGTCGTGGTCTTGCCTTCGCCGGGCACGGCCGAGGTGATCGCCACGACCCGCACCGGGCGCGCCGCCTCGGCGAACTGGATCGACGTGCGCAAGGTGCGGAACGCCTCGGCATAGGCGGATTGCGGCCGCTTGACCGGAAGTTCGGCCGGCGGTGCGGGCAGGCCCGCCTTGCGATAGCCCGGCATGGTCGCCGCGTCGGGGATCGCGGCGAGCGTGGGCAAACCCAGCGTCGCCTCGATCGCGTCGCTCGTCTCGAGCCCATGTTCGAGCAGCTGGAGCAGCACCACGAGCAGCACGCCCACGCCCAGCCCGCCGACCACGGCCATCGCCGCATAGATCAGCGCATTGGGTGAACTCGGCGCACCGGGCACGCGCGCGCGGCTGACGATATAGGAATCGCTCTGCTCGAGCCCCGACTGCGCGACAGTCTGGCGATAGCGGTCGAGAAAAGCCTGATAGAGCGTCCTTGCCGATTCGGCGTTGCGCTCCAATTCGCCCAGCCGCACCGACGCCTCATTGTCGCTGGCGAGCTTGCCTTGCGACTGCGCAACCGATCCTGCGAGCGAGGCAGCGCGTTGATTGGCGATGCGCGCCTGGATCGAGGCATTGGCGACGATGCGCTTCACCTCGGCGGCGATCTGCTCGTCGGCCGTGCGAAGCTGGTTCTGCGCGCGGATCAGCTCGGGATGGCGGGGGCCATAGCGTTTCTCGAGCGCCGCGACTTCGCGCGCCGCTTCGGCACGCTGGGCACGGAGCTGGCTGACCACCGGTGAATCGAGCGAATCGCCAAGCTCTTCGCCGCTGCGCCCGCGGCGGAGTTGCTCGCGGGCGGCCGACAGGCGCGCCTGTGCCGCGGCATTTTCCGCCCTGGCTTCGGCGAGCTGGGTCGAAAGGCCCGACAGTTCCTGCTGCGTGGCCGTGCTCGCGTCGGAGACGGCGAAAAGATTGTGCGCCGCGCGATAGTCGGCGACCTCGCGTTCGGCACTCAGCACCTGCGCGCGCAGCTGCGTCAGCCGCTTCTCGAGGAAATCGCGCGCGCGCCCGGTCGCCTGAGCCTTCGAACCCGCCTGGCCCGCGACATAATCCTCGACCAGCGTGTTCGCGACCTCGGCCGCCTGCACGGGCGTGCGGCCTTCGAACGACACGCTGATCGCATAGGAGAGGCCGTCGCGCTTGACCGTCAGGCCGCTCAACAGCGTGCTGATCGCGCGCTGGCGCCCGATCGGGTCGGGCTGTCGCGGCGCGGGGCCGTCCGCCGCCGCTTCGTTGAAAGCCGGATCGCGGTCGAGGTGCAGCCGGTCGACCACCCGCCCGATCAGTTCGGGCGAGCGTAAGGCCTCTACCTCGGTATCGACCGCCGCCGAATCCGGATCGACGGTCGGCACCACCGAATCGACGTTGATGACCTTTTCCGCGGTTCGTTCGAGCGCGACCTGCGCGGTGGCGAGATAGCGCGGCTCGGCGGCGAGATAGGCGGCCGCGGCGATCACCACCGCCGCGACCATCGCCGCGCACAGCACCATCCATCGCCGCCGCAAAATCGCGCCGACATGCCGCAGGTCGATCAGCGCGCCGCGATCGACCTGCGGGTCCGGATTCCGCCGGGGCGGCGGGCGCCGTGCCATCCTGTCCATGTTACGCGGCGGCCAGAAAGGCGCGCACCGCCGGCGCGATGTCCGGCCGCGCGAGCGCGAGCGCCAGCGTCGCGGTCACGAAGCCGCTCTTGTCGCCGCAATCATAGCGCTTGCCGGCGAAGGTGACGCCGTGGAACGGTTGCTGGCCGATCATCCGCGCCAGTGCGTCGGTGAGCTGAATCTCGCCGCCCGCGCCTTCCTCCTGACTGCTGAGCACGTCCATCACCTCGGGCTGAAGGATGTAGCGGCCGATGACCGCCAGCCGCGACGGCGCGGCGTCGGGCGCGGGTTTTTCGACCAGCCCCTTCACCTCGGTGATCGTTCCGGCGCGCGCGCCGGGCGTGACGATGCCATATTTGCGGGTGTCCTCCGCCGGCACTTCCTCGGTGCAGATCAGATTGCCGCCGAGTTCGGCATAGGCATCGACCATCTGCTTGAGGCAGCCGGGTTCGCCGACCATCAGATCGTCGGGGAGCAGCACCGCGAACGGTTCGTCGCCGACGATCCGCCGCGCGCACCACACCGCATGGCCAAGGCCGAGCGGTTCCTGCTGGCGCACGATGCTGATGTCGCCCGGCGACGTCCGCGTGCCGTCGAGCGTCGCGAGCGACTTGCCGCGCCGCGCCATCGTCTCCTCGAGCTCGAACGCATGATCGAAATGATCGTCGATCAGCGATTTGCCGCGGCTCGTCACAAAGATGAACTGGTCGATCCCCGCCTCGCGCGCCTCGTCGACGGCGTACTGGATCAGCGGCTTGTCGACGACGGGAAGCATCTCCTTGGGCATCGACTTGGTCGCCGGAAGAAACCGGGTTCCAAGACCGCCGATGGGGAATACGGCCTTGCGTATTTTTCGCATTTTCCACCCTTTCCTGGTTTGCTGGGTCCCCCCCAAAAAAACCAGCATCGGCAGCAGACGGATTGTTCACAGAGAGAGAGCCAACCGCCGACCAACGGTTCGTGCGCCTCTACGCTGCATCGCAGCAAGAGCCCGGCGTCGAAGCGTGTCCAAAGTGAGGCCGGGCTGGGTCCAGTCCTGTTCAGGCGGAATCGATTCTCACCGTAGCCCTGAGCTTGTCGAAGAGCCTTCTCGTCGATAGGCGGCCTTCGACAGGCTCGGGGCCACGGTTCAATCCAATCGGGACAGACTTGAAAGGCTGTAGATCAGAGCTTTGGCGGCTCGCCCGCGAAGGAGACGCCGCCGGGAACCGAACCGCCATTGCGCGAGCGAACGAGCGGCGTTCCCGGCGGCACCTGAATGTCGTGCGAGCCGATGATGATCTTTGCCGGCCCGTCGTGAACGTCGAAGATCGGCCAGCCCCGGTCGCTCTTCACGGTCAGATGTTCGATATAGATGACCAGCGGCTCGCCCCCCGCCTGTCTCGACATGATCGAGAAATGGTTGGTATCGCCGGTGCCGCCGATCTTGACCGGATCGAGGCTGATGAGCCGCGTCGCGCGGATGCTCGACCAGAGGCGGAAATTGCGCGCGTTGCGGCCGCTGATGCAGTCGTCGAGCAGCGATTCGGTCGATTTGAGGTCGAAGCCGCCGTCGCTATTGTCCCAGGCGGCGCATTGGCGGAACATGATCCGCGCATTGCCGCGCTCGGTCGAAAAGCCGTCGCCGTTCCAATATTTACCCTCGCCGCGGTCCCAGCGAAAGCCGCGCATCGAACAGCGCTCGACCCGGAAGTCGTGCGCGGTGTCGGCGAAGCCGATCCCGACGGGCAGATTGCCCGACCCCGTGGTGAGCATGCCGCTCGCGCTGACGTCCTCGATCACCCCGTCGTGGCTGTCGTAGCGGATGCGCGCGAAGCCGCGTTCGAGGCCGCTCGCCCTCGCCTGGCGCACGCGCAGCCCAACGCAATCGGCCCCCACCAGATCGGGCCCTGCCGTATTCTCTATGACGCGATAGCCGCCCGCAACCCGGACGTCGATAATCTGAACATCGTGGACCGGCTCGCGGAACACGAACAGACCGTTGCCGACGTTGCGCGCGCGCACCCCGCGATAGACGGCGCCCGAGCGGACGAAATAGACGGATTCGCCTTCCGCGTCGATCAAAACCGCGCCCCGGGCGAAGCTGGAAGACATGTCGGCCATGCCCGTGCGCTAGTGGAAGACGCCCGGCCGTGCGAGCTTGCTGCGGTGCAGCGTGGCCCCCGCGCGATCAGCGAAGCGCGGGCGCGGCCTCTCCCACTCCGTCGCCGGCTCGGCGCCCGGCCCGGCCCAAAAAGCCGAACAGCCGCGGCCGGCAGACGCGCCGGATTCGGCTGAACCGGCGGAAATCCGCTTCGCCGCGGCCGATGTCGCGCCCCGCGTCGAGCCCGGCCTTGGCCAGCGATGGAACCGCCCCGTCGATCGCGATCGCCGAGGACAGGCTCTGCTCCAGCACATGACGGCGCTCGGCCGCGTCGCGCCCGAAATAATAGATGGAAAGCGGCGGCGGACGGCGGCGGATCGCCGCGATCGCGTCCTCGATCCGCGCATAGTTGCGGATCGGCAGGATGGGGCCGCGAATATCTTCCTGCATCAGCAGCATGTCGTCGCTCGCATGGCGGACGATATGGAACGGCATCCCGCCGCGACGCGGCTCGGCGGTCCTCACCTCGCCCCCGCGCGCGCGCGCGTCGTCGAGCAGGCGGGTCAGGCGTCGCTGTTCGGTCCCGGACAGCAATGCCCTGTCCCCTCCTGCGCGCACTGCCGCGCGCCACAACCAGTCGGCGATCGCCTCTTCCTGATCGTCGGGGGCGAGCAGAAAGTCGGGGGCGAGCGGCGCTCGCCCGCCGTTCGCGCGCTTGTGCGCCACGATCGTGCCGGCGATCTTCGCAAAGTCGGCCGAGCGGCCGACGATCACCGGCGACTTGCCCGAGCGCGCGGCCATTGCTGCATGATCCTCCTGCGGCTCGTGCGTCAGCAACAGGTCGAAAGCAAGCTCCGCAAAGCCGCCGTCGGTCACGACCGCCAGTTCGAGCGGGTCGAAGAAATGCGGCGCCAACTCGCCAACCAGCTCCGCAAGCCGCGGCGAGGCGGCATCGAATTGCAGCATGACCCGATTGCCCGCCGCGAATATGCCCGCGAGAAGGCCCGCGATGCGGAACAGAGGGAGCGACGCAGGCAGGGCGACGCCGATCACCCCGATCGGCTGATATTCGACATGATCGCCGCGCGCGCGAGCGAGCAGCCCGCGCGCCTTTTCGGGCTGCATCCAGCGCTCGACGCCGTCCAGCGCCGCCTGCAGCGCCGCGAGCGCTGGTTCCACTTCGGCGGCCCGCGCCGACTCGGCATCCGGAGCCGTCCCGTCGGCGACGAGCGCGCGGCAAAGCGCCTCGGCATTCTGCCCGATCATCTGCATGGCGCGCTGCAACCGGTCGCGCCGGCTGGCCGGCGAGACCGGCAAGCCGGCGTAAAAAGCCGCGCGTTGCGCTTCCAGCATCCTTGCCCTCCCCACAGCTTATCGCTCCCAGCTTCTAGTCCGCCGTCGATCCGTGGCAAGTTCAAGTCGAATCGTTTCATCGCACGGGAGCCAATGGGCGTTTCCGCCGTTTAGGCGAAGGCGCGAGCCATCTTCAAATAAAAAACGAATTATTTCATCTTGTTAGCCAAATATCGGCTCGATCGGAAACCCATATCGCTTCGCCTTCGAATTGGCTCTGTTCAAAGCGGGCAAGTTGACGCCCCCGCTCCCGCAAGGCGATTGTTCGCAGGCGCACAATAAATCGCCTTCATAAAAGGGAGCAACGCGTCATGCGTATCGTTATGATCGGGTCCGGCTATGTCGGGCTGGTTTCGGGCGCCTGTTTTGCCGACTTCGGCCATCATGTGACCTGCGTCGACAAGGACGCGAACAAGATTGCACGCCTGCACGCCGGCGGCATCCCCATCTATGAGCCGGGTCTCGACGATCTGGTCGCGCGCAACGTCGCGGCGGGCAATCTGGCCTTCACCACCGAGCTTTCGGAGGCCGTCGCCGCCGCCGATGTCGTGTTCATCGCGGTCGGAACCCCCAGCCGCCGCGGCGACGGGCACGCCGACCTCTCCTACGTCCACGGCGCCGCGCGCGAGATCGCAGGGGCGCTGAGCGGCTTCACCGTGATCGTCACCAAATCGACCGTGCCCGTCGGCACCGGCGACGAGGTCGAGCGGATCATCCGCGAATGCAATCCCGCCGCCGACATCGCCGTGGCATCGAACCCCGAGTTCCTGCGTGAAGGCGCCGCGATCGAGGATTTCAAGCGCCCCGACCGCGTCGTGATCGGCATCGAGGACGAGCGTGCGCGCGCGCCGATGGAGGAAGTCTATCGTCCGCTCTCGCTGAACAAGGCGCCGATCGTCTTCACTCGCCGCCGCACGAGCGAACTGATCAAATATGCCGCGAACGCCTTCCTTGCGATGAAGATCACCTACATCAACGAGATGGCGGACCTGTGCGAGCATGTCGGCGCCGACGTTCAGGAAGTCGCGCGCGGTATCGGGCTCGACAACCGGATCGGCGCCAAATTTCTCCACGCCGGTCCCGGCTATGCCGGCCCCCCGCAACTTGCGACCGACGCAGGCAATGCGTTCGTACGGGCTGGCCCCGAAATCGATCCGTTGGCGCCGATTGCCGGCGACTGGTGGACGCTGCTCGGCGATCCGGTTCTCAATGAACTTGAGGCGCGTGCGCTGGCCGGCAATCCGGGCGTGGCCGCAGCGCGCGCTCGCATCGAACAGGCAAGGGCTGCCGTCCGCCAGGAGCGCGCCAACCGGCTACCCGCCGTGGCTGCGCAGGCGACTGCGGTCCAGGCGAATATCCCAGGGCTGGATATCGGCAGCGGCCCGCCCCCGGGATCGCCCGGCGCTCCTGCTGACGACGAAGAGCAGGACAGCGTCAGCGTCTACAACCTCGGGCTCAACGCAAACTGGGAGATCGATTTCGCTGGGGGGCAGGCACGGCGTGTCGAGGCCATTAACGCTCAGGCTGCGGCCTCGGTGGCGAACGCCGAGGATGCGAAAGTCCAGCTCGCCGCCGAGGTCGCGCGGGCGTATGTGGGCCTGCGAGAAGCGCAGGGGCGACTCGAGCTTGTCCAGCGAGAGCGCGACTTGCAGCAGCAAATTCTCGAACTGACCTATCAGCGCTATACACAGGGCGCTCTCGCACTGTTTCCGGTCGGTGACGCGAACGCCGAGCTCGAACTGCTCAAGTCGCAGATCGCCGAAGCTCAAGCGGACATCGATGTGTTCAAGGACACACTCGCGGTGCTGACGGGCGAAGCGCCCGGCGCACTCGACGGGCTCCTGGCGGCTCAGGCCGAAATTCCGCTTCCCCCCGAACGGGTCGCGGTGGGCGATCCCGCAGCGCTAATAGCGCGGCGGCCGGATGTTCGAGCCGCCGAACGCATGCTGGCCGCGGCGAATGCGCGCATTGGCGTGGCAGAGGCTGCTCGCTTCCCAAAGATTTCCTTCATGGGGATTCTCGGTTTGGGCGGATCGGAGCCCGACGACATCCTGGACCCGGGCAACTTATCGGCAATCGCTTTGCCGCGGCTGCAGTGGAACCTGCTTGATTTCGGCCGCACGGCAGCATCGATCGATCAGGCCGAGAGTGCGCGCGACGCGGCCGAAGCGCGCTATCTTGAAGTGGTCCTGGGCGCACTACGCGACGCCGAACAATCGCTTGCTCGGTTCGGGCAACAAAGAGCCAACGTAGCCGCGCTGGCGCAGATCAGTCGGCAGGCCGACACGGCTGCGGAGCTTAACGAGCAACGCCGCGCCGCGGGGGTAATCTCGCAAGGCGAACTCAACACTTCGATCCGCAAGCGCGCACAGGCCAGAGCAAATCTCGATCGGGCGATCGCCGCCATGACAAATGGCTGGATCGCGATCCAGAAGTCGCTTGGGTTGGGATGGGTCGAATTGTCTCGCGACAATCGCACGTCGGTTGAGCCAGCTCCGGTCGATCGAAAATCAGTTATGAAACCTGAACAGAGTTAGGATAAGTTTTCTCAGAAGTCTGCCCCGCAGCCCCTTCCAACTTTTCCTAACGCGTCAGCACCTCGTGCACTGTGACCCAATCTTGGATCATAGGGGTCAGCATGTTTCCGCCTTTCGCAGAGTGCGTTTGCCAGTATCACCATCGGATATCCCGATTGCAATATTCGGTGACTCTTCATTGTCGTATCTATGTAAGGCCTTAAGCTTTCCGCGAGCATCTCGTAGCGACATCAACGAGCGATCGTACAGGCAGTTCGAGTGCAGCTCGCATTTGGCCGGTTCGATGACCGCCTTGTCGGTAGGCTTACGAGGCGGTCATCGAGCATTACGCCGCTCTGGAAAAGCTATAAAGTCATGGGTCGAAATACGAACTAGCTGGCACTGTCCGTTCGGATCGTTGGGAGGACCACCGATCTCCCCGCCAACACGATCTGGACCTGTTAGAAACTGAACCCCAAAGCAACACCATATCTACGAGGATCCAAAGTGTAGATATTGGTAAAATTCCCCGAGGATGCGTCGGTCAAGTACAATCCTGTCACCGAGCTGCTGTCGAAAATGTTCTGAACAAATCCGCGCACGAACCAACGCTCATCCGCACTGTTCAACTGCACGATCGCGTTGGCTTGCACGAATGGCTCGATCCGGTTGACCCTGCCGTTAAAGATATTGCCGTATTGCTCACCAGTCAGCGCTACGTCCACGCGAGGAACCAGAGTCATGCCATTGTCGAAAGTGGCGGTGTACTGCACACCCATCGAAACCTTCATTTCGGGGGCCTGCGGCAACTTGTTCCCTTTTAAGTTGACCTCTACGCCAGGGCTTAATACCGCAAGGCCGCTGCCCGCCGGAACGGCTCCGGCCAAGACATCGCAAATGCTGAATGCGCCGCTTGACGCAAGATTGCCGTCATTAGGAAATTCTTCGGGACCACGAAGACCCAGAGCTGCGTTCACTCCGGCCACGAATGCGTCGGCCGCGCCGGGGGCTGGCCCGGTTACGGCACAATTAGCACCGTTGCTGA
This sequence comes from Sphingopyxis indica, assembly GCF_900188185.1. GTDB lineage: Bacteria > Pseudomonadota > Alphaproteobacteria > Sphingomonadales > Sphingomonadaceae > Sphingopyxis > Sphingopyxis indica. The sequence continues at coordinate 35,230 of NZ_FZPA01000001.1, read as the reverse complement.
TATCCTTGATGATGACGGCATCAGGATCGCCGCCACCCGGGTCGCGCGGATTGGAGAAGAACTGGTCGCCGGCAACTTCCGCGTTGAGATAACTGAACGTCAAGTTGACAAGCCAATCGGGATCGGGCCGGATAACGGACTCTAGTTCCACACCCCAGATATCGGCATCGATAGTATCATTAACTGAGGTACGGGCGACGATGCGGCTAAGCTGCAACCCGCTATACTTATAGTAGAATGCAGTAGCGTTTAATTGCAGTGCGCCATTCGCAAAGGTATTTTTCGATCCGATTTCAAATGCGTCGATGGTTTCTGATCCGAAGCTTTCAGCCACATCGAAAACGGGCGAAAGGGGCGGGTTGATACCCCCGGATTTATAGCCCCTGGCATAAGATGCGTAAATCGAATTGTCAGGCGTAACTTCGTAGTCGAGCACCGCACGCCCGGTTATTTCATCGAAACCTACTTCTCTAAATTGCGTCAGCTGCTCACCTGGCGTACCAGGATCGGCATCAAAAAGACCAGAGGGACCGGTTAAGGGAGTGATCGGGCTGTCGAACGGCTCCCCGTCATTCGCGTAAGGATTGAGGAAGCTAATCAAGGTCGTGCGCGCAGTCACGTCTTTCTTGTCGTCGTTATACCGCAAACCTCCGGTGAAGGTCAGACGCTCGGTCAGGTCGACGTAGATCTCTCCGAACACACCGAAGCTCTCAAGATTAGCCTCGAGAGAATTGTTGCGGTACATGGATGTTGCGAAGTAGGATGGCGGTGCACCGCCTGCCAAAGTACCAAACGATCCCAGAATGGCACTGGCGTAGTCAAGCGCGAATGAGTTTACATAGTAACTGTTGTCGGTAGTCTTGGACTTTGCATAGATCCCTCCGAGCAGGAAATTGAATGCTCCGTCGAAATCACTGGAAAGGAGGATTTCGCCGCTCCAGGATTCGCGTTGCTCTGAAGACCTGTCGAAGGATAGCGGCGTTTCGCCGCACAATACATTACCTTCGAACGCGCCCCTGTTCCCATCATCGTTATCGGAGGTGCACAATACGCCCCCTGGGCCATTGGGGATGAGAGCCTCCACAATCGGGGTAAAATACGCCGACGAACCTGGCACGAACGCCGGTGCAGGTGCGGGGAGGCCGGTAGGCAAACCGTTGGCCGCGAAGCCGGACAACACGTTCAAGGCCGTAGCAAAGCCGGTACGATCCTGAATGCCCAAAAAGTAGTCCTGCCGGGAATCGACTTCGGTGTCCTGATAAAGACCGGTTGCAGTCAGTGTCATAGCTCCGATGCGCTGCTCGAGACGGGCCTGTAGCTGCACTTCATCGGCAAAATAGAATGGAGTATACGCCGTGTTTACCGTGCGCACATCGTCGGGCTTATCGAATCCTGCAAATGCATCGGGGCCGTACAGGCTTCCCAATCCCAGTACTGAGGGAATTCCCTGAATAGCGAAGAACTCTTGCGAACTGAGCGTTGCGCCGACTGTGGAATTGGCATTGGTGATGTCAAAGTCGCGGCGATTGTTCAGACAACCCAGCACGCCGAGCGGGTCACGCTGGCAGGCCTGCTTTTGATTACGTAAACGGGTGTCATCTTCCCTGAAATAATATGCCATGAAGTCGAGAGTGGTATCGGCACCGGGTTCAAAACGAAGAGAACCACGAACAGCGTACATGTCTCGGTCGTCGACATCCGAATTGTCGAAAAGGTTTGTGGTGTAACCGTCGCGATTCAGAAAGAAACCGGCTACCCGAACGCCGATAGAATCGCCGATCGGGACATTGACCATCCCCTCGGCCTTGATGCTGTTGTAATTCCCATACTCGAACTCTCCGGCCGCGCCGAAAGAACCGAGGTCAGGCTTGGCTGTCACAAGGTTGACAACACCCGAGGTAGCGTTGCGGCCGAAGAGGGTGCCCTGCGGCCCCCGTAGGACCTCAATTCGCTCAAGGTCAAAATATTCTGTTTCGAACAGCCGGGTACCAAAAAGAGGGGAACCATTGATATGGATAGCCGTCGCTGCGTCACACGTCACACCAACACAAAGATCGCCGATACCACGGATGGTGAAGGACGACCCGGTGAAGTTGCCCTTCGAAAATGAGACGTTCGGGAGCGTCAATTGAAGGTCAGCAGCGTTTTCGATCTGCTGGCTTTCGAGAGCCGTAGCATCGAAGGCACTGACCGCGATCGGCACCTCTTGCAGACTTTGAGATTGGCGTTGGGCCGTCACGATGATTACGGATCCTTGGGGTTCCGCCTCATCAGTTGTGGAATCCTGCGCTAAAGCCATCTGCGGCCAAGCCAAGATGGCCGAAGTGGCGAGCACCATCGCTCTCAGTGTCATATAGCATCCCTTCCCATCTCTTCAGTGCGACGATAATTGGCTCCGCCGCTTACTGCAAAATGGGGCGACCTCGAGGGTCGCCCCTTAGTCTGTGGAGAGGAGAGGGAGAGAATTAGCCCAATCCCCGTCCATGGGCATATACATCCGCGTGATATTAGTAAAGCGCCTTATCTTTTGACCCCATGGGCCACGATCCAGATCGCACGCGGAGTGAACGTTTGCTAAAGATCAGCAATGGTTGGCGCGCTAAGCGAGTTGCTCCCGATAAAGCTTTTGCCCCAGCTGGCATCGAGACCAACGAAGCGTTCGCCGTGCCGACGGCGACAATGGTTCGGATATAGTACAAGATGAATATGGACGCCCTTTACCCCCATCTCGCTGGCCTCTGACCAGGAACCAGCCTCTTAGTATGGGGGATCTCAGAGGCTCCAAAAGGCCAGTACCGCCCGAAGCGCAGCGACGAACGCGAGCGGCTGATCCAGCATGAGATGATGGCGTGCATCGGGCACTGCAACAATTGGTATCTTTCCCCCTCCCAGTTCCCGGATATAGCGGGCGGAATCGCGATCAAAGAGCTGACTTTTCTCGCCGTACACAATCGCTTTGCGCCCGGGCGCATCGACCAGCCTCTGGCCTACTGTCAGCCATTCGTCGGGCTTGTTGCTGCGCCGGAACACTTCGGGAGAAAACTTCCATGTCCACTCCTCGCCATCGCGGCGGAGAGAGTGATAGGCCATGTAATCCATCAGGAACGGCTCACCAACTGCCTGCGGCGGCGACAGGATATACCTCTCGCGCGCCGCTTCGTAGGTGGGGTAGCGTCGCACCGGTTTGTCAGGATTACCCGACCCGGGGCTCGATCTGCCCATGGTCCAGTATTTCTCCAGCTTTTCGGGCCGCATCACCATGAGATCGCAGACAATAACGCCGGCGAAGGCATCCGGCGATTGGGAAACGGCGGTCAGCGCTGCACCCGAGCCGAAGCTATGGGCGATGATCGTCGGTCTGCTTCCATCCGCAAACAAATCGAGCGCTTCGCTGATCTCGACGAATTCCTTTCCCCGCGCAGCTATATCGGCCACGCCGCGCATCTCGCTATCGCCCATACCGGCCAGATCGAACGCCACCACGTCGTAGTCTTCGGCAAGGTACGGTGCGATGAAGGCAAAGCAGCGGGCATGGGCGAGAAAACCGTGAGTCATGAGCAATTTGGGCCGGTCACGCTTGCCCCAGCGAAGATAATGCACCCGCGCGCCACCAACCTCTACGAAGCCTTCCTCACGGGGCACGCTCAGCGCCCAGGCGAACCATTCGGGTATATCCGCCCCGTCGCCGGCCCATACGGGATCGATATCTGCTGACCCGTCGTGGATTGGTTTCATTTCATTCATTTCGGCGCAGTCTCCATACCGGATAGTGTATTCCTGATAAAACCACGATAATCGTGCCGTGCGACATCGTGGCATAGATCGGCGTAACCAGATACGCTGGGGAAATTGATCAGTTGTCGGGGTTTGCCGGGAATATTGGCGCCCATGTACCACGATTCAGCCTTGGGGAAGAGCGTCATCGACCCTACTTGGGCGACCATATCGGTCCAGCTTCGCTCGGCCAGCGCATCGGCTTCGAAAAGGCCGATCCTGTTATCGCGCAGCCAGATCAGGAAATCGCAGATCCAGTCACCCTGGATTTCGGCGCTTGTCGGACCGTTGGAAAAGCCTGAAGGGCTGAGCGGGCCGTAGGCGAACAGCATGTTCGGAAATTGGGCGACGGCCATGCCTAGATAGGCTTTGATCTCGCTCTTCCATGCTTCTGCCAGCCCCAGCCCACCGCGGCCGGTGATGTTCATGTCGATGAGCCCGCCACGACCGGCATCGAAGCCGGTCGCGAAGACAATGAGATCGCACGGGATCATGCCAGTGGCTGTTTCTATCCCGGCCTCGGTGACGCGAGTGATCGCGGTGTCGTTCAGATCGACCAGCGTCACATTGTCTTGTGCGAAGATCTCGTAATAATTCTGTTCGAGCGATGGTCGCTTGGTCCCGAAGGGATGTGGCGGCTCATCGGGAGCGAGCTTCTCGGCAATGGTCGGGTCGCAGATCCGCTCGCGCACCTTGTCACGCCAGAACTCGTAGGCGTGGCGATTGGCGTCCTCGTTCGTCAGTATGTCAGCGAAATTATGATACCAGAAGCGCAACCCTCCTCGCTGCCACAAATCCTCGAAATGCGTAGTCCGCTCTTCCTCGGTCACAGCCAGGGCCGAGATGTCCAGCGATTGGCATTCGAAACCGCCACTTGTCGTAAGCCTTTTCTGGAAGACAGCGGGATATTCGGATTTTTCGCGAAGCTGACGATCAGCGTCCAGTTTTTCCTGCCGCATGGGAAGGGCGAGAATCGGGGTTCGCTGAAAAAGCGTCAGCTGCTCCGCGCAGCTTGCCGCCTCCTGCGCCACCTGTACGCCGCTGGCACCCGTGCCGATCAGGGCGATCCGGCGGCCAGAAAGGTCGATGCCTTCCTGCGGCCAGCGGGCGGTATGGCACCAGTCGCCTTCGAAATCGCTAAGACCCGGGATATCGGGAATGTAGGGTTTCGAGGCGAACCCCAGGGCCGGCAAAAGGAAACGCGCGCTTACTTTCCCGCCTTCGTCGAGCTTCAATCGCCAGTAGGCGGTGTCTTCATCGAACTGCGCGCTTTCGACCCGTGTTTTCATTCGCATTGCCGGCCAGAGGTCGAGCGTATCGCAGACGTGGAGGAAATAGGCGCGCAGTTCCTCCCAGCCTGGAAATCGTTCGCTCCACGTCCAGCTTTTCCATACTTCCGCAATGGAAAATTCGTAAAGTGGAACCTGGGAATCGACCCGTGCTCCCGGGTAGCGGTTCCAGTACCAGATTCCCCCCGGCTGCTCCGCTGCGTCTACCAGCAGAACGTCGAACCCCGCCTGACGCAGCTTGTAAAGCAGGTATATTCCGCTGAACCCGGCCCCGACGATTACGACATCATAGTCAGGAGGGGGCAAATGGCTCACGAGGCCCCGGCACCCGCTTTCGCGATCTCTTTGGCCGTAGTATAATCCGCCTTGCCGTTTGACGCGCGCAAGGCGGTTTGCGTTGGGCAAATCGCCTTGGGTGTTTTGTAGCCTGCCAATTGTTCCCGCACGTGATCCTTGATCGCTTGCGCGTCGAAGTCCGCATCTTGGGTCAAATGCACCACAGCGGTCACCGCTTCGCCCCATTTTTCGTCAGGCACCCCGACGACAAGCGCGTCGGCAATGGCGGGATGGGTTTTGAGCACTTCCTCCACCTCCTCGGGGTAAACCTTTTCACCTGCGGTGTTGATGCAGACGCTGCCGCGGCCCAGCAAGGTCAGGCTTCCATCGGATTCCACCCGGCACCAGTCGCCCGGGATGGAGTAACGCACGCCATCGATCGTCCTGAAAGTCTTGGCCGACTTTTCCGGGTCCTTGTAGTATCCTGTGGGGATTGCGCCCTTGCGGGCAATAAAGCCGGGCACGCCGCTCCCCGCCTCGACCTTCCGGTCGTTCTCGTCGAATACGTCGCAAAATTCCCCGATCCCGAATTTCGCGGTGTTGGTGCCGCCCTGTGCGGTCGTCACCGACAAGCCGTAGCCCAGCCCTTCCGAAGCGCCAAAACTGTCCATGAGGATGACCTGGGGGATATGTTTGCACAGGCCCGCCTTTACCTGTTTACTCCACATGACGCCGGACGAGATGATCGAAATCAGGCTGCTCGTGTCCCAGCGCTTCGGGTGGGCGTCCAGCGCCTGCAGCATGGGTTTGGCAAAAGCGTCACCGACAATGGCGATGCTCTGCACCTTGTGCTGGTCCACCGCATCCCACAATTCTTCCGCGTCGAAGGATGGATCGGACAGCGTGACGATGGCCCCGCCCGACATGAGCGTGCCGATAGCAGTAATGAACCCGGTTCCATGCATCAGCGGGCACGCCGGCAAAGTGATGCGTGCAAGCTCGCCCTGCTTCACCAGGGCCACCATTTCCTCCATGGTCTGGGGAACCGGACCCAGCAGCTTTTGCGCGTCGAGCTGAGCCTTGCGCATATCATCGTGTCGCCACATCACGCCCTTGGGCATGCCGGTGGTACCGCCTGTATATATGAACAGCAGGTCATCGGGAGAACGCTCGATATCGAGAGGCGCGCCGTTACCTTCTACAAGTTTTTCGTAAGGAAGCGCGAAGGAAGCGATCTGCGAAGCATCGCCGATTTCTACAAATGTATGAACCTTGGTCAACCGTTCCTTCAGTTCAAGAATGCAGTCGCGGAACTCGGAACTGTAAACAATTACCTCGCTATCGGAATCGTCGAAGATGTAGAAAACCTCCTCGGGACGGTAACGATAATTGATGTTCACGTGCGTGAGGCGGCCCTTGAAGCATGCGGCCATCAATTCCCCGTATTCGGAACGGTTGCGCATGTAGAAGGCTATCTTCGCCCCGTCGCCTGCACCTTGCGCGCGCAGATTGCGCGCCAAATTGTTCGAACGCTTCGACATTTCGGGCCAGGTAATGATCCGGTCGCCGTTAATCAGCGCCGGAGCATCTTCCGGGACCGCAGGTTCGATTGCATCAAGGATGTCGCCAAGGTTCCAGTCGATCACGTATTAATTCCTCTCTCCTTGGTGGCCACGATTTTGTCGGTAGCGTGCGCCTAATTCATCGTCTCATGCGACCTGCGTCCACCCCTGCAAGGCCGCTGCTTCGGCCCGGACCGCTTCGGGACCTCCCAGAACCTGGCGGTCGAAACCGATTCGCTTGAACCAGAAATGCAGACCTAGGAGATCGGTAAAACCCATCCCCCCATGCACCTCGGTTGAGGTTCGGGCGACAAAACGGTGGACTTCGCCCGTATGTGATTTGGCATGGCATGCCACCAGCGAAGCCTCGTCGGGCGTCGCATCGAACGCATGGGCGGCATACCAGACCAGCGAACGGCATGGTTCATGGCGGGCAGCCATTTCCGCGCACATATGCTTGACCGCCTGGAAGCTGCCGATCACTCGTCCGAACTGTTCGCGCTGCCCGGCATAGTCGACCGCTTTTTCGATCATAGCCTGGCCCGCACCGAGGCTATCGGCGGCTAGGAGCACCCGGCCGGCGTCCCGCAGGCGCCTGACTGTGGCCCCACCATCGTCCGCGAGAGCCTCGCCCGCTACGCCAGAAAACCGCAGCTCCCCTACGCTCCGGGTCCGGTCGATCGTTTTGAGAGCAACCTTCTCCAGACCCGCAGCATCGCCAGCTACGAAGTGCATACGACCGGCGGTATCGGCTACCAGAAACGCGTCGGCTTCCAGGAAGTCGAGCGCGAACAAAGCCGTTCCGTCGAGCTTTGCGCCGTCGAAGTCCACGCCTGCCCGGTCCCGGATCTCCACCGTTTCCGCGATCGCGACGGCGATTTGCGCCTCGCCCTTCGCTATCCTCGGCAGCCAGTGCGCCTTCAACTCCTCGCTACCGCCCTGTGCCAGCGCAAGGGGTGCCAGTACATGGGCACCGATAAAAGGCACCGGCGCGACGGCATAGCCGAGCTGCTCGGCCACAGCGGCGGCATCGAGCATTGTCATCCCGAGCCCGTCATGTTGCTCGGGAACCATCATTCCCCAAATGCCGATTTCGCCCAGCGCCGAACGCACGTTGTCGCTGAAGGGAACCGAGCCCTCCGCGCATTCGCGCACATGATCGAGCGGACAAGTATCAGCAAGAGTGCGGCTGATCGCGTCGCAGAGCATCTCCTGGTCTTGCGAAAGTCCGAAATCCATCAGGCGGCTCCCTTATTCTGCCCGCTTGCAACGGCCGTCGCCTGTTCGGCCGCGGGAGGCGTTGCGAACTTGGGTTCGCGCGGCATTTCCAGCCCGCGTTCGGCGATGATGTTCTTCTGGATCTGGGCGGTGCCTCCACCGATGATCAGACCAAGCTGGAACATGTAGTTCCACTGCCAGGCACCGTCTTCGCGCTCGCGCTCGCTTCCGTGATAGAGTATGCCCATCTCGCCCATTGCGTCGATCGCGAGCGCGGAAATCTGATGGGCGAGCTCACAGCTCTGCAGCTTCACGACAAGTTTCGCCATGCCGCCGGCATCCCCCCTAAGGCTGTTCGACAGGATGCGCATGCCGTTGAATTTCATCGCCGCGACTTCGGCTTGCAATGCAACCAGCCGGTCACGCAGAACGGCGTTGTCCATTGCGCAACCCTGGCCGATGCGTTCTTTTTGCATCAGCCTGACCAGCGCCTGGAGCCGGTTTTCCAGTGCATCGGGGTCGCCCAGCATGCCACGTTCATGGCCCAGTGTGGCATTGGCCACGTACCACCCCTGCCCGCGCTGCCCGACGATCTGGTCCAGGGGAACCCGCACGTCGGTAAAGAACGTTTCATTGAACTCGGCGTGACCGGTCATGGTCTTGAGTGGTCGGACCTCGATCCCTGGTGTGTCCATCGAGAAGATCAAGTAGGAGATGCCGCCGTGCTTGGGCGCGTCCGGTTCGGTCCGAACAAGGCAAAAGATCATGTCCGCCTGCTTGGCCGTGCTGGTCCAGATCTTCTGTCCGTTGATGACAAAGTCGCCATTTTCGACGCGGGCGCTGGTCTTGAGCGCGGCGAGGTCCGATCCCGCTCCAGGTTCCGAATATCCCTGACACCAGATTATCTCGCCATTAAGGGTCGGCTCGATCCATTGCTGTTTCTGGGCTTCGGTTCCGAGTTCCAGCAGCGTGGGAACGAGCATGGAAATGCCCTGGTTCGCAAGGCCTGCGGGGATGCCAGCGCGCGAAAATTCCTCGGCAATGATCCGCGATTTCAGGATGTCCGGCTCGGCTCCGTATCCGCCGTATTCCTTGGGAATCGTACGCGCCGTGTAACCATGCAGGATCAACAGCTTTTGCCATTCGACGGCTTCGGGGGAAGGGCGCGCGGCACGGCCTTGGCCATCGGGTGCGCGGTGACCGTGGGTTTGCAGGAACTGGCGCACTTCCTCGCGAAACGCGTCATACTGGGGTCCGTAGTCGAGATCCATCTTGGTCTATCCTTCTGCGCGCGCGATCGCGACGGGTCGGAATACTGGCAGGCGAAAATCTTCGGAGATCGGCTCGAAATCCAGCGTGACCGGCAGATCGAGCTCAAGCTCGTCGAGCGCGCAATCGACCAGCCGGGTTGCCATGCGCACTCCCTCCTCCAGTTCCACCACCGCAGCGATGAAGGGAATCTCGCCGGCGAAGGCGGGATGCAGTGCCTGATGGGTCACCGTCCAGGAAAACAGCGTGCCATTGCCGGTGCTACGCTCCCACGACCATTCAGGAGAACCGCATCGGGCGCACATATAGCGCGGCAAATGCCGAAAACTGCCGCATCCTTCGCACTGCTGGAAGTAAAGGTTGCCGTCCTGACACCGGTTCCAGAATTCCTGCTCCACCGGATCCTGCGGGCGCGGCTTTGGCTTGGCTGGTGCGGCCTGCGCCGAGGGGCGCATCTTGGGCGGCAGATCTTTCTCGTCGCTCACGCAAACCTCCTCAAAATCGCTATACTGCCGTCACCCAGATCGCCCCAGCCGGTCACCAGGCCGGTCTGGGCGCCTTCGACCTGCCGCTCCCCACAATCGTGGCGCAACTGACGCACCGCCTCGACGACATGGTTCAGTCCCCAAATATGGGCCTCGCTCAGCAGGCCGCCATGGGTGTTGACGGGATAGCGCCCGCCCAGCTCGATCTGGCCATTCGCGACGAACTCTGCCTGTCCACCTGGTTCGCAATAGCCCAGGGCCTCCAGCTGCAGGAGAACCACGTAGGTGAAGCAGTCGTAGATCTGCAGAAAATCCATGTCTTCGCGATCGACCCCCGCCATTTCGAACGCGCGCGGCGCGGCGTAGCTCAGGCCGATCTTGAAGGGGTCGGGACGCGAAGGGATATCGTCGGCGGGGTAAGGATGCCCTTCAGCCGCACCGGCGATGCTCACGGGAACATGCGGCATGTCCCTGGCGCGGTCCATTCGCGAAACCACGACTGCGCATGCCCCGTCAGTCTCCAGACAGCAATCGTAGAGGCGAAAGGGTTCGGATATCCAGCGCGCGGAATGGTAGGTTTCGGCATCCAGTTCCCGGCCATGAGTGAAGGCCTGCGGATTCATCTGCGCATGGCGACGGCACGCCAGTGCAACGGCCGCCATCGCTTCCGGGCCGATATCGTAAATTCGGGAGTGCCGGGTGGCGAGCCAGGCATACATCTGCACCGGCAGGAACACGCCATACGGAATGTAATAGCCTTGGATCGTATTCGTCAGGGTGTTCATGTTCATCGGCCGCGTCGGCGGTGCGCCAGGCTTGGGCCGCAAGGCGGAATAACCGTTCCACCCGAGCGTCACCAGCACATGGTCGCATAAGCCGCTGGCAATTGCCATCGCGGCGTTCTGGAGTGCCGTGGTAGGGCTCGCCCCGCCCATGTGGACCGTAGAGGCATAGCGCAGAACTTCGATACCGAGGTTAGCCGCCATCTCTTCCGAGGTGGTGTAGATCGGCGGAGGAACCATGCCGTCGATATCCGACGGCTTCAGCCCTGCATCTGCTATGGCTTTGCGCGATGCTTCCAGCATCATGTCGACCGCGGTTTTCTCGGTGCCTTTCACGAAAGCGGTTTCGCCCACTCCGGTGATGGCCGATTTGTCGCTTAAGCTCATGCCTGCCTGACCGCCTGGTAATCGCGTTCGAGCTGTTCGGAAAGAGCGCGCACCCTCTGATAGGTCTCCGGCGGACGCAGTCGCAACTCGCGGCGGGCATCCTCCAACGGACGATCGAGATTTTCTTCCCAGTAGAAGGTGGTCAGATCGGCTGCAGCCCGGCCCCGGCGCCACGCTTCAAATGCAGCGCGCGCCACTGGCAACTTGGCAGCTTCCAGTTTCATCTTGGGAATGCCGACGCCCACGATGAAAGCGATCCCGTGATTATAGAATTGCGCGTTTCCGAAGGACAGCACGCACAATTCGCCCAGTGCGTCCCTGCCGTATCCGGTGACGACGTGAAACAGGTCATGCGAATCGCGAAGGCGCCGACGATAGAGGGAAACATCGGGGTCGCCGAAGTCCTCCAGACCTCCGGCCTCGCTGGCTTCCGCCAGACCTTCTGCTGTCAGACCCTCCCCGTAAACAAAATCGAGGTAGGCTCGGCCAAGCGTGCCAGACGCACAGGTCGCAAGGCGTTTGCGATCGCACAAGGTTTCAAGCAGGTCGGCCCGGTCGGAAGCGATGCGCCGCCCATCGCTCGACTTCATGAAGAGATTGAAATTCCGATAATAGGAATTGCCCGACAATGCCTTGACGATACGGAACACCTGCGCCGTATCCTCCTTGTCTGCAATCAGCTGCCTCATCGCCCCCAGCGCCTTCAGCGGCTCTACGGGGCGGCGCAATTCATGACCTTTGGCGTAAGCCATCTTCTTGCCTCCTGCGCTTCACTTGTAGGTACCGGCGGACGCCAACGCCTTCTCGGCTCCATCGACCAGGTCGCGCATCACTTCGGCGGCAGGTCGGATCGAATCGATCAGGCCGATGCCTTGCCCCGCGAAGCCGGGGATGACATCCTTGCGCTCTGCCTTGATCCCGGAGGCCATGACCGGGCCGGAGATCATCGACTGATAGGGCATCGGCAGAGGTTCCTTTCCGGCCTGCACCCAGGCGTCGGCCCATTTGTTACGGATCATGCGCGCCGGTTTGCCGGTAAGCGATCGACTAACGACCGTATCGGCATCGCCGCTTTCGGTGATCGCCTCTTTCTGGAAGCGCTCGATGCCCGCTTCCTCGGTCGCGAGAAATGCCGTGCCGACCCACGCGCCCTCTGCCCCCAGCATCATCGCAGCGGCAACACCCCGGCCATCCGAGATACCGCCGGCCCCAAGGACAGGAACACGATCGCCAACGGCGTCGACCACCTGGGGAATCAAGGAAATAGTCCCGATCGGCGAGTTGTGACCTCCGCCATCGTGCCCTTGCGCGACGATCATGTCGATGCCCGACCCGACGACCTGTTCGGCGTGCTTGACCTTGCCGATCACCGCCATGACCTTGGTGCCATTGGCATGGAGCCGATCCATCCACGGTTCAGGATTGCCAAGGCCGGCAGCATAAACCGGCACCTTTTCCTCGATCACCACTTCCATCTGCGCCTCAAAGAATTCCTTCGAGAACAACTGCGGGCCGCCCTTGCCCATTTCAGGCGCGCCCGCCGCCCGCATGGCGGCGGCAGCATCGACCTCCGGAAGCTCTTCACGATCCATGAAGTCGCGCGCGAACTGCTGATATTCACCCATCAGATCCATGGGATTTTGGGGTGCAGCACCGCTTTGAGGGGCAGAGCCGCGCCTGACCGACGCGGGGAGCAGCGTATCGACACCGAAAGGTTTGTCGGTCAATTCCCGGGTCTGGCGAATCCAGTCACGCAACTGATCGGGCGAACACGCCGCGGCACCCAGGACCCCGAGCCCGCCGGCATTCGAAACCGCAGCCGCCAGCGCCGGAACGCTCGCTCCGCCCATCCCGGCAAGCAGGATCGGGTACCGGATCCCCAGCATTTCGCATATTCGGCTCTTCAACGCCATTCTTCCTCTCCAGCCACTTGCCTAAACGCACACTCAAACTATTGAAAATTCTACAGCTGCCCCCATCGCACCCGCTGCGAGACCAGCTCGGGACTGCGCTCCGAAAGATAGACGGCAGAGCCGGCCACCAACCGGCTCATTGCTTGACGGGCCGCGGCGCTGTCGCCAGTCCGCACTGCCTCGAGCACCCGCACCAGAAACTTCATCTGCACCGCCCGTTCCTGTGCCGAATATCCCAGCGAATGGGAAAACTCGCGGGTCAACAGATGCATCGCAGAGGTCAGCAAACCGAACAGCGGATTGCCGCTCGCCCAACCCAACAAGTCGTGAAATCTGCGATTAAGTTCCTCGAATTGATCAGAGGCTTCATGATGCCTCAATTCCGCCAGACACCCTGCCAACGCGCTGAGATCAGCGGTAGTTGCACGCTGGGCTGCATACCCTGCGACATCGGGAGCAATTGCTTCGCGCAATTCAAGCAAACCACGCAAATCGGCTTCCATGAAATGCAGAATCAATGACAAACTGCTTGCAAAATCGCCGGTCTGCGGACGGGCTACGACGGGACCTCCACCACGGCCGAGCTGGAGATGGATGACCCCTTGCAATTCCAGGAACCGCAAAGCCTCCCGCAAAGTTGCGCGCGCAACCTCGTAACGCGCGAGCATTTCATCCTCGCGCGGAAGCCTGTCACCCGGGTTATGGCGACCCGCCTCGATGTCCCGCACGATGCTTTGCGCAAGAGAAAGGGCACGCTTGGCCTTCTTCACCGCTGGCATCCGCCACTCATCAGCACACCCGCACCTCTCGAATAAACAGTATAAGGATATTAGCCAACCTTCGCTGGATCGGCACACTATCCGATGGGATTGGTGTCTGCAAGGGACTAAAAGAGTATACGATTTATTGACTGCACGAGATTTCTCGCTTATGGAGGACTGAAGGCCGATCAGGCCTGAGATGTAGAAGGAATAGTTCTTATGGACAGCCAGATCGCCGAGCCGGATGCCGCGGCGAGGATCGCGTCAATTCCGATCGAGGAAATCGACGTGGCCCGGCCAAGCCTGTTTCAGAACGATACCATCGGTCTATTTTTTGACAGGTTGCGCGCCGAAGAACCTGTGCACTACTGCCGCGAGAGCTATGTCGGCCCTTACTGGTCCATTACCAAGTTCGACGACATCATGGCGGTGGACACCAATCATAAGGTCTTCTCTTCGGAAGCGAAGCTAGGCGGAATTGCAATCCAGGACATGCATTCGGTGGAAGGCGCGCTCGAACTTGAAATGTTCATAGCGATGGACCCGCCCAAGCACGATCAGCAGCGCAAGGCGGTGACTCCGGCAGTGGCTCCGTCCAACCTGCAACTGCTCGAGCCGATCATCCGCAAGCGCGCGGGAGAGATTCTCGATGAACTCCCGATTGGCGAAGATTTCGACTGGGTGGATAAGGTTGCGATCGAGTTGACGACGATGACGCTGGCAACCTTGTTTGATTTCCCTTGGGAGGAGCGGCGCAAGCTGACGCGCTGGTCCGATGTAGCAACTGCGGCACCTGAAACCGGGATCGTCGAATCCTACGAGGCGCGGCGCGAAGAACTCATCGGTTGCGCGATGTATTTCAAGACTCTGTGGGACGAACGGATAAACGAGGAGCCGAAGAACGACCTCATCTCGATGATGGCTCATTCTCCCGCCACGCGCGACATGCCGTTCCTCGAGTTTCTCGGCAATCTTATGCTGCTGATCGTCGGTGGAAACGACACAACACGCAATTCCATCAGCGGCGGCGTGCTCGCCTTGAACCAAAGCCCGGACGAGTACGCGAAACTCGACGCGGATCCTTCGCTCATTAGCAAAATGGTTCCGGAAATCATCCGTTGGCAGACCCCCCTCACTCATATGCGCCGCACCGCGCTGGAAGATTGGGAGATCGGCGGCAAACAGATCAAGAAGGGCGACAAGGTGGTGATGTGGTACCTGTCAGGCAACCGCGACGAGAGTGCTATCGAGCGCGCGGACCAGTTCATCATCGACCGCAAAAATCCGCGCCATCACCTCTCATTCGGCTATGGCATTCACCGCTGCATGGGAAACCGGCTCGCGGAACTGCAGCTGCGGATCATCTGGGAAGAAATTCACAAGCGCTTTTCCCGGGTCGAGGTTACAGGTGAACCAGAGCGTCTTTTTTCAAACCTCGTCCGCGGAATCACCAGGCTGCCGGTGCGGCTCCGCGCCCGCTGACTCTCGAGATCGAAATGCGGAGTTCAAGATGATCAAAATTACGTTCGTGGCTAGCGATGGTGAGCGACGGGAGGTCGAAATAGAAGAAGGCGAGACAGCCAGGGAAGCGGCGCTATACAATGACGTGCCGGGTATCGATGGCGATTGCGGAGGGGTATGTGCTTGCGCGACCTGTCATGTGCATGTCGATCCCGAATGGATCGACAAGGTGGGTCGGCTTATGCATGATGGAATGGAGGCCGACCTCTTGCAGTTCGCCGAAGGCACCACTGAATACAGTCGCCTTGCCTGCCAGATTCCGATGAAGCCGATGCTGGATGGATTGGTTCTTCACCTACCCGAACAACAATACTGACGGAGGGATTTTCGTCCCCGTAGCCTACATTCTTATCTGTCTTTCCTCGATTCTTTGAGAAAACGCCCATGGCCACACAAATTGAGCCCGCAACCCAGACCGACGAAAACGCCTTCCGCGCGGAAGTGCAGCAGTTTCTGGCGGACAATTTTCCCGCCGAACTCAAGGGCCAGTCCAACGCACTAGCCGGCGTGGACGGCCCCACCAACGAAACGCCGACGCAGACCAAGTGGCGCGAAGCCGTGGGCGCGCGCGGCTGGGGCACCCCCACCTGGCCGAAGGAATACGGCGGCGGCGGCCTCACCAAGGCGCAGGCGAAGATCATCGACCAAGAATTCGCCAAGGCGGGTGCCTACAACCCGATCGGCGGCATGGGCGTCATGATGTTCGGCCCGACGCTGCTCGAATACGGCAACGAGGCACAGAAGCAGGAGCATATTCCGCCGATCTGCCGCGGCGAAATCCGCTGGTGCCAGGGCTATTCGGAACCCAATGCCGGTTCCGACCTCGCCAACCTCCAGACCTTTGCCGAGGACAAGGGGGACCACTACCTCGTCAACGGCCAGAAGACCTGGACCAGCGGCGGCCAATGGGCCGACAAGTGCTTTGCAATTGTGCGAACCGACAAGAGCGACAAGCACAGGGGCATCAGCTTCATGCTGATCGACATGGACACGCCCGGTGTCGAGGTTCGCCCGATCACCATGATCAGCGGGACCAGCCCGTTCTGCGAAACCTTTTTCACCGACGTGAAGGTGCCCAAGGAAAACCTCGTCGGCGAGGAAGGCCAGGGCTGGACCATCGGCAAGCGCCTGCTGCAGCACGAGCGCACCAACATCTCGGGCGGCGGCAGCCTCGCCCGTCTGATGGGCCAGAGCCTTGGCGATATCGCCAAGAAGTACCAGCCGACGGGCGCCGACGGCGAACTCGCCGATGCGGTGCTGCGCGACAAGATCGCCGATTTCGAGATCCGCTGGAACAGCTTCCTGCTCACTGCGCGCCGCGCGATGGAGGAAAGCAAGGCGGCTGGCGGCGTCTCCGAAATCAGCTCGGTGCTCAAGAAGCTCGGCACCAAGCTGAGCCAGGAACGCAGCGAATTGCTGATCGAAATCCGCGGCCTGCAGGGCCTCGGCTGGGAAGGCGACGGCTTTTCGGACGGGGAGCTCGAGGCCGTGCGGGCGTGGCTCTTCGGCAAGGCGACCACGATCTACGGCGGCTCGACCGAAATCCAGAACAACATCATCGCCAAGCGCGTGCTCGGCATGCTCGACCACCAGTAAGAGAGGGGAGCAAGGACAATGGCCGTTCTCAACGAAGAACAGGAAATGCTGCGCGACATGGCGCGCGAATGGACCGTCAACGAAAGCCCGGTCACCGAATTCCGCAAGGTCCGCGCCAGCGGCGAGCCCGAAGCCTTCAACCGCGACGCCTATGCGACGATGGCGCAGATGGGCTGGGCCGGGGTCATCATCCCCGAAGAGCACGGCGGTTCGGACTTCGGCTTCCTGTCCGCGGGCCTCGTCGTCGAGGAGCTCGGCAAGACGCTCACCGCGAGCCCGCTGGTGATGAACACCGTCGCGGCGAGCGCGATCGTTCTGGGCGGCAGCGACGAGCAGAAGGCAAAGTGGCTGCCCAGGCTGGCGAGCGGCGAGGCCATCGCCACCCTCGCCATCGACGAAGGGCCGAGCCACGATCCTGCGAAGATCGAGACCAGTGTGTCCGACGGCAAGCTGAGCGGCACCAAGGCCTTCGTCCATGAAGCGCATGGCGCGGACCTGTTCGTCGTTGCGGCCAAGGACGGGCTCTACCTGGTCGAGAAAGGCGACGGCGTCGCGCTCACCACCCGCAAGCTGACCGACCAGCGCAGCCATGCCGACGTCACCTTCGACGGCGCGGCGGCGGAGAGGCTCGCCAATGGCGGTGACAGCCTGCTCGATGACGTGCTCGACCGCGCGCGCGTGCTCACGGCGGCCGAAATGCTCGGCATGGCGCAGCAAGTGTTCGACGACACGCTCGACTATCTGAAGCAGCGCGTGCAGTTCAACCAGGTGCTGGCGAGCTTCCAGGCGCTGCAGCACCGCATGGCGGACCTCTTTGCCGACCTCGCGCAGATGCGTTCGGCGGTCGAGGCGGGCCTCCAGGCCGTCGACGGCGGCTTCGGCGTCGCGCGTGCGGCGACCATTGCCAAGGCGGAGGCCAACCGCGTGATGCACAAGATGGCGAACGAAGGCATCCAGCTCCACGGCGGCATCGGCATGACCGACGAATACGACGTCGGCTTCTACCTCAAGCGCGCCCGCGTGCTCGAAGCGAGCTTCGGTTCGTCGAGCTGGTTAAAGGACCGTTTTTCCAAGCTTTCTGGCTACTAGAAACCTGCATGTAGTAACCTGCATGGCATTTTTGCCACATGCTTGTCGACAATGTGAAATAATCCGTCAATTCATCTACCAAGTCTTGAAATTAAACGCGCTTATCGGCATCGTTTCTAACATCGACTAGTGCCTAGGATGGGGCACATTCTTAGAGGAGAGGCACATGAAAAGATTTCCATCACGCCACCATTGCGCCCTTGGTGCATTGGCAGCGGCACTTGCCTTCACACCGACAGCCGCCTTCGCCCAGGATGTTGGCGAACCCGATGCGGATCTGGTTGAAGGGGCCGATGTCGAAGACCAAAACGTAATCATTGTTACCGCGCAAGGGCGATCGCAGGTCTTGGCGGATGTTCCAGTCGCCGTGTCAGCTGTTTCCGGAGAAACCCTCCAGAATTCGGGCGCCAGCGACATACGTGAGCTGAACCAGGTTGCACCGTCCCTGCTGGTGTCTTCCACCGGCAACGAAGCTAACGGTTCCGCGCGTATTCGCGGTATCGGCACGGTCGGCGACAACCCTGGTCTGGAAAGTTCGGTCGCGGTTTTCGTCGATGGAGTCTATCGCTCTCGTTCGGGAAGCGCCCTGAGTGAGCTCGGCCCTATCGACAGGGTCGAGATACTTCGCGGTCCCCAAGGTACTTTGGGCGGGCGGAACTCGTCGGCAGGCCTGATCAATATCTATACCGCACCGCCCGAGTTCGATTTCAGCGCATACGGGGCCTTCACTTATGGCAACTATGATGCGATCCGCGTCGAAGGCGGCATAAACGCTCCGCTTGGCGACAGAGTAGCTGCGCGCGTTGACGGCGTGTATTTTGAGCGCGACGGCTTCTACAACGATATTACCAATCGTGGGACGATCAACAATCGCGATCGTTATCTGGTCCGCGGTCAGCTCCTGTTCGAACCTAACGACGACCTGTCCATTCGCCTTGTCGGGGATTATTCCAAAAAGGACGAAGCGTGCTGTGCCGCGACGTTCGTCCAGCCCGAGTTTGCTCCGCTTGCACGGATCAGCGCTGGATTTGATCCCTTTACGAGGCCATCGGATGGGGCCGCCCTGACGAGTACCGCAAATCCGATCGTTCCCGTGTTGCTTGCGCTTGGGCAGGATCCGCGTGCCCTCACCCAAGACACATTCAACCGCGACCTGTACCCTACGCCAGGCAGAAGCTATGAAGGCGAAACCGAAGACTACGGTATTTCGGCTGAGATCAATTGGGATTTCGGGAACGTCACGTTGACGTCTATCACGGGCTACCGTGAATATGCCAACAGCCAGGGATCTGACACCGATTACACTACTGTCGATATTCTCTACCGCGCTCCGACCGAGAATGCTCTTGCTCGAGACTTTGAAACATTCACTCAGGAACTGCGCCTTACCGGTGAGGCCTTCGATGGCAAACTGGATTGGTTGATCGGCGCGTATTACGCCAATGAAGAACTGCAGGTGCGTGATAATCTGCGGTTCGGCACCCAGTACGGCAATTTCGTAGCGTGCCGCATCGCGATCGCGATCAATCCGGCTTTGGTCAATCCGGGGGCTTCCAATTGCCTGGGTGCCAACGTGGCGGCATTGGACGGTACGCTGACCGGAAGCCCGGCATTCGGCGCTGCAACCCCGGCGATCCTCGCAGGTATCAACAACCTTGCAAGCATCAGCGATTTGGGAACGGTCAGCGAGGTCTACAATCAGACGAGTGAGAACTTCGCGTTCTTCACGCATAATATCTTTGCGATCACGGATACGCTCGATTTGACGCTGGGGCTTCGTTATACGAACGAAACCAAGGACTTCGACGCAACTTTCCGCAACGACAACACGGTTTGTCCGACAAACCGCAATCTGCTCGGAGGCTTTCTGGGTGTTCCGACTTTGGCACCTCTGGCCGGTGGTATCATCAGCCTTTCCTGCCAAGGCAATTCGACATCGGAGCTCGATGGAGTTTCTCTCGAAGACTCGCGCGAAGAAGAGGAGTTTACCGGCACGGCTATCCTGAGCTGGAAGCCAACTCCCGATCTGCTAGTCTACGGTTCGTATTCACGCGGCTACAAGGCGGGCGGTTTCAACCTCGACAGGTCTGCACTGTCAAATCCGCTTGCGTTCGATCCGGCCAATATCTCGGCAGCCGCGCTGCAGTTCGATGAAGAAACAGTCGATGCATATGAGATCGGCCTCAAATACTCGACACGCGAGTTCGGGGTTAGCATTGCAGGCTTCCGGCAAGAGTTCAGTAACTTCCAGTTGAACACGTTCAATGGGGCGTTCTACATCGTGCAGACGGTCAATAGTTGCGATAGCGATCTCGGCGGGGCCGACAGGGACGCAAGCGCGACAACCGGAGCATGCTCTTCCGATGAAGTTGCACCAGGTGTGATCGCTCAAGGTGTCGAGATCGAAACCTATCTACGGCCCGCTCGTGATTTGGATATTACCCTTGGCGTCACCTATTCTGATACGAGCTTTGAAGACAATCTTATCGGGGACGATACCGGGGTACCGCTCGACCCCGCACTACGCTTGCTGCCAGGCGACAACCTGTCGAATGCACCAGAGATCGTGGCAACATCGTCGCTTACGTGGACGCCGCCAATCGGCGACAGTGGGCTCGAAGGCCTGGTCTTCGTGAACGCTCGTATGGCTGGTGATTACAACACCGGTTCCGACCTGATCTTCGGCAAGGAACAGGACAGCTTCGTCGTAGTGAACGGGCGTGTGGGTCTAACCAATATTGCGGATCGCTTCGCGATCGAGGGATGGGTCAATAATTTGTTTGACGTTGGGTATACGCAGGTGGCCTTCAACACGCCTTTCGTGGCTCCGCAACAAACGTTCTCCGCTTTTCTTGCGGAACCGCGGACTTACGGCATCACCGTGCGCGGCAAGTTTTGAACTTACTCGCTAATTGCAAGAGGGTTCGGCGCTTCGCTGTGTCGAGCCCTCTTTTTCGAACTTTTATTTGCTCACGACTAGGTGGCGTCCGAACAAAAGTTCCGTGTGCTCAATATCGTCGATGATGTGATAGGGAGAGGCCGGCAGCGGTGTTCGCTGCATGAATCCCTCTTTGCAGGGACTGACGTGACCCCCAGCTTTCGCCCAGCTGGGATTAGGGCCTAGTAGCGGCATTGTTGCGCATGAGCGCGGCTGAAGCAATGGGCTGGGTAGCGGTGCCCGTAGGGCGTAGCGAGGCAGGCCATTGGTTATTCAGTCGGGCGGCGAACGCCGCCGAGCTTGCGTAGCCGAGGGCTGAGTGTGGTCGCTCCCGAATGTAATCTTCAACCCCAACCCGAGATCTCGACGTGGCATGCGCGAGGCTGAGGAACAGCGTTTCGTTGAGCAGCTCGTCGCGCATGCGGCCGTTTGAGTAGCCCCTAGTTTTCTAGACGCCTTCGGCTTTCAAAATCTGCTGCCGTTCGAACTCGACGGGTGACAGCATCCCGTTCCTGACATGTTTGCGCACCGGGTTGTAGAACATCTCGATGTAATCGAACACGTCCTGCCGGGCTTCCTCGCGAGTTTTGTAGGTACGGCGCCGGATGCGCTCACGCTTGAGCGAGGAGAAGAAGCTCTCGGCCACGGCATTATCGTGGCAGTTGCCCCGTCGGCTCATCGAGTGCTCAAGATTGTGAGCCCGGATGAAGGCGGCCCAGTCTATGCTGGTGAACTGCGAGCCTTGGTCCGAGTGGATCAGCACCCGTTGCTTCGGTTTACGCCGCCATACCGCCATGTGCAGTGCCTGCAGCACCACATCGGTGGTCTGGCGGCTTTGGATCGACCAACCCACCACACGGCGGGAGTACAGGTCGATCACCACTGCCAGATAGGCAAAGCCTGCCAGGGTGCGGATGTAGGTGATGTCTGTTACCCAGACCCGGTCCGGCGCAGCCACGTCGAACTGGCGATCCAGAGTGTTGTCGACCACCAGGGACGGCTTGCCACCATGGCTGCCCGGCCTGCGCTTGTAGCCGATCTGTGCCTTGATGCCCGCCAGCCTGGTCAACCGGGCAACGCGGTTCGCGCAGCAGGTCTCGCCGTGATCAAGCAGGTCATCGTGCAGCTTGCGGTAGCCATAGACCTTGCCGCTGTCGTTCCACGCTTGCCGCAGCAGCTCCGTCTGCCGGGCATCTTCCCGGGCCCGCTGGCTCAGCGGGCTCTTCTGCCAAGCATAGTAGCCACTCGGCTGCACAGCGAGGCACCGGCACATTGCCCGCACGCCGAAACGATCGCGATGCTCGGCAATGAACGCGTACCTCACTTTGCATCTCGGGCGAAGTACGCGGTGGCTTTTTTAGGATGTCGCGCTCCTCCGTCACCCGGGCCAACTCGCGCTTCAACTGGCGGATCTCGGCATCCTTGCTCGCATCGCTAGACACTTGCCTGCCCAGCTGTCGCTTCCACGCATACAGCGAGTGCTGGCTGACACCGAGCCGCTGCGAAACCTCGGCTACCGGATATCCACGCTCGGTGATCTGGGCCACCGCATCGCGCTTGAACTCATCACTGAAGTTGGGCTTCCCCATCGTCGCCTCCTGTCCTCAAAATTAGGATAGAAGGCGTCCAGAAATCTAGGGGCTACTCATCCACCGCGGATTCGGCAGAGCCAGGACCGGTGCTGGCGCTCTGGTTCGCATAGCCCGCTTGCGGCCGCGTCGCCACCTGACTGCTAGTCTCTCTTACTGATATAGGCGCTGGGTCTTCTTCCGGTTGATCATGATCCCCTCCCGACGCAGCAGGAAATGCAGGCGGCGGCAGCCGAACCAGCGACGCTGGTTGGCCAGTTCGCGCAGCTTTTCGCGAAGCTCAGCGTCAACGTCCCGCGTGGAACGGTACCGCACACCCTTGCGATCGGTATCGATGACCCGGCACGCCCGCCGCTCGCTCATCCCATGGCAGTCCCGGAGATGAGCCACAGCTTCGCGCTTCGCGCCCGGCGGCAGAATTTTTTGCCAGGAGATCCTTCAGCGCCGCTTTGTCCAGCATTGCATCGGCCAGCAGACGCTTCAACCTCGCGTTGTCGCTTTCGAGTTCCTTCAGCCGCCGAGCCTCCGAAACCTCGAGCCCGCCATACTTCGACTTCCAGTTGTAGATCGTCGCTTCCGCTATACCATATCGACGGGCCAAATAGGCGGTCTTCGCTCCAGCTTCGGCCTCCTTAAGCAAGCCAATGATCTGCTTTTCGGTGAACCTCAGTCACTTCGTCTCGTCCGTCCTTCCAACAGGGCCGGTCTCTCGTCCAGATCGGAGGAAAATCAGGGGGCCACATCACACTCGGCCACAGCCTCACAGCTTCACTCAATGCAGGCGTTTCGTCCAACGTTTGCATTGCCTTACGATGGCACCCCTCATTTCGCGCGGACTACTGCGAAGCTTCAGATCGTTGTTTCAAACGCCAGCGAAATGGCAAGCCCTCGTAAGACATAGCCTGCCTTGACCGTATATTTCAGCTTGGAGGCGCTATCGAGATTAATGAGACGTCCATCATTCCTTGCTGCAATAGCTGAGTCGAGATGCGGCTCCTCCGCCCTCACCCGAGAGGCGATAATAGGGACGGAACTATTTTCACCTATCATAAATTTAGTGTCGCGCCCGGGGAGCTACCCTTCCGACTTCGGTCGGCGGCCACACAACTTTTCACGATCGCCACCACCTCGTCTAGGCACCCAAGTATCTCTCGGGGTACTGCACGGCAAAGTCCGACTGGGATTGCGCGAAATCATCTGCCAGGTCTGCCCCAAATGGGCGCGAAGATTAGCAACTGGTCCTTGTCCCGCGACTGCGGGCATATGTTCGTCAAAATCCCACCACAATTCTCGGTCGCTGATTTCGTGCGCCAGGCCAAGGGGCGCTCCTCGCGCAAAATCCAGCAGGAGTTCGAAAACATGCGCAAGCGCTACTCGGAACAGCGCTTTTGACAACGCGATTACCTCTCGACCACCTCCGGCAACTTCACCCAATGACATCTTCAAGCGCTATTTTGACCGGCGTACCCACAAAAATGGCTTCAGCCCCTCCGCTTGAAGCTACGGGCGTCAGCCGGTCAGTCATTCAGAGCGGACTACTGAGCGTGACCACGGTTGCCGGCCATTTCGATCCCCCAGCAACGACTGCTGAATCGCTGTCATCCCGAGGTAAGGAACATAATTTGAAATGCTTTATTATAATCAGTAAGATCTTCCCTGGGTTCGGATCGCGAAAGAACGTTTAGGCCAATTATCTGACCAAGAGCCATAGTAGCAATTCGACGTGCATCGACTTCGCTTTTTCCAAGTTCGATGTAGGCATCTGCAATTAACCGAATCCGTTCTTGATCGACACGTTGGGTTGTTTTTGATGCCGCTTCAGAAACCCGGGCCCATTCTTGCAGGGCCCGCTCAACCGGTCCACCAGGGACATCGTACCTTTGATTAAATGCTAAACTGAAAAAATATCTTAGACGATCAATAGGATCGCTGAAACTGCGATTGGCGGCACGACCAATTATCCTTGTTGCAGTTTCGTACCAATATGAGAGGGCATCATTCAAAAGTGCGTCTCTTCCTTTAAAATGCCAATAAAAACTACCCTTTGTAACATTTAAATCTTTAGCAAGGGATTCTATTTGAATATTAGCGACACCCACCTCGCCAATGGTTTTGAGGGTGTGTTTTAGCCATGCGTCCTTCGATAGTTGCTTAGAATCGCCACTCTTACCCTTATCGTTAAGCATATATGTCCCAATATCTAATCTCGTGCCCAGCCAAGGTTGCATGATATCCGCTGGTTCGATAGGTAAGATTACACCCAAAACGCGTTTTCGTGCAGGAGATAAACTTTAAAGCAACGCGTCGACTCACCCCACTTTGCGACGACTGCGACGAAGTCCGGTGCATTTCTAGTATTGCGCAGAATGAGCTAAGATTGCGTGAACAAGTGAATTGTTGAGGTCCGCCCGATTTGGGGCCCAGATCCCCTGTATGGTTGAGATGAGAGTAACCACTCGGCGAAGAGGGGGCACTTGCGCAATTTTTCCCATATGGTCCTTTCTGAGGCTCGAAGTTGCCGTTCTGCCTTTGTGTACCCAGTCTGTTTCAATATCCGACGGCTTTTGATCAGCTCACGAGGTCGCCTTGCCAGAGCTATGGGCAACATGGGGGCTGGCAACGGTTGGCCACTGATAGCCCGGTTGGTTTATTGGGTCCACGTGAGATAAATCAAGACGAAACGAGCTCGTTGGCGGCATACTATCGAATCGCAGGAGACTTGAAACGACTCCTGGAAACACCAACGCAATTTTTTGGAGGGATCACGCCCCGCCTTTTGTGATCATCTTTCATGAAGGTAGCTGACGAGACCCCCGGCTGTCCCCCAGTTGGGATTAGAGCCATTCGGTTGCTTATACTCCTACCGAACCTTGGACCACGCGGGCCTGGAGTTTTCCACCTGGCTCAGGTCCGGTGGGTTGGTCGCACCGGCTGAGTTTGGCAGCAAGATCGGAGGGATATTCCAGATCGCGCTGTGCGGTCGCTCTTCGTCGTAGTGTCTACGTTACGCCTCCAGCTTTTCGCAAGCACCTTGCACAGCCTTCGCTGGTTTCCGGCCTCGTCGTGGTTGAGGATGCGGTCGCCCCCGCTCAGGAGCCCAGGCTCGAACGGCTTATCGATGCGGCACCGCTCTCGCCCAGCAACAGGAAGCGGTGCGCGTTCAAGCATTCACCCGTTGCTTGCTGTTGAACGCTTCGATGAACACGTTATCTGCGGGCTTACCAGGGCGAAAGAAGTCCAAGGTAACACCGCGCTGGTAAGCCCTCCGATCCATGTCTCGCGAGATGAACTCGCTGCCATTGTCCACCCGTATCGTCTTTGGATAGTCGATCTTCTGGCAAGCCTTTTCAGGCGTTGCGACCACATCTTCCCCCGGTAGCTGAACCGCGGATCGATCACAGGTGACAGACGCGAAAACGTGTCGACTACCGTCAGGATGCGCAGTTTGCGACCAGTCGCAAGCTGGTTTTGAACAAAGAACATCGCCCACACATCGTTCGGCCGGATCGCCATCGATCGATCCTCCCGCAGCTTGGCCTTCACCCGACGCTTGGACCTCTCGTTCCTGAGCTGAAGACTTAACTCCTTGTAAAGGCGATAGGCCTTCTTCATGTTCACGCCCCAACCGTGGTGGCGAAGAATGTAGTACACGCGCCGATAGCCGTAGCGGACATGCGTCTCGCAGGTCTCCCTGATACGCTCCTTCAAAAAATGACGGATCGTTGCGGCGGAACCAGTAGTGATAGGTCGAAGGATCGAAGTGCAGTATGGCACATGCTCTGCGGATCGTCACCTGCAAGTCCTGCCGAACCTCGTCGTTGATCTCGCGCTCTCGATCCGGCCTCAGAGCTTACGCTTGATGACATCCTGATGCATCGCACGATAGAGCGTCAGGTCTGAGACGATCTGCTTCAGCTGCCGATTCTCGTCCTTGACCTCGCGCAGCCTCCGCACCTCCGACGGCAAAAGTCCGGCGTACTTCTTCTTCCAATTGAAGTACGTCGTCCGGCTTATTCCGCCTTGCGGCAGATCTCCGCCACCGGCGTCCCTTCCTCACCCTGCTTGATGACGAACGCCTTCTGCGCGTCCGTCAACTCCGATGCCTTCATGCCATAACTCCTCGGCCAGCCAAGGATATCTACGGCAGAAAAGTCTAACCGCGAATGGTCCAGGATTCAGGTGGCAGAGTAGCCCGTGCCTGGATCGAGCCGCTGCCTTGGGCGAGGACTACAATCGGGAGAGAACGCAACTGTTCTGGTGTACGCAAATCCGGCGGCGTTCGGCGCAGAACTGATAACGCAACAGCTATTCCCGCAACGCCCAACTGGCTCCGCTAAGGCGCCCAACACTTCAACCGAACACATGCGCAACGAAGCGGTTTGACTTTGATTTTTTCCCGAGCAAATTTTGGGAGCTACGTTAATCAGCATCCGGTGTATCAAATGCCGAGACAACCGTTGCGCGGCCAACCGCGTTATCGGACGGATTCAAACGAGCCAGGTTGAGTGCAGGTCAACGGGCCGACCGGCCCCGGGTATCCGGGGATCAGCCATTTCATGCTCGCCACCGGAATATGTCGCTTCGACCATTTCTTGGTTGAGGCTTTCGTTCACCTTCGCCCCATTCAACACCTTTGCGTTCAATTATAATTATCCCTAATACTTTGATATCAGTCATCGATTGGGAGAAAACGATGTAGCCATTCACAATAGTCGTCGTGAGTTTTCACTTTTTCTCACCTCTCAGAACCGATATGAGATTCTTCAGCGGCGTCTCAGAGTCAACCAGCGCCTCGACCGCGACTTCTGCCCTTGCCTCCACTAGCTTAAGGCCTTGGACGTAGTCTTTCATCGCATTTACACAGTCGAGTGCGATGACCTTACCCCGTTTTAGGTAGATCACCGAAAAGCTTCGTTTGAACGGATCACCGCGTAGAACGGTCTTGTCATGGCCTGCAGATAGGCCAGCCGTCTGTAGCCTCAAGTCGTATTGATTGGACCAAAACCAAGGGGTCGCTAAATAAGGAACTTGGCTTCCGCACAGGTTTTTCGCAACTGTATTTGCCATCCCACCGGCGTTTTGCACACTCTCAATCCGGATCATCTTACCATCGGCAAAACTGTTGGCTTGAAGGGCGACATCGCCGATGGCGTGGACATGCGGCAGACTTGTACGGCAATACTCGTCGACGGCCACGCCATTAGGCGTATCGGCGCCAGCTGCGGAAAGTTGCTCGACGACGGGAACAATGCCTATGCCGACGATGACCATGTCGCAGTGGATAACTTCACCATTATCCAACTTCACGCCGGTGGCTTTGGTACCATCCCCTTGAATGCAGTCGACCACTGTATTGAGTCGAACCTGCACACCGTGCACTCTGTGCTGTGCCTCGAAGAACCGGGAAATCGCTTCGCACGCGACGCGGGCCAATACGCGTTCCATTGCTTCGAGTAACACGACAGTGCAGCCAAGTTTGCGTAGCACGGCTGCCGCTTCTAGTCCGATATAGCCGCCGCCGATCACCACGACCCGCCTCGCTCCGTTACCGAGTTGGCCCGTGATTGCGTCAACATCCCCCTTGTCGCGCACGGAGTGGATGCCTTGGAGGTCAGCGCCTTCGCAAGTTAGCTTGCGTGGTGAGCCGCCCGCGGCCCACACCAACTCTCCATAACCAAACGTTCGGCCATCCTGCAACGCAACGGTGCGAGCATCGGCATCAACCGCGACGACTTCACTACCAAGCATCAGGCGCACCTGCTTGTCTTTCCAAAAGCTGACGGGGCGAATCAGGATGCGTTCGAACTCTTTCTCACGCGCGAGATATTCCTTAGATAGAGGTGGTCGTTCGTAGGGTGGTTCTTTGTCTCGCCCCAACATGGCTATGGTGCCTTCAAAGCCATTCTGGCGGAGCGCCAGCGCAGTCTGGGCGCCACCGTGCCCAGTACCAACAATCAGCACGTCGAAACGATCAATCAACGCCGGTCCTCCTCAATGATTGGGACGCTCGATCCCGTCTGATGCTCAAATTTCGGCATCTGGCAAAACAGCCGAGAAGTCTCGGTGCAATTGCCGGAGCTGTGGGGCTCGTCGTTTCGGTCATAGTTCATGGATGGGGCGCTTTCTGGTATTACCAGCCCCGCCTGGTCCGGACATGTAGCGCCCCTACAGCAATCACGGCAATGCGTGAGTAGACCGCCTACTCCAATGACGTGACCCCAATCGAGGTGATGCTGGAGAGTACAGCTTGACTTTAATTCAGCGTTCCCTCCAGCCGTCAGGTTAGAATCTTAATTCTACACTTGCACCTATTTCGCGTGGGCGCTCATAAATGATGTATGCCCCGAGCGGACCCGGTGAGATCTGTTGAGCCACCGCTTCATTCGTAAGGTTCTTGGAGTAAACCCGGAATGTCAGATCATCATCTGGGCTAATCCAGCCGATCTCGGCTGAAAGCAGTTCATATGAATCCTGACCGAAAATGTTGAGGTAGTCGTAATAAACCTCACTCGAATGAAACAGGTTGCCGCCGATAAATGCTTCACCCTGAAACGCATCGAAAGTGTAGCGACCACCCAGCGTCAAAGTGAATTCTGGCGTACGGACAAGTTGATTTCCTGATGCGTCAGCCGAGGCAACCATGTTTCCCCCACCGGGCTGAGGAATGAACACCTGCGCACTTTCAAATTCATCGTAGGTGGCATGCGTGTAAGCCAGGGCAGCTCTCAGATTGAGGCCTCGCGTGGGCTCTGCTGAAAGTTCAAGCTCACCGCCGTAGATTTCCGCGCTTGCAGCATTCTGAAGAACGAAGGAATTGTCCGCCGCCCGCGCGGTAACTTGCAGATTGTCATAGGTATAATAGAAGGTCGCAAGGTTTGCGCGTAGCCATGGGAATGGATCGGATTTGATGCCGAATTCCAGTGCTTCGATGGTTTCGGGTTCGACAGCAACGCTGGAAGCGCTGAACGTGTTAAACGTGCCGCTCTTAAAGCCTGTCCCATAGGTCGCATAAAGGTTCAGGTCAGGTGAAGCTTCATACTGGACAGCCACCCGATAGGTAAACTTATCGAAATCTTCTTCTGCATCGGAGAAGAGCTGATTCCCGTTAATCCGTTGAGAAAACTTTCGTGTTTCAGTGGTGAACCGCCCGCCCAGAGTTACCGAAAGCCTTGGTGCCAACTCATAGGTTCCTTCGGCGAATGCCGCTATCGAAGAGTTCTTGACTTCAGGTTCAATCGTGATCGGCGTAACAGGGGTCGCCGTATCCTGGCGATTTATTAATATGAGCGGCTGCTCGCCCTCAAGCTGGTAGTAATAAACGCCGGCAGTCCAACTTAACGGACTGGCATTGTCCGAAATCAGACGAAGTTCCTGCGTGAATGTGTCGGGCTTTACCCGCATGTTCGTTTCACCAAGGAGGATGTTGGTGGCATCGGAATCTGCGATCTGATGGACGCGCGTCTTCATATAAGAACTAGTCGATTCAAGCATAACTCCGCCCAGATCAATCTGCCCCTTCAGCGCAAGATCGAGACGGGTGAATTCCGACAAGCCCGGTGTTCCAAAGGCGAAGTTCGAGATTTCCCAAGGCTCGTCAGAGATGATCGCTCCGGCGAATTGTGCGCCACGGGTGTTGCCTTCAAAAGGCTGGGCGGTCGCCGCAGTTTCTTCGTGCGTATCGACGTAGGCAACCGTCAGAACGAACTCAGCATCGTCGCTAGGTTGAAACAACAGCTTGGATCTGATGGAAGCAATTTCGGTATCGCCGACTGTGCCGCCGCTGACCAAGTCAGTCGCGTATCCATCTTGATTTCGGTACAGTACCGCCAGATCGGCAGCGATCGAGTCTGTCAACCCGCCGGTTGCATAGGCGCGGATGTCGAAATTGTTCGAGTCTTCGCGCAGTCGGCCCCAGCTTCCCCTTACCCAGGCCCGTGGCGCGAACTGCGGATCCGGCGTCACGACGTTAACCAAACCGCCGGTCGCATTACGACCGAATACCGTACCTTGCGGTCCGCGCAATACCTCTACCCGCGAAACTTCGACGAGATCAATCTGTGTCGAATAAGGATCGCCTTGGTACACCCCATCGACATACACGGCGACGTTCGATTCATCACCCACTGAGGTGCCGCTGGATCCTACGCCACGGATACTGGGCTGCATCACGTTCTGATTGCGCCCGCCATTGAATCCGGGCACAAGCTGGTTGAGTGAACGGACCTGCTCGACGCCGGATGTCGTCAGCGCTTCGGTAGAAACTGCCGTCACCGCGACTGGCACTTCCTGCAGGCTTTCCTCACGGCGAGTGGCGGTAACGATAATCGTCCCATTGCCTTCCTCAGCCTGTGCCTCGGTCGCTCCTGCGAACTCGCCCGCTTGATCCTCAGATGCACCCTGCGCAAAAGCTGCGGCCGGGCAGAGCAAAACCGGCAGCGCAGCCACCGTTGTTAAAAAGTATACTTTCATAAAACCTCCCCAATTTGGCATAATAAAATTAGCAATCTATTCCTGTATTACTTTGCAGTAATTTTATTGCCTTGCTTCCTCAAAAAATCTCTAGCCAGTTTCTCGAGCCTCTTTTTGTCCGGCTTGCGTGCGGGCGTCTTTGGAAGCTCGTCAAGCAAGACGATTGCTCGCGGAATCTTGTAGTTGGTCAGGTGCTCGGCGCAGTGATTTAGGAGTGTCTTTTCAGTAATCCCGGCCCCCTGGTCGATTGCTACAAAAGCAAAGGGCACTTCACCCTTGCGATCGTCAGGCACTGAGATTACAGCCACATCCGTGACCTCCGGAACTTGGGAAATTACTTCCTCGATCTCGCTGGGATAGACATTAAATCCCGCAACAATGAGCATGTCTTTCTTGCGGTCGACGACTGTCAGAAAACCATCCGAAGTCAAACATCCGATGTCCCCGGTGGGGAGCCATCCGTCATCTGCACATGGTGGAAGGCCCATGTATTGCTCAATGACACGTTCTCCGCGGATCAAAATTTCACCGTTCTCATTCGGATCCAGCCGCTTGCCACTTCCATCGAGCGCAGCAATGGCCACCTCGATACCGGGCAATGGGAGGCCAGCAGTGCCGTACTTGTGCGAGCCGTCGAGTGGTTGCGCCGTCAGTGGGCCGCCTTCTGTCATGCCAAATGCCTCGAGTATCGGAAGGCCGGTCTTGGCCTCCCAACGCAGAAGGGTTTGCCGAGAGAATACCGAACCGCCGCCAGGGCACAGCCACAGCGCAGATAAGTCGGCATCAGGGGCTGCAAGGAGTCCCTGATAGATAGCCGCCGGACCACCGCTGAAGACGCTGACCCTGTGCTTTTCCATCAGACCTGCCGTGACGTCTGGCTGGAAGCGCGGAACGATTACGAGGGGAGCGCGCCCATAAACAGGATTGAAGCACCCCATGTGCAGGCCCCAGACATGGCTGACGGGGGCAACATTAAGCCAGACTTCTTCGTATAGGCGAGTAGGCCAAGCGGTTTGCATTGCCTTGATGCAGCTCATTTCCGAGCTTTGAGAGCGCCGGACACCCTTCGGTGCGCCCGTCGATCCACCCGTAAACATGATTATACAGGGGCTTTCGCCCGTTATTTCGAGTCCCGGCCGCTCTGGCGGCGTTTCCAGCAACTGCTCGATCGCAATGCCGCCCTCGCCCACGATCGCTAGTGGTTTACCAATGCTGCCGGCGGTGGCACCGGCGACCGTGGCGTTCTGTCCACCCGCCAGAACGAGATCGGGCTCCGCAATCCCGAACAACACTCCAAGTTCGCGCGGCGTATATTCGGCATTGACCATCGAAATCTCGGCACCAGCGCTCAATGCAGCGAAAATGGCGACGTTTGCCTCGATAGAATTCGGGATGGAAATCGCGACACGGCCTGATGGCGGGACAATCTCGCCAATGCGCGCAGCGAGACCTGCAACCGCAGAACCGTACTGCTCGTATGAGAGTTTTCGATCTCCCTCAATCAGTGCCAGCTTTTCAGGACAAGCTTCTACCGCGTCCCAGAACATGGTCACGACATCACTATATTCTTCGCGCAGGAAAGCTCGATCGCCTTCACTGAGACGACGAAGTATCTCGGTTCTGGTTTTCGACATCTGCATAAATACCATTTCGCCGGAAACTGTGTTAAGGATTTTGCGGCCAAGAAATACGGCTAGCGAGGATTTCAATTGCGACGGAGAAATGCGCGTATTTGGTCCAGAAACTGATGCTCACGCTCTAGCTGGACCCAGTGGCCGCATTGACCATAGACATGCATCTCGGAGCGCTTGAGGTGTTCGTGCATTCGCACTGCAACATGCAATGGAATCATCTTGTCTTCGCGGCCGTGCAGAATCAGCGTTGGCGCATCGATAGCTTTCAACTGCTCCAGCGGAATGCCCTTGACGATTCGTGGACCTTTCGATGCTTGATCAGCGCCAGGCTGCAGCTTGCGGATTGTCTCTTTCCCGCTGGCGATTTCCGCCACACGCAGGCGCGCGGCCACTGCCTCGTCGGTAACTATTGACGGATCGTATGGGAATGCCTTCATCATAGCGCGCATGGCGTCCATGCTGGGCTCGAAGGATCGGCTGTCCGCCAATCCCTGCGTCTGCTCAAACTCACCAGCCGGTGTGCCCATAAGAATAAGCGAGCGCACCTTGTCGGAATGAAAAGCCATCATTCCCAGCGCGAGGGCACCACCGAAGCTGTTGCCGACCAGCGTTACGCGGTCGAGGCCAAGGGCTTCTATAAAGCCCGCCAGATGCCGCGTCCACAGTTTGATGCCCGGCTTCTCTCCTTCAGGCAGTTGGCTAAAGCCGAAGCCCACGATGTCGGGGGCCAGAACCCTGTGCGTTTCCCCAAGTTTTGGCAGGATTCCTCGCCAGTTTTGCCAGGCGGTCACGCCCGGACCCGAACCGTGAAGGAGGATGACGGGGTCACCTTCTCCACAATCGTGATAATTTGTCTGGATACCGTCGACGTCTATCGACAACCCGATATCGGGAAGCTCCGTATTACCGGGCATACCTCTCTCCAAAGCAGCATTTCGCCAAATTCTTCTTCCTTGTCTGTTGCGAGGGACCTTGGAAGATGTCAATACGCTGGAGTATGGATGGTTGATCTGAAATAGACAAAAAACCAGAGGGTGAGAATTGATGGGAAAACTTTCGGGCCAAACAGCGTTAATCACTGGCGCGGCTTCAGGTATCGGCAAGGCAGTGGCGATACGTCTCGTCGAGGAAGGAGCGAATGTAGTTGCGTTGGATCGCAATGCCGACGCTCTCGCGGATTTGTCGGATCACTTGGGGGATCGGTGCTCTGTCCTCGCGGGAGATTGCACAGAGGCTGCGATCTGCGAAGCGGGCGTCGAACTTGCGCAGGAAAAATTCGGAAAACTGGACACCACGATAGCGAACGCCGGCGTTTACGACTGGTACAAGCGTATAGATCGCATGAAAATGGAAGACGTGGAGGCAGCGTTCGAGGAATTGTTCCGAATTAATGTGCTGTCGACTTTGCTCTTGGCGCGAGCTTCCGCAGATGCGTTGCGGAAATCCACGGGCTCTCTGATAGTGACCTGCTCCAATGCTAGTTTCAGAGCTGGCGGCGGTGGCACATTGTACACTGCCAGCAAGTTCGCACTGCGGGGCATAGTTTATCAACTTGCTTATGAATGGGCGCCGCAAATCCGCGTTAACGGCGTTGCTCCTGGCGGGACTGTCACGGGCCTTTCGGGATTGGACACACTGGAGAGCGCATCGCGTCGTCTCGATTCCGAACAGCGCACAGTTGAAATGGTGGCGAAGGCATCGCCACTGGCAAGGGCGGCAGAGGCGGAAGATCATGCCGGATGCTATGTGCTTCTCGCGTCACCTAGAGATGGAGTAAACCTAAATGGAACGATCCTGGTCAGCGATGGCGGATTGATCTCGCGAATGGGTTAGGCCGAGCACTTCAAGTCTTGTTACTTCGCTTCTCGCGAACCTCGTCCCCTGGCATTCGCAAAACATCGGAAACTGCCTCTGCCGCTTCAACGATGCGCGGAAAAAGCGTCAGCAAATCCTGTTCCGCTTTCTCGGGATCAACGTCGTTGCAGACCTCGGTGACTGACACCGCCGCCAACAGGCCGGTCCTGCCCCGTATCGGCACCGCGAGGCAGCGCAGCTCTGGATACATCTCCCCTCGATCTATCGCCCATCCCTGTCGGCGTACGCCGTTGATTTCTTGTCTCAGGTCATCGACATCGAATATTGTGTTGTCCGTAAGAGGAACGAAATCGCCCAAGGCAAGATAGTCTTCAAGCCTGTCCCGTTCCAGTTGAGCAAGCAGGGCCTTGCCAATCGCTGTGCAGTAAGCCTCGAGCTCGATCTCCTCCCGAGAAGGAGACCGTCGGCACCCGGATTCGGCCTTGACCAAATAGCGTACAAGATTGTCACGAAAGACGCCCAGATGCACCGTACGCCTGCAAGTCTTGGCGAGGTCTGCCATAATGGGCCGGGTTGCAGTGGTAATAATCGAATCGATATCCGCACGTACCGCTATTTCCACGCTGGCGATGCCGAGAGCGTATAATCCTCGACGTTGCCGGATTACAAATTTGCGCTCGACCAACGGCCTCAAGAGCCGGTGAGCTGTAGAAACGGGAATGCCGGTATGTTCGCAGATTTCCCTTAGAGTCTGATTCAAAATTATCGTTCATAATTTCATAGCCTTGCGATGCGGCGAGTGAAGAGTTGTATCGAGGCGACGAAGAGCCATGCGGTTGCCGATGCGATGGTCTGTTCGAAGT
>NZ_FZPA01000009.1 GCF_900188185.1 Sphingopyxis indica | reverse complement strand
GTCGGCCTCCAGAACAGCTTCTGGCTCACCGTCGCCTGCGAACTCTACGTCCTCTTCTACGCCTTGTGGGGCTCAAAACCCACCAACGCCCTGCCGCCGGAAGAACTGCGTGAACCGGCGCAGCCATAACCGGCCGGGTTTCAGGCGATGACCGGCCTTCGCCTATTGGGGGATTGGGGCAGCACGCGCCTCAGGCTCTGGCGCCTGGAGGACGGCCAGATCACGGACAGACGCGAAGGTCCCGGCGTGATCGGCCTCCAACAACCGGCGGCCGATATTCTGCTGGACGCCATCGCTCCATGGCGCACCGCCGGCGCCAGCCGCGTCACCCTGTGCGGCATGGCAGGCGCGCGCGGCGGCCTGCACGAGGCCGGCTATGCCCCCTGCCCTCTCGACGCCGCGCAATGGACACAGCGGACGGCCGCCTTCGCGCTCGACGGCCTTGCCATCCGTATCGCCGCCGGATGCGCCTGCGACCGCGACGGCGGCCTTCGCGACCTGATGCGCGGAGAAGAAACGCAGCTGTTCGGTGCAATGGCGCTGGACCCTGCGCTGGCGGAGGGGCGGCATATGCTGGTGCTTCCGGGCACGCACAGCAAGTGGGCCGTCGTCGAAAGCGGGCGCATCGTGAGCTTTCGCACCTTCCTGACCGGCGAACTGTTCGCCCGGCTAAGGGGGTCGAGCCTTCTGCCGGCCCTTGCCGGTGAAGCCGCCGGTGACCCAGCGGCCTTCGCCGCCGGTGTCGAAGCGGCGCGAGACGGGGGATTGCTCGGAAGCCTGTTTCTCGCCCGTTCTGCGCAGGTCGATGCGGGTCAGTCGGCCGAATGGGCATCGGCGTTTCTCTCCGGCCTTCTGATCGGCAGCGAATGCGCCGAAATGGCCGGCGCGGTCCCTTCCCCTTCACCCGTTCGGATCATTGGCGCGCCAGGTCTTGCCGAGCGCTATGCGGTGGCGCTGACCCGTTTCGGAACCGGTGCCGAGCCGAATGATGCGGAAGCCTGCACCCTTGCTGGATTGAGGATAGTCGATGCCGATGATTGACGAACTGCTGGCGGCGGGCACACCGCCCATTGTCGCAATATTACGAGGAATCCAGCCGGACGAAGCAGTACCGGTGGCCGCGTCGTTGATCGACGCCGGTATCCGCATGATCGAGGTGCCGCTGAACTCGCCCGAGCCGCTGAAGAGCATCGCCGCCATGCAGGCCGGCTTTGGCGAGACAGCCCTTATCGGCGCGGGCACGGTGCTGACGGTCGACGCGGTGAACGCCGTTGCCGAGACGGGCGCGCGCCTGATCGTCGCGCCCAATGTCGATCCCCCGGTGATCGCACGCGCAGTGGAAAGCGGTCTGGAGGCCATGCCTGGCTGCATGACGCCGACCGAAGCCTTCGCGGCTCTTTCGGCAGGGGCAAAGCAGCTCAAGCTGTTTCCCGCCGCGGCTCTCGGCACCGGCCATTTGAAGGCGATGTGCGAAGTGTTGCCGAAATCTGTCGGGATCTGGGCCGTTGGCGGCGTCGACGAGACCAACGCCAGCGCGTGGCTCGGCGCCGGCGCCGCAGGGGTGGCCGCGGGGGGCAGCCTCTACCGTCCGGGCCGATCGGCCGAGGAGATTGGCCGAATTGCACGGAGGCTGGTTACCGCGCTCTCCCGATCCTGACCCTGGGTCGTAAACTCATAAATGGCGCCATCGAGGTTTGAGGCAAAATGGCCCAGTGCGAGGAGAGAAGGCACAGGAATATGTCGATATTTCAAGACTTCTCGGCGAAGCAATGGGCCATTTTGGTCAAATCCCTTCGGGACGCCCAAATGGCTTCCATCTCGGGGCGAAAGCCGCTTGGAAAGGCAACCAGCCTTCCCCGCGCGTCTTTCCCCCCGACCTGTTCGCCATTTGGGCGCCTCGATGGCGCCATTTATGAGTTTACGACCTAAGGCGTCGGCGTCCCAAGCATGGCGCCCCGCGTGTCGAGGAAAGCCATGTTGACAAGGTCGGTCATGGCGGCGCGAGCCGCTTCGACATTCTCCGCCTCCACCGCATCGAATACCCGCCGATGATCGGGCGTCGGGTCGCGCAGCACGGGCGCCTCGCGCAGTTTGTACATCGTCGTCCAGTGGACCGCCGCGCCCACACTGCTCGTCAGGGTGATCAGGAAGGGGTTTCCGGACGCCTCGAGCAGGACGGCATGAAAATCCTGGTCGGCCTGGCGTCCTGCTTCGGTCGCCAGCGTA
Source organism: Sphingopyxis indica (assembly GCF_900188185.1). Lineage (GTDB taxonomy): Bacteria > Pseudomonadota > Alphaproteobacteria > Sphingomonadales > Sphingomonadaceae > Sphingopyxis > Sphingopyxis indica. Next base: position 202,949 of record NZ_FZPA01000009.1, on the reverse strand, counting down.
TGCTCCTGCATCGCGTCCAGCGCCCTGCCCATTCGGACAACCTGATCGTCGGTTCGCCGCGTCGCGGCCAGCGCCGCCGCCTCCGGTTCGACGACCCGGCGCAGTTCGAACAGGCTTTCCAGCAGGCAATCATTGGGTTGGAACTCGAAAATCCATTGCAGCACGTCAGGATCGAGCATGTGCCATTTCACGCGGGCACTGACCTTGGTTCCTGTTTTGGGACGCGATTCGACCAATCCTTTTGCAGATAATATCCGCAGCGCCTCACGATAGGCCGTGCGCGAGATGTTCAATCGCTCGCTCGCCTCGATTTCGCCGCGCAGCGAGTCGCCCGGCGCATATCGACCCGATACGATAGCGATACCAAGGTCGCGCGCTACCGAGCCGTGGATACGCAGGCGCTTTCCGGCTGTGGCCGAATGAAAATTTTGTGCTGGGGTCGGATCATCCATACGCATAGTTTAGCGCCCTTCCCCCCAGAGGCAATGCACGCGCGGTCCAAACGAAAAGGCTGATAACATTCAAGCGATCAACTTTGTGCGACAAATGGCGAGCCGCTTCCAGGTCAAGGGGTCGGGCCGCCCATCCGGAGGGCCCTTGCGCCGGACCTGATCGAGGGAATCGCACTGCGTTGTTGCAGTCTTCACCGCTGGCGCGCTCCGCCTCAGGCGGCACGTATCGCGCGGCACGGGAATCCCCTTGACAAAAGCCCCTCTCCCGCGAAATGGTAGCGGTATCATAAGGGGGAGGGAAGAGCAGGTGAACGACGCCGCTGCAACAGCAGATTTGTTGGTCGCCCCTTGGCGGCCGGCGGCATTCGTCGAGCGACTTGTCGCGCTCGCCTCCCCGTCGATCCGCGGCGCAGCCGTCCCGGCGCGCCTTTCACCGATGCCGAAAGCTGCGTTCGGACCGGCATTTCCGACGGCAGAAAAGCCCGTCGCTGCGCCCCTGCGACCGAGTTTCTCGATACGGTGATCTTCCCCGCAACCAATATTTTCAAGACCGCCACCACGCCCCCCGTCAACTGCGTGTTGGCGACACGGCGAAAAATACCCGCCGCATAACCGGAAAGGAATTTGAAATGCTCTCTCTCTTGCTGGCGGCCACCGCACCGGTGACCGTTGTGTCGCCCGACAACAGCATCGTCATCAGTGTGGCCCCCGACGGCCAGTCCTATTCGGTGACCCGCAAGGGCGAAACCATTGTCAAGGATGCACCGCTGGGTCTGGATATCGCGAACGAGTCCGATTTTTCGAAATTGCAGCTTGTCGATGTAAGGACGCAGACGGTCGACCGCACGATCCCCCTCACCGCCACCAAGGCCAGCCAGGCCAAGGATCACTATAATGGCGCCGTCATCCGCTTTCGCGAAGACGGGGCGAGCGGCCGGACCATGTCGATCGAGGCGCGCGCCTATGACGAGGGCGTTGCGTTCCGCTATGTCCTGCCCGGCGGCAAGCCGGTGGAAGTCGCCAGCGAGAAAACCGGATTCCGCCTGGCCGGCGATCCGCAATGCGAAGTCTCGGAATTTACGGCTCCGCATGAAAACGCGTGGCAACTGAAAGCGATCTCGGCGCTGGACGCCTCGAAACTTTACGACCTTCCGATGGTCTGCGCGTCGCCGTCTGGCAAGACGCACTTCGCGCTGACTCAGGCCGGAATCGACGGCTATGCCGGGGCCGCACTGCGGCCTGTCGCCGGCGGCGTCGACGTCCATATATTTCCGCGCAAGGGCCGCCCCTATGTGGCAGTCGAATCGCCCGACGGCCTGCAGAGCGCATGGCGCGTCATCATGGCGGGCGATCGCGCGGGCGATCTGATCGCCTCGCCGCTCGTCGGCAATCTTTCGCGGCAGGCCGCCGGCGACTTCTCGTGGGTCAAGCCCGGCAAGGCGGCGTGGGACTGGTGGTCCGGCCCGCTGGAAACCCCGCCTCCGACCATGGAGCGCTACCGCCACTTCATTGATTTCGCCTCTCAATCGGGCTTTCCCTATTTCCTGATCGACGCGGGCTGGGCCTACAAGACCGGCCAATGCTGCGACCTGTGGCCCGATCCCCGGAACGACATCACGCGACCGGAGGCCGGGATCGATATCCCCGCCCTCGTGCAATATGCCAGCGACAAGGGCGTGGGCCTGATCCTCTGGCTGCATTGGCTGCCGCTCGACGCTCGCCTCGACGAGGCGCTCGATCTTTACCAGAGCTGGGGCATCAAGGGCATCAAGGTCGATTTCATGGACCGCGACGATCAGGAAATGATCGACTTCTATGTGCGCGTCGCCGAAGCGACGGCAAAGCGGCACATGCTGCTCGACATGCACGGCGCCTTCCCGCCTTCCGGCCTTCAGCGCACCTATCCCAACTACATTACGCAGGAAGGTGTGATGGGCGCGGAGCATGACAAGTTCCACTGGGGCGCCGTCACGCCCGCCCACAATGTGAAACTTGCCTATACCCGCATGTTGCTGGGCCCGATGGACTATACGCCCGGCGGTTTTCGCAACGGCGCCAAAGCGGCGGGACCGGGCGACGGGTCGCTGCCGACATCGCAGCACACGCGGGGTCAGGCACTGGCGATGTATGTGGTCTATGACAGTCCGCTTCAGATGGTGTCGGACGCGCCGGAAGCCTATGCGAACGCCAGCGGCTTCGACTTCATCAAACAGGTGCCGACCGCGTGGGACGAAACCCGCTTCATCGACGGCACGCCGGAAAGCCACATCGTCCTCGCCCGCCGCAAGGGGAAGGATTGGTATATCGGGGCGATGACCAACGGAACCGCCCGCAAGGTCCGGATTCCGCTCTCCCTGCTCGGATCGGGACGCTTCGAAGCGACGATCTGGCAGGACGGAGCCTCCGGCAACGAGGTGAACCGCACCGTGCGGCAGGTGACAAGCCGCGACAGCCTGTCCATCCAGATGAGCGTCGGCGGCGGCGCCGCGATCCATCTGACGCCGATCAACTAAAGCAATTTTCGAACCCGACAAGGAAGGCCGCCGCGCCCTTGGAGAGCGGCGGCCTTCATTTCGTCTGGTTCATTGCTCGGTCCGAGGTCCGGCACGCCCGGCCGGCCTGCGAACAAGCGGGGCGTTGGGATCATAGGTCCAGACCGCCTCGTCCCGCAGGTCGCCCGAAGACGCCGCGATCCGGTTGCGTCCCGGCGTCAGCTGCACCTCGGTCCAGGTCGCCACATGGTCGACCACGGGCATTTCGGGAAGCGCGCGGCCGTTCACCGTCAGGCGAACCGCCGGCTGATTGCTGTAAACGCGGACCGTTACCCGGGCCTGCGTGCGATAATCATGGCGGCGCTCGGTCAGGTGCAGCATCGGCCGGTCGGACCAGTTGGCCTGATACCAATAATAAGCGTCCTTCCGAACGGCCCGGTCATAGGTCACGAGGCCCTTGTCGTTGATGCCGTTGCGGTCCCCTTCGCTCCGCCCGTCGGAGGCGAGGTCAAAGGCGACCCAGACGAACGAGCCCCATAGATAGGGAAGGTCCCTGATCCCCCGCCAATTCTGTTCGTGATAGAGCGCCTGATATTGTTCGGGATGCCAGGCGCTCGTCGTCACCGGCGGGGCGGGGTTGCTCTCCTGCGCGCGGATGCCGGCGCCCGCGCCATATTCGCCAACCGCGAACGCACGTTCGGGGAAGCGCTCGTGAAATGTCCGCGCCCATTCGCCTAGCGTGCCCTTCTGGTCGGGATACCAGCCGAAATAGCGGTTGAAAGCGCTGAGATCGGCGACGAGCGCCTTGGGGTGATCGTCGTTCTGGCAGCAATGGGCATAGGTGGTGGGACGGCTCGGATCGGCGGCGCGGGCCGTCGCCTGAGCGGTGCGGAGCACGCGCAGCACGTCGTCGCTTGTCTCATAGACCTCATTGCCCAGCCCCCAGACCGCCACCGAGGGATGATTCATATTCTGGGCGATCAATTCGCGCATCTGCCGGGCGACATTGCGCTCGAACGCCTCGCCCGGGTCGATCGCGCCGTTGAGGGGAATTTCCGTCCACACCAGCAAGCCCAGACGATCCGCTTCGTCATAGGCACGCTGCGGATGCTGATAGTGAACGAACCGCACCGCGGTCGCGCCCATTTCGGCGATGATCCGCATGTCTTCGGATATTTCCTCATCGGTCACCGCGGTCCCCCGGCCGGGCCGTTGAGCGTGGAAATAGTTTACGCCGCGCAGGCGATAGGACCGGCCGTTCAGCAGCAGCCCCTTGTCGGCGGTCACTTCGATCGAACGAATGCCCAGCGGCAGTTCGACGCGGTCACGCACCCTTCCCTTGGTGTCGAAGAGCGTCGCGACGACCTTGTAGAGATAGGGATCGGCAATGCCGTTCCACAGGTGCGGGTTCGACAGGGCCAATTCGGCGGTCGCGTCGCTCGTTCCGCCGGAAGCCACGCTGCCCAGCCCCTCGGCCGCGGCGACGGCCTGCCCCGCCGCGTCGTAAAGATCGATCCGATAGCGCACACCGGTATCGGCTTTCGTGTCGTTCGAAAGGCGCAGACGGGCGCGAATCGAAGCGGCGTCGGCGGTCGCCTTGGGCGTGGAAACATAGACACCGGGGCCGCCGTCATCCTCCATGTCGAAATGCAGCGCATCCGCCGACACCAGCCAGACGCGGCGGTACAGCCCCCCGAAAACCGTGAAATCCCCGCCCAGCGGTGCAATGTCAGGAAGGCGGCTGTTGTCGACGCGGACGGCGACGCTGTTGGGGCCGGCTTGCAAGGCGTCCGTTACATCGAAGCGGAAACGGGCATAGCCTCCTTCGTGGCGGCCGATCTTGCGCCCGTTGACCCACAGATCGGTCGCCAGCGCGGCCCCATCGAATTCCAGAAAATACCGGCGATCGGGCGCCTTTGCCGGCAGCGTTACATGCGTTCGATACCAGGCGGGGCCCCGATAATAGCCTCCGCCGTCGTCGCCGTCGCTGCCATTGAAGCTGTGGGGCAGCGTGACCCGGGGCCAGTCTGCATCGTCATAATCGGACGCTCCGGCACCGGGTGGGTCCGCGCGCTTGAAAGTCCACACGCCGTCGATCGGTGTCCTGCCGCGGTCTGTGGCCAGAGCCGGGCCCGCAGCCCATAGCCCGACAATGAGCAGAAAGAGCGACAGCGCGGCTTTGACCTTCCGCTGCATGGAATTGGCGCCGCCGCAGGGCATGGCCATAAATTATCTCCCCCAAAAATCGCTCTCCGATCCTTCTTCGCCCGGAATCGAGCGACGGCAAAGCGACCGGCGGCCGATCGCCGCATTCCCGTTGACCTCCGCCGAGCCTTTGGTATCGCTATCATCAGACAATTTAAATGTCCACTCGGGCAAGGCGGCCGGCCGGGCGGCACCGCTGCTGTCCGACAATGCGGACTTCGGGAAGGGGGGAATAGGACATGGCCGACGCAGATAGCGCCCGACAAGCCGGAAGGCTTGTCATCCGGGGCCTGGCGCTACCGATACTTGGCCTGATGTCGGCTTGCGGCGGTGGGGGCGGCTCATCGCCGGCAGCTCCGTCGGTCGTTTTACCGGCCCCGACACCCGCGCCGGCCCCGACGCCGACACCGGCTCCGTCAATGCCCGCCATCCCCGCACCAACCCCGGCCCCCGCCCCGACAGCAACATCGCCAGCCGTCGCCTTCTCCCAGCACATGTCGCCCGGCATCAATCTCGGCAACACGCTCGAGGCGATCGCCGACTGGATGCCGAGGCCCGCGACCAGCTCCGAAGAAGGGGCATGGGGACAGCCGGACGTCAATCAGGCGATCATGAACGGCTACAAGGCCGCAGGCTTCAGAAGCGTGCGCATTCCGGTCTCGTGGAGCCAGTATCTCGATGGCAATGGAAGGATCCCCGACTTCTGGATGAACCGCGTGAAGCAGGTCGTTGACTATGCCCGCAACGCCGACCTGTACGTCATCGTCAATATCCATTGGGACGGCGGCTGGATGAATCCGGTCCCCGAGGAAAAGGACGCGGTCAATGCGAAATTGACCAGCCTGTGGACGCAGATTGCCGAAGCGTTCAAGGGCTATGACGATCATCTGCTGTTTGCCGGAACCAACGAGATCGCGCTCGACTGGAGGCAGCCGCCGCCCGAAAACTGCCCGATACAGCACAGCTTCAACCAAAGCTTCGTCAACGCCGTGCGAGCGACGGGGGGCAACAATGCCAATCGCTATCTGGTCGTCCAGGCATGGGCGACGAATATCGACGCCAGCCTGACGTGCAACGCCACGATGCCGACCGATACGGTGTCAAACAAGTTGATGATGGAGGTCCACTATTACGATCCCTACAATTTCACGATCAACAGCGACAGCGGCATCTGGCAATGGGGAGCAATGATCGAGGACCCGGCCTTTGGCGAAAGCTGGGCGAACGAAGCCTATACCGACACCCAGTTCCAGAAGATGAAAGCGAATTTCTTCGACAAGGGCGTGCCGGTGATCCTCGGCGAATATGGCGCTTATAACAAAGCCGATTTTCCCGGCATGGACCCCTATCGGCTTTACTGGATTCAATATGTGACCGAATCGGCGTTCGAGCACGGGTTGATACCGATATATTGGGATACCGGCGATTTTCTGAACCGGACCACCGGGGCAGTGAAAGACGCCGCGGCGGTCGACCGGATCATGGCGGTGACGAAATGACATGCCGTGCGCGGCCCGCGTGCAGCGAAAGATCGCCCGATGTCGGCAGCGTTCGCGCTCGAAGCCGGGAAGGAGCGCCAGGAGCAACCCTGATGGAGGCCGGGTTCGATTTGGACTTGATAGCGCTCCCATTTGATATGTATGAGTATTGGAAACTGAAGACGAAACGACTGGGGGAGAGCGAGTGAAATGTGGTTGAATCGTGCGCAAACGGCCTTTCTCGGCGCCTCTCTGTCCGCCGCGACTCTCGCGTTCGCGGCCTCTGCGGGCGCAGAACAGACACCGCCGGGAGTTGCCAATCCCGCGCTTTGGCCCACGGCGAAAAGCCAGGGCCTGATCGATTCGAAAACCGAAGCGCGGGTCACCGCCCTGTTGCGGCGAATGTCGATCGAGGAAAAGGTCGGGCAGATGATCCAGGCCGACACGGCGTCGGTCACACCGGAGGACCTGCGCAAATATCCGCTGGGCTCGATCCTTGCGGGGGGCAGTTCGCCGCCGATGGGGGCGCCCGACCGGTCGCCGGCCGGACCCTGGATCGAAACCGCGCGCGCTTTCAATGCCGTCGCGATGGAACGGCGGCCCGGCCATGTCCCGATCCCGATCATGTTCGGGATCGACGCGGTGCATGGCAACAACAATGTCGTCGGCGCGACCCTTTTCCCTCATAACAGCGCGCTTGGTGCGGCTCATGACCCCGACCTGATCCGGCGGATCGGCGAAGCTACCGCACGGGAAACCGCCGCGGCCGGGATCGACTGGGCCTTTGCGCCGACGTTGGCGGTGCCCCGCAACGACCGCTGGGGCCGGACCTACGAAGGCTATTCCGAGGACCCAGAGCTCGTTCGCGCTTATGCCGCGAAGATGATCGAGGGTCTTCAGGGAGCCCCCGGAAAAGACACGCTGCAGCAAGGTCATGTCTCGGCGAGCGCGAAGCATTTTCTGGGCGACGGCGGCACAACCAACGGCATCGACCAAGGCAATACCGAGATTCCCGAAAGCGAGTTGATCGCCATTCATTCCGCGGGCTACCCACCCGCGATCAACGCCGGGACGCGCACGATCATGGCCAGCTTCAACAGCTGGCAAGGCGTCAAGATGCACGGCAACAAGAGCCTGCTGACCGACGTGCTCAAGGGACGCATGGGGTTTGACGGATTCATCGTCGGCGACTGGAACGGTCATGGACAGGTGCCGGGCTGCACCACCACCGACTGTCCGGTCGCGTTCAACGCCGGTCTCGACATGGCAATGGCACCCGACAGCTGGAAAGGCCTGTTCGAAAACACGGTAAAGCAGGTCCGCGAGGGCGTGATCCCGATGGCGCGGGTGGACGACGCCGTGCGCCGCATTCTGCGCGTGAAATTCAAGGCCGGGCTGTTCGATCCCGCCCGTCCGTTTGAGAGCCGCATTGACGTAATCGGTTCGCCGGCGCACCGGGCCTTGGCACGCGAAGCCGTGCGCAAGTCGCTCGTCCTGCTGAAAAACAACGGCGCTTTGCCCGTGAAGAGTTCGGCGCATATTCTGGTTGCCGGCAACGCGGCCGACAATATTTCGCAGCAGTCGGGCGGTTGGACCCTGTCCTGGCAGGGCGACGGCAACACAAACGCCGATTTTCCGAATGCCCAGTCCATCTACGCAGGCATCGCCGAGGCGATGAAGGCCGGAGGCGGCAGCGCAACCCTGAGCGTCGACGGGAGCTTCACCGAAAAGCCGGACCTCGCCATCGTCGTATTCGGCGAGCAACCCTATGCCGAGGGCCTCGGCGATCTTCGCACGCTGGAGTTCGAGGCAGGCGACAAGAAATCGCTCGCGCTGCTCAAGAAGCTGAAATCGGCAGGAATCCCGGTCGTGTCGGTATTCCTGTCGGGACGTCCGATGTGGGTCAATCCCGAGCTCAACCAGTCGGACGCCTTCGTCGCGGCCTGGCTTCCCGGAAGCGAAGGCGGCGGCATTGCCGACGTCCTGATCGGCGACGCGCAGGGCCGGCCCGGAAAGGATTTCACGGGCCGCCTGTCGTTCAGCTGGCCAAAGACCGCCGCCCAGTTCACCCTCAACAAGGGACAGCCCGGCTATGACCCGCTCTTCGCGCTCGGCTATGGTCTTGGCTACGCCGCGCCAGGCGCCGTCGGCCGGTTGAGCGAAGTGGCGGGAATCGACGCCACGGCGACCAACAAGAGCCGCTATTTCACCGACGGCCGGATTCAAGCCCCCTTTGCGTTGACGCTTGGTGCGGGCGTCACCCGGCGCCCGGTCGATTCACCGAGCCGTCAGGAAGGCGCGATCCAGCTCGGCTGGACAGCGGGTCAAGCCGCCAAGGCGAGCATCGAGGGCGACAAGGTCGACCTGCGTTTCGAAACCAACGCGGAAATGATGCTGCAAATGACCTATCGTGTCGACACGCCGGCAACCGGCCGCGTGAATCTGTCGATGGGCGGCGGCACGGTCGACGCCACGGACCTCTTCCAGCGCAGCGCAGGCTGGCGGACGGTGCGCATTCCGCTGAAATGCTTTGCCGACAAGGGCGCGGACATGGCGGGACTCTATCCGCTATGGACGCTGTCCGCGACCGACTCCTTGACGGTTTCCTTCGCAGACATCGGCCTCGCGACGCAAGCGCCCGGCGGCATCTGTCCGCCCACCCCTTAGCTGCGTCCGTCCGCCCGGACCATCATTGCAGCACTGGAGATTTTCCATGCACCGACTGACTCGCTGGCTACTGCCCCTCGCCGCGCTGTGCCTCAGCGGCGTGGCCACCGCCAAGGACACTTCGCTCCCACGCCTCGAAAGCCGCGACGGGCGGCACGCCCTGATCGTCGATGGCGAGCCCTTCCTGATCCTTGGCGGTCAGGCGAACAATTCCAGCAACTATCCCGCGATGCTGCCCGAGGTCTGGCCGACGGTCCGCGCCCTGCACGCCAATACCCTCGAAATTCCGGTCGCCTGGGAACAGATAGAGCCGGTGGAGGGCCAGTTCGATTTCTCGTGGGTCGATGCACTGGTCCCCGAGGCGCGCGAGAACGGCGTCCGCCTGGTCCTGCTGTGGTTCGGCACCTGGAAGAACACCGGCCCGAGCTACATGCCCGAATGGGTCAAGCGCGACACCAGGCGCTTCCCGCGGATGAAGACAAGGGACGGCAAGACGCATTATGTGCCGAGCCCGCACGGACGCGCCACGCTGGAGGCCGACAAGCGCGCCTTCGTCGCCCTCATGCGTCATCTTCGCGAGATCGACCCGCAGCACACGGTGATCATGGTCCAGCCGGAGAACGAAGTCGGGAGCTACGGCTCGCCGCGCGATTTCTCACCCGAGGCCAACAGGCTGTTCGCCGGCCCGATCCCGGCAGAGCTTGCCCGCAAAGTCGGCAGGCGCGGCACCTGGAGCGAAGTGTTCGGCCGCAAGGCGGATAGTTCATTCAACGCCTGGTATACCGCACGCTACATCGACGAGATCGCCGCCGCGGGGCAGGCCGAACTCAACCTGCCGATGTACGTCAATGTCGTCACCAGCGACCCGTTCGATCCCAGGGCAGGCGAAGGCGATGGCGCCAGCGGCGGCGCCGACTGGCCTGTCCTTGACGTGTGGAAGGCAGCTGCGCCGCACATCGCGATCGCCGCGCCCGATCTCTATGATCGTGGCTACAAGATCTATGCCGGCAAGCTCGACAAGATGGCCCGGCCCGATAATCCGCTGTTCGTCCCTGAGACCGGCAACGACCTCGAATTCGCCCGCTATTTCTGGCTTGCGCTCGGCAAGGGCGCGATCGGATGGTCGCCGTTCGGGATGGACACCACCTATGCCAACTTCCCGCTCGGCGCGAAACGGCTCGATGCCGGGACGCTCGGCGCCTTTGCCTCGAAATTCGCGCTGATGCGCCCGATCGCGCGCGATTGGGCGCGGCTCGCCTTCGAACATCCGACGGTCGGCTTCGCCAGGGGCGATGACGCATCCGACCAGTCGGCGGTGAGCGGGCGCTGGAAGATCACCGCACGCTATGGCCTGTGGGCTTTCGGCGAGCCGAGTTGGACCTGGATGGAGATCCCGCCCAATCCCAAGAAGGATCAGCCGATCGGCGGCGCGGCGCTGATCCAACTCGGCCCCGACGAGTTCCTGCTGGCCGGTTCGGACGCGCGAATCGGCTTCGAACTCGCCGCGCCCAAGCCGGGAGAGAATGTCCATTACCTCAGCGTCGAAGAAGGCACTTTCGAAAGCGGCCGCTGGATGATGAAGCGTCGCTGGAACGGCGACCAGACCGACTATGGCCTCAACCTCGCCGAGCCGACGCTGCTGCGCGTGCGGCTCGGAACCTACCGCTGATCAGGGGAGCACCCGACGTGTCCATCCGTCATTCTTCAATCCGCCTCGTCCTCGCCGGGTTGCTCGCGTGCAGCGCGACCTCCGCACTGGCCGAAGGAACTTATCGTGCCACCGGCACGGGCGTCATCGTCAACCCCGACCAGGGTTCCGAACGCACGGTGCGGCTGCAGGTCTACGGCGACGGGCTGATCCGGGTCACCGCGGCTCCGACCGAGACGATCGACCTGCCCTCCAGCCTGATGGTGACTGCCGTGCCGCAGACGGACGGTTTTACTCTGAGCGAGGGCCCCGGATCAGTGACGCTGGCAACCGGGAGCGTCTCCGCCGAGGTGCAGCTGTCCGATGGCCAGGTCACTTTCCGCGACTCCGGAGGCAAAATTCTGCTCACTGAAGGCGGTCCGGCGTCGTTCACGCCCGTGACTGTCGAGGGGCAGCGTCGGTACACCGTCAGCCAGCAGTTCAACCGCGGCACCGATGAAGGCCTTTACGGTCTCGGCCAACATCAGAACGGCCAGATGAACTACAATGGCGAGGACGTCGAACTCGCTCAGCACAATATGGACATTGCGGTGCCGTTCGTCGTTTCGACGCGCAACTACGGGCTGCTGTGGGACAACAACTCGATCACCCGCTTCGGCAACCCCAAACCCTATGCTCTTGCGGGCAGCGACGGCGATGGCCTGACTGTCACCGGAAGCGACGGCAAGCCCGGCTGGACCGCGCAATATTATCTGGGCGACAAGCTGGCCGTCACGCAGAACGAACAGGTCATCAACTACCAGTATATTCGCGACAATATGCGCTGGCCCGAAGCGGCAAAGGCGCAGACGGTCGCCTCGACCGCGGGGCAGAACACGGCCGGCAACGCGGTCCAGACGCAGCGCGTGATCTGGACCGGCAAGGTGACGCCGGGCAAAAGCGGATTGCACCGTTTCCGCCTCTATTCGTCGAGCTATGTCAAGGTATTCGTCAACGGGAAAGAGGTGCTGGAGCGCTGGCGTCAGAACTGGAATCCCTGGTATCACAATTTCGACGTGCCGATGAAGGCCGGCAAGGCCACCGATATCCGCATCGAGTGGGAACCCAATGCGGGCTATATCGCGCTCGTCCACAACGCCCCCCTCCCCGATGCGGATCGCCATTCGCTCTCCTTCACCTCCGATCTGGGCCAGGCGGTCGATTATTATGTGACGGTGGGCAAGGACATGGACGGTGCGATCGCCGGCTATCGCAAACTCACCGGCAAGTCGGCGATGCTGCCGCAATGGGCCTATGGATTCTGGCAAAGCCGCCAGCGCTACGACACGCAGGAAGAGCTGCTCGGCGTCGTGCGCGAATATCGCCGTCGCAACCTGCCGCTCGACAATATCGTGCTGGACTGGCGTTATTGGGAGGATGACAGCTGGGGCTGCCATTGTTTCGACGCCAAGCGCTTCCCCGACCCCAAGGGCATGGTGGACGAGGTCCACGCTCTTAATGCGCGGATCATGATTTCGGTCTGGCCCAAATTCTATCCGGCCACCGACAATTACAAGGAGCTCGACAAGGTCGGCGGCATCTATCGTCGCATGGTCGAGCCGCGCCCCGGCGAACCGACGGACCCGCAATATATTTCCAAAATGTACCGCGACTGGGTGGGGCCTGGCTATGCGAACGCCTTTTACGACCCCTATAATCCGAAGGCGCAGGACATCTATTGGCGGCAAATCCGCGAGAATCTGGGCGACCTCGGCATTGATGCCTGGTGGCTCGACGCGGACGAGCCCGATTTCCACTCGAACCTTTCGGTCGAGGAACGCGCCTATCGCATGGGTCCGACGGCGCGCGGTCCCGGCGCGGCCTTCTTCAACAGCTACCCGCTGGTGCATAGCGAAGGCGTGTATCAGCGCCAGCTGGCGACGAAGCCGAATGTCCGCCCCTTCATCCTTTCGCGGTCGGGCTTTGGCGGCACGCAGCGCGCGGGAACGGCGCTCTGGTCCGGCGACGTCGTGTCGCGCTGGGACGACCTCAAGGATCAAATCTCGGCGGGCGTAAATCTTTCCATGTCGGGCATTCCCAACTGGACGCACGATATCGGCGGTTTCGCGCTCGAGGATCGCTACACGAAACAGGACCCCGCGCATATCGACGAATGGCGCGAGCTCAACCTGCGTTGGTTCCAGTTCGGCGCCTTCTCGCCGCTGTTCCGCAGCCATGGCGAGACCCCGAAGCGCGAAATCTATGAGATCGCGCCCGAAGGCTCGCCCATGTACGCCTCGATGGAATGGTATCTGAAGCTGCGGTACCGCCTGATGCCCTATATCTATACGCTGGCGGGCGATACGTGGCAGAAGGACAGCACGATCATGCGCGGCCTGGTTATGGATTTCCCGGCCGATCCCCGCGTCCGCAACATCAACGACCAATATATGTTCGGCAGCGCCTTCCTCGTGGCTCCGGTCACCGAGTTCAAGGCGCGTAGCCGCAAAGTGTATCTGCCGGCCGGCGCAGGCTGGTATGATTTCAACAACGGCGCATATTACAAGGGCGGCCAGGAGATTGTCGCCGAAGCGCCCTATGAACGCATGCCGCTGTTCGTGCGCTCGGGTTCCATCGTGCCGACGGGGCCGGAGATCGAGCACACCCGCGAGGAACCCGATGGCCCCATCGTGCTGCACATATTCACCGGCGCCGACGGCAGTTTTTCGCTCTATGAGGACGATGGGACAAGCGAAGGCTATAAGCGCGGCGAATTTGTCCGCATTCCCGTCCAGTGGAATGATGCCAGGGGCGAGCTGACCATCGGCAAGCGCGAAGGCGGCTATGGCGGGATGCCCTTCAAGCGAGCCATCTCCGTTCGCTTCTATGACAAGGACAGCGCGCGCGCGATCGACTTCGCGGAAAATGGTGAGACCTCGATCGTCTATGACGGGACCGCCGTCACCGTGCGCAAACCCTGACGGAGCCGATTGGCGGGGGGCAGGCGACAGCGCCCGTCCCCCGCCGCGGCCTGACCCGCTGGCGGCGGGTCGCTCTGGTTCGGGTAAGAATGGAGTAAGAGTTTTGGCAAGCAGCAGGCGCGAAATGATGAGCATCGGCGGTGCAGCGGCATTGGCCGCGCTGTGGCCACGCCACCTTGGCGCCGTCACGCCGGCCGGCAACGGCCCGCTGCTCGCACCAACTCCGCCGATGGGCTGGAACAGCTGGAACAGCTTTGCGACGACGATCACCGAGGCCCAGGCACTCGACGTCGCGCGCATCATGCAGGAAAAGCTGCTGCCCTTCGGCTACGACATCTTCACCGTCGACATTCAGTGGTACGAGCCGGACGCCAAAAGCTATACCTATAATAGCAATCCCGTGCCCGAAATGGACGGCTTTGGCCGTTTGCTTCCCGCGCCGAACCGCTTTCCCTCGGCAGCGGGGGGACGGGGCTTCGCGCCGCTGGCTACGAAGATTCACGCCATGGGGATGAAATTCGGCATCCATCTGATGCGCGGCATTCCCCGGCTGGCGGTGGAACGGAACCTGCCGGTACTGGGCACGCCTTACCGCGCGCGCGACATTGCCGATACGGGAAGCATTTGCGCCTGGAACCCGGACATGTACGGCGTCGATATGCGAAAGCCCGGCGCGCAGGCTTATTATGACAGCGTCTTCGCCCTCTATGCGTCCTGGGGCATCGACTTCGTCAAGATGGACGACATGAGCCGCCCGTACGACGCGGTTCAACGGCTGGAAATCGAAGCGGCGCATCATGCGATCCAGGCGACGGGCCGGCCGATCATCCTCAGCCTCTCCCCGGGTGAGACGCCTTTGGCGCAGGCCGGGCATGTCGGCCGCTACGCGCAAATGTGGCGGATCAGCGACGATTTCTGGGATTCCTGGGCGTTGCTCCGCGATCAGTTCGCGCGACTGGAGGCGTGGAATCCCCATCGGCACCCCGGAGCGTGGCCGGATGCGGACATGCTTCCCCTGGGCCGGCTCGCGCTGGGGGAACGGGACTCCCGGTTCACCCCCGACGAGCAGCAGACGCTGATGACGCTCTGGTCGATCGCGCGGTCTCCCCTGATCATGGGCGGCGACCTTCGCCATCTGGACAGCAAGACGCTGACCCTTTTGACCAACAAGGAGGTGATTGCGGTCAATCAGTCCTCGCGCGAAAACCGGCCCCATCAGGCGGGGCAGGATGCGCGCATCTGGTCGGCGCGGACGGCATCGGGAGACGACCGCTATGTCGCGTTGTTCAACATCGGCGACAGCCCGCGCGAGGTGAGTATCGCCTTGCCGGACCTGGGCGTGAAGGGCGCGGTCCGGGTTCGCGACCTTTGGACGGGTACCGACCAGGAAACGCTTACCCGCCGATTGGTGCGTCCCCTCCCCCCGCACGGCTCGGCGCTGCTCCGCCTTCGCGACGCGTGAGGGGACGCGGGTCCGAGATCAGGTCCCGCCGACCAGCCCCGCCCCGTGCAACCGGACGACCGGAACCATCTGGCCCGGCTTTGCGGGCGGCAGCGTCAGCACCAGCGCGTCGTCCTCCTGTTTCCAGGCGAGCTTGCCGCCGCCCACCACTTCAGCCTTGGCGATCGACGCGCCGCCCAGGGCACGGCGTCCCAATGACGCGATGCGCAGCGTGCTCTTGGGCCAGAGCATCAGAACCGTGTAAAGCGCGCCGTCCTTGACGGTGAAGCGCACGTCCTGTTCGGTAAAGTCGCTCGCCTTGTCTTCCTCCATCTTGCCGCCGGGCAGATCGGTCGGCCCTTCGCCGAACATCCGCCAGGGACGGCTGCCGAAAATCGCGGCGTCGCCGTTGACGCGCAGCCAGGCCGCGATGTCGTCAAGAATCCTTTCCTCCTCGCTATCGAGCGTGCCGTCGCCCCGAAGCGGGACCGACAGGAGAAGATTTCCGTTCTTCGACACGATGTCGCAAAGGCGCTGAATGACTTTTTGCGCCGGGACATAATATTTGTGGTCGTAGCGGGCCCGGTTGTAGTGCCAATCGCCGATACAGGTGCAGGTTTGCCAAGGCTGATCGCGCATCACCGGCGAAAAACCGCGCTCGACATCGTTCATCAGCCCGCCCTGCATATAGTCGGTCAGCAGCTTCGACGTCAGGACGACATCGGGGCTGCCGTGCCATTCGACCGCGCGGTTGTAATAGTGCGCGATGGCTTCCAACCCGACCGTCCCGAACGGGATTTGCGTGTCATCAAAATAGACGATGTCCGGTCGATATTTGTCGACCAGATCATTCTGGCGGAGGAGCCATTTCCGGACAAACGCCGGATTCCTCGATGCGGCATGTTCCAGCCAGCGCCCATCATGCACCTGATGCCATGCGTCCATCGAATCATTGCCGGCAATTCCATCGGGAGCGACAAAGCTGGGGCCGGTATAAAGTTCTTGCGGATCGAGCCCGTCCCACCATTTGCCGTGCCCCTGCTCGCGGCGCAGCTTGAAGGCGTCATAGCGCTCACCCGCCCTGGTCCCCTCGGGATCATAGCCATAGGCTGTCTGATACCAGTGCCAGGCATGGCTGACATGGTTGCTGACACCGAAAGGCAGCCCCTCGGCCCTGGCCGCCTTTTCCCAACCGGCCACAATGTCGCGCCTGGGTCCCACCCGGGTCGAATTCCAGGGATGATATGCGCTGTCGTACAGATCGAAATTGTCATGGTGGCCTGCCATGGCCATGAAATATTTCGCGCCGACCTGCTTGTAGCGGTGCAGCAGCGCGGCCGGGTCCCACGCCTCGGCCTTCCATTTGCCGATGATCTCCATGAAGCCGGTATCGGCCGGATGCCCATAGTTGGCGAGGTGGTGCTTGTAGGCATCGCTTCCGGGCACGTACATGAGCCGGCCATACCAGTCGCCCGCTTCGGGCTGGCATTGCGGGCCCCAATGCGCCCAGATGCCGAACTTCGCATCGCGAAACCACTCGGGCGTTTCCCAACCGGCGACGAGCGAGGAC
The DNA here is from genome assembly GCF_900188185.1 of Sphingopyxis indica. Taxonomy (GTDB): domain Bacteria; phylum Pseudomonadota; class Alphaproteobacteria; order Sphingomonadales; family Sphingomonadaceae; genus Sphingopyxis; species Sphingopyxis indica. Next base: position 186,036 of record NZ_FZPA01000009.1, on the reverse strand, counting down.
CAGTCCGGCGTGAACATCGAGGCGTTTGCCGATGCTGCGCCGCCCATCGCCAGAGCGCCCGCGATCATGCCACGGCGACCAATTTTCAACATTCAATCCCCCCCCCCTTTGCATTTCCGCTTGCGCGCGGACGAGCCTTGTTGGTAGCGCTACCAGATACGATTGTGAAGAGGGAAGAGGATGAGGGACGCAAGCGAGCCGTACGGGAACGGCGGGCCGCGCGATCGCCTGCAGACGCTCTCCGGGTGAAAGGCGCGACATGAAAATCATTCCGGCACTTTTTCTGGCGGCGATGCCGGCCGCCGCCGATGCGGCACCGCTTGTTCTGGACCCGGCCTATACCTCCCACGCCGTCCTGCAGCGCGGCCGGGAAATCCCGGTCGGCGGCACTGCGGAACCGGGAAGCATGGTCAGCGTCGTTTTCGACGGCGAATCGCACACCGCCAAAGCCGACAGCAAGGGCCGATGGCAGGTGACCCTGTCCGGCCGCGAAGCCGGTGGCCCCTATGTCATGAAGGTCAGCAGCAGCGGCAAGGAGCAGCAGCTCGAGGATATCATGGTCGGCGACGTCTGGCTCTGCTCGGGCCAGTCGAACATGGAGTTCACGCTGCGCTATGCCACCAATGCCGCCTTCGAGGTTCCCTACTCCACCCATCCGAATCTGCGACTGCTCAATGTTCCCCGCCAGTCGAGCACGACGCCCCGGCAGCGTTTCTCATCGCCGGCCGCGTGGCAGCGTTCGGCGCCGGAAAGCGCGGCGGACTTCTCCGCTGCCTGCTACATCATGGGCCGCGAACTTCAGGCACAGCAGAAAATCCCCATCGGGCTGATCGCGGCAAGCTGGGGCGGATCGCCGATCGAGGAATGGATCAGCCGCGACGCGCTGCAGATGCTGCCGCGCTACGGCAAGGATTTTACGCTGCTGGACGAGTATATCCGCGATCCAGCCGGCGCCTATGCCACCTGGACCAGGCTCTTCCGCCAATGGCTGGGCGCCGACGCCACCGCGCCCGCCGAGGCGGCGTGGCGCGCCGTCCCGAACCTGCAACCGTGGGAGCAATGGGGCGACCCGGCGCTCGCGACCTTCGACGGCGTCGGCCATTATCGCGCCCGCGTGAAGCTGACCGCCGCGCAAGCCCGGCAATCCGCGCATATCGCCATTGGAACCGTGGACGACATGGATGTCACGCGCGTCAACGGCAAGACCGTGGGCTCTGAGCAGGGCTGGCAAAAGAACCGCGTCTATGACGTGCCGACGGGCGTGCTGAAGGCCGGTGAGAACAGCATCGAAATTACGGTCGTCGACACAGGCGGCGGTGGCGGTCTGTGGGGCGAGGAGGCGCGCACGCTCACCCTCGACGACGGCACGTCCCTGCCGCTTTCCGGCTGGCGCTTCGCCAAGGGACGGACACTGCGGAACGGCGAGGCGCCGCCCAGCTTTCCGTGGACCGGCGGCAGCGGCCGGACCACGCTTTTCAACGGCATGATCGCGCCGCTGCACGGCTATCCCCTGAAGGGCTTCGCCTGGTATCAGGGCGAGGCCAATGCGCATGATGCCAAGGGATATGCCGAACTTATGCCGTTGCTGATCGCCGACTGGCGCAAGCGATTCGGCGCTTCGCCCTTTCTGATGGTCCAGCTTGCCAATTTCGGACCGCTTGCCTCTGCCCCGTCGAACGACTCCTGGGCACAATTGCGCGATGTCCAACGCCGGGTCGCGGATGCCGATCCGCAGGTCGGCATGGCGAGCGCCGTCGACATCGGCCAGGTCGCCGACATACATCCGACCAACAAGCAGGACGTCGGCAAGCGGCTTGCCCTGGCGGCCCGGCACATCGCCCTTGGCGAGGACGTCGAAGACCGCGGACCGGCGCCGGTTTCGGTGACGCGCACGGCAAAGGGCATCGCCGTTCGTTTCACCCATGGCCCGCTCAAGCTGGTCGGCGGCGGGTCCGCGATCGGATTCGAGCTGTGCGACGCGGCGGGCAACTGCCGATTTGTGAACGGCGAACTCGACGGCGAAACCATCCTGTTGCCGGCGGATCCCGGCGCCCGCGAGGTCCGCTATCTGTGGCAGGCGAGCCCGATCGTGAACCTCTATAATGCCGCCGAGCTGCCGGCGACCGGCTTTGCAATGCCGATAGAATGATCGGCGCGATACCGCGAAGCGTCGAGGGGCGTCCGCGTCGTTGGGGGCCCGCGCCGAGGCGGAGGCTCGACGCCCCGCCAGCATGATGCCGAACGAGCCAAGCGACGATAGAATAAGGGGGAAGAATGTCATGAATATCCGACGTGCCGGCCGCTGGACCGCCGCCGCTTTGCTGGGATGCGGCCTCCTCTTCGTCGGCCCCGTCTGGACCGCCTCCCCTTCGCTGGCACAGCAGCCCGCCCCCTATGTGTGGCAATCGGTGCCCTTCGGCGGGGGCGGCTATGTCGACGGTTTCGCCTATCACCCCCGCACGCGCGGCATTCTCTATACGCGAACCGACATCGGCGGCCTTTACCGCTATGACTATGAGGCAAAGCGGTGGCTCCCGCTGCTCGATCATCTGAGCCGGCAGGACGGCGATCTCATGGGGGTGCTCGGCATCGCGCTCGATCCCGCAAATCCGGACAGGGTTTATGCCGCATGCGGCCTCTATCTCAACCCATGGTCGCGGAAGGGCGCAATATTGCGTTCGGACGATCGCGGGCGGAGCTGGCAGGTCACCGAACTGCCCATCCATGTCGGCGGCAACGCCGACGGGCGCGGCAGCGGCGAGCGCCTGATGGTCGACCCGCACAATCCCATGATCCTCTATTATGGCTCGAACGAAGACGGCTTGTGGAAGAGCACGGACGGCGGCCAGAGCTTCGCGCGCACCGGCGCGGCCGAGCGCTCGTTCAGCCTGGTTGCGGCCGATCCTTCCGACGCTTCGTCGCTCTGGGCCGGCGCCGCCGATGGCGGGGGCGGCCTTTTCCTCAGCCGCGATGGCGGCCAGTCCTTCCAGCGCATCGAAGCGCTTCCTGCGATGATACCACAGCGTCTGGCCTTCGCGCCCGACGGGTCGTTGTATGTCACGTTCGCGAAAGGCGATGGAAAAGCCGCCGTCAACCCCAATCATGCGACCAGCGGTGCGGTGTGGAAGCGCGACGCCAAAAGCGGCAAGTGGCGCGATATTACGCCTGCAGGCCCGATCCCCGGCGTGGCGGGGGGCTTTTCCGGAGTTGACGTGTCGCGCGACGGGACCGTCGCGGTGTCGACGCTGGATCGCTGGCATCCGGGTGACGACATCTACGTGTCGCGCGACGGCGGCGAGAGCTGGACCGGCTTGCAGGGCAGAGCGCGGCATCTGCCGGGGGCCTATCCTTGGCTCGTCGATTATCTGAAGGGCGAAGACCGGATGGGGCACTGGATTTCAGACCTGAAATTCAATCCGTTCGATCCCGACGAAATGATCTATGGCACGGGTTATGGGGTGTGGATGAGCCGCAACCTCGCCTCCGTGAAGGGTGACCAAAAGGTCGATTTCGACTTTGCTGTCGACAATCTGGAGGAAACGGCGACCTTGCAACTCGTGTCGCCCACCGGCGGCGCCCGCGTGATGGCCGCGATGGGTGATATTGCGGGCGCTGCCTGGGACGATCTGACCCGCTCGCCGTCGGCGGGCCTGTTCACGCCGAACAGCGAGAATAATTTCAGTGTCGACTATGCCGGCCGCAAGCCCGAATTGGTCGTGCGCACCGCCGCCCATTCGCCGAACAACGGATATTATTCGCGCGACGGCGGTGCGAGCTGGGAGCCCTTTGCGTCCACGCCGTACCGGAAACCCGCCCAAGGTGAAGGCCGGCGCGGCCCCGGCACGATCGCGATCTCGGCGGCCGGAAGCACGCTCGTCTGGGCACCGGAAAGGGACGGTGCCTATCATTCCGTCGACGGCGGAAAGAGCTGGCAGCGATCGTCCGGATGGCCCGTCGATACCGAGCAGACGCTGCGTCCCGTTTCCGACAAGGCGGACGACCGCATCTTTTATGTATTCGACCGGTCCACCTCGCGCATTCTGGCAAGCGGCGACGGTGGCGCGCAATTCCACGTCCTCGTCGACGGACTGCCAAAGCTGGAGCCGTGGCAGAATGCGCAGCTCGCGGTGGTGCCGGGGCGAACGCGCGACCTGTGGCTGACGACTTCATTCGGCCTGTTTCATTCGCCCGACAGCAAATCGAAAATGATTCAGATCCGCGGCGTGGACGAGCCTTGGCTCATTTCATTCGGAGCCCCCATGCCAAAGAGTGGCTATCCCGCCATTTTCCTGTGGGGCAAAGTCAGCGGCATCGAAGGATTGTGGCGGTCGGACGACAAGGCCGCAAGCTGGACGCGGATCGACGACGAGGCGCACCGTTACGGCGAACTGCGCGCAATCGCGGGCGATATGGTCGAGGCGGGCACGCTCTATCTTGCGCCGCATGGCCGCGGAGTAATCGTGGGGCGACCGGCGAACCAGGGTCAAAAGGGCGATCCGTTCTGAAGTGATTTCGGGTGAAATGGATCATTTCACGGCCCGGGCATCACGCCAAAACAAGAAACCAGAGTGCAGGTTTCGATTCCACCAAAACCGAACGCACTCTGGCCGCCCCGCGGCAGCCGCCGGGCCGGCCGCCACAGGCATCGGACATCCTTTGTCGAAGGCGACATGAAAGCCGGACTGCGCCGTCCGATAGCGGCAGGCCAAAGGTCTTGCCCACGTCCCTGCCCTGATTCCGAATGTGCCGCGCCTGGATGGTTTCCCCGGCCGATTCGCGCGAGCGTCAAGCATTGCAGCGAGCGAGTCGGCAATTGGATTTGACAACTTGTCCGACAAATATGCGATTGTTCCAATCGTTTAGCGCGCGCCTCTGTTACCGCTATCAGTTTGCCCTTGACTAGTCAGACAAATAGCGGAAAGACATGGTCGTTCCACGCAAAAAGGAACGGATAAGCAACGATCTGGGAGGGGCAGACGCAATGTTTGCAAAGAAATTTTCGACGGGAGTCAGCGGTTTTGCCCTCGTCGTGAGTGGTGCCGGGCTGACGGCGCCCGCTTATGCGCAAGACGCCGAGACCAACACCGCATCCGATGCAGAAAACGAAGCTCAAAATGTCGATGGCGCCATCATCGTCACGGCGCGTCGAAAGGCATTGAAAGATGCGATAAGCATCAAGAGAGACTCCGACACGATCGTCGACTCCGTCGTTGCCGACGAAGCGGGCCAGCTGCCCGACAATTCGATCACCGAAGTTCTTCAGCGCGTGCCGGGCGTCTCGATCTCGCGTTTCGCCGGGGCAAACGGCGGCAGTTCCGCCTTCCAGATCGAGGGCACGGGAATCACCGTGCGCGGCCTTCCCTTCAATTCGAGCATGCTCAACGGCCGGCAGGTGTTCAGCGCCAATGGTGCAAGCTCCATTAGCTGGAACGAAGTCACGCCCGAGTTGATGGCCGGGGTCGACGTTTACAAGGCGTCGCGTGCCGACATGATCGAGGGCGGCACATCCTCGATCAATCTTCGCACGGCTGTGCCGTTTGATTTCAGCGACACCCAGTTCAATGTCACCGTGGGCGGCAGCTATGGTAGCCAGGTCAAAAAGGCTTCACCCAGCGCTTCGGCCATGTTCTCCAAGCGTTTCGATACCGGCATCGGCGAGATCGGCGTCTTGTGGGATCTGGCCTTCAGCCGCCTGTATCAGCAGAGCAGCAATCTGCAGGTCGGCGCCATGTTCGGCCAATATGTGCCGACCTCTGTACGTGATGACGGGCTTGCCTTTGTTCCCGGTTCCTTCAACTGGAACTACAACGAGAGCAAGCGCGACCGCTACGGTGCCTATCAGGCCGTTCAGTGGAGACCGTCTTCGGACCTCACGCTGACCAGCACCATATTCTTCTCGCAATATATTGCGGACAGCTTCGGGAACAGCGGCACCGTGGGCCGGACCCCAAGCGCATCATCTGCCGTTATGCCCATGGTCGGCAGTCCCGTCGAATATGATGCCGATGGCGCTTTCCAGAAGGGAACTCTCGCGGTCGCATCCACGGGCAAGTCGGTGCCGTTCGAGAACACGACCTCCGGCATCGGCGACTGGTTCCCTTCCTATTATCAGACGGATTGTGGCGCCACCTATGGGACACCTGCGTCGTCGCTCCTGTGGGACTGGACGGTAGATTCGGGGATAGATCCGACGAATCCTCCCGCAGGATGGGATGGTCGCCTTCTCGTTCAATGCACCCCTCCCGCCGCACTGAACCCCAACAGCACCGCGTCTGCATCGCACAGCAAGAATTCCACGCTGGATATTTCGCAGAGCTTCGTCTGGACGCCCAGCGACCGGGTGGCCCTGCGCGGCGCCGTGCAATATGTCGATTCCCGCGCAACCGGGAAGCAGATGGCCATCGGCCTCAACCAGGACAGTACGGCGGTGCGCTCGATGGACGTCGACCTGACGGGGTCGCTACCGGCCGTTTCCGGCTTGTCTCCTGACGCCTTGCTCGATCCGTCGACGGCCTATCTTTCCCGGTTGGCCTATCACGAACCGGATAACAAGGGGACGATGCTGGCCGGCAACCTCGACCTTGAATACCGGGCCAGCGACGATGGGTTCCTGCGCAAGATCACGGTCGGCGCCCGTGCCGCCAAGCGCAAGCAACATGACAATTTCGCGGGAACCTGGTATGCGCCGCTGGGTGTGACGTGGCTGCCGAAACCGGCGGGGCCGGAATGGGCCGCGGCGGGGCCGGGGACCATTCAATTTCTGACCAACCCCCATGTCCGGCCGTCGGATTATGAGGTTTCCACCTTCCCCAACTTCTTCGGCGGCGATGTTGCAGTACCCGCGCAGCTGTTTGTCGCAAGTCAGTCTCTCTTGAAGAGTTACGACTGGTACCATGTGCTTCAGACCTATAACGGGCAAATCCCGGACGGGACGGCGGATGAATATTGGGCGGAATATATCGACCAGGGTTTGAACGAAACCCGGACCCGCATCAGCTCGATGGCCGCTTATGTCCAGGCCAGTTTCGCGCACGACCGTATCGGCATTATCCCGCCTTTCTCGGGCAATATCGGCGTTCGTGTGTTCAACGACGAGGTGCGGGCCACCGGTCTGCTGCGCACGCCTACCGCGGAAGATCTTGCTCTGAGTGTTGAAGACAGCAACGCCTATTTCAACGCGGAACAGGGTTTGCCGGGGGCGACATTCCCGACGCTCTATTCGCTTCAGGAAGCCTTCTCTACACAGACCCGCAAATATGAATACACGCGGTTTCTGCCTTCGTTCAACATCAAGTTCGACGTGACGGACGAGTTCATCGTTCGCGGCGCGGCGTCGATCTCGACTGCTCCGCCAAATTTCAATGACGTTCGTGCAGGCGGTACGATCAGCGCCAGGTCGCTCCCCAATCCGACCAATCCCCAGGCGCCCTCGATTCTTACGGGTGTTCGGGTCGACGGCGGTGGCGCAAATCTGAAGCCGACGATGATAACCAGCCAGGATATAACGTTCGAATATTATCCGTCGTCATCCAGCTTCATCTACATTGATCTGTTCGCCAAGCAGATCAAGGACCATCCGCAATTCTATTCGTTCATCGCCGACAATCTTCCCATTCCGGCGATCGCAGTGGATGACGACGGCGTGAATCCCCCGGTGGAGACGGAGACGACCCTCGATCTGCCGTGGCTCTATCTGCAGAACAGAACGGCGACGGAAAAGGCCTATATCAAGGGTTTCGAGATCGGCGGCCGCAAGTTCTTCGACAAGCTGCCGGGATGGCTCAGCGGGTTTGGCATTGAAGGTAACCTGACCTTCATCGACAGCAAAAACCCTGCCCAGCAAGCTAACAGCGTGCTTGGCAATGGCCCCGGTGGCGGCCTCAATCCGGACGGCACGATTCCGCAGACCTATCCGAACCTGCCCTACGCCGGATTGTCGAAATGGGCCTACAACATCCAGCTGCTGTACAGCCGCGACAAGGTGAATGTCCGCCTCGCGTACAACTGGCGTGACAAGGCGTTGCTGTCGACCAATGTCAATCCGCTGTCCTATGCGACGAGCGGCGGCAATCCCTACACGCTCAACACCAGCCCGACCAACTTCGACGCGGATCATTCCTATCCGGTATACTGGATGGTTCCGGCGTGGACCGCGGCGGCCGGCTACCTCGATCTGGGCGTGGACTACAAGGTGAGCGAGAAGATTTCCGTCTCGTTCAGGGCGAACAACATTCTCAACACGGTTTCGAAAACATATCAGGAGCCTGTGCCGGGCGTGTTCCAGCCGTACGACTATAACGTCAGCGATCGGCGCTTCGACCTCTCCGTGCGGGCGCGCTTCTGATGAACGGAATGGGCAGGGCGCTTCGTCCAGGAGCGTCCTCCTCATTTTTCGGACGTTCCGACGGTGCCATGGCTGACACCTGGGTGACGGGTGCGGCATCGGGTGGTTCACGGTGAAACATGGTTATGAATAGCGGTCATAGGCAGGATATCGTCATTGTGGGCGGCGGTGCGGCAGGGTGGATAGCAGCCGCGCTGCTGGCCAAGAGGATCGGTCGCCACCAAGCACGCATCACATTGGTCGAATCGGAAGAAATCGGCATCATCGGCGTCGGAGAGGCGACGGTCCCCTTGCTGGCGCAGTGCAATGCCTTGCTCGGCATCGACGAATTCGACTTCATCCGCAAAACGCAGGGCACGTTCAAGCTGGGCATCGAGTTTTGCGACTGGGGAACAGCCGGGAACCGGCATTTCCACGCATTCAGCGACTATGGCCACCCGGTCGAAGGGGTTCAGACCCACCATTATTGGCTAAGATTGCGGCAGTCCGGCGACGATACGCCGATCGACGATTATTCCTTTGCCTATGCCGTCGCGAAAAACAATAATTTCGCACCGAGCGATCCGAACGACGCGCGCTATCACCACGCCTATCATTTCGATGCAGCGCTATACGCCCGCTATCTGCGCGATGTCGCAACCGACCTGGGGGTGCAGCGCATCGAAGGCAAGATGACACACGTCGATCTGGACAGCGAATCCGGTGACATTGCAGCCATTCATCTTGCCGATGGCCAGACGGTTCCCGGCAACCTCTTCCTCGATTGTACCGGTTTCGCGTCCGAATTGCTGGGAAAGGCGCTGGATACGCCTTTCGTCGACTGGTCACACTGGCTCCTTTGCAACCGCGCCATCGCAGCGCCATCGGGACCCGCCGGCGCGCCCGCGCCTTTTACGCGGTCCACGGCGCACGCCGGTGGCTGGCGCTGGACCATCCCGCTGCAACATCGCACCGGCAACGGAATGGTCTATAATTCGGATTTCTGGAGCGACGACGCAGCACGCAGCGCTTTACTGGACAGTATCGACGGCGAACCGCTGGCCGAGCCGCGGGTATTCCGCTTTACTTCCGGGCATCGCAGGGAATTCTGGAGGCGCAATTGTGTCGGGATCGGCTTTTCGTCCAACTTTCTTGAACCTTTGGAATCAACCGGAATACAATTGATCGTCATGGGGGTTCTGAAGTTGCTCAAATGCTTCCCCCAAGGGACCATCGACCCCGTTCTGCGCGATGAATATAACAGACTTTCCACACGCGAGATCGAACGCATACGCGACTTCATCATTGCGCACTATTATCTTTCGCGCCGTCCCGAGCCATTGTGGTCGGCGTGCCGCAATATGGAGATACCCGACAGCCTTCGGCACAAACTCGATGTCTGGAAGGCAAGTGGGCAAATCGCGCTGGGAGATTCGGAATCCTATATGGAGCCGAGCTGGATCGCCATCCTGCTGGGAAACGGTGTCGTTCCACGGCGCTACGCCGTGTCGGCCGATCTATATCCGCTGGAACAGATCCGCGACGGCATGAAATTGCGCCGCGAAGAAATCATGCGCTCGGCGCAGGCGGTCACGTCCCATCGGGATTTCATCAATAGCCACTGCAAGGCCGCTCAAATGGCGCTTGCCTGATACAGCCCGTGGCGATGCCTGCCTTGTTGAGCCGTTCAGCAATATTGTCATCGCCCCCGGGACTCTTCGAACAATATGGAGATGTCGTGAGCCATTACCTGAAAAATCGCCACAGATTTCTTGACTGGAGGTTCCTGGCCTGCGTCGCCGCCCTGAGCTTTCCGTCCGTAGATGCCAATGCCAAAGTATCGGCGCCGCAGACCATCTGGGCGAAAGCCGGCGTCAGCCGGGAGCAATTCGGCGCCGAAGCGCTGGAATGCGGCTTGCAGGGACTGGCGCTGAAAATCGACAATAGCGAGGAAGTGAAGACATTGGCGCGGGCGTCCGAGCAACTTGATGCGCTCGACACGTCGGCCCGGGCTGCCCTGATTCAGGATAATGCGCCGAATGCTGCCGCACGCAACGCGGCCGAACAGCAGACCGTTATCGCGGCAACCCGGCCGGACGAGCAGTATGCGCGGATCAAGGAAAAGATGTTCAAGGTCGTGCGCAAGTGCATGCTCGATCACGGCTATACCAAGATCGTCCTGACCGAGGATCAGCGCAACGAATATAGCGAAATCAAGGGCGGCGCGGAGGCGCGGCGCAGCTTTATCTACGAACTGGCCAGCAATCCCCATCTGCTCGAGGCCCAACGGGAAGCGGCCCCCCGGTAACGTCGGTCCAATCCTGCAGAGTGGCGCCCTTTCCCCCTCCCCGGCGCTGACATGGACAGTTCGAGTGCCCGGAGAAGAGAATGAACCAACTGGTGAAGTGGTTGACGGTGCCGGCAGCAGCGATGCTCGGCATTGCCGCGATCATGCCCGCACAGGCCGGTGCGCGGGCGGGCGAGGAGCGTGCAGCGACGATTGCGCGCGAACGACGCAACTTCAATGCCGATTGGCTGTTCCACCTCGGCGATGCGCCCGGAGCCCAGCAGGCGGCATATGACGACGGCGCGTGGCAGCCGGTTGGACTGCCGCACAGCTTTGGCATCCCCTATTTTCAGGCATCGCAATTCTACACCGGCTATGGATGGTACAGGAAACGCCTGACCGTGCCCGAAGCATGGCGCGGCCGGCGGATCGCGCTCGAGTTCGAGGGTGCATTCCAGGATGCCGAAATCTTCGTCAACGGCTCCCCCGTCGGGCGCCATCGCGGCGGTTATACGGGTTTCTCCATTGACATTAGCGCGGCCGCCAAGGTGGGCGAGAATGTCATCGCGGTGCGCGTCAACAATCTCTGGGAGCCCGCGCTGGCCCCGCGCGCGGGTGAGCATGTGTTCCAGGGCGGACTCTATCGCGACGTCTGGCTGGTGACGACGGATCAGGTTCACGTCCCCTGGTACGGCACAAGGGCGACGACGCCCGAACTTTCGGAAAGGAGTGGCCGGGTCGCGTTGGAAACCGAGGTCCGCAACGTCAGCACCAAGGCCGTCAGCGTTTCCCTGCGCACGGAAATCCGCGATCCGGCCGGTAAGATCGTCGCCGTGATGGACGGCGGCGCCAGGCGGCTCGGGGCGGGTGGCCTGGCGACAATAAGTCAGCTGTCCAACCCGATCGTCAGCCCCTCGCTCTGGAGCCCGGAAACGCCGGTCCTCTACAGGGCGGTGACCACGGTGATGGCCAACGGGCGAGCCGTCGATCGTTACGAGACACCTTTCGGCTTCCGCTGGTTCGAATGGACCGCCGATCGGGGCTTCTTCCTCAACGGCAAGCATCGCTATTTCAAAGGCGCCAATGTCCATCAGGACCAGGCGGGCTGGGGCGATGCCGTGTCCAACCGCGCGATGGAACGCGACGTGCAAATGATGAAGGATGCGGGCTTCGACTTCATCCGCGGTTCGCACTACCCGCACGATCCGCACTTCGTCGAAGCGACCGACCGGATCGGCATGTTGTTCTGGTCCGAAACGCCCTTCTGGGGGATCGGCGGCTTTGGCCCCGACGGCAGCTGGATGTCGAGTGCCTATCCGGTCGATCCCGCGCACAGGGCCGGTTTCGAGGAGAGCGTCAAACAGCAGTTGACCGAGATGATCCGCATCGCGCGCAATCATCCTTCGGTCATCGTCTGGAGCATGAGCAACGAACCCTTCTTCTCGGCTGGCGAGGTCATGCCGGAGGTCCGCCGTTTTCTGAAGGAGCTGGTCGAGCTCAGCCACCGGCTCGACCCCACGCGCCCTGCCGCCATCGGCGGCGCGCAGCGGGGCGAGATCGACAAGCTCGGCGACATAGCAGGCTATAATGGCGACGGCGCGGCGCTTTTCCCCGATCCCGGCATTCCCAACGTGGTTTCGGAACATGGATCGCCGATGTTCGACCGCCCTGGCCCCTATAAAGCGCCGTGGGGCGACCTGGTGAACACGCCCGGCGCGGAGAAGGGTGTCGATTATTCGTGGCGGCTTCCGTGGCGCTCGGGCGAAGCCGTCTGGGCAGGATTCGATCATGGTTCGATCGTCGGACGGCGGTTCGGGTCGATGGGCATCGTCGACTATGCCCGCCTGCCAAAGCGCAGCTATTACTGGTTCCGCAACGCCTATCGCGGGGTGGCGCCGCCCGAATGGCCAAAGCCGGGCAAGCCGGCCGGACTGCGCCTGACATCGAGCAGCGCGGCGATCGAGCGGGCCGACGGGACCGACGACGTGCATCTGGTGGTGACCGTCGTCGATGCCGAGGGCCGCGCGCTGAGCAACAGTCCGCCCGTGACGCTTTCCATCGAATCCGGGCCGGGTGAACTCCCCACCGGCCGGACGATCCGCTTTGCGCCGGACAGCGACATCCCGATCCGCGATGGACAGGCAGCGATTGCGATGCGCAGCTGGCAATCGGGCAAAACCGTCCTGCGTGCCCGTTCGCCCGGCCTGAAAGACGCCGTTCTGGTCATAGAAACGACCAGCGGGCCGGCGTTCGTGCCCGGCGTGACCGCACTCGCGCCCGACCGGCCTTATACCGAGGCCAAGCGAACCGACGCCGAATTCCTATACTTCCCCGACGCCGTTTTCGGGAAGGACAACCCGACGGGCGCGAGTTCGAGCGCGCACGGTCACTCATCCCGACTGGTCAACGACGGTGACCCCGGCACCTGGTGGATCGCCAAGAGTGACGATGACGCGCCGTGGGTTTCGATCAGCCCGGAGAAGATATTGCAGTTCCGCAGGCTGGAAATCACCTTCCCGCAGCCCGGCAATTATCGCTTTGTCGCCGAAGTAGAAGGCCAGAACGGAAATTGGGCCGTTGTGGCCGATCAATCGGCAACGGCCGACACCGCGCAGACGCGAAACATCGACGTGAAACGCGTGGTCGGGTCGCGCCTGCGGGTCAGGATCGTGGCGCCGGCCGGCGCGCCAGCGGGCGTCGCCGAAATCCGCATCATCGGCGCGATGTGAACCAAATGACAGGAAGTGCGGCCCGCTGCACGGGTTCGAGATGGATGAAAGGCACCTTCAGATGCAATCTCTCACTGGAAAATTGACGGTCGCGGCGATGGCGGCGATCTTCTCGCTGACAACCGTTCAGGCGTCGGCGAAGGATGCGCGCACGATCGCCGCCGACATGAACGCGATCGCGGGCCCCATGAGCAAGGCGTGGCAGGATTGCGTGGGCTCGGGTCATGCCGGCCTGTTGCTGCGCAAGGAAAACCAGGACCAGATGCGGCTGGTGCATGACGAAACGGGATTCAAATATATCCGCTTCCACGGCATTTTCACCGACTATACCGACGCCTATCGGGAGATCGACGGGCGGCCCTATTATAATTTCGACCGGGTGAATCAGGTGTACCGCGAAGTGCTGAAGGCCGGTTTCAAGCCGATGATCGAAGTCAGCTTCATGCCGAAGGATCTGGCATCGACAGACCAGACCATCTTTTACTGGCAGGGCAATGTGTCGCCGCCCAAGGATTGGGCGAAATGGTCCGGTTTCATCACCGCCTTCGTCCAGAATCTGGAGGCCAATTTCGGCAGGGAAGAAGTCGAAAGCTGGCGCTTCGAAATCTGGAACGAGCCCAATCTCGACGGCTTCTGGGTCGATGCGGACCAGCAGGGCTATTTCCGGCTCTATGAGAGCACGGTGAAGGCCATCCGCGGCGTCAATCCGGCGTTGAAGGTCGGCGGCCCCGCCACCGCAGGGGCGGGATGGGTTCCCGAATTCATCGCCTATGCCGAAGCGAACGACCTGCCCGTCGATTTCATCGCCACCCATAGCTATGGCGTGGCCGGAGGCTTTCTCGACGAAAAGGGCCAGGGCGACAACAAGCTGGTGCCCGATCGCGACGCGGTGATCGGCGACATCCGGAAGGTGCGCGGCGAGATCGAGGCGTCGCCCAGGCCCGGCCTTCCGCTCTATATCACGGAATGGAGCACGAGCTACAATCCGCGCGACCCCATTCACGACGCCTATCTGAGCGCCCCTTTCATCCTCAACAAGCTGAAGGGCACCGAAAAGGACGCCCAGTCGATGAGCTATTGGGTCTATTCCGACCTGTTCGAGGAGCCGGGCCCGCCACCCACGCCCTTCCATGGCGGCTTCGGTCTCGTCAACCGGGAAGGTATCCGCAAATCCGCCTTTTTCGCATATAAATATCTGAACGCCCTTGGTTCGCAGGAACTGCGCAACAGCGACGCAGAATCCTGGTTGACGCGCGAGGGGGACAATTTCGTGGGGCTGATCTGGAACTATACGATCCCCGACCAGAATGAGAGCAACCGCCCCTATTTCACCAAGATCCACCCCGCCGCGCAACTGGCGCCGATCGAGTTGAACCTGTCCTCGCTCGAGCCAGGCAGCTATCGGCTGCGGGTCTATCGCACAGGCTACAAGGCCAATGATCCCTATACCCGCTATATGGAATGGGGCCGCCCCGAAAAGCTGACACCCGAACAGATCGCCGTCCTGCAGGACCTCACGAGGGACGCGCCGGAACTCGACCGGAACGTGAGGGTCGGCGCCGACGGAAGCTTGCGCCGCGACATCCCGCTTCGGACCAACGATGTGCTGCTGGTCAGGATCGAGAAGATCGCACGATAAGTCGCTCCGTTTCGGGTTCTGGCCGGGTGGCGATCCGCGCTCGCGCGTCCGATGCCGGCGTGCGCGTCGCCTTCCTGGCCTTGATCTCGCCGCCGGGGCGGGAATAGAAGGCGGGATGGAGCGAATTTCCACTTATCGATCGAATATTTGCACTTGCCGGCGCCGCTCCGCCGGATATAGTTAGCGCTAACATCGCTGCCCGAAAAAACGGGCCTTGGTTGGGGAGGATTTATGACGAGTGCGCGCACGAGCGTGAATATGGCGCTGATTTCGGCCATTGTCGCGGTGGCGACGATCGGCGGCCTGCTCTTCGGATATGACAGCGGCGCAGTGAACGGCACGCAGGAGGGGCTCAAGACCGCCTTCGCGCTCGACGACGCCGCGCTCGGCTTCACCGTCGGTTCGCTGCTTCTCGGCTGCGCGGCGGGCGCCTTTTTCGCGGGCCGGCTCGCCGACCTGATGGGGCGGCGCAAGGTGATGCTGATCGCCGCCGCGCTGTTCGTCGTCGGCGCGCTGATCCAGGGACTGACCACGGTGCATGCGCTGTTCGTCGTCGCGCGCTTCGCGGGGGGCATGGCGGTCGGCGCGGCGAGCGTGCTGTCGCCGCTCTACATCTCCGAAGTCGCGCCCGCGAACATCCGCGGGCGGCTGACCACAGTGCAGCAGGTGATGATCATCACCGGCCTGACCGCTGCCTTCGTGGTCAATTATATGCTGCAACAGGCGGCGGGCAGCTCGCTCGGCGACATCGCCGGCCGCCCCGCGTGGCGCTGGATGTATCTCGCGCAGGCGATCCCCGCGGTCGTCTTTCTGGTCGCGCTCTTCTTCATTCCCGAAAGCCCGCGCCACCTCGTCGGCACCGGCCGCGACGAACAGGCGCGCGGCGTCCTGACCCGCCTGTTCGGCTCCGCCGAGGCCGACCGCAAGATCGGCGAAATCCGTGCCAGCTTCTCGGAAGACCATCGCCCGCGCCTCGCCGACGTCACCGCGCCGGGCACCATCTTCCGTCCGATCGTATGGGCTGGCCTGCTGCTCGCGACCTTCCAGCAATTCGTCGGGATCAACGTCATCTTCTATTATGGCGAGACGCTGTGGAAGCTCGCGGGCGTCTCCGAAGCGGTAGCGCTCGAACGCAACATCATTTCGGGCGTCGTGTCGATCGCGGCCTGTTTCGTCACCATCCTGGTGATCGACAAGATCGGCCGCAAGCCGCTGCTGCTGATCGGGTCGGTCGGCATGGCGGTGACGCTCGGCGCGATGACCTGGGCCTTTTCGGGCGCGGCGCAGGACGCCGCGGGCAATCTCGCGCTCGCGCCGGGCGCCGGCTGGGTCGCGCTCGTTTCGGCGAACCTCTATGTCATCTTCTTCAACGTCAGCTGGGGGCCGGTGATGTGGGTGATGCTGGGCGAGATGTTCCCGAACCAGATCCGCGGCTCGGCGCTCGCGGTCGCGGGGCTCGCGCAATGGGGCGCCAACTTCCTGGTCGTGCAGAGCTTCCCGCTGATGGCGAGCGGGCTCGGCCTTTCGAACACCTATCTGCTCTATACGATCAGCGCGGTGATCAGCTTCTTCCTCGTCAAGAGCTTCATCAAGGAGACCAAGGGCAAGGAACTCGAAGAGATGGAAGGCTGGACCGCGCCGACAACGCGCGTCGGCTGACCGGCGCACGATGAGCGGGGGCAGCAAAATCCGCATCGTCGTGCTGGGGGGCGGCACGGCGGGATGGATGAGCGCGAGCGCCCTCGCGAAACTGCTCGGCCCCCGCGTCACGGTCACGCTGATCGAAAGCGAGGACATCGGAATCGTCGGGGTCGGCGAGGCGACGCTGCCGCATATTCGCGGCTTCGTCGAGCGGCTCGGCATCGACGAGGCCGACTTCATGCGCGCGACGCACGCGACCTACAAGCTCGGGATCGACTTTCGCGATTTCGGGCGGATCGGCGAAAGCTATATTCATCCTTTCGGCACCTTCGGCGAAAAGGTCGCGGGCGTCCCCTTTCACCATTATTGGCTCGAACTCGCGGCGCGCGGCATGGCGGGGCCGATCGGCGACTATTCGCTTGCGGTCGAGGCGGCGAAGGCGAACCGCTTCGCGCCGCCCGCCGAGGACGACAGCCTGCGCTCGACCTATGGCTATGCCTATCAGTTCGACGCGACGCTGTTCGGCCCCTATCTGCGCGATTTCGCGCTGCCGCTCGGCGTGACGCGGATCGAGGGGCTGGTGACCGAGGTGCGGCAGGACGCCGAAAGCGGCGATGTCACCGCTCTCAAGCTCGCCGACGGGCGTGAGATCGCGGGCGACATCTTCGTCGATTGCTCGGGCTTTCGCTCGCTGATGCTCGGGGCCACGCTCGGCGAGGATTGGGAGGATTGGTCGCACTGGCTGCCGTGCGACCGCGCCGCGGCGATGCCCACCGCGCATGTCGACCAGGAAATCGCGCCCTATACTACCGCGGTCGCGATGCCCGCCGGGTGGCGCTGGCGCATCCCGCTCCAGCACCGCATGGGCAATGGCTATGTCTTTGCGAGCGCCTTCCTCTCCGAAGACGAGGCGTGCGAGGCGATCCGCGCGGCGGCGTCAGGTGACCGGCTCGCCGAACCGCGCGTGCTGCGCTTTCGCCCCGGCCGGCGGAGGCGCTCGTGGAGCCGCAACGTCGTTGGTGTCGGGCTGGCGAGCGGCTTTCTCGAACCGCTCGAATCGACCTCGCTCTATCTTGCGCAGATCGCGATCACCTATCTGATCGAGCTGTTCCCGACGGGCGGGCGGATCGACGCGCGCGACCGCGACGAATTCAACCGCCTGATCGACATGGAATATGATCGCATCCGCGACTTCCTGATCCTCCATTATCACGCGACGACCCGCGACGACGCGCCCTTCTGGGATCATGTCCGCACGATGACGGTGCCCGATACGCTGGAGCGCAAGCTGGAGCTGTGGCGCGAGGCGGGGCGCGTCGAGCTTTACAGCGAAGGGCTGTTCTACGACGCAAGCTGGATCGCGGTCTATCTGGGCCAGGGCGTTGTGCCCGAACGCCACGATCCGCGCGCGGCGATCCCCGATCCGGGGCGGATGTGCGGCGCAATGGACGCGCTCAAGGCCGCGATTGCCGGCGAGGTCGCGGCGATGCCCGGCCACCGCGCCTATCTGACCGCGCGTGCCGAACGCCTGGCGGCCGCGCCATGAGCGCCGCGCGCGAACCGCTGCGCCGCGTCGCCGTCGTCGGCGCTGGCCAGGTCGGCGTGCTTGCGGCGATCGCAATCAAGCGCGCGAGCCCAGCGACCGACGTGCTGGTCGTCGGCACGCCGATCGACCCCGTCGCTTTCGCCGACCATATCGGCACCGCCCTGCCCTTCACCAACCGGCTGCACGACCGGCTGGGGGTGGGCGAAGAGGCGCTCGTCCGCCGCGCCGGGGCAAGCCACCGCCTCGCGATGCGCTACACCGGCTGGGCAGGGCCCGGAAGCATTGGACTCACCGCTTATGGCGGCGCGGTCGATCCCAAGCTCAACAGCGCCTTCGCGCGCGAATGGGGCGGCGGCGCGCACAAGGCGGCCGGCGGCGCGCCCGCGGGCTCGGTCGGTGCCGCGCTGGCCGAAGCCGGCCGCTTCATGCCGCCGGGCGGCGAAGCGCCCTCGCCGCTCGCCGAGGTCGATTACGCGCTGCGCTGGAACGCCCCCGCCTATCGCGACCTGTTGATCGGCATCGCGGCGCAACTCGGCGTGCGCCATCATCCGGGGCCGGTGAGCGCGGTGCAAACGACGCTCGACGGCGGCATCGCCGCGATCCAGCTCGCCGGTTCGGATGCGGTCGCGGCGGACCTGCTCGTCGACGCCTCGGGAACCGCCGCGCTGCTCTCGGCGGCGCAGCCCGACCGGCGCTGGATCGACTGGCGCGGCGCGCTCCCGGCGCGCAGCCTTGCCGTCGCACCGCCAGCAGCGCCGCGGCTCGACCTCGCCGATACGATCGCCTTTACCGACGCGGGCTGGTGCTGGGAGCAAGCCGGGCGCGACGGCGTGACGCGCTTCCTCGCCGTGCCCGACGATGTCTCCGACGCAGCGGTCGAGGCGGCGCTCGGCGCGCCGCCCGCCGACCGTTTCCCGATCGACGCGGGGCGGCAGGAACAGCCATGGACGGGCAATGTCGTCGCGATCGGCGACGCGGCGGCGCGTTTCGAGCCGCTTGCCGGGGTCGCGCTCGACCTCGCGCACCGGCAGATCGACCTGCTGCTCGACTTGTTCCCTGGCCGCGCGATCGACCCGCGCGAGCGCGCCGAATATAATCGCCGCTTCGCGCTGATGGCCGATGGCGCGCGCGACTGGATCGCCTCGCACTATGCCGCCCCCGCCGCGGCGCACCGGCTCGCCGCTCTCGAACGGTCGCCGGCGCTCGATCGGATGCTCGACCAGTTCGCGCGGCGCCAGCGGCTGCCGATCACCGAGGAAGCGACGGTATCGACGAGCGAATGGGCGGCGCTGCTCCACGCGCTCGGCGTGCCGGCGCAGCGCAGCGCCCTGTCGCTCGCCGAGGGCGAAGCATCCGGACGCCGCGCGGCGGCGGCGCTCGACCGCAAGGTCGCCGCCGCGCTCGACGCCGCCCCGCCCTATGGCGCGTGGATCGCGCATGTCCTGCGCGAGGGCTGAAGCCTAACGTTCGCTACCCCCGAAGATCCGCCGCAACATCGTCCGCATCGCGCCAAGACGCTGCGGCGAGGCGGGACCCAATATGCCCTGCGCGTGGGGCGGCAAATGCGCGGCGGGGTCGCCGTTCACCTCGAACACATAATGGTCGAGCAGATCGCGCCAGATCGCGCGGTCGGCGGGCGGCAGGTGGCGAAAAGCGAAGAGATTGTGAAGCAGCGCGTCATAAGGCGCCCCGAGCGCCGCATCATGATCGGTCCACCAATAGTTGACGAGGATGCTCACCGCTTCGAGCGATTCGACGCCGTGCCACCACATATAGGGAATATAGAGCGCGTCGCCGGGCTCAAGCGTCGCTTCGCTCGCGCTGCCCCACGCAATCGCGAACTTCGGATAGCGCTCCAGGTCGGGGTCGGCCGGATCGACCATGCTGATCGGCGTCCCCGCCGGGGTAAGCTCGAACGGACCGGGATAGAGGTTCGCGAGCTGGTCGGGCGGAAACAGCGTGAAGCGCCGGCGCCCGGCGACGCAGCAGGCGACATTCTCCATCAGATCATAGTGCGGCGCGACGCGGATGCGGTTGCCGATCCAGATGCGCGGTGCGACGTGCGGCAACAGGTCGAGCCGGTTCGCGCGCGCAAAGGGCGGCAGCAGTTCGGCGATCGCCTCCGACTGCACCGCCATCGCGGGCGGTGCCTCGGCTCCGGCGATGCGCAGCAGTTCGCGCAGGAAATCCTCGAGCCGCCCGTTCAGGCGCCGGAAATTGAGGCCGGTCAGGTCGTCGTTGTAAAAGAAGCGCCCGTGCGCCTCGGCGGGCGCCATAATCCCCGAGACGGGGCGCGTCGGCGCGCAATCGACCAGATAGTCGACGATCCCGGCGTCGCCGCGCCGCGCGGCGGCGACCGCGGGCCAGCCAGCGACGAGCCCGCGCAGCACCGCCGGGCGCCGTTCGGCGCGCAGTTCCGCAAAGGATGCAGCATCGGCGGCATCGACTTCGGCGATGCTCGGGAGTGGGCCCAGCGCGCTCACATCACCGCCTCGGCCGCGATCGCGCTGCCATGATCGCGCAGGAACTGCTCCTGCGTCGGCATCGCCTCGGCCGTTTCGGCGACGATCCGGCGGATATGCGTCAGGCGGCGCAGCGTCTCCGCGTCGGGCAGCAGGTCGGCGGCGGGGTGATAGCCGCCCGCTTCGATCCCCTGCCCGACGAGCACCGCGAGCCAGCTCGTTTCGGTGAACAGCTCGTTATGCTCGCGAAACACGCGCCCCGACGATCGGAACATCGCGATCTTTTCGGCGAGCCCTTCGGGCGGTTCGAGCGTGCGGCAATAGGTCCAGAAGTCCGTGTCGTCGCGCGTCGTCGCCTTGTAGTGGAGGACGAGGAAATCGCGGATGTCGACATATTCGCGCACCGTCTCGCGATTATAGCGCTCGCGCTCGGCATCGCCGAAGGCGCGCGTCGGGAACAAGGTCATCAGCCGCGCAATCCCCGACTGGACGAGGTGGATCGCGGTCGATTCGAGCGGTTCGAGGAAGCCGCCCGACAGCCCCAGCGCGACGACATTCTTTTCCCACGCGCGCGCGCGGTGCCCGCCGGTGAAGCGCAGCATATTGGGCTCGGCGAGTGGTTCTCCGTCGAGATTGGCGAGCAGCAGCGCCACCGCCTCGTCGTCGCTCATATGGCGCGACGAATAGACATGGCCGTTGCCGATGCGGTGCTGGAGCGGAATGCGCCATTGCCAGCCGGCTGGGCGCGCGGTCGAGCGGGTGATCGGCTGGCGGTCGCCGCCGAGCGTGCAGGGAATGGCGACCGCGCGGTCGCACGGCAGCCAGTCGGTCCAGTCGACGAAATCGACCCCGAGGGTCTGCCCGAGCAGCAGCGAACGGAAGCCCGAACAGTCGATGAAGAAATCGCCCTCGACCCGCGCCCCGCCATCGAGCGTGACGCCGGTGACGAAACCGCTTGCCCCATCCTGCTCGACCGAGACGATGCGTCCCTCGGTGCGCGTCACCCCCTGCCGCTCGGCGCGGGCGCGCAGGTAGCGCGCGTAGCGGCCGGCATCGAACTGAAAGGCATAGCCGAGCTTCGACAGCGGCGATTTGGGCTGGTCGGGACGCGGACGCAGGAAGCGGTTCGTCGCCGCAGCGACCGCCGCGATCGCATAATCGTCAAGGCGGCTCGTATCGCCGAGCCGCTGCCCCTTCAGCCAGTGATGGTGAAATTCGATCCCCATCATGTCGAGCCCGTAAAAGCCGAAGGGATGGACATAACGATGGCCGATGCGCGTCCAGTCGACGAACTCGATCCCCAGCTTGTAGGTCGCGTGGGTTTCGCGGACGAACTCGTCCTCGTCGATGCCGAGCATCGCGTTGAACAGGCAGATTTGCGGGATCGTCGCCTCGCCGACGCCGACCGTGCCGATCGCCTCGCTCTCGATCAGCTCGATCTCGAGCCCCGGCAGCGCGCCCATGATGCGCGAGATGGCGGCGGCCGCCATCCAGCCCGCGGTGCCGCCGCCGACGATGACGATGCGGCGCACGGGATCGGCGATCACGCCGCCGCCTCCGCCGCCTCGGCGGCCCAGGCGCCCGCGACTTTCAGAAACTCGTCCTGCGCCGGCAGCCGTTCGGCGGCGCGGGCGTAGGCGGCGCGCATCTCGGCCATCGCGGCGGCGACCTTCGCCTCGTCCAGCGTGTCGGCGACGGGGTCGTAGCGTTCGGGCCGGATATTCTGGCCGAGCAGCACCGCGACCCAGCTCGTCACGCCGAACAGCTCGGCATTTTCACGAAAGATGCGGCCGTGGAGGCGCCACAACTCGATCTTGCGCGCCAGGCTGTCGGGAATGTCCATGTCGCGGACGTGGCGCCAGAAGGGCGTGTCATCGCGCTGCGTCGCCTTGTAATGGAGGATGATGAAGTCGCGGACATCCTCGTAAAGATCGCGCATCCCGCGATTATATTCGTCGCGCTCGACCGGGCTGACCGGCTTGTCTGGAAAGAGTGCGAGAAGGCGCTGGATACCGTTTTGAATCAGATGGATGCTCGTCGATTCGAGCGGTTCCAAGAAGCCCGACGAGAGGCCGAGCGCGATAACATTGTGGCTCCAGCTGAGCTTGCGGCGACCGGTGCGAAAGGGGATGGTGCGCGGATCGGCGAGCGGTTCGCCTTCGAGATTGGCGAGCAGGATGCGACGCGCCTCATCCTCGTCCATGAAAGCGCTCGAAAAGACATGGCCGTTGCCGGTGCGGTGCTGGAGCGGGATGCGCCACTGCCAGCCCGCGCCGTGCGCGGTCGAACGGGTGAAGGGATCGGGCGGCCCGACATTGGCGGTCGGCACCGCGATCGCGCGGTCGGCGGGCAGCCAGCGCGACCAGTCCTCATAGCCCGCGCCAAGCTGTTCCTCGATCAGCAGGCCGCGAAAGCCCGAACAGTCGATAAACAGGTCGCCCGCGATACGCTCGCCGCTTTCGAGCCGGACCGCCGCGACGTCGCCGCTCTCGCCGTCGCGTTCGACCCCGGTGATCCGCCCTTCGCGCCGGATCGTCCCCTGCCGCTCGGCAAGGCCGCGCAGGAAGCGCGCATAGAGGCTCGCGTCGAAGTGAAAGGCATAGAAAAGCTCAGAGAGCGGCGGCTTCGCCTCGCGCCCCGGGCGCCCGAAGCGCCCGCGCGCGGCGGCGGCCGCGCTCATCGAATAATCGGCGATGTCCCCGGCTTCTCCGCGCACGCGCTCGCGCAGCCAGAGCTGATGAAAGGCGATGCCGTGCAGGTCGTGGCCGAAGCTGCCGAAGGGATGGATATAGCGGTCGCCGGCGCGTCCCCAGTTCACAAATTCGATGCCGAGCTTGAAGGTGCCGCGCGTCGCGCGGAGGAAATCATTCTCGTTGATATCGAGCATGCGGTTGAAGTTCAGGATCGGCGGAATCGTTGCCTCGCCCACCCCGACCGTGCCGATCGCGTCCGATTCGACAAGGGTGATCCGCCGGCGCCCGTTGGCGAGGAATCGCGAAAGCGCAGCCGCGGCCATCCATCCCGCGGTGCCGCCGCCGACGATCACGACGTCGGCAATTTCGGTAACGCTATCCTTCATTATCGCTTCAGCCCCTCCCAATGGCCCCGATCCGCGGTTTTTCGCGGTAATCGCACATTCCTTATGCCCGCGTAAAGCGCACTTGCCAATGGATGACAGGCCATATATGACAGCCGGTAACGGGGACGCAAAGATTCCCGTTACATTGTGATAGCGCTACCATGGGAGGGGAGTGTGACCAAATTTTCTGCCGAGTCCGGGCTTGATTCGTCGCGGCGCCGGGGTGCGATGCGCGCGGGAGCCTCGATACTCGCGGTGAGCGCCCTGCTCGCCGCCGCCGCGCCTGCCGCGGCCCAGGACGACACCGCCACCGCCGACGAGGCGCCCGCCTCCGACGAAGCGATCGTCGTCACCGGCATCCGCGCCAGCCTCGCCAACGCGCAGGAGATCAAGCGCAACGCCGACACCGTCGTCGACGCGATCACCGCACAGGACATCGGCGCGCTGCCCGACCGTTCGGTCACCGAAGCGCTGCAGCGCGTTCCGGGCATCTCGATCAACCGCTTCGCGGGCACCAACGACCCCGACCATTTCTCGGTCGAGGGCTCGGGCGTCGTCATCCGCGGCCTCAACTTCGTGCGCTCGGAATTCAACGGCCGCGACGCCTTTTCCGCCGGTGTCGGTGGACAGGCGATCAACTTCGCCGACGTGCCGTCCGAACTGCTCGGGTCGGTCGAGGTCTACAAGAACGCCACCGCCGACCTGATCGAGGGCGGCCTTGCCGGCACGGTCAACCTCAACACGCGCAAGCCCTTCGACAATCGCGGCTTCCACGTCGCTTTCTCGGCCGAGGCCAATTACGGCGATTTCCGCAAGGAATGGACGCCGACCGCTTCCTTCCTGATCAGCAACACCTGGGATACCGGCATCGGCACGATCGGCCTGCTCGGCAGCGTGTCCTATTCGCGGATCAAGAGCCGCGCCGACGGCATCCAGGTCACCAATTTCCAGACCCGCGACAATCAGCAGGTCCGCTTCCAGAACGGCAATGGCGTTCTGGTCTGCCGCAATCCCCTGCCCGGCGACAGCGACACGACGACGACGCCTCCGGGTGGCTCGCCCTGTGGCACCGCCGAAACGGCGGGCGCCGACGGGCTCGCCGATCCGCTTGGCGTCGCCTATGCGCCGGTCGGCGGCCAGTATCGCAGCCAGGATTTCGACCGCAAGCGCAACGGCATCGCGCTCGCCGCGCAGTGGGAATCGCTCGACGGCGACACCAAGCTGACCGCGCAATTCCTGCGC
This sequence comes from Sphingopyxis indica, assembly GCF_900188185.1. Taxonomy (GTDB): domain Bacteria; phylum Pseudomonadota; class Alphaproteobacteria; order Sphingomonadales; family Sphingomonadaceae; genus Sphingopyxis; species Sphingopyxis indica. The sequence continues at coordinate 161,088 of NZ_FZPA01000009.1, read as the reverse complement.
TCGCATTCGACCAATGCGTGGGGCGAACATACGTTCGAAACCGCACCCGATTTGTCGGAATATAATACCTATCCGGTCGGATGCCGCCAGAACAGCAACGGCCCGCTATACAACGGCAATGGCACGACGCGCGCCGAATGTCCGGTCGGCAGCTTCACCAACTATCAATATGACGAGAACGGGCTGTTCGAGAGCGGCTATATCACCCTGCCCGGCACCGGCTGGCGCAGCGCGGGTAGCGGCAGCGCCGACAGCTTCGTGCCGACGGGCGGCATGCAGCAGAGCCTGTCGCGCCGCCAGGTCTATGAGCGCAACACGATCGCCGACTATGGGCTGAACCTGCAGCACAAGTTCAGCGATCGCGTCGAGATGGAACTCGACGCCAACTGGACCGATTCGAGCCACGACGTCGACGATATGAGCACCTTCGGCTCGACCTTCGCCGACCAGGAACTCGACATCACCGGCAGCCTGCCGGTGCTGATCTCGCACAAGCCCAATACGCTCAACGCCGACTGGGCGGCGCCGAACCCCGATCTGGTGAATGCGACCGACGAGCAATATTTCGCCGACCAGCGCGTCCAGTTCTGGCGCGCGGCGATGGACCATTTCGAGGAGAGCGACGGGCAGGAATTCGCCTTCCGCGGCGACCTGACCTATCATTTCGACGACGACAGCTTCATCCGCAAGATCAAGACCGGCGCGCGCTATGCCGACCGCGACCAAACGATCCGCTACACCACCTACAACTGGGGTGTGCTCAGCGAGGTCTGGTCGGGAAGCGCGCCGGTGTCGCTCGACCAGGCGGGAGGCGACCAGGCCGAATTCTATACCTTCCCCAACTTCTTCCGCGGCCAGACTCCGGGACCGATCGGCGGCTATTATTATACCGGCGATCTGATCGACGGTTATGACGATGCCGCGGGCTTCCTGACCGGTATCAACGACATCTGGCATACCGAAAATGGTGCCGGCGGCGCGAACGATTGGGAACGCGCGCAGGATCGCCCGCTGACGGTCGAAGGCACGCATTATCTGCCGAGCGAAATCCAGCGCGTGAAGCAGCGCGACTTCAACGCCTATGTCATGCTCAACTTCGAAACGCCGAGCGACAGCGGACTGCGCGCGGCCGGCAATATCGGCGTGCGCTTTGTCGAGACGCGTCTCGCGACGCAGGGTGCGACGCTGATACCGTCGCAATCGGACTTCGGCATCACCGATCCCTATGACGTGCGCTGCGCGCCCAGCATCCCGGCGGGCGCGCCCCCCGGCACGCCCGCGCGCCGACCGGGTGGCGTCTGCAACGGCGGCGCCGAAAATTACGCGCTGCTTCAGCAGTTTGCGGGAACCACCGGCACGGTCGTCCCCAATTCGGCGAAGAATAATTATCGCTATCTGTTGCCAAGCCTGAACCTGCGCTTCGGCGTGACCGACGATCTGCTGTTCCGCCTCGCGATTTCGCGGGTGCTGACGCGGCCCGATACGGCCTATGTCCGGCCCTATCTGACCACCGGCGTCGACGGCAATGGACAGCTCACCGCATCGGTTGGCAACCCTTACCTCAAGCCCGCGACGGCGTGGCAGTTCGATGCGACCGCCGAATATTATTTCTCGCGCGTCGGGTCGATCACCGCGAACATCTTTTTCAAGGATGTGAAGAACTTCTTCTATCAGTCGACGGTCGATCTGCCGATCACCAACAATGGCGTCACCTTCCCCTTCGCGACCCGGGGACCGGCAAATTATGACGGCCACGGCAAGATCAAGGGCTTCGAGCTTGCCTATCAGCAGACGTTCGACTTCCTTCCCGGCTTGTTGAGCGGCTTCGGCGCCAGCGCCAACTACAGCTATATCAAGAGCTCGGGCCTGCCGAACAGCTTCCTCAACACGGGCAGTCCGGTGAACACCTCGACGACCCCGGCGGGGAACCTGCCGCTCGAAGGCCTGTCGAAGCATAATGTCAACGCGACCGCCTTTTACGAAAAGGGCCCGGTGTCGATCCGCGTCGCCTATAACTGGCGCTCGCGCTTCCTGCTCACCGCGGCGGACGTGATCTTCCCCTATACGTCGATCTTCAACGACGACACGGGCCAGCTCGACGCTTCGATCTTCTTCAACATCACCGACAATCTCAAGATCGGCGTGCAGGGCGTGAACCTGACCAACGAGGTCACCAAGACGCTGCAGGCCTATACCAGCGATCCGAAAGCGCTCGTCCCGCGGTCCTATTTCATGAACGACCGGCGCTTCTCCTTCATCCTCCGCGGCAATTTCTAGCACCCTTTCGCAAATTGCCGCCTTCCTGTGCCGCTGCTCGCAAGAGCGGCGGCACCTTGTTTTCGGGGATAACCGGTTTGGGACCAGCTGCCATCGCCGTCTTCGGTTATCGCGGGCTGGGTTCGCCTCGTCGTTCCAAAGTTCAGTAAAGTTCAGCCTTGTGCGGCCGCCGCTGGGTTGTGTTCAGCGATCATGCCGCGCCGACTCCCGCCCGCGTCCGTAAATCGGGCCGTGACCGCCTTTATCCACATATCGAAAGAGCAGGGGCGAAGGCTGACACAGTCGAATGATGTAGGACAGCGGTTTTTTCGCGGCGAATGTCCGGCTTGGGGTCGGGGACGGACGTTCCGGCGGCGGCGTCATAAGGTGATCCCCGGCGATGGCCGGGGTCCAGCGCGCAAGCGCCGCGCCTGACGCATGGACCCCGGCCTTCGCCGGGGATCACCCAAATTATGCAGATAGCCCTTTCGTCATCCCGGACTTGATCCGGGATCCATGGCAGCGCCGAAGTCATGGACCCCGGATCGAGTCCGGGGTGACGAGGATGGAAAGGTCCGCAACCGGTCGGATGCCGCCTTTCCAAATATTTCGCGCAGAGACGCAGAGAACGCAGAGATTTTCACGCTTGCCCTCTGCGTTCTCGGCGTCTCTGCGCGAATCTGGTGATGGCTTGACGGCAGCTTGCGGTCGTTTCCGGACACCTCCATTCCCGTTCGCATCGAGCGCAGTCGAGACACCCATCTCGATGGCGCGACGCCGAGGGGCATCTCGACTGCGCTCGATGCGAACGGGTCAGGATAGGCCAGAACGTCCCCTTACGGTCGAAAAGCCGCCAGACGCCGGGGTGGTCAGCCAGCCGCAGCCAGGCTCGCCGCGATCGCCGCGCGCATCGGCTTCGCCGCATAGGCGTCGTCATAGGGACAGGCGCGCACCTCGCGCCCGTCGTCGCGCGGCGCAAAACCCTGCAGCCAGCTATATTTGTCGACCATCCCCCAGGCGAGAATGTCGCCGAGCTGCTCGTAACCCAGCATCAGGTCGAAATAGCGCCGCGTATAATCGGCGATTTTCGCGTCGCGCACCGCGACGTCGCTGGGGAGCGCCTTGTCCTTGACGTCGAATTCGGTGATCAGCAGCCGGTATCCCATGCCGACGGCCTCGTCGAGAAAGGCGCGCCATTCGCGCTCGCGATAGGGGCCAACGCCGGTCGCGGGATCGAGGCTGAACATTTCGATATGCGACTGGATACCGAGCGCATCGACCGGCGTGCCGCGCTTGCGAAAGCCTTCGAGCAGGCGGAGCACATCGGCGCAATGCTTCGCGTGCGCCGGCTCCCAGCTCATATAGTCGTTATAGACGAGCTCGGCTCCCGGCGCCGCCTCGCGCGCGGTGTGAAAGGCGATGTCGAGCACCGCCTCGGGGCTGCCCATCGCGCGCGACAGGCTCGTTTCGATCGGCGCATTACGGTCGTGGTCGATCGCCTCGTTCACCACGTCCCAGCTCTTGATGATGGCCCCATAACGCGCGGTCACCGTGCGGATATGGGTGGTCAGCAAGCGCTCGGCCTCGGTCGCCGGGTTCGCGCCAAAATCATATTTGTTGAGCCAGCCGGGAAACCATTTGGGCCGATGCCACAGCAGCGTGTGGCCGCGCACCGCAAGACCGCTCGCCTTCGCCCAGCCGACGATGCCGTCCATGGCCGAAAAGTCGAAGCTGTCCGGCGATTTGCGCAGCCACTGCCACTTCATCTCATTCTCGGGGACGACGAGGCCGCATTCGCGCTGCACCAGCGCGGCATAGGCGGGGTTCTGGACCGATCCCGAATCCATGCTCCGCGGATTCCACGCGATCGCGCTGCCGAAGCGGCGGCCGCCTTTACGCGCCAGCGCGTCGAGCGAGGCGGGAGCCGGCGGCGCGGCACGCACGGATGCGGGAAGCGCAGCAAGCGCAGCGAGGCCGCCGAGCGTCTGGCGGCGGGTCGGTTCGATCATCGAAAAGGCTCCGGTTGAAGGGGGGTGAGCGGCGCGGGCTCCATGCGCGGGACGAGCAGTTGGATCGCCGCGAGCGCGATCAGATAAGCGAGCCCGGCATAGAGCAGGATCGGCAGATAGGAACCGGTGAGCTGAAGCGTCCAGCCGGTCGCCTGCGCGATCAATATGCCGCCGATCGCCCCCGCCATGCCGCCCATGCCCGCGACCGTCGCGACCGCGCGGCGCGGATAGAGATCCCCGATCATCGCGAAGATATTCGACGAAAAGGCCTGATGCCCGGCGGTGCCGAGTCCGATCAGCGCGACCGCGACCCCCGCGTTCGGCGCGTTGGTCACGCCGACGAGCGGCAGCGCGCAAAGCGCGGCGACGAGCAAGGTCGTCTTGCGCGCCGCGTTGACGCTCCAGCCGCGATGGATCAGCCGCGACGACAGCCAGCCGCCCGCGACCGAGCCGATGTCGGCGAGCAGATAGACGGCGATGAGCGCCGGGCCGATCGTCGCGAGGATGCCGGTATCGCCCTTCGGAAACAGCTCGAGCCCCTGCGTCTTCGCAAAGAAATCGGGAAGCCAGAAGAGGAAGAGATACCAGACGGGGTCGGTGAAGAATTTGGCGGCGATGAAATACCAGGCCTGGCGCTGGCGGAGCGCCTGCCCCCAGCCGAGCGGCGCGCAATCGGGGTCTTCGCCATCCTGCTCGATATGCGCGCGCTCGGCGGCGGTGAGGCGCGGATGATCGGCGGGGGTGCGATAGAAGCGCAGCCATGCGGCGAGCAGGACGAGGCCGAGCAGCCCGGTGACGAGGAAGGCGGCGCGCCACCCGAAGGCGCCCGCGACCGCGATGCCGACGATCGGCGTCAGCAGCACGCCGACATTGGCCCCGGCGTTGAGGATGCCGACCCCCAGCGCGCGCTCGCGGCGCGGGAACCATTCGGCGACCGACTTGACCGCGCCGGGATAGGCCGCGCTTTCGGCGATGCCGAGCGCGGCGCGCGCGAGGATGAAGTGGAGCACGCTGCGCGCGCCCGCATGAAAGGCGGCGGCGATGCTCCACAGGGCGATCGCGATCGCCAGCCCGCGCCGCGTCCCGACGCGGTCGAGCCAGCGCCCGACGACCAGCAGCCCGACGCCATAACTCGCCTGAAAGGCGGTGACGATATTGCCGTAATCGACCTCGCTCCACCCCATGTCGCTCTCGATCACCGGCTTGAGCACGCCGATCACCTGGCGGTCGACATAGTTGATCGTGATCACGAAAAAGAGCAGCGCGCAGATCGCCCAGCGGAAGCGGCCGGGCGATGGCGCCGGAGCGGCGGCGGGGGCCGCGCTACCAGTCATGCATCGACCCGTCTTCGAGCCGGTTCACCGGCAGATAGGCGCGGCGATAAGGATGCGTTTCCGCCAGCGCCTCGTCGATGTCGACGCCGAGGCCGGGGGCGTCGCCGGGATGCATCATCCCGTCCGCGAAGCGATAGGCGTGCGGAAAGACCGCATCGGTCGCCTCGGTGTGGCGCATATATTCCTGCACCCCGAAATTGGGGATCGAAAGCCCGAAATGGAGCGCCGCGGCCATGCTCACCGGCGACAGGTCGGTGGCGCCATGGCAGCCGGTGCGGATGCGATAAAGGTCGGCGAGCGCGGCGATGCGGCGCAGATGCGTGATCCCGCCGGCGTGGACGACGGTGGCGCGGATATAGTCGATCAGCTGCTCCTCGATCAGCTGCTTCGCGTCCCAGATGCTGTTGAACACCTCGCCGACCGCGATCGGGGTCGTCGTATGCTGGCGGATCAGGCGAAAGCCCTGCTGGTTCTCGGCCGGCACCGGATCCTCGATCCAGAAGGGACGAAAGGGCTCCAGATCCTTGCCGAGCCGCGCCGCCTCGATCGGGGTCAGCCGGTGGTGGACGTCGTGGAGCAGATGGACGTCCCACCCCAGCGCGTCGCGCGCCGCGGCAAAGAGCGGCGCGACGCTCGGCAGATATTTGTGCGTCGCCCACGCGGCTTCGGACGGCAGGTCGGCGTCGGCGGGCTCGTAGAAATAGCGGTCGGACGACACGCCATAGGTCTTGGCGAGGCCCGGAACCCCGGCCTGGAGGCGGATCGCGCGATAGCCCTGCGCGGCATAGTCGCGCGCCGCCTCGATCGTGTCGTCGATCGTCTCGCCATTGGCGTGGCCATAGACCATGCAGCCCTCGCGCGCCGCGCCGCCGAGCAGCTGATAGAGCGGCATCCCGGCACGCTTCGCCTTGATGTCCCACAGCGCCATGTCGACCGCGGCGATCGCGCTCATCGTCACCGGCCCGCGCCGCCAATAGGCGCCGCGATAGAGATATTGCCAGATATCCTCGATGCGGTGCGCGTCGCGGCCGATCAGGCACGGCGCGACATGGTCGGCGAGATAGGAGGCGACCGCAAGCTCGCGCCCGTTGAGCGTCGCGTCGCCCACGCCATAGGTGCCGTCCTCGCAGACGATTTTGAGCGTGACGAAATTGCGCCCCGGCGAACAGGTGATCGTCCGAATATCGGCAATGGTCGAAGCGGGCATGGGCTATCCGATCGTGAAGGCGGCGCGGCGCAGCTCCGCCGAGCTGGCGCCGGCCCCGACCTCGATGCGGCCGGGCTCGACGGTCTCGTGCATCGCGGCGTCCCAGATCGCGAGTTCGCGCGGGCCGAGGGTGAAGGTCAAGCGCTCGCTTTCACCCGGCGCCAGTGTCACGCGGCGAAAACCCTTCAATTCGAGGATCGGCTGGGTCACCGACGCCCCGGTGCGCGTGATATAGAGTTGCACCACCTCGTCGCCCGCGCGATCGCCGATATTCTTTACCTCGACCGCGACCTCGACCACCCCGTCGGGCGCGATGCGGGTGGCCGAGAGGCGCGGCTCCGAAATCTCGAAGCGGGTGTAACTGAGCCCATGGCCAAAGGGGAACAGCGGCGCGGCATCGTCGAACAGATAGCCGCGGCGCGCGCTCGGCTTGCGGTTGTAGAACAGCGGAATCTGCCCCGCGTTGCGCACGACGCTCACCGGCAGCTTGGCGCCCGGATTGACGTCGCCGAGCAAGGCTTCGGCGATCGCGGTGCCCCCCTCCTGCCCCGCATACCAGCATTCGAGGATCGCATCGGCCTTTTCGACGACATTGGGCCAGCTCGGCGGACGGCCGTTGATCGCGCAGACGATCAGCGGCTTGCCGAGCGCCGCGAGCGCATCGACGAGTTCATTCTGTTCGCCGACGATGTCGATGTCGGTGCGATCGCCCAGATGGTTGGCGGCGAAGCCCTCGCGGCTCGTCTGTTCGGTATCGCCGATCGCGAGGATGATGCGGTCGGCGCCGCGCGCGACCTCGACCGCTTCGGCGATCAGCGCGAGATTGCGGTCGCGCGGCGCGAGTTCGACCAGATCGGCCGAGCGATCCTCGCTCGTCGTGATGAACACGCCCTGCGCGGTGACGAAATCGGCCTCGGGCGCGAGCGCGCGCAGCCCGTCGATCAGGCTGACCGCCTGCTTCGGCACGCTCGAATAGCCGCCGAGCCGCGCGATCGCATGATTCGGCCCGATCACCGCGACGCGGCCCATGCGGCGGCGGTCGAGCGGCAGCGCGCCGCCCTTGTTGGTCAGCAGACAGAGCGACTTGCGCGCCGCCTCGAGCGCGAGCGCGCGCGCCTCGGCATTGCCGGTGATCGCGCGCGCCTTCGCCTTGTCGCCATAGGGATTTTCGAACAATCCGGCGCGGAATTTGAAGGTCAGGATGCGCGCGCAGGCGCGGTCGATCAGCGCCATTGGCACCCGCCCCGCCGCGACGCTGTCGGCCAGCGTCGCAAAGGCCTGCCCCTCGGGCAATTCGCTGTCGACCCCGGCTTCGAGCGCGAGGCGCGCCGCCTCGGCCTCGTCGGCGGCCAGATGGTGGAGCGTCGCAAGCTCGTGGACGCCGCCATAATCGCTGACGATCAGCCCGTCGAAGCCCCATTCGCCGCGCAGCACGTCGCCGAGCAGCCATGTGTTCGCGTGGCTCGGCACGCCGTCGATCTCGTTATAGCTCGGCATCACCGCGCCGACCGAGGTGCGGCGGACGACCTCGCGGAAGGGCGGAAAGAAATTCTCGCGCAGCTCGCGCTCCGCAATCGGCGCGGGGCCGATATTATTGCCGCTCTCTGGCTGGCCGTGGCCGGTCATATGCTTGAGCGTAGCGAACACCTTGTCCGGGCCGAGCCGCTCGAACTTGCCCGCGCCTTGCAGCCCTTCGACCGCGGCGACACCCATCTCGGCGCAGAGGAACGGGTCTTCGCCCCAGCATTCCTCGATCCGGCCCCAGCGCGGGTCGCGGACGATGTCGACGACGGGCGAAAGGACCAGCGGCACGCCGCGCGCGCGCACCTCGCGCGCGATCACCGACTGGACGCGCCGCATCAGGTCGGTGTCGAACGTCCCCGCGAGCGCGATCGCCTGCGGAAACATCGTCGCCTCGGTCGCCATATAGCCGTGGAGCGATTCCTCGTGGAGCAGCACCGGAATGCCGAGCCGTATATCCTCCACCGCCCAGCGCTGGAGCGCGTTGATGAAATCGACCGTCTGCTCGGGGGTGCGCCAGCGCGCCGCCGTGCCGCCCGCGGCACCGGTGATGCCGGGCACCCCGCGCTTGTCCGACGGGCGCGTGACATGGCCGATGCCGTCGGGAAAGGCGGCGCTCGCCTTGGCGGGGTCGAAGGCGAGCCCGTCGATCATCGCGCCCTTCGCCGCCCAGGCGGCGCGGATCTGCGCGATCTTCTCCGCCAGGGTCATCCGCGCCATCAGGTCGGCGACGCGCACCGGGATCGGCGCCGCGGCATCCTTGTAGCGCGGCGGCGCGAGCGCGGCGGCGACCGGCGCGCGCGCAAGCGCCAGCGCGCCGAGACTGCCTCCCGCGAGCAGGCGCAGGGCCGCGCGGCGCCTCACGGAGCCACCGCCAGCAGAACCGCTTTGAAACGCCCCGTCATCGCCTCTCCCCAATGTCGGCGGGCTTGACTGCCGCGCCATTTTTGATAGCGCTACCATGATGAATGGGAGAGGGCTTGTCAATCGCCTCGCGGCGGCGCTCCTCGCGCTGACCCTGCTACCGGCGACCGCCGCACATGCCGAGGACGGCTATGCGCTGTGGCTGCGCTATGCGCCGCTCGGCGGCGACGCGCTGGCGCGGCTTCAAGGCTTTGCCCCGCGCGTCGAGCGGGCGAGCGGGACCACTGGCGGCCCGATGCTCGCCGTGGCCGAGGCCGAACTCGCGCGCGGCCTCACGTCGCTCGGCGCACCCGCGAAGACCAAAGGCTCGATCCGGCTCGACTGCCCGCGCGCCGGCGGCGACGGCGACGGGTCTTTCCATATCCGCGCCGTCGATGCGCGCACGCTGGTGATCGCGGGCGCCGACCATCGCGCCTGCCTCTATGGCGCCTTCGCGCTGCTGCGCGAGTTGTCGCTCGGGCGCGATCCGCGCGCGATCGAACTCGACGAGCGGCCGGCGATGCCGCTCAGGATGCTCGACCATTGGGACAATGTCGACGGCAGCGTCGAGCGCGGCTATGCCGGGCGCTCGATCTTCGACTGGTGGCGCCTGCCCGATCACCTCGACCGGCGGCTGATCGACTATGCGCGCGCCAACGCCTCGATCGGCATCGACGCGGTCGCGGTGAACAATGTCAACGCGCCTGCGATCTTCCTCGAGCCGCGCTTCATCGCGAAGCTTCGGCGCATCGCCGATGCGTGGCGGCCCTATGGCATCCGCGTCTTCCTGTCGGCGCGGTTCAGCGCCCCGCGCGACATCGGCGGGCTTGCCACCGCCGACCCGCTCGACCCCGCGGTGCGCCGCTGGTGGAAGGCGAAGGCCGACGAAATTTACGCCGCCATTCCCGACTTCGGCGGCTTTCTGGTCAAGGCCAATTCGGAAGGTCAGCCGGGACCGCAGGATTATGGCCGCAGCCACGCCGACGGCGCGAACATGCTCGCGGCGGCGCTCGGTTCGCGCGGCACCGTGATCTGGCGCGCCTTCGTCTATTCGGCCGAGGATGCGAGCGACCGCGCGAAACAGGCCTATGCCGACTTCGTGCCGCTCGACGGGCAATTTGCGGACAATGTGATCGTGCAGGTCAAGAACGGCCCGATCGACTTCCAGCCGCGCGAACCCTTTCACCCGATCTTCGGCGCGATGCCGAAAACGCGGCTGATGTTCGAGGGACAAATTACCAAGGAATATCTAGGCTTTTCGACCCACCTCGCCTTCCTCGCGCCCTTGTGGAAAGAGGCGCTGGACGCCGACACCGGACGCGGCGGGACAGTCGCCGGCATGGTGCGCCGCGGCGGCATGGCGGGGGTCGCCAATGTCGGGTCGGATCGCAACTGGACCGGCGGCCATTTCGATCAGGCGAACTGGTATGCCTTCGGCCGCCTTGCCTGGAACCCGTCGCTGGCGAGCGAAGCGGTCGCACGCGAATGGGCGGCGCAGACCTTGGGCCGCGACGCGGGCTTCCTCGATGCGGTGACCGCCATGATGCTCGGCAGCCGGCAGGCGGTGGTCGATTATATGACCCCGCTCGGCCTCGCGCATCAGATGGGGACGAATCATCATTACGGCCCTGCGCCGTGGGTGTGCGACCTTGCGCGGCCCGAGTGGAACCCCTGCTATTACAGCCGCGCCGACGCGCACGGAATCGGCTTCGACCGGACGGCGAGCGGCAGCGACGCGCTCGCCCAATATGCGCCCTCGGTCGCGGACGAATGGCGCGATCCAAAAGCGATGGATGAGGATTATCTGTTGTGGTTCCACCATCTGCCGTGGGACTGGCGCACGCGGTCGGGGCGCAGCCTGTGGGCCGAACTCGTCCACCGCTACGACCGCGGCGTCGCGGCGGTCGATGCGATGGCGGCGACGTGGGATGCGCAGCGCAGCCACGTCGATGCCGAGCGTTTCGCCGACGTCGCGGAGGACCTGAAGGTGCAGCAGCGCGAGGCGCGTTGGTGGCGCGACGCCTCGATCGCCTGGTGGCAATCGCTGAACGGGCTGCCGCTGCCCGCAGGTGCCGCGCCGCCCGCGCACGACATCGACCATTATCGCGCGCTCGCCTTCCCCGAAGCGCCGGGAATCTGATGGTGGGAGCGATAACCCAATGCTTGCCCGCCCCTCGCCGCTGGATTAGGAGCCGCACATGACCAGCGACATCAAGGACAGCGCGCGCCGGACGCGCGTGCGCCATCAGGGGCAGCCGACGATCAACGACGTCGCGCGGCTCGCCAACTGCTCGCCGATGACGGTGAGCCGCGTGATCAACAGCAAGGAAAGCGTGCGCGAGGAAACGCGCCAGCAGGTGCTCGCCGCGATCGCCGAACTCAACTACACGCCGAACCGCGCGGCGCGCAGCCTTGCGGGCGGCGAACAATTGCGCGTCGCGCTGCTCTTCGACAACCCGTCCGCCTCCTATCTCAGCGAGTTTCTGATGGGGGCGCTCGCCGAAGCGACGCGCGGCGACGTGCATCTGGTGGTGCAGAGCTGCCCGACGCTCGCCGATGCGCCGCCGATCATGCGCAACCTCGCCGACGGCGGGATTCAGGGCTTCATCCTGCCGCCGCCGCTGTGCGACGACCAGAGCGTGCTCGACCTCGTCAGCGAACTCGGCGCGGTGGCGGTCGCGGTCGGTCCGGGCAAGGCGACAGGAACGCAGGCGTCGGTGATGATCGACGATTTCCAGGCCGCCTATGACATGACCCGGCATATCATCGACCTGGGCCATAAGAGGATCGGCTTCATCATCGGCAACCCGGAACAGGTCGCGAGCCTGCGCCGCCTGAACGGCTATCGCGCCGCGATGGAGGAAGCGGGGCTCGACCTGCCCGCCGAGCTGGTCGTCCAGGGGCGCTTCACCTATCGCTCGGGGCTCGACGGCGCGGAAAAGCTCCTGTCGGTGAAGCCGCGGCCGACCGCGATCTTCGCCTCGAACGACGATATGGCGGCGGCGACGGTCGCGGTCGCGCACCGCCGCCACCTCGACGTGCCGAACGACATCACCGTCTGCGGCTTCGACGACACCGCGATGGCGAGCACGATCTGGCCCGAGTTGACGACGGTGCGCCAGCCGATCCGCGAGATGACCGCCTGGGCGGTGTCGGCGATCGCGACGATCATCCGCAAGAAGCGCGCGGGCGAACGCTTCAAATATGAGCAGAAGACGCTGCCCTACACGCTGGTGCGGCGCGAATCCGATGCGGCGCCCAGCCTTGTGACGCGCGAAGGCATCGAGAAGAAATGACCGAAGCGGCTCCACGTCCCCGGCTGCGCTCGCGCGACTGGTTCGACAATGTGGAGCGAATGGACATGACCGCGCTCTATCTCGAGCGCTTCATGAATTACGGCGTCACCCCCGAGGAATTGCGCTCGGGCAAGCCGATCATCGGCATCGCGCAATCGGGGAGCGACCTTTCCCCCTGCAACCGCATCCACCTCGACCTCGCGAAGCGCACCCGCGACGGCATCCGCGACGCGGGTGGCATCCCGATCGAGTTTCCGGTCCACCCGATCTTCGAGAACTGCCGCCGCCCGACCGCGGCGATCGACCGCAACCTGCTCTACCTCGGGCTCGTCGAGCTTCTGAACGGCTATCCGATCGACGGCGTGGTGCTGACCACCGGCTGCGACAAGACGACGCCGAGCCAGATCATGGCGGCGAGCACCGTCGACATCCCCGCGATCGTGCTCTCGGGCGGGCCGATGCTCGACGGCTGGCACGAAGGCGAGCTCGTCGGGTCGGGCACGGTGATCTGGCGCAGCCGCCGCCTGCTCGCGGCTGGCGAGATCGACGAAGAGGAATTTCTCGATCGCGCATGCAGCAGCGCGCCCTCGGCGGGACATTGCAATTCGATGGGCACCGCTTCGACGATGAATGCGGTCGCCGAGGCGCTGGGCCTGTCGCTGACCGGCTGCGCGGCGATCCCAGCCCCCTATCGCGAGCGCGGCCAATATGCCTATCGCACCGGTCAGCGTATCGTCGAGATGGTCCGCGAGGATCTGCGCCCCTCGCGCATCCTGACCCGCGACGCCTTCCTCAACGCGATCGCGACGGTCAGCGTGATCGGCGGCTCGTCGAACGCGCAGCCGCATATCGTCGCGATGGCGCGCCACGCCGGGGTCGAGCTGGAACCCGAGGTCTGGCAGGATCATGGCTATGACCTGCCCCTGCTCGTCAACATGCAGCCCGCGGGCCGCTATCTCGGCGAGCGCTTCCACCGCGCCGGCGGCGTCCCCGCGGCGATGTGGGAGCTGCTCCGCGCGGGCAAGCTCCGGGGCGAGGCGCTCACCTGCACCGGACGCCGCATGGCGGACAATCTCGACGGCTGCGAAAGCCGCGACCGCGAGATGATCCGCCCCTTCGCCGACCCGCTGATGGAGCGCGCCGGCTTTCTGGTACTCAAAGGCAATTTGTTCGATTTCGCGATCCTCAAGACCTCGGTGATCTCCGACGCCTTTCGCGCGCGCTACCTGTCGCGGCCGGGCCACGAAGGCGTGTTCGAGGCGCGCGCGATCGTCTTCGACGGCTCGGACGATTATCATCACCGGATCAACGACCCCGCGCTCGCCATCGACGACGACTGCATCCTCGTCATCCGCGGCGCCGGGGTGATCGGCTGGCCCGGATCGGCCGAAGTGGTCAATATGCAGCCCCCCGACGCGATGATCCGTGAAGGAAAGATGTGGCTCCCGACGCTCGGCGACGGGCGCCAGTCGGGCACGTCGGACAGCCCCTCGATCCTCAACGCCTCGCCCGAAAGCGCGGCGGGCGGCGGGCTCGCCTGGCTGCGCACCGGCGACATCATCCGCGTCGACCTCAATGCCGGCACCTGCGACGCGCTGGTCGAAGAAGGCGAAATCGAGCGGCGCCTCGCCGAAGAGCCCGCGCCGCCGATTCCGGCAAGCGCAACGCCGTGGGAAGAACTCTACCGCGAAAAGACCGGCCAGCTCGCGGGCGGCGCGGTGATGGACTTCGCGCTCAAATATCGCGGCACCTCGCGCAAGCTGCCGCGGCACAATCACTGAATTTCAGCGGCCATTATTCCTTCGGCATTCGTTTCCCGTCATTGCGAGCGAAGCGAAGCAATCCAGTGCTGCGTAAACCGCTCTGGATTGCTTCGCTTCGCTCGCAATGACGAAACCGGGAATGGAACCGCAAGGGGATCAGTGCGCGAACGTCATCGCTCGATCGCGAGCTCGAACCCCGGCACCGGCAGGCCGCGCCCGTCGTGCAGATTGACCACCGGCGCGTCGGCCCAGGCGTGGCGCACACGCGTCGCGGGCTTGCCGTCGGTCGTTATGCGCATCGTATCGCCCGAAAGCGTTGCGAGCGCCCAGCGGCAACTCTCCTGCGTATCGCCGCACAGCTCGACACCCAGCGGATAGGGCCCGCCATAGGCAACCAGCCCGCCCTCGATCCCGTCGAAGCTCACCGTCACCGCGTCGCCCACCAGCCGCGCGCTCTGCGGCATCGGCATCGGCTGGCCCTCGGCGGCCATGGCGAGCCGCTTTCCGAGTATGTTCTTGTTCGCGGGGTGGATGTCGCTCGGCTCGCCGATGTCGATCGCGCTGACCAGCGCGGCATTGGCATCGGCGGCGACACCGTCGAGCTGGGCCTGACGGATCTCCGCCCATCCCGACGCCGCGGGCTGCGAGAGCAATTTGCCATAGTCGGCGAGCTGCACGATCAGCATCCGCGCCTGCGCGCCGAACTGGCGCCGCCAGCCGGCGAACAGCGCTTGCAGCTTCTTGTCGTAACCGGGGTGCCCGACGTCGCTCTCGCCCTGATACCAGGCGACCCCGGCAAGGCGGATGGGACCGAAGGGCGCGATCATCGCATTATGCATCACGCCGATGCCGGCATTCACGTCCCACGGCGCGCGCGGCGGCTCGCCGGTGACCGCGCCGATCGAATATTGCCAGCCGGTTCCGAGCGGGATGGCCGCCCCCCCGTTGCCCGGCGTGAAGAACAGCCGGTCGGGTCCGGCGAAAAAGCCGCCCGTGTCCCACAAATTGCTCGCCGCGATCAGAATCTCATTGTCGCCGGCGTGCAAATAATCGGCAGGAATGCGATAGGTCCGCTCGACCCCCCAGCCAAAGGTATAGCCGACGGGATGCCCGTTGACGAAGGTCAGGTCGAGGTCGTCGATCGCCCCGATCGACAGGCTTCCGCCCTGCGACGCCTGCTCGGCGGTGAGTGTCACCTTGTTGCGCAGCCACACATTCGCGACCGGCCGGGTGTCGAGCCGGCTCCCCTTCCACGCGTTCCAGAAGGAAATTTCGGGAACCGGCTTCCAGTCGAGCATCGCCGTGTCGGTCCACGGTTCGCGGCCGCCGTCGTGCGTGCGCCACCAGTCGAACCATTGCGGCACGAACGCCTGCGTCGCGGCGAGCGGGTCGCTCGAATAGAGTTTGAGCAGGTCGAGCGCCTTGTCGCCATAGAGCGTCCGCCCGCCCTCGGGAGTCAGCCAGGCGCGCGCCGCGCTGCCGCCCCAGTTCGAATTGATGAGGCCCAGCGGAACGCCGGGGCGATCGGCGCGAAGCTGCTTGCCCATATAGAAGCAGGCAGCGGAAAAGTCGCCGACCGTCTCGCCCGTCGCTGCGGTCCACGCCGCCGGCTCACCAAAGCGCGGCTGCGGCACCGGCGCGGTCACCTTGGGGATCGTCAGCAGCCGGATGCCGTCGTCGGCAGCGCGGTGGCGCTGGTTGAAACTGTCGAGCGCGCGGTCGAACGGCAGTTCCATGTTCGACTGGCCCGAACAGAGCCAGACGTCCCCGACGAGCAGGTCGGATGCCGATGCCCCCTCACCCGCCGCATTGGCGACGCGCAGCGTCAGCGGCGCAGCGCTCGCCTTCCGCGCCGGAAAGGTCGCACGGAAATGGCCGTCGGCGTCGGCGCGCACCGACTGCTTCGCGGTGCCCAAGGTGACGGTCAGCGCTTCCTTCGGCGCCGCGCTGCCCTCGATCGCGATCGGCTGATCGCGCTGGATCACCGCATGGTCGGTCCACACCGGCGCGAGTGCCGGCGCGGCGATGGCGGGGGTCGCAAACAGCGCCGCGGCGGCGAGCAGCGACGCGCGGGTCACGCGAGCTTCACCGGCGGCGGCGCGACTCCCGCGACGGGGGCGTCGAACGCGAGCAGGCTGCCCGCCCACGGCTGCGCCGCCAGTTGCTCGGCGCTCAGGCCTTTTTGCGCCGTCGTGACAAAGATGGTTCGCAAATCCTTCCCTCCAAACGCCAATTTCGTCAGATTCTGCGCGGGCAGCTTGACCGACAGCGTCAGCTCGCCATCGGGCGCGAAGCGCGCGAGATGCCAGCCGTTGTAGAGGCCGGTCCACACATGCCCCTCGGCATCGACCACGGGGCCGTCGGGATAGGCGTCGGCGAAATGCGCCTTCACATCGGCAAAAAGCCGCGCCTCGCCGACCCCTTCGGGGCCGAGGTCGGCGACGAGGATGCGCTGGCCGACAGTGTCGGTGAAATAGATTTTGCTGCCGTCGGCATTCACCGCCGGTCCGTTGGTAATCGAAATGGCCGACGGCCCCGCGGGCACGATCCGGCCGCGATCGAAGACATAAAAGCGTCCCGACGCCGCATTTTCGGCATCGTCCATCGACCCGAACCACACCCGCCCCCACGGATCGGTGCAGGCATCGTTGAGGCGGTTGTGCGCCGGCTCGCCGGGAACCGCCGCCAGCTTTTCGAAACTCCGCGCTTCGGGATCAAAGAGATAGAGACCGTCCTTCAGGCCGCAGAGCAGGTTCCCGTCCTCGGCCGGCAGCGCCCAGCCGATCTGTTCGGGCGCGTCGGCGAAGCTGTTGCTGCCCGTCGCCGGGTCATAATGCCACAGGCGATGGCGCTTGATGTCGACGAACCACAGCACGCCGCGCGCCGCATCCCAGCACGGCCCTTCGCCGAGCAGGCTTTCGGCGTCGAGCAGCCGGCGAACCTCGGGCACGATCACCGCCATCCCGCATCGACCCAATAATTATGCGCGGTGCAAAAGCGCGCGTCGTCGGACGCGAGGAACAGCGCCATGGCGGCGATGTCGGCGGGCTGGATGCGGCCGTTCAGGCATTGCGACGCGACGATCTCGGCCTCGCCCTCGGGCGAATACCAGCGCTTCTGCCGCTCGGTCTGGACGTTGCCGGGAACGATCGCGTTGACGCGGATATTGTCGCGCCCCAGCTCGCGCGCCAGGCTGCGCGTCAGCCCTTCGATCGCGGCCTTCGCGGTCTGATAGACGATCAGGTCCTCCAGCCCCAGATGCCAGCTGATCGACCCCAGGTTGATGATCGACCCGCCGCCGGCGGCCTTCATATGCGGCACCACCGCCTTGGCGGCAAAGAAATGATGCTTCAGGTTCACCGCCATGCGTTCGTCCCAATAGGCGGGCGTTACCTTTTCGAACTCGTGCCGGTCGTCGTTGCCGGCATTGTTGACCAGCACGTCGCAGCCGCCAAGCTCGCCGATCAGCGCTTCGAGGCACGCGGTATAGCCGTCGAGATCGGTGATGTCGCACGGCGCGAAGCGCGGCGGCATCGCCGCGTCGGCGAACCGCGCGACCAGCGCCTCGCTCGCCGCCGTCTGGACGTCGACGAAGGCGACCGCGGCCCCCTGCGCGACGAAACCCTCGACGATCCCCTCGCCGATTCCCGACCCGCCGCCGCTGACAACCACCCGCTTTCCCGACAGGCTCGGGTAGCGGGCGCCGGCCGGCGGCGCGTCTACAAGCAATTCCGCCATGCCGTTCAATCCCCCTGATAGACGGTTTTGATCTGGGTGTAATATTCGACCGCCGCAAATCCCTGCTCGCGCGGGCCATAGCTCGACGAGCGCGTTCCGCCGAAGGGGACGTGGTAATCGACCCCCGCGGTCGGCAGGTTGATCATCACCATACCGGCGCGGACATTCTTGCGAAAGTCGCGGATATGCTTCGCGCTGTTGGTGACGATTCCCGCCGAGAGGCCGAAATCGCCGCGGTTCGCGACCGCGAGCGCCTCGTCATAATCCTTCACCCGGATCGTCGAGACGACGGGACCGAACACCTCTTCATTGTTGATCCGCATGTCGGGTGCGGTGTCGGCGATCACCGTCGGCTGCATATAATAGCCGGGGCTTGCGGCCTCGACGCGGTCGCCGCCCGCCGCGATCCGCCCGCCCTCGCCGCGCGCGACGTCGACATAGCGGAAATTCTGCTCGAGCTGCGCCTCGCTGCTCGCGGGCCCGACCTGCGTGTCGGCGGCGAGCGCGGGGCCGACCTTCAGCGCCCTTGCGCGCTCGGCGAGCGCGGCGACGAAGCGGTCGTGGATGGCATCCTCGACGATCACCCGGCTCGACGCGGTGCAGCGCTGTCCGGTCTGGAAGAAACCGCCGTCGGCGGCGATCGCGACCGCCCTGTCCAGATCGGCATCGGCGAGGACGACGAGCGGATTCTTGCCGCCCATCTCCATCTGCACGCGCTTCTGCTTCGCCATCGCGGCGCTGCCGACCTGCGCGCCCACCGCCTGCGATCCGGTGAAGCTGATCGCCGCGACATCGTCATGGTCGACGAGCGCTCGCCCCACGTCGCCGCGCCCGAGGACGAGGTTGAACACGCCCGGCGGCGCCCCCGCCTCGGCGATGATCTCGGTCAGCGCGGTCGCGATCGCGGGCGTGATGTTCGCGGGCTTGAGCACCACACTGTTGCCAAAGGCGAGCGCGGGCGCGGCTTTCCACGCGGGAATCGCGATCGGGAAATTCCACGGCGTGATCAGCCCGACGACGCCGAGCGGCTCGCGATAGGTCGCGACGTCGAGCCCCGGACGCGTCGATTCGAGCGTCAGCCCGTGCCGCCGCAGCGCCTCTCCCGCGAAATAGCGAAAGATGCGCGCGGCGCGCAGCGTTTCGCCGATCCCCTCGGCGCGCGTCTTGCCTTCCTCGCGCGCCAGCAATTCGCCGATCTCGGCCGAGCGCGCGAACAGCGCTTCGCCGACCTTGTGGAGCAGATCGGCGCGAACCTCGGGCGAGGCCGCGGCCCATCCGGCGAAGGCGTCCGACGCCGCCGCGACCGCGCGGTCGACATCGGCCGCCCCGCCGTCGGGGAAGCGCGCCACGATGTCACCGGTGTCGGAGGGGTTCAGGCTGTCGAGCGAGGCGTCGGCCTTTACCCATTCGCCGCCGATATAATGTCCTAAACTTCGGGTCATAAACTCCTCAAATCCTGTCGATCAATCCGCGCGAGGCGAGATTGCGAATGAAGCCGGCGATGCCCATCTCCCATGCGGGCGCATCGCGCGACGTAGTGACGCTGTTAGTCAGCCGGCCGAGCCGCGGCGCGCTGATGCTCACGCGGTCGCCGACCTTGTGGGTGAATCCCTTGCCCGGCACGTCGCGATCCTGCGTCGGCGCAAAAAGCGTTCCGCAGAACAGCGCGAAGCCGTCGGGGAAATGATGTTCGCTCATCGTCTGGCGCACCAGATCGGCGGGGTCGCGGCTGATCTCGGCCATCTCGTTGGTGCCCTCTAGGCGATAGCCCTCGGGCCCCTCGATCAGCAATTCGACGGTCGCCTGCCGCACGTCGTCGAGCGTGAATCCATCGTCGAAGAGGCGGATGAACGGGCCGATCGCGCACGACGCATTATTGTCCTTCGCCTTCGACAGAAGCAGCGCCGAGCGCCCCTCGAAATCGCGCAGATTGACGTCGTTGCCCAGCGTCGCGCCGACGATCGCGCCCGCCGGATCGACGATCAGGACGACCTCGGGCTCGGGGTTGTTCCACGTCGAATCCGACCGCACGCCGATCTCGGCGCCCGCACCGACGGTCGAGAGCACCGGCGATTTGGAGAAGACCTCGGCATCGGGGCCGATCGCAACCTCCAGATATTGCGACCACATATCTTCGGCGATCAGCGCTTCCTTGAGCGCCGCCGCCGCGTCGCTTCCCGGCACCACCGTGCGGATTGCCGAGCCGACCTTTTCCTCGAGCATCGCGCGAATGTCGCCGGCGCGCGCCGAATCGCCGCGCGCGCGCTCTTCGATCACCCGCTCGATCGCCGACAGCGCAAAGGTCACGCCACACGCCTTCACGCATTGCAGGTCGATCGGCGACAGCAACCGCCACCCCTCGGGAAGCCCGTCCGCGACGGGGCCGAGCTCGCGCCCGCCGGCAAAATGCCTGCGCTCGACCGCGCCGGCGGCCGTCGCCGCCTCTTGGGTCAGATCATAGAGATTTCCGTTTCGAATCAACAGCACGACTGGCCCCTCGGGCGCCATCGCGCGGCCGAGGAACAGCCCCTCGGCATAATCGGCCGGCAAGATTTCGACGAGCCCTTGCTGCATGTCCTGTCCCAAATCTCTTCTCTTGATAGCGCTACCATAGTAAAGGGGGTGACACGAAGCAAGGGTCCAAAACATGGGGAGAGAGAAATGAAAACATGGTCCGTCCGCTGGGCGCTGTCGGTCGCGGTGCTCGCCGCGGCTCCGGCGATGGCGCAGCCCGAGGCGCGGTTCGAGGACGCGCATTATCGCGCCGCCGCCCTTCCCGCGCCTGCGCCGCAGGGCCAGTTCCGCAACCCGGTTCTCCCCGGCTTTCACCCCGACCCGTCGATCGTCCGCGTCGGCGCCGATTTCTATCTGGTCAATTCGACCTTCGCCTGGTTTCCCGGGGTGCCGGTGTTCCACAGCCGCGACCTCGTCAACTGGCGGCTGATCGGCCATGCGATCGACCGCCCCGCGATGCTCGATTTCAAGGGGATCGGCACCAACCGCGGCATCTTCGCGCCCGCGATCAGCTATCACGACGGCCTCTTTTACATCGTCACGACCTGCATCGAATGCGGCGGCAATTTCTATGTCACCGCGCGCGATCCCGCCGGTCCGTGGTCCGATCCGCACTGGCTCGATTTCGACGGCATCGACCCGTCCTTCTTTTTCGACGATGACGGCAGCGCGTGGCTCGTCAACAACGGCCCGCCCGAAGGGACGCCGCGCTACGAAGGGCATCGCGCGATCTGGATCCAGCGCTTCGACGCAAAGGCGGGGACGCTCACCGGTCCGCGCAAGCTGCTCGTCGATGGCGGCGTCCACCCCGAGGACAATCCGATCTGGGCCGAAGGGCCGCATATCTACAAGGCCGGCGGCGCCTATTATCTGACCGCGGCCGAAGGCGGGACCGCCGACCGCCATTCGCAGACCATCTATCGCGCCGCGCGCCCCGATGGCCCCTACACCCCCGGCCCGGTCAACCCGATCCTCACCCAGCGCGACCTGCCCCCGGACCGCCCCGACCGCGTCGAGGCCACCGGCCACGCCGATCTCGTCGAGCTTCCCGACGGCCGCTGGTGGGGCGCGTTTCTGGCGACGCGCCCCTTTGCCGGGCAATCGACCCTGATGGGGCGCGAGACCTTCCTGCTGCCCGTGCGCTGGGCGGACGGCTGGCCGCGCTTCCTCGATCCCGGCGAAGCCATCCCGCCGCTGGTCGAGCGCCCCGCGCTGCCCGCCGACCCGCCGATCGACCGCAGCGCATGGGACGACGCTTTCGACGCCGCGACGCTTTCGCCCGAATGGATTTGGCTGCGCGGCGCCGACCGCGGCGGCTGGTCGAAGCTGGACGGCGGTGCGCTCGTCCTGCAGGCGCGCCCCGACCCTGCCGGAAGCCTTGGCCAGCCCGCCTTCGTCGGCCGCCGCCTGCGCCACCACGACGCCAGCTTCGAGACGCGACTGCGCTTCACGCCCGAGCGCGACGGCGATTTCGCCGGCTTGCTCGCCTATATGGACGAGGCGCATTTCCTCGCTTTCGGGGTCGAGCGGATCGCGGGCCAGCGCAGGATCGTCGCGCGCCGCCGCATTGCCGAGCGCGAGGACGCGCGCGGCGAAATCGTCGCGTCACGGCCGCTCGGCAGCGGCGACGTCGCGCTGCGGCTGACGATCACCGGCGGCAACGCCGCGCTTGCCTGGCGCACCGGCGACGCATGGCAAACCCTCGCGCCCGCGATCGACGTCGAACCGCTCGCGTCGGTCCATGCCGGCCTGTTCACCGGGCTGGTCGTCGGCCCCTATGCGCTGGCGGCAGCGCGCTGATCCGACGTGCAGTGACGGGGAGCAGAACCATCCGCACGATGGCGAAGCGGCCCAGCGCAGCGCTCGCCAGCGCGTGGCCATCTTTGACCAAACAAGCTGTGTGCTCCCGCGAAGGCGGGAGCCCATCTCCGAACGGCTCTATGTTGAATCGTCGGGAGATGGGTCCCCGCCTTCGCGGGGACACACGATCTTCAACCCCAGGCTCGCTGCCCCTCCGTCAGCGCTTCGCGCTCCCCACGCCTTCGCCGCCGGGAGGATCAGACGTCACTCCACCTTGAACAGATAAACCGGCCCGATATCGACCGCCTGCACCGCCCCCGCGAACTGCAGCGCGACCGTCGCCTGATCCGCCGCCATGTCCTGCGCGACGGTCAGCGGCACGCGGATCAGCTGCCAGCTCGGCCCGACCTTGAACGCCGCGTCGCCGAAGCCGTCATAGGGCGGCGCGTTCGTCTGGATGCGGATGCCGACGAGCGCCTTGCCGTCGTCGGTCGCGGCGCTCTCGGTCCGCGCGGCGATCGCGACGAGCAATTTCTCGCCCGCCTTCAGCGCCTCGCCGATCGGGATCGCCGTGCCGACATCCCAGCGGTTCGCGCCGACCGCACGCGTGGTAAAGCGCGTCGCCTTGCCCAGCCAGATCGTCTTGTCGTCGCGCGGCGCCATGCCGCCGTCGGGGCCGTTATAGCCCCATCGCCGATCGGCGGGATCGTTGATCAGCCGCCCGGCGTCTTTCAACAGGTCGGGAACCTCGACCGCCGCCGCCTTGCCCGCTGCCGGCGCCGCGGTTTCGCCGACGATCCGCGGCGCGCCCTTGACCACGATCGCCTGCCCGATCTCCACCAGCTGTTTCGCACCGCCCAGCTGGAGCACCACCTGTCCGGCGCCCTTGCCCAGCTTCACCGTCGCGACGCCGCTCGCTTCGTACCAGCTCCAGTCGGGACCGACCGCGACGGTGCGATCGGCAAAGCCGTCATAGGGGCTCGCATTCTGCTGGACGCGCACGGTGACGACGCCCTTGCCGTCCGGCGTATCGGCCGAAATGGTGCGCGCCCAGAAACCCACCGTGACCTGCTCGCCCTTCGCGACCGCGGCGGTCAGCGGAAAGCTCGCCGCGATCTCATAGGGATGCGCCGACTTCGCACCGACGCTGAAGCGGATCGCCGCGCCGCCCGCCACCTCGGCCTCGACCCCCTCGCGCTTCAACCCCGCCCCATAACTCGCCCAGTCGAGGCTCGACGGATCGTTGATCAGCTCGCCCGGCAATTGCGCGTCGAGCGCCGCGAGGTCGGCATTCTGCTCCGCCGCCGCGGCCGGAACCGCAGCACAGGCCAGCGCGGCAAGCGCCGGCAGCTTCCAATGACTCATTCCTCTCCTCCCCCAGTTGCTACTCCGCTTCGGGCAATCCCATCGCCGCACGCAGCCCCGGCAGCCATCGCCCCCTCTTCTGATCCCAGAAAGGAAAAGTGTTGGTATAGGCCCAGGCGCAGATGCCGAGGTCGAGCGGCGCGAAGGCGTCGTGGACCGCGCGGTGATATTGGACGCGCTGGGTCAGCGGGATCACCTCATAGGCGCCGGTTTCGCCGATGAAGGGCTTCTTGCCCGTCCGCGCCATATAGCGCTTCACCTTCTCGACATCGGCCGCGAGCCGCTCGGCGTCGGCCTCGGTGCCATATTGGCGGCCCAGCGGCGGCGACGGATCGACCCAGCCCGCGCCCTGATGCGTGAAGTCGAACGGCTCGTAATAATGAAAGGTCGGATAGACGTTGGGGTCATCGGGCAGGTCGAGCGTCGCGAGCGAGTCGATCCCGCTCCAATTCTCGCCGCCGATCACCACCGCGCGCGTCGGGTTCGTCGCGCGGATCGCCGCGAGCGAGGGGGTCAGCGTCGCGAGGAGGTTCGCATTGGTCAGCTTGTCGTGCGGTTCGTTGCTGATCTCGAACCACAGCTTCGCCTCGGGCTTATCGGCAAAGCGCGCCGCGACCTGCTTCCACACCCCGGCAAGCCACGGCGCCGTCCCCGCAGGCTCCTTGTCGAGCGCGTCGAAATGATGGCTGTTGAGAATGACGTTCAGGTCGGCGGCGAGCGCCTGATCGACCACCGCTTCGACGCGGTCCATGAATTTGGGATCGACCGTATAGGGCGGCTTGTCGTCGCTGCGGTGCATCCAGCGCACCGGGATGCGCACGGTCGTGAAGCCCGCCGCGCGAATGCGCTGGAAATCGGCGGCGTCGATGCGCTTGCCATGTGCGCCCTCGCGCATCGTCTCCAGGCTGTTGCCCATGTTGATGCAGGTGCCGACGGGCAGGCCCTTGGCATCGTCGGCGGTCGCGGGCGCGGCGAGCGCGAAGGCGGAAGCGAGCAGGAGCGCGGATCGAAGCATATTTACCTCATGGGCTGGACAGGACGGTGAGCAGATAGCGGCGGATCATCTCGTCGCGTTCGGCGCTCGCGGGGCCGGCGACTCCCCGCGCGGCGGGCGGCAGGTGCGCGGCGGCCTCCCCGGCTTCGTCGCCAAAGACGAAATGGTCGAACCAGGCGCGCCAGCCCTCGCGCTGCGCCGCGGGCAGGTCGCGGATGCTCAGCAGCGCGTGGATCAGCGCGGTGAAGCCGCCGCCGCGTGCGACGTCATTGTGCCAATAGTTGATCAAGATATTCGCGGGCTCGGTCGCCTCGACATGGTGCCACCACAAAGTCGGGATATAGATGGCGTCGCCGGGCTCGAGCTCGGCGGTCAGCGCCTGCGCCTCGGCGCGGGCATAGCGCGGATAGCGCGCGTGATCGGGCGCGAGCGGGTCGACCATGCTCACCGGCTGGCCCGCCAGCGTATGGTTGAGCGGGCCGACATAGAGGTCGGGGGTCGCGTCCGGCGGAAACAGGGTGAAGCAGCGGCGCCCGAGCGCGACGGCGGCGAAATTGTCCGAGAGGTCGAAATGCGTCGCGACGCGCGTCGCATTGCCCAGCCAGATGCGCGCGGTCACCTCCGCATCGTCGCCCAGCAGCGGAAAGCGATGCTCGGCGGCGAAGCCCGGCAGATGCGCATCGAGCGCCGCGGCGCCGGCATAGATCGCAACCGGATCGGCCTGATCGGCGATCTCGATCAAATGCCCCGCGAGCCGCGCGAGCGGTCCCTTGTCGCGCTGAAAATTGAAGCCGCGCAGGTCGGGGCCATAGAAAAAGCGCCCCTTCTCGCTCGCGGGCGCGATCATGATGTCGGCGGGTGCGCCGCTGTCGCGCGCGGCGATCGCGTTCAGCGCGGCGCGCCAGTCGCGGCGGCCGAGCGCGACGATCGGCCAGTCGGCGACGATGCCGCGGATCACCACCGGGCGCCCCGCGGCGCGATAGTCGCGTTCGAAGCGGTCGCGCTCGGCGGCGTCGAGGCTGTCCAGCGGCGTCATGGGCACGCGGCAGCCAACCCGACCAAATTGCGCATCGCGCCTCTCCCCCGGCCCTCATTTCTTGTTGGTAACGCTATCATACGCAGCCGCGTCGGGCTTGCAAGAGGGGGCCGTGAAATGCTCAGCGCAGCGGCAATTCGGTCGTCGACTTGATCTCCGACAGCGCGACGGTCGAGTTGATTTCCTGCACCCCCGGCAGCTTGCTCAGCTGGTCGAAGAAAAAGCGTTCATAGGCGTCGATGTCCTTCGCGACGATACGCAGCATGAAGTCCATCGAGCCCATCAGCACATAGGCGTCGAGCACCTCGGGGAAGGCGCGGATCGCCTCGCTGAACTCGTCGAGGTTGGCGCGGCCGTGCGCGTTCAATTTCACCTGCGCAAAGACATGCGCGTTCAGCCCGACCTTGCGGCGGTCGACCACCGCGACGCGCTTGCGGATGAACCCCTCGCGCTGCAGCCGGTCGATGCGCCGCCAGCACGGCGACTGCGACAGCCCGACCCGCTCGGCGATTTCCGCCGTCGTCAGCCCCGCGTCGCGCTGCAACTCGCGAAGGATCTTCACTTCAAAAGGATCGAGGCCGGTCATTCTGACCTCATATACACGAATATGTGAAAAATATATCCCCAAACCTTCGCGATACGCGTGAAGTTGAAAAAGATTGTCCTCCCTCCCGGTGCGATAGTGCGCCCACGATCCAATGGAGGACAATATGGTAGCCCGCCCCACCCGCCTGACCCCGCCCGTCGAATGCATCCGCCTGTTCGACGCCGAAGCCGGGCTCGACGGCTTCATCGCGGTTCACTCGACCGCGCTCGGCCCCGGCGCCGGTGGCTGCCGCTTCTGGACCTATGCCGACGCCGACCTCGCGCTCGCCGACGCGCTGCGCCTCGCCGAGGGGATGAGCTACAAGAACGCCCTCGCCGGCCTGCCCTTCGGCGGCGCGAAGGCCGTGCTGCGCAAGCCCGCGGGCGGTTTCGACCGCGCCGCGCTGTTTCAGGCCTTCGGCCGCGCAGTCGAGGCGCTTGGCGGGCTCTATGTCACCGCCGAGGACGTCGGCACCTCGGTCGCCGACATGCAGGAGGTCGCGGGCACCACGCGCCACGTCGCAGGCCTGCCGCGCGCCGACGGCCGCGCGGGCGGCGATCCGTCGCCGTGGACCGCCAAGGGCGTATTCGAAGCGATGCAGGCCGCGGCACATTTCGCGTTCGGCCGCGAGCTTCACGGGCTGACCGTTGCGGTGCAGGGCACCGGCAATGTCGGCGCCGACCTGTGCAGCCGCCTCGCCGAAGCCGGCGCGAAGCTGGTGATCGCCGATCCCAATCCGGCGCGGCGCGACCGGCTCGCGCATATCCACGGCGCCACCGTCGTGGACGTCGACGACATTGCTGCGGTCGATGCCGACATTTTCGCACCCTGCGCGCTCGGCGGCGCGCTCACCGCCGAAACGGTCCGCGCGATGAAGGCGAAGCTGGTCTGCGGCGCTGCGAACAACCAGCTCGCCAGCCCCGAGGTTGCCGACCTGCTGCTCGCGCGCGGCGTCGTCTATGCGCCCGACTATGTCGTCAACGCCGGCGGCATCATCAACGTGTCGGCCGAATATCTGGGCGAGGACGAACGCGAGGTCGGCGCCCGCGTCTGCGCGATCGCGCCGCGCGTTGTCGCCCTGCTCGACCGCGCCGCCCGCGAAGGCCGCTCGCCCGCGGTCGTCGCCGACGAGATGGCCGAAGAGGTCATAGCGGCCGGTCAGCGCGCGGCGGCCTGAAATGCACCTGTTCCGCATCGACGCGCTCGCCGATCCGCAATCGCTCGCGCGCGTCGCGGGATTCTTCGCCCAGCGATCGATCATTCCGTCAGCCATGACGGCCGCGCGCGACCGCGGCTGGATGCGGATCGAGGTCGCAGTCGCGGGGCTCGCTTTGCATCAGGCGTCGGTGATCGCCGCCAAGCTGGGCGAGGCGGTCGCGGTTGCGGCGGTCGAGATCGAAGAGACGATGGAATTGGCCGCCTGAATCCTTCCCCCTAAATGGGGGAAGGATACGTAGCCTTATCGCAGCGCGATTGGGCGAAGTTGGATGGGGTGACGCCGCGGCCTTGCGCACCGCCGAAACCGCACCCCCACCGCTGCGACTAGCGAACAAGTTCGCAAGTCTCGCGGCCTCCCCCATCGAGGGGGAGGATCAAACCGGCGCCTAGCCCCTATTTCCCCTGCGCCGCCAGAACGCGCAGGATGTTCCCGCTCCACATCTTTTCGAGGTCGGCGTCCGAATAGCCGGCCTGCTTCAGCCGCTCGGTGACCTTGGACAGCGCGCTGATGTCTTCGATGCCTTTCAGGCCGCCGCCGCCGTCCCAGTCGGCGCCGAAGCAGATATGATCGACGCCGCCGACCTTGATCGCGCGCAGGACCATTTTCATATAATCCTCGAAATCGGCCGCCCACATCTGTTCGGTCTTGTCGAGTTCGCGCCACCGGCGGACCAGATCGGCCTGCTCCGCAGGCGAGAGTTCGCCGATACGCTCATATTCGCCGAACAGCCTCGCGCGCTCGGGCGACATGTTCATCTCCGACATGTAGATGGTCGAGATGCACATCGCCCCGCCCTTTTCGGCGAGCTTTTTCAGGCGTCCTTCGTCGAGGTTGCGCGGGTGGTCGTGCGCCGAACGCAGGCTCGAGTGCGAGAGCAGGATCGGATATTTCGACAGCTCGAGCAGCTGGTCGAACGTCGCGTCGGACGAATGGCTTGCGTCGATGACGATGCCGAGCCGGTTCATCTCGGCGACCCATTGCTTGCCGAACGGGCTGAGGCCGTTCCATTTCGGCGTGTCGGTCGCGCTGTCGGCGAACTGGTTGTTGAGCCCGTGGACCGGACCCGCGAGCCGCACCCCCTTGTCGTAGAATTCCTTCAGCAGCGAGAGGTCTTCGCCCAGCGGATAGCTGTTCTCCATCGACTTGAAGGCGATGAGCTTGCCTTCGCGGTTCAGCCGCCGCGCATCCCCGGCAGTGCGCGCGGCGCCGATAACATCGCTATTGTCGACGATCATCCTGTCGATCTCGTCCGATCGCTTGCGCGCATGCGCGAGCGCGTCGGCATAGCCCTTTGCGGTCAGCGGCCCCTGATCGGTGTAGATGGCGAAGAAACCCCCATCGAGATTGCCGTCCTTCATGCGCGGAATGTCGAGCTGCGACAGGTCGGTCGCGAGTTCGTGGCGATCGGCGAAACTCCAGCCGGCGCGCGAGAAGTTCATCGGCGAATCGAGGTGCGTGTCGAGCGTCAGCAACCGGCTGTGCAGCGGCTCGGCCGATGCTGGCGCCTTGTCGTTCGCGCTCGAACAGGAGGCGAGCGCTGTCGCGGCGAGCAAAGTCGCGAGCGTCTTCATTTCTTGTCCTCCACGGGCTTCAGGTCGAGGTCCTGATAATCCCAGCTGAAATCGGCGATCTTGCTGACCGGCTTCATCGTCACGCCGGTCACCTTGCCGTCGGCGTCGAGCGCAAAGGTGACATAGGCGGGCTCGATCGCCGGATCGTCGAAGTCGGTGACGAAGCTGTCATATTGCCAATGGTCGAGCCGTCCGGCCATGCGCGGCGTGGAGGTGAAGTCGATCGTCAGCCCCTTGGACCCCTCGGCGATCACGACATCCCCGTACCACGGATCGCGATAGCGCCCCGCATAACCGGCGAGCTTCAGCGACGGACCGGCCTTCGCCTGTTTCAGAAACTCGACGCCTCCCGCGAGCCGTGCCTGATACCAATCCTCCCACTTGGTCGTCCAATCGAAGTCGGGCTGGTCCAGATAATGGTCGAGCAGCTCGTAGGTCAGGCCGAGCAACATACCGCTGTCCTCGCTGTTCATCATGATCGCAAAACCCACATTCTTGTCGGGGATCATCACGACGCGGGTGATCGACCCGAAAACGCCGCCGCCATGCTGGATGATGCGGTGACCGCGATAGTCCTGCACCTGCCAGCCGAGCGCATAGGCCTGCTGCGTCGGCTGCGCGGGTTTGAGCGCCTCGGGCAATTCGGTGATCGGCATCGGCGTCACCGGGGTCCACATCTGCTTCGCCTGCTCTTCGCTGAACAGGCGCCCGCCACCGGGCAGCGCACCGTGCGCGAGCTGGACCTTGAGCCACGCCGCCATGTCGTCGGCGCTGAGCGCCAGCCCGCCCGCGGGCGCGCCATTGCGACCGAGTTCGTCGCGCTCGTCGAGCAGCTGCTGCGGCCCGAGCCCACGCAAGGCGCCCGACAGCCGCGCATGCGGCCACGAGCGATCGGGGGTGCGGAAGCGGTCTTCGCTGTCGCTCGTCGCATATTGCATCCCGCCGGGGCGCAGCACGCGCTCGCGGATGAAATCCTCCCAGCGCTGGCCGGTGACCTCCTCGATGAGCTGCCCCGCGACCGCATAGAGGATATTGTCATAGGCATAGGCCGAGCGGAAACTCGTCTTGGGCTTGAGATAAGCGACGCGCTCGACCGTCTGCCTGCGCGTCAGATAAGTGCGCGGCACGAACATCAGGTCGCCCTGCCCGAGTCCAAGCCCGCTGCGATGGACGAGCAGATCGCGGATGGTGATCTCCCGCGTCACCCACGGATCGTACATGCGGAACCACGGCATATGCTTTATCACGGGATCGTCCCACGCGATCTTGCCTTCGTCGACGAGCACCGCGAGCGCGGCTGCCGTCATCGCCTTGCCGGTCGATCCGGTCTGGAACAATGTCTGCGCGTCAACCGGCGCGGGATCGCCGAGCTTGCGCACACCCCAGCCGCGCGACAGCGTCGTTTTACCGTCCTCGACGATCGCGATCGACACGCCGACCGCGCCGATCTTCTGCCGCAGTGCTTCGACGCTTTCGCCGATGTCGGCGGGCGGTTCGGCCCAGGCGGGCGTCGATACCGCAAAGAGCAGCGATGCGGTGAGCAGGCGAACGGGTTTCATGAGCGAACCTCCTGTGGTGCGGGTGCGCCTCCCCTGATGAGGCGCCAGGTGCCGATGCCGAGGAGCGGCACAACAAAAACGGCGAGGAACAGCCAGGCGAGGAAGCGGTAGCCGCTCGCGATCAGCTCGACGAGGCCGACGCGCGATGCAACGAACATGCAGCCCGCGAGAATTGCGGCCCCGATCAGCGCGCGCGCCGCCGGACCGGGTGCCGCGCGCCCGCGTGCCTCCATCGCCCCTGCGATCCTTTCGTTGATCGCGTGGATCGCGCCCACCCCGCTTTCGAGCAGGGCGGTGAAGATCATCAGCTGGAAGACAAGGTGGAAGCCCGGAACCGCCATTTGGCGCAGCAGGAAGTCTGAGGGCAGCACCTCGTCGCCGATCGCGGGGTAGAAGGCCATCATCGCGACGAAGAACAGGATCGCGGGGAGCATCGTCAGCGGCCCGGCGATTACCCCGGCGATCACGGCGTCGCGCTGGCTGGTCAGGTGACGCAAAACCGGGAGGATCACGACTGCGCCGACGATATTGTAGCTCGCATAGGTGATGCCGCCGGCCATCCAGCCGGCCGAGGGGGGCGGCGCAGTCGCGAAACCGTGTTCGATCAGGCCGCCGAAGCGGATCAGCGCAAAGACGATGAACATCGCGTATATCGCGTAGATCAGCATCGAGGCATATTGGAACAGACGCTCGACCGCGGCGGTGCCGAAGGCGGTGGTGACGAGGATCGCCGCGGCGAGCAGGATCGAGCCCGCCACCTCGGGCCAGCCGAAGGTCGCGGCGCCGATCGCTCCCGCCGCGGCGCCGAAGACCGCGAGGATCAGGATGACGAAGATCAGGTAGGCGCCCTCGAAAAGCACCCAGGCTGGGCCGAGCAAGCCTTTGAAGAAGCTGCGATAGTCATAGGCCCCCATCGCGCGGGCGAGTGCGAAGGTCATCGCCGCGACGATGCTCCAGATCAAGGTCGCGAGCAGCATCCCGGCGAGGCCGCCCCATGGGCCGGCGGGCACGAAATATTCGGCGAGCTCGCGCCCGGTCGCATAGCCGCCGCCGATGATGACGGCCTTGAGCGCGAAGCCGGGGAGCAGGAAGCGCTGGAACCAGCTTCCCCCGCCGACGGCTTCGCCGGCGCTCATGCGAGGCAGCTGTCGACGAGCGCCGCGAAAGCGTCGCCGCCGCGGATCGGGTCGGCGACGGGCAGGCCCAGCCGCCGGCTCTCGGCGCCGAGCAGCGCTTCGGCCTCGCCCGCGCCCATGCTGGAGGTGTTGAGGCTGACGCCGCCGCAGCGGATCGCCGGATTGGTGCGGCTGCCAAGGCGGATCGTCAGGTCGATCACCTCTTCGATCGTCGGCAGGACGAAATCCTCGAGCCCCAGGATGACCTTGCGCGACGGGTCGTGGCAGACGACGAAGACGTCGGGCTGGCTGCCGTGGAGCAGCCCGAGCGACACGGCGGCATAGGCGGGGTTGAAGAGCGACCCCTGCCCCTCGATCACGTCCCAATGGCCGGGCGCGGCATCGGGGCTGAGGATTTCCGCAGCGCCGGCTTCAAAGTCGGATACGACCGCATCCATCGGAATGCCGCCGCCCGCGATCATGATGCCCGTCTGTCCGGTCGCGCGGAAATCGGCGTCGAGGCCGCGATCGAGGAAGGCGCGGTGCAGCGCCAGTGCGGTATATTTCTTGCCGAGCGCGCAGTCGGTGCCGACGGTCAGGAGCCGCTTGCCGCTGCGCTTGCGCCCGGTGCCGACCGGGATGTCCGGCGGCGGGGTGCGGACGTCGATCAGCCGCCGTCCGGTGCGCCGCGCCGCCTCGGCGAGCGCCGGAACGCTCGCGAGGCGGACGTGGAGGCCGCTGACGATGTCGAGCCCCGCCTCCATCGCCCCGGTCAGCGCCGCAACCCAATTGTCGCCGATCACCCCGCCCTGGTTCGCGACGCCGATCACCAGCGACCGCGCGCCCGCCGCATAGGCCTCGGCAGGCGACAGCCGCGGCAGTCCCGTGGTGACGGTGCAGCCCGCCACGCCCATCTCGCCGACGCAGCGGTCGGCCGCCCAGTCGGCAAGCCCGAACGCGGTCTTGGCAAAACTGGGCTCGGTCGTATCGCCGAGGAACAAGAGATAGGGCTGCGGCAGCACCATGGCGTCGGCAAGGCTGCCGATGGGGGCATTCATATCGTCCACTCCTTGCGGTCGTCAAAAGGCCATGTCGAGCGCAACGCCGACCGTGCGCGGTTGCAGCGGCGAAATGGCAAGGAAGCTCGGCTGGTTGAGACCGTCGGCGAGCGTCGTGCGCGCCAGCTCGCCCTTGTTGTCGAGCAGATTGCGCGCATAGGCGCGCACGGTCCAGTGATCGTTGAAGGTCACCGACGCGTTGAGATCGACCGACGTATAGGGCCTGGCGCGCGCCACGAGCGGGTCGCTTTCGACGAGCGAAAGGCGGCTGCTTGCGTGACGGACGCCGGCGCCGAAGCTGCCCTTGCTGCCGCCGCCCAGTTCGAATTCATAGTCGGCGCGCAGCGCACCGCTGAACCTGGGCACCGCGGGCAGGCGATCGCCATCGACGCCGCTGATTTCGGGCACATCCTCGCTGAGCGAGGCGTCGGTGTAGCTGCCCGTCGCGGTCAGGGTCAGCCCCGTCGCCGGACGCAGGGCAACCGTGCCTTCGAAGCCATTGCTCGTCGCCTTGCCGCCGTTGGCGCCGCCCGATACGCCGCCGAAGGCGCGCGTCACCTGAATGTCGGTCCAGTCCATCCAGAAGCCCGCGACATCGAACGAGACCATGCCGTCGGCAAGGTCGCCCTTGAAGCCGACTTCATAGTTGGTCATGCGGTCGGCATCGACGCTGGGCGGCACATTGGGAACGATGACGTTGGGACCTCCGGGGCGATAGCCGGTCGCGACGCGGCCATAGAGCATGGCGTGATCGTTGAAGTGGACTTGCGGGCTGACCGAGAAGGTCCAGACGCTTTCAGCCGACTTGCCCGGATCGTTCGCGCTCGGCACGATCGCGCCCTCGCTGATCTGGCGGAAGGTCTGTTCGTTGCGCGCCCAACGGAGCCCCGCCGTCAGCTCGAACATCTCATTGAACTTGAAGCTGCCGTTCCCGAAAACGGCATATTCCTTGTAGGTCGCCGGCAGCCCGACGATCGCGAGCGGATCGAGCGGCGCGATGACGTTGCCGTCCATGTCGTAGGAACGAACCAGCTGCGCATTGCTCGTCGTCTCGTCGGTGTAGAAGCCGCCGATCAGCCATTCGAAACGCCCGCCGCCGGGCGAAGCGAGCCGCACTTCCTGAGTCCACTTCTTGAGCCCCAAATCGAGCGCGAAGGGCGTGATGCCGGGCCCGATCGCGCCGCCGGTGAGCAGCGGGAAGAGCACACCGAACGCATAGCTCGCGTCCTGCACCTGCGCACTCTTCGTCTTGCTGTAGGTCGTCGCCGAGGTCAGCGTCGCGGGACCGAAATCATAGTCGATCGTCGCCGAATAATAGTCGAGATCGAAATCATAGGATTCGGGCACATAATTGTTGAACGAGCGACCGTCGCCGAGACGATTGCCGTCGAGATCGGCCGCGTAGAGGCCGTTGCCGTCCGAATCGAGCGATTGCCAGATGCCGGCGAGCTTGACGCTGAGCTGCGGTGTCGGCTCCCACAAGAGGGCGACGCGGCCGCCCCGTTGTTCATAGGAGTTCTGATCGTCGAGATCGGCATTGTTGACGCTGTCGACCCAGCCCGGCGTGCTGCGCCACGCGAAGCTCGCGCTGATCGCGAGTCGATCCTCGACGATCGGCACATTGACCATCGTCTGCGCGCCCCAACCGAGCCCGTCGCCGCCCTTGATCGCAAAGCCTTCGGCGCCGGCCTTCACGCGAAATTCGCGCGTGTCGGGCTGGACGGTAACATATTTGACGAGCCCGCCGATCGAGCTTGCGCCATAGAGAGTGCCTTGCGGTCCTTTCAGCACCTCGATCCGCTGGATGTCATAGGGCATCAGGTCGATCGTGAACTGGCCGGCACGATTATAGATCGCACTCGATCCGACGGGCGCGTCGTCCAGATAGATGCCGACGGTCTGGCTGCCGTTGAGCGGCGCGACGCCGCGCAGCGTGATCGTCGTCTGGCCGGGCGTGCCGGTGTTGCTCGCCTGCATTCCCGGAACATAGCCCGCATAGTCGACAAGCGACGCCGAACCCTGTTCCTGAATATCCTCGCCGCCGACAACGCTGATCGCGATCGGCACGTCCTGGACATTCTGGACGCGCTTCTGGGCGGTCACGACGATTTCGCCCTCGCGCGTGCCGATCGTCGATTCCTGCGCCAGCGCCGGAGCGGCGGCGAGCGCCGCGATCAGGCTGCTTGCAACCAATAATGCTCGCTTCGTCATTGTTCGTCCCCCACTTGGCGGCCGCCGCCATACGCTGCAGCGCCCTTCGCCGGCCGGTCGTCGCCGCAAGGCCGTCGGATCGACCGGCGATCTCAACAAAATTTCATTTTCAAGATTATTGTCCTAATCAGAAAATTGTCAACCGATTTAGGACAAATCATCTACCCGCCCCAGACGCTGTCCGGGCAGTGGATCATCCCCTCGCGATAGGCGACGCCGGGCTGGCGGTCGCGCGCGAGGAAGGTTGGGCCGTCGAGGTCGAC
Source organism: Sphingopyxis indica (assembly GCF_900188185.1). Lineage (GTDB taxonomy): Bacteria > Pseudomonadota > Alphaproteobacteria > Sphingomonadales > Sphingomonadaceae > Sphingopyxis > Sphingopyxis indica. Next base: position 125,770 of record NZ_FZPA01000009.1, on the reverse strand, counting down.
GATGTCGCAAAGCTGGCCGACGAGGTAGGAGGGCGCCATCGACAGGCTGGTGCCCATCATATTGCCGACCATCACATCGAGCCCGAGCCGCCGCGCCTGCCGCGCGATCGCCAGCCCCTCGGTCAGCCCGCCGCACTTGTCGAGCTTGATATTGACGACGTCGAAACGCCCAACGAGCGACGGGGTATCGGCGAGCGACAGTGCGCTTTCGTCCGCGACGAAGGGCAGCGGCCGCTTCATCCCGTCGAGGTCGGCCTCGCGTCCGCGCGGCAGCGGCTGTTCGAGCTGCGCGACGCCATGTTCGATCAGCGCCGGCAGCAGGCCGGCGAGCGTCTGTCGGTTGTAACCCTGATTGGCGTCGACCCCGATCCACGCCCGCGGTCGCGCGGCGCGGATCGCGGCGACGCGCAATATATCCGCGTCGAGATCGCCGGTCAGCTTGACCTTCACCGGCGCCTGCAGGTCGATCGCCAGCGCGGCGCTGGCCATCGCCTCGGGCGCGTCGGCCCCCAGCGTCAGGGTCGAACGGAGCGCACGCGGCATGTCGAGCCCGGCAAGATCCCAGACCGGACGCCCCGCGCGCTTCGCCTCGAGCTCCCAGAAGGCGCAGTCGAGCGCGTTGCGCGCGCCGCCCGGCGGCAGCAGCGCCTGCAAGTCCTGCCGCGTCGCGCCGCCTTCGATCGCCGCGCGCACGCCTTGCGCCGCGGCGAGCATATGGTCGATGTCGTCGCCGAGATAATAGACCCCCGCCCCTTCGCCGCGCCCCCGATGCTCGCCGTCCGACAGTTCGGCGACGAGCAGCGCGGTTTCGGTGAAGACGTGCCCCGAAATGCGGAACGGCTGGTGGTAGGGAAAGCGCTCGACGCGAAGGTCGAGCGCCAGTGTGTGCTTGCTCTGCGTGGCCATCAGTAAACCATCGAGAAGCCATAGAGGTTGAACGCGATCGTCACCCAGACAAGCACCAGTGCCGACAGCAGCAGCAGCACCGCGCCGAGCTTCATCGTCCAGCGGCGCTTGTCCCGGAAGCAGAGCCACAGGTGCCACGCCGACGCGGCGAGCAGCCCGAAGGCGGCAACCGGCGTCAGGATGCGCAGCAGGATGATGAGCCAGTCGAGCGGACCGCCGACGCTGCCGATGTCGCCCGCGAAGGTCGCGATCAGCAGCGCCCATCCGGCCACCGCGACGATCACCAGCCACGCGAAGAGGCGCGACAGGCGCCAGGCGCGGCGCGCCTGCCCCTCGAGCGCGAACTTCGCCCCGAAGTTGCGGCGCACCAGCGCGCGCACCGGCCAGGCGAGCGCCGCGAGGGCGACGAGGCCGAGCGCGACGAGCAGCGCGGGCATCAGCCATGCGGTGTTCGTCCCTGCCGGCGCGGGTTCGAACACCATGAAGGGCGAACCGGCGTCGATGCTCATCCGCACGACGCGCCCGTCCTTCACCTCGGCGGCAAGGCGTTCGCCGGTCGCGCGATCGTACCAGACGAAGGGTTCGACCTCGACCCAGTCGCGCGCGCCGGCGCTGAGGCCGTCGAGCGCGGGCATCGCGATCTTGCCGTCCTCGGTCACGACGACCTGCGCCTGGCCGAGCAGGCCGAACAGACTCATGAAATTGGTGAACGAACCGCGGCTCGACACATAATGCCCCGCCATCATCGCGGCGTGTTCGCGCGCGGTCTTTTCGTCGACGCGCTTCGCGGGCACACCCTCGCCGGGCAGGTAGCGGTCGGCGAATTCGTGGAACAGCGCGCTGCGGATCGCGCCCGCGGCGCCTTCCTTGCCGGCGCTGTTCACCGAGACGAACAGGCCGATGCCGGCGTCGGGGAACAGCCACAGATAGGAGTGGAACCATTCGGTGTCGCCGCCATGCGCGATCGCGCGGTGGCCGTTGACCCATTGTTCATAGAAGCCGAGCGCCATGCTGTTGAGCGGGCCGACGCCGGGCGCATGGAAATCGTGCATCATCCGCGCGGTTTCGGGCTTGAGCAGGACGCCGCCGTTATTGAGGTGCGCGATCATGAACTTGCCCATTGCATCGCCCGACGCCGACAGCGCGCCCGCGGGTCCGGGAACGACGATCTCGAAGGGCTTCGCCTTGCCGGTCGAGGTCGCATAGCCGCTCGACATATAGGGATGGAGCGCCTTTGGCAGCGGCTGGCGGAAGCTCGCATATGTCATGCCGAGCGGCGTGAAGATATGCCGGTCGACATAGGAATCGAAGTCCTCGCCGCTGACCCGCTGGACGATATATCCCGCGAGCGCGGTGGCGTAGTTGGAATAGGCCGGGGTGCTGCCGGGCGCGAAGACGCGCTCGGGCAAGGCTTTGCGCGCATAATCCTGTAGCGGCATCACCGCCTTGGGATCGCTGCTGATCAGATAGCGGATCGATTCCTCGAACCCCGGCGTGTGCGTCATGATGTTGCGCAGCGTGATCGGCTTGCCCTCATAGGGCGGAATCTTGAAGTCGAGATATTGGTTGACGTCGGCGTCGAGGTCGAGCTTGCCCGCCTCCACCTGCTGCATCACCGCGGTCCAGGTGAAGAGCTTCGACACCGAACCCGGGCGGAACAGCGTCGTCGCTGGATCGACCGGCTTGCGCGACACGACGTCGGCGAAGCCATAGCCCTTTTCCAGCACCACGCCGTCGCCGCGCACGACAGTGACCACCGCGCCCGCGACCTGTCCGCGCGCGAGGGCATAGGGCATGAAGCCGTCGAGCCATGCCTCGACATCCTTGGCGTCCAGAGTAACCGGCGTCGTCGGCGCAGCGGCACCCGGCAGCACCGGTCCCGCTTCCTGCTTTGCCGGTTTTTGCGGCACCGGCCCTTGCGCCGATGCGAGCGGCAAGGCCGCGAAGGCCGCCAGCCCGACCATCAGCTTGCGAAGAAGACGCATCGCTTCACTCCCCTCTTTGAACGCGGCGCTTCCGAGCTTGCGGCGAGCGGCGCGACCCCTTAACTAGTTACCAATGGATATTGGCCCGATAGGGACATAATGATCCTGATTGGAAAATTGTCAAATATGGAATGGAATTTTTAATGGGGGAGCCCAACAAGCCGCCGACGCTCGGGGCGGTGATGCGCGGCATCCGTGCCCGGAACGACTGGACGCTCAAGGAAATGAGCGCGAAATCGGGCATCCCCGTGTCGACGCTGTCGAAGGTCGAGCACGACCGGCTGACGCTGAGTTACGACAAGCTCCAGCAGCTCAGCCGGCGGCTCAACATCCGCATGGCCGACCTGTTCGCCGAGGGCGAAGAGGAGAGCGCCCCGCGCGTCACCGGGCGGCGCAGCATCGGGACGCTCGAGTCGGCGGTGCGCGTGACCACCGACAATTACGACTATCACTATCTGTGTACCGACCTGCGCCAGAAGCGCATGATCCCGATCCTGACACGCATCCGCGCCCACAGCGCGCGCGAGTTCGGCGATCTGGTCCGGCATCAGGGTGAGGAGTTCATCTATGTCCTCGAAGGCCGGATCGAGGTGCATAGCGAATTCTATGATCCCGTGACGCTCGACGCCGGCCAGGGCATCTATCTCGATTCGTCGATGGGCCACGCCTATGTCGTCGCCGAGGGCTGCGACGAAGCGCTGGTGCTCGGCGTCTGTTCGAGCGCCGACGAAGGGCTGATGGATTCGCTGATGAGCCTGCGCGGCTGACGCCGCGCGTCAGGCGGCGGGGGTCCAGTCCGAGCGGACGATCCCCTGCGCGCCGAACAGGCGCTGCGCCGCGTCGGGCGCGGCCGCCGCCGCGCGCAGGCGGTCCGCCAGCGGATCGTCGACCGGAAAGCGGCCGCTGCGCAGGAAGTCGATCCACGCCGCGACCGCGCGTTCGAGCGACGGGCAGCGCGCGCCGCGGCGCTGGTGCCACGCGAGCGTTTCGAGCCAGCGCTGGGGGATCTTCTGGCTGCCGTCCATCGCGATCTGGATCAGCCGGTGGTCGAGCGCCGGATTGGCGAAGCGATCGAGCAGTGCCGCCGCATAGGCGCCAAGGTCCTGCCCCGGCGCGGCGGCGATCGTCGGGGCCGCCTCATCGCGCATCAACCGCTCGATCAGCGGGCGGATCGCGGGATCGGCGATCGCCTGATGCACATAGTCGTGCCCGTTGAGCAGCCCGATATAGGCGAGCGCCGAATGCGCGCCGTTGAGCATCCTCAGCTTCGCGGTTTCATAGGGTGCGACGTCGGCGACAAGCTCGGCGCCGACCGCCTCCCAGCGCGGCCGCGGGCCGGCGAAATCGTCCGCGATCACCCATTGGCTGAATGCCTCGGTCACCACCGCGCCCTCGTCGCACGCGCCGAGTTCGGCGGCCACCGCGGCGCGGTCGGCGTCGGTGGTCGCGGGGACGATGCGGTCGATCATCGTCGCGGGGCAGCGGCATTCGCTTTCGAACCAGCCCAGCAAATCGGGTTGCTCGGCATCCAGCCAGGCGGAGATCAGGCCGCGCAACACCGCGCCATTGTTCGCCAGATTGTCGCAGCTGAGCAAGGTCAGTCCGGCGAGACCCGCCGCCTTGCGCGCCGCAAACGCCGCGCCGAGATAGCGATAGAGGCTCGCCGGTCCCGTCGCGGCTGCCAGATCGAGCTCCCCGCCCGCGCCGCGCAAATAGCCCTTTTCGGTCACAGTCAGGCTGACGATATGCGTCGTCGGCGCGGCGAGCGCGTCGATCACCGCCCGCGGATTTTCGGGCGCGACCAGCACCCGCTGCACCGCGCCGACAAGGCTGAGTTCGCATCCCGCCGCGCTGCGGCTGCTGACGGTGTAGAGCCCGTCCTGCGGGTTGAGCTGTGCCGCCACATCGGGCGAGCGGAGCGACACGCCGACGATCCCCCAATCGCGGTCGCCGCCGGACATCGCCGCGTCGGTATAGGCCGCCTGATGCGCGCGGTGAAAGGCGCCGATGCCGAGGTGAACGATACCCGCCGCCTGCGCCGCGCGGTCATAGGCCGGGCGCCGCACGGACGCCGGCAGCGGCGTAGCGGGCGACAGCCTCACAGGCGATACGCCGCCTTGGCGAGATTATAGGCAAGATCGACGGCAAGCTCGGCGGCTTCCTCCTCCTCCAGCCGGTGCTCGGCGACGAGCTGCGCGAGGAAACCGCAGTCGATCCGCCGCGCGACGTCGTGCCGCGCCGGGATCGACAGAAAGGCGCGCGTATCGTCGTTGAAGCCGACCGTGTTGTAGAAGCCCGCCGTCTCGGTCGTCTGCGCGCGAAAGCGCCGCATCCCTTCGGGACTGTCGTGGAACCACCACGCAGGCCCGAGCCTCAGCGCCGGATAATGGCCCGCGAGCGGCGCGAGTTCGCGCGCGTAGCTCGTTTCGTCGAGCGTGAAGACGATGATCGTCAGCCCCGCGTCATTGCCATAGCGCGCGAGCAGCGGCCGCAGCGCGTGGACATAGTCGGTCGCGGTCGGGATGTCGGCGCCCTTGTCGCGCCCATAGCGCGCGAACAGCCACGGATTATGATTGCGGAAGCTGCCGGGATGGATTTGCATGACGAGCCCGTCGTCGACGCTCATCCCCGCCATCACCGTCAGCATATGCGCGCGGAAAAGTTCGGCGTCGGCGGCGCTCACGCCGTCACCGGTAACCCGCGCGAACAGCGCTTCGGCCTCGGCGTGCGACAGGTCGGCCGTCGCGGCGGTCGGGTGGCCGTGATCGGTGGAGGTCGCACCCATTTCGGCAAAGAAAGCGCGCCGCCCCCGATGCGCGGCGAGATAGCCCGTGTAGCCGAAGGCGTCCTCGCCGGTCAGTTCGGACAGGCGCACCAGATTGTCGCGAAACCCCTCATAGTCGGGATCGACCACCGGGTCGGGACGATAGGCGGTGATCACCCGCCCGCCCCATTCGCCGCTGTCGTTGGCGGCGCGGATCGCGACGTGATGCGCAAGGTCGTCGAGCGGGCTTTCGGTCGTCGCGATCACCTCGATCCGGTAGCGGTCGAACAGCGCGCGCGGGCGAAAGGCGTCGGTCGCGAGGCTTTCGGTGATCCGGTCGTAATAGAGGTCCGACGTCTCGGCGCCGAATTGCACGTCCATCCCGAAGGCTTCGGCGAACACCCAGTCGAGCCACATGCGGCTGGGGGTGCCGCGGAACTGATGATAATGCTGCGCGAACAGCCGCCAGCTTTCGCGCGGGTCGGCCGCCGGGTTGCCGATGCCGAGCGCGTCGAGCGATACGCCCTGCGAATAGAGCATCCGAAAGACATAATGGTCGGGGTGAAGCAGCAACTCGGCGGCGTTGCCGAAGGGGGCGTCGGTCGCGAACCAGGCCGGATCGGTGTGCCCGTGCGGGCTGACGATCGGCAGGTCCGCGACCAGCGCATAGAGCCGCCGCGCGATGCTCCGCTGCGCCGGATCGGACGGAAACAGCCGGTCGGGATGCAGGGAGAGCGGACGGGGCATGGCAATTTTCCTAGACTTCGACGCGCGCGAGTTTCGGCGATAACAGGTGAACCGCCAGCAATGCGACGAAATAGGCGCTCGCGCAAATCGCAAACAGGATCTGATAATTATTGTGTGTCGTTTCGAGGATGTAGCCGGTGAAGAGCGCCATGCTCATTCCGCCGATCGCGCCGAGCGTGCCGCCGATGCCGACCACCGACCCGACCGCACCGCGCGGGAAGATGTCCGACGGCAGCGTGTAGAGATTCGCCGAGAAAGCCTGATGCGCGGCGGTCGCGAGCCCGATGACCAGCACGGCGGTCCACACATTGTCGATATCCTGCGCGAACCACACCGGCACGACGCAGCAGGCGCAGACGAACATCGTGAACTTGCGCGCGAAATTGGGCGTGCGGCCGGCCTTGATCAGCTTTGACGACATCCATCCGCCGGCAATGCTGCCGAGGTCGGAGATCAGATAGATCGCCGCGAGCGGCAGGCCGAAGGTCTTGAGATCCATGTCGTAGCGCTCGAACAGATAGCCGGGCAGCCAGAAGAGGAAGAACCACCAGATCGGGTCGATGAAGAATTTGCCGAGCGCATAGGACCAGGTTTCCTTGACCCCGAGCAGCCGCCCCCAGCCGATCGGCGTTACCGGATCGGCGGGGTCCTGCTGAATCCACGCGCGCTCGCCCGCCGACAGTTTCGGATGCTCGTCGGGGTGGCGATAGAGCGCCCACCACGCGATCAGCCAGAGGATACCGAACAGGCCGGTGACGTAAAAGGCGACCCGCCAGTCGAACATCAGCACGAGGAAGGGCACGAGCAGCGGAGTGACGATCGCACCGACGTTCGCGCCGGCGTTGAACAGGCCGATCGCGAAGGCGCGCTCCTTTTGCGGGAACCAGTCGGTCACCGCACGGATGCCCGCCGGGAAATTACCCGATTCGCCGATCCCGAGGCCGAAGCGCGCGAGCGCGAACTGGGTGACGCTGGTCGCGAGCCCGTGCGCCATATGGCTGACCGTCCAGATGACGATGGCGACGGTATAGCCGATGCGCGCACCGAACATGTCGACGAAGCGGCCGAAGCCGATATAGCCGACCGCATAGGCGACCTGGAACCAGAAGACGATGGTCGCGAAGTCGGTCTCGGTCCAGCCCATCTCGCTCTGCAGCGTCGGCTTGAGCACCCCGATCATCTGCCGGTCGACGTAATTGATCGCGGTTGCGAGGAAGAGCAGGCCGACGATCAGCCAGCGATAGCGCCCCACATTGGGCACCGGCGCCGCCACCGCTCCCGCTTCGATTGCCTGCGCCATATATCTCTCCCGTTTCTTTATTTCCTAAAGATGCGTCACCGTGCAGGCGACCGCGAACCGGCCGTCGAACAGCGCATCGGCGCGCTGCCCCGCGACGATTTCATGCACGCCGGTGATCGCCCCCGCCGAAACCCAGATCCCCGGCGGTATCGCGACCCCGCGTTCGCGCAAGGTGCGGATCAGGAACAGCGCCGATCCGAACGGACCGTCGAGCATGGTTTCCATCGTCGCCGATCCGACGCGCTCGCCGTCGATCCGGAATTCGACCGGCATGGCCAGCAGGTCGCGGCTTTGCCAGTCGGGGATCGCCGGGCCGAGCACCAGCCCCTTGTTGTTGCCATAGTCCGACGCGGTCACCGCGGGCCCGTGCCGGTTGATTCCGGCAAAGGGCGAGCTTGCGATCTCGATTCCCGTGCGCACCTCGTCGATGCAGTCCTTCACCGTTTCGATGTCGTAGTCACGCGCGCCGACATCGCCGAGACGCAGCAGCACTTCGGCCTCGGCCGCCGCGAAGCCACCGGCATAGACCCCCATCGCCGGCACCTCGCCCGCCGTCCCGTCCATGATTTCGTCGGTGAATATCGGCCCCGTCAGCCGGTTTCCGCCAAAGCGGTCGACGAGATCGGGGGCGATCCGCCCGACCTTCCACCCGCCGACGCGGCGGCCGTCGAGGGCGATCGCGGCGTCCTGCACCGCATAGGCCTCTGCCATCGTCTGCGGCATCGCCCCGGGATAGTCGGTAAGCGGTGTCATTTCGGCGCGTGCCGCAAGAAACGCGCGTGCCACTTTTTGCTGTTCGTCGGTCGCCCGCATTTTTGTCATTTCCCTCTCTGCCGGCTTGCTGTAAAAGACACCGGTGTCAAAAGCAAGCGATTAGCCTTCGGCGCGGTTGATTTCGCACCGTCGAGCGCGCATCAGATCGAAATGGGGCAGAGATCGGGGCGCTGACGGCGCTTCCGCCGACCGCCTCGCCCACGGAAAGCGAACCAAATGGCGACACGGACGAACGGCAAGAGCGGAAAGCAACCGACGATCAACGATGTCGCAGCGCTGGCGGGCGTATCGAAAAAGACGGTGAGCCGCGTCATCAACCGCTCCGAATTCATCACCGAAAAGACGCGCAAAGCGGTGCAGCAGGCGATCGAGACGCTGGGCTTCGTTCCCAATCCGCAGGCGCGCGCCCTCGCCTTTCGGCGCAATTTCCTGATTGCGTTGCTCCACGACAACCCGAACCCGCAGATGGTGCTCAATTTCCAGCAGGGCGTGCTCGATGCGATCAAGGACAGCGACCTCGCGATGATCGTCCGCCCGGTCGATCGCGGGTCGGACCGGCTGCTCGACGACATGCGCACCTTCCTCGAAAAGCAGCGGCCGATCGGCGCAATGCTGCTGCCACCGATTTCGGAGAATGACGAGCTGGCTGCGCTCTGCGACGAACTCGGCGTGCGTTATGTCCGCATCGGGTCGGCGCTGCTCGACGATGCCCGACATTGCGTGTCTTCGAACGACCGCGAAGTCGTGGCCGAAGCGGTGGGCAAGCTGATCGACCTCGGCCATCGCCGCATCGGTTTCGTCCGCGGCCCCGCCGGCTTCCGCTCGGCCGCCGAGCGCGAGAAGGGCTTTCACGAAGCGCTCGCCCAAGCGGGGCTGTCGCTGGCCGACGAGAATTTCGCCGCGGGCAATTACCGCTTCGCGACGGGCGTCGAGGCGGGCAGGAAAATCCTGTCGCAGCCCGCGCCGCCGACCGCGATCTTCTGCTCGAACGACGAGATGGCGGCGGGCGTGATCAGCGTCGCGCACGACAAGGGGATACGCGTGCCCGGCGATCTGTCGATCATCGGCTTCGACGATTCGCCGACCGCGACGCATATCTGGCCGGCGCTGAGCACCGTGCGCTGGCCGATCCGCGAGATGGGAATGCGCGCGGCGCGCACGCTGGTCGCCGAATTTCTGGGGCCGGAGGCAAAGATCGCCGAAAGCGACAGCCCGGTGCTGCCGTCGACCTTCATCGAACGCCAGTCGGTTGCGGCGCCCGCCAGGAACTAGAACGTTGCCTCCGCGCGCATATGGGACAAGCAGCAATGATACCGGTAACCTCCCTTCGCATCCACCCCGCCGACACGGTTGCGACGGCGCTCGTCGACCTGGACGCGGGGGCTTTCATATCCGTCGATGGCGCGTCGGTGCGGCTGGTCGAAGCGGTGGCGCGCGGGCACAAGGTGGCGCTGGCGCCGATCGCGAAGGGCGAGGCGGTGATCAAATACGGCTTTCCGATCGGCGTCGCGACCGCGCCGATTGCGGCGGGCGCGCATGTTCACAGCCATAATCTGGCGACCGCGCTGAGCGGATCGGGCGAGTATCGCTATGCGCCCGCAGGCGCCGCCGAAGCGCGCGCGGTCGCCCCCCGCAGCTTCCGCGGCTATGCCCGCGCCGACGGCCGGGCCGGGACGCGCAACGAAATCTGGATTCTCCCGACCGTCGGCTGCGTCGGCAATCTCGCCGCGCGCGTCGCGCGGATCGCCGGCGCGCGCCATGCCGGCCGCGTCGATGGCATCCATGCGTTCAAGCATCCGTTCGGCTGCTCGCAGCTCGGCGACGACCTGGGCCATACGCGCGGGCTGCTCGCCGCGCTCGCGCAGCATCCCAATGCCGGCGGGGTGCTGATCGTCGGTTTGGGGTGCGAGAGCAACCAGCTCGATGCGCTGATCGCTGACATCCCGCCCGAACGCCGCGCCTCCATTCGCACGCTTTCGGCGCAGGCGGTCGCGGACGACGAGGCGGCGTGCCTCGCGCTGGTCGACGAACTGGTCGACATGGCCGCGACGGACCGACGCAGCAACCTGCCCTTGTCGGCGCTGACGCTCGGCGTCAAATGCGGCGGGTCCGACGGGCTTTCGGGGCTGACCGCCAATCCGCTCGTCGGGCGCATGGCCGACGCGGTCGCGGGCGCTGGCGGCAAGGTGATCCTTACCGAAATCCCCGAGATTTTCGGCGCCGAGCAGTTGCTGATGGACCGTGCCGCCTCGCGCGAGGTCTTCGACGAAACGGTCGCGCTGGTGCGCGATTTCAAGGACTATTTCCTCCGCCACGGCGAGCCGGTGAGCGAGAACCCCTCGCCCGGCAATATCGCGGGCGGGATCACGACGCTCGAGGAAAAATCGCTCGGCGCGGTGCAAAAGGGCGGGCAGGTGCCGCTGGTCGACGTCCGGCGCTATGGCGGCGAGGCGGCGCGGCCGGGGCTGACGCTGCTCGAGGCGCCGGGGAATGACGCGGTGTCCTCGACAGCGCTCACCGCGGCGGGGGCGACGATCATCCTGTTCACGACGGGCCGCGGAACGCCGCTCGGCTTTCCCGCGCCAACACTCAAGATCGCGTCGAACAGCGCGCTTGCGGAGCGAAAGGCGGGGTGGATCGACTTCGATGCGGGGCGGGTGCTCGAGGATGGCTTCGACGCCGCATCGGACGCGCTGCTCGACCTGATCGTCGCGGCCGCTTCGGGCGAGGAAACGAAGGCGGAACTGAATGAAGAGCGCGATATCGCGATCTGGAAATCGGGTGTGACGCTTTAAGGGTAGCCATCGCGAAAGATTGTGTGTCCCCGCGAAGGCGGGGACCCATCTCCGGTGGGCGCAAAATGGAGCGGTCGGGAGATGGGCTCCCGCCTTCGCGGGAGCACACGGTCTGTTCGGCAAAGATGATCGCGCTTTAATCGAGCGCGCGGAAGGTGAAGTTCGAGAAGCGCGCCTCCCCTTCCCCCGCCGAATAGAGGCCGGGGCGCAGCATCAGGAAGCCGCCGCGGACATTGTGGTGGTATCCCGAAACCTCCATGCCGCGGTCGAAGCGGGTCCAGGTCCTGCCGCCGTCGCCGCTGGTGTCGAAGGTCACGATGTGCCGGTCGTTGGTCACGCGCATCCGCATCCGCGCCCCATGCGGATTGGCGGGCCGCGCGCGTTCGATCCCATATTGATGCGTGACGAAGCGCTCCGCGTCGAAGCCGAGGCCGCAATAGAGCTTGTCGTCATAGAAGAGGATCAACCCCCCAGTCCCGCCGGGCGCGATCTCGATATCGCATTCGAAGCGATAGGCCCGGTCGCCCGCGATCAGCAGCAGCGGCGAACTGTCGGCGGGCGCGGTCCCGCGCGCCGCGAGCAGCAGCGCGCCATCCTCGACGCGCGCGCGGTCGCGCTCATCGGGTGCGGGGCGGAAGAAATTCCACTTCGCGCCGAGCGCGAGCGCGCTGAAATCGTCCGACAGCGCCATTCCGTGCGGCCCGGCCGCACCCCCCGCCGGCTTGGCGATCGGCTGCGACAGATCGCCGCCTTTCATGCGGAACCAGCCGTCGGCGGTCCATTCGACCGGGTCGAGCAAGGTCTGCCGCCCCAGCGTCCAATAGCCATTTTCATAGCCATGATAGACGCTCCACCAGTCGCCCGCCGGTCCCTCGACGAGCGTCGCATGGCCGCGCGACCACCATTTTTCGTCCTGCGAGACGGTGCGGACGATCGGGTTGTGCGGGCAATTTTCCCACGGCCCATGGATCGAGCGCGAGCGCGCGGCGATCACCATATGCCCGGTCGGCGGGCCTGCGGTGCCGCCGACCGCGGTGACGAGATAATAATAGCCGCCGTGCCGCACGATCTTCGGCCCCTCGGGCGAGAAGCCTTCGACCACCCAGTTGGCGGGATAGTGCCAGGGATCATAGACATGCTCGGGCTCGCCGGTCCGCGACAGCCCGTCGTCCGACAGCCGCACGCGGTCGCCGCCCGACAGGAACAGCCAGCGCGACCCGTCCTCGCCGACCGCGTGACCCGGGTCGATATGGTGCGGCAGGTCGAGGTCGATCGGCTCGCTCCACGGCCCCTCGATCCGGTCGGCCCAGATCACCCAGCTCGTGTTCGGCCCCTTGGTCGGGATGTAGAGGAAATAGCGCCCATCATGCTTGCACAATTCGGGCGCCCAGACCGCGCCGATATTCTTGCGTAACGCAGGGCCGACGGGGCGCCAGTTCACCAGGTCGCGCGAATGCCAGATGACCAGACCCGGATAGCTGTCGAAGGTCGAGAAGGTCATATAATAATCGCGCCCGTCCTTGAGGATCGACGGGTCGGGATGGTCGCCGGACATGATCGGGTTGAGATAATGCCCGTCGCCGAGATCGGCCTTGCGCTGGCCGTCGAGCCCGCGGCCCCAGCGCAGCGGCTCCGGGATCGTGCAACCGGCGCCGGGGTCGCCCGCGCGCGCCGAGGCGGCGGGAATGCCCGAGGTCAGCAGCCCGGCACCGGCCAGTTTGAGCATGTCGCGGCGACCGGTCATGTTTTCCTCCATCGCTTGAAAAATCGGCGATCATATCATTTGCGAGCCCCGACCAATGGCGGCTTTGGGGTGGGGAGCGGACGGTCCTCCCCCCTTGGGAGGGGGACCACCCGAAGGGTGGTGGAGGGGCACAGGCGGTTTGCCTTTCCCTCTTTGAACGCAGCGTAAACCGAGGGTGCCCCTCCACCATGCTTCGCATGGTCCTCCTCCCCGTGCCGGGGAGGACCCTTATGACCGCTCCCGCCCGAAAGCGGATGCGCTTGCAAACGATCCAAAAATCAGCCCGGTCTTCGGGGTCGAAGACCGGGCCATGAGGGGGGACTGCCCCAGGGAGATCAGATTTTGAACCGCGCCCCGAACAGGAAGGTGCGGCCATAATGGTTGTTCTCGTAATTGCGGTTCGCCTCGAGGTCGGTGAAGCGATAGCGATAATCGTCGGTCAGGTTCGTGCCCTCGATCGACAGTTCGATATTGTCGGTCAGCGCATAGCGGATCGACGCATCGACGTTGAACGAGCTGCCATAGCCTTCGAACACATTGCTGTTGCCGCTGGTGCTGTCGTTATAGCCGGCGCGCCATGCCGCCGAAGCACGGACCGAGAATTTGCCGTCGTCATAATAGACGGTCGCATTCCACGCGCGCTTGGCGACGCCGAGCAGCGGCTGGACATAATCGCCGTTCGGCTGCGCCACCAGATCATTCTCGTCGGGATCGTAGACCAGCGGTCCGCGGATGCTGTAATCGACGTCGCTGTCGACGAAGGTCGCATTGCCGAGCACGCCGAAATGGCGCAGCGAGTCCGAAAAGACCGAGAAGGGCAGTTGCAGCGCCAGTTCGATGCCCTTCAGGCTCGCGCCGGGGCCGTTGCCGGTGGTGCGGAACTCAAACTCGCGGTCGGGGTCCTCGCCGAGCACCACGGCATCATAGGCGGGGGTGCCGGGTGTCAGCAGCGACAGCGGCAGACCGCTGTCGGCATAGGTGCCCTGGAGCGAGGTCGAGATCGGGAAGCTGACGATATCCTTTGCGAACAGCGCGACCGACGCGATCGCTCCCGGCGCGAAATACCATTCGGCCGCAAGGTCGTAGGTCGTCGCGCGATAGGGATCGAGGAAGGGATTGCCCGAACTGATGCGGAAGTTGAACTGGTCGACCGACCCGCCGGGCGTCAGGCTGCCTAGCGTCGGACGGGTCATCACCTTCGCAATGGCGCCGCGCAGGATAATATTGTCGGTCGGATGCAGGTTCAGGTTGAACGACGGCAGCCAGTCTTCATAGCTGCGATCGACGGTCACGAACGACCCGCTGTTGAACCCCGACGAACTCTGGTCGGTCCTGGCGAAGCGGATGCCGGCGTTGCCGGTCACGCGCATACCGAACAGCTCGGTTTCGATCTCGGTCATCAACCAGCCGCCATAGGTCTTTTCGGTGACCGCGCGCTGCTCGCCTTCCTGAAGCACCGCAGGGCGGTTGTAGAGGTCGATCAGCGCGGTTCCCGCGTCGAGGTCGGGCACGACCCAGGCATTGGTGTTGCCCGACGGCTGGCCCGCCTTGCCGAGTTCGAAGATGTCGGCGATGTCCGAGGTCACCGGCAGACCGTTGGTTCCCGGCGCGCACTCGAACGCCGCGCAATAGGTGCTGTCGCGGCGATAGCCGACGGTATCGAAGTCGAACTGGCGGAAGAAGCCGCCGCCGAGCAGGTTGAAGCCGTCGGCGACATCCCAGTCGAAATCGCCCGACACCGTCTTGAACTTGTTGGTCAGGCTCGACGGACGGTCGCGGAATTCGGCAAATTCGAACGCCGTCGGATCGTCGATTCCCGCGCCGAAGCTAAGGAGCGGCGATTTCATGTCCGAATAGTCGTAATGATAGCCGGTCGCGTCGGTGTCGTCGAAGGCCAGCGTCGTTTCGACCGGAATATCGGCCTTCGACTTCGAAAAGCCGCCGAGCAGGCCGAGCTTGAAAGTATCGATCAGCCGCTGTTCGAGCCGCGCCGAAACCTGATAGAATTTGGTTTCGCTCTGGCGCGAATAGCGCTCGGTACGGACATAGGCATTGTCGAGATCGGCCGAGATCAGATTATTGTCGCCGTCGATCGTATAGTTCGACACATCGACGCCGGATTCGTTGCTGCGCAACAGCACTTCGCCCCAATATTCGTCGCGCGTTTCCTTGAACTGCGAATAAAGGCCGTCGATCGAGATTTTGGTGTTCTCGGTCGGTTCGAACTGAATCGAAGCGGTCGCGCCGAGCCTTTCGCGATCGTGGCGGACCAGACCATAGCGCGGGATGCGCGGGTGGAAGGCTTCGGCGACCGCAATGCATTCGTCGGACGGGTCATCGACGAAATCCGACCCGTCCAGACAGGTCACGCCATCGACGCTGCGGAACGGCGCCTGCGCCCAGCGCACGCTGTTGTTGCCAAGCTCGTCGGTCGTATATTCGGACCAGGCGACCGAGGCCGACACGCCGAATGTCTTGTCGGCATTGGTCCAGGCGACGAGCCCGGCAAGCCGCGGATCGACGTCCTTGGTCAGATCATTATAGCGACCCTGCACCGACGCGACGGCGGTGAGCCCTTCCTTGCCGCCCAGCGGATTGCCGGTGTTGAGATCGACGACGGCGCCGAGCGAGCCTTCGTCGAGCGACGCCGACGCGGTCTTGTGGACGACGAGCGAGGTGAAGAGTTCGGAGGCAAAGACGTTGAAGTCGAATGCGCGGTCGCGGTTCGCCGATGCGCCGTCGGTCGAGGTGGCGAGCGTTTCCATGCCGTTCAGGCGAACGCGGGTGAACTGCGCGCCAAGACCGCGGACGGTGATCGCGCGGCCTTCGCCGGCGTCGCGCTGGATCGAGATGCCGGGGATGCGCTGCAGCGATTCGGCGAGGTTCTGATCGGGGAATTTGGCGATGTCCTCGGCAACGATCACGTCGACTGCGCCGATCGAATCGCGCTTCTGGTCGAGCGCCTTGTCGAGCGAGGCGCGGAAGCCGGTAACAACGATCTCGTCAGCGCTCACCGCGCCTTCATCGACCGCTTGCGCATAAGCCGGCGCCGCCGCCATCGCGACGAGCGACGCGCCGCACGCCAGCCTGATCCCGGCGCGAACGCCCCATGCGTGTGAAATAGCCATAATCATCCTCCCTTTTCGCAGCGCTTCCCCGCTCCTGGCAAGGAATGACACCGGTTACTTTGCTGGACGAACCGATATGAGCCATGGGGCTCGTCCAAAATGTCAGAGAGTTCGCGAGGAAGGCCGTCGGTTCAGCGACGGTCCGGGGCGCCCTCTCCCCCAATTCTTGTCTCGGCCGGTTTTGGTAACCGGTGTCAAAAGTGATTGAAGGATTGCGGCCTCTATGTCAAGACCCCTTTCGCAAGGAGAGTGAACATGCCCAAAATGCTATGGATTTCTGCCCTGATTCTCGCGGCTTCGCTGCCCGCGACTCCCGCCGCGGCGGCCGCGCCCGAGCTACTCGCCTTCCCCGGCGCGGTCGGATCGGCAGCGACGACTCCGGGCGGACGCGGGGGCAGGATCATCCGCGTGACGACGCTCGCTCCCCACGGTCCGGGCTCGTTGAAGGCGGCGATCGAGGCGAAAGGTCCGCGCATTATCGTGTTCGAAGTCGGCGGGGTCATCGACATGGGCCGCACCACGCTGACGATCACCGAGCCTTATCTGACGATCGCCGGCCAGACGGCGCCGGGACCGGGCATCACGCTGATCCGCACCGGCATCGACGTGAAGACGCACGATGTCGTGATGCGCCACCTGCGCGTCTATACCGGGGTCGACGGCCAGCCGAAGCGCAGCGGCTGGGAAGCCGACGCTTTCTCGACCGTCGCAGCGCATGACGTGATCGTCGACCATTGCACTTTTTTGTGGGCGATCGACGAGAATATGTCGGCGTCGGGGCCGCGCTTCGCGGGCAAGGATGTGACCGAATGGCGCCGGAACACGAGCCACGACATCACTTTCTCGAACAATCTCGCCGCCGAGGGACTCGCCGACGCGAGCCATCCGAAGGGCGAGCATAGCAAGGGCTCGCTCGTCCACGACAATACGACCGGCATCCTCTTCTACCGCAACATCTGGGCGCATAATGTCGAGCGCAGCCCGCTCGTGAAGGGCGGCGCGCAGGCAGCGCTGGTCAACAATCTAATTTATGACCCGCAGCACCGCGCGGTCCATTATAATCTGATGAACCTCGAATGGGTCGGCCATCCCTATGTCACGGGGCAGATCACCGCGGTCGGCAATGTCTTTCGCGGCGGCAACGACACCGACGAGGGGCTGCCCTTCCTGATGCTCGGCGGCGATGGCGACCTTCAATATTATGGCAAGGACAATATCGCGGTCGACCGGCACGGCAACGCGCTGCCCGAATTCGGGCGCTATGGCGAAACGCGTGCCGAACTGATCCGCGCGAAGGCGCCGCTCGCGCCGCTCGACGGCATCAAGATCCTGCCGTCGCGCGACGTCGAAACCTCGGTGCTCGCAACCGCCGGCGCCCGCCCCTGGGCGCGCGACGCCGAGGAAATCCGCATCCTCTTCTTCATCGCCGAGGGACGCGGCGACATCATCGACGACGAAAAGCAGGTCAGCGCCTATCCGAAGGTCGAGGCTCCGGTGCGCGCGCCCTTCGTCGAGAGCGAGTGGGATCTGGCAACGATGGAACCCAGATCGGGCCGCTATCCCGGCCAGACTGCACCGATGCCGCAGGAGCATCTGTCGGCGCGCGACCGCGATTCGCGCGGGGGCGTGAAATGAGCGCGCTCGTCGCCGCACTGCTGCTCGCGGGCGCCGGGGCCGCGCCGCCGATGGTGGTGATCGACGAGGCCGACACGGTGCGCGAAGAGCCGCCGCCGCACGGCGCGATCGGCCTATCGACCGCGTGGCGGATCAGCGACAGCGTCCCCGCGCCGCGCAGCTTCGAGTTTCGCAAGCGCGCGCTGCACGTCGGGGCGGAGATCGGTGTGCATCCCATCGCGCACGACGAAATCTATTATGTCGTCTCGGGCACCGGCATCGTCCATTCGGACGGCGAGGAAAAGGCGCTGACGCCCGGCATGGCGGCGTGGCTCTATACGGGCGCGAAGGTCGGTATTCGACAGACGGGAAGCGAGCCGCTGGTGCTGATCATCGCCTATCCCAACCCGCCGCAGGAGGAGCAGCCATGACGCTGGACCGCCGCCACCTGCTCGCCGCGGGGTTGGCGCTTCCCTTCGCCGGGCGCGCGGCGCAGGCGGCAGTGCCGACCCGCCTCGCCGATGTGGCGCCGGACGCGAGCATCGCGCTGTGGCCCGAGGGTCATCTCGCCGTCCCGCCGGGCCTCGTCGAGCGCGTCGTCCAGCGCAGCAACGATGCACAGGCGAGCGACCGGATGCTCGAGCATATCACCCGGCCGCGGCTCGACATCTTCCGGCCGGCAAAACCTAATGGCGCGGCGGTCGTCCTCGCCCCCGGCGGCGGCTATCGCTATGTGGTGATCGACAAGGAGGGCTATGAGCTTGCGCGCTGGCTGGCGGCGCGCGGGGTCACCGCCTATGTCCTCTTCTATCGCTTGCCCGGCGACGGCTGGGCGGACCGCGCCGACGTGCCGCTCGCCGACGCGCAGCGCGCGATGCGGCTGGTACGCAGCCGGGCGGCGGTCGATGGCATCGACCCGGAGCGCGTCGCTTTCGGTGGCTTTTCAGCGGGCGGCCATGTCGCGACGAGCCTGCTCACGCGGTTCGATGCGCAGGTTTACGCCCCCGTCGACGCCGCCGATACGCTTTCGGCGCGTCCCGATGCGCTTGCCGGCATCTATCCGGTGGTGTCGATGGACGCCGCGATCGCTCACCCCGGAAGCCGCGGCAATCTGCTCGGCCCCGAACCGAGCGCCGCGGCCGAAGCGCTGCATTCGCCCGAACGGCGGGTGCGCCGGGACATGCCGCCGCTCTGGCTGCTCCATGCCGAAGACGACAGCGTCGTGCCGGTCGCGAACAGCGTCCGGCTGCGCGCGGCGGCGCGTGCGATCGGCAACCCGTGCGAAAGCCATTTCTTCGAGCGCGGCGAACATGGGTTCGGGTTGATGAAGGCGGCGGGCCTGCCGGTCGCGATCTGGCCCGAGCTGCTGTGGAACTGGCTGGGCAGTCACGGGGTGGTTTAGAGTCTGATCGACCTTAAGTGAAACGCTTGCAAAGGTTCGTGTGTCCCCGCGGAGGCGGGGACCCATCTCCGGCCGGTTCGAGATGGCACCGGCAGGAGATGGGCTCCCGCCTTCGCGGGAGCACATGCTTCAATAAAAGATGATCAGGCTCTACGTCCCCGGCTGGATATAGGGCACCCGCGCGAACAGCTCGCGCTCCCAGCGGCGCGGGTCGCTCGCCACGCGGCTTTGCGTGTCGAAGACCATCGTTTCGCGCCGCTCCAGCGTATAGGCGGGCCAGCCCGGATCGCCGGTGCGCGCGAAGCGGACATAGGCGTCCATCACGGTGTCGCTCATCGCGCGCTGCGCCGGGGTAGGGTCGGGCATCGTGCCGAAGCTGAGGCCGATGTCGTCGGTGTGCTTCGCCTGTTCGAAATCGAGCTGATAGACGAAGGCGGGCGCGCCGGCGCGGGCGCGTGCCTCGGCCTCCTCGACCTGCCCGCGCCAGCTGCGCGCGGCGGTGACGATGCGGTGGAACAGCTCGAGCGGCGGGGCGTCGGGATAGCGCGCGCGGAACTCGGCGACGACCCATTCGGGATGGATGTCGATCCGCATCTCGGGCGCGATCCGCGCCGCCAGATTGCCGAAATCGAGCCCCGCGAGCGCCTTGCCATCGGGGGCGTAGAAGGCGCGCGTCTCCATCACCGTGTTGCCGAGCATCATCGGGATGCCGAGCGACTGCGGCGCGGCATCGGGCCAGAAGGGGTGCCGCGTCAGATGCACCATGTCGAGCACCGGTCCCATATAGACACCGCCGCCGAGGTAGGGATCGGGGGCGGACAGCGCGGCGATCAGGGCTTCGACGGGCGCGCTTGCGGGATCGACGCCCTCGCCGAGTTTCGCAAGGAAGGCTTCGGCGCGCGCGGTCGCGTGGAGCGGCCCCGAGGCGGTAACCTGTTGGCCGCTCATCGTGATCGCCTTGTGGAACAGCCCCTTTGCCTCCGGCATCGCCATCAAGGTCGCGATCTTCGCGCCGCCGCCCGACTGGCCGAAGACGGTGACATTGCCGGGATCACCGCCGAAGGCCGCGATATGCTGCTGGATCCATTGCAAGGCGGCGATCAGGTCGAGCTGCCCGGCGTTGCCGCTGTCCGGAAAGCGCGGATCGAGGCGTGCGAGATAGAGGTAGCCGAGCGCGTTGAGCCGGTGGTTCACCGTGACCACGACGACATCGCCGCGCGCGGCAAGATACGCACCGTCGTTGACCGGATCGGTGACGCTGCCCGCCGAATAGGCGCCGCCGTGGATATAGACCATCACCGGGCGCGGTTCTGCGGCCTCGGCGGGCGCCCATATGTTCAGATAGAGACAATCCTCCGACTGCGGCCGGTAGCGGTCGCCGCGCTGCGGACAGACGGGGCCGAAGCGGCCGCCGGGACTCGGCATCGCGTCGCCCGCCGCCATCGCCGGCGCCTGAAAGCGGGTGGCGGTGGCGTAGCGTATGCCCTTCCACGCCTTCACCGGCCGCTCGGCGTCCTGCGCCCACAAAGGGGCTGCGGCGAGCGCGAGACCGCCGGCGAGGACGGTGCGGCGGCCGATCGCGTCAGCGCCGGACATCGAGCCCGCCGCCGTGAAAGGCGTCGATGTCGGCCCGGGTAAAGCGGCTCGCATCGCCCGGCAGCGAATGTTTGAGGCAGGTGAGCGCGAGGCCCGTTTCGGCCATCGCGCGCGCGTCGCCGCCCGCGAGATGCGCGTGGAGCACCCCCGCGGCAAAGGCGTCGCCCGCGCCGATCCGATCGATGATGCCGGTGACGTCGACCTCGCCGGTCTGGTGACCGCGCTCGCGCAGATCGACCCGCGCCGCTATGCGATGATGGTCGGCGGTGAGCACATGGCGCGCCGTCGATGCGATCAGCTGGAGCTGGGGAAAGGCCGCGAAGCCGGCTTCGGCGGCCTCACGGCGCCGGTCTTCGCCGTCGCCGCTGAACGTCTGTCCAAGCACAAGCGACAGGTCGCGGTGGTTGCCGAACAGGATGTCGGCGAGGCCGATCAGCCCGGACAGCACGGCGCGCGGGTCGCTGTCCCATGCCTCCCACAGCATCGCCCGGTAATTGCCGTCGAAACTGACTGGGACGCCAAGCCGCTTTGCCGCACGGGCCGCGGCGAGCGCCGCTTCGGCCGAGCGCAGCCCGAGCGCCGGGGTGATTCCCGAAAGATGCAACAGCCGCGCACCGGCGAGCAGGGAGTCGAAGTCATAGTCGCCGGGGCCTGTCGCCGCGAAGCTCGATCCCGCGCGGTCATAGACGATCTCCGACGCGCGCAGTCCGGCGCCGACGCTGAGGAAATACAGCCCCATGCGCCCCGGCCCGGTCGTGACGGCGGCGCAGTCGACGCCCGCGCCGCGCACCGCCGCCACTGCGCCGCGACCCAGCGCATTGTCCGGAACCTTGCTCACCATCGCGCAGTCGTGCCCCAGATGCGCGAGCCCGACCGCGACATTGGCCTCGGCGCCGCCGACGTGCAGCTTGAGCGATGGCGACTGCATCAGCAATTCATTGCCCGGCGCGGTCAACCGGATCAGCAGTTCGCCGAAAAAGACCAGCCTGCCTTGTGCCATCCCCGCCTCCGTTCGCCCGCGACCGCAAGCTTCTTTTCCACTGTTTCGATGCTAACGCGCCAGCCAGCCGCCGTCGACGGCGAGAATATGCCCCTGCACATAGTCCGACGCCTGCGAGGCCAGAAAGACCGCAGCGCCGCCGATGTCGGCGGGATCGCCCCAGCGCCCCGCCGGGATGCGTTCCATGATCTGCCGGTTGCGCGTCTCGTCGGCCTGCAGCGCGGCGGTGTTGTTCGTCGCGATATAGCCGGGCGCGATCGCGTTGACCTGCACCCCCTTCGCCGCCCACTCATTCGCGAGCAGCTTGGTGAGCCCGCCGACCCCCGATTTCGACGCGGTATAGCTGGGCACGCGAATGCCGCCCTGAAAGGTCAGCATCGACGCGATATTGATGATCTTGCCCGACCCGCGCTCGATCATGTGCCGCCCGACCGCCTGACAGAGGAAGAAGAGCGTCTTCAAATTGGTGTCGATCACCGCGTCCCAATCTTCCTCGGTGAAGTCGACCGCATCGGCGCGGCGGATGATACCGGCGTTGTTGACCAGGATGTCGATGCGCCCGAAGCGGCCGAGCACCGCATCGACGAGCGGCTGGACCGCGGCAACGCTCGACAGGTCGGCGGCGAAATTTTCGGCCTTGCGCCCGAGCGCGCGCACCTTGTCGACCGTCTCGGTCGCGGGCGAGCGTCCCGCTGCGGCGATGTCGGCGCCCGCCTCGGCAAGCGCGAGCGCGATTCCCTGCCCGATGCCGGTGTTGGCGCCGGTGACCAGCGCGACTTTTCCTGTGAGGTCGAACAATTGCATCCTCTCCACTCCCTCGTCATGCCGGACTTGATCCGGCATCCATGTCTTCGGCGCCGCCTGGACCCCGGATCAAGTCCGGGGTGACGAGGGAAGGTTATTTCAGCTGGCAGATGTCGAGGACGTTCATGTCGGTATAATCGAGATTCTCGCCGCCCATCGCCCAGATGAAGGCATATTTCTTGGTCCCCGATCCCATGTGGATCGACCAGGGCGGGCTGATCACCGCTTCCTCGTTCGCAATCACGATATGCCGCATCGAATCGGGTTCGCCCATATAGTGAAAGACGCGGTCGCTTTCTTCGGGCAGGTCGAAATAGAGATAGATTTCGCTGCGCCGGTCGTGGAGGTGCGGCGGCATCGTGTTCCAGACGCTTCCCTCTTCGAGCACGGTGAGCCCGAGCAGCAGCTGCGCGCTTTCGCAGACGCCGGGAATAACGAGCTGATAGATGGTGCGCTGGTTCGAATTGGCGAGGTCGCCGCGCGCGAGCGGGTTCGCCTGATCGAGCGTGATATGCTTGATCGGGCAGACCTTGTGCGCGGGCAGCGACGCCAGATAGAAGCGCGCGCCATCGCCTTCGAACGCGACATCTTTCGACCCCATCGGAATGTAGAGACATTCCTTGTTCTTCATCTCGAAGCGCCGGCCGTCGACGCTGATCGCCCCGGGGCCGCCGATGTTCACCGCCGCCATCTCGCGCCGCTCGAGAAAAGGATGCCCCGCCGCTGATGCGGGCTCGCTCTGCTCGGGGAGCTTGAGCGCTCCGCCCTTCGGCACCGCGCCGCCGATGACGAAGCGTTCGTTGTGCGAATAGTTGAGGGTGATCCTGCCATCCACGAACATGCCCGAAACGAGATAGCGGTCGCGCAGATCGTCGTTGTCGACGCAGTCCATCATGTCGGGATGGGTGGCGTGATAGGTCTTGGCGAACATGGCATCCTCGCTTTTCGATTGGAATAAGCTGCCTCGATACAGAGCATGGTAACCGGTGTCAATCATCGAAGGGCGACAGGCGGCTGCCGGGACTGCGGTAGCGGTCGGACGCAAAAGCCGATTGCACCGGACCGCCATTTCGCTATGGGCGGCGGCGCGGGGGTTTGGCCCCCGCAAGATCGCGCCGGTGCCCCGCAAGGGGCTTAAAAGGGAACGCGGTGAGTTCGACCGGCAACGGGCGATCGAATCCGCGGCTGTCCCTGCAACTGTAAGCGGAGAGCGCGATGCACCGTTCCGGCCCCGCCGGAACAGCCACTGGGATGAATATCCCGGGAAGGCGTGCATCGAGCGACGACCCGCGAGCCAGGAGACCTGCCGGCGTGGGTCGCTCAATGCTCGGGTCCAGGGAATGGCCGGGGCACGGAGGTTTCCGTCGAGCGACGACCAGGCGGCCGGAGCCGCCTCGGCGCGGGGGATGCGGGCGACGACGCCAGCCTTGCTTCACCGCACCGGTCGATCGCCCCGCGCGCATCGGCAGGCTCCAGCCTTCGTTGCCGGCGTGCGGAGCCTTTTATGTTCAGACATTCGCTTGTTTCCTTCGTCGCGCTGATCGCCGCGACCCCTGCCCTTGCCCAGACGCCCGACACGTCGCCGGACACCTTGCCGGGCGACCAGATCGTCGTCACCGCCTCGCGCTCGGGCGAGGGCGTGCCCGCGAACCAGCTCGGCGCGTCGGTGACGGTGCTCGACGCCGAAGCGCTCGAAGCCCGCCAGACGCGGATCGTTTCCGACGTGCTGCGCGACGTCCCGGGCGTCGCGGTGAACCGCTCGGGCGGAGTCGGCGGGCTGACCCAGATCCGCATCCGCGGCAGCGAGAGCAATCATGTGCTCGTGCTGATCGACGGGATCGAAGTGTCCGATCCTTATCAGGGCGAATATGATTTCGGCACGCTGATCGCCGATCCCGCCGCGCGGATCGAGGTGCTGCGCGGGCAGCAGAGCTCGCTCTACGGCTCCGACGCGATCGGCGGGGTGATAAACTATATCACCCTGTCGGGCCGTGAAGCGCCGGGCTATGCGGCGCGGATCGAGGGCGGCAGCTTCGGCACGATCAGCGGCGGCGCGCGCGCCGCCGGCGCGTCGGGCGACTTCGACTATGCGCTGTCGGCGAGCTATTATGGCACGCAGGGCTATGCGACCGCCCGCGGTGGCGCGCGCGACGTCGGTTCGGACAGCGTCGGCGCTACCGCCAAGCTGAACTGGACGCCCAGCGATGCATTCAAGCTCAGCGGCGTTCTGCGCTACAGCTATACCGACGCCGAAACCAATCAGACCGACAATGATCCGGCGAGCCCCGCCTTCGGCTTCATCATCGACAGCCCCGGCGTTCATTCGCGCAACGAGGCCTTCTACGGCTTGCTCTCGGCCCAGTTCAGTGCCCTCGACGGACGCTGGGTGAGCACGTTGTCGGGGCAGTTCGCCGATACGACGCGCAAGAGTTTCACGCCCGCAGGGCTCGACTATGGCGACAAGGGGCAGCGCTACAAGGGCAGCTTCACCTCGAGCCTGAGCCTCGGCACCGAAGCGATGACGCACCGCCTGACCGGCGCGGTCGATGTCGAGCGCGAGAATTTCCAGAATATCACGCCCTCGGCCTTCGCCTTTCAGGGCAAGCGCCACACCGACAATGTCGGCTTCGTCGGCCAATATGAATTGCTCGCGGGCGACCTCTCGCTCGGCGCGTCGGTGCGTTACGACGACAATGACCGCTTCGACGATGCGACGACCTGGCGCGTGCAGGGCAGCTATCGCCTGCCCACCGGGACGCGGCTGCGCGCCGCCTATGGCACCGGAGTGAAGAATCCGGGCTATTTCGAACTCTATGGCTATTCGGACGGGCGCTACATCGGCAATCCGGACCTGAAGCCCGAAAAATCGAAGGGGTGGGAAGCCGGCATCGAGCAGAGTTTCGGCACGGACGACTGGGCGACGATCGGCGCGACATATTTCGACGCGAAGCTGACCGACGAGATCTTCACCGACTATCCGGCGCCCGACTATGTCGCGACCCCCGCCAATCGCACGACCGACAGCAAGCAGCACGGCATAGAGGCCTTTGCCAGCGCGCGACCCATCCCTGATATCCGCTTCGATCTCGCCTACACCTGGCTGAAGTCGGAGGAAAATGGCGTGCGCGAAGTGCGGCGCCCGCGTCATATGGGCAGCCTCAACACGACGATCTTCAGCGCCGACCAGCGCTTCTCGGGAACGCTGACGCTACGCTACAACGGGGCGATGACGGACACGGCCTATATTGATCCGAGCTATGTTCCGGTGACGGTGGCGCTGCGCGATTATGTGCTCGTCAATCTCGGCGCCGATTATCGCCTGTCGCCGCGCGTCGCACTGTTCGGGCGCGTCGAGAATCTGCTCGACACCGACTATGAGGAAATCTTCTCCTATCGCGGCGCCGGCCGCGCCGCCTATGGCGGCGTGCGGGTCAATTTTTGATGGCCGCGCGGTGAACAGGCGCCCGCTCCTTCTCGCCCTGCCGCTGCTTTGCGGTGCGGGCGCGTTGTGGGCGGCGACGGGGGCGGGACAGCCGGCAACGGCGCCCGCCAAGCCGCAGCGCATCGTGTCGATCAACCTTTGCACCGACCAGCTCGTCCTCGCGCTTGCCGATCGGCGCCAGATCGCGGGCCTGACGATCAACGCGGCCGATCCCGGCATGTCGGCCGAAGCCGCGCGCGCGCGCGGCCTGCCGATCCTGCGCAATTCGGCCGAGCCGATATTGGCGATCGACCCCGATCTGATCGTCGGTATGCCGGCGACCGGCAGCCCGGCGCTCGCCGCGCTGCCGCATGAAAATCACCGGCTGCTCGATGTCGCCATCGCGAACGGTCCCGCGCAGATTTACGCGACGATCCGCCAGACGGCGGCGGCGGTCGGCCACCCTGCGCGCGGCGAAGCGCTCGTCGCGCAGATGGAAAGCGACCTCGCCGCCCTGCCCCGCCCCGGGCGCGGGCGCGTCGCGGCCTATTATCAGCGGCGCGGTTATATGACCGGCGCGGGAACGCTGGTCGATGCGATGATGCGGCGGCTTGGCCTCGTCAATCTGGCGACGAAGCTCGGCAAGCCGCCCTTGTCGCAGGTCAGCCTCGAGGAAATGGTCGCGGCGCAGCCCGATTTCCTGATCGTCAAGCGCGCGACCGACCGGATTGACGACCAGGGCAGCGAAATGCTGCACCATCCCGCGCTCGCCGGCATCCCGCGCATCGGTGTCGCGCAGGCGTCGACCGTGTGCGGCGGCCCCGCCTATGTCGAGGCGGCGCGGAGTATCGCGGCGCAGATCGCGCGCATCGACGGAGCGCGGCATTGATGCGCGCCGCGCCGCCTCGATCGGTTCTGCTCGCCGCGCTCATGGCGCTGATGCTCGCGGCCGCGATCGCATCGCTGCGCCTCGGCCCGGTCGAGCTTTCGGCAGGGCGGCTGCTCGCCGCGACGCTGGGGAACGGCGACCGCGTCGCGCACATCATCCTGTTCGAGCTGCGCTTGCCGCGCACCCTGCTCGCGCTTGGCGTCGGCGCGATGCTCGGGCTGTCGGGCGCCGCACTGCAGGGCTATTTGCGCAACCCGCTCGCCGAACCGTCGGTGCTCGGCGCCTCGAACGCCGCGGCGCTCGGCGCGGTCGCGGCGCTCTATTTCGGGCTTGCGGCACTCCACCCGCTGATGCTGCCGCTGCTTTCGATCGGCAGCACGATCATTGCCCTCACCCTGCTGTTCCTGCTCGCCGGACGCTCGGAAAGCCCGCTGACGCTCATCCTCGCCGGGATCGCCATCGCGACGCTCGCGGGGGCGGGGATCAGCCTGGCGCTCAACCTCGCGCCCAATCCCTTCGCAGCGATGGAGATCATGACCTGGCTGCTCGGAAGCCTCGAAAACCGGTCCTTCGCGCATCTGTGGATCGCCCTCCCCTGCATCGCCGTCGGCGGCGGCCTGCTGCTGTGGGGCGGGCGCGACCTCGACGCGCTGACGCTCGGCGAGGACGGCGCGCAGGCGCTCGGCGTCGATCTGCGGCGCACGCGGCTGCGCCTGCTGCTCGGCACCGCGATCGGGGTCGGCGGCGCGGTCGCGGTGTCGGGCGCGATCGGCTTCGTCGGACTGATCGTCCCGCATCTCGTCCGCCCCTTCACCGACCGCAGCCCCTCGGCGATCCTCCTCCCTTCGGCGCTTGGCGGCGCCGCGCTGCTCACATTCGCCGACATCGGCGTGCGCACCATCGCATCGACCAACGAGCTCAAGCTGGGCGTCGTCACCGCCTTTCTGGGCGTGCCGGTGTTTCTGATCCACCTGATGCGCGAGCGCCGGCTATGGTGATGCTGACCCTTTCGGATGTCGGCGTGACGCTCGGCCGGCGCCGCGTCCTCAGCGGAATCGACGCGCAATTCGCCCCCGGCTCACTGATCGGCATCGTCGGGCCGAACGGCGCGGGCAAGTCGACGCTCGCGCGCGCGATGCTCGCGCTCGTTCCGACAGAGGGCCGGATCGAGATCGACGGCGTGGCGCCCGCCGCCCTGCCCCGCCGCGAACTCGCGAAGCGCATCGCCTATCTGCCGCAGGGGCAGTCGCTGCACTGGCCACTCACCGTCGAGCGGCTGGTCGAGCTGGGGCGGCTGCCGCACCTTGCGCCGATGTCGCACGTCGCGGCCACCGACCGGCACGCGATCGAACGGGCAATGGCGCGCGCCGACGTCCTCGATCTGCGCCATCGCGACGCCACCGAACTATCGGGCGGCGAACGCGCCCGCGCACTGCTGGCGCGCGCGCTGGCGGTCGAGGCGCCCGCGCTGATCGCCGACGAGCCGCTTGCCAGCCTCGACCCCGGGCACCAGATCGACGTGATGGAGCTGCTGCACGCCGAAGCCTCGGCGGGCGCACTGGTGATCGCGGTGCTCCACGATTTGACGATGGCGGCGCGCTATTGCGACCGGCTGCTCGTCGTCGATGCGGGCCGCATCGCCGCCGACGGGCCGCCCGCCGCGGTGCTGACCCCGGCGCTGTTGCGCACCGTCTATGGCGTCGAGGCAAGCGTCGAGACCGGCGGCGTCTGGCCCGCCGTCACGATCCTGGGCCGAGCCCCCGATTGACGGCCTATTCGAACCGTCCGCCGCGCCCGGCGCCTTCGGCAAAGCGGCCCGCACCCGCCGACGCTTCGGCTTTGAGCGGCTTCGCGCCCTCGCGACCCTCGAAGCGCAGCGCTTCGGCGAGGTCGAAATCCCACTGGCGATAGGCCGAGATGCGATCGGTCTTCATGCAGAGCGCGGGGAAGCGCGCGATTTCGGCGGCGAGCGCCTGCGCCGCCGCGAGCGCACCGCCTTCGGGCGCGAGGCGGCTCGCGAGCCCGATCGCCATCGCCTCGGCGGCATCGACCGGCCGCCCGGTCAATATCATGTCGAGCGCGCGGCCCTGTCCGACGATGCGCGGCAGGCGGACAGTGCCGCCGTCGATCAGCGGCACCCCCCAGCGGCGGCAGAAGACGCCGAAGATCGCGCTGCGCGAGGCGACGCGCAGGTCGCACCACAGCGCGAGTTCGAGCCCGCCCGCGACCGCATAGCCCTCGACCGCGGCGATCACCGGTTTCGACAGCAGCATCCGCGTCGGCCCCATCGGCCCGACGCCTTCGGGTTCGTAGCGGTCCTCGCCCGATCCGACGGCCTTGAGGTCGAAACCGGCGCAGAAATGGCCCCCCGCGCCGGTGAGCACCGCGACCGCGGCGCTGTCGTCGGCCTCGAAATCGGCGAAGGCCTGCCGCAAGGCATCGGCGGTCGCCGGATCGACGGCATTGCGGCATTCGGGACGGTCGATGGCGACGGTGCGGATCGCACCGTCATCGGTCACCCGGACGCTCATGCCGCGGGCATCGCGCGGTCGATGATCGCGCGCGTATCGACCGCCGCGTCGAAGGCGCCATAGGCGCTGCCGCGTGGGGCGAGCCGCAGACGGCAGAAGGCTTCGGCGAGCGGATTGTCCTGCGCGAGCAGCACCGCCGCCTGCGCCGCCAGCGCGACGCGCTCGACGAACAGCCGTGCGGTGTTTTCCTGCACCTGTGCCGGGTCGATACCCTCGATCCACGCGTCATAGGCCGCGTCGCGGCCGCGTTGCGCGGCGAGGAAGGCCTGCAAAGCCTCCACCCCCTCGGGCTCGCGCGCGATCGCGCGCAGCACGTCGAGCGCGATGACATTGCCCGACCCTTCCCAGATCGCATTGAGCGGCGACTGGCGGAACAGCCGCGGCATCGGCCCCGCCTCGACATAGCCCGCCCCGCCATGCGCCTCCATCGCCTCGTAGACGAGGCCCGGCGCGCGCTTGCACACCCAATATTTGGCGACCGGGGTGAGCAGCCGCGCGAGCGGCTCGCCTTCGTCGAACGCCTGCGCGAGCCGGAAGCCGAGCGCGGTCGCCGCCTCGCTTTCGACCGCCAGGTCGGCGAGGACCGCCGCCATCGCCGGCTGGTCGACCAGCCGCTTCTGGAACGCCGAGCGATGCGCCGTATGCCATAGCGCCTGCGCGAGCGCGCCGCGCATCTGCTGCGCCGATCCGATCACGCAATCGAGCCGCGTGTGCTGGACCATCTGGATGATCGTCGCGACCCCGCGCCCCTCCGGCCCCAGCCGCTGCGCGAGCGCGCCATGATATTCGATTTCCGATGAGGCGTTCGAGCGGTCGCCCATCTTGTCCTTCAAACGCATCACGCGGAACCCCGCGTTGCGCGTCCCGTCGGGGAGCCAGCGCGGCACGAGGAAACAGGTGAGGCCGCCCTCGGCATAGGCGAGCGTCAGGAACGCATCGCACATCGGCGCCGAACAGAACCATTTATGCCCGGTCAGGCTGTACCAGCCCTCCTCGCCCGCCGGCACCGCGCGGGTGGTGTTGGCGCGCACGTCGCTGCCGCCCTGTTTCTCGGTCATCGCCATGCCGATGGTGACGCCGGCCTTTTCCGCCGCTGGGCGGAAAGCGGGGTCGTAGCGGCCGCTCGCGATGCGCGGCACCCAGACGTCAGCGACCGCCGCCTCGGCGCGCAGCGCGGGCACCGCGGCATAGGTCATCGTCATCGGACAGCTCGTGCCCGAGTCGGCCTGCCCGGTAAGGAAGAGGATCGCGGCGTGGAGGGCATGGCCGTGCGCGCTGCCGTCCCACGCCGACGCCGCGAAGCCGCTGTCGAGCCCCAGCCGCATCAGTTCGTGATAGGCGGGGTGAAAGCGCACCTCGTCGACGCGGTGGCCATAGCGGTCGAAGGTTTCGAGCACCGGCACCTGCCGGTTCGCCTCGACGCCCCATTCGATCACCTCGGCCGAGCCGCAGCGCTGCCCGAGCGCGGTCAGCCGCGCGCCATGCTCGCCCGCGCCCGCGTGCGTCACCGCATCGACGAGCGCGCGGTCGCCGGTGAACAGATTCACATTTTCGAACGGCGGCGGCTGGTTGAACACCTCGTGCGTGTCGAGGCGGTCGATCGGCTGGATCGCGGTCATATTCTCTCTCCTCAATCGTCGGCGGGCAGGCGCTTCGACACTTGGCTCGCGATCGGATCGCCGCTGTCACGCTCCGCGACCGCCTGTTTGAAACCGACCTCCTGCGCGCGTTCGCGGAACCAGATGCCCTCGGGCGAATGGCGCGAAACGCCGTCGAACAAGGTCGCGAACATCTGCGTATTGTTGAGGCCCATATTGTCATAGGCCTGATTGACCACGGTCTTGGTCATCATCAGCTGGTTCCTCGGCACCCCGCGCAGCCGCCCGGCGAGCCGCTCGACCGCATCGTCGAGTTCGGCCTCGGGCACCGCTTCGAGCGCAAGGCCGATACGCTCCGCCTCGCGCCCGTCGATCAGATCGCCGGTCATCATCATCCGCTTCGCCATCTGCGGCCCCAGCCGATAGACCCACATCGCCGGAGTCGGCACGCCCCAGACGCGCGCGGGAGGATAGCCGATGCGCGCATCCTCGGCCATGATCAGGAAATCGCAGCACAGCGCGATGTCCGACCCGCCCGCGACGGCGGCACCGTGAACGCGCGCGATCGTCGGCTTGGTCGCGCGCCACAGCGCCATGAAATCCTGCGTGTTGCGCCACATCATCTGGAAATCGAGCGTCGGGTCCCACGGCATGTCCTGCGACCCGCTGATCTCGCCCTTGCGCTCGGCATAATGTTTGAGGTCGTATCCGCCGCAAAAGCCCGGCCCCGCGCCACGCACGACGATGACATGGACATCGGGATCGGCCTCCGCCTTCTCGACCGCGGCGCGGATTTCGCGCGGCATCCCGTGCGCGATCGCGTTGAAATGCCCGGGGCGGTCGAGCGTGATCGTCGCGACGCGGTTTTCGGTGGCATAGGACAGCGTTTCGAAGGGCATCAGTCGGTCTCCTGCGGCGCATGGACGGCGCCGGTTTGAAAGGCAGCAGCGATCTCGTCGGGGTCGAGCCCGGCGTCGCCGAGGACGGCGCGGCTGTGTTCGCCGACGCGCGGCGCATGGGCGTCGAGTCCCGGCCTTGCGCCGTCGAAGCGCGCGACCGCACGGGTGCGGCGCACCGTCCCCGCCTGCGGATGATCGGTCAGCGCGACGAAATCGTCATGAACGAGCTGCGCATGGCCGGGCAGCGCGCCCGAGCGGTTGGCGACCCCGCACGGCACGCCCTCGGCGACCAGCCGCGCCACCGCTTTTTCGGTCGTCAGCGCGGCGATGCGCGGCGCCGAAATCGCGCGCAGGTCGTCCCAGTTCAAAAAGCGCGCGGTCATATCCGCAAAGCGCGGGTCGGCGAGCAGCTCGGGCGCGTCGATCGCGCGCGCCCAGCCTTTGAACTCGGCCTGCGACAGCATCACGACGACCACCCAGCCGTCGGCGGTCGCCCAGGGGCGATAGACGGCGGCGATGTTCGGCATCCGCGACGGGCTATCGGGAAAGGCCTGATCGCCGTGGAGGTCGATCCAGCCATAGGCGACCGCCGCCTCGAGCATCGAGATGTCGATCACCGCCCCCTTTCCGCTGCGCTCGCGCGCAACGAGCGCGGCGGTCGCCGCCTGCGCCGCATAAAGCCCTGCGGTCTTGTCGCAGATCCATTGCGGCGCGAGCACGGGGCCGTCTTCGCCCCAGCTCACCATGCCCGATTCGGCCTGCACGATTGGATCATAGGCGCGCGCACCCGCCATCGGCCCCTCCTGCCCGAAACCGCTGATCCGCGCGATCACGAGGTCTGCGCGAAGCGCGTGGAGCGCGTCGGTGCCGAGTCCCAGCCGCCCCATCACCCCCGGGCGGAAATTGTGGATGAGCAGGTCGGCGTGCGGCACGAGGCGGCGGAGCAGCGCCTGCCCCTCCGCGCGCGCGAGGTCGATCGCGACCGACTGCTTGCCGGCATTGAGCGCGACATGCGCCGAACTGAACCCCGGCGCCGCGACCGCGCCGAGCAGCCGGGCGCGGTCGCCCTCGGGCGGCTCGACCTTCCACACGCGCGCGCCCTGCTGCGCCATGATCTGCGTCGCGAGCGGACCGGCGACGACGCTGGTGAGATCGATCACCGTGATGCCTTTTAGCGGCAGCATCTTCCTCTCCATGAAAATTTATTGCATATATTGTCTGATATGGACGAAATACGCAATATAGCAAAATCCGCCGATGCGCCGATGAGCGCGCGGATGCTGATCCTCGACCTGCTCGACACCGGCGATCCGCCCTCCTTCTCCGCCGCCGAGCTTGTCCGCGCCGGCGCCGCCTTCGGGATCGAAGCGCCCGGAATCCGCACCGCGCTCACGCGGCTCAAGGCCGAAGGGCGCGTGC
This sequence comes from Sphingopyxis indica, assembly GCF_900188185.1. GTDB lineage: Bacteria > Pseudomonadota > Alphaproteobacteria > Sphingomonadales > Sphingomonadaceae > Sphingopyxis > Sphingopyxis indica. Next base: position 92,454 of record NZ_FZPA01000009.1, on the reverse strand, counting down.
GCACGCTCGCGCGCGGGCGCTACACGATCGGCGCACGCGCCGAGCCGCTCAAGGCGCGCATTCTCGGATGGCGAACGCGGCTCGACAGCCGCCGCGAATGGGACGGCCGCTGGCTGCTGGCGTTCGCGGGGCCGCAGGAACGCGCCGACCGCACCGCGTGGCGCCGCACGCTCCGCGCGCTCGAGCTCGAAGGATTCGCCGAAGCCGAGGTCAATCTGTGGGTCCGCCCCAACAATCTCGACGGCGGCGCCCCCGGGCTGCGCGACCGCCTCGCGCTGCTCGACGCGGCACGATCCCTGCTCGTCGTCGAAGCGGGCGGACTGGACCGCGACCGCGAAGACCGGTTCCGGCGGCTGTGGGACGGCGCCGGCCTGTCCGCAGCGCACGAACAACTCGGTACGATGCTCGAACGCAGCGCCGGGCGGATCGACACGATGCCGATCGAGGCCGCGGCAGCCGAGACGCTGACGCTCAGGCGCCAGGCGATCCGCAGCATCATGCGCGACCCGCTGTTGCCCGAGGCGCTGTGCGCGACCGGCTCGCTCGCCCGCCTGATCGCGGCGATGACCGGTTACGACCGGATCGGCAAAACCGTGTGGCGCGATTATCTGCGCGGGTAGCGCGGGCGACCTATAGCGCCAGCGTCACGGCCGCGAGGGTCGCGGCGACGATCGCGGCGAGAAGCAGGATGCGCGGCACATGACGGCGCAACAGGCGCGCCATTCGCGATTCGGGCGGCGGCCATTCGCCGAGGCCGGCGGGCGGGCTGTCGCGCGGCGGCGCGTCGACACCCGGCGCCGCCGATGACCGGGCGGTCAGCTTGGGCCCGCTGATCCCGCTCGCCAGCGCGAGCTTTTCAAAAGCGATCGCCATCTTCTCTTCCTTGAGATGTCCGCCGATCGCCTCCGGCCATGCCACAGGCGCGGGCAGAGCCAGCGCCTCGACCGCGCGCTCCATTTCCAGATCGAGCGCGTGCAGATGGTCGATGGCGGCCATCGCCTGCACCCGGTCGCCGCGCTCGAGCGCCAGTTGCAGCCGGGTGAGCGACAACAGGCCAGCGCGGCAATATTGCAGGTTCAACGCGAGGCCGGCGGCCGGCGGCCGGCCATCTTCGTGCGGCGCAGCGGGACGAGGCGCGGCGTCGCTTCCCTCCGGCATCGATAGCGCGCCCATGGTCCCGTCTCCTTCCTGCTGAACGACCCCAAAGGCGTAGGACGATCGGGCAGGACGCAGGAGTCCCGATCGGGTCCGCCGTGCCCGGGACGCGGCGGACAGATTCCGCGGGAGAAAAGAGCCATCGGAAGGCGCTGGTGGGAAATGCGGGGCGTGTGCCCTAGGTCGTAAACTCATAAATGGCGCCGTCGAGGCGCCCAAATGGCGAACAGCTCGGGGCGAAAGACGCGCCGGGAAGGCTGGTTGCCTTTCCAAGCGGCTTGCGCCCCGAGATGGAAGCCATTTGGGCGTCCCGAAGGGATTTGACCAAAATGGCCCATTGCTTCGTCGAGAAGTCTTGAAATATCGACATATGTCTTCGCCTTCTCTCCTCGCACTGGGCCATTTTGCTTCAAACCTCGATGGCGCCATTTATGAGTTTACGACCTAGGATGGAGCGCGCCGCGGGCCTTGCGACTGTCTTCGCCGGTTCAAGGCGATCCCGTCGCCGAGGGCGCGCCCGAGCGCGACGAGCCGCGCAGCCTCCTGCCTGCAGTCATAGCGCAGCCCCGGTTCGCGGCAGAAATCGGGCCAGCGGTTGGTGCGGCGCCAATAATCGACCAGGCCGATCTGCGCCATCTTGACGAAAAAGCGGGGATCGCGGCGTAGCGGCGCCACCGACGGCCAATAGAGCAACGACCACTGCCCCGCCGTATCGCGCACCGGCGCGCGATTAAGCCAGGCCAGAGCCTTCGCCATGTCGCCCGTCCGGCTATAATGCGCCGCGAGGTAGTAGGCAACGGGGGGATGGCGCGCGAACTCCTCTTCGGCGGCCGCGTCCAGCGCGCTACGGTCGGCGGCCGGGTCGGCGATCTGGTGCAGCAGGAGCAGCTCGAAAGTCCGCCGCTCGTCGGGCTTCGCTGCCCGATAAAGCGCGGCCGCGGCTGTCCGGCCATATTCTTCGGCCAGCCGGCGGCGATGTTCGGCAAGATCGGGGTGTCCCGGCCACAAGCGCTCCACTTCAGCGAAACGATCCGAGGCGTCCTTCAGCCGCCCGGCCGCCGCCAATCGCCGCACCACCCCAAATGCCTTGGCGATCGAGGTTGGATCGGCCTCTGCCGCCCGTATCGCCGGATCGACGCTGGCACCGACAAAGCCGGCCTGGAACAGTCCGAGCGCGTTCGCCATCAGCGCCGGCGGAAAATCGGGGTCGATCGCCAGCGCGCGGTCGATCTTCGGCAACCCCTCGACCGCAAACAGCTCGCCCCTGCCGGTCCACGACCAGGCGACGAGCGCCAGCACATTGGCAGGATCGAGGGTAAGGGCGTGATGGACGTCGCGAATTGCCACCTGTCGCCGCCGTTCCCGTTCGGCCGGCCTGTCACTCCCGTCGATAGACATGGCGCGCGCGAGGGCCAGCCACGCCCATGCCGACGCGTCACCCGGCCAACGCCGCGTCATCTCTTCAAGCAGGCTGGTCATGCGGGCGATTTCCCGGCGTCGATTGGCATCGCAAATCGCGAACACCAGGACGCGGCGGTCGGCATTGGTAGCGAGCGCGCGATCGCGGCCGTTCATCGACAGTCCGCAATCGACCATGTTGGCAACCGACACCGCCGTCCGTTCGCGAAGGAGCGTCAGATTGCCCGTCGTCTCGTACAGCCGGTTCGACCACAATAGCGATCCGCCGACCGCATCGACGACGCGCGATTCGCTGCTCAGCGCGTTTCCTTCGCGATCAATCGCGACGCGAACGATGAAATCCTCGCCATCGTCCCGCGTCCGGCCGTCCAACACCCGCACCACCCCGCCCGACGCAGTGGCTAGCCGGACGAAATCCGCCGCCAGCGCGTCGGCGAACTGTTGTTCCAGCGCATCTCCACCGCGCGGGACGACCGGTTCGATCCGCACGACCGGCGCGGCAAATGCCGCGGCGCGCGGCGCGCCTCGCGGCGCATCCGCTCCCACAAGCGACAAGGCGACAATCCCGGCGGCGAGCACCCCCACCCTTCCGGCAAACGGCCTTCCAGCCGGCCGCGCGGTCTGCTGATTGCGGGAGCGCAAGGGCACAATGGAGGCAGGAACCAAGGGCGCGGGACGTGGCGGGCGGCTCGCCGTCAGATTCTTGTAGAGCGTCCTGGTTTCAGGAGACGGCTTGCCGTCGAGCCCGCGTGCTACCGCGTCCTCGATCCGTTGCCAGGCGTGGCGCACCCCATCGTCGTCGCCCGCCTGCCACCGTGCGCGCATCACCAGCCGCGCCGCATGTTCGCTACACGGATCGAAGCGCGTCATTCGCTCGGCCACCGCCAGCGTCTGGTCGATTGCGCCGGCGTCGAACAGCCGATCGGCCATCGCCAGCACCTCGCGGACGATCCCCTCATGCCGGCGCGCACGTTCGGCGGCCAGCCAGTCGTCCCAGACCTCGTCGATGCCGCCGAGGTCGGCCAGCAGGGCGGCGCCCTCGCCCGGCAACCAGCGAAGCGCCTTTTCGGTGTCGTCCGCGGCGCAAGCCGCCAGAAGAAACGACATGTCATCGGCGACTTGCGCCCGGTCTATCCTCACAGTGTCGCGATCGGCGTGGATGAGCGGAGGCGAGGCGCGCGTCCACGCCTTCAATTCCATCAGGCACTGGCGCAGGCTGGCGTGCGCCTGGGTCTCGGCGCGGCGGCTCCAGAACAGCGTGCTCAGCCGGTCCCGTGTAAGCGGACCGTCCGCCAGCGCCAGACGCGCGAGCAGCGCCCTGGCCTTGCGGCCGTGCGGAACGAAGGCGGGGGGATCGACGGTAAAGTCCCCGAGCAACCGGAATGTCGGTGTCGGGGCCGCATCACTCTGCGCGCCGATAGCGCGAATCGCATGCACGGGCGTGCCTCCTCCAACGGGGATCGGCGCGCCCAGATATTGCTTTCGACAAACGGAATACCACCGATTTCACGCGAAATGAACGAAAAATTGCCCGACATCGCCGACTGACGAACTTTTAATATAGTTTTGACGCTGCTTTCACGGCCGCCGCCATGGCCCTGCCGCATAGTCCTTCTCGTCCACCGCCGCGCGACGACTGCGGGCGGCGCGGTCTTTGAAAAGGAGGAAGCCCATGAATCGCCTTATTTGCCTGACCGTCCTGTCGCTCGCCGCCACGCCGGCGGCCGCCCAGCCCATCATCGCCACCGCAGCGAGAGGCGAAGGCCAAACCGTCCTCGTCCACTATAGCGATCTGAACCTGAGCTCGGAAAGCGGGATGGCCCGTCTCGACAGCCGCTTGCGGGCCGCCGCCCGTCAGGTGTGCGATGTGCGTCTGGACAAGGAGTCGCTCCGCACCATGACCGCGGAATCGCGCTGCTTCGACACCGCGCTCGAACAGGGCCGGCAAGCGGGGCGCGAAATCATGGCCGCGCGCCAGTCCGGTCAGCAACTCGCAGCGCAGACCATTACCGTCGCCCGGCCCTGAACGCCGCGACAGCCGCAAATTTGCTCCCTATGTCCCTTGCGGGAGCAACGCCGGAACCGTTCGCGAACGGTTCCGGCGATTTGCTCTGCTCGCCGTCTGCGTGGTCGGCGCCAGCCTCATTCGGGGCCGGTCGGCTTTTCCAGTATCGGATAGCGGTTTTCGCCGGCCCCGGCAGGCATCGGATCGAGCGTCTGGAGCGGAAGGCGGACAGGCCATCTTCCAAATCACATCAGCAAGGGGCTTGCAAATTGTAGGAGTATATAGCTACCATCGGGGCTGATCGAATTGGCTCCCTCATGGCGAAGGAAGATTCCTTGCCCCACATTCTTCCTTGTACCCGGCCGTCGCGACGGGATCTCCTTGCGAGCGTCGGCATCGCCGCTGTGACGATCGGCCTCGGCCCGCTGCGTGCGGATGCGGCGGTCGTCGGACCCGCGGCGGCCGAAGCGAAGCCAGCGCGCCTCAGGCCTTTCGATATGGCGGACGTAACATTGGCCGAGGGCCCGTTTCTGCACGCCCAGCGCATGACCGAAGCCTATCTGCTGCGGCTTGAGCCCGACCGGATGCTGCATAATTTCCGCGTCAATGCCGGATTGCAGCCGAAAGCGCCGGTCTATGGCGGCTGGGAATCGGAGCCGACCTGGGCGGACATCAACTGCCACGGCCATACACTGGGCCACTATCTCTCCGCCTGCGCATTTGCCTATCGTTCCACCAAGGACGCGCGCTTCAAGCAGCGGATCGACTATATCGCCGGGGAGTTGGCCGCGTGCCAGAAGGCTTCGGGTTCGGGGCTGGTCTGTGCCTTTCCCGACGGACCGGCGCTGGTGGCGGCGCATATCAGGGGGGACGGGATCACCGGCGTTCCCTGGTACACGCTGCACAAGCTCTATGCGGGGCTGCGCGACGCCGCGCAGCTCGCCGACAGCGCCGCCTCGCGCGAAGTGCTGATACGCCTCGCCGACTGGGGCGTCGTGGCAACCAAGGCTTTGACCGATGCGCAGTTCGAAGCGATGCTGGCGACCGAACATGGCGGAATGAACGAAATCTATGCCGATCTCTATGCGATGACCGGCAAGGAAGAGTATCGCACGCTCGCCGGGCGTTTTTCCCACAAGGCGGTGATGGAACCACTGGTGAAAGGGCGCGACCTGCTCGACGGGCTGCACGCCAACACGCAGGTGCCCAAGATCGTCGGGTTTCAGCGCGTCTATGAAGAGACCGGCGACGAACGCTATACGCAGGCTGCGGCCTTCTTTTTCCGCACCGTGGCGCATACCCGCTCGTTCGCCACCGGCGGGTTTGGCGACAACGAGCATTTCTTTGCGATGGCCGATTTCGACCGGCATGTCTTCTCGGCCAAGGGGTCCGAAACCTGCTGCCAATATAATATGCTCAAGCTGGCGCGGCTGTTGTTCATGCAGGACCCGCAGGCCGACTACGCCGACTATTATGAGCGCACGCTCTACAACGGCATCCTCGCCTCGCAGGACCCGGATAGCGGGATGGCCACCTATTTTCAGGGCGCTCGGCCGGGCTATATGAAGCTGTATCACACGCCGGAGGACAGCTTCTGGTGCTGCACCGGCACGGGGATGGAAAACCACGTCAAATATCGGGATTCCATCTACTTCCACGACGACCGGTCGCTCTATGTGAACCTCTTCATCCCCTCGGCGGTGGTATGGAAGGAGAAGGGAGCGCAGCTGGTCCAGCGCACCAGCTTCCCCGACGTGCCGGCGACCAGCCTGCAATGGACGCTGCGCGCGCCGGCCGAGATCGCGCTCCAGCTGCGCCATCCGCGCTGGAGCCGGACGGCCATTGTCCTCGTGAACGGGCGGGAGGTGGCCCGGTCTTTGGTGCCCGGCCGCTATATCGAAGTCGCGCGGCGGTGGCAGGATGACGACCGCGTCGAACTGCATCTCGAAATGGAGGCGGCCGTCGCAAGCGCGCCGGCCGCGCCCGACATCGTCGCCTTCACCTACGGACCGATCGTGCTCGCCGGCGCGCTCGGCCGGCAGGGGCTGGAACCCGGCGGCGACATCGTCGTCAACGAGCGCAAATATGGCGAATATAACGGAGGAGAGGTGGCGGTGCCGGCGATCGCCGGCGATCCCGAAACGCTCGCGGCGCAGTTGACACCGGGCAGCGCTCCGCTGGAGTTCAGCATGGCGGCCGAGGACGGGACGCCGGTGCGCCTGATACCCTATCACCGCATCGCGCACGAACGCTATGCGACCTATTGGAAGGTCAAGCCCGGCATCGCCTGAATCGCGAGCCGCAACAGCCGGCGGGCTCTCCGTTCCCCACCAGGACCCGCCAGCATCAGTTCGAGTTCGGCGCCCAAAATCCGCGACCTGGGAATATTGATCAGCGTGCCGGAAGGTGATCGACACCGGAACGCTCTGCAAATTCTCCTACCGGCGCTGTTCGGTGACGACAATGTCGTCCGCCGCATCGCCGCCACCGTCCTGCGCCAGCGCCGTTATCGCCCCGGCAAAGACGCCGGGCGCCGCGACCAAACCGGCGCCCAGTCCCTTCATATCCCAATCCCCTTCCTCGCCGGCGGCGTGGCGCTGGGGAACGAAGCCGCCGCGCGCGCGCCCAAATATGGCGCCCCGCCCGAAGCGCTGGGGCTGCTTCACTATCTGACGCTGATCAATTCCTTCGGGTCGAGCCTTCAGAAGCTCGAAGCGATGGAAGGCGGCGCGCAGGAAAAGCGGCTCGTCGGCGGCTCGTGGATTCTCAGCAAGAAGATGGCCGAGGGATTGCAGGACAAGAGCCGCCTCTCCTCGCCGGTGCGAAAGATCGTCGGCTGGGACCGCGACATCGTCGAACTCCACACCGACACGGGCGTCGTCCGCGCGCGGCAACTGGTCTTTTCCGCAAGCCAGGGGGTCGCGAGCAGGATCGTCTTCGCCCCCGCCCTCCCCGCCGCGCGCGCCGCGATGCACCGGGCGTGGCCGGTCACCGCGAAGATGCGCAAGGCGGTGCATGTCTATGCGCGGCCCTTCTGGCGCGATGCCGGGTTCAACGGCCAGGTGCTCGACATCGGCGGCGCTTTGCTCTGGTCCGCCGACAATTCGCCGCCCGATGCGTCGGTCGGCATCCTCACCTGCTTCGTGCGCGAAGGCGCGCTGCCCGCCGATCCGGCCAAGGCGGGGCCGATGCTCGCCGCGACCTATGCCCGGGCGCTCGGCGAGGCGGCGCTCCACCCGCTCCAATATCACGAGATCGACTGGGGCAGCGTCGACGAATGGACGCGGTCGTGCGTCTCGCCCTATCCGCCGGGCTTTCTGACCCGATGGGGCGCGGCGTCGCGCGAGCCGATGGGGCGCGTCATCTGGTCGGGAACCGACATGGCCGAGCTTCACCCGAGCTCGATGGACGGAGCGATCCGGGCCGGGCGCAAGGCGGCGCTGCAGGCGCTCGCCGCGCGAGTGCGGGCATGACCCGCGCGGCGTGGCGCCCGATCGGCGGCTGGTTAGAAGAACCCGCCGACCTTCGCCCGCCGCTCGAAGACCCCGCCGGCGCCGGTGTCGTCATCGTCGGCGGGGGGTTTCGCCGGACTGTCGACCGCTCTCGAACTTCGCGCACGCGGCGCCGATGTCGTGCTGATCGAGGCCGTGTTCGCAGGCTTTGGCGCGAGCGGGCGCAACGCGGGCCTATTCGGCGCCCGATCCCGCGACCGCGACGACGCGCACCTCGACCTTATATTCGGGTGCCGCCAGATCCGTGACACAGACGCGCGTCGCGGGGGCGAAATGATAGCTGTCGTAGAGAAATTGGGTGCCCGCGGGCACGATCTGCTGTCGCTTCGCGCTCATCGCCGCCTCCCCCTCAATGGACCTTCCGGAACACCGGCGAACGATAGGGTTCGCCTTCAGATGCCCGGTTTCCTTCTGAAACAGGAAGCCATGCTGCGTGAAGCGGCTCTACGACGCTATCGAGAACGGAATTGCCGACGTGGACGACCCAGCTCTCAAGGAGCGCATAGCGACGCTCAAGGCGACGCGCGATCAGGCAAAGGCCGACGCTGAGCGCGTGGCGGCTTCGCTCAGCGCTGAGGGCCGGAAGGCGGTCGCGCCCGCCATGCTGGCGAACTTCGCCAGCGCCGCGCGCAAGCGGATGCGAAATGCGAACGGCGGCTATCGCCGCAATCACCTCCGCGCGCTGGCGCAAAGGGTGGAAGTCGCTGCCCATGAAGTTCGGATTCTCGGCTCGAAAAGCAATCTGCTGCAAGCGCTGATCGCAGGGGTCGCCGAAACAAAGCCGGGCGCGGTGCCCAGCTTTGTTCCGAAATGGTGCGCCCGACAGGATTCGAACCTGTGGCCCCCAGATTAGGAATCTGATGCTCTATCCTGCTGAGCTACGGGCGCGCCGCGGTTCGTGTAGCGGCGTCGGGCGTCGCGCGTCAATCGGCGGATCAGTTCACCGCGTCGGGCGGGACAAAGGGCACCAGCAGCGGGATTGCGGCGATGCCGTCGTCGTGCAGCGCCTGCGCCTCTTCGGGCGAGGTCTGGCCGTGGATCATATCCTCGGGCGCCCGGCCCTCGTGCATCGCGCGCGCTGCCGCCGCAAAGTCGCGGCCGACCCAGCGCGAGCGCGGCAGCATTTCGGCCTGCTTCGACGCAATCGCCGCGAGTGCGGCGCGGATCGCCTCGGGCACCGGAGCGTTCGGCGTTTCGGCGGGCACGGGCGCGGGAGCCGCGGACGCTTGCCGGTTCGACTTCGCGCCAACGCGCGGCGCCATCACCGCCTTGCGCACATCGTCGTCGCCGCAGACGGGGCAGGCGATCAGCCCGCGCGCCTGCTGATCGGCAAAGCTTTCGCTGCTCGCGAACCACGCCTCGAAACGGTGGTCGCCCGCGCTGCAGCAAAGATCGAAGACGATCAAGCGTCAAGCCTTTCCGAGCAGCGGATCGAGTCCGCCCTTCGCATCGAGCGCGGCAAGCTCGTCGCTGCCCCCGATATGCCGGCCGTCGATGAAAATCTGCGGGACCGTGCGGCGGCCGCCCGCGCGCTCGACCATCGCGTCGAATCCGGCGCGGTCCATCGTCACGTCGATTTCCTCGACATTCACCCCCTTGCGGTCAAGCAGCGCCTTGGCGCGCGTGCAATAGGGGCAGAGAAATTTGGTATAGACTTCGATTTTGGCCATGCGGCTATCCTGTCATCCTTTCGTCACCCATATCGGAATCCAGCGTGGCAAAGTCAAATGGCGCGCCCGCCGTCATGGCTTCGGGGACCACGCGCGCCCAGGTCAGCGCCGACACGCGCGCGGCGCCGCTGCGGCGTAGCAGGCGCGCGGCGGCGCGCAGCGTGGCCCCGCTCGCGTGGACATCGTCGATGAGGATCAGGTGGCGCCCCCGACAGCGCGTCTTGGCACCCGCCCCCAGCGAAAAAGCACCCGCGACGATGCGTTCGCGCTCGCGGCGCCCCTTGCCGCGCAGCGACGGGGTCGCCTTGCGCCGCATCAGCAGATGGGGATCGTGCGCGACGCCGCTCAGCCGCGCCAGCTCGCCTGCAATCAGGGCGGCTTGATTGAAGCCGCGCGACCAAAGCCGCCAACGGTGAAGCGGCACCGGAACCAGCAAAGCCTTTTCCGTCGCCTCCTCTCCGGCAAGCGCGCGAAGCGGGCGCAGCATCAGTCCCGCCATCAATCGCGCATGGCCGAGGCGGCGGCCATATTTGAGGCGAAGCGCCACCGTTCGTGCAGCGCTGCCATAGGCCACTGCCGCCGGCGCGCCTTCGAACGGCGGGAGAGCCGCAAGGCAGGCGCCGCATTGCAGGTCCGCACCCGCCGCGGCGCCGGGCAATGGAATCGAGCAAAGCGCGCAGGCGGGACCGTCCAGAAAATGCAGCCCCGACCAGCAGTCGAGGCAGAATTGCCGGTCGGCGGCGACGATGGTGCCGCACGCCGGACAGCGCGGCGGCAGCGCATAGTCGACGACCGCGCGCGCTGCTTCACGCAGGCCGTCGATCAGCCGCGCGGGCTTGCCCATGGCGGAAAATCCCCCTTCCCTGGCCATGAGACCCTTGTGAAGCAGGATGCGGGACGGCACAAGCGCGCGATGGCCGCTTCCCCCGCCCCGCTCTTCTCGTCCGCGCGCCACCGCGCCCAGCGCGATCGCCTTGCCCGGCAGCCCGCCGGCGCCGACTTTCTAGCGCCGATCGTCGCCGAAACCCTGCTCGACCGGCTGTCGATGGTGACGCGCGACTTCGCGCGCACGCTGCTGATCGGCGGGCACGACGCGTCGCTCGCCGGCGCATTGCAGGCGACCGGAACCTGCCTCACGATCCTCGAAGCCGGGCCGCGGCTCGCGGCGCGAACCGGCGCGATCGAGGCCGAAGCCGACACGGTGGACCTGCCGTTCGCCAGCTTCGACCTGATCGTCTGGCCCGGCGGCCTCGACAGCGTCAACGACGTTCCCGGCGCGCTCGTCCGCCTGCGCGCGCTGCTTGCCCCCGACGGCCTGTTGCTCGGCAGCTTCGTCGGCGACGGCAGCCTGCCGCGGCACCGCCGCGCGATCATGGCCGACGGCGTGCGCCCGATCGCGCGTATGCACCCGCAGATCGACCTTTCGGCGATGGGCAACCTGCTCCAGCGCACGGGCTTCACCATGCCGGTGGTCGATGTCGAGGCGCTGACCGTGCGCTACGGCGACTGGTTCGCACTGGTGCGCGACCTGCGCGCGACGGGGCTTGCAAGCCGCCTCACCCCCGCACCGCCGCCGCTGACGCGCGAAGAGGTGGCGCGGATCGCCGCCGCCTTTGCCGCGCAGGCCGACCCCGACGGGCGTGTCGCCGAAAGCTGGCGGCTGATCCATTTCAGCGGCTGGGCGCCGCACCCCGACCAGCCGCGCCCGGCCCGGCGCGGCAGCGGCACCGCCTCGCTTGCGGAAGCGTTGAAACCGAAACAATAATCGTCGCCCCGGCGAATGCTGGGGCCGTTATTCGGTGTAGCGCAAGCTTGCCGGCGGCCCCGGCTTTCGCTGGGGCGACGACGCTTCAAATCAGCGCCTCGAGCAGACCGATCAGCGGCCGGTCGGCGGGCGGCATGTCGAGCGCGTAGAGATCGACGGGGCGCACCCAGCGCAACGCCGTCGCATGGATCGGCTGCGGGGTGCCGCGCCATTTGCGGCACGCATAGACGAGCAGCAGCAGGTGCCGATCGCCGATCCGGTCGCTGGCGAAGCAGGCGGGGGCAAGGCAGGCTTCCTCGACGTCGATCCCGAGCTCCTCGTGCAGTTCGCGCACGAGCGCCGCTTCGGGCGTCTCGCCCGCCTCCAGCTTGCCGCCGGGAAATTCCCACAGCCCCGCCATCGCCTTGCCCTCGGGACGTTGCTGGACGAGCAGCCGCCCATCGCCGTCGACGAGCGCGGCGGCGACCACGATCAGGCCGTTTTCTGCGGGTTTCGCGGGGGGCGGGGCGATCAAATTGTTAACTTTCCTGTGCGACCATGGACGCCTCGGGAACTATAAGTTTGTTAGGGGTGGAACAATGTCTATCTTTTTCAGGCTGCTGCGGTCGACCAGGGCCGCAACGGCCATCGAATATGGGCTGATTATCGCGCTGATCTTTCTGGCCGCCGTATCGGCGATGACGTCGGTCGGCAAGTCGACCGCGGGCATGTGGAATCGTGTTTCCACGACCACGACGAACGCGGTGAACAAAAGCTGAGCGTCCGGTGCCGGCACATCAGCGCCGATTTATCGCTTCGGTCCATTAAACTTTTCAAAACCAATTCGCCTTAGACCCGCAGCGTTGACCACGACCAGACCGTCAACAGGGTAAGTGACTTATCAGGAGACCAGACATGAAGTTCATCAAGAAGTTCGTTCGCGACACCAAGGCCGCGACCGCCATCGAATATGGCCTGATCGCCGCGCTCATCGCCGTTGCTGCGATCACCGCGCTCAGCAATGTGGGTGGCAGCGTCAGCACGACCTTCAACAAGGTCAACACCGAGCTTACGACGGCCAACTCGAAGTAACATCTTTTTCGGCCGATCCAATTGCTGGGTCGGCGCGATATTCGGAAGGGGCGGTGGAAACACCGCCCCTTTTTCGCTACCGGCCGTCAGCGCCCCGCGTAAACCACCAGTTTCACCTTCTGCCCCGGCGTCAAACGCGCGTTGGCGGCAAGCCGGTTGAGCACCTGAAAGCGCTCGACCTGATAGTTGCTGTACGCCATGCGGCGCGACAGGTTCGCCGCCGTATCTCCTTGCCGCACCGTCACGACGTCGACCCGCCGCGGCTTGATCGCCGCCGCTTCGCTGGCGCTCAGGCGGCGCAGGCTGCCGAACATCGAGTTGAAGGTCCCCGCTCCGCCCGCCTTGGTCAGCGCGACGAAATGAAACGCGCTGCTGCGCGAAAATTCATAGGCGAAGACGGTGACATCGACCTGCCCCGACTGGCTGTTGGCGCGGACGGTGGTGTAATAGGCGGGAATGCCGTTCACCGTCGTGCGCTGGATCGTGCCGGGCGTCAGATTGGCGTCGCCGCCGATCGCCTTCAGCACCGATGCGATATAGGCGTTCATGTCGCCATTGTAGCGCCCGGTCGAAAATTGCGCCTGTCCGCCGTTGCCGCTGATGTCGACCGCGGTCGTTCCGTTCTGCATGCCAAAGCCATTGGGCACCGTGAATGCCAGCCGCAAGTCGGGATGCAGGAACTGCCGTCCCTCGACGACACCCTGCGCCGGATCGTCGCCATATAGCACGCCGTCCACCGAGGCCATGAACGCATCGGCGTTGCGAACGCCGCCGGCGCCATAGCGGCTCGCGAGTTGCTGCGCGTTGCGCACGCGCGAAGCCGGGTCGGGGTGCGTGCTCGCCCATTCGGGGATCGAGCGCGCATCGCCGGCGATCCGTGCTTCGAGATCGGTCTGGTTCGCGAGGCTCGCGAGCATCGTCGACAGCGCCAGAGGATCATAGCCCGCGCTCTTCAGATATTGCACGCCGAGCTGGTCGGCCTCGAGTTCCTGGCTCCGCGAAAAGCCGAGCGTCGCGAGCTGCGCAACCTGCATCGCATTATTCTGAAGCAGCCCGCCGAGCGAGCCGAGCAGCCCGCCTTCGCCGCCGATCGCGCTGCCGAGCACGGCGCCGAGCACGCCGAGGATGCTGTTGCGCGTCGCGGCCGACTGGCGCTTTTTGCTGTGCTGCGCGGCGACATGGCCGACCTCGTGCCCCAGCACGCCCGCCAGCTCGGCCTCGTCGTTCATCAGCGCCATCAGCTGGCGCGTGACATAGACATAGCCGCCGGGAATCGCGAAGGCGTTGTTCACCGGCGAATTGAGCAGGGTAACGGTGAAGTCGCCGCGCGCGTTCGACATGCCCGACTGGACGGCGATAGTCTGTCCGACGCGCGTGACATAGGCGGCCTGCGGCCCGGCATAGGCGCCGCCGAATTCCTGGAGCAGCTGGGGGTGCGCCTCGGCGCCCTGCTGGCGTTCGGCGGGGGTGATGCTGGTCGCGGTGCGGATCGTCTTGGTCCTGGCGTCGGCGGGACCGCTTACCCCGCTCCCCGCCATCGCACATCCCGCCAGCGCCATTGCCAGCGCCGTCGTCATCGTCGTTCGGGCCATGAAATGCGTCTCCCCTTTCAGGCTTCCTTCAACCCCTCCCGCGAAGGGAGGCGCTCGATGGAGGGAACGCAACTTGCAGGATCGGGTTCCCGTCCGCGCCAGATCATGCTCGATTGAAAAACCGTGTGTCCCCGCGGAGCCGAAGGCGGCGCATAGCGCCAACGCGGGGACCGATCGCCGGTCGGTTCTATAGGGCGCCGGCCGGAGATGGGCTCCCGCGTTGGCGGGAGCACGCAGGCTTCGAATCGCAGTCTAACCACGCCCCATCGCGAGGAATTTCTCTTCGCGCGCCGACAGCAGCGCATCGCGGGGGAGACCCGAAAGCCCATCGAGTTCCTCGGCGATCGCATCGCCCAGCGCCTTGATCGCGACGTCGGGCGCGCGGTGGGCGCCGCCCACCGGCTCGGGCACGATCCGGTCGATCACCTTGAGCGCGAGCAGATCCTGCGCCGCCATCTTCATCGCCGCCGCGGCTTCGGGCGCCTTGTCGGAGGTGCGCCACAGGATCGAGGCGCAGCCTTCGGGCGAGATCACCGAATAGACGGCATTTTCGAACATCAGCACGCGGTTCGCCGCGGCGAGCGCGATCGCCCCGCCCGATCCGCCCTCGCCGACCACCGCCGCGACCATCGGCACGCCGAGCGCGAGGCATTGCTCGGTCGAGCGCGCGATCGCCTCGGCCTGCCCGCGCTCCTCGGCCTGGATGCCGGGAAAAGCGCCCGAGGTGTCGACGAGTGTTACGACGGGCAAGCCGAAGCGGTCGGCCAGCTGCATCAGGCGGATCGCCTTGCGATAGCCTTCGGGCTTCGCCATGCCGAAATTATGCTTCATGCGCGACGGGATATCGTCGCCCTTTTCGTGGCCGATCACCATCACGCGGCGGCCGCGAAAGCGCGCGAGGCCGCCGAGGATCGCCTGATCGTCGCCGAAATTGCGATCGCCGGCGAGCGGCATCCAGTCATCGAACAGGCCCGCGACATAATGTTTGAAATGCGGCCGGTCGGGATGGCGCGCGACCTGCGTCTTCTGCCACGGCGTCAGCCTGGCATAAATGTCGCGCAGCATCTTCGCGGACTTGGCCTCGAGCCGCGCAATGTCGCCGTCGATGTCGAGCGTGGGGTCGCTCCCCATCTCGCGCAGTTCGGTGATCTGGCGATCGAGGGCGGCGACCGGTTTTTCGAAATCCAGAAAGGCTGTCATGCGGAATCGCTAGGCGGAAGGCGTCGTCAGGTCAACGTCCTCCATCCGCGCCAGCGGATGACGGCGATTGACCAGTTCGACGAGGCGGCGGCTGTCGACATGGGTATAGATTTCGGTGGTCGCGATGTCGGCATGGCCGAGCATCAGCTGCAGCGCACGCAGGTCGGCGCCGCCCTCGAGCAGGTGGGTCGCAAAGGCGTGGCGCAGCACATGCGGGCTGATCGCGGCCGGATCGAGCCCGGCGCGCGCCGCGAGTTCACGCAGCAGCTGGAACAGCCGCACTCGTGTCAGATGTCCCTTGCCCGACGGAAAAAGCCACGGCGAGCCGTCGCCGGCGAGCGGCAGCCACTGGTCGAGCGCTCCGCGCGCGCGGTCGGACAGCGGCACGAGCCGTTCCTTGTCGCCCTTGCCGCGCACGATCAGAAAGGCGCGTTCGCCCATAATGGCGCGGCGCGGTAGCGACACGAGCTCGCTCGCGCGCAGGCCCGAGCCATAAAGAAGCTCGAGGAGGAGCAGTTGGCGAACCGCGGCGGCGGGCGGCGCCTCCCCCGCTGCTTCCTCGCCCGCCAGCGCGAACAGCCGTTCGACGTCGTCGTGCGTCAGCACGCGGGGCAGCGGCCGCCGCGTCGCGGGCCGCGTGACGTCGAGCGCCGGATTGTCGGCGCGCTCGCCTTCGTCCGCCAGAAAGGCAAAGAACTGCCGCAGCGCCGACAGCTTGCGCGCCGCGCTGCTCGCCGCGAGCGAGCGATAATCGGCCATGATCTTGCGCAGCATCGCCGCATCGGCTTCGGCCAGCCGGCCCTTCGCGAAACGCGACGCCTGTTCGAGATCGCGGCGATAGGCGGCGAGCGTGTTGCGCGCGGCGCCGCGCTCGGCCGCCATCATCTCCAGAAAGCGGTCGATCGGCGCCGCGTCAGACACGCACCAGCGCTTCGGCGGCGATCATCCGCGCCTCCGCCTCCAGTCCGACGTCGCGCAGCGCGCGGACGATGTGATAGAGGTGATAAGCGGGCACTTTCGACCAATCGCCCTGCATCCCCGTCGCCGCAAGCAGCGCCACCATGCCGGGTTCGCGGCGCCGTGCCGCGGTTTCGATCGCCTGCGTCCAGCGCGTCTGCTTGCCGAGATCGACGCCAAGATCCTGCGCCGCCGACGAGGCCGCCCCCGCGTCGATCCGGCCGAGCCCGGCGAGCCCCGCGAGCAACAGCTTCGAGCGCAGTTGTCCGGCGCTATCGTCGCCTTCGGCGAACTGGCCGATCCGGCCCGTGCTCGTCCCGCCGAGCGGCTGCGGCAACCCCACGGCGAGCACGCCCCAGGCGTGGCTTCCCGCATCGACGCGCGCCGCCCAGTTCGCGGCGTTGCGGTCGTACCCGCCGGCGAGCATCGAGCCGATCAGCTGCCACGGATCATCCGCCACGGCGGTCGCCGTCGGCAAGGCGGCCGCGGCGCGCGCGGTCGAGACGATCGCCGCATAGCGCGCGATCGCATTCCCCTCGCCGCCCCAGATCTCCTGCATCGCGGCGTAGCGATCGGCCGCGGCTGGCGCGGCAAAGGCGTTGCGCAACGTGTCGGTTTCGGCCGCGAGCGGCGCGGCCGGTTCGGCCTCGCTCGCCGCCGCACTCAGCAACGACAGATAGGCTTCGCTCGACAGCACGCCGCGCGCCGCCGCTTCGGGCGCCGCGGCGATGCGGTCGGGCATGTCGGTCATCGGCGCGAGGACCGTCCAGCCGCGCATGTAGAAAGGTTCGGATGCGCGCAATTCGGCGGGAATCCCTATTCCGGTCGCCGTGGCCATGCCGAAACGCCAACTCGTCAGGCGCTCGACATTGTCCCATTCGATCGTCGTCGAGCGCCGCCCCGCGCCCGTGGCGCCCAGCACGCGCTCGGCGAGCAATATGTCGAAATTGGCAATCTGGCCGCGCGACCGCACGCGGCCGATCGCCCAGCCGGCGGGGCCGGCGTCACCGGTCAGGCCCGAGCAGATCGCCGAGGCCAGCCGCCACGTCTGCTGGTCGCCATGCGCGAGGCCCGCAGGAACATAGGGGCACATTCCCGCTGGATCGGCGTTGGCGAGATAGGTTTGCTGCGCGACGGCAACGAGCCGCCTGCTCGCGCGGTCGTGATCGACCGACTGGACGATCCAACGCGCGCCGACCGATTCGCCCATGCGCAGCAGCAGCGCGGCGCGGTCGGCGGCAAGATCGGCACCGTTGATCGTCTCGGGCGTGTCGATCGCCGAGAGCAGCGCGCGGCGGAGCAGAATCTGCGCCCAGCGCGAGGCGATCCGGCCGTTCGTATTGCGCATGATTGCCGCGGCATATTGGCCGCGCACACCGAACGCATCGGGCGCCATGCCGCCCGTTTCGGGGGTCAGCGGGCCGATGCGGGTGAGCAGGCGCCGTGCGCCCGGCGGCAGGTCGTATTTGAGGCGGCTCGAGATTGCGCCCTCGACTTCCTCTTCTTCCTCGTCGGCCGCCTCATCCTCCGCGTCCGCGGCGTCCTCGACGGTCGGCTTTGCCCCCGGAGTCGCCGGAACGCCCGGCTTGGGCGCCGACGGCGCCGAAGGCGTGGGGGTCGGACCAGGCGCGGGTGTGGGTGCCGGCGTCGGCGCGGGCGGGCTACCGAAACCTTCGGGCAGCAGCGATTCTTGCGCGGTCACGGGCAGGATCAGCGCCGCGGCGAGCGCGCTTCCCGACAGGCCGAGCGTCAGGGCGAGCAGTTTCTTCTTCATTGCGGCGCCCCCGCGGCAATCGTGTCGGTCACATCCACCTCAATCCATTTCGGCTCGACCGGCCGGCCGAGGAACCACAACAGAGCTGCAAAGGCGACCAGCAACAACGCCAGCACGAGCAGCCGCCCGATCCACCGGCCTTTTCCCGATGTTTCCTCTGTGTGCAATATCCCGGCGACCCTTGGCTATACATATGCGCCGAAAACCATTGTCCCGCGCGGTCCGGGCGGTATAGCCGCGCGCATCATGGCGCGAAACCCGAAAAGCCCGGCCTTGGCCATCGACCCCGCGATCCGCGCGCGGCCGATCGTGCTCGTCGGCTTGATGGGCGCGGGGAAATCGACCGTCGGCCGCCGCCTCGCGCAGCGCCTCGGCATGGCCTTCGCCGACGCCGACGACGAAATCGAGCGCGCCGCGGGCATGACGATCTCCGACATTTTCGCGAAATTCGGCGAAGCGCATTTCCGCGATGGCGAGCGCCGCGTGATCGCGCGACTGCTCGCCGGAAAGCCGCTCGTCCTCGCGACCGGCGGCGGTGCCTTCATCAACGACGAGACGCGCGCGCTGATCCTGAAGGACAGCCTTTGCATCTGGCTCGACGCCGACATTCCAACGCTCGTCGAGCGCGTCGGACGCCGCAGCCATCGCCCGCTGCTCAAGGACCGCGACCCCGGCGAAGTGCTGCGCGAACTCGCGGCGGTGCGCAATCCGATCTATGCCGAGGCGCATCTGCGCGTCGGATCGGCGAGCGACCCCCACGACCATACGGTGCGCGCGATATTGGAGGCCCTGTCAACATGGGAAGATCCGGCATGCAAAGGCTGACCGTCGAACTGGGGAGCCGCAGCTATCCCATATTGATCGGCGACGGATTGCTCGAAAAGATCGGCGCACATGTCGCGCCGCTGCTCAGGCGTCCGCGGACGATGATCGTGACCGACGAGCATGTCGCCGACCTCTATCTCGCGCGCGTCGGCACCTCGCTCGCGCAGGCGAATATCTCCTTCTCGTCGCTCGCGCTGCCCGCCGGCGAAGGCACGAAAAGCTGGGAGGGGCTGTCGCGCCTCACCGAATGGCTGATCGACCAGGGCATCGAGCGCAGGGATCATGTGATCGCACTCGGCGGCGGCGTGATCGGCGATCTCGTCGGCTTTGCATGCAGCATCGTCAAGCGCGGCTGCGCCTTTGTCCAGGTGCCGACGACATTGCTCGCGCAGGTGGACAGCAGCGTCGGCGGCAAGACCGCGATCAACGTCGCGGCGGGCAAGAATCTGATCGGTGCCTTTCACCAGCCCGCGCTCGTCGTGATCGACCCGGCAACGCTCGCGAGCCTGCCGCCGCGCGAGCTGCGCGCGGGCTATGCCGAGGTCGTCAAATATGGCCTGATCGACGATGCGGACTTCTTCGCATGGTGCGAGGCGAACGGCGCGGCGCTGCTCGCGGGCGATACGGGCGCGCGGCATGGGGCGATCGCGCATAGCGTCGCCGCGAAGGCGCGCATCGTCGCCGCCGACGAGCGCGAAACGCAGGATGTCCGCGCCTTGCTCAATCTCGGCCACAGCTTCGGCCACGCGCTCGAGGCCGAAACCGGCTATTCGGACCGGCTGCTCCACGGCGAAGCGGTCGCCGCCGGCATGGCGCTCGCGCATCAATTTTCGGCGGCGCAGAGCCTCTGCCCCGCCGCCGACGCGGCGCGCGTGCGCGATCATCTCGCGAGCGTCGGCCTGCCGCACAGTCTGGCGAGCGCCGGAGTGGGCACCGGCGGCACGGGGCTCGCGGCGCATATGGCGCACGACAAGAAGGTGCGCGGCGGCAAGCTGCCGCTGATCCTGACCCGCGGCATCGGACAGAGCTTCGTGACCGAGGAGTATGGGCTCGATGCGGTGGCGGCGTTTCTGGACGGGGCGGGCTGATCCCACTCCCCTGAAGGGGAGAGGGCAAAGGCTACGCCGTCTCAGGATCAGCCACCTGCATCGTTTCCTCTTCGCGCGCCGCTTTCGCTGCCTGCCGCCGCTGGCGCAGATTTTCGAGCACGCTCGCCGCTTCGCGGCCGCCGCCCGGCTTGAAGCGATGGTCGCGACCCGCCGCCAGATCGCCTTCGTCCATCTGCGCCGCGAGCCGCGTTTCGTCGAGCTGCCGCAGCGCCGTCTCGACATCCTCCACCTCGCGCGGATCGACATCGAGTTCGGCGAGCGCGAGGCGCCCGAGCGCAATCGAGCTTTCGAACAGCTCGCGCACCGCGCCGGCCGCCCCCGCGCCGTCGATCGCCATCAGCTGGCGCCGGTCGAATACGCGGATCAGCACCTTCGCCTGCGGAAAGGCTTCGACGATCGGGCGCAGTGCCTCGGCGTCGACCGAAGCGTCGTCGATGCAATAGATAATCAGCCGCGCCTCGTCGGCGCCCGCGCGGCGAAGCAGGTCGAGGCGCAGCCCGTCGCCATAATAGACTTTGGTGTCATAACGGCCCGACTGTTCGATCTGGCTCGGCTTCTTGTCGATCAACGTGACCGAGCAATCGACCGCGTGCAGCATCTGCGCGACGGTCTGGCCAAAGCGGCCATAGCCGATGACCAGCGCCGACCCGCGCGGCGCCGCGTCGGGGCCTTCGGGCATCGGACCGTCGCGATCGGGCGCGAATTCGAGGTTGCGGGCGAACAGCATCAGGAACGGCGTCGAGACCATCGACAAGGTCACGACCGCGCTGAACAGGCTCGCTGCCTCTGGCGCGATCAGCAGCGCCTGCTGTGCCTGGGTGAAGAGCAGAAAGCCGAACTCGCCGCCCTGGCTGAGCAGCAGCGCGAGCCCGAGCGCGGTTTTCCACGACTTGCCGAACGCACGCACGAGCAGCGTCAGCACGACGACTTTCGTAACGACCAACCCCGCCGCGAGCCCGAGCACGCGCAGCGGATCGGCAAGCACCACGCCGACATCGAGCACCATCCCGACCGCGAGGAAGAAGAGGCCGAGCAGGATCAGGCGGAAGGGCTCGACGTCAGCCTCTATCTCGTGGCGATAGGGCGAGTCGGCGAGCATCACCCCCGCGACGAAGGCGCCGAGCGCGGTCGACAGGTGCAGGCTGTGCATCAGCGCCGCGCTCGCGAGCACTACGAGCAGTCCGACGACGACGAACAGCTCGCGCTCGCCATAGCGGCCGATGACCTTGAGCAGCGGATTGACCACGAAGCGCCCCGCCAGCACCAGCCCGATGATCGCCAGCACCGTATAGAGCGCGAGCATAGCGCCGGGCGGGGTCGACGGGTCGGCAGGCGCGCGCGACAGCGCCGCGACGATCGTGATCATCGGCACGATCGCCAAATCCTGAAACAGCAGGATCGAGAAGGCCTTTTCGCCGAAGGGCGAGTTGATGCGCCCCGAGCTTTTGAGGCTCGGCAGCACCTGTGCGGTCGACGAGAGCGCGAGCGGCAGGCCGAGAACGAGCGCCGCCTGCCAGCTGAAGCCCTGCGTCAGCAGAATCAGCGCGGTGAGGACGAGCCCCGTGACGACCACCTGCGCGAGCCCGAGGCCGAAGATCGCCTTGCGCAAATCCCATAATCGGCGCGGATGCAGTTCGAGTCCGACCAGAAACAGCAGGAAGGCGATGCCGATTTCGGCGATCGCGAGCTTCGATTCGCCGCCGCCCACGAGACCCAGCCCGTGCGGCCCGACGAGCGCGCCGGCGATCAGATAGCCGAGCACCGCACCGAGCCCGAGGCGGCGGAAGATCATCACGAACAAGGTCGCGACGCCGAGCAGGATCGCGCCTTCGAACAACAGCGTATCGGTCGGCGTTTCGGCCGCCTGTTCGACCGCGGCGGTTCCCGCGGCGAGCAGCGTGGCGATCATGCGCGCACCTCTGCGCTCTCCAGCGCCGCGACCGCGGCATCGAAGGGGAGCAGGATCGCGCCGTGGCGCGCCGGATAGTCGCGCGCGGGCGCGAGCAGGTCGAACCCCGGCCAGTCGGGCCGTTCGCCCTCACCCGCGAACCAGCTCGCGATCGCATCGCGCGCGGCGTGGAGGTCGTCAGCGCTGCGCCCCGCTGCGTGGCGCGCGAGCAATGCCGCCGAGGCCTGACCGAGTGCGCACGCCTCGACGTGCAGGCCGACGCCCCTGACCAGCCCGTCCTCATCGGCGTCGACATCGACGATGATGCGGCTGCCGCACAGCGGCGCGCGCAGCGAGGCGCGGCGCGCATCGGTGAGCAGCGGAAAATCGGCGGTCGCCACAGCCAGCGCCAATATGTCGCGATTGTAGAGCGGCGCACTCATCGGGCCTTGTCCGTTTCTTCTCTCGCCGCGACGTCGGCGTCGCGCGATTCGGCACGGCGTTCGGCGATCACCTTGCTCAACGCCGCGCTCGTCGCATTGAGCGCCGGATAGGTCCGGCTGTCTGTCATCCAGACGGGGCGTGCCGCACTGCCATAGCCGATATCGTAGAGCAGCGTCGCGCCCATGAACAGCACGGTCGCGAGCGCCAGTCCCTTGACCGCACCGAAGCCCGCGCCAAGCCCGCGATCGAAGCCGCCGACGAGCGACGCGCGGCTGCGCTGCCCCATCGCGCGCGACGCCCATTTGGTCACCGCGAACACACCACCGAACAGCAAAACGAAGGCGAGCATCGCCGCGGCGCCGGGCGCGCTGACATAGTCCGCGAGCAGCCCGGTCAGCGTCGCGTGAAAGAAGCGCACCGCGAGGATCGCGAGCAGCCAGGCGAGAAGCGAGGTCACTTCCTGCACCAACCCGCGCGAAAAACCGAGAACCGTGCCGCCGCCAACGAGCAGCAGCACGACGATATCCATAGCCGTCAGACTTCCCATAGAGGCGAGCTAGTCGCGCCCGAGCATCAGGTCAACGAGTTCGCCGAGCCGGTCGAATCCGTTGACTCCGATCCCCTTCACGGCCTTCATCCCCTTCGGCCCCCAGCCCTTTGAAAAACCGAGCTTTGCCGCCTCGCGCAGGCGCAGGGCGTCGTGCGCCACCGGGCGCACTTCGCCCGACAGCGACAGTTCGCCGAAAACGATCGCGTCCGATGGCACCGGCCGCTCGCTGAAGGCCGAAATCAGCGCCGCGGCGACGGCAAGATCGGCCGCCGGATCGGTGAGCCGATAGCCGCCGGCGATGTTCAGATAGACTTCGGCGGCGCCCATCTGCAGCCCGCAGCGCGCCTCCAGGACCGCGAGCACCATCGCGAGCCGCCCGCCGTCCCACCCGACCACGGCGCGGCGCGGCGTCGCCCCGCTCGCGAGGCGGACGGTGAGCGCCTGTACCTCGACGAGCACCGGCCGCGTGCCTTCGAGGGCGGGGAACACCACCGATCCCGGCACGTCGCGGCTGCGATCGGTCAGGAACAGGCTCGACGGGTTGGCGACCTCGCCCAGCCCCTCTTCGCCCATCGCGAAGACACCGATCTCGTCGGTGCCGCCGAAGCGGTTCTTGACCGCGCGCAATATGCGATAAAGATGGCTGCGCTCGCCCTCGAACGACAGCACCGTATCGACCATATGTTCGAGCACGCGTGGCCCGGCGATCGTGCCGTCCTTGGTGACATGGCCGACGAGTACGACCGCCGCGCCGCTGTCCTTGGCATAGCGGATCAGTTCCTGCGCGCTCGCGCGGACCTGGCTTACCGTGCCCGGTGCGCTGTCGATCAGGTCGCTGTGCATCGTCTGGATCGAATCGATGACGACGAAATCGGCCGCGCGCCCTTCGAGCGTCGCGAGAATGTCGCGCACCGAAGTCGCGCTCGCGAGCGCGACGGGCGCCTCGCCGAGCCCCAGGCGCTGTGCGCGCAGCCGCACCTGCCCCGCCGCTTCCTCGCCGCTGATATAGATGACCGACCTGCCCGCCTTCGCAAGCCGCCCCGCGGCCTGAAGCAGCAGCGTCGACTTGCCGATCCCCGGATCGCCGCCGATCAAGGTCGCCGACCCCGCCACGAAGCCGCCGCCGAGCGCGCGGTCGAACTCGGCGATTCCACACAGCATCCGTTCGGGCATCGGGCTGTGTTCGCCAAGCGTCTCGAGCGCGAGCGCGCGGCCGCCTCTGGACAGGTCGTGCTTCGCCGAAAAGACGGTTTCGGGCGCCTCTTCGACAAGCGTGTTCCACTCGCCGCAATCGGCGCACTGCCCCTGCCAGCGATAGGAGACGCCGCCGCAATTCTGGCAGACATATTGACGTTTCGCTTTGGCCATGCGGCTCGCTTAACTGGAACAAAGGCGGAACGCCAGCATTTTCCCGTCATCGTCATTGCGAGCGAAGCGAAGCAATCCAGAGCATGCGTAAACCGCTCCGGATTGCTTCGCTTCGCTCGCAATGACGCAGAAAGAGCAGTAGGGGGTATCGCAATCCCGAATCACCGTCCCCAAAGGAAAGCGCACCCCATGAAATTCTTCGTCGACACCGCCGAAATCGCCGCCATCGAGGAGCTTGCCGCGACCGGCCTGCTCGACGGCGTGACCACCAACCCGTCGCTGATCGCCAAGTCAGGCCGCGACTTCAAGGAAGTGACGAAGGAAATCTGCGCCATCGTCGACGGTCCGGTGTCCGCCGAGGTGGTGGCGCTCGACCATGAAACGATGATGAAGGAGGCCGAAATCCTCCGCAGACTTGCCGACAATGTCTGCATCAAGGTGCCGCTGACGATCGACGGCCTCAAGACCTGCAAGGCGTTGACCGGCGACGGCACGATGGTCAACGTCACCTTGTGCTTCTCGGCGAACCAGGCGCTGCTCGCGGCAAAGGCCGGCGCCACCTTCGTCTCGCCCTTCGTCGGCCGCCACGACGACAATGGCTTCGACGGCATGGGGCTGATCGCCGACATCCGCCTGATCTACGACAATTATGATTTCGAGACCGAAATCCTGGTCGCGAGCGTGCGCCACGGCATCCATGTGCTCGAAGCCGCGAAGATCGGCGCCGACGTGATGACCGCGCCGCCTGCGGTCATCAAGGGGCTGTTCAAGCATGTGCTGACCGAAAAGGGCATCGAGGGCTTCCTCGCCGACTGGGCGAAGACCGGCCAGTCGATTTGATTTCCGTCGCCCCAGCGAAAGCTGGGGCCGCCGTCGGCCTAGCACCATGCTGCACGCGGCCCCAGCTTTCGCTGGGGCGACGTTAGCAGTTGACGTAAACGTCAACCTGCCGCGATACTCGCCCGAAAGGGAGAGATTCGCGATGACCGACACCACCATCCTGACCGAACGGCGCAGCCATATCCTGATCGTCACGATCAATCGGCCCGAGGCGCGCAATGCGGTCAATGCGGCGGTCCATGCCGGTATCGGCACCGCGCTCGAAACCGCCGAAAACGACCCCGAAATCCGTGCCGTCATCGTCACCGGTGCGGGCGACAAGAGTTTCTGCGCGGGCGCCGATCTCGTCGCGTTGTCGCGCGGCGAAAGCCTTGTGCCTGCCGATGCCGAGCAGCAGGCCTGGGGCTTTGCCGGCATGGTCTCGCATCCGATCTCGAAGCCGATCATCGCCGCGGTCAACGGCTTCGCCTTCGGCGGCGGGTGCGAGATTGCGCTGATGAGCGACATCATCGTCGCGGCGGATCATGCCCAATTCGGCCTGCCCGAGGTCAAGGTCGGACTGTTCGCCGCGGCAGGCGGTGCCTTCCGCCTTGCGCAGCAGATGCCGAAGAAGCTCGCGATGGAGCATATGCTCACCGGCGACCCGATCCCCGCCGCGCGCGCTGCCGCCTTCGGCCTCGTCAACCATGTCGTCCCGCTCGCCGACCTGATGCCCACCGCGATCGCGCTTGCCGAAAAGATCGCCGCCAACGCCCCCCTATCGGTGCAGGCGACGAAGCGAGTAGCGCTCGGCATCCAGGATGGCCGCATCGCCGCCGACGCGCCCTATTGGGAGCACAACACCCTCGAACGCGCGGCGCTGATGCGCAGCGAGGACGCGCGCGAAGGCCCGCGCGCCTTTGCCGAGAAGCGCAAGCCCGAATGGAAGGCGCGCTGACCATGGCGATGACCGACCCCGAGCGCATCCCCGTCATCATCGGCGTCGGCCAGGTCAACGACCGTCCCGACGATCCCGACCAGGGACTCGATTCGCTCGGCCTGATGGTCGCAGCGCTGAAGCTGGCGGCCGACGACGCCGGCGTGCCGCTCGCCGAGATCGACAGCCTCGCGATCGTCGACCAGATCAGCTTCCACAGCCTCGGCAAGCTCTGCGAACCGCTCGCCGCGGCGATCGGCGCAAGTCCGGCGATCAATTACCAGTCCGCCGCGCCGCACGGTGACACGCCCGTCCGCCTCCTCAACGAAGCCGCGAACCGCATCGGCGCGGGCGAGGTCAAACTCGCCGCGGTGGTCGGCGGCGAAGCGCTACGCACCGCCGCTGGGCGCGCCGCCAAGGCCGCGAGCGGCGAGGACAAGAGCTATAATGCGATCCGCAAGGTCGCGACCCGCCGCGAGCCCGATTATGCGCAGAAGCACGGCCTTGCCGCGCCGGTCGACGTCTATCCGCTCTATGAAAATGCGACGCGCGCCGCGTGGGGCCAGAGCCTCGCCGAAGCGCAGGCCGAGAGCGCCGAAATCTGGTCGCGCTTTTCGCAAGTCGCCGCCGCGAACGAGGGCGCATGGATCAGGAAGCCGGCCTCGCCCGCCGACATCCTCGAGGTGAACGAACGCAACCGGCCGATCGCCTTTCCCTATTCGAAGCTGATGGTCGCCAATTCGTCGGTGAATCAGGGCGCGGGCTTCCTGGTCGCCAGCCTCGCCGAAGCGCGGCGGCGCGGCATCGCCGAGGACCGCCTGATCCATGTCGGCATGGGCGCCGCAGCGAAGGAGCCGCCGAGCATCCTCGCGCGCGACCGCTACGACGGCAGCGTCAGCATGGAAACGTCGATCCGCCGCACCCTCGACCTGAACGGCATGACGGTTGCCGATTTCGATTTCGTCGAACTTTACAGCTGCTTCCCCTGCGTTCCCAAGATGGCGCGCCGCGTGCTCGGCTGGCCGGTCGACCGACCCGCGAGCGTGTTCGGCGGACTGACTTTCGGCGGCGGCCCGATCGCCAATTATATGAGCCACGCCATCGTTTCCATGGTCGAAACGCTGCGCCGCGAAGGCCGCTACGGCTTCCTCTTCGCAAACGGCGGCTTCGCGACCGACAATCATTGCATCGTGCTGGGGAAGGAACCGATTGTAGCGGCGCAATTTCCGCAGGATTTCGACTATCAGGCCGAGGCCGAGGCGAAACGCGGCGCGGTGCCCGAGCTGGTTCAGGACTATGCCGGCCCCGCAACGATCGAAAGCTACACGATCTTCCATGCGCGCGACGGTGCGCCCAAAGCCGGCGTCGTCGTCGCACGGACGCCCGAGGGCCGGCGCACGCTCGCGCATGTCGATGTCGCCGATGCCGCGATGCTCGCCTTTTTGACCGACGGCAAGGTCGAGCCGGTCGGGGCTGCCGGGCAGGTCGTGGCGCTCGACGAAGGCTTCGGCTGGCGGGCTTAGAGCATGATCATATTTCATAGAAGCATGAGTGCTCCCGCGTTGGTGCTACGCGCCGCCTTCGGCTCCGCGGGGACAGACGAACCTTTGCAAGCGTTTCGCTCAAAGTTGATCGCGCTCCAACTTCACCCTCTCCCCCGGCCTTGAAACTTGCGGCCCGCGGAGTATCGCAGGGGAAGCGATTGAAACCGAAAGCGGGAGAAGCTGACGTGTCCGACCTACCCCCCTCCGAACCGCTGGTCCCCGTCCCCGCCGACGCCGCCGCGAACACGCACTGCACGGCCGCCGATTATGATCGGCTCTATGCCGAGAGCATCGCCGATCCCGACGCTTTCTGGGCCGAGCAGGCGAAGCGGCTCGACTGGGTGCGCGCGCCGACGAAGATTGCGAACTGGTCCTTCGACCCGGTCAGCATCAAATGGTATGAGGACGGCGTCCTCAACCTCTGTCACAATGCGCTCGACCGCCATGTCGCCGCGGGGCATGGCGAGCGGACCGCGATCATCTTCGAACCCGACGCCCCCGACGGCGAGACGCGCCATATCAGCTATGCCGCGCTGCTCGCCGACACGATCCGCATGGCGAATACGCTGAAAAAGCTGGGCGTGAAGAAAGGCGACCGCGTCACCATCTATATGCCGATGGTGCCCGAAGGGGCGGTCGCGATGCTCGCCTGCGCGCGCATCGGCGCTATCCACAGCGTCATCTTCGGCGGCTTCTCGCCGGAGGCGATCCACGGCCGCATCGAGGATTGCGCAAGCGACTGGGTGATCTGCGCCGACGAGGGGCTGCGCGGCGGCAAGACCATCCCGCTCAAGGCCAATGTCGACAAGGCGCTCGAAAAGGTCGCGGTGAAGGGGGTGCTCGTCATCGCGCACACCGGCGGCGACGTCGCGATGAAGGAAGGGCGCGACCATTGGTACGACGCGCTCTCGGCCGATGTCGGCGCCGACTGCCCGTGCGAGCCGATGAACGCCGAGGACCCGCTATTCATCCTCTATACCTCGGGATCGACGGGGAAGCCCAAGGGGGTGCTGCACACGGTCGGCGGCTATTCGGTGTGGACCGCGACGACCTTCTGGTACGGCTTCGACTATCGGCCCGGCGAAATCTTCTGGTGTACCGCCGACATCGGCTGGGTCACCGGGCACAGCTATGTCGTCTATGGCCCGTTGCAGAACGGCGCGACGACCCTGATGTTCGAAGGCATCCCCAATTTTCCCGACCACGACCGCTTCTGGCGCGTCGTCGACAAGCATCGGGTCAATATCCTCTACACCGCACCCACCGCGATCCGCGCGCTGATGCGCGAGGGCGACGATTATGTGACGCACCACGACCTTTCGTCGATCCGCCTGCTGGGCACCGTCGGCGAACCGATCAACCCGGAGGCGTGGCGCTGGTATCACGACATCGTCGGCAAGGGCCGCGTTCCGGTCATCGACACCTGGTGGCAGACCGAAACCGGCGGGATCATGATGACCACCCTGCCCGGAGCGCACGCGATGCAACCGGGGAGCGCGGGGCGCCCCTTCTTCGGCGTCCGCCCGCAACTCGTCGATGCCGAGGGCGGCGTGCTCGTCGACGAACAGACCGGCGGTGCGGCCGAGGGCAATCTGTGCATCACGCACAGCTGGCCGGGGCAGGCGCGCACAGTCTATGGCGATCACGACCGCTTCGTTCAGACCTATTTTTCGACCTATATGGGAAAATATTTCACCGGCGACGGCTGCCGCCGCGACGAGGGCGGTTATTGGCGGATCACCGGGCGCGTCGACGACGTCATCAACGTCTCGGGGCACCGCATGGGCACCGCCGAGGTCGAAAGCGCGCTCGTGCTGCACGAGATGGTCGCCGAGGCCGCGGTGGTCGGCTATCCGCACGACATCAAGGGCCAGGGCATCTATGCCTATGTCACGGTCAACGCGGGGGTCGACCCGAACGACGACCTGCTCGCCGAACTCCGCCAGCAGGTGCGCACCGAGATCGGCCCGATCGCGACGCCCGACCATATCCACTTCACCACCGCGCTCCCCAAGACGCGCTCGGGCAAGATCATGCGGCGTATCCTGCGCAAGATCGCGGAGAATGATTTCGGATCGCTCGGCGACACCTCGACCCTTGCCGACCCGAGCCTGGTCGACGGGCTGATCGAGGGGCGGAAGAATCGGTAAATAAGCTGAACAAACGTCGCCCCCGCGCAGGCGGGGGCCGATGGCGGTTTACGCAGCACCGAAGTGTCAGGCCGACAACGGCCCCCGCCTGCGCGGGGGCAACGTTTGTCAAAAATGAAAGTCCGGCAATTCGGCGAGCGCAATTCCAAGCGCCTCGGCCCACCCTTCCGACACGCGCCGGAAATAGGGGTCGTCGCGCTCGAAGCGGCGCTCGCGCACGGTCGTGAAATCGTCGCGTTCGTGGATTTTAAGGTCGATCGGCAGGTCGACCCCGGCATTGGCGCGGATCGTCGAATCGAACGATACGCACAGCAGCTTCACCGCATCCTCAAACGACATGGCGGGGTCATAGCTGCGCACGATGATCGGCCGGCCATATTTGGTTTCGCCGATCTGGAAAAAGGGATTGTCCTCGCCCGCCTCGATGAAATTGCCTTCGGGATAGATCAGGAAGAGCCGCGGCTCGGACCCCTTGATCTGTCCGCCGACGATCAGCGACGCGCGAAAGATCGATTCGGCGACGGGGCCTTCGTCATTGTGGCGCATCACGATGCCGCGCAGCACGTCGCCGATCGTCGTCGCGACCTGGAACATCGACGGCGATTCGAGGATCGACGGATGGCGCTCCTCGGCCGCCTTGGTGCGCTCGTCCAGCAGGCTGACCACCGCCTGCGTCGTCGCCAGATTGCCCGCCGACATCAAGGTGATGACACGCTCCCCGGGCACATGCCAGCTGCGCATCTTGCGGACCTGCGAAATATCGTCGACGCCGGCGTTGGTACGGGTGTCCGACATGAACACCAGCCCCTTGTTGAGCCGCATACCTACGCAATACGTCATCGAATCCCGTCCGCCCCGCTGTCCAAACCCGATTATTGCTGGACCTGCAATTGGACAACCAGATTTTCCTGCGCCGCACCATAGCGCATCCCGCGAACCGGGGCGGCGTCGCGATAGTCGAGCCCCGTCGCCACGCGAATATAGCGCTGGTCAGGCGAATGTCCGTTACTGATGTCGAAGCCGACCCAGCCGATATGGTCGAAATGCGCCTCTGCCCAGGCGTGGGTCGCATCCTGTTCGGTGCGGTCGTCCATGCGCAGATAGCCCGAGACATAGCGCGCCGGATGGCCGAGGTGGCGCATCGCGGCGATGAAAATGTGGGTATGATCCTGGCACACCCCGCCCTCGCCGCCGAGTGCCTGTTCGGCGCTCGTCTCGGCATCGGTCACGCCGACCTTGTATGCGAGCCGATCGAGGATCAGCGCCGACAGCGCATGTGCCTGTTCGATATCCGAAGCGAAGTCGCGCCCCAGCGCCGCGGTCAGCGAGCGCACATGCCGCCCCGCGCGGGTCAGCGCGGTCGGCTGAAGGAAACTCCACAGCGGCATTGCGCCGCGGTGCGCGCCGATCACGCCGTCCCATGTGTGCAGTTCGACCTCGCCGCGGCAGCGGACAACGAGTTCGCGCGCGCCGCTGCCCACCGCGATCAGGTCGACGCCATTGCCATGATGGTCGGTATAGTGAAGCTGCTTCTCGGCGCCCTCGACCTCGATCGTCCAGCCGTGGACGCTCTGCTGTCCCGGACGGTCCTTGGGTGTCAGCCGCACCTGCTGCAACGCATAGCCGACCGGGGCATCATATTGATAATGGGTGATATGGTCGACCAGCAGCTTCATCGTCATTCCACGAACCGGTAATCGCGCTCGATCTGTTGCGCGAGCATGGCGTTGGCCGTCAGAAAGCCGCGCAGATATTCGTGCAGGCCGCCGTCGAAGATCGACTGGATCGGCGCCGACAGCTTGTCGCGGCAGATCGTGCGCGCCATCCGCCCTGCCTCGGTTTCTTCGCCATAGCCGCGCTGCAGCCAGTCGAGATTATCCTGCATCTTGTCGCAGCAGAAGGCGAGGCTGCGCGGCATCTGGCGATAGAGGATCAGAAATTCGGCGATCTTGAGCGCGCTGATTTCCGCCCCGTAAAGCCAGCGATAGGCGCGGTGCGCCGACACCGAGCGCAGGATCGTCTCCCACTGCACATTGTCGATCGAGCTGCCGATATGCGCAACCGAGGGGAGCAGCAGATAATATTTGACGTCGAGGATGCGCGCGGTGTTGTCGGCGCGCTCCAGGAAGGTGCCGAGCCGCGCGAAATTATAGCCGTCGTCGCGCAGCATCGTCCCCGCAAGCACGCCGCGCACCTGCGCATTCTGCTGCCGGATCGCCGCGAGCACGTCGGGCAGGTCGTCCTCGCGCACCTGCCGCCTGAGCAGGCCGGTGAGCGTCATCCAGCTCGTGTTCACCGCTTCCCATACCTCGCGCGTCAGCGCCGTCCGCGCGGTGCGCGCATTGTCGCGCGCGCGTTTCAGGAGCGACACGATACTCGACGGATTGGCCGGATCGCGCAGCAGAAAATCGACGACGCGTGCCGAGCTATAATCGTCGTGCGCCGCCATGAAGGCCTGATCGACGCCTGCGGTGCCGAGGATCGACTTCCATTCGGACGGCGCGGTCTGCCAGCGCGTCAGCGCGATGCGGAAACCGGCGTCGATCAGTCGCGCATTATTCTCGCTACGCTCAAGATAGCGCGCCATCCAGAACAGGGCTCCGGCGGTCTTGCCTAGCATGGGACGACACCCTCGAAAGCATCGTCATTGCGAGGAGCCGAAGACGACGCGGCAATCCAGAGCGAGCGCAAACCACCCTGGATTGCTTCGCTTCGCTCGCAATGACGAAGAAGATCGACACTCGCCGCCATCAATCCTCCAGCACCCACGTATCCTTGGTCCCGCCGCCCTGGCTCGAATTGACGACCAAAGACCCGCGTTTCATCGCCACGCGCGTCAGCCCGCCCGGGGTGATCGTCAGCCCCTGGGGCGACATCAGGACGAACGGCCGCAGGTCGACGTGACGCGGGGCAAGGCCGGCCTTGGTGAAGATCGGCACGGTCGACAGCGAGAGCGTCGGCTGCGCGATATAATTGGCGGGGTTTGCCTCCAGCTTCTTGCGAAACGCCGCGATCTCGCGCTTGCTCGCCGCGGGGCCGACAAGCATACCGTAGCCGCCCGACCCGTGAACCTCTTTCACCACCAGCTCGGGCAGGCGGTCGAGCACTTCGCGGCAATGCTCCTCTTCGGAGCAGCGCCACGTCGGCACATTGGGCAACAGTGCCTTTTCGCCCGTATAAAATTCGATGATGTCGGGCATATAGCTATAGAGCGCCTTGTCGTCGGCGATGCCGGTGCCCGGCGCATTGGCAATGGTGATGCCGCCGGCGCGATAGACATCCCAGATCCCGGGCACCCCGAGCAGCGAGTCGGGCCGAAAGTTCAGTGGATCGAGGAAATCATCGTCGACGCGGCGATAGAGGACGTCGATCGCCCTATACCCCTGCGTCGTGCGCATCGCGATGCGCCCGTCGACGACGCGCAGATCATGTCCTTCGACCAGCTCGGCGCCCATCTGGTCGGCGAGGAAGCTGTGCTCGAAATAGGCGCTGTTGTGGATGCCGGGGGTGAGCACCGCCACGGTGGGCGTCCCCCCGCACATCGGAGGCGCGCAGGCCGACAGCGATTTCAAAAGGTTGATCGGATAGTCGCCGACCTCGCGCACCGCGACCTTCGCGAACAGCTCGGGAAACATCTGGAGCATCGTTTCGCGATTTTCGAGCATATAGGAAACGCCCGAGGGTGTGCGGGCATTGTCCTCGAGCACATAGAATTCGTCGGGGCCGGTGCGGACGATGTCGATGCCGCTGATATGCGTATAGATGCCGCCGGGCGGGTCCATCCCCATCATCATCGGCAGAAAGGCATCGTTGCGCGCGATCAGATCGACCGGCACGCGGCCCGCGCGCAGGATTTCCTGCCGGTGATAAATGTCGTGGAGGAAGGCGTTGAGCGCGCGCACGCGCTGCTCGATCCCGCGCGACAGCCGCCGCCATTCGCGCGCCGCGATGATCCGCGGCACGACGTCGAACGGGATCAGCCGCTCGTCGGCGTCGGCGTCGCCATAGACGTTGAAGGTGATGCCGATGGTGCGGAAAAAGGCTTCGGCCTGCTGCGCCTTGCGGTGGATGCGAAGCGCGTCCTCGCGGTCGAACCATTCGAAATAGTCGCGATAGGACGGCCGGACGCCGCCGCCTTCATCCGTCATTTCGTCGAAGAAGCTGATACTCCGACCCTTTCCACGCAGACATGCCGTCCATCGCCGTGCAAGAGGCACGGCGCCGATGTCCCTGCTGCTGCGCGCCTGCCGGCTTCGTGGCCGCCAAGCTTATGGAAGGGATGCTAATCGGCGCCGCGTGCCTTGGCAAGCGAGTGTGTTCGTCGCCCCCGCGACGGCGGGGGCCGCTGGCGGTTTACACGGCGGGGCAGGAAAAGGTGGCCAACGGCCCCCGCCTTCGCGGGGGCGACGCGCGACTACATCGCGCCGTGGCAATGCTTGTATTTGCGGCCCGACCCGCACGGGCAGGGCGCGTTGCGGCTGATGTCCATTCCCGCATAGGGATTTTCGCCGCGCGCCGACGGCTTCGGCACCTGCATGGGGGGCAGCGTGTCGGCGATAACGCCCAGCGCGCCGCCGTCGATGTCGGCGCTATTGTCCTCGCCGGTAAAGGGGTCGATGTGCGTCGTCAGAAAGTCGGGCAGCTCGGGGAGCGGCATCGGTTCGGGTTCCTGGAACTGGAAATCGATCCGCGCGACGGTGCGCGTCACATCCTCCCGGATATTCTGCAACATGCGTTCGAACAGTGCGAACGCCTCGGCCTTATATTCGTTGATCGGCTGCTTCTGCGCATAGGCGCGCAGGAAGACGACCTGACGCAGCGCGTCGAGCGTCGAGAGATGTTCTTTCCAATGATGGTCGAGCGTCTGGAGGAGGATCGACTTTTCGATGCCGCGCCAGGTTTCGGGATCGACCTGCGCCGCCTTTTCGGCAGCGGCCGCATCGGCGAGCGCCTGGATGCGCTCCTCGAAGATTTCGGGATCGACCGCATCTTCCTGCATCCAGTCGTCGATCGGCGGATCGAGCTGGAGAATGTCGGCGACGCGCGCCTTCATCCCCTCGATGTCCCACTGTTCGGGATAGCTTCCCGGCGGGCAGGCGTCGGCGACGATCGCATTGACCGTCTCGGCACGCATACCGAGCATCGCTTCGTCGACCGTCTCGCTGTCGATGATCTCGCCGCGCTGGTCATAGATGACCTTGCGCTGGTCGTTCATCACATCGTCATATTCGACGACCTGTTTGCGGATGTCATAGTTGCGCGCCTCGACCTTCTTCTGCGCGGTCTCGATCGCCTTCGACAGCCATTTCGATCCGATCGCCTCGCCATCCTCGAGATTCTTGTTCATCATCTTGGCGAACAGCGTGTCGGGACCGAAGATGCGCAAGAGGTCGTCGTCGAGGCAGAGGTAGAATTTCGACAGGCCGGGGTCGCCCTGGCGCCCCGAACGGCCGCGCAGCTGATTATCGATGCGGCGGCTTTCGTGGCGTTCGGTCGCGAGTACGAACAGCCCGCCCGCGGTCTTCACCGCCTCGCGTTCGGCGGCGACTTCGGCGCGGATGCGCGCAATCGCGGCGTCGCGCTCGGGGCCTTCGGGCATATCGCGAAGCTCGTCCTCGATGCGGAATTCCTCGCTGCCGCCCAGTTTGATGTCGGTGCCGCGCCCCGCCATATTGGTCGCGATCGTCACCGCGCCCGAGCGGCCGGCCTGCGCGACGATATGCGCCTCGCTCTCGTGGAAACGGGCGTTCAGAACGCTGTGCGGCACGCCTTCCTTTTCGAGATAGGAGGAGAGCAGCTCCGACTTCTCGATCGAGACGGTGCCGACGAGCACCGGCTGGCCGCGCTCGTTCGCCTCGCGGATCGTGCGCGCGATCGCACCGAACTTGTCGGTGATATTCTTGTAGAACTCGTCCTCCTCGTCGATCCGCGCGATCGGGCGGTTCGTCGGGATGGTGACGACGTTCATCTTGTAGATTTCGAAAAATTCCGCCGCCTCGGTCGCCGCGGTGCCGGTCATGCCCGAAAGTTTGGGATACATGCGGAAATAATTCTGGAAGGTGATCGACGCGAGCGTCTGGTTCTCGGGCTCGATCTGCACGCCTTCCTTGGCCTCGACCGCCTGGTGCAAGCCGTCGGACCAGCGGCGCCCGTCCATCATGCGGCCCGTGAATTCGTCGATGATGACCACCTTGCCGTCCTTGACGATATAGTCGGTATCGCGGCGGAACATCACGATGGCCTTCAGCGCCTGATTGACGTGATGGACGACCTGGGTGTTCTCGATGTCGTAAAGATTGCTGCCCTGGAGCAGCCCGGCGGCTTCGAGCAGCCGCTCGACATGCTCGGTGCCCTCTTCGGTCAGGCTGATCGACTTCGACTTCTCGTCCTTCTCATAATCCTCTTCGCCGAGCTGGTGGACCACCTCGTTGACGCGGATATAGAGTTCGGACTTGTCGTCGGTCGGGCCGGAGATGATCAGCGGCGTGCGCGCCTCGTCGATCAGGATCGAGTCGACCTCGTCGACGATGCCGAAGTTGAACGGACGGTGGACCATCTGTGAGCGTTCGAACTTCATATTGTCGCGTAGATAATCGAAGCCGAGTTCGTTGTTCGTCGCATAGGTGATGTCGCTGTTATACGCCTCGCGCCGCTGCATTTCGTTGAGGTTCGGGACGATCACGCCGGTGGTGAGGCCGAGGAAGCTATAGACCTCGCCCATCCATTCGGCGTCGCGGCGGGCGAGATAGTCGTTCACCGTCACGACATGAACGCCCTTCCCTTCGAGCGCGTTCAGATAGACGGGCAGCGTCGCCATCAGCGTCTTGCCCTCACCCGTCGCCATTTCGGCGATCTCGCCGCGGTGGAGGACAATGCCGCCGATCATCTGAACGTCGAAATGGCGCATCCCGAGCGTGCGCCGCGCCGCCTCGCGCACCGTCGCAAAGGCTTCGGGCAACAGGTCGTCGAGTGTTTCGCCCGCGGCGAGCCGCTCGCGGAATTTCGGCGTCTGCGCCTGCAGCGCCGCGTCGTCGAACGCTTCCATCTGCGGCTCGAAAGCGTTGATCCTGTCGACGATCTTGCGGATCGAATTGACGTAGCGGTCGTTGGACGAGCCGAAAAGGCTTTTGGCAATGCTGCCGAACATACTGGTTTCCTTGATTTTTCTATGCTGAAGGCGGCAACGCGACGGGCTGCCCGGCCGCACGCGATGCAGCCGCGAAGAGACGGTCAGGCGAGGATCGCCCGGCCGAAAAAGCTATTCGAGGGCGCGGTCCGACCGGCCGAGGATGCCCGGCAGATAGGGTGGCGCCGGAGGCACCGGCTTGCGGCAACCGCATGAGGCGCGGCGCGAGGGCGGCGGATCGGCCGGCCGGCGCGCCTTGTCGGCATTGTCCGACTGCGCGGCGCTTTCGGCGAGCATCACGAGCGTCCCCATCGCCGCCGGCGTAACCGGCGCCGCCTGCGCGCGATCCGCGCCGGCAAGGCCGGTCAGCAGCGCGAGCAGGGTCAGGAATAAACGCAAGTAAGGCCCCTCTTTCGTTCCAGCGAACGGCTTAGTGTCCGCTGGACGCTGAATATAGGATGAAAGCGGCGCCACGTCCAGCGCTCCAGCTACTGGATCGCGGCGGGCGCATCCTCGATTGTCAGGTCGCTGCGCAGGATCACGCGTTTTGCGACTGGCCTGCCGTCCGCGTCGGTGAAGGGCGTATAGCGCGTCTGCCGCCCGAACATGTCGCACGGCGTCATGCCGTTCGGCGCGGCTCCGAACTTGCCCGTGTTCGAAAAGCGGCAATCCTGAACACGGCCGTCGGCGCCGACCAGCACGGTCATCGTCGCGCTGCCCGGTTCGCCCATCGGAAAGTCAGGGTCGGGCGCCACTGATACGCCTTCGCCGCCTTCGCGCACCTGATCCGGCAGCGCCCAGCGGAATTTCGCCGCAAGGACGCCCTTGGTCGGCTTGCCGTCGCTGTCGAGAGCTGGGGAGAATTTGCCTTCGCTGTGCATCAGCGCGCACGCCGCGTCGTCGAGCGCTGCCGACAGGCTGCTCTCATTGACCTTGCACGCTGAAACCCGTCCGGCGCTATCGACGGCTAACTCCATATGGACGGTGCCTTGCTCGCGCGCGGCGAGCGCGGCCGGCGGATAATGAGCGGCGGGATCGATCCGCGTGAAGGCGTCGTCGGGAATCGCGCCGCGCGGCCAGCTTTCCTGTACCGTATCGAGTCCGAAGCCCGCGACCTCCACCGCATGATCGCTTCCTTCGGGAATCTGCCAACGTATCCGGTTGCTATAGGTTCCGCCGACCGCTTCGCCGCGCGCGTTGCGCCCCGGCGTGAAGCGCGCACGTTCCATAATCAATCGGCAGGTTTCGGCGTCGAGGTCGGCATGGCCGCTCGGCGCGGTGATTTCGCAGCGGGTGGGCAGGCCGTCGGTTCCGATCGTCAACCGGAACCCCGCCGTCCCTTCACGCTCCTCGCGCATCGCGCTCGCCGGATAATCGTAACTCGTGACCCAACTTCCGGGGTTGGTCGCGGGCGCGGGCCCCGTTTCGGTCTCGTCCCCCCGGGCCGGCGCGCCTTGCATCGCCAGCAACAACATCATCGTCAGCATCGTCCCCCCCCTTATTCAAGCCCCGGATTCAGTCGCTTGACCTCCAAGAGGAAGCTCTTGGGCTTCTTGAAATATTCGCTGTTGCGATTGACCTTCAGCCCCGCGGTCGCCGCCATTTCCATCAGGAAGTGAACGCAGTTCGCCGATCCCAGATCATAGCTTGGCTGCTTGCGATCCTGCCATTCGCGAACCTTGGTCAGCAGCCGGCCATAGGTCGCGTCGTCGACGGTCACGCTGAACTGCCGGTCGCTTTTCGTCACATATTTCTCTTCCTTGCTCTGCACATAGCCCTTCACCGCGCCGAGCAGGATCGCCGGCGTCACCGAACGCGCGGTGAAGCCGTAATTGTAATTGACCGTCTGACCCGTCGAATCGACCCGCCCCTTGAGCGTGACGAAGCCGTGCGGAAAGCGCTCGCCGAAGTCATGGCTGTAAAAGCTGACGACGACCTTCGCCTGTGCCGGAGCGGCAGCGGCGAGGACGATGGCGACAAGGGCGGCGAGCAGCGAACGCAGACGATTCATGCGGCGTTGATAGCCAGCCTTCGCGGGCCTTGCCAAGCCGCGATTGCCGCTTGACCTTTGACGCGCCATCGCATTTTGTCTCGCTGACACGAATGTAAGGGAGGATGCAGCATGGCGCGCAAGGCGATTTTCATCACCGGTGGCGGATCGGGAATCGGGCGCGCCACCGCACGCCATTTCGCGGATCAGGGCTGGTTCGTCGGCGTCGCCGACGTCAACGTGCAGGGGATCGACGAAACCGCCGCGCTGCTTCCCGAAGGCGCCTCGTCGCGTCATGTCATGGACGTGCGCGACCGCGACCAGTGGCAGGCGGCGCTCGCCGAATTTGCGAAAGCGAGCGGCGGGCGGCTCGACGTGCTGTTCAACAACGCGGGGATCGGGTCGGGCGGCCAGTTCGTCGATATGCCGCCTGCCGAGGCCGACCGGCTGATCGCGATCAACTTCGGCGGCGTGGTCAACGGCATCTACATGGCGCTGCCGCTGCTGCGCGCGACGCCGGGTTCGGCGATCCTCAACACCGGGTCGGCGTCGGGTTTTTATGGCGTCGGCGGGCTCGCGGTCTATTCGGCGACCAAATTCGCGGTGCGCGGGCTGACCGAAGCGCTGGAAATCGAATTCGCCAAATATGGCATCAAGGTCCGCTCGCTGATGCCGGGCTTCATCGACACGCCGCTGCTCGATCAGGTCAGCGCCGACAGCAACGAGCCCGCGCGGAGCCGTCTGGCGGCCAGCGGGTTCGAGATTTCGCCCGTCGAGGACGTCGCCAAAGCGGCGTGGGACGCGGTCCATGGCGACAAGGTGCATGTGCCCGTCGGCAAGATGGCAAAGCGCCTGTCGCGCCTCGCGCGCTTCTTCCCGGGACTGGTCGCGAAACAGTCCAAGAAGGTCGATGGATTGGGGACCGCGGCGCACTGAACCAGAGGTATGACTGTCTTCGAACAAAGTGAGTTCGTGTGTCCCCGCGAAGGCGGGGACCCATCTCCTGCCGGTTCGAAATGGCACCCGCAGGAGATGGGCTCCCGCCTTCGCGGGAGCACGCACGCTACAATGAAAGAGGACAGCCGCTAACGTTCGATCCCGCACTCCACGGTGCCGCTGCCGACGTTGCGCACAGTGCAGGTCGGCCGGCCGAGCACGACGGTCTTTCCGGCCCCGCGCGCGGTGATGTTCGCGCTCTTGACCGCGCGGAAGCGATGGTCGCCCGCGCCTTCGCTGTCGCTCGTCAGATTGTCGATGGCGAGCCCGCCCGCATCGACCGCGCCCGCGCCCGACAGCAATATTTCGCCGCGCTTGGCCGCGCCGCTGAGCGTCATCGTGCCGTTGCCGATCATCGCCACCGAAAGCCGGTCGGCGTCGATCTTTCCGACCACCAGCCGCCCCGGTCCGTGCAGCCCGATATCGACGCGGTCGCCGCGCAACGTGTCGATTTCGAGCGACCCCGCACCCGCGACCATCGCCGCGCGCAGATTGGCGGCGTTGACGCGCACGGTCGCCGAGCGGTCGCCCTTCGCGCGCTCTTCGTCACCGGCAAATCGGCGCATCTTGATCACCAGCTTGCCACCCTGCGATTCGACGCTCAACCGGTCGAGGGCATCCTGCGATCCCGTCGCGACCGCGCTGACCGGCGCGCGCGCAGTCACGATCACCGCGACATCGGCATCGACCTCGATCGTTTCGAAGCTGGTCAGCCCGTAACGCTTCTCGGCCGCCGAAGCGGGTGCGGCGCCGA
The DNA here is from genome assembly GCF_900188185.1 of Sphingopyxis indica. GTDB lineage: Bacteria > Pseudomonadota > Alphaproteobacteria > Sphingomonadales > Sphingomonadaceae > Sphingopyxis > Sphingopyxis indica. Next base: position 51,834 of record NZ_FZPA01000009.1, on the reverse strand, counting down.
GTGCGAAGGCCACCGCGAGCGCGGCGTATCGGTGGAGCATGGTCATGCCCTGTCCTAGCCCGCCTGCCGCGCCTGCGCCAGCGCGCGATCAGCCGCAGACGATGTCGCCCGAACCGGTCTTGCTCGTCGAGCAGCTCGCGCCGCCGCCGATCTTGACGTCGCCCGATCCGAGCACCCGGACGTCGGCCGTCCTGATTGCCTGCGCCTCGACATTGCCCGAGCCGGTCACCGAAACGTCGAGCGTATCGGCAACGAGCCCGCCGGCTTCGATGTCACCCGATCCGGTGACGCCGACGTCGCCCGAACCGATCTTGCCGCCGGACACTTCCAGCTCGCCCGATCCCGACATGGTGAGTTTGGCGCTGGTTGCGGTCAGCTTCGCGATCTTGAGGTCGCCCGATCCGGTGACCGCCGCCTCGGCCGCATCGCCCTCGACGCTGTCGGCGTCGATCGAGCCCGATCCGGTGAGCTTCAGCTTTTCGACCTTGGGCATGGTGATGGCGATCGAAACCTCGTCATGATCGCCGAAGCTCCAGCTACTCCGCTTGCGGCCGATCGACAGCGTCGCGCCGTGGCGTTCGATTTCGAGCTGATCGAGTTCGGCCTGCGGCCCCTTCGCCTGGATCGAGAAGGCATCGCCGTGGCGGATGGTGACGTCATAGGGGCCCGCCATCTCGACCCCGGTGAAACCGTCGAGCGCATATGCTTTCGTCGTCGCCGGGCCCATGTCGGCGGGGCGCGTCGCGCCGCTATTGTCCTTGCCGCTGCAACCGGTCGCGCTCGCCAGCACCAGCGGTAAAATCGCCATTGTCGTCCAGATTCGCATCGTCGATCTCCTTGTGTGTTAGATAGATAACACACAATCGGAATCTGTCCAGCGCGAAGCGGTCCTACCAGCGCAGCCATCGCGGCAGCGCGAGGCGGCCGGCCAGCGTCGCGATCAGCACCGCGCCGCCGTGCCACAATGCGATATGGACGATATTGTCGACCGGGCAATGCAGCGCCGTGACGGTCGCGCCCGACGCGCCCGCGGCGAGCCCGATGACCCAGCCGGCACGGGTCGGCGAGGTCGGTGCCCCCGCGCGCAGCCACGCAAAGAGTGCGCCGCCGACGCCGAGCCCGGCGAGCAAGCCGACGAACAGGCAGCGCCCGTCGTCGTGCATCGCCTGCGCCGCCGCACGGCCATCGCCCATCGCGACGAACAGCGCCGCGACCGGCAACGCGAGCGCCGCGAGCCCCGCCCAGCGCCAGCCGCTATAGTCGCGCCCGACGCCGGGCAGTCCCATGCGCAGCGCGCTGCCGATCGCCGCGACCGCGACCGCGGCGATGAGCCAGAAGCACAGCATCGACATTTCGGGCATCGCGGCGACATCGTGGCGCATCCCGAAGGCCCGGAGGAGCAGCACCGCGGCCGCGAGCCAGCCCGCGCCGACAAGCAGCCAGCCGCGCGCGATCCGGCGCGGGCGCACCGGGCCCAGGTCGTCGGCCAGCCCCTCGATCAGCTCGTCGATCGACGCATTCTTCATCTCATTCGCTTTCCACCAGCCCCGCGAGCTTCCTGAGCCCGCGATGGATATTCACCTTGACGAGCGATTCGCTCTGCCCCGTGATCCGCGACGCCTCGGCGATCGAGGCACCCTCGATCTTGACCAGTGTGATCGCCTGCGCCTGCCCCGCCGGAAGCAGGCCGAGCAGGCGTTCGAGGCTGAGCCGCGCGTTGACCGCCTCGTCCCCGGCCGCGACCGCGGCGTCGCCTTCGCCGAGCTCGGCTTCGTCCTTCTGCCGCCGCAGCATGTCGATCCAGCGATAGCGCGCGATCGCCGCGAGCCACGGCAGGAAGGCGCGGCCGCTGTCCCATGTCGCGCGCTTGCGGTGCAGCGAGACGAGCGTTTCCTGCACCAGATCGTCGACCGCGTGCGGCGCGATGCGGCGCGCGAAATAGCGCGTCAGCCAGCGGCGGCAATCGGCGAGCAGCGCGCGATAGGCGGCGCGGTCGCCGCGCTGCGCCGCCGCCATCAGCCGCGCCAGCGAAGGCTCGTCGATGCTCATCGGACGCGCACCCTAGCGGGGGCGGCGGCGGAGCGCGAGAGGCAGGATGAGGGTGGCATCGTCCGTCATTCGGCGCCGCGGCGGCAAAGGTTACGCGCGCCATCTTGTCGCCACCTTCGGCTGGCACAAGGCGGCTCCCCTCCCCGAAAGCGAGAGAATAGTGAGCGTAGCGTTCCGCCGCGAAAGCGATGACGAGCATATGGAGCCGGTCTTCGAATGGCCGATCCCGCCGGGTGCGAATCTGGTCACGCCGCGCGGCCTCCGCCTGCTTGGCGAAGAACTTGCCGCGCTCGAAGCCGCGATCGCCGCCGAAGCCGATGTCGAGGCGCGCAAGAAATTACAGCGCCGCCAGCGCTATGTCGCGACGCGCCACGCGACCGCAGAGGTGCAGGCCGCGCCGGAAAACGGCGTCGTCGGGGTCGGCAGCGCGGTGCGCTATGCGCTGAACGGCGCCGAGCGCGCGGCGACGATCGTCGGACACGACGAGGCCGATCCCGCCGCCGGACTGATCGCCTTCACCGCGCCGCTCGGCCGCGCGCTGATGCGCGCCGAGGCAGGCGATATGGTGGCATTTCAGGGCCGCGAGGATGCGATCGAAATTCTCGCCGCTGTGGCCGATGCGAAGGTGCAGGCATGAAGGACCGGTTCGAACGCCACAAGCAGCCTTGGACGCCCGCCGAGGTGCAGAAGCTGCACATGCTCGCGAAAAAGGGCATGGCGCTCAAAGCGATCGCCAAGGCGCTGACCCGCAGCGAGGAATCGGTGAAGGTGCGCGCCAAGCAGGACGGCCTGTCGATCGCGAAGCTGCACTGACGATACGATGACGACGAACGACTACGACGCCATCGTGCTGGGTGCCGGCGCGGCCGGGTTGATGTGCGCGGCCGTCGCCGGGCAGCGCGGGCGGCGCGTGCTGCTGCTCGACCATGCCGAGCAGGTGGGCAAGAAGATATTGATCTCGGGCGGCGGGCGCTGCAACTTCACCAATATCCACACCGTTCCCGAGCGCTATCTGTCGGCGAACCCGCATTTCGCCAAATCGGCGCTCGCGCGCTACACGCCGGCCGATTTCATCGCGCTCGTCGACGCCTATGGCATCGCGTGGCACGAAAAGACGCTGGGGCAGCTGTTCTGCGACCGATCGGCGAAGGCGGTCGTCGCGATGCTGCTCGACGAAGCGGCGAAGGGCGGGGTCGACGTGCGCTGCGGCGCGCCGGTGCGCGGCGTCGAGCATGGCGATGGCCTGTTCCGCGTGACCTTTGGCGACCGCGCCTTCGCCGCGCCCAATCTGGTGATCGCAACCGGCGGGCCGTCGATCCCCAAGATGGGCGCGAGCGGCTTCGCCTATGACCTCGCGCGGCATTTCGGGCTGAAAGTCGTCGAGCCGCGCCCCGCGCTGGTGCCGCTGACGCTCGGCGGTGAGGATGTGCTCTTTCGTGAGCTGTCAGGGGTCGCGACGCCGGTCGAGGCGCGCGCGGGCAAGGCGGCGTTTCGCGAGGCGGCGCTGTTCACCCACCGCGGGCTTTCCGGCCCCGCGATCCTGCAGGCGAGCAGCTATTGGCGCCACGGCGAGCCGGTGACGATCGACTTCCTGCCCGATGCCGCGCCCGGCTGGCTGGTCGAAGCGAAGCGGTCGCGGCCGCGCGCGACGCTTGCCGCCGCGCTCGGCGGCGTCCTGCCCGACCGGCTCGCGCAGACGCTCGCCGAGCGCCTGACGCTGCCCGGCGAACTCGGCGCGCAGGCGGACCGCAAGCTCGCCGGCGCCGAGACGCGGCTGAAGCGCTGGACCTTTCATCCGAACGGCACCGAAGGCTTTGCCAAGGCGGAGGTTACCGCGGGCGGCATTTCGACCGCCGGCCTGTCATCGCAAACAATGATGGCCAAAAGCGTCGCAGGCCTCTATGCGGTCGGCGAAGCCGTGGACGTCACCGGGTGGCTGGGCGGCTATAATTTTCAATGGGCCTGGGCCAGCGGATATGCGGCGGGACGGGCGCTTTAGGAAAATGGGTTAACCGATCGTCATGCCGGACTTGATCCGGCATCCATGCGCCAATGCTCTCCCTTTGGATTATGGACCCCGGATCGAGTCCGGGGTGACGAACAGAAATTGGCGGGCATAATCCGCCACGGAAAAGAAGAACAAAATGACTTTCGACCATCTTTCACCCGTCCTTTCGGACGCCCTCACCGCGCGCGGCTATGAAGCGCTCACTCCCGTGCAGGCGCAGGTCACCGAGGCCGAGGCGCACGGCCGCGACCTGCTCGTGTCGGCGCAGACCGGGTCGGGCAAGACCGTCGCCTTCGGTCTCGCGATGGCGGACGAACTGCTCGCGGACGGGCGCCTGCCCTTTGCGAGCGCTCCGCTGGCGCTGATCGTCGCGCCGACGCGCGAGCTGGCCTTGCAGGTCAGCCGCGAACTCGGCTGGCTCTATGCGCAAGCCGGCGCGCGCATCGCTACCTGCGTCGGCGGCATGGACGCCAGCCGCGAGCGACGCGCGCTCAATCAGGGCGTGCATATCGTCGTCGGAACGCCCGGACGTCTGCGCGACCATCTGGAGCGCGGCGCGCTCGACCTTGCGGCGCTGCGCGTCGCGGTGCTCGACGAGGCCGACGAGATGCTCGACATGGGCTTTCGCGAGGACCTCGAAGAAATCCTCGACGCGACCCCCGCAACGCGCCGCACCCTGTTGTTTTCGGCAACAATTCCCAAGCCGATCGCCCAGCTCGCCAAACGCTATCAGAAGGACGCGCTGCGCATTTCGACCGTCGGCGACACGCGCGGGCATGGCGACATCGCCTATCAGGTCGTCACCGTCGCGCCCGCCGATATCGAAGGCGCGGTGATCAACCTGCTTCGCCTGCACGAAGCCGATACCGCGATGCTGTTCTGTGCGACCCGCGACAACGTCCGCCGCCTGCACGCGCGGCTGGTCAACCGCGGCTTCGCGGCGGTCGCGCTGTCGGGCGAGCATAGCCAGAACGAGCGCAACCATGCGCTGCAGGCGCTGCGCGATCGCCGCGCGCGCGTGTGCGTCGCAACCGACGTCGCGGCGCGCGGGATCGACCTGCCGAGTCTGAGCCTCGTCGTCCATGTCGAAATCCCGCGCGATGCCGAAACGCTCCAGCACCGCTCGGGCCGCACCGGGCGCGCGGGGAAAAAAGGGACGGCGGTGCTGATCGTCCCCTATCCGCGCCGTCGCCGCGTCGATGCGATGCTGCGCGGCGCGAAGATCGAAGCGCAATGGATGCCGGCGCCGACCGCCGCCGATGTGCGCGCGCGCGATCAGGAGCGGCTGATCGAGGCGCTGCTTGCCCCCGTCGAGCATGAGGCCGACGACCTCGAACTCGCGCAGCGGCTGCTCGCCGAGCGCTCGCCCGAGGACATCGCCGCGAGCCTCGTCCGCGCGCACCGCGCGACCATGCCGCCCCCCGAGGAACTGATCGACAATGGCCCGCCGGCACGCGGCGAACGCGGCGAGCGTCCCGACCGGACCCCGCGCCGCGAAGGCTTCGACGACAGCGTCTGGTTCCGGCTCGACGTGGGGCGGCGCCAGAATGCCGATCCGCGCTGGATCCTGCCTTTGCTCTGCCGCCGCGGCCATGTGACGAAAAACGAGATCGGGGCGATCCGCATCGGGCCGAACGAGACGCTGTTCAACATCCCGCTCGCCATCGCCGACCGCTTCGCCGAGGCGGTCGAGCGCACCGCGGGCCGCGACGGCGGCGAAGACGACAGCGGCGTCACCATCACCCCCGCGCCCGAGGGCAGCAGCTATCCGCCGCGGCGCGACAAGCGGCCGTTCAAGGGCGGCCCGCGCGGCGACGGCCCGCGCAAACCCCATGGACAGGGCAAGCCCGGCGGCGGTTTCAAGGCGAAGCCCTATGCCAAGGGCAAGAAGGGCCGGCAGGGGTAAAGGGAATAGCATTGGCTTGAACCGTCATTGCGAGCGGAGCGAAGCAATCCAGGGCGGTTCAAGCTGGCTTCTGGATTGCCGCGTCGCCTTCGGCTCCTCGCAATGACGTCCCATACAGGCCGCAATCGCCCTTGCACCGCCCCGCCCCACGCTCCAGATTGGCGGCGGCAGGAGACGGCAGATGCAGGCGATCCAGGCATATATCGAAAAGCAGGGCGGTCCAGAGGTCATCGAATGGCGCGAGGTTGCGCTCGGCACCCCCGGCCCCGGGCAGGTGCTCGTCCGCCAGACCGCGGTGGGGCTCAACTATATCGACACCTATCACCGCGACGGCACCTATCCCGTCGAGCTGCCGGGCGGGCTCGGGATGGAGGCCGCGGGTGAGGTCCTGTCGGTCGGCGAAGGCGTCCATGCACTCGAGCCCGGCGACCGCGTCGCGACCTTCGGCCCCGAGCGCAGCGCCTATGCGAGCGCGCGCTTCGTCAAGGCGTCCTCGCTGTTCAAGCTCCCCGCCGACATCGAGGACGAGACCGCCGCCGCGGCGCTGCTCAAGGGATGCACCGTCGAGGCGCTCGTCGAGCGCTGTGCGAAGGTCGAGGCGGGCTGGCCGGTGCTCGTCCATGCCGCCGCGGGCGGGGTCGGGCTGATCCTCGTCCAGTGGCTGAAGGCGGTCGGCGCGACGGTGATCGGCACCGTCAGCACCGAAGCCAAGGGACATGCCGCGCGCGAAGCCGGCGCCGACCATGTCATCCGCTACAAGGAGGAGGATGTCGCTGCGCACGTCCGCGAAATCACCGACGGCCAGGGCGTGCCGGTGACCTTCGACGGCATCGGCATGGCGACGTGGGAGGTTTCGCTGAAGGCCACCGCGCGGCGCGGGCTGATCGTCAGCTATGGCAATGCCGGCGGCCCGGTAAGCGGCGTCAACCTGGGCATACTCGCGCAGCACGGTTCGCAGTTCGTCACGCGCCCGACATTGTTCGACTATTATCTCGACCCCGGCGAGCGCGCGGCGGGCGCGGCGCGGGTGTTCGAAATGATCGGCAGCGGCGCGGTCGAGGTGACGATCGGCCAGCGCTATCCGCTGCGCGAGGCGGCGCGGGCGCACGAAGATCTGGAGGCGGGGCGGACGACGGGATCGACGTTGCTGGTGCCGTAAGGCTCCAAGCCCCTCCTCTTCAGAGGAGGGGACGGGGGTGGTGAAGCTCGGTCGGGCTCGATGCCCGAGCGAGCTTGTCCCAAGCTCGCCACCACCCCAAACCCCTCCTCTGAAGAGGAGGGGCTTTTTCTGGTCAAGCCTTCAACCGCTCGGCGTGCCAGCCGACATGCTCGGCCATGAAGGTCGAGATGAAATAATAGCTGTGGTCGTATCCGGGCTGCATCCGGATCGTCGCTTTCTGCCCGGCCTTTTCGCAAGCCTCGGCCAGCAGATGCGTCTTGAGCTGTTCTTCGAGGAAGCTATCGGCCTCGCCCTGGTCGACGAGCAGGTCGGGCAGGCGCGCGCCGCCGGCGATCAGCGCACAGGCGTCATAGGCGGCCCACGCCTCGCGATCCTCGCCGAGATAGTTCGACAGCGCCTTTTCGCCCCACGGGCAGTGCATCGGCGCGACGATCGGCGCAAAGGCCGAGACCGAGCGGAAGCGGTCGGGGGTGCGCAGCGCGACGGTGAGCGCACCATGGCCGCCCATCGAATGGCCGCTGATCCCCTGCCGCGTCATGTCGGCCGCGGGAAAGTCGCGCAGGATCAGCGACGGCAGCTCGTCCTCGACATAGGAGCGCATACGGTAGTTCGCCGCCCACGGCTCCGCGGTCGCATCGACGTAGAAGCCCGCGCCGAGCCCGAAGTCCCATGCGCCGTCGGGGTCGTCGGGCACGCCCTCGCCGCGCGGGCTGGTGTCGGGCGCGACGAAGATGACGCCATGCTGCGCGCAGGCAGCGCGATATTCGCCCTTTTCCATGACATTGGCGTGGGTGCAGGTCAGCCCCGACAGATACCAGAGCACGGGCAGCTTCGCGCCCTCCGGATTGTCGGGGACGAAAATCGCGAAGCTCATGTCGGTGCCGGTCGTCGCGCTCTTGTGCCGATAGACGCCCTGGGTGCCGCCGTGGCTGCGGTTGGTCGAGAGAGTTTCGAGGGTCATGCGCTGTCCTGCATCGGGATGGGGGCGGTCTTGGGATCATGGCCCCAATGGCGCAGCAGGTCCAGTATGGCGGCGCCGGGCAGGCCGAGCGTGCCGGTGTTGCGCAGCGGATGGACGTTGACGCGCGGCGCCGCGGCGAGCCCTGCGTCGAGCACCACCGTGATGCTTCCCGGCGCGGCGTTGATCGCGGCGAGCGGCGTCACCGAGCCGGGCGCGATGCCGAGCAGCCGCTGCATGTCGTCGGCCCTGCCGAAGCTCACGCGCTTGCAGCCGATCGCGGCGGGCAGTGCCTTCAGGTCGACGCGGCTTTCGCCCGGCACGGTGACGAGCCAGAAGGCGCCGCCCGCATCCTTGAGGAACAGATTCTTGGTATGCGCGCCGGGGATCGCGGCGTTCACCGCGTCGCTCTCGGCAACGGTGAACACCGCGACATGCTCGTGCGCGGCAAAGGGGATGGCGAGCGCATCGAGGTCCGCCAGCAATCCGTCTTCGCCGCGCATCATCCCGCTGGCGCGCTCAGACGACGCGGTGCAGCGCGCAAAGCTTGTTGCCCGACGGATCGCGCAGATAGGCGAGATAGAGCTGGCCGAAACCGCCTTCGCGAATACCCGGCGGATCTTCGATCGCGGTGCCGCCATTCTCGACGCCGGCCTTGTGCCATGCGTCGGCCTGCTCGGGGCCGTCCATCGCAAAGCCGATCGTGCAGCCGTTGCCGACCGTCGCCGGCTGGCCGTCGATCGGTGCGGTGACGAGGAACAGCCCGCCATTGTGCATGTAGATCAGGCGCCCCTTGTCGTCGACGATCCCCGGCTTGCCGCCGATCGCCTGAAAGGTCGCGTCATAGAATTTCTTCGATGCGTCGAGGTCGTTCGACCCGACCATATTGTGACTGTACATCGCCTCTGCCTCCTCCTGATTCGTTGCAATTCGGGACTTATATTGTTCGATAGCCTAGCGAAAGACCACCGTCTTGCGTCCGTCGATCAGCACCCGCTGTTCGGCGACCCAGCGCACCGCGCGCGCGAGCACCTGTGCCTCGATGTCGCGGCCGATACGGATCAGCGCCTCGACCGAGTCGCGATGATCGACGCGCTCGACCGCCTGTTCGATGATCGGCCCTTCGTCGAGATCGCTGGTGACGAAATGCGCGGTCGCGCCGATCAGCTTGACCCCGCGCTCGTGCGCACGGTGATAGGGCTTCGCGCCCTTGAAACCCGGCAGAAAGCTGTGATGGATGTTGATGCAGCGGCCCGCAAGGCTCGCCGACAGCTCCTCCGACAATATCTGCATATAGCGCGCGAGCACCAGATAGTCGGCCTCGCCCTCGGCCATCACCTTCAGGATCGCGGCTTCCTGGCTCTCGCGATTGTCCTTGTCGACGGGCAGATAGTGGAACGGCAACCCGTGCCATTCGGTCAGGCGGCGCAGATGCTGATGGTTCGACACGACGCCGACGATGTCGATCGCAAGGTTGCCGGTCGACCAGCGGTGCAAGAGGTCGTTGAGGCAGTGGCTGCCCTGCGACACCGCGATGACGAAGCGCGGCTTGGCGCCCGCGTCGCTGATCCGTGCGTCCATATGGAAGCGGGTGACGACCGGCGCAAAGGCGGCGCGCACCGCGTCCAGCCCTTCGGGGAAGCGCGGCCCCGCACCGCGAAATGCGACGCGCATGAAGAAGCGCCCCGAATCGAGGTCGGCATATTGCTGGCTATCGAGGATGAAGCCGTCGCGCTGTGCGAGCAGCCCCGTCACCGCCGCGACGATACCCACGGCATCGACGCAGCTGAAGGTCAGCACATAGGCGGGCCCGCGATCTCCGGCCATGTCAGCCCGAAATCTTGTGAAAGCCGCAGAGTTTGTTGCCGTCGGGATCGCGCAGATAGGCGAGATAGACGACCCGCCCCTCGGTCGCGTTGCGGACGCCCGGCGGGTCTTCGGCGGTGGTGCCGCCGTTCGCGACCCCCGCGGCGTGCCACGCATCGACCGCCGCGGGCGTCGATGCGAGAAAGCCGAGCGTGTGGCCGTTTCCGCACGCCGCCGCCTTGCCATCGACCGGCCGCGTGATCACCAGCCGGCCGCCGACGTGCATATAGATAAGCCGCCCGCGCTCGTCGATCACCCCCTCGGGCGCGCCGAGCACGCCGAGGATCGCGTCGTAAAAGCGCTTGCTCGCGGCGATGTCGTTCGACCCCAGGGTCACATGGCTGAACATGGCGTGTCCCTCTCCGCGTCAGTAAACGACGACGCTGCGGATGCTCTCGCCCGCGTGCATCAGGTCGAAGCCCTTGTTGATGTCTTCCAGCCCCATGACGTGGGTGATCATCGGGTCGATCTCGATCTTGCCCTGCATATACATGTCGACGATCTTCGGCACGTCGGTGCGGCCCTTGGCGCCGCCGAACGCGGTGCCGCGCCAGTTGCGGCCGGTGACGAGCTGGAACGGCCGCGTCGCAATCTCCTTGCCCGCCTCGGCGACGCCGATGATGATCGAGGTGCCCCAGCCGCGGTGGCAGGCCTCGAGCGCCGTCCGCATCACTTCGGTATTGCCCGTCGCGTCGAAGGTGTAATCGGCGCCGCCGTCGGTCATTCGGACGATCGCCGCGACGACATCCTCGCGGCTCATGCCTTTCGAGTTCAAAAATTCGGTCATGCCGAACTTGCGGCCCCATTCTTCGCGCGCCGGATTGATGTCGACGCCGATGATCTTGTTCGCCCCGGCAAGCCGCGCGCCCTGAATCACGTTGAGCCCGATGCCGCCAAGCCCGAAGACGACGACATTGTCGCCGACCTGCACCTTGGCGGTGTTGATCACCGCGCCCACGCCGGTGGTCACGCCGCAGCCGATGTAGCAGCTCGACTGGAACGGCGCGTCCTCGCGGATTTTCGCCACCGCGATCTCGGGCAGCACGGTGAAGTTCGAGAAGGTCGAACAGCCCATATAGTGAAAGATCGGCTGGCCCTTGTAGCTGAAACGCGTCGTGCCGTCGGGCATCAGTCCCTTGCCCTGCGTCGCGCGGATCGCGGTGCAGAGGTTGGTCTTGCCCGAAAGGCAGCTTTTGCACTGGCGGCATTCGGGGGTGTAGAGCGGAATCACATGATCGCCGGGGACGACGCTGGTGACGCCCGCGCCGACCTCACGCACGACGCCCGCGCCCTCATGCCCCAGCACGCTCGGGAAGATGCCCTCGCTGTCGAAGCCGCCCAGCGTATAGGCGTCGGTATGGCAGATGCCGGTCGCCATGATCTCGACCAGCACCTCGCCCGCCTTCGGGCCTTCCAGATCGAGTTCGACGATTTCGAGCGGCTTCTTCGCTTCGAACGCAACGGCGGCGCGGGTCTTCATGGGCGGTCTCCTTCTCGGGCGCTCCAATCAGGCAAATGGGGCGGCAATGCAAGATGCGAGGGTCGCATTCCCAACCTTCGTCATGCTGAACGCGTTTCAGCATCCATGACCCGGCGCTTGCCCGTCAAGGCGACGCCAGCTATTTTCACACAAAGACACAAAGATGTCGCATCGGCCGCGAAGCGGCTTTTGATTCGGACAGTGCGGCCAGCCGCGGCGTTGACGGAGAAGTGGGACATAGCGGCCCACGCCTTCCTCTTCGTGTCTTTGTGTGAAACAAAAGAACACGACGCCGAAGGAAACGGCAGGCCACGAACCCTGAAACAAGTTGGCGATTATCCCTATTGCATCCGTATGCCCCGTCATTGCGAGCGAAGCGAAGCAATCCAGAGTGTGCGTAAACCGCTCTGGATTGCTTCGCTTCGCTCGCAATGACGATATCCGGAATACGGATGCGAAGGGAGTAATCGCCAAACAAGTTCAGGGTGACGAAGGTGGCTAAAACGCTGGCGCCTGCCAGCTTCCCGATTTCCATGTGACGCCGCATCTGCAAAGCGGCGCGCTCGTCTCGCTCCTCGACGCACTGCGGCCGCAGGAAGAACCGATCTGGGCGGTCTATCCGCAGCGCCGCCATCTGCTGCCGAAGGTGCGGCTGCTGATCGACAAGCTGCGCGAGGAATTGCCGGGGGGCTTTGCAGCGGATTTGAGCCAAACTACGGCCCCGCCTCTAGTCCTCGCCTTTTTACTGGAAATGAGAATTGATGCTCATCGAAGAGTTCAACTGTCGCGAACTCCGGCCCCTCGTTCCAGATCGACACCCAATTATCCGGATGGACATCGATCGAATGCGGGTAGCCATCTTCTAGCGTCACGACGGCTTCGCCACCCGCGGGAACATCATATTGATCGCATATAGGTTCGATGAAAATCGTCAGGGGCGTTGAGAGATGGTTCCTGAAAGGTAGCCGCACAGAGTTCTCCCTATCTACTTTGGCGAGTTCAACACTCCACCACGCTGACCGCCAACCCGCCCTTCGACGTTTCCTTATACTTATCGCGCATGTCGCGGCCCGTTTGCAGCATCGTCGCGATCACCGTGTCGAGGCTGACGACATGCGTGCCGTCGCCGATCATCGCGATGCGGCTGGCGTCGATCGCCTTGATCGCGCCCATCGCGTTGCGCTCGATGCACGGGATCTGCACCAGTCCGCCGATCGGGTCGCAGGTGAGACCGAGGTTGTGCTCCATGCCGATCTCGGCGGCGTTCTCGACCTGCGCGTTGGTTCCGCCGAGCGCCGCGGTCAGGCCCGCCGCCGCCATCGAGCAGGCGACGCCGACCTCGCCCTGACAGCCGACCTCGGCGCCCGAGATGCTGGCGTTGCGCTTGTACAAGGCGCCGATCGCGGCGGCGGTGAGGAGGAAGGTGCGCACACCCTTCGCATCGCCGCGGCAGCCGCGCTTGTAATAGCGGATCACCGCGGGGATGATCCCGGCGGCGCCGTTGGTCGGCGCGGTGACGACGCGGCCGCCGGCGGCATTCTCCTCGTTCACCGCCATCGCCCACAGGTTGATCCAGTCCATCATCGCGAGCGGTTCGGACAGGTTCGCCTCGTGCCGTTCGCGAATGTCGGCGGCGATCTGCGGCGCGCGGCGGCGGACCTTGAGCCCGCCGGGCAGGGTGCCCGTGCTGCAACAGCCCGAATCGATCGAGGCATCCATCGCCGCCGCGATCGCGTCGATCCCCGCCTCGACCTCGGCGAGGCTGCGGTGCGCGAGCTCGTTGTCGAGCATCATCTCGCCAAAGCTCTTGCCCGACGCGGCGCCCATGTCGATCAGGTCGGCGCCCGAGGTGAAGGGATAGGGCAGCTCCACCTCGTCCTCGCCGCCGCGGCTGTTGCGTCCCGCTTCCTCCTCGTCGACGACGAAGCCGCCGCCGATCGAGAAATACATGCGCTTCGCCAGAATCTCGCCCGCATCGTCGCGCGCGGTGAACGATAGCGCATTGGTGTGGAAGGGCTGGCGCTGGCGGGTGAGGAAGCGGAGGTCGCGCTTGGGCTGGAAACGCACACGGCGGCGCCCGAGCAGATAGAGCGCGCCCTCGGCTTCGGCGCGCGCCCAATGCGCCTCGATCGCCGTCAGGCTGGTTTCGGCGGGGATTTCACCCGCGAGCCCCGCGACGAGCGCGGTGTCGGAGGCGTGCCCCTTTCCGGTCAGCGCGAGCGAGCCGTAAAGATCGGCCTCGACATGCGCGGTGCGGTCGAGCAGCCGGTGCTCGTCGAGCCAGAGGCCGAAACGCCGCCCCGCGACCATCGGGCCGACGGTGTGCGAGCTCGAAGGGCCGACGCCGATTTTGAAGAGTTCGAAGAGGCTGATCGTCATGCCGGCGGCGTATAGGCGAAGGCGCGCCGGGGCGATAGGACATTACAGAGTATCGCGAACCCGAAAAACATGTGCTCCCGCGAAGGCGGGAGCCCATCTCCCGCCGGCGCTATTTTTAACCGGCAGGAGATGGATCCCCGCCTTCGCGGGGATACACGCTTTCTGATAGCGGAAGATCAGCCCGGATAGGTCCAGCTGCCGTCGCGCGCGAGGTTCTCGGCGGCGAAGTCCCAGTTGAGCAGCTCGTCGACCACCGCATTGACATAGTCGGGGCGGACGTTCTTGCGGTCGATATAATAGGCATGTTCCCACACATCGACGACGAGCAGCGGCTTGACACCCTTCGTCGCTTCGGTGCCGGCGTCGTGGGTGTCGGTGACCGACAGCTTGCCGTCCTGCGCGACGAGCCACGCCCAGCCCGACGCGAAATGGTTGATCGCGGTGTCCTTGAGCTTCTTTTTCAGATCGTCGAGCGAGCCGAAGTCGCGGTCGATCGCCGCGGCGAGATCGCCCGAAGGCGCGGTCTTCTTGGGCGCCATGCTGTTCCAGTAGAAGGCATGGTTCCACGACTGCGCGCTGTTGTTGAACAGGCCCTTGTTGCCCGCGCTTTCGGCGTGGCGGATGATGTCCTCGAGGCTCTTGCCGGCAAGATCGGTGCCCTCGATCGCGGCATTCACCTTGTCGACATAGGTCTTGTGATGCTTGCCATGATGCGTCTGCAGCGTTTCGGCCGAAATATGCGGCGCCAGCGCGTCGTCGGCGTAGGGCAGCGGCGGAAAGGCGATGGTCATGGCAGTCTCCGTTTTCTGTCTGAACTATGGGGTCACTAACTCGGTATCGCGCTTAGCGGTTGCAAGGCCGTGAAAGCAAATATTCCTGCAACCAAGCCCCTCCTTCCGAAGAGGGAATTTATTCTTTGCATAGGCGCGCCGGCGCCTACCCCCTATGCTTCGCGCCACCGTGCGGGCAACGCGATATCGACGACCAGGCCCGTCGGTTCCCAATGGCGCTCGATCGTCCCGCCCAGATTGTTGCGCACGCTGCGCTCCATCAGCAAGGTGCCGAAGCTGGTTCGGTCGGGCGCGACGACCATGCCCGTGCCGCCGCTCTCGCGCCAGCTCAGCCGGAACTTGCGATCCTCGGCGTCACCCTCGTCCTGCGTCCACCTTACGTCGACGCGCCCGCTGTCGTTCGACAGCGCACCGTGCTTGACCGCGTTGGTCGCGAGTTCGTTGAACAGCAACGCCATCGCGACGAGCGCATTTTCGGGCAGCACCAGATCGGGCCCGGCCCAGCGCACGCGCGGAAAGCCGGCCTCGACCTCGCGCATCAGCGCGTGCATCGACCCGGTCATGAAATTGGCGCCGAGGAGGACATTCTGCGCCCGGTTGAGCGCATCGAGGCGGCTGTTGATGCGCTCGACATAATCCTCGACATCGCCCGCCGAATGGCGGGTCAGCGAGATGATCGCGCTGACCGTCGCGAATAGGTTGCGCATCCGGTGGTGCAGCTCGCGCATCAACAGATTGGCGGTTTCCTGCCGGCTCTTCTGTTCGGTGATGTCGACGCAGATCCCCGTCAGCATCGCGTCGTTCGCGCGCACGTCCCAATCGCCGCGCGCGCTGATCCAGCGCACGCCCCGCTCGGGATGGTTGATGCGATATTCGGTCGCATAGGGGTCGCCGCTGTCGATCGATTCGTCGAGTATGCGGCGCACCGCTTCGCGGTCGTCGGGATGGACGCGCGCGAAAAAACCCGCGCCGGTCGACAGCGCGGTTTCGAAATCGGCGCCCCACAGTTCGGCGGTCGCGCCGCGCCAGCGCAAATCGTCGGTCCGCGGGTCGAACTGCCACGACGCGATGCACGAAAAGTCGAGCGCGCGCTCGAGCATTTGCCGCGCCTCGTCGCGCTCGACCGCGGCGCGGCGTAGTTCGGCCTCGCCCATGATGATGGCGGCGAAATCCTCTAGCCGCGCAAGCTCGCGCGGCCCGAAGGCTGCGCGCGGCTTCGTGTCGATGATGCACAGCGAGCCGAGAATGAGGCCGTTGTGCGCGCGCAGCGGCACGCCGGCATAGAAGCGGACATAGGGATCGCCGGTCACCAGCACATTGCCCCGAAACCGCGCGTCTTCGGCGGCGTCGGCGACGACGAGCGGCTGGTCGCCGGCGATCATCTGCTGACAGAAGCTGATGTCGCGCGGCTTTTCGGGCGCGTCGAGTCCGTACGCCGATTTGAACCACAGCCGGCGGTCGTCGACGAACGAAATCAGCGCGATCGGCACCTCGAACAGATCGGCCACCAGCTTGGTGACCCGATCGAAGGCCGGTTCGGGCCTGGTGTCGAGAATATGGTAGTCGCGAAGCGTCGTCAGCCGCCGCCGCTCGTTGAAGTCCGCATCCCTGTCCCCGCCATCTGCCACATTCCGCCCCTCGCCCCTCGATGCCGCGGCATCGCGATTTTTCCCGGGCCGCTGTGCCATGAAATTGGTCCCTACAAAAGCCTGGCAGCCCGACAGGCGCGCGACTGGTGCCGTTTGGCCCATGTCCGCCTTCGGCCCCCGGTGCGTCCCGTACCGTCTTTTACGCACCGCCCCGCAACAAGTTGCAGCCCCCGATTTTCATTATTGTCTCAAAAAAGGAACCCGGCGCAGCGAAGCCGCGTATGATGATTTTAAGAGGGAGGAACCCGCATGAGCCTGGGCGATGAAATCCGCGGCCACCTGCCGTTTCTGCGCCGCTATGCGCGCGCGCTGACGGGAAGCCAGCAGCATGGCGACAATTTCGTCCACACGCTGCTCGAAGTGGTCGTCGCGGCGCCCGACGAATTCGCCTCCGGGCACGGCACCCGCATCGACCTCTACCGCGCCTTTCACCGCATCTGGGAAAGCGCCTTCATCGACGAAGGCGGCGGCGACGATGAAGAGGATGCGCTCGTCCGCGCCGCGAACCGCCGGCTCGCGCGCATCACGCCGCTCGGACGGCAAATTCTGCTGCTGACCGCGCTCGAAGGCTTTTCGATCGAGGAAGCGGCGCTGATCACCGGCACCGACGATGCGACGGTCGCGACGCTGCTCGACGAGGCGGTCGCCGACCTCGACCGCGAATCGCGCACCTCGGTCCTGATCATCGAGGACGAGCCACTGATCGCGCTCGAACTCGAACAGATCGTCGAGGCGCTGGGGCACAGCGTCGCGGGCATCGCCGCGACGCACGCCGATGCGGTCGCGGCGTTCGAAAAGACCGAAGCGGGCCTCGTGCTCGCCGACATTCAGCTCGCCGACGGATCGTCGGGGATCGACGCGGTGCAGGAGATATTGGGCGTGGCGCCCGTTCCGGTGATCTTCATCACCGCCTTCCCCGAACGGCTGCTCACCGGCAACCGCGTCGAGCCGACCTTCCTGATTTCGAAACCGTTCCGCGAAAACACGGTGCGCGCGGCGATCAGCCAGAGCCTGCTCTTCACGCCCGAACTCGCGGCCTAGCGCGCCTATCAGTCGCCGCCGGGGCCGTTCGCGGTCAGGTCGTCGACGCGGTCCATGATCGCGCGAAAGGTTTCGCTTGCGGGCAGTTCGTCGTCGCTGCGCAGCGGCATGTCGCCGCCCTCCAAAATCTCGTGCAGCGCCGCGCGCGCGCGCGATACGCGGCTTTTCATCGTGCCGACCGCGCAGCCACAGATCGCCGCGCCCTCTTCATAGCTGAGCCCGCCCGCGCCGATCAGCACCAGCGCCTCGCGCTGATCGACGGGCAGCAGCATCAACCCGCGCTGCACATCGGCGAGGTGCAGGCTGTCGTCCTGATCGTCGGGGGCGACGAGCAGCCGTTCGGCGGCGAGCTCGTCATAGTCGGCGGTGAATTTCTTGCGCCGCATCTGCGACAGGAAACAGTTGCGCAGGATGACGAAGGCCCAGCTTTTCATGCTCGACGGCCCCGGCACATATTGCGCGCGCGCCTTCCACGCCTTCAGCATCGTTTCCTGAACCAGATCGTCGGCGAGATCGGCATTGCCGGTGAGGCTGCGCCCGAACGCGCGCAAATGCGGCAGCATCGCGGCAAGTTCGCGCTTGAAGCTCGCATCGTCGAGCTGCTGGGGGCCTGTGTCGCTCGTCATACCCTGCGTCGATCCGGACGCTGGAGCGGCGTCGGGGAAAAACTGTTCATCTTCATATCGCTTAGCGGCTGGTCGCGGCCAAAGCAAAGCAGAAGTGGGGCGGACGGCGGTGAGAGAAGGGCTCGCGCCGCCCGCCCTCCCCTCTCGCCGGCCGCCAACCGCGCGAGGTCGGCGCCGGGGCACGAAACGGCGGCAGTGACGATGGGCCGCAAGCATGGATCAGAGGGCCGCTGTGTCTTTCAGGCAACGCACCGGCGCCAAAAAATGCATGGCCGGGGAACTTGCGTGCCCTTCTGTCGTTGCTTCGGCATGGCAACGCATGGCGACGACGGAATGAACGGAAAGCTCAGCTTGCTCCCGATCGCGGAAGCGGCGCACCGGCGGCAAGGAAGTTTTCCCGGCGTCGGCGGCGACCAATGGCATCGCGCACTGACCGGCCGCCAATCGCCGGAGCCGGTGAGCGCGAAGCTGCGCATGATCTATGGCAAAATCGTTGCGGAGGACCTGCCCGACCGCATGCTCGACCTTTTGTCCCAGCTCGATCAGAAAAGCCCCGGATGACCCGCCCCCAAGCTGCGACGCAGCCGAAAGAGGAAGACAATCTTTCCGACAGCGAATTCAAGGCGTTGCTTGCCGACGTCATTCCGCACCTGCGCGCCTATGGCCGCAGCCTGTGCGGCAATCCCGATCTTGCCGACGATCTGACGCAGGACACGATGGTCAAGGCGTGGGCCTCGCGCGACCGCTTCGAGCGCGGCACCTCGATCAAGGCGTGGACCTTCGTTATCCTCCGCAACACCTTCCTCTCGCAGATGCGCCGCAACAAGTTCAAGGGCGAGTATGACGAGGGCGTCGTCGAGCGCACGCTGTCGACCCCCGCGGCGCAGGAGGATTCGGGCGACATGGCCGACCTTCAACGCGGGCTGATGGAATTGCCGCAGGACCAGCGCGAGGCGCTGATCCTCGTCGGCGCCGGCGGCATGTCCTATGAGGAAGCGGCGCAGATCTGCGACTGCGCGCTCGGCACGATGAAGAGCCGGGTGTCGCGCGCGCGCACCGCGCTCGAAGAGATTATGAGCCGCGGCCAATTCTCGCAGAAACGCTCCGATGCCGCTCCGGCCAGCGAGGCGGTCAGCGCGATCATGGACAGTGTCGAGGAAATCGCCGCGCGGCGCGAAGCCGAGCGCTGAGATATGAAGATTTTTTCCTGGCGATTGTGTGTCCCCGCGGAGCCGAAGGCGGCGCGTAGCGCCAACGCAGGGACCCATCTCCTGCCAGCTCGAAATAGCGCCGCCGGATGACGGGCTCCCGCCTCCGCGGGAGCACACAGCTTTTCTTTCGGAGGTCCTCTTGCTGTAGCGTCGCGGCCCTCGCCCTGCCGACAGACACCCTCGACTTTGACGGGATGGCACGGCAAAGTGCCCGCATTCCACAACAAGGCGAGCCTCTCCCCATGAAAACCCTTTCGACCTTTGCGCTTTCGGCGGCCCTTGCCGTCGCCGCCTGCTCGGGCAGTTCGCCGAGCGAAGCCGCGCCCGGCGACACTGCCGCGCTCGACGCCTCGGGCGCGCAGCCCGCTGCGCCGCTCGCCGATGCGCCCTTCACCGTCGAGGAGGTCGCCAGCTTCGACGAGCCGTGGGCGATGACCTTCCTTCCGGGCGGCAAGCAGGCGCTCGTCACCGAAAAGGCAGGCAAGCTCAAACTCTGGCAAGCCGATGGCCCGATCCTCGATGTCGCGGGCGCGCCCGCGGTCGCCTATGGCGGACAGGGCGGCTTCGGCGACGTGATCCTCGCACCCGATTTCGCCGCGACCGGCACCGTCTATCTGAGCTGGGTCGAGGCGGGCGGCAGCGATACCTTTGGCGCGGTCGTCGGCAAGGCGAAGCTCGCGCAAGGCGCCGCGCCGCGCCTCGAAGGTCTCGACATCATCTGGAAACAGGACCCCAAGGTGCCGGGGCGCGGCCATTTTTCGCACCGCCTCACCTTCTCCCCCGACGGGCAATATCTGTTCATCGCCTCGGGCGAGCGGCAGAAATTCGACCCCGCGCAGGACATGACCAAGAATCTGGGCAAGCTGATCCGCCTGAAGCCCGACGGCAGCGTTCCCGCCGATAATCCCTTTGCCGAAAAGGGCGGCGTCACTGCGCAAATCTGGTCGCTCGGCCACCGCAACCTGCTGGGGCTGGCGTTCGACGGCACCGGCAAGCTGTGGCAGCAGGAGATGGGGCCGAGGGGCGGCGACGAGGTCAACCTCGTCGAGCGCGGCGGCAATTACGGCTATCCGGTCGTTTCCAACGGCGATCATTATGACGGCAAGGACATCCCCGATCATCCGACACGTCCCGAGTTCAATGCCCCGAAACTGTGGTGGAACCCGTCGATCTCCCCCGCCGGGCTCGCCTGGTATGGCGGCACCCTTTATCCGGGCTGGCAGAACAGCCTGCTGATGGGGGCGCTGTCGGGCGAAGGTCTGATCCGCATGGCGATCGACGGCGAGGCGCTGCACAAATCCGACCGCTGGGACTTCGGGGAGCGCATCCGCGAGGTCGAGGTCAATGAGGACGGCTCGGTCTGGCTGCTCACCGACGGCAAGGACGGCAGGCTGGTGAAGCTGGTTCCCAAGGACGGATGATCCGCGCCTTCCTCTCCCGCCGCGCCGAATGGCCGGCGCGCGTGCCCGATCCCGACGCGCCGCCGCGCCTCGGGCTGTTGTGGCGCGAGGCAGGGGCGCTCGTCCGCGCGATCGGCGGGCGCATCCGGCCGATGCCGCCCGAGCCCAATCCCGACAGCCCCTATCCCCCCGTCATGGTGCTGCCCGGCTTTCTGTCGGGCGACTGGGCCACGAAGGGCCTGCGCGCCGACCTGCGCCGCGCCGGCTTTCGCTGCTACGCCTGGGGCCTCGGCTTCAACCGCGGCGCGACCGCCGACATCATCGACCGCATCGACGGCCGCGTCGATTGGATCATCGACCGCACCGGGCGCGCGCCCGCGCTCGTCGGCTGGAGCCTCGGCGGCATCTATGCCCGCGAATATGCCAAGCACCACCCCGACAAGGTCGCGCGCGTCGTCACGCTCGGCTCGCCCTTTTCGGGCAGCCGCCGCGCCAATCGCGCGTGGCGCCTCTATCATCTGATCGCGCGTCATCCGGTCGACAATCCCCCGATCGACTTCCACCCCGCGCCGCGTCCCGAAATGCCGACCTTCGCGCTCTGGTCGAAGCATGACGGCGTGATCGCGGTGAACAGCGCGCGCGGGCTGCCGCACGAAAGCGACCGCCAGATCGAGGTCGATTGCGGCCATATGGGCTTTGCCTATGCCTCGACCTCGGTCGCCGCGATCGCCAAGGCGCTGACCGAAGAGGTCGGCGAGGACGCCTCCGCCGAGCGATGACCGACGCCGAAATCGCGGGCTTCATTCGCGCCAACCTGCCCATCGCCCCGGTCCCCGGCATTCCCGAAATCCGGCTGCACAGCGCGGTGCCGTCGAGCTGTATCGGCCGGCTGACGCAGGATGACGAGGCGGCGGATGCACCCTATTGGGCGCATCGCTGGGCGGGCGGGCTTGCGCTCGCGCGCCATATCCTCGACCGGCCCGAAACCGTGCGCGGCCGCCGCATCCTCGACCTCGGCGCCGGATCGGGGCTGGTCGGAATCGCCGCGGCGAAGGCGGGTGCGCGCCGCATCACCGCCGTGGAGACCGGCCGCCACGCGGTCGCTGCGCTGCGGCTCAACGCCGAACTGAACGGCGTCAACATCGCGGTGCAGCGCGCCGACGTCGCGGCACTGCCGCTGCCCGACGCGGACACCGTGCTGGTCGGCGATCTCTTCTACACCGACGAGCTCGCCGAGCGTGTAACCAACTTCCTCGACGGCTGCCTCGGCGCCGGGATCGACATCCTCGTCGGCGATCCGTGGCGCCGCCCGCTGCCGCTGGGCCGGCTTCGGGAAATCGCGCGCTACGACGTCTTCGAAAGCGGACTGCGCAGCGTCGCCAGCGGTGTCTTCCGCTTCGGCGTTCAACAGACGTCGAAGCGGTAATCGGGCTCGGCGCGCCACCGGAAGCGCATCCGTCCGGGCCGGTGCCCCGCCTCGCCCGTCGCCGCGAAACCCAGCCGCAGCAGCAGCGCGCGCGACCGCTGGTTGGCGGGGCGGCATTCGGCGACGATCGCGCAGTCCGGCCGCGACGCGGCGAGCGACGCCACCATCGCGCCGACCGCCTCGGTCGCCAGCCCCCTGCCCCGCGCCGCGGCGGCGAACCAATATCCGACCTCATATTCCGGGCCGGGGCGGCGGTGGACGCCGATCACTCCCAGCAGCGCCGCATCGCGCCGGTCGCGCACGGCGTGGAACACATCGCCGCCGCCCGATCCGGCGATCAGCGCGCGCGCGTCGCTTTCGGTGAAGGGGGTGGGGAGGAAATGGACCTGGGACGTCACCGATTCATCGGTGATCGCAGACAGGGCGCGCGCATCGTCCGCCAGCAGGGGCGTGATGCGGATATGGTCGGTCGACAGGGCAAGCAGAGTATCGGTCATGTCGCGTCTTCTTCAAAATGCGCACGCCGTGACCGGGGGGGTAGTGGTGTGATGATGACCATTCGCCTGTCCGAACACGGCGGCGATGGTCACAGGATGATGCCACGCCGCTCCTAGATAAAGGAGCGCCAATAGGCCTTGAATCGCAGGGATCGGTCGGTGGTCATCACGATCGCGGCGCTATCACCGCCGCGCGCCGCGATCAAGTGCGGGTTGACTCCTTCGCTTCTCGCACTAATTAAAGTTACATGAAACGCGACAGCCGACTTTCGGGCGTGCTTCACGTCCTT
This sequence comes from Sphingopyxis indica, assembly GCF_900188185.1. Lineage (GTDB taxonomy): Bacteria > Pseudomonadota > Alphaproteobacteria > Sphingomonadales > Sphingomonadaceae > Sphingopyxis > Sphingopyxis indica. Next base: position 29,077 of record NZ_FZPA01000009.1, on the reverse strand, counting down.
CTCCACATGGCGGAGGACGGGGGACCGTTGACCTCCGAACAGCTCGCCGGGGCGATGCGGACCAACGCCGTCGTCGTCCGCCGCATCCTCGGCGGGCTGCGACAGGCGGGATTGGTGCATAGCGAAAAGGGGCATGGCGGCGGCTGGACGATCGCCCGCGAGCCGTCCGGAATCACGATGCGCGACATCTATGACGCGATCGGGCGCCCGCGGCTGATGGCGATGGGCAATCGCACCGATGCCCCCGGCTGCCTCGTCGAACAGGCGGTCAACGCCGCGCTCGACGCGAGCTTCCGCGACGCCGAAGCGCTGTTGCTCGCACGTTTCGAGGCGGTGACGCTTGCCGAGCTCGCCGCCGATTTCCACCGCCGCATGGCGGCGCGCGCCACCCCCTCGCAGGAGCATGGTCATGGCTGAAGGCGTCCAATATTTCCTCGACAGCTTCAAGGACCCCGCCGCGGTCGCGCGCTATAGCGAAGGCCCGCGCCGCTTCGTCCCCGGCCTCGACGGGCTGCACCGGATGACGGGACTGCTGCTCGCCGAGCGCGTGCCGGCCGACGCGCATATTCTCGTACTCGGCGCGGGCGGCGGCAGCGAGATGAAGGCGATGGCCGACGCCTATCCGGGCTGGCGCTTCACCGGCGTCGATCCCGCGGGCCCCATGCTCGACCTCGCCGCCGAAGTCATGGGGGCGGACGCCGGCCGTGCCGACATGGTCGAGGGCTATATCGACGACGCCCCCGCCGGCCCCTTCGACGGCGCGACCTGCCTCCTCACCCTCCATTTCCTCCAGCGCGACGAGCGTGTCCGCACCGCAGCCGGGATCCGGGCGCGCCTCAAGCCCGGCGCGCCCTTCGTCGCCGCGCACGGCAGCTTTCCCCAGGGTGCCGACGAACGCGACCGCTGGCTCGACCGCTATGCGGCCTTCGCCGTGGCGTCGGGCGGCGACCCCGAGCAGGTCGCCAAGGGCCGCGAGGCGGTCGCGACGCATGTGGCAATGCTGAGCCCCGAGGAAGACGAAGCCGTGCTGCGCGCGGCTGGCTTCACCGGGGTCGAAGCCTTTTACACCGCCTTCACCTGGCGCGGCTGGGTCGGCTACGCCTGAAGGTCAGGGAGCAAGGCACGCTTCCGCGATGGCGGTGACGTGGCGCAGGTCGGTGCCGCAGCAGCCGCCGACGACCCGAATCCGCGGGAAGCGTTCGATCAGCGCGCGATGCCGGGCCGCGAGGTCTGCGGGGTCGCCGATGTCGAGTTCGGTCATCGCATCGAGTTCGGCGTGGCTGAGGCACGAAGCGTTCGCGCGCACCCCGCCGATCCGCGCCGTCCATGCTGCGTCCGCATCGAGGATGCCGTCGAAATGCGTCGGATGGGCGCAGTTGATCATATAATAGGCCGGGTAATCCTCGGTCGCGGCATCGACCGCTGCGATCGCGTCGCCAAGCGCGTCGCCCGTGGGCAGCCGCCCGTCGGTCTCGACGGTAAAGCTGATCGCGACCGGCAAGCCGAGCGCCTTTGCCGCATTCGCAATGCCGACCGCTTCGGGGATGGTGGTCATCGTGATCGCCGCCAGCATGTCGGCGCCCGCCGCGGCCAGCACCCCCGCCTGATGCGCATGATAAGCCTGCGCCTCGTCGGGGAGCATGATCCTGCCCGGATCGTAGCCGTCGCCGCGCGGACCGATACAGCCGCTGATGACGGTCGGCACATCGGCATATTCGGCGCGCAGTCCGCGGAGCAATTCGATCGCGGACCCGTTCAGCCGGTCGAGCTCGGCGAGCGACAAACCCAAGGGCTCTGCCCAGTCGGGGCTCGCGCGCCAGGTCGCGCTTTCGAGCACCAGCCCCGTCCCCATCCGCCGCGCAAGGTCGAGGAAACCCCGATAATAAGCGTCGAGCACGTCGAGGCTCTCGTCCGATGCAAACAGGGTAACCGACGAAAAATGGGGCAAGTCGATGCCCTTGTTGAACAGGATATCGGTTTCGAGTCCTGCGTCGGTCAGGAAAAAGCGGTTCAGTTGCGGTAAGGAAGCCATCGCCGATACTCCCCGGAGACCGTGGCCAAGTTAGCGGAGCGAGGGGGCCTTGTCCATCGAACCACCCGCCGGATCGCTATCGAGAAAAGGCGCAACAATTTCATCGCTTACGCGAAGCGGCCGGCCGCTCGCCTTGTCGAGCAGCGCCCAGACCGTGCGTGCGCGGACGTGGACCCTGCCGTCGGCACCGGTGAATTCCATGAAGCGGTCGAACTTCGCGCCGTGCGGCTTGTCGGCAACCCATGTCCGCGCGATTGCCGTCTCGCCGGGGCCGAGCGCGCGCAGATAGTCGATCTCGTGCCGCACCACGACCCAGATATAGGCGTCCTTGTGCGCCTGCGGCGCGGCGGCGTCCCAATGGCCGGTCGCGACCTGCTGAATCCACTGGACCCACACGGCATTGTTGACGTGACCGAGCTCGTCGATGCTTTCGGGCGTGGCGGTGAGGGAGAGGGTGAAGTCTTTCATCGGCCGACCATAGCAATCCCCTCCCGCAAGCGGGAGGGGCAGTGAGACTTGCGAACTTGTTCGCTAGTCGCAGCGGGGTGGGCATGCAGCAAGGCCGGTCTGCCCACCCCGCTGCGGCTAGGCAGCAAGCTGCCAACCCTCGCTGCCCCTCCCGCAAGCGGGAGGGGAACTTAAGCCAGCTCGACCGTCGTCACCATATAGCCCGCATCGCGGAGCGCCGCGACGAGGCTGTCGAGATGCTCGCGGTCGCGCGCCTCGCATTCAATGTCGGTGATCAGCCCCTTGGCGGGGAGCGTCGTGAAGATGCGCTGGTGATAGATTTCGATGATATTGACCTGCTTCTCGTCGAACAGCTTCATCACCTTGAACAGCGCGCCGGGGCGGTCCTGCAACCGGATGCGCAGCCGCGCGATGCGGCCCGATCGCGCGAGGTCGCGCAGCAGCACATTGGCGAGCAGCCGCGTGTCGATATTGCCGCCGGTCAGGACGAGCCCGACCTTGCGCCCGGCAAATTCCTCGGGATGCGCGAGCATCGCCGCGAGACCCGCGGCGCCCGCACCCTCGACCACCGTTTTTTCGATCTGGAGCAGCAGGCTGACCGCGCGCTCGAGATGGCGTTCGGCGACGAGCACGATGTCGTCGTTGAGCTCGGCGACGACCTTGCGCGTATAGGCGCCCGGCTCCTTGACCGCGATGCCCTCGGCCAGCGTGTCGCCCTCGCACGCCATGTCGACCCCGTTCAGTTCGGCATACATCGACGGGTAAAGCTCGGCCTGCACGCCGACGAGGCGCATGTCGTTCTTGATCCCGCGCGCCGCGGTGCCCATGCCGGTGAGCAACCCGCCGCCGCCGATCGGGACGATCAGCGTGTCGAGTTCGGGCACATCCTCCAGCATTTCGAGCGCGACCGTCCCCTGCCCCGCCGCGACGTGCGGATGGTCGAAGGGATGGACGAAGGTGAGTCCACGCTCTTTTTCCAGCTCGCGCGCATGGGCGTAGGCGTCGTCGAACTTTTCGCCGAACAGCACGATCTCGGCGCCGTGGCTCGCGGTCTGCGAGACTTTCACCTGCGGCGTGGTCTTGGGCATCACGATCGTGACGGGGATGCCGAGGCGCTTGCCATGATAGGCGAGGCCCTGCGCGTGATTGCCCGCCGACGCCGCGATCACGCCGCGCGCGCGCGCCGCATCGTCCAGCAGCAGCAGCGCGTTGAGCGCGCCGCGCTCCTTGTATGCCGCGGTAAATTGCAGATTTTCGAACTTCAGCCACACCTCGGCGCCGACCATTTCGGACAGCGTCTGCGACTTGAGCGTCGGGGTGCGCACCACCGCGCCGTTAATTCGCTCTGCCGCCGCGCGCACGTCGTCGAGAGTGATCGCCGGAAAATCGGCGGCGAGCATGGGGGTGGCAAGGTCTGTCATAGCGACAGGCGCCCTACCCCATCTGGCGCGCGAAGCAAACAATGCTATGGACCGCCCCATGAGCGAAGAAAAATTGCGCATCGCCTTCATCGGCACCGGCATCATGGGCGGTCCGATGGCAGGACATCTCGTCAAGGCCGGCCACAGCGTCACCGTCTTTAACCGCACCCGCGCCAAAGCCGACGCATGGGCGGCAAAATATGGCGGCAACGCCGCGGCGACGCCCGCCGAGGCGGCGAAGGAGGCCGACGCCGTGCTCGCCTGCGTCGGCAACGATGACGACCTTGCCGAAGTGACGCTGGGGACGAATGGCGCGTTCGATGCGATGAAGGCTGGTGCGGTTTTCGTCGATCATACGACCGTCTCGGCGCGAATCGCGCGGCGGCTCGCCGATGAGGCGGGGGCGCGCGGGCTGCTGAGCGTCGATGCGCCGGTGTCGGGCGGCGAATCGGGCGCGCAGGCGGGCAAGCTGTCGATCATGTGCGGCGGCAGCGATGCGGCCTTTACCGCCGCCGAGCCGGTAATGCGCGCCTATGCCGCGCGGATCGTCCATATCGGCGGCCCGGGCGCCGGGCAGACGACGAAGATGGTCAACCAGATCGCGATCGCCGGGGTGCTGCAAGGCCTCTCCGAAGCGCTGCGCTTTGCCCAGGCGTCAAAGCTCGACACCGACAAGGTGTTCGAGGCGGTGTCGGGCGGCGCGGCGGCGAGCTGGCAGATGCTCAACCGCTGGGACACGATGGCGAAGGACGCGTTCGATTTCGGCTTCGCGGTCGACTGGATGCGCAAGGATCTGGGCCTCGCGCTCGAGGAAGCACGGGCCAATGGCGCGACGCTGCCGGTCGCGGCGCTCGTCGATCAATTTTATGCCGAGGTGCAGAAGGCCGGTGGCGGGAGAAAGGACACCAGCTCGCTGGTGACGAGGCTGCCGAAGTGATCCGCGCCGCGCTTTGTGCTTCGCTCGCCCTGCTCTTCGCCGCCCCCGCGCATGCCGACACGCTGATCGACAATGTCAACGGCATCACGCTCGACAAGGACGGCAAGCTCGTTCGCTTCACCGGGCTCGTCATCGACAAGGACGGCAAGGTCGCGAAGCTGCTCGACCGCAAGGACAAGCGCCCCGAGCGCCCCGACTTCAAGGAGGACGCGAAGGGCAAGACGCTGATTCCGGGGCTGATCGACGCGCATGGTCACGTCATGGGACTCGGCTTTTCGCTGATGACGCTCGACCTCAGCGAAACGAAATCGCTCGACGAGGCGCTCGCCGCGATCCGCAGATATGCCGCCGACAATCCCGAGCTGCCGTGGATCATCGGGCGCGGCTGGAACCAGGAAGCCTGGGGGCTCGGCCGCTTTCCGAACGCCGCCGACCTCGACGCCGCCGTCCCCGACCGCCCGGTGTGGCTCGAGCGCGTCGATGGCCATGCGGGCTGGGCGAACAGCGCCGCGATGCGCGCCGCGCGCGTCACCGCTGCGAGCAAGGCACCCGAGGGCGGCCGCATCGAAATGGCGAATGGTCAGCCGAGCGGCGTGTTCGTCGATGCTGCCACAAATCTGATTGCCGCTGCGGTGCCGAAGCCGCTCGCGCGCGACCGCGACCGCGCCTTCCTGCTCGCGCAGCAAAAGCTGCTCGAACAGGGGATCACGACCATCGCCGACATGGGCACGACGATCGACGACTGGCAAAGCTATCGCCGCGCCGGCGACAAGCATCAGCTTGCCATCCGTATCATCAGCTATGGCCATGACGTCGACAATATGGCGCTGATCGGCGGGCCGGGACCGACCCCCTGGCTCTATGACGACAAGCTGCGCATGGTCGGGGTGAAACTCTATCTCGACGGCGCGCTGGGGTCGCGCGGCGCGTGGCTGAAGGCGCCCTATGCCGACGCGCCGGGGCAGAAAGGCCTGCCTTTGCTCACGCCGGCGCAGCTGCGCAACAAGATGGTGCGCGCGTCGATGGACGGGTTCCAGGTCGCGATCCACGCGATCGGCGATGCCGCCAATGCCGAAGCGCTCGACGCGATCACCGACCTCAACGCCGACCTGCCCGGCGAGCGCCGCTGGCGCATCGAACATGCGCAGATCGTCGATCCCATCGACATCCCGCGCTTCAAGCAGCTCGGCGTCGTCGCCTCGATGCAGCCGATCCACCAGCCGTCGGACCGGCTGATGGCCGAAGCGCGGCTCGGCCCCGAGCGGCTCAAGGGCGCCTATGCCTGGCGCAGCATGGAGACCGCGGGCGTGCGCCTCGCCTTCGGGTCGGACGTGCCGGTCGAGAGCGCGAACCCCTTCCCCGGCATCGCCGCCGCCATCTCGCGCACCGACGCGCAGGGCCAGCCTTTCGGCGGCTGGCACCCGGAGGAAACGGTGAGCCGCGAGACCGCGCTCGACGGCTTCACCCGCAGCGCCGCCTTCGCGGGCTTCGCCGAGGACCGCATCGGCACGCTGATGCCCGGGATGCGCGCCGACTTCCTGATCCTCGATGCCGACCCGCTGCTCGCGAGCCCGAGCGAGATCCGCGGCATGGCCCCGCGCGAAACCTGGATCGGCGGCTATCGCTATTACAAGCGCAAGGGCAGCTGAATGGATCGCCGCCGCCTGCTCGCAGCGATGGCGACCGCCCCGGCGGCACTGGCGCTCGGCGGAGCGAAAAAGCCGAAACGGAACGATCCGCCCGATCCGCGCCGCTCGCGCCGGCGCAAGGGCGCCAAGGCGCCCGAACGCCACGTCGATGTCGCGGTTGTCGGCGCCGGCGCGCTCGGCGCATGGACCGCGTGGCACCTCGTCCGCAAGGGGCTGAGCGTGCGGCTGTTCGACGCCTATGGCGCGGGCAACGGCCGCGCGGCGTCGAACCTGCCGTCGATGATGCTCGATCCTGTGCAGGGCGGCGACGCGCTCTATGCGGGGCTGGTCGAAGAGAGCCGCGCGGCGTGGGAGCGGCTTTCGGACACCGCGAGCCTGCCGATCCTTGCCCCGTGCGAAGCGGTGACGACGCTCGCCGCGACCGACAATTTCGCCGCGATGCGCGGCAGCGAGCGGCTGACCGGCGAGGCACTCCGCCCGCGCTACACGCAGGTCGCATGGCGGCCCGAAGAAGCGGCGCTGGTCGCCGAAAAGGGGGCGATGCTCGCCGGACGCCGCGGCGTGCTCGAAACGATTCTCGACGCGCAGGTCACGCCCGAGGATATGGTGATGCCCGCGCCGCTGCGCGACAAGCGCCGCGACCGCTATGTCCTTCCCGACGGCGGCAGCGCGGACAGCCTCGTCTATGCGAGCGGCGCATGGCTGACCGAGCTCTTCCCGCAGCTTTTGACCCCGCAGCATCTGTCGGCGGTGCGCCACAATATCTTCCACTTCGGCCCCGGGCAGGGCGACACGCAATTCCGGCCGCCCGCAATGCCCGCGCTCGTCGACCGCGCCTATGGCTTCAACCTGCTTCCCGATGTCGAGGGCGTCGGCGTGCGCGTACGGAAGAGCACGCCCGATGCGAGCGTCGATCCCGACAGCTTCGACCGCCGCGCCGATGACCGCGCGCTTGCCGAGGTGCGGCAATGGGTCGCGGCCCGCCTTCCCCGCCTTGCCGATGCGCCGGTCGTCGCGAGCGCGGCGACGCACGATTGCCGCACGGCGACCGGCGACCTGCTGCTCGACCGCCTGCCCGGCCACCCGCGCGTCTGGCTCGTCGGCGGCGGCGCCGGCCGTGCCTTTGCGCTCGCCCCGGCAATCGGCGCACGCGTCGCCGCGCATGTCGAGGAGGCGAGCCGCCCGGTCGAGCCGCGATGGGCGCTCTCGCGGCTGGTCGCCTGATCTCCTCTCCCCTTGGGAGAGGGCAACGAGACTTGGCGGCTTTGCCGCCTGGTCGCAGCGGGAGAGGGGCACAGCGCTAAAGACATGCGCTTCTGGCATCCCCTCACCCGGCTTTGCTAGAGCATCGTGCCGGAAATCTGCACCGTCTCCCCGAGCGAAGTCGAGGCGGCGACGCTGCGGTTCTCGCTCCGCTCGAACGAGCCCCTCGTCTTCGCTCGGGGATGCGGATGATTCAGATTTCGCGCAATTTGCTCTAGCCAGCAAGCTGGCAAGCGCCGCCACCTCTCCCTATGGGAGAGGATATCTATTTCGAACGGGGGGATTTGGGTGCGCCTGACCGACTGCCATAATATCGACGATTTCCGCGCGCTCGCGAAGCGGCGGCTGCCGTGGCCGGTGTTCGACTATATCGACGGCGCCGCCGACGACGAGGTGACGCGCCGCCGCAATCGCGCGGCGTTCGATGCCTGCGACCTCGTCCCGCGCGTGCTCGCGGGTGTCGAGACGGTTGACATGCGCACGACCTTGTTCGGGCGTGAAATCGCGATGCCGCTGTTCCTTTCCCCCACGGCGCTCCAGCGGCTGTTCCACTGGCAGGGCGAGCGCGCGGTGCTGCGCGCGGCGGCGAAGGCGGGGACGGTCGCCGGCATATCGAGCCTCGCGACGATCGGCCTCGCCGAAGCGGGAGCGCTCACCGATGGGCCGAAGCTGTTCCAACTTTACGTCCACAAGGACGAAGGGCTGAATCGCGCGATGCTGGAAGCCGCGCGCGACGCGAGGTTCGATGCGGTGGCGCTCACCGTCGACACGATCGTCGGTGGCAATCGCGAACGCTGCCTGCGCTCGGGCTTTACCTCGCCGCCGCGCTTCACCGCGCGCAATATGCTGAGCTATGCGGCCAAGCCCGGCTGGGGATTGAACTACATCCTGCGCGAAAAATTCAGCCTGCCGAATCTTGCGACGCATGTGTCCGAAGGATCGAGCGTCCCCAAATCGGTCGCCGACTATTTCACCTCGATGCTCGACCAGAGCCTCGACTGGAAGCGCGCCGAGGCGATCCGCAAAATATGGGACGGCCCCTTCTGCCTGAAAGGGATCGCCGCGGTCGAGGATGCGAAGCGCGCGGCCGACATCGGCGCGACGGCGATCATGGTGTCGAACCATGGCGGGCGCCAGCTCGACGGGAGCATCGCGCCTTTCGACGCGCTCGCCGACATCGTCGATGCGGTCGGCGACAAGCTCGAGGTGATCTGCGACGGCGGCATCACCCGCGGCACGCATGTGCTGAAAGCGCTGTCGGTCGGCGCCAAGGCCTGTTCGGGCGGACGGCTCTATCTTTATGCGCTGGCCGCCGCGGGCGAGGCGGGGGTCGATCGTGCGGTCGCGCTGCTGCGCGCCGAGATCGAGCGGGGCATGAAGCTGATGGGCGCAAGGAGCCTCGCCGACCTGGGGCGGGACAATCTGCGCTGGCGATAGTCTGAATCGTCATTGCGAGCGCAGCGAAGCAATCCAGAGCGGTTTACGCACGCGCTGGATCGCTTCGCTGCGCTCGCAATGACGACAATAGGACGGGGCGGCCTCCCCCCAGAAGCCGCCCCGGGCCCGGCGTCAGAAGGAGACGCCGAGCGAAAAGATGACCGCGCCGTCGGCGCCGACGCTTTCCTTGTAGCCGAGCGCCTTGGGCGCATCGGTGTTCACATAGGCGACACTGCCCGTGAGCGCCTTCCAGCTCGCCGATACGCCGATCGAATAGTCGACGACGCTGCCGTCGGCGCCGCCGAGGAAGCTGTCGCTTTTGGCGAAGCCGATATGGCCGTTGAGGCTGAACGGCGTGCTCGGGATCGCCACGCCGGCGTCGGTGTAGATATAGACGCCGCTGTCGTCTCCGAGCGAATCCTGCCCGCTCGGCGCCCAGGCAATCGCCGTCTTGATCGACGCGGGACCGATATCGCCCGACATCGCGAGATAGGGCTCGATGATCGAGCTGTCCGCGGTGCCGGGATAGAGATAGAGGGTCGCGCCGATGTCGGCGGTCAGGCCCGGAACAAGCTCGTGCGAATAGCCGCCGACGACGTCGATTTCGGTGCCGTTGGCAAAGCCGATGCTCGACCCCCAGGTCCCGATATAGAGGCCGCTGTCGTGGCTGATCGTGAAGCCGCCCTGGATCGCGGCTTCCTCGTTCGACTGGCTGAAGCCGCGGAAGCGATAGTCGCTGACGACGGTCGCGGTGCCCGAAATGGAGATACCGCTGCTGTCTTCTTCTTCCTGGGCATGGGCGGCCGTCGGAACCGCGGCGGCGGCGAGAAGCATGCCGAGGCACGCGCGGGAGAAATTCTTCATGGACAGATCCTCTGAACAAATAAACGGATCGTCCCTGCCTGCTGCCTGATGGCCGGCCTCTTTTTCGGGCTCGGTCCTGTCAGACGAGCCCTCCTCTTTCACAAAGTTGCCGCACCGCACAATGGGAAAAGTTCCATAAGCTGCCCAAATAATGGGCTATGTGACAAATTTGCAACAACTACCTTTCGCTAAACCGGTTACACCGGCAATATTATTTCAAAATACTAGAAAAGAAGGCCGATACCGAAAACCAGGGTCGGATCGTAAAGCGTATCGACCGCCTTCACCCCCGTCTTGCGGATGTCGGTATCGACATAGCGCGCCGACAACGTCACCGGCCCGTGTATGATGCGCGCGCCGAGCGACCAGTCGAGATAATTGCGGTCGGCGGCCGCAGCGCCCAGCGCGCCGTCGGTGTAGCCGGCCGACGCGGTCAAGGTGACCGGAGTGTTCGGAATACCCGACGACAGGTCGAGATTCAGATAGAGATTGTCGTCGTCGCCGAGCGATACCTGCTTCGGCGCATAGGCGAGCATCGCGGTCGCCGAGACCGGGCCCAGATCGTGCGATAGCCGGCCCACCGCTTCGATATAGTCGCTCGGCCCGGCCCGGTCGCGATTGCCCGGATAGACATAATAGGTCGCACCGACGTCGATCGACGTGCCCGGAGCGATTTCGGTGGCATAGCCGCCGTAGAGGTCGAGTTCATACTGGCCATAGCGCGGGCTGTCGGGCAGCCCCGACCCCCAGGCCCCCGCATAGAGTCCGCTGATATGGGTCACGGTTATGCTCGACTGCAGCTCGACCTTTTCCTCCGACCGCGAAATGCCGCGGAAGCGATAGTCGGATACGACATTGATGCCGCCCGACACCGAAAGCGGGCCGCTCGGAACACCCTGCGCCGATGCGGCGGCGGGAACGAACGACAGGGCAAGCAGCGCGCCGAAACACGCCTTGACCGGAAACTGCATGGAAACTCCTCTCGAAATCGGGACGGTCCCCCGCCCGCATGGCCTTTGCCAAGCGACGGCCGGACGTCTAAAGAGCGGCCACGGCTCCTCTTTTATCTGGCATGCAATATGAGCGATCACAATCCCGGCCTGCGCCCCTGGCGCGACATTGCGCGGCGGACAAGCCGCCGGATCATGGTCGGCAGCGTTCCCGTCGGCGGCGGCGCGCCGATCACGGTGCAGACGATGACCAACACGCCGACGAGCGATCCGGTGGCGACGATCGACCAGATCCGCCGCTGCGAGGAGGCCGGCGCCGACCTGATCCGCGTCTCGTGCCCCGACACCGACAGCACTGCCGCATTGGGCAAGATCGTCCGCGCGGCGCGCATTCCGATCATCGCCGACATCCATTTCCATTATAAGCGCGCGCTCGAAGCCGCCGATGCCGGTGCCGCCTGCCTGCGCATCAATCCGGGCAACATCGGCTCGTCGGAGCGCGTCGGTGAGGTCGTCCGCGCGGCCAAGGCCAATGGCTGCGCGATCCGCATCGGCGTCAACGCGGGATCGCTCGAAAAGGACCTGCTCGAAAAATATGGCGAACCCTGCCCCGAGGCGCTCGTCGAAAGCGCGCTCGACCATATCAAGCTCTTACAGGACCATGATTTCCACGAATATAAGGTCGCGGTGAAGGCCAGCGACGTCTTTCTTGCCGTCGCCTCTTACATGCAGCTCGCCGAAGCGGTCGATTGCCCGCTCCACCTCGGCGTCACCGAGGCGGGCGGGTTGATCGGCGGCACGGTGAAGAGCGCGCTCGGCATCGGCAACCTCCTCTGGGCCGGGATTGGCGACACGATCCGCGTCAGCCTGTCGGCCGAGCCCGAGGAAGAAGTGCGCGTCGGCTATGAAATCCTGAAATCACTGGGCCTCCGCACCCGCGGCGTCCGCGTCGTGTCCTGCCCCAGCTGCGCGCGGCAGGGCTTCGACGTGATCCGCACGGTGCAAAAGCTCGAGGATGCGCTTCAGCACATCAAGACGCCGATGTCGCTCTCGGTTCTGGGCTGCGTCGTCAACGGCCCCGGCGAAGCGCGCGAAACCGACATCGGCATCACCGGCGGCGGCAACGGCAAGCATATGGTCTATCTGTCGGGCGTCACCGACCACCATGTTGAGGACGCCGACATGATCGGCCATATCGTGAGGCTCGTCGAAGCGAAGGCCGCCGAGATCGAGGCGGGCAGCGCGGTGAGCATGGATACTCTGCACGGCAAGGCGGCGTGAGTCACCGTCCCCGCTGGATAACCAACCCCGCGGACGTGGGGAGCGGACATTTGCTTTCTTCGTCATCCCGGACTTGATCCGGGATCCATCCCACCGGCGCCGCGCCCATGGACCCCGGATCAAGTCCGGGGTGACGAGGAAGAATGTCCCGTAACGGTCGAAGTTTGACATGACGCACTCAACCCGACACAGCGCCGACATGACCCTCTCGATCCGTCCTGCGGCGCCCGCCGACCTTCCGCTCATCGCCGCCTTTATCCGCGAACTTGCGGAGTATGAGAAATTGCTGCACGCGGTCCGCTTCGACGAAGCGGCACTCGGCGAAAATCTCTTCGGCGCGCGGCCCTATGCCGAGGTGGTGATCGGCGAGATCGACGGGACGCCGCAGGGTTTCGCGCTCTTCTTCCACAATTTTTCGACCTTCGAGGGCAAGCCCGGCATTTACCTCGAGGATCTGTTCGTGCGTCCCGACGCGCGCGGCGCCGGGCTCGGCAAGGCGCTGCTCGCGCATCTGGCGAAGCTCTGCGTGACACGCGACTGCGCACGGCTCGAATGGTCGGTGCTCGACTGGAACGAGCCCTCGATCGGCTTCTACAAAAGTCTCGGCGCGAAGGTGATGGACGAGTGGACAGTGATGCGAGTCGACGGCGACGCGCTCCCCGCGCTGGCCCGGTCTGATACCAAGGTGCGGTGATCGCGGCCGCCGCCCGTCAGGGCCGGCGCGAAAACCAGATCAGCACCACGCCGACGACGGCAAGAACGACGCCGTTGCGCGTCCATGTGGTGTCGCCGAGCATGAAGCTGCTCGACGGCCAGCGCACGATGTCGAGACCTTGCAAGATCCAAAGGCCGCCCATCAGGATCGCCGCCACCCCGACGATCGCCGCTATTGCCTTGATCGAACCCATGTCATCCTCCCGAAATATTTGCCGAAGGCTGGCACAAAGCCGTCGGCCTGTCACGCGCCTTGCGTTGCAGCCCGATCAGCGGGCGCAACCAGCCGACGCGCCGGCCGCCGAGATAGAAGGCCCAGCAGCCCGCGATGGTCGCCGCGACGAGGACCAGGAAGGATGCGAGCGGCCCGACGCCGCCGAGCAGCAGCCAATAGCCGACGAGCACGATGATCGTCTGGTGGATGATATAGAAGGGAAAGACCGCCTCGGCGAGCATCGCGCGCCCGGGATGATCGCGGTTCGCGAAGCGGTCGGCGACCCCGACGAGCGCGACGATCGCCGCCCATCCCTGCACCAGCCGTATCGCCATGAAGAGCGTGACCACGCCTTCGGGCGGCGGCCCCTCGCCCGGCGCGGCCCACAGCGCCCACGCGACATAGCCATAGGCCGCGATGGCGACGACCGCCGCGACCGGCCAGCAGCGCGCGACGGTATCGAACAGCGCCGGCCGGACGCGCAGCAGCCAGCCGATGAAGAAGGGGACGAGATAGTGAAGATGGTTCGGCCCGTCGTCGAACAGCGCGTGCGTCTCGCGATAGCCAGGGAAAGCGAAAAGAATGGTCAGCCATGCCGCGAGCGGAACGAACAGCATTCCCCAGCCGGCGAGCAGCCGCGCCGCGCCGTCGGCGATAGCAACGCGGGCACGCTCGGGGATCGCGGCGAGCACCATGGCCGCAAGCAGCGTATAAACAAAGAGATAGACGACGAACCACAGATGCTGCCACGTCGGCAGCACGATTCCTTCGAGCGTCCCGAAGCCGAAATAGTCGCGGCTCCAGAAATGAAGGAAGCCGCCCGCATAGTCATGCTGGGTGACGAGTTCGATCCACGGCTGCACCGGGATGATCGCGATCATGCCGAAGGCGAGCGGGATGAGCAGCCGCGCGCTGCGCGAGCGCAGGAAGGGGCCGACGCCGCCGAGCTTGGCGAACAAGGCCGCGCTGGCATAGCCCGAGACGAGAAACAGCAAGGGCAGGCGCCAGCTGTTCGTCGCCATCATCGGGATCTGCACCCAGTCCATCGGGTGCGGCGTTTTGACGTGCCACCCCCACGGCACGAAATACATGCCGATATGATAGAAGATCAGCAGCGCGAAGGCGCCGATCCTGAGCCAGTCCATTCCGTAGTGCCGGTTCGTGTTCATCGCGGCGAATCTCCGTCTTGCCCCGTTCATCCTGAGGAGGGGCTGAGCGAAGTCGAAGACCCGTCTCGAAGGACCCCGGTATAGCGTTTTGGTCCTTCGAGACGCCATTTCGACGAGCTCAATGGCTCCTCAGGACGAACGGCGTTGTGCAGGAACCCGAAACTGGTCAAAGGATCGCCTTGAAACCATTGCAGCGGGACGAGATGCGGAGCCGATGTGACGGACGAGCAGCGGTCAGGGACGAGCGGCGGCGAAGCCGGGACGAGTGGACTCAGCGCGCGGGCGCTGACCGCGCTGCTGCTCGCGGCGATGTTCCTCTTCGGCCTCGTGCGCATCGCCGCCAACGTCTATTCCTATATCGCCGACCGGCAGGGTGCGGGCCTCGCCACCTCGCCGACGATCGCATGGCTGCTCGAGGGATGCAGCCTCGTCGCCTGGGCGGTGATGATGATCCCCTGCTGGTTCAGCGTGCGCCATATCCGCCCGCCGCGCTTCGGGCTCGCCGCCACTGCGGCGATCCACGCGCTGCTCGCGATCCCCGTTTCGCTCGGCCATATTGCGCTGATGGTCGCCTTTCGCACCGCGACGTGGTGGGCGACCGGCAATACCTATCATTTCACTTCGCCGGACGGCAGCCCGCTGCTCTATGAAATGCGCAAGGATGTGTCGGCCTATGTCGAGCTTGTTTTCATCCTCTTCCTCGTCCAGTGGCTCGTCGCGCGCTATGCGGCGGCGGCGCCCGCCCCGCCGCAGCGGCAGATGCTCGCCGTCGGCGACGGCTCCGTCACCCATCACCTGCCCGTCGACGAGATCGAGCATGTCGCAGCGGCGGGCAATTATGTCGAGATCGCATGGAAGGGCCAGCGCCTGCTCCACCGCACAACGCTGAGCGCGATCGAGGCCGAGCTGGCGGGCGCGGGCTTCGCGCGCATCCACCGGAGCCGGCTCGCCCGCAAGGCCGCGATCCGCCGCGTCGTCACGCAAAAGAGCGGCGACTTCGACGTCGAGATGGACAGCGGCGAGACGCTGCGCGGCAGCCGGCGCTACCGGCCGAATATCGAAGGCTGAGACGCGCGATAGCCCAACCTCGTCATTGCGAGCGGAGCGAAGCAATCCAGAGCGGTTTAAGCGGGCCCTGGATTGCTTCGCTCCGCTCGCAATGACGCCAGGGGATCAACGCCAAATCATCATGATCTATTCGCTGTCCGGCAATTGTTCCTCGACCAGCGGCGCGAGGCCTTTCGCGATCACCGCCACGCCCTTGGCATTGGGGTGCATATGGTCGCCGAGCATCAGCGACGGATCGGTGACGACATCGTCGAGGATGAAGGGATAGAGGCTCGCATCATATTTGGCCGCAAGTTCGGCGTAGATCGGATTGAATTTCCGGGCGTAATCGGCGCCGAGATTGGGCGCGGCGACCATGCCGGTGAGCAATACCGGAATGTCGCGCCGCTTGAGTTCGGCGAGCATTGCGTCGAGGTTGGCGCGCGTCTGATCGGCGTCGATGCCGCGCAGCATGTCGTTGCCGCCGAGCCCGAGCAGCACGAGCGCGGGCTTCGCCTTCGCATTGTCGAGAACGAAGTTCAGCCGCTGGCGCCCCGCCGCGGTCGTGTCGCCCGATACGCCGGCATTCTGCACCCGCGCGGGGACGCCGTCGGCGGCGAGCGCCGCCTGAAGCTGCGGGGCGAGCCCCTCCTTCGGACCGAGTTGATAACCCGCATAGAGGCTGTCGCCGAAGGCGATGACAAGTGGCGCATCGTCCGCGATCGGCGCCCTGGTTTCGGCCCCTTCGCGCTTCGCCGCGGGCGCCTCGGCGCTTCCACAGGCAGCGAGTGGTTGGCAAAGCGCCACGGCGCAACCATATATGAAGGCCGAACGCCATCCGGCGGTTTTCATATCCAAAGGGTTCCTTCCTTGTCCGACGCGCCCCGACCTTCGCCGAGCCTGGCGATCGCCGCCCATAATGTGACGCTGACGCTGGGGAGCGACAAGGCCCCGGTCGAAATTTTGCGCGGGGTCGACCTCGAGGTTGCGGCGGGCACCTCGGTCGCGCTGCTCGGCCCGTCGGGATCGGGCAAAAGCTCGCTGATGGCGGTGCTTGCGGGGCTCGAGCGCGCGAACGGAGGCAGCATCCGGGTCGCGGACCTCGATTTCGGCGCGATGGACGAGGACGCCCTCGCGCGCGCGCGCCGCGGGCGGATCGGCATCGTGCTCCAGGCCTTTCACCTGCTCCCGACGATGACCGCGCTCGAAAATGTCGCGGTGCCGCTCGAGCTTGCCGGGCATGGCGATCCGTTCGCACGCGCGGCGGCGGAGCTGGAGGCGGTCGGCCTCGGCCATCGCCTCACCCATTATCCCGCGCAGCTTTCGGGCGGCGAGCAGCAGCGTGTCGCGATCGCCCGCGCGATGGCGAGTGAACCGGCGATCATCTTTGCCGACGAGCCGACCGGCAATCTCGACACCGCGACCGGCCATGCGATCATCGAGCTGATCTTCGCGCGCCGCGCCGCGCTCGGCGCGACGCTGCTCATCATCACCCACGACCCCGAGCTCGCCGAACATTGCGACCGCGTCGTCACGATGCACGACGGACGGATCGAGGAGCGGGCGTGAACGGCGCCGTACAATCCTTCCCCTGGGGGAGAGGGCAATCGCATATGCATGCGACGGTGCCTCCCCCCTCCCGCTTGCGGGAGGGGTTGGGGGTGGGCAACGACGTCGCTATGGCCCACCCCGCTGCGACTAGCGAGCAAGCTCGCAAGTCTCGCTGCCCCTCCCGCAAGCGGGAGGGGAAATATCGACGCGCAGAAATCTCAGATGCGATTGCCCTGCGCCACGGTGGGAGGATCTGATGCTCCCGCTCGCGACGCTCTGGCGCATCGCCCGCCGCGATCTTGCGACGCGCATCCGCGGGCTGCGGTTGCTCGCGGTGTGCCTGTTCCTCGGCGTCGCAACGCTCGCCGCGATCGGCAGCCTGACCCGCGGGATCACTTCCGAACTCGAAACGCGCGGGCAGACGATCCTCGGTGGCGACGTCGAATTCGAACTGCCGCAGCGCGAGGCTACGCCCGCTGAAATGGCGGCCTTCCGCCGCGCGGGAACGGCATCGGCGACGGTGCGGATGCGCGCGATGGCAGCCGTGCCCGGCGGCGACGCGCTGCTCGCCGAGCTGAAGGCGGTCGATGCCGCCTATCCGCTTTATGGCACGATACGGCTGGAGAGCGGAACGCGGCGCGGTCCGCCCCCGCCCGGGCGCGTGTGGATCGGCGCCGACCTCGCCTCGCGATTGGCGCTGAAGGTCGGATCGCGCGTGAAGTTCGGCGAAAAAATGTTCGTCGTGGACGGCATCATCGCCGACGAGCCCGACCGGCTCGGCGAAGGCTTCACGCTGGGGCCGGTCGCGATCATCGGGATGGGCGACCTGCCGGCGACCGAACTCATCCAGCCCGGCAGCCTCTATGAAAGCAAATATCGCATCCGCCTGCCCGCGAGTGCCGACCCTGCCGCGGTCGGCAAGCGCCTTTCGGCCGAATTTCCCGATGCCGGCTGGGACGTCAACGACCGGAGCAACGGCGCGCCGGGGACGCGGCGCTTCATCGAGCGCATGGGGCAATTCCTCGCGCTCGTCGGGCTCGCGGCGCTGGTGATCGCCGGGATCGGGGTCGGCAATGGCGTCGCGAGCTATCTTGCCGGCAAGCGGCCGGGCCTGGCCACGCTCAAGATACTCGGCGCCGACAGCGCGACCGTGATGCGCATCTATGCGCTGCAGATTCTGGCGGTCGCGGCGGCGGCGATCGTCGCCGGGCTCGCGGTCGGGGCGTTCGCGCCGTCGATCATCACCGCGATTGCGGGCGATGTGCTCCCCGTGAAACCCGGTCTCGCCGTCTATCCGCTGCCGCTCGCCGTCAGCGCGGCCTATGGCCTGCTGATCGCCGTCGTCTTCGCCCTGCCTCCGCTCGCCGCGGCGCGGCAGGTGCCCGCGGCGGGGCTGTTCCGCGCCACCGTCGACGGCATGGCACGCCCCGAGCGGCGAACGGTGGTCGCCGTCGGCGTTGCACTTGCGGCGATCGTCGCGCTCGCGGTCGGGACGGCGCGCGAGCCGCTGTTCGCGCTCGGCTTCGTCGGCGCGGCGGCGGGCTTGCTCATAATCCTCGTCGGGCTCGGATGGCTGGTGCGGCGCATCGCCAGCCGCCTGCCGCGGCCGAAGCGGCCTTTGCTGCGTCTCGCGCTCGCCAACCTCCACCGCCCCGGCGCGGCGACCGGGGCGCTCGTCGTCGCACTCGGCCTTGGCCTCACCCTGTTCGTGACCCTCGCCGCCGTCCAGACGAGCATCACCGCCGAGATCGCGCGCACCGTGCCGCAGCGTGCGCCGAGCTTCTTCATCCTCGACATTCCCCGCGACCGTGCGGCGCAGTTCCGCGCACTGGTCGCGCAGGCGGATGCGAAGGCCGAGGTCAATATGATCCCCGCGCTGCGCGGCAGCATCACCGAATTTGGCGGCCAGCGCGTCGATCAGCTCGAAACGCTGCCCGAGGGCGCGTGGGTGCTGCGCGGCGACCGCGGCCTGACCTATAGCCCCGATCTGCCCAAGGGCAGCACGCTCGTCGGCGGCGCGTGGTGGCCCGCCGATTACAAGGGGCCGCCGCTCGTCAGCGTCGAACGGGACGTCGCACAGACGCTGGGTCTCAGGATCGGCGACACGCTGACGGTCAATGTGCTGGGGGTCGAGGTGCAGGCGAAAATCGCCTCCTTCCGCACCGTCGAGTGGGACAATTTCGGGCTCAACTATGTCCTCGTCTTCTCCCCCGGCACCTTCGCCGCAGCGCCGCACAATATGGTCGCGACGGTCGCGGTGACCCCGGCGGCCGAGGCCGAACTCGCGCGCAGCCTCCCGCGCGCCTTTCCCTCCGCCTCGCTGATCCAGGTGCGTGATGTCGTATCGCAGGTCACGACGCTGCTCACCCAGATGAGCCAGGCCATCGCGGCCGCGGCGAGCATCGCGATCCTCGCCGGCATCGCGGTGCTTATCGGCGCGATTGCCGCGAGCCGCGAACGCCGCGTCTATGACAGCGTGATCCTGAAGCTGCTCGGCGCAACGCGCGGGCAGATTTTGGGGGCGCAGGGGGTCGAATATGGCCTGCTCGCGGCGATCCTTGCGCTGCTGTCGCTCGGGCTGGGGCTCGCGGCGGCGTGGTATGTCGTGACGCAGATATTCGACTTCACCTTCGCCCCCGACCCGCTGGTCGTCGGCCTGACCCTGCTCGGCGGCGCCGGCCTGTCCTTCATGATCGGGATCGCGGGAAGCTGGCCGCTCCTGTCGGCGCGCCCGGCGCGCGCGCTGCGGAGCCTCTAGTCGATCAGCCGCACGACTGCGGAGATCGCGGCCAACCCGAGCACGACCGCCACCATCGCCTGCCAGACATGCGGCGGCACGCGCCCGAAATGGCCGCCGCCGACGCGGTTGCCGAGCCACATGGGCGGAAATAGCAGCAGCGCGAACAGGAACAGCCTGGCGGTCGCAATTCCGACCCATAACGCCGCGAGCGTCCCGGCGATCGCGGTCAGGAAGAAGATGAGCAGCATAGACGCGCGCGACACCTTCGGGTCGAGCGAGCGGCGCAGATAGAAGGGCACGACCGGCGGCCCCGGCATCGCGGCAAAGCCGGTGAGCAGGCCCGAAGCGATCCCGGTGCCAAACACCGCCCCGCGGCCGGGCCTGTGCCCCTCGGGCTGCTTGGGCAGCAACACCGCGACGAAGGCGCCGACGGCGACCGCGGTAATCAGCAGCCGCGCGACATCGGGCCGCGTCACGTCGAGCACCGCCATCCCGAACGGCGTCGTAGCCATCGCGGTCAGGCCGATCGGGATCGCCGTCGCGCGGTCGGCGTCGGCGTGGATCAATCCGATCCCGACGGGGCCGATCAGCAATTGCAGCAGAATGCCGAGCACCACCGCTTGTGCGGGCGGGATAATCAGGCCGAGCAGCGGCACAAGGATGATCGCCATGCCGAAGCCGGTAAGCCCGCGCACATAGGCCGCGGCAAAGGTCATCGCTGCTGCGCCGAGGAGCGTGAGCGGCGCAACGCCGAGAAGACTGTGGCTGGCGATCGGACGTCCCCTCACCTGGTGGTCCGCGCCCGATACCGAAGGATAGGCGCGACGGCCAGCGGAGAGATCAGGCCGGCAGCGGCCAGAGCGCGTCGATCGGCCGTTCGAGCACCCGCGCCGCGACCGCATGGAGCCGCGGCGGCGCGAAGCGCCCCGCCTTCACCGCCGCCGCGAGCCAATCCTCGATCGACCCGCCGGTGTCGATCCAATGATCGTCGCGCAACATGCCATAGATCGCCCCCGCGAGCACATGGATGCCGTCGTCGGCCTTGCGCCAGCGGTCGGCGGGATTGCGACCGACGCCCAGCGCCTCGCTGATCAGCTGGTCGAGCGCCTGCGCCATATCCTCGTTGAGCAGGCCTTCGAGCGTCGTATAGCCCCATTGCGGGTCATGTTCGCGGACGATGCGGGGGATCAGCGGATCGCGCGCCAGCACCGCGAGTGCGGCGATCGCCGCCGCGCCGTCCATCGGCACCGGCGGATGCAGCATCTCGTGCGCCGCGACCCGCACGGTGATCGGCGTGTTCCAGTCGGCCGCCTGAAGGAAGGTCTGCCCCTGCACGCTGATCCCGTGCGGCTTGCAGAATTGCAGCAGGACGACCTCGATTTCGGGATCGAAGGTCCGGCCGGTCAGCTTTTCGTGCCAGTGAATGACATCATAGGCGCCAAGATCGCTCTGAAGCTGCACGATCCGCCGATCGAGATCGCCGATGCGTTCCGCGCGGAAGGCGGCAAAACCGGCGCCCTGCATCGCCTCGAAGATCATCTTCAGCCGCGGCGCGACGCCGAGGAACCAGCGCCAGTCCTTTTCATCCCATTTGTCGCTGCCCCTATAGGACGCGAGCAATCGCGCCTCGGGCGCGGCCGCCGACTCGATCAGCGCCGCCATGCTGCTGTCGTCGTTCCCCGAGAAGAAGACCGACAGACCGGGACCGAGCAGTCCGAAGCCCGAATCCTCCGCTTCCTGCCACAGCGCCTTGATGTCGGCGCGCAGCGGCTCCGACAGGCGCGGCGCGAACGCCTCGGCGTCGTTTTGATAATATTTCAGATAGAGTTCGCGCCCGGCGAGCGGGCCGAGGAAGGCGAGCGCGTCGAAGCCTTCGGAGGCGCGGACCTTCCAGCGCGTGCGTTGCGAAACCTCCTGCGCCCGGACGAGCGCGGGAAGAGCGAGACTGCCGAGCGAAGCGGCGAGAAAGAAGCGGCGATCCATGCCCCGCGGCTTAACGGTTGGCGGAGTTTCCCGCTTGAACGGACTTTGCCCGGATCGCCGCTGGGGGCATGCCGGTCATTATAGCGACGGCGCGCGTCATATGCGCCTGGTCGGCAAAGCCCTCTGCCGCGGCGAGATCGGCGAGGCTTCCCTGCCAGCCATCGAGCGCCGCAAGCGCGCGCCGCACCCGCGCCTCGAGCCGGAAGCGCTTCGGCGTCACGCCATAGGCTCGAGCAAAGCCGCGGCTGACCGACGCGGGGTCGAGCGCCGCGCCGCGCGCCCAATCGGTCAATCGAAGATCGGGGTCATCGCGCAGCGCCGCAGCGAGCAGGTCGGGCCAGTCGTCGACGGGCGAAACGATCGGCACGATATGGTCGCGCACATGACGCGCCGCCGCGACCGGATCGCGCTCGCACAAGCGCACGGCGAAATCGGGATCGGCGAGCCGCCCCGCCCCCGGTCTCATGCCGACGACGAACGGCAGGTTGAGCACCTCGGCCCCGCGCCGCCCGAACAGGTCGCGGTGCGCCGTCCAGCGGTCGTGGACGACGACGGTGCCCGCGTCGGCGTCGATCCGACCCTGATCCCCCGCCTCGACATAACCGCCACTCAGCACCACCGCGACATAGGGTTCGGCATGGCGGTGACGCGGCAATGCCTCGCCCGCCGCGTGCCGGCCTATGCCGGGCAGACTCACGGCTCGCGCAGATCGGGCGGGGTCGCCTCGCCCTTCAGCATCGCGATCGCTTCGGCGAGCGGCATGATGCGCTGCCCTTCCTGCCCGAGCGTGCGGATCGCGACCGTGCCTTCGTCGGCCTCGCGCTTGCCGACGACGAGCAGATAGGGGACTTTGGCGAGGCTGTGTTCGCGCACCTTGTAGTTGATCTTTTCGTTGCGCAGGTCGGTTTCGACGCGAATGCCCGCGGCTTCGAGCCGTGCCGCCGCATCCTTTGCATAATCGTCGGCGTCGCTGACGATCGTCGCGACCACCGCCTGCACCGGCGCAAGCCAGGTCGGGAAGCGGCCGGCGAAATGTTCGATCAAAATGCCGATGAAGCGTTCGTAGCTGCCGAAAATCGCGCGGTGGAGCATCACCGGGCGGTGACGCTCGCCATCTTCACCCACATAGGAGGCGTCGAGGCGGTCGGGAAGGACGCGGTCGGACTGGATCGTCCCGACCTGCCACGTCCGGCCGATCGCGTCGGTCAGATGCCATTCGAGCTTGGGCGCATAGAAGGCGCCCTCGCCCGGCAGTTCCTCCCAGCCATAGTCCTCGGTCGCGAGCCCCGCGCGGACGACCGCGTCGCGCAGCTCGGCCTCGGCCTGGTCCCACATCTCGTCGCTGCCGAAGCGCTTGTCGGGGCGCAGGGCGAGCTTGATCGCATAGCCGTCGAAACCCATGTCGCGATAGATGCGGTCGGCGAGCTTGCAGAAGGCCTGCACCTCCTCGACGATCTGGTCCTCGCGGCAGAAGATATGCGCATCGTCCTGCGTGAACTGGCGCACGCGCATCAGCCCGTGGAGCGCGCCGTGCGGCTCGTTGCGGTGGCAGCAGCCATTTTCGTAGATGCGCAGCGGCAGGTCGCGATACGACTTGATCCCCTGGCGGAAGATCAGGACGTGCGCGGGGCAATTCATCGGCTTGAGCGCCATCCATTCGGCGGCGTCGGAGACGAGCGGGCCTTCGTCCTCGATATTCGGCACCTCGTCGGGGATGACGAACATATTTTCGCGATATTTGCCCCAGTGGCCCGACGCCTCCCACTGGCGCGCGTCCATCACCTGCGGCGTCTTGACCTCCTTGTAACCCGCACCGTCGATCGCGCGGCGCATATAGGCTTCGAGCTCGCGCCAGACGATATAGCCGTGCGGGTGCCAGAACACCGACCCATGCGCCTCTTCCTGCAAGTGGAACAGGTCCATTTCGCGCCCGAGCTTGCGATGGTCGCGCTTCGCGGCCTCCTCCAGCCGGTGAAGATGCGCGTCGAGCTGCTTCTTGTTCAGCCAGCCGGTGCCATAGATGCGCGTCAGCTGCGCATTCCTTTGGTCGCCGCGCCAATAGGCGCCCGCGACGCGCATCAGCTTGAAGGCCTGCGGGTCGACCTTGCCCGTGCTCGCGAGGTGCGGGCCGCGGCACATGTCGAGCCAGTCATCACCCGACCAATAGACGCTGAGTTCCTCGCCCTCGGGCAATTCCTTTGCCCATTCGGCCTTGAAGACCTCGCCGTCCTTTTCCCATTTGGCGATCAGCGCGTCGCGGCTCCACACCTCGCGGCGCAGCGGCTTGTCGGCGCGGATGATCTCGCGCATCCTCTCTTCGATCGCGGGCAGGTCGTCCATCGAAAAGGGATCGCGGCTCTCGGGCGCCTTCACATCGTAATAGAAGCCGTCGTCGGTCGCGGGACCGAAGGTGATCTGCGTTCCCGGCCACAACGCCTGCACCGCTTCGGCGAGGATATGCGCATAGTCGTGGCGAACGAGCTCGAGCGCCTCGGCCTCGTCGCGGCTCGTTATCAGCGCGAGGTTGGTGTCGGCCTCGAGCGGGCGCAGGATGTCGCGGACCTCGCCGTCGACCTTCGCCGCGAGGGCGGCCTTGGCAAGGCCGGGTCCGATGTCGGCGGCAATCTGCGCCGGGGTGGTGCCGCGCGCGACTTCTCGGGCAGAGCCATCGGGAAGGGTGACGCGGATCATCTCGGACATCGAAAAAGGGGCCTTTCTGGCGGGCTAAAACTGCGCCCCTTTGCCAGTATGCGACAGGAGCGGCAAGGGGTGGTTTCGCAGTCACCCCTTGCAATGATACACTATATCATTATCTGGGCGGGCGATCCTCTTTCGGAAAGCCCCTGTCGCATGTGCCTCCCCTCCTCCCGCGCGCGCCTGTTCGACGCGGTCGGCGTCGGCCTGTCCTTCGCCTGCCTGGTCCATTGCCTCGCGCTGCCGCTGCTGTTGCTGCTCGCGCCCGCGCTCGCCGCCTGGCTGTCGCTGCCCGAGTGGATCCACGCCGCGATCCTGCTGCTCGCCACGCCCGCGGCATTCGTTGCCATGACGGGCGGCTGGCGGCGGCACCGGCGGGCAGGACCGGCGCTGCTCGCGGCGGGCGGACTGATTCTGCTCGGCCTCGGTCTCGCCGGTCACGCAGGCTGGCTCGGCACGCTCGATCCCGAAGCCGCCGACCGCTGGTTCACCTCGGCCGGCGCGCTCAGCCTCGCGGCGGCGCATCTTGCCAACTGGCGGCTGCGGCATGGTACAAAAACGATCATTGGCGGCGGTGGGAGCCACGACTAAAGTCGCGCCATGTCCGACGCGCCCCGCCACAGCCCGGCAGCCTCCCTTGCCGGAATCGCCCCTCCCCGCTAGGGCGGCGGCAACCGGAAAGGAGCCGCCATGTTCAAGCGCCTGTTCGTCGACCATCCAAAGAGCGTCGATGAAAATTACCTCGAGCATTTCGGGGTCGCCTCGCGCTTCGGCCTGACGATGATCTGGGGCGGGCTGTGCGCGCTCGTCCATGCGCTCGTCCCCGGCTGGTGCATCACCACCGGCAGCGACACGATCCAGCGGCTCAACCGGATCATGGTCGAACAGCGCCGCGCCAAAGGGCGGGCGGTCGCGCAAATGCAGACCGTCGACTGGGTCATCTGACCGCGCCGTGGCCGATATAACGCCTCCCGCCTATCTCGAGCGGCCGGGCCGACCGCGGCTCGCCTATCGCCATGTCGCGGGCAGCGGGCCGACGATCGTCTTTCTGCCCGGCTATATGTCCGACATGGAGGGCGGCAAGGCGACCGCGCTCTTCGCCTGGGCGGCGGCCGAGGGGCGCGCCTGCCTGCTGCTCGATTATGCCGGCTGCGGATCGTCGGAGGGGCTGTTCGCCGAACAGAGCCTGCTCGACTGGCGCGGCGACATTCTGGACCTGATCGACGCGAAGGCCGAAGGTCCGGTGCTGCTCGTCGGATCGTCACTCGGCGGCTGGCTGATGCTGCTCGCCGCGCTGGCGCTTGTGCAGCGCGACGGGCCGGCGCGCGTCGCGGGGCTCGTCGGCATTGCCGCGGCGCCCGACTTCACCGACTGGGGCTTCACGAGCGAGGAAAAGGCGATCATCGAGGCCGAAGGCGAACTCAGCGAAGCGACGCCCTATAGCGACCAGCCCTATGTCACGACGCGGCGCTTCTGGCAGTCGGGCGAAGCAAACCGCCTGCTCGGCACCGAAATCCCGCTCGCCTGCCCCGTGCGCCTGCTCCACGGGCAGGAGGATGGCGACGTCCCGCCCGAAATCAGCCTGACGCTGGCGGCCGCGCTCGCGAGCGCGGATGTGCAGGTCACGCTCGTCAAGGGCGGCGACCACCGGCTCTCGCGCGAGAGCGACATCGCGCTGCTCATCGACACCGTCGCGCGCCTCGCGACGCCGCTTAGCTGAACCAGAGGATCATCCATGGCCCGGAACGACTTTCGTTTCCATGTCACCAAGCGCGTGCGCTACGCCGAAATCGACGCGCAGGCCGTCGTCTTCAACAGCCGCTACCTCGAATATTTCGACATCGGCATCACCGAATATTGGCGCGCGGCGGGCGTCCATGATCGCTGGCCGCACCATGCAAGCCCCGAGTTTCACGTCGCGCGGGCCGAGGTCGATTACAAGGCGCCGATCCTGCTCGACGAAGAGATCGACATTTGCGTGCGCGCATCGCGCGTCGGCCGCTCGTCGATGACCTATTTGTTCGAACTGCACGGCAAGGGGCGCGAGGATCTGCGCGCGGGCGGGCTGCTGGTGAACGTCCATGTCGGCGAAGCGCGCGGCGCGCCGGCGCCGGTCCCCGATGAATTCGTATCTTTGTTCGAAGCATTTGAAGGGTGCGGCCTTCGCGCCTAATATAGCTCCATGACCAAATATCTCCACACGATGATCCGCGTGTCGGATCCCGACGCCACGATCGACTTCTTCAAGCTGATCGGGCTCGAAGAGGTGCGCCGTTTCGACAATGAAGGCGGCCGCTTCACGCTGATCTTCCTCGCCCCGCCCGGACAGGAAGGCGTCGCCGAGGTCGAGCTGACCTATAATTGGCCGCCCGAGGACGGCAGCGCGCCCGAAACCTATTCCGGCGGACGCAATTTCGGCCATCTCGCCTATCGGGTCGAGAATATCTATGACACCTGCCAGCGGCTGATGGACGCCGGGGTGACGATCAACCGCCCGCCGCGCGACGGACATATGGCCTTCGTGCGCTCGCCCGACGGCATTTCGGTCGAGTTGCTGCAGGACGGCTATCTCGACCCCGCCGAACCCTGGGCCTCGATGCCGAATACGGGTAGCTGGTAGCCAGAACGCCGGACGCGCGGCATAATCGCGGCGCGCGCGAACGACTCCATCGGGAAACGCGGAGGCCGGCGCAGAGAGGAGACCCGACGTGGCCAAGCTCGAGATCGTCCGCATCCCCGTGCTCAGCGACAATTATGTCTGGCTGGTTCACGATCCGGGCAGCTTCGAGACGATGGTTGTCGATCCCGCGGTCGCCGATCCGGTGCTGGCCGAGGCGGAGGCACGCGGCTGGCCGATCACCGCGATCTGGAACACCCACTGGCACCCCGACCACACGGGCGGCAACGCCGACATCAAGGCGAAGACCGGCTGCGAGATCATCGCGCCCGCCGCCGAGCGCGAACGCATCCCGACCGCCGACCGGCTGGTCGGGGGCGGCGACACGGTGACGCTCGGCGCGCACGTCGCCGAGGTGTGGGACGTGCCCGCGCACACCGCGGGCCATATCGCCTATTATTTCGCGGGCGACGGCGCGATCTTCGTCGGCGACACGATGTTCGCGATGGGCTGCGGCCGGCTGTTCGAGGGCACCGCGGACCAGATGTTCGCGAATATGCAGCGGCTCGGCACGCTCGACGATGCGACGCGCGTCTATTGCGCGCACGAATATACGCTGTCGAACGCGCGCTTCGCGGTGACGGTCGAACCGGACAATGCGGCGCTGGCGGCGCGACTTGCCGAGGTCGAGGCCGCGCGCGCAGCCGGCGAAGCGACAGTGCCGACGACGATCGGCGCCGAACGCGCGACGAACCCCTTCCTCCGCGCGCCGAGCGCCGCCGAACTCGGACGCATCCGCGCGCTCAAGGACGCGGCGTGAGCGGCCGCGTAAGGCTGCGTTCATCGGAGTCCGTCTAACGAACGTCAGACTGCAAGGAGTATGATCATGGCCAGGCCGACATTCCTCTGCACCGCCGCCCTGCTGGCGGCTTCAGCCCCGTTCCTCACCGGCTGCGCGCCGTCGGGCACCGCCGAGGCCGGCGCCGCGGCACTGACGCCCAAACAGGCGGAGACGCTCGACAAGCAGCTGGCCGGCAAGGTCGCAGGCAAGCCCGAAACTTGCCTGCCCAGCTATCGCTCGAACGACGTGATCCGCGTGTCGGACAATATTCTCCTCTATCGCTCGGGCGGAAACCTCGTCTATCGCAACGACCTGAAAGGCAGCTGCCCCGGCCTTGCGCGCGACAGCGACATCATGGTGATCGAGCAATATGGGTCGCAGGTGTGCAACGGCGACTTTTTCCATCTGGTCGACCGGTCGAGCGGCATCCGCGGCCCGACCTGCGTCTTTGGCGACTTCGTCCCCTATCGCAAACCGGCGGGGGACGCTGGCTGAGCCCATGGCTCGGCGACGGGCGGGGTTCCGGTTTGCGCCGAGCTCTTCGGGTCGCATCCCCGCCCGTCATTGATCAAGTGCCGGTCTTCCTCCGCCGGACAGCGGTTTGCCTTGTGTCGGCTTTGGGGTGGGTAGCGGACGTTTGACCAAACCCCTCCTCTTCAGAGGAGGGGCAGCGAGACTTACGCGCTTTGCGCGTTAGTCGCAGCGGGGTGGTGCTCGAAGTCTTGCGCGCTGTCGCGCGCCACCACCCCCAACCCCTCCTCTGAAGAGGAGGGGCTTAGGAACGGCCGCAATCGCCCGAAAGCCGACATCGCCCGCAAATAGCCCGTCCCGGACGGCCCCTACCCCCGATAGAGCGCCGCGATCTTGTCGGCATAGACGTCGCGCAGGATGTGCCGACGAATTTTCATCGACGGCGTCATCTGCTCATTCTCGATGCTGAAGGCTTCGTCGGCGAAGTCGAACTTGCGCACCTTTTCGATCACCGACAGCTGGCCGTTGACCCGGTCGACCGCTTCGCGGATCGCGGTGCGGAATTTCTCGTGCTCGCGCAGCCGGGCGAGGTCTTTCGGCAGCCCCTCGGCCTCGGCCCATTCGGCCATCCATTCGGGATGGGAATTATATACTTGACTCCCCATTCTCCTAATCCTGTTTCTTTCGGCGGCGCTTCACGCGGCGCTCGATCTTCTTTGCCTGCTGGCCTTTGT
>NZ_FZPA01000015.1 GCF_900188185.1 Sphingopyxis indica | reverse complement strand
TGAACATCGTGTTATCCTTTCAAATCCAAGCGTTTCCGCTTCCGACAAGAAGATAACTACCCTAATTTGTTTCGGGAGTCAAGTATATAATTCCCTTTCCATTCCCCGCTATATCGACGCTCGGCTGCGATGTTCGTCCACCCGCGAACCACGATACCCTCCTCGGTCATGACGATCTCGATAGTCCGGCGGCCCTGCGATGCTTCGCGCGCGAGGCGAGCGGCGGCGCGGAGATTTTGGGCGATCATGCCGCTTCCGCCACAGCATCATCGACAATCCGCGCGGCAGGCTCAACCTTCGGCGTCGCCGCCTCGATCTCGTCGATCCGCCCGAGCACGCGCAAAATCGCCTCGCGGTGCTTCATCATCCCCTCGGCAGGGCTGGCGTGATGATCGGCGACGATCTTCTTGCCGATGTCCTTGAGCGCGGCGTCCAGCGCCAGCCGCTCGGTAGCGAAAAGCTGACCGGCGTGCTCGTAGGCTTCGACTTTACGGATGCACATGGCATTATCCCTTTCCCGCCAGCGTTTGGGGGCTTCCGAGCTGCTGGCGGAATTTCCGGCTCGGATCGGAGGTTGAGGGTTATTTCGGTTCTCCGGAATATTGGGTTGAAGTCGGCATGGCATTGAGACCTCCTGACGTCGGAATTTCGGGTTGATTGGGTCACGCGGCACGCCTGATGCGGCAACTTAGGCGGACATCCTCGGCGGCAGGGTTATCGCCGTAATCGCAGTCACCGCATTTTGTGCAGACGTTGACCGGAACGCTGCAACCGCAGTCTCCATCCTCGGCGCGGTCACAGCCAGCGTTGCAGCCGCCGTCAGATTGCCAGTCGTGTCCGTGCTCAGCGCATGGCCCGGTTCGGATGGCACGCTTGAGCGCCTCAACGCGCGCCTCTGCGTCGGCAAGCTCGTCAACGAGGCTCATTCGTCGTCGCCTTCCTCGGCGAGCTCCAGTTGCTCATCGAGGAACCGAGCTGTCATTGACACAGCTAGGTCTATGGGAGCGGTAATTATGCCAAACGGCCGCGGTTCACTCGGCATTCCCAGCGGTCCGGGGCCCCGGGCTTTCCAGCGCGCGTGCGCGGCGGCATCTTCTTCCGAGAAGTCGCGCTGCCACAGCCAGAAAGAGCCTGGCGTGTTACAGGTCTGCTTCCACCCCCAACGGCGGAGATAGTCGGTCTTGACATTCTCCAGCGCATTCTTGGCAGCTTCGATCTTATAGAAAAACGTCATTGCGTTTCCTCCCGCTGGTAGTTGAAATTAAACCGGAATTGGCTAGCTCAGGCTGATGATCGAAGAAGGCATCGTATCCGACACGCTCAACGCGGGGTTCCAAAGAAGAAGCCGAAGCGGATCAACCGCAGCCGCGACATTCTCGACGGTGTCGTTTACGACTTCGTGGGCGTCGAAGAGATGATGGCCGAGATGCTCGCGCCGTACCTCGATGATGAAGCTATCGCTGGTCACGGTCCGCTCCTTTCAACCCTGAGCGAACGGTTTTGCGATGGGGAGACTTGGTAGCTCCGCAACCCGATTTTCCGTTGAACCGTTATTTCCCGAACCGCGCCATCGCGTTCTTGACCGCAGCTTCGATCAGCGCGTTTTCGCGGTCGGGCAGCGCGGCCATATGTCCCTGCCAATCCTTCTCGACCGCCTTCGCGTCGATCAGGGTTTCGGCGCGGCCCGCGCGGTCGAGTAACTCGGCCACGGTCGCGGCGTAGGGCGCGTCGGCGTCGTCATCGGTCCCGTCGTGCGCGTCGCCGCGCTGTTCGTCGGCAGGGCCTTCGGCGGCGGCCGGGTTGTCGGGGGTTGCGGTGTCGGCGCCTCCCTCGGCGAGTTCGCCGGTTTCGGGGTCGTGGGCGGGCGTGTCGTCTTCGCCTGCCAGTTCGTCGGCTTGCGGCAGCGCGACCGGGGCTTCGGTTTCGACGTCGAGAACATGGCGGGCCGAGCGCGCGAGTTCGGCATCGTCGGCCTCGCGGCCCTCGATGTCGATGATGTCGCCGGACATCGGCAGCGTCTTTGCATGGCGCCGCATGACGGTCTTTTTCGCCATTTCGCCGAACCAATCGACCCAAGGCCCCTTCGGCGGGATCGGCTCGCCCTTGTAGTTCGTCATGCCGACGGCGCCGGTCTTGCTGGCCTGCCGCACCTTGTTGATCTCGGCGCGCGACATGACCTCGTAGGACATGCTGCCGTCCTTAAACGTCGCGATCGAATAGGCGGCGACGATGTTGTCGTCCGTCATGTCCTCGTCGCTCAGCAAGAGGTCGGGCTTGTGGCGCAGCATCCGCTCGGTCCCTTCCTCGTAGAGAAAGGTGCCGCGCTCATATTCGGCGCGGTAGACGACCTTGGCGGTGATGTCGCGGATTTCGCCGGATTGCAGGATCTTCTTCCTGAGCCCGTAAACCATCGGCATATAGGTTGCCCGCTTGACGGTGACCCATTTGCCCTGTCCGTCCTTCTCGCGATTGTTGAAAATGACGAGCGCGGCTTCGCGGCCATCGGGCAGCAGGCCATCCTGCGCCGCCTTCATGCATGCGAGCAGCAGCGATTGCCGGTCGGCGCGCAGCAGGTCGGGATTGGCCTGCGCCGCGGTGATGATCGTGCGCTGAAATTTCTCGGGCGAGATATGCGCCGGCAGCGCGCGGCGCATCTGTTCCGCGCCCTTGTCCAGCTCGAAGGCGAGGCCCTGCGGCGTAGCGGGATCGGGGCGGCGTGCGGCGACATTGGAGGCGTCGCGGGTGGCAAGCTGGGTGGCCATGTCGGCTATTCCTTTCAGAAGGGCATTTCGTCGCCGTCGAGCGGGTCGGCGGCGGTTTCAGTTTCGGGGGCGGCATCTTCTTCCTGCGGCGCGAGTCCGAGGATCGGCTTGCATTCGAACGGCGGCGCGTCGTCGCTGATCGACACGACATGGACGCGCTTCCAACCATCGCCGGACCGGTCGGGCACCTTGACCATATCGCCGGGGGCGACAGGATCGCCGTCGTTGGCATAGGTATAGGTGCGGGTATCGGAGCTGCGGAATTTGCACGCAACAAACTGGCGAGGCATGGCTATTCTCCTGCGATTTGCTTGAGGGCGGGCTGCGCCTCAAGGGCGCTGGCGGTCATCATCTCGGCCGTGCGACGACCGGCGGCCGCGATCTCATCCGAGATGAGCGCGACGATCTTGTCGGATGCGTCGGCGGGCAGGTTCAATTCGACCTTGCCGCTTTCGCCGTGGACCTCGACCGTCGCGCGGAGCGGCTTGGTCGGATCAGGGCGCCCGTAGCCATAATTGTAGCCTTCGCGGTGGATTGAAACGCGGGTGACGAACATCATCTATTTTCTCCTGATTGTCGGGGATCAGCGGTTGTTGACCGCGACGTCTTCGGTGATGGTGACGCCCGCCAGTTCCTTGGCCTTGGTCGCCTTGACGAGCCGCGCGATGGCAGCATCGATCGCTTCGCGGACCTTCGCGTCGTTCTTCACATGGCGAAAAGCCTTGGCGTAATCGGTGACGGTCGGAACCAGCACGGTCGTCGTCGAAACGGTGGCGCCGTCGTCGGAGCGCAGCGGCTGGCGCTTCACCGGGGCGGGCTCGGGCGGTGGCGGCACGGCATCTTCGAGGCCATTTTCCTGCGCCAGCGCTTCGAGCTTGCGGCGCTGTTCGGCTTCCTCGGCCAGCCGCTTCAATTCGGCCTGGCGCTGTTCGCGGGCATAGGCCGCCTGCATCTCTTCGACGCGCTGGCGCCCGGACTGAATGCGCGCGACGATCGCGTTCTTCTGCCCGTCAACGAGGCGGCCGCCGTCGAGATACGGCTGTTTCATCACCTTGTGGACTTCGCCGACATGCTTCTCGGCGGCGCGGAGCAGACCAACGAGCGAGGCACAGCGCGCCATCGTGTCGGCATCGACGCATTTCGCGCGCTGGACCGCACCGGGGCGATAGGCTTCGCTGTTCGGATCGCCGGCGCCGAGCATGTCGTCGAGCTTCTGCATGAAGTCGGGGCGTTCCTCGAGCAGCGCCGCGCGGAACTCTTCGGGGATGCGCTCTTCGAGGGGCGCGGAATTATGCCCGATGGGCGCGGGTCCAGCCTTGGCGGCGGGCCATGCCGGAGCGTCGGGGAATACGGGGTTGCTGGCCATGTCGGGCACTCCTTCTCAAAAAGGCAAAGGTTCGGATCGGGAAAGGCGGTCGACCTTGCGGCCGCGTTCGGCGTAAGCGCTGTCCGGCGCGTTCTCACGCGCCCATGCGCGGCGCGCGCACCGCGCCTTGAAGTCGGCTTCCGTGATCGGGTCGCGGGCGCAGGCGGGCCAGACACGCTCGAAGTCGAGAATTTCTCCGTCATCGGCTTGGGCCTGCCAGCGATGACTGCGGTCGAGTTCTTCGCCGGTGACGGGATCGAGCGGGGCGCCGAACCACAGGCGAACGCCAATCGCGACGGTGTCCCTGCCCAAGCGAATGCGATAGCACCCGGCAACAGGCGTCTCGACATCGAGCCCATCGAACCGGCGCGTCGCTCCGCGATCGCCATAGGTGCGTGACGCTCGGCTCACAGCCGCGCACTCCACACCGAATGATGCGCGATGACAGTCGCCACGAGCAGCGCCAGGCCGATGGCGAAGCGCAGCGAAATGCGCGGCGCCGGGTCGGTATCGACGGGCTGCAGGGTTTCTGCGGGCGGGAGCTGGGGCGCCATCATGCGAAATACGCCGTTGCTGCAATGGCCGCGCCCAGAAGGCCGAACATCATGCCGGCAAAGGAATGGCCGCTCGGGCGATGAAGCAACGCCCCTGCGTTGGCCCCTGCCACGAAAAGGCATAGCGCCGCGATGATGAGGAGTATCCAGTCCATCACCGATCTCCCCGGCGTGATGCTCCCGAGACCAAGGCGCATTGCCCGATCTCGCGAAGGCAAAAGACCGCCGGACGACCGCAGTCGCACGGCGCGAGCATCGCATCGGTGCGCGCGAGGCTGTCGTTCAGAAGCTCACCGTAGTGGCGCGAGCGGGCGAAGTGGGCCGATGCCACGGGATCGGTGACGGGCAGGTTCATCGCCTCGTCGAACGACAGGTTGAGGCAAGGCGTCTCCGCGAACGACGTTTTGACGCTCGCTGACACGCGGGCAAATTGGGAAAGGCCGCCGTTCATGCTGCACCGCCGGTGGCTTTGGCGATCGCCCTGTCAAGAATGTGCCAAGCCTCATTGATGTTCGCTTGGCGGACAGCCTCGGACAGCGTATCGTTTCGAGCGCCTATCAGAACCTTGGCGTTTTTTGCCGCTTCCAGAAGGTCCGGCGAAGCGGTGATCAACATCCCATCGGCAAGGGTTGTCGCGCTCATACAGATGCTGAAATAATGGCCGTCGTTGATCGCGCCGCGCTCGCTTTGCAGCCAGCCATCCTCGATGATCCACGGCGCCGGAGCGTGCTGCACGCTCATCACCGATACCCCTGCATCGCGACATAATCACCGCGCACCTGCCGGTCATACTCGGCGGCGTCATCGACCAGTGCGCCCTCAAGCATGGCGTCCAGCTCGGCAAGCTGACCCTCCATCTCGCTGCGAAGGTCGGGATCGTCGAAGTCCACCGCGTCGAGCAGGTGATACATCAGACGGATGCGCTCGGCGTCTGTCAGCTTGCGCGTGGCGAAGCTGGCCGTCTCATAGGCCGTGCCGTAACCGGCTGCGGTGAGAGCGTTGCGATAGCCCGCGAAGGCGCGGCGCTGGTCGGGGGTGGGGGTAGCCATCACGCCGCCTCCACCAGCTTGCCGGTCGAAGCATCGGCGCGATACCAAGTGTCTGCCTTGATGCCGTCCTCGCCAACATATCCGACAGCGAAGCGCGCGCGCTTGCCGTCATGGTAGGCAAGGGCAATGGCGCCGTTCTCACCAGCTTTGGCCTTGCTGTCGTAGCCCGACGCCGCGAGATTGCTGTAGTCGCCCGACGCCGCGAGATTGCTGTCGTTGCCCGACGCCGCGAGCTTGCTGTAGTTGCCCGACGCCGCGAGCTTGCTGTAGTAGCCCGACGCCGCGAGATTGCTGCCGTAGCCCGACGCCGCGAGATTGCTGCCGTAGCCCGACGCCGCGAGCTTGCTGTAGTCGCCCGACGCCGCGAGCTTGCTGCCGTAGCCCGACGCCGCGAGATTGCTGTCGTTGCCCGACGCCGCGAGCTTGCTGTCGTTGCCCGACGCCGCGAGATTGCTGCCGCAGCCCGACGCCGCGAGATTGCTGTCGTTGCCCGACGCCGCGAGCTTGCTGTAGTAGCCCGACGCCGCGAGCTTGCTGCCGTAGCCCGACGCCGCGAGCTTGCTGTCGTAGCCCGACGCCGCGAGCTTGCTGCCGTAGCCCGACGCCGCGCTTTCCTTACCCTTGACGTTCGCGATCATCCAATTGACCGCCGCGCCGATGAACTCGGGAAGCTTCAATTCCGCTTCGACCGTGATTTTTGCCGATGCGATCTTGCTATCGCCGTCTTGATGACTGATCTCGCCAGAGGCCTTGACGATGGCAAAGCGGCTGTCGATGAGGTCGTAATAGTTCAGGACGTCAAGCGGGTTCTCGCAAGCGTGGAAGCCCGACGAGCAGATGATGACCGCGCCGTCATGTTCGTAGGTCTTTCCGACCTCATACTGGAAACCGCGGCACGACAGGTTTTTGTCGAAAGCCTTGTATGCGGTGATCTCGGCGGGTTTCTTCTTCGCTGCCACTTGAACCTCCATCGTTGCCCGGGTGGGGCTGATGGAGGCATTGTTCGCAGATTGCGAATGTGCCGTCAAGAGATTATTTCGCAAATTGCGAATGCGGTTGAGGAAGACGAATCAGACGCACGAAAAACCCCGCCGAGCGGGCGGGGCGTCGATGCTGGGTTGGAGATGGGGTTAGCGGTTCGTCGTCACGGGCGGCTGGATCGGTGTAGCATCAGCGGAGGGCGGCTTGTCGAAGCGCGAGTTGCATGCCTGTTCAATAACCGCGCCAATATTCGTGTCTGGCGGGGCGTAGCGCTGGTCGGGCTCATCATAATCCAAACCTCTAATAACCTTGCCATCTTTACTGTATTCCTTCAACGACAAGGTTCTATATCCAGTCGTGTCGCAATCGAATGAATAAAGCACCATCGTAGAACGATGCGCAACAGTTTGGTCTTTTGAATGGTCTTCCTTAACCCATGCGACCCTCTGGTTTCGCGGCCCCCGGATGCTTGTCGTGTCTAGCCGCCATACGGTGCCATTCTCGATCTCGGTGATGTGCATCCATCTTGGCGGGGGCAGGGGATTGGGGTCGCGCGCCGCATCGGCAGCACTAAGCTTGATTGGCGGGGGAATAGAATTTGACGCAATTGCTGGCGAAGGTGGCGCATCTTCTTTCCACCATTTTTCGTATGCAAACCAAGCAAGTAGCGCAGCTCCGGCTAGCGGCCAGAACCAGTCGCCATCGTTTGCCATATCCCGCCCCCTCTATCGACAGTTAGACGCTGCCGCCCGTTCCTGTTCGCCCCTTGATCACGACCTTCGCCAAGTCAATGATTTGGTGCCTTTGAACATCATTGGCCTTCGTCCATAGGTCGATCATATCCTCATCCAGGTCAAACGGGTCATGGTCGAGCAGTAGGCCGGGCGTGGTCTTGAGATGAGGGGCGATGCGGCGAAGCCATTTTGCTGATAACGCGCGATTGCTGTTCACAAGATCGCTGACCATTCCAGGCGTGACGTTCCCGCCGAGAGCTTCGGCCAATCGCGCACCCTTCACCTTGCGGAATCTCATCCACGCGCGAAGGTGGTTTGGGCCACCGTTCTTGTCGTCCTCATCAACCATGTTCGCATTATGCGACACGTCGCAAATCGAGTAATTCCCGATATTGCGAATATTGGGGCTTGAAACGACATTCGCAATCTGCGAATATCTAGACATGACGAAACCCAAAACCTCCGTGCTGGCACGCGATGCTGGCATTAGCCCGTCCTATGCTAGCGAGGTGCTGAGTGGCACACGCAAGCCATCGCGCGCGCTGGCAATTCGGATTTTTCGCAAGACCGGCTGGCGCCACCCATTGCTGGACGGCCTCACCGACGAGCAGATCGACACGCTCGAAGCTGTCGAGCCGTGGCGCCCCTCCGAGAAAGCCGCCTGACCATGGCGAGCGGGGGACAATCCAGCAGTTTCCGCACGGCGGACGGGCGCGCAAATCCCCCTTGTTGCGCGCCCGATACCCTCTCGGCTGGGTCGCCGAGCGCCCGCGCCGCTCCCATCCACGGCGGCGCGGGCAACCTCATTCCAGAATTGAACGCTGCCCTGTTCGGCTGCGCGATCATCACGGCCACAGGCGGGACGCTCACTGTCGAGCCGCTGCAGTTCATCGGACTGTCCAACGCCAGCGGGCAGGTGAGGGCAGACCTTCCGAGGTTCCATCATGCCGTCGCGACTGCCGCTCTTTGCCGCACCGCACAATCTGAAAATTAGAGGTGTGCTGAAACAGGATTAACGGCTGCCAATGTCTGAATATCGTTTAACCAGAGAGGTTTACCATGACCGGGCTTCTGTATTTCGTCATCCTCGTCGTCGGCTTCGCGCTCGGCTTGCTCGTCGGCGGCCTGCTCGGCTTCGGCAAGCGCATCGGGGCTTATGAGGATTTGGTCGATGAGGCTGAGGCCGAGGTCGCTCGGCTGCGGAGGTTGGCGGAGTGAACGCCTACGCTCAATTCCTCGCCCGCAAGTCGATCATCGACCCGCCGACAGGCATCGCCGATCCCGTCGATCTGCCGAGCGCGATGTTCCCATTTCAGCGGGACATCACGGCGTGGATGCTCAAGCGCGGGCGCGCCGCGGCGTTCGAGGGAACGGGCCTTGGCAAGTCCCTGCAGGAACTGGCGTGGGGAGAGGCAGTCGCGCGCGAGACCAAGCGCGAGGTCATCCACTTCGCCCCGCTTGCCGTCACGGCGCAGATGCAGCGCGAGGCGGCCAAGTTCGGGATCGAACCACAGACGATCGTCAACTACCAGCGCATGTCGCATCATGACTTGCCGAAGGCCGGCGGCGTCATCCTCGACGAAAGCAGCATCCTGAAATCGGTCGACGGGCATTATCGCTCGGCTTTGATCGAGGCTTGCGCCGACGTGCCGTTTCGGCTCGCGGCAACTGCGACCCCGGCGCCGAATGACTTCATGGAACTCGGCAACCACGCCGAATTCCTCGGCATCATGTCCTACACCGACATGCTCGCGACGTTCTTCGTTCACGATGGCGGAGACACCCAAAAATGGCGGCTCAAGGGTCATGCCGAAAATGCATTCTGGAAATGGATGGCATCGTGGTCGGTGATGATCCGCAAGCCGTCCGACCTCGGATATTCGGACGAAGGTTATGAACTGCCGCCGCTGAATTACATCGAGCATCGCGTCGGGGCGGAATATGCGCCGTCGATCGACACTGGGCTCCTGTTTCCGATGCAGGCCCGCACGCTATCGGAGCGCATCGCCGCGCGTCGCGCCACCGTGCCCGAGCGCGTCGATAAAGCGGCCGAGGCGACGACCGGCGACGAGCCGTTCGTGTGGTGGTGCAATCTCAACGCAGAAGCCGAACTCGCGGCGAAGCGCATGGGTGCGGTCAATCTGCACGGCGGCCTGTCGGATACCGAAAAAGAGCGCATCATCCTCGAATTTCAGGATGGCAACATCAAGCGGCTGGTCACGAAGGCGTCGATCGCAGGGTTCGGTGTCAACTGGCAGTGCTGCCATCAAACCGGCTTCATTGGCCTCAACGATAGCTGGGAGCAATTCTACCAGGCCATCCGGCGTTTCTGGCGGTTCGGGCAAACCGAGCCCGTCGATGCGCATCTGGTCGTGTCCGAACTCGAAGGTGCGACCGTCGCCAATATCCGCCGCAAAGAGGCCGACGCCGACCGCATGGCCGCGGCGATGGTGCATCATATGGCCGACCTGTCCAGCGTCGCCGTGCGCGGCGCGAAGCGCGACCGGCCCGATTACGCGCCGACCGTTCCCGTTCAACTCCCCGCATTTTTGGAGGCCGCATGACCATCTGCGCCGTCGATCAGGTCGTGACCGACCAATACGCCATCTATCAGGGCGACTCGTGCGAGATTATCCGCGCGATCCCCGGCGACAGCATCCATTTCGGCATCCACTCGCCGCCGTTCGAGGGCCTCTACAAATTCTCGAATTACGACCGCGATATCAGCAACAATGAGGGCGGCGCCTTTTGGGAGCATTATGCCTTTCTGATTGCCGAACTGCTCCGGGTGACCATGCCGGGCCGTCTGCACAGCGTCCACGTCATGCAGCTGCCGACGAGCAAGATCCGGCACGGCCATATCGGGATGCGCGATTTTCGCGGCGAGGTCATTCGCGCATACGAGGACGCGGGATGGATCTTCCATAGCGAGGTCTGCATCTGGAAAGACCCCGTCGTCGCGCAGCAGCGCACGAAGTCGATCCGGCTGCTCCATAAGCAGGTCGTCAAGGACAGCGCGATCAGCGGGCAGGGGCTCGCCGATTATATCGTCAGCTTCCGCAAGCCCGGCGACAATCCCGAGCCGGTCGCTGGCATGTTCGAGGAATTCGTCGGCGCCGGTCTGGACGTCAGCGACGAGGCATATGCCCGCTACTGCGCGAACCCGCCAGCCGACGCCGGGCCGAACTGGAAGCCGTGGCCGCTCGATATGTGGCGGTCGGTGCTGGTCTGGCAGCGTTATGCCTCGCCGGTCTGGATGGACATCAACCAGACCCGCACGCTGCAATACCGTGGCGGCCGCGACGAGAAAGACGAGCAGCATATCAGCCCATTGCAACTCGACGTCATTGAGCGTTGCATCGACCTGTGGAGCAACCCCGGAGAGACCGTGCTTACCCCGTTCCTTGGGATCGGCAGCGAAGTCTATGCAGCGGTTGAAATGGGTCGGCATGGCGTCGGGATCGAACTCAAGCCAAGCTATTTCGCGCAGGCGCGCCGCAACATCGAAGGCCTGAAAGCGAAGTCCGGCACATTGTTCGACGCGGTGGCAGCATGACCCCCGCCGCCACCATCCGCCGCTGGTTCACCATCGCGCGCTTCCGGGTGGCCCGCGTATCCCCGCTCACCGTCGCCGGTCGCCGCCCCGTCGTGCTGACAGAAGCAGACCTCGACGCCGCGCTCGCCCGTCGCCGGGAACAGCGGGCAGGGCGGTCCGACGCCTCGCGCCGCGGCTGGGAAACTCGGCGGCATCAAGATCCACTGGAAGGCGCCCTTGCTGCGCCGACCGGACCTGCGGGGGAGGTTCCGGCTTTCCCCGCCTTTCTCATTCCTGCCGGGGATCAGCGCCCGGAAAGCGGTCGAAACGGGCGGACATTCCCGGATTGCCGGACAGGACATGGGCGTGGCCCTCTCCACGCGACGCGGCGGGCAAGTGACCGGAATGCGCCGGTCGCCCCCTGCCGAAGCAACCATGCCGGTTATTCCACCCCCGCTGATTTCACGATGAAAGGAGCCTGACAGATGGCGAAGAAAGACGACGGCCCGCAAAACGGCGGGGAGATTATCAAGCCCGACTTCGAGCGCGCGATCAAGGTCATCACCAACGACCTCAATCCGCTACTCGAAAAATCGGCCAAGGTCCGCGGCGATCAGGCTGCGGGCTGGAAGGTCATCGAAGACGACTGCCACTGCAACAAGAAGGCGGCCAAGGACTTCCACAAACTGCTCCGCATGGACCCGGAGCTGCGGGACGATTATTTCCGCACCCTTCGCGGCCTGCTCGACGTGTCCGGTCTCGGCATCACCCGCGATCTCGTCGACGAGGCCGAGGGTGCGGACAACGAGCCGATCATCCCGACCAAGGAGCCGACGCGCCCCGAACTCGCGACGGTGCAATAGGCGATGCGGTTGATGGCGCTCGACCTGTCGAAGCGTTCGGCCGGATTGACCGGATGGGATGGCACGTCCACCCGTCCGGTCGTCCTGTCGAAAGAGCTCGGCAGCACGATCACGAACCACGGCCTTGTCTTCGCGCGCCTGCATGGCGTGATGAACGATCTCTGGCAGGTGATCGGCGGCGCCGACGCGATCTATTGCGAGGAGCCGCTGCAGCCCCAAGCGCTCGGCGGCCATACGACCTTCGACACGCTCTACCTCGCCTATGGGCTTTGCGCGCACGCCGCGAGCTTTGCCGAGGCCAAGGGCGTCCGCTTTCATGCCGTGAACCAGACCGCGTGGCGCCGCCATTTCATCGGCGCGATGAAGCGCGGGACGCGGCGCCAGACCTTGAAAGACTATTCCATGGAACGTGCCCGCCAGCTCGGCTTTTCGCCGCGCAATGACGACGAAGCCGACGCGATCGGCGTCCTCGATTATGCCTGCGATCGGGAAGGAATCATGCCGCCGTGGCGGGCAAACGAGGTGCTGCGGCCGCCGCTGGGGGTGTGCGCATGAAGCTCCCCGGCCTCTTCATCGACGGTTTCGCTGGCGGCGGCGGTGCCAGCACCGGTATCGCGCAAGCGATCGGCCGCGACCCCGATATCGCGGTGAACCATAGCTCGGCGGCGATCGCGATCCACAAGGCAAACCATCCCGGAACCGAGCATCATTGCTGCGACATCCGCCTGCCCTTCCTTCCCCGGACCGCGACCCGCGGCCGCAAAGTGTGGGGCGTCTGGTTCTCGCCGGACTGCAAGGAATACAGCAAGGCGAAGGGCGGCCCGGTCAAGGATCGGTCCATCCGCGCGCTGTGCTGGGAAGTGATCGAATGGGTGCGGGAAACGCAACCCGAGGTCGGGTTCCTTGAGAACGTCGAGGAGTTCCAATATGCCGCGCCGCTAGATGGCGAAGGCGTGCCGATTGCCGACCAGAAG
The DNA here is from genome assembly GCF_900188185.1 of Sphingopyxis indica. Lineage (GTDB taxonomy): Bacteria > Pseudomonadota > Alphaproteobacteria > Sphingomonadales > Sphingomonadaceae > Sphingopyxis > Sphingopyxis indica. Next base: position 61,621 of record NZ_FZPA01000015.1, on the reverse strand, counting down.
GGGCGTGAGTTCAAGCGGTTCGTCCGCGCGCTGCGCGGTCTCGGCTTCCGGGTGCAGTGGCGCATCCTGAAGGCCTGCGATTATGGCGCGCCGACCAATCGCAAGCGGCTCTACATGATCTATCGCCGCGACGGCCTGCCGATCGTGTGGCCGAAGCCGACGCACGCGCCCGCGAACGACAATCGCGTGCTGCGCGGCGAGATGCTGCCCTACCGCACCGCGGCGGAGTGCATCGACTGGACGATCCCGTGCCCGTCGATCTTCGAGCGCGACCGTGAACTCGCCGAGGCGACGAAGCGGCGCATCGCGCACGGCGTCATGCGCTATGTCGTGAATGCGGCGCGGCCCTTCATCGTGCCGCTGACGCATCAGGGTAGCGTCCGGGTTCACGATCTCGAAGATCCTTTCCGCACCATCACCGGCGCGCATCGCGGCGAACTGGCGCTTTCCGACGTCGAGCTCGCCCCGCATCTGATGACGAACCGCAACGCTCAGAAGCCGTTCAACGGCGCTGACGAGCCGACCCATACGATCACGGCGGGCGGCGCGCATCTGAACCTTGTCGGAGCGACGCTCGTCGGTGTTGGGGGCCGTCGCGGACAGAGCGCCCCGATGGCGGTCGATGGTCCCTATCCCACGACGACGGTCAAGGCCGATACTGCCATCGCCTGCTGCACGATGGTCAAGATGGGGAACGGCGAGCGCGAGGGGCAGGCACCGCGCGCGCTCGACGTCGCCAAGCCCTATGGAACGGTCACTGCCAAGGGGTCACAGGCCGCCGCGGTGACCGCCTTCCTGTCGAGTTTCTACGGCAGCGACAAGACGAACGGCAGCGGCGACCCCGAACGCCCGCTGCGCTCCGCTCGCGCCGGCGGGCAACATCATGCCGTCGTCGCCGCGCATATCGAGCAGGCGAACACCGGCATGGTCGGTCACACGCCGCGCAAGCCGCTGTCGACGATCGTCGGCAAGGGCTGCACCCAGCGCATCGTCGAAACGACCATGATCGAGCGGGACGCGCTGCCGCCCGACCTGATGGAGCGCGCGGTGCGCGTCGCGGCGTTCCTGATCAAATATTACGGCAATGAGAGCGACGGGCACGGGCTCAACCAACCGATCGGCACCGTCACCACGAAGGACCGCTTCGCCGTCGTCACAGTGACTATCGACGCCAAGACCTATGTCATCGTCGACATCGGCCTGCGGATGCTGAAACCCCGCGAGCTGGCCCGCGCGCAGGGCTTCCCGGACGACTATGTGCTCGATCCTGTCGTGCGCAAGCTCGTGCGCGGCAAATGGGTCGAGAAGCCGCTGACAATCGCCGAGCAGATCAGCGCCATCGGGAACAGCGTCTGTCCGCCTGTCGCGCGCGCATTGGTCGCGGCCAACCAGCCTGGCATCGCAGAAGAAAGGCTCGCCGCATGACCGACGACCTCAAAGCATGGAAGCGCAGCACCGCGGTCCGCCGCTTCCGCGAGATCAAGGCGAACGCCAGCCGCGCCGGTATGGGCATGAGCGATATGCGCGCCGCACGCGCCGCCGCCGGCTATGTCGATGCGAGTGCCGACGAGGTTCTGCGCTGGGTGCGGGAGGCGAACTGATGCCCCCCGCTGGTTACGATCCCGCCGTCCCGCTGAAACAGACCGCGCGCCGCTTTGGCGTCTCGGTCGCCACCGCGCACGCATGGCGCAAGAAGTCGGGCTACAAGACCCCCCTCCCCGAAGGCCATTGGACCGACGCCGACATCCACCGGCTGCGGACCATGTATTCAGGGAGCAGCCTGAACGACATCGCCGCGGTGCTTGGCCGGTCGGTATCATCGGTCAAGTCGAAGGCGCAATCGCTGGGCCTGCGCCGGTCAACGGGGCAATTCGCGCCGGATCGAGCGCCCCAGATACGCGGACGAGTCCAAGGCCATGCCGACATGGCGGCCGACTTCATCCGCTCGCATGATCGGACGCCGATCTATCGCTGCGACCGGGAGGGCAGTCCGAACCCCAAGGCCAAGTTCTGGAAATATGGATACGGATCGCTCGTCCTGACCGAGGACGCGCTGATCGCCAAGGCTGAGCACAAGGGCTGGCGGGGCGACGCTTGGCGGGAGATCGCGTGATGCTGCCCCGCTGGTATCGTCCGCCTGCCCTCACCCGCTACACCGGACGCGAGATCATCGCTCGCGTGGCAAAACTGCACGACCTGACCCCGGAAGATATCACCGGCCCGTCTCGGCTGGCCGAACATTGCGAGGCCCGTTTCCACGTCATGCGCGAACTGCGCGCGTCGGGGTGGTCGGTCAGCGCCATCGGGCGGATGCTCAACCGGGATCACACGACCATCGTTCATGGGCTGCGGAGGGCGGGATGAGATTGCACGCCGCACCACTGACGTTCGACATAGCAGCGGCATTCGTTCGCGAGCATCATCGGCATCATACGCCGCCTCAGGGACATAAATTCTCCATCGGCGCGATGGACGGCGACCAGCTTGTTGGCGTCGTCATAGTTGGCCGACCGGTCGCGCGTCGGCGCGATGATGGCTTGACGCTTGAGGTGACACGGCTCTGCACCGATGGGCACCGCAACGCTTGTTCGTTCCTCTATGGCGCAGCGGCGCGCGCGGCCTTTGCGCTCGGCTATCAGCGCATCGGCACATACGTCCTGAAATCGGAACCCGGCACATCATTAAAGGCTGCGGGCTGGAAACTGATCGCGGAAACGCCGGGCCGATCATGGTCGGTTCCGTCCCGCCCGCGCACAGACAAGCACCCGATCGAGCCGCGTCTTCTGTTCGAGCGAGGCGCAGCATGACTGTCTCCGAACTCATGCAGGCCATGGCAGACGCCGGCGCGCCCTTCGAGGCGATCGTGATTGCCGTAAAAGCGGTCGAAGAGGCGAGGGCTGCGGGAGAGGTCAAAGAGCGCACGCGATCGAAAGCGGCGGAGCGTCAAGCGCGTTACCGTGAGCGTCACAAATCGTCACAAAGCGTTACTTGTGACGCCGAAAACGTAACGCGCGTTACGCCTGAAATAACGCGTGACGCTGAGCGTAACGCCCTCCCCCTTTCGCCCTCCCCCCTTCCTTCCCCCCAGACCCCCGAACCAACCCCCCACCCACATACCCCCGAGAATAATACCACGCGCGCGAAGGGGCACCGCTTGCCGGACGACTGGCAGCCGAAACCGCTGACCGGAGATGCGGCGCAGGCCGCGGCTGGCTGGCCGCCCGGCGCGCTGGATCGCGAACTGGCCCGGTTCCGCGACTGGGCCGCCTCGGCGACGGGGCCGAACGCACGAAAATCGAATTGGGACGCCGCATGGCGGAACTGGATCAGGAAAGCGGACGATGACGGAAGGTATCGCAACAATCGGAACGGCGCTCCCGGCCATCATGGCGGGCGTGACAATCGAGACGGGTTCAAGCGAGCTTGCGACGACTGGATCGACGAGGCTGGACGATCAGCAACTGGCGGAAATGGAGCGGGTGGCCAACTTGCCCTTGGTCGCCCCGATTCCCTGTGATGCCGCAGACTTTGCCAAACTGATGCGGTCCCTCTCGATCCTGCCGAGCCGGGCCGACGACGAGGTGACGGGCAAGCTGCGGCTCAACATCTATCACCGAATGATGGGCCAATATCCCCGCGCCGCCATCGCCTACATGGTCGAAACCGCCCTATCGACCCTCGACTGGTTCCCGACGCCGAAGCAGTGCCTCGAAATCCTCGCGGGCTGGAAAGACCATGACGCGGTGGTCCACAAGCATCGCACGGTGATGGCCGCGAGCGCGGTTCGACAGGAACGGCAAGCCCGGCTCAACGACGTGATGGAGGCCCTGTATCGACGCGACCTCGATCAGGACCAGATCGACGCCCTGCCCGAACAGATGAAGGTCATCGGCGCCGAACGCGGGTTCCTACGCCTCCACGACGATGGCGTCTATCGCGCCCGCCCTGTCCCGGTGCCGACCGATGGGTGATCGTGACCTCGCGGCGAAATACAACGCCAAGCTGGCCGGAAAGGGCGTCACCGACCGCAAGTGGATTGTCACCGCGGGCGGCGCGTTGATCCTCGTGCCGGCTGGGCGCCATCATTCCGAGCATGAAGACGAAACCGAACCCAAGGAGCGCTTGCTGTGAACATCTCCGCAAAGGCCGCGAGCCTCGAGCATGTGTCGACGATCGACTGGCACGATATCGGCGGCTTGCCGATCGACCGCAAGGACGGCCGCGACGTGCTGCTTTGGTCGGCTGGGAGCCCGGTGCTCTGTTCCTGGTGCGATGGCTGGCGCGATGCTGTCGGGCGTCCCGTTCGGGGCGCGACGCATTGGGCCGATGTGGAGGGGCCGGGGGCGTGAGAGACGACCGCGAATATATGATTCCCGGCCCGGCGCAGGTGGTGGTGGCGCGCCCGCTGGGTCTCGGGATTGATGCGGACCGCGCGAAGGTTCTGCGCTGGCGCCTCGCGTGGCTGGCAGTCGAATTTCAGCGCCACCCCGGATTTGAGGACAGCGACGGCAATTGGTCGGCTGGCGAATTGGTCGAAGAGTTGCGGGCGCTGCTCGCGCCGATCGCAGGGGAGAAATCATGAAGGATTTGAACCGCAGCCAGCCGCCGAAGGCTGACCTCGGGGAAGGCGCCCGCGACCTTGCCCGCGTCTGGTCTGAAATGGCGAAGGTGGCGGCCGACATTGCGCATAGTCGCCGAACGCTGTTTCTCGCCTATGTCGCCGAGGGGTTCAGCGATGCACAGGCAATGGAATTGGTGAAATCGATATGACCGGCCCCCTGAAAAACGCACGGCACGAGCGCTTTGCGCAGGAGCGCGCCAAGGGCAAATCGGTCGACGCCGCTTATGTCGATGCCGGGTTCAAAGCGAACCGGGGCAACGCCGCGCGATTGAACGCAAATGAAAGCGTGAAGGTTCGTATCGCGGAATTGCAGGCGCGCGCCGCCGAAAAGGCCGTTGTCACCGTCGAGGGCATCACCGAACGACTGCTCAAGATCGCGGCAAAAGGCGAGGGAACTGCCGATGCGCCGATGCTGTCCGTTGCCCGCGCGTCCCTGATGGACGCAGCCAAACTCAACGGCCTGATCATCGAGAAGCGCGACCTCACATCATCCGACGGCAGCATGTCGCCGAAGGAGCCGACCTACAAGCTGGTGAAGTGATCCGAGCGTGAGCGCCGCTACCGGATTTTCCGATGAACTGACGTGCGAAGCACCGGGCATAGGCCATAACGGCGGGCCCGTCTTCGAATGCCCGATCCCCGCCATCTTCCAGCCGTTCTTGCAGCCGGCGCGCTTCAAGGTCTCCTATGGCGGCCGCGGCAGCTCGAAGACGCGCACGGTCATCACGATCCTCGTCAACAATGTTCTGTATTCCGGCTGGCGTGTCGTCTGCTTCCGCGAGTTGATGGAGGCCATTGCCGAGAGCAGCTATCAGGAGATCGTCGAAGAGATCGAGCGCCGCAATCTCGGCGCCTATTTCGACATCACCAAGACCGAGATATCCTGTCCGTCGTCGGGCGGCGTTTTCAAATTCTCGGGCATCCGCGCGTCATCGAAGCGACTGCAAAACCAGAAGCTAAAAGGGTTCTCAAACTTCGACGCCGCCTTCATCGACGAGGGCGAGAGCATCACGAAGGAAAGCTGGAACGCGCTCATCCCGACGATGCGCAAATCCGGCAGCGAGATTTTCGTCTGCTTCAACCCGGCGTCGCCGCTCGATTTCATCTACCAGGCCTTCGTCACCGATCCGATCTATCCCGCCGAGCTTCATGGACGGCCCTATTCGATCGTCCTCAAGGTCAACTACACCGACAACCCGTTCTTTCCGCAGGAACTCGCCGACGACGCGGCACTGATGGAGGCGAGCGACCCTGAACTGTTCCGGCATGTCTATCTCGGCGAGCCGGTGGCCGACAATGCGCTGGCGATCATCAAGCCGGCATGGATCGAGGCGTCGATCGATGCCCATCTCCATATCCCTGACTTCCCGATGGGCGGCGGCAAGATCGGCGGTATGGACATATCAGGCGGCGTCGAGGGCGATGTCATCGCGCCGAAGTCGAACGACCCGAACGCGCTCGCATGGCGCTATGGCTGCATCCTGTCCGGCCTCGAAGAATGGCACGACGATTCGCCGAACAAGGCGGCGGCCTATGCTCATCCGATCGTGATGCGCGAGGGGCTGGACACGCTGCACATCGATGACATCGGCGTCGGTGCATCGGTGAAGGGCGAATTCGAGCGATTGGAGGCCGAAGCCAACCCGCCGCGCAAGACCGCCTATATCGGCTGGACGGCATCGGAAAGCCCGCTTGAGCCGGACCGCGAATATCAGCCCGGCAAGACGCACGGCGACATGTTCGCGAACCTCAAGGCTCAGGGATGGGGAACGCTCGCAGACCGGTTCCGCAATACATGGCAGGCGCGGAACGGACTGCCCTACGATCCTGATCAGCTGATCTCGATCCCGCTCGGGCTTCCGGCGAAGCTGCGAACCAAGCTGCAAGGCGAACTTTCGCAACCGCGGCGCGAGAGCGTCAATGGGCGGATGAAGGTCGAGGGCAAGAAGTCGCTCAAGCAGCGCGGCTTCCCATCGCACAACCTCGCCGATGCGGTCGTCATGGCCTACGCGAAGGTCGACGAGGGCGTGGCCGCATGGTTCCTCTGACGCAACATTATTGCGCGTTCACGCAATTTCGCGTAACCATCTGCCACCATGTCGAACGGCTCCATCATCGCCAACGCCTACGACCGAGGGCGCGATATGCTCCGGCGCATGTTCCCCTTCGCCTATGGGCCGAGCGCAAAGCACGACTTTGCGAAGGATTATGGGTGGCCGGACAATCTGGGTTTCGAGCAGCTCTACCGGCTCTACACGCGCTCGGGCCTCGCGGCCGCGGCGGTCGACAAGACCATCGGGAAGACGTGGCAGACCATGCCCGCGCTGTGGGAGAGCGAGAAGCCCGCCGAGAGCGCGGGCGAAAAGGCCATCGCCAAGCAGTTTGCGAAGAAGAACATCTGGCGCGCGCTTATGGACGCCGATCGCCGCAGCATGGTCGGAGAATATGCGGGCGCGATCATCCTGCTGCGCGATGGAAAGCGCCTCGACCAGCCCGTCGACCGCGTTCCGCGCGGTATCGAGAGCATCGCCGGCATCATCCCGGCATGGCAGGGGCAGCTGACGGTCACCGAATGGGACACGGTCGAGGGCAGCGAGACATACGGCGAGCCGGTCTATTTCCAGTTCGACGAGCAGGCGGTCGGCAATCCGCAGAACACCTCGAACAGCCAGGTGCGCATTCACCGCGACCGCATGCTGATCTGGTCCGACGACGGAACGCTCAATTGCCGCTCGGCGTTGGAGCCGGGCTTCGACGACGCCAGCGACGCGATGAAGATCAAGGGCGCGGGCGGCGAAGGGTTCTGGAAGTCGGCTCGCGGCGCGCCGATCATCGAATCCAAGGAAGGCGTGAGCCTCGAAGATATCCGCAAGGGCATGGGCGCATCGACCAACGATGAAGTTCTCGAAAAACTCAACGACAAGGTGGACGCCTTCAATTCGGGTTTCCACAGCGCGCTGATGATCGGCGGGTTCCAGACCAAGCCGCTGACCATCACCCTGCCGCAGCCGAAGGAGTTCTGGGAACCGTGCGTGCAGTCGTTCGCCGCGTCGATGGGCATCCCGTTCAAGGTGCTCGTCGGCAACATCACCGGCGAGCGCGCCAGCACCGAAGACAAGACCGAGTGGGCCGAGACCTGCATGTCGCGCCGCGAGAACCGCGTGTTGCCGATCCTGAACGAGTTCATCGATCGCCTCGTGGCGTGGGGCGTGCTCGACAAGAAGGACTGGACCATCGGCTGGACGTCGCTCCTCGAGGCGACCCCTGACGACAAGCTCGATCGCGCGGCCAAGATGTCGCAGATCAACCAGCAGGCTGGGACAGAGCCGGTCTTCCTCCCCGACGAGATCCGCGATGAGGCCGGGTTCAAGTCGGCGGACGAGGTCGAGGGGTTCGATGAGTTCCTGCGCGAGCGTGCCGAGCGCCAGCGCGCGATGGCTGAGGATGGGCCGGTCAACGATTTGCCTGATGATGAGGTGGTGGAATGATCCGCTGGTTCAAATCTCTGTTCGCTTGGCGTTTCGATCACCAGTCCGGCGCGTGGTCATACTGGATCAACGATGTAACCGAGCGCCGAGAAGCCCGCAGCGAAGGCGGATATTCCCCTCTCGACTGGGAATGGTTGCTGGCCATGGGGCTCGACGAGGAACGTAATCCGTTGATCGACGGCATCCCCGCATGGCGCAGTCGTTACCGCAACAGCCTGCCCGATGGCTGGGTCTGGACTTAGGAGAAAAGCATGTCCCGCACCGTCCGCGTCAATATCCGCAGCGCCGTCAACAACGCCGCTATCCGCCGCGAACGCCGCGACGGCCGCGATTACATCATCGTGCCGAGCGCCACGCTTCCCGACAATATCGTGATGAACGGCAGCATGGGGCGCGTGCGCTATCCCGCCGACGAGATCGCGAAGTCGTTCGCCAGCCTCGAGAACACCCCGGCGCCGCTCGGTCATCCGACGATCGAGGGCGCGTTCGTGTCGGCGAAGGACCCCGAAGGCCTCGCGCGCGGCTGGGTCGGCGCATGGAACCGCAATGTCCGCCGCGAGGGCGGCCGCGTCCACATGGACAAGGTGATCGACGTCGCGACCGCGAACCAGCTCGACGGCGGCAAGGCGATCCTGAGCGCGATCGAGAAGGGGGAGCCGATCCATACGAGCGTCGGCCTCTATTGCATGCTGACCGATGCATCCGATGACGACGCGGAGTTCGACGCGAGCGACATCGTTTTCGACCACGATGCGATTCTCTTGGGCGAGCAGGGAGCGGCCACTCCGGCGCAGGGCGTTGGCATGATGGTGAACGCCGCCAAGGATGCCGACGGCGAGAAAATCGACGTCATCAACTGCAGCCTCGCCGACGACATCGACCGCGATATCGGGTGGTCGATTGAAAGTATGTTGCGCGGCGTTGAACGGAAAAAACAAATTTCGTTGATCGAACGCATCAAAAAGACTATTACCGACATCGTTCAGGGCGACCCGACGCCCGAGGTGCAGGCCGATACAGCCCTTAACGGAGGCGACAAGACGATGGACAAAGAGCAGTTCGAAGCGCTGTCGGGGGAGGTGAAGACGCTGTCCGAAACCGTCGCCGGCCTCGACGACAAGATCGCAGCAGCGGTCGGCAACGCGGTGAAGCCGCTGACCGACGCGCTCACCGCGCAGGCGGAAGCAGCCAAGGCCAAGGCCGAGGAAGAGCACGCCGCTCTCGTCAACCAGGTCGTCGAAGCCGAGCTTCTGACCGAAGACGTCGCCAAGGAAGCGACCGCGCCGGTGCTCAACGCCCTGCTCGAAAAGGCGAAGGCCGCGGCCGGCGGACAGCTTCCCGCCCACCGCGTCAACAATGCGTTCAAGCCCAAGGGCGACAAGCCCGGCTTCACCGCTCCGAAGGGGGATGAATGATGGCGCGCTTCAACAAGATTTTCGTCGGCCCCGTGCAGGAAGTCTTGCCGCAAGTGCAGGAGCGTATCTGCGCCACCGCCGTCCTGCCGGGAACCGCGCTGATCGAAAGCGGCGCGAATTTCGCTCAGGCCGGCGCGTCCGCCGCGACCAAGGTCTATATCGCGCAGGACAATTACCTGACGATGAAGGGCGTCGATGACGCCTATGACGCCAATGATCGCGTCATCGGCATGGAGCCGCTCGACGAGCTGCTCTTCGCCGTGCGCGTCCCGACCGGAACGAACGTGGCGTCGGGCGCAAACCTGACCACGGATGCGAACGGAAAGTTCGTCGTCGCCACCACGGGCCAGCGCGTCATCATGATCGCCGAAGAGGCCTACAACAACACGTCCGGTTCCGATCAACTCGTGCTCGCGCGCAAGGCGCAGCCGGGCATCGTCGTCGCGTAAGGGGGTCTCTGACATGCGTTATTTCGATCAGCAGCTTATCGCGAACCATCCCCGCCAGCACGGCGCGTGGTGGGACGAACTCAGCGTCGTTCGCGAGCACTTCCATCAGACCGAGGATGGCCTTGCCGCGATCGGCAACGCCGCTGCAGTGCTGCCGCGCGATGCGTGGCTCGACCTCGACGGCATCACCCGCCGCGTCATGCGCGCCGACGAAGGTCAGGTCTGGATGGCCGACCTCATGCCGCTCGCCAAGCCGGTCAACATCGGCAAGCTCGTTCACCTGAACCGCGTCTCGTCGGATGCGGGCCGCGTCGTTCGCAGCATGTCGGGCCAGGTTCCGGTCACGCTCGACAAGGTGACCTACGACTATCGCGGCACGCCGGTCCCGATCTTCTCGTCGGGCTATGGCCGCGAATGGCGCGAATGGAACACGCTCCAGTCGGAGAACTTCGACGCGCTCGCCGACGATCAGGAAGCGATCACCGCGAAGATTCGCCGCGACAATGCGCTCTACGTCCTCGACGGCGACGCCAGCATCGTGGTGGAAGGCTATACTGCCTATGGCATTCGCACCTCGCCCTACTCGAAGTCGATCAACCTCGGCAGCGCGGTCGGCGGGGCGAATATCGACCTGACCTCGGATGCCACAACGTCCGACGCGATCGAAGCGTTCATCAACGGCCCGTTCGGCGCTCTGCTGGACGACAACTTCATTTCGGCGCCGGTCAACCTCTACATCTCGCCGGAAATCGCGCGCAACTGGGATCGCCCCTATTCGCTCGCAGGTGGGTTCAAGGGCGGCTCGCTCCGCGACCAGATCCTCGGCAATCGCCGCATCGCGAAGATCGAGGTGTCGTTCGAACTGTCGGGCAACGAATTTTTCTATTTCGTGCCCAGCGCCGAATATATCCGACCGCTGGTCGCGATGGCGACCTCGACCGTCGCCATGCCTCGCCTCCATCCGCGCGCGAACTATCAGTTCGAAGTCTGGAACGCGATGGGCATCGAGATTCGCGCCGACATCAACGGTCGGTCGGGCGTCGGATACAGCGTCGTAGTGAACTGATCGTCCCGCCAAGGGGGTCGCACAGGAGGGCGGGGCTTCGCGGCCTCGCCCTTTTTCGCAGGAGTAAAGGCATGAAAATCCGCATCACAGCAGGTGGCATCTATGGCGCCAACGGTGAAATTCCGATCGGAACGGAAATTGACGTGATCGAGGCACCCGTGAGTTGGGCCGGGCGCTACGAGATCGTCGGCAAGGAACCGGCGAAAGACGCGACGCCGGTAACCAACCCCGCCGCCGACAGTAAAAAGCCGATGGCGCGCAAGACCAAGGCCGACTGACCCATGGCGGCATATGGCGACGACGCGGGATTTGAAGCTTGGCTTGTCGAGCAAGGCTATGTGCTGCCTGACGATGCGCCCTCGCTTGCCGTCCTCCGCGCGCGGGGCAGCGTCTATGTCGATAGCTATGAGAAATTCTGGACCGGTCAGCGCACCGGGGGCGTGATGCAGGAACTTGGCTGGCCGCGCACCGGGGCAACCGTCAACTGCACCGCCCCTATCCCGGATGATGTGACCCCGCCCGCGGTGATCACCGCCGCCTATCGCGCGGCATGGCTGGATGCGGAAACGCCGGGCATCCTGAATGGCTCGGCGGGGACGTCGGGCTCGCGTGTGAAGCGGCAGCGTGTCGATACGATCGAGCGGGAATTCTTCGACGACGGCAAGGCCGAGATCGGCGGCGGGCCCTCCTTCATCGACAGCCAGATTGACGGCCTGCTCTCGCAATTCGTCTGCGACGATACGGGCGCCGCATTCCTCTGGAACCTGGGCGGCTGCTGATGAGCGAGTTCTATGCCGATATGCGCCAGATGGCGACGGAACTGCTCGCCCCGACGAGTGAGGGAGGACTGGGACAGGGCTCGATCGAGATCGTCCGCGAAGTCCCCGGCGCGCCCGGTGCGAACCCTTGGGACCCTCCCGCGCCCTCGACCTATGCTCGCATCCCCCTCGATGGCGCGGCGCGCGGCGTTGCGAAGGAACTGATCGGCGCACCCGTCGAAACGGGCGGCCAGATCGTCGCCACGGATTTGATGGTGATCGTTTCGGTTTGGGGCGGAGCCTATGAGCCGGGCGACGTGCTCGAAATCGACGGCGCTCCTGTGACCGTGCTGAAGGTCGACAATATCCCAGCCGCTGGCCCGCCTTGTGCCATCCGCTTCGTCGTGAGGCGGTGATGGACGACGACCTGCTCGACCTCATCGCCAAGCTCGAGCCCGCGCTGGCGATTGCCTTCCTCGCGGCCATTGCCAGCCTGCGCGCGGGCATCAACTATCCGCTGCTCCTGACTGCCCTTCGCAACGGCGACATCGACGGCGCGATCTACGCGCTCAACATCGACCGCGGCGCCTTCGGAGCCTATGTGATCGAGCGGCAGTCGGCCTTCGCTCAGGCTGGAGCCACCATCTCGGAAGCGCTGACAAAGGACCGCATCGCCTTTTTCAAGCGCCGCGACCGGGAACCGAGCATCCGCAGTCCTGCGCTTCCGCCCGCCGAGCTTGAGCCGGTCGGCCCGTCCGGTCCTCTGACCCCGGCGCCGCCTGCACCGCCGACGCTCACCGCGCCCGGTGGCGGCGAACTGCATTTCAGATTCGATATGACGAACCCCCGCGCCGAGGCCCGCATCCGAACCGAAGCGGCCGCTCGCGTCACCGGTTATGTCGACGAGCAGATAGAGACCGCGCGCCGCGTCATCGCCGACGGCTTCGCGCGCGGAGACGGACCGCAGAACATCGCCACTGACATCGCCGGGCGCATCAACCCGATCAGCGGGCGGCGGCAGGGCGGCATCGTGGGCCTGTCCGATCCGCAGGCCGGTTACGTCGATTCGATGCGCGCGCGGCTGCTCTCGGGCGATCCCGACGAAATGGCCAAGGTGCTCGGCAGCTTCGACAAGGACGGCAAATGGAAGCCCGGCACAGGCATGACGCTGCGCGACCGGCGCTATGACGGCGCGATCAAGCGCGCGATCGCTGCCATCGCCAAGGGCAAGCCGAACCCGCTGACCCGTGACAAGATCGACGAGATGACTGCGAAATATGCCGACCGGCTGCTTGCCCGGCGCGCCGAGGACGTCGCCCGCACCGAAACCGCGCAGGGCGTGATGATGGCGCGCGCGGAAGCGACGGCGCAGGCGCTCGATCGCGATGCGCTTGACGATCAGGCGGTCGAGAAGACCTGGCGGCACCTTGGCGGCATCGACGACGCGCGCGACACGCATCTCGCCATGCACGGCCGCTCGGTCACCGGCCTGACCATGCCGTTCATCCTGCCCGATGGATCGGTGATGCAGCACGCACACGATCCTGCCGGCGGCGCGAAGAACAATGTCAACTGCCGATGCGGCACAGATTTCATCATTGATTGGAGTTGGGGTCTATGAGGCCCTGACGAATGCGCCATATTCTCGAATAGCCACAGCTTCGTAGGCCGAAGCCGCTTCTTCTCGCGTTGCGAAGCTTCCGATATGTCGGTTGCGGATCCTTGCATTCCAGCGACGGCTATTCTCGCACCACGTTACACCTCGAACACCACTGACGTTATCGCGGCGCAGTCCGGTGTTCATGTTGTTTTGAGAGCGGGTGGCCTCCCGCAGATTTGCAAGACGATTATCACTTGGGTCGCCGTTGATATGGTCGATATCGCCTTTCGGCCAATAACCATGAACGATGGTCCAAATGACCCGATGAGCGTAAACCCTGTGGCCGCAGATTTTGCCGCGCCGGTATGTAAGGCGGTCGCTTGCATGATGAATTGAGAACGCTTCCGCGCCCGCCGGTGCCCGGTTGCTGAGCGATGCTTTCCAAAACAGCTTCCCCGTCTCGGGCTCATACCTGAGCAGTTGACGCAATTCTTCTGGCGAGGGTAGTGGGCGATTAGCCATGACGTGATCTCCATACGATCCGTTGCGGTCAGGGCCGGGTGATGTTGACGCATCATTCGGCCCGTTCTCCATATCACGATGGTTGCTTTTCGCAAAACCTGATTGCTTCCGCACGCAACATTATTGCGCTATGGTAGCGGAAAGGAGACTGATGATGAGCTGCCTCGAATGTGAAGAGAGACGCCGCAAGCTCCGCGACGCGATCCTGCGGGGGAAAATGGCCGAAGCGGCCGTGCATGTCGTTGCCGGGGTGCGCGAGATGGTCGCCCCCGCGCCGAAACCCGAGACCAAGCGCCGGGCGCGCCGAGCGAAGTAAATGGGCTGGACCGGCACCGATCCTTCGAAATGGGCGGACCAGAGCGACCGCATGTTGACCGCGCTGTTGCGCAATAGCGTGCAGGCCTTGGCGAAAGAGGCATCGACGACGATCCCGAATGGCGGTCGAGTTCCGGTGCGGACCGGCAATCTGGCGCGCAGCGTTGTTGTCGATACGAAACCCCCGACGGTGATCGAAGGGCTGGCGACCGGCGATTATTCGCTCGGCATTGCTGCGATCGTGCCGGGCGAGCCGATATTCATCGGGTGGCAGGCGCGTTACGCCCGCAGAGTTAATTATGGATTCGTCGGCGTCGATTCATTGGGCCGGTCGTTTAATCAAAGTGGAGCCGGGTTCGCCGAAGCCGCCGCGGCGAAATGGCCCGCGATCGTGCAAGCCGAAGCGCAAAAACTGGGAGGCCGGTAATGCCATCGATCCAAACCAGCGACTGGATGGCCCTCAAGTCCCGCATCGACACGCTCGTCACCGATCCCGCGATGCAGCGGTTCGAGCCCGGCGCCATCGCCACCCCGCCGAGCGACGCGAATGGACCCGCGCCATATATTCTGCTCTCCGATGTCCAGAACGATCCGCAGCGTGTCGGCCTCTCCGCGCGCGCCAATGTCGGCGTCGACCATATTCGCTCGGGCACGCTGCTCATATCTGTCCAGTGGCCCATCGCGCGCGCCGTCACGCATACGCAGCTCGTCGAGATCGCGGGGCAGATCGCGGCGCATTTCCCCGCGGACACCTGCATGACCTTCGGCGCCTCGCGGCTGCGCACGACGCAGGATGCGGCGGCGCTGCAGCCCTTTGTTGAGGGGGCCTATCGGGTTGCCGTTGTGCGGGTGTTCTGGTCGTCGATGTAGCTGGCGCTTCACTCTAGCGAACGAATAAAAGCCCTCTGCGCAACATTATTGCGCCAATCCCACATCTGTTGTAACGTTCGGCCACTTGGAACCGCCCCGATGCGGGCAACAGGAGCGCCGAACCATGGCATTGCAGGCTGTCGCAGGGTCGAAAATCTATATCGGGACGCGCGTCGCGCCCAAGGGCACGGTGGCGCTTTCCGATTTCACCGCGCAGGAAAGCGAGTGGACCGAGATCAAGGGATGGACGCAATCGGGCTCGCTCGGCGATACCCAAAACCTCATCTCGCAGGACTTCATCGACGAGAACCGCACGCGCCAGATCAAGGGCACCCGCGTCGGCGCATCGATGGAAAACACCTTCGCCCCGATGCCGAGCGATCCCGGACAGATGAAATTCATCGCCGCGATCGACAGCTGCTCGCCCTATGCCTTCAAGGTCGAATGGGGCGCCGGATGCGCATCCGAGGGCGAGGTGACGATCAGTGTCGCCAATCCCGGTATCGTGACATGGCCCGATGGTCACGGCCTCGAAGCCGGATCGCCCGTCATGTTCACACCGACCGGCGGCGATCTCCCGACCGGCCTCTTGCCCGACACCGTCTATTATGTTGTCGAACCCATCACCCCGACGACTTTTGCCGTTGCCGCCACGCCGGGCGGCGCCGCGATCGAAACCACTGTTGCCGCGACCGCGACGTCGATCACCGCCACGGCCCAGCCCGCGGGCTCCACCGACCTGTTCTTCGGCCTCGCCATGCCGGGCGCAAAGCAGGGCGGCGCCGCCAACACGCCGCTTCTGCGCACCTGGTCGATCCAGGTTGACAGCAATATTGTCGAGATTTGAACAAGCTAAGGGCGTCGGCCTGATCGGGGTCGGCCGTCGCTCTTAGACCCCGAACTGACCCCCGCGAGACCAGACATGGACATTGCCAACCTCAACAAGAAGGCGGACCTCAGCGAAGGCGAATGGATCGACGATATCCCCGACATGGAAGGGGTGCGCTTCAAGGTCCGCAGCACCAATTACAAGCCCTTCCGGGTCGCAACCGCAGGGCTCGCGCGGCGCAGCGGCAAGAAGCTGCGCACCGACGAGGGCGTCGTCAACTATTCGATCACGGCCGGCAAGGCGCTCGCCGAGCATATCCTGCTCGATTGGGATGGCGTCACCGAAGGCGGCAAGCCGCTGAAGTTCGATGGCAAGAAGGCACTCGCGATCCTGACTGCCGACGACGACTTCGGCATCGGCGAAACCTTTCGCCGCGGCGTCGAATATGCTGGCGATCAGGTCGCGGACCGGGTTGCCAAGAAGGCCGAGGAAGCGGCGGGAAACTGACGGCGGCCCTGCGCTGGTCGCTCGATCATCACGACGAGTGGAAAGCAGCGAAGGAAAAGGCCGATGCCGAAGATGCTGATATCCCCGAAGCGCTGGAACCGCCCGAGATCATGGACGGCTTCGGCGGCTGGTATGACGACTTCTGGCGCCTCTCGACCGAGAGGCAAATCGGCATGGGGGTCGGCCCCATCCCGCAAAGCGCGATCGACCGGCATGTCGCCGGGTGGAGCGATGAGGACGCGGACATGTTCGAGTTCTGCATCCGCGAGATGGACGGGGTCTTTCTGATGCGCGCGAACAAGACCGAGGAAGCCCCGGCGCCCGGCAATCCCATGGAAGCATTTCGCAGCGCCACCGCCGCGCGCAGGGGCAAATAGATGGACGTGGCAGCGCTCAGTATGTCGGTGGATTCGAGCGGGGTTGTCAAGGCGACCGCCGACCTCGACAAGTTCTCCGCGTCCGCTGACAAGGCGAGCGCGGCGGCGTCCAAGGTGTCCGGATCGGGCCGCACCGCCAAGCTGGGGCAGGACTATGAGCGGGCCGCGCGGGCCGCTGACAAAGCCTCCGGCAGCATCATGCGGATTGCGCAGACCGCCATGAAGGCGGACGCGGCCATGCGTGCGGCAAACGACAACACGGGCCGGTCCTTCGCCAGCGCCAGCGCCCATGTCGAGGCCTATCGCAAGCACCTCGCCGCACTGCCGACCGCGGCGAACCAGGCGGCCGCCGGCATCGGGCGGGTGTCGAAGGCCGTCGCGACCAGTGCCGGGGCGATCAAGGCGAATACCGGCAATATCGCGGCGCAGTTTCAGGATATCGGCGTCACGGCGGCAATGGGCATGTCGCCGCTTATGATCGCGCTTCAACAGGGAACGCAGCTTTCGGCGGTTTTCGCCGCGTCGGGGCAAAGCGCCTTCAAGGCGATCGGCAGCGCGATTGGCCAGGTCATCAACCCGACAGCACTGTTGACGATCGGCCTTGTCGCCGCCGCCGCCGCGCTCGTCCAGATGGTCGACTGGGGCAAGCTGGCGCAGAGCGCGATGCTTGGCCTCGCGGACATATTGGAGACGATCGCGCCCTATGCCGTCGCCGCGGCGGGCGCGCTGGCGCTGCTCTACGCCCCGTCGATCGTCACCGGCATCGCGACGGTGACCAAGGGCTTCGTCGGCATGGCGGCGTCGATGCTTGCGCTCATCCCGATTCCCGTCCTGATTGTCGCCGGCCTCACTGCGATCACCGCGGCGGCCGTGCATTGGCGCGACGATCTCACCCGGATATTCGGCACCGACATCGTGGCGGCCGCCAAGAGCGGCATCAACTACATCGTTGGCGGCTTCGTCGGCGCCTACAATGCGGTCCGCGCGACATGGGCCGATCTCCCGGCAGCGATCGGAGATGCGGCGATCACGGCGGCAAATCGCGTCATCGACGCCACGAGCGGCATGGTGAACCGGGTGAAGCAGGAGCTGAACGACCTGTTCGTCCTGCGCGACACCGAGACCGGCAAAACGCGGCGCCTGTTCAACTTCGACACGCGCTCGAGCCTCGGGCGCATCGCCAACCCCTATGCTGGCTCCGCTGCCCGGGTCGGCGGTGTCGCTGCCGATGCCATCCGGTCCGCCCAGAGCGTCGATTATGTCGGCAAGGGCATCGACGCCGCGCGCGGGCTCGGTCGCATGGGTGCAGACGCCCTGCGCGGCCTCGCCGGCAGTCTCGGCGCCGATGGCGCGGCCGGAAAGGGCGACAGCGCAGCTGGACGCGCTGCGGCGATCAGCGAGGAAGCGCGGGCGCTGCAGGAACGCAACCGGGCGACCGAGGCCTATATCGCGAGCCTCACCGACGAGGTTGCCAGGATCGGCCTCAGCGACGAGGCGCTGCGCAAGTACGAGGTCACGCAGGCGCTCTCGCGCGCGACGACCGACAAGCAGCGCGAGGCGATCGAAAAGCTCAGCGCCAAGCGCGAGGAAGGCCTCAAGGTGCTGCGCCAGCAGCAGGAGGTCGAAGCCGCACAGAAGCAGCTCGCGGCCGTGCGCAGCAACATGGTGAACGGCATCGACATCGAGCTGGCGACCATGGGCATGGTCGGCGAGCAGCGTGAGCGCGAGATACTGCGCATTCAGCGCCAGATTGAAATGACCGACCTTCTGACGAAAATCCAGAAGGCGGAGGCTGACGGCAATGTCGCGCTCGCCGACACTTATCGCCAGCTTGCCGAGGCAATCGATGAGAAATACGCCAAGCAGATGCGGGCGCTCAGCGGACGCGAGACGATCGAGCAGATGCGGGAGCTCAACAGCATCATGACGCGCGGTGTCGAGAGCCTGAATAACGGGCTGGTCGATGCGATAATGGGCACGAAGTCACTGGGCGACGTGTTCAAGCAAGTGGCGAACCAGATCATCGCCGACCTGATCCGTATCGCGATCAGGCAATTGATCGTGAACACGCTCATGAAGGCGCTTGGGTTAGGGGGTGGCGGCAGCTTCCTAAGCGGCCTCTTCGCGGACGGTGGCGCGTTCGGCACGGCTCAGCAATACGCCCGCGGAGGCGCCTTCGATCGCGCCCAGCGGTTCGCCAATGGATCTGCATTCACGAACAGCGTCGTCTCGACGCCGACCCTGTTCAAATTCGCCAACGGGTCGAAGTTCGGCGAGATAGGCGAGGCCGGTCCCGAAGCGGTCATGCCGCTCACTCGCGGCCCCGATGGAAAGCTCGGGGTTCAGTCGCACGGTAGCGGCGGTAGCCGTCCGACAATCGTTTTCAGTCCGCAAATCGTAAACGAGAACAAGTTCGAGGGGGCCATTGGGGTGGACAGCTTGGTAGCCATGAACCGGCAGATGGGCGAAATGACGAAAGAGCAAATTCGGCGCGAGTTGCAGTCAATGCTTGCTCAATTGGACGCAGATGGAACTCTCATCTGAGGGGGATGGCGATGAAAATCTACCAGTTCCCGACCTTCCGCATCGAGACGCAGCTCTTCCACACGCCCGGCGCGGGCTACGACGGCGGCCTCACCAGCGGCGGCGCGCAGTTCATCACGCCGGAGCCCGGCGGTTTCGGTGTGCTCGAAATTGCGCCGGCGATCATCGACACCGAATGGGATGCCCCTCTCGCGTCATGGGTCATGTCGAAGATCGGCGGGCAGATCTTCCGCGTGCGCCTCGCGCCGTCGCCGCAGATCGCCTACAGCCGGCGCCGCGGTATGGCCGCCGTGCCGTGGGACAATGGCCAGACGTGGTCCAATCAGGAGAATTGGGACGGCGACTTCACCGGCACCTATTCGGCTGCCGCGCTCAAGGGCACGCTTGAGGTCCAATTCGACCTCACCGGAGTTGGACCGATCGTGTCACCAGGCCATGTGATAGGCCACGCTTACGACTGCTATCTCATCGACGAAATCAGTTATGCCGGCGACATCGCGACCGCGACGGTGACGACGCCTCTGCGCCGTGACTTCGCGCCGGGTGACAACTGCTATCTGCGACCGTGGTTCACCGGGCGGATAAGCAACGGTTCAGATGTTAGAGCGCCATACAACAACTTGGGCCATCTCCGCCCGGGGAATATCGTGTTGTACGAGGCGCTTGTAGCATGAGCGCGTTCTAGAACGCTCGCTTTGGCGCGTCCTGCATCTTGCATTTCCCAACATCGGGAAATTCCCTATCGCCGATATGCTTCACGCGACGCAGCGAAAGGTCAACCCTGCTTAGCGTGTAGCTGAGATTCAAGGCGCCAGGACTGGACCATTTGACCTCTGTTGGTGAAAATATGGCAGGGCGCCGCTCCATAAATCCGGTTGACTGCACAAGTGTCGTGACTTGACCATTTGCTTCGTCTGCGGTCACATCTAATGCTGCGGGGCCATTAGGAAAGCCGCAGAGCAAATAAGTTGGCGCTTGGGTCGCAGCTACCAGTGAGATTGCGGCAAGAATCATGACCCCTCCTTGGGAGGGAGAAGACCTACTCGGCTTCAAGCCCCTTTTCAACCAGGCGACGGACGGCCTCAGGGCGTGAGGGTAAATCGTCCTGTTCGCGTCGAAAGCCATCGATCGCGTCGAGCATTGATCGCTCGAATCGGACATTGACGGCCTCGGAATCGACCGGCGGCCTGCCCATCCTTTTTGATTTGTTGGCGCTATTATCTGTTGACATGCTGATTTCATAGCGTCATAATGTTCGGGCGGCAAGGGAAATCCTACCTTCCCCGCCGCCCTAACCGAAACGATCACTGGAGGATCGCATGGCTACCGCATCTTTATCGACTCCACCCGACGTCTGCAATGAAGCGGCGTGGAACACCCTCATGTCACTCTACCTGTCGGCCAAGGCGGCGGCAGATGAATATGAACGCAAAAAGCTCAAGCCGCTATCAGACGAGCGAGGGCGCATCTGGCCGGATATCATCGCGAAGTGCGATCACGAGATGGCCGCGCAAGTCCGCTGGGACAATCAGAGCGGCTATGGCGAAGTGGTCGACGAATTTCAGGCTCTGATCGACATCATGTGCGAGCGGGAGGACGCTTTGATCGGGTTCCCCGCCCCGAACCTGCCGGCGCTTAGCTGGAAGCTCGAAAAAATCCTCGAGCCCAATCACGACAGCACGCCTTGCTGGAACATGTCCTATGTCCGGCAGACGATCGAAGATCATCGTCGGCTGCTGAATGGAACGGAGGCCTGATATGGTCACGAAATCCACCGCAGCAATCGAACTGCCGCCGCTGAATATCCAGACGGTGACGTTCGTTCTCGTCGGCGACAGCCCCCTCATCGTCCATGCTTGGAGCGAAAAGGCGAAGCGCCAGATGCTCGACAAGCAGATGAAGAAGGCGACCAAGGCCAGGGAAGCAAAAGACCCTGAGGCTGACTATGAGGCGTGCTTCTACAAGACCGAAGCCGGCGCGTATGGCTTCCCCGCGATCGGCGTGAAGGCGGCGATGGTGTCGGCCTGCCGGTTCGTTGATGCGAAGATGACCGTCATGCGCGGCGCCTTCCATATCGATTGCGAAATGCTGGAAGTGATCGGCGAGCCTCGCCCGCGCGAAGACATGGTGCGGGTCGGCATGGGCACGGCGGACATTCGATATCGCCCCGAGTTCGTGGACTGGCGCATTCCGGTGACGATCAAGTTCAATGCCAGCGTCATCAGCGCCGAGCAGATAGCGAACTTGCTGAACGCGGCGGGATTCGGCGTCGGAATCGGCGAGTGGCGACCGGAAAAGAACGGCAGTTATGGCCGTTTCCACGTCGCCACCAGCGAAGAGTCCGAATAATGGGCATGGTCTATCAGTGGAAGCCGGGATCGGTGCATCGCATCGACCCACAGGCGGCGGGCGAGGAAATGGAGCGCATCCGGGTTCGTCAGAACGGTCGGCTGGAAGCGGTAGACGTGGTTCGCGAAAGCCGCGATCCCGAGGCGCCACTTCACGATGAATTTGAGTGGGACGACGCCAAGGCCGCGGACGCTCACCGCGTCACTCAGGCTATGGCGATGATCCGGCATATCACCGTACTGACACCGAAGCGTAGCGGTGAGGACGCGCCGATCCGGGCCTTCGTATCCGTTGTCCGCGATACAGATCGCAGTTATACATCAACCGCCCACGCTCTCTCTGACGCTGAGCTTCGCCAGCAAGTGTTGGATCAGGCATGGCGTGAACTGGAGGCGTGGCGCAATCGTCATGCAGAGCTGACCGAGTTAGCGGAGATTTTCGCGACTATCGATCAGGCTCGGGCCGCCTGAAAGGGTCCGAAACATGGCAGGCTAGGCAAGGCAAGTTCTGGCGGGGCCAGGCGTGGTAAGGCCCGGTGGGTCAAGACATGGCAGGCTAGGCGGGGTGCGGAGAGGCTTGGCCGGGTAAGGCGAGTCGTGGCACTGCAAGTCCAAGGAAGGGCGGCTCTTCGGGGCCGCCCTTTTTGCTCTCGAAACTTGCGTAAAGTTACATCTAGACGTAATTATCGTGCGTGAGCGAGTTCTACGACCAGATTGACGAGGTTCTCGGTGAGGCCAGCGATGTCACCGACATCGTAGCGACCGTCCGCAAATGCTGGTTCTACGATTTTCTCGACGACCCCGTGCGCCTGTGGGATGGGCAGGGCAATTTCATCGACGCGAACGGCAACGAATGGCTTGGAACCGTCGATGCGGGCGGCGGAAATCTGCATAAGACTCCCGCGCTTCAAGATGGTCGCGACGGGACCAGCGCGAGTTATAATTTCAGCCTCACGATACCGCAAATTCCCGGCGAGGATGTGCTTGCCCTCTATAACCAACTCAAGGCAGATCAGTCGAAAGTCTATGGCCGGACGCTGACCTGCTATCTGGTCCTGTTCAAAGAGGGTGAGGGGCTGCGCCCGAACACGCCGATCAGCTTCTACAAGCAGATGACGATGTTCTCGCCCAAATTCGACGAGACCATATCCCGGAATGCGGCGGGAACCGTGGTGAGGTCCTATGTCGTGTCGCTGGTCGCCAAGGACAGCAATCATGGGCGATCGGATACGCCGGATCGCAGCTACGCCGACACGATGCAGAAGCGCCGCGCGCAACAGCTAGGCGTGTCGGTGGATCGCGGGTCCGAATATCTCGCCCTGCTCGCCAACCGCACATACCAGGTGCCGTGATGGACGTCGTTGACGAGACGCTGCGGGAGTGGCGCGCGGGCACGTTTGTCTATGGCCAGTCGGACTGCATGTTGTCGATCGGGCGCTATCTTGCTCTCACAGGTCACGCCGATGTGACGGGGCGGTTTGTTGGCCGCTACGATACGCATGAGGGCGCGCAGGCGATGATGGAAGCGCATGGCGGTGTCCCCGGCCTCATGGCGCTGGCTGGGGCGCTAGCCAAGGATGGGACACCTGCGCGTGGGGACGTGATCGAGGTTTCCTATCAGAGAGGAGGCCGGGATTGCGGCATCGGCGCCCTCTGCACTGGCGACAGCGTTGCCCTGCGCCTTGAGCGGGGAATGATCGAATTGAGGATGGGGCTGATTCAATGCCGGGGGGTCTGGCATGGCAGTCGTTAAGAAAATCGTTGGCCTGGTGGCCATAGCCGCGCTTACATATTTTACCGTAGGGGCGACCGGATTTGCTGCGCAGTTAGCTACACAGCTTGGCGCGTCTGCCACTGGCTTCGTGGCAACACTTATCGGCTCAGTCATTATCGCAGCAGGCACATACATTATCCAATCAGTGCTTGGAACGGGACGCGGCGCGCCAGACATGGAAGCCGGTAAGGTCAACGTCCGCATTCCAGAGCCGCCCCGCTGGCTGAATGCCGGTCGAGCACGCCAAGGCGGCGCCGCGCTGTTCGGCGAGTACGACAGCCAAGGCCGCTGGTGGATGCTGATCGTTCACAGTGACTCCATCCTGCATTCGCCCTATTCCTATTCCCTCGACGACGAGCCGGTCACGCTCGACGGGTCAGGCTACGTCTACCAGAAGGAATTTCGGCTAAAGACCAACAAGGCGAAAGACCCCGCCGAGACCGATGGTGAAGGCAAGGGCTATATCCGCATCTGGACGACGACCTATAGCGAGAGCGATCCGACGCCGGCTCGGATATCCGCTCTCGACAGCGAGTTTCCGTCGAAATGGACCAGCGATCACCGGCTTGTCGGCACGACCTTCAGCGTTGTTTGCATGGACGCGCTCGACATCGAGCATCGCTACAAGATCTATCGCTGGCGCGGCCCGTTCAACCTTGGAGAACCGGCGCTCAGCCTCGTGGGCGACTGGGACAATATGTACGACCCTCGCGACGAGACGCAGACGCTCGGCGATCGCACGACCTACAAGCCGAGCCGCAATGCCGCGCTCGTCTGGGCATGGTTTCGCACCCATCCCTTCGGCCGGGGCAAGCCCGAAAGCGCGATCAACTGGGACATGATCGCGGAGCAAGCCGATATCTGCGATGAGGACGTCACCGGCATCGAGGGCACGCAGCCGCGCTACGAGGCCGGCGTCGCGATCGTCGACAGCAAGCGCCGCGCCGATGCCGAGAAGGAAATCCTGCTGGCGTGCGACGGGCAGATCGTGTTCGACGAAGACGGCAAATCGTGGGTGCGCGTCGGCCACTGGTACGACCCGACGCTGAGCTTCAGCCGCAATCGTGACATCATGGCCATGTCCAGCATGGAAGCCCAGGACGGCGAGAGCGAGACTCAGGGCGTCATCGTGCGCTATATCGATCCGGCTGCGAATTACACGGTCCAGCCTTCGGCTGCATGGATCAACCCGCTCTATTACGACCCGCTGACGACCCCGAAATTCCTCGTCGTCGATATTCAGGCCTGCCAGAACCACAACCAGGCGATGCGGCTCGCCAAGGGCATCGGAATGCGCTCGCAGCCGCGGCACAAGATCGGGCCGACCGTGAACCTGCGCGGGCTGCGCGCGCGTCAGGAGCGCATCGTCGCGATCAATTACGACAACACCTTTGCCGGAGATTACGAGATCGCAACACCGGTCGAGCTCGACGGCGCCGGCATCTTCACCGGATTCGGGGCGGTGCCGATCAATTCGAGCCGCTGGACGCTGCTCGAGGGCGAGGAACAGCCGAAGCCGGTTGTCGACGGGACCGCAGGCACGATCAGCTTTCCGGCCATATCGGGTGAGACCGTCTATTATTCGGAAGGCGCGATCCGCATCGACTTCCCGGCGCTGCCGCGCGACGACGCGACCTATGTCGCCGAATATATCCGCACCGCCGACATCACCGGCAGCGAGAACGATCCATGGACGTCGATGGCGGTCAACGTCGACACCGCGCTCAGCGGCCCGGTGCAGGGCGGTGTCAGCTATACCGTGCGCTATCGCTATGTCACTGGTTCGGGTCGTGGCCCAGCATGGGAATATGACGTCGTGACCCCGGAAAACCCGATGTCGCCGCCGACCGAGCTTTCGGCGACAGGTGGCGTCGGCGAGGCAGAAGTGACGTGGCGCAATCCCACCGATGCCGCGCTCGCCTATGTCATCCTCTACCGCAACACCGTCGACGACTTCGGCACGGCCTCGGACATCTCGGGCGAACTGGTCGGCGGGCTCGGGCAGGTGATGAGCGTCACCGACGACAGCCTGAGCGCGGGCACGTATTATTTTTGGGTCGTGGCCTTCAACGCCGATGACACGCCGTCGAGCCCGATCGGCAGCGTCAGCGCGGTGGTGACCTGATGGCCCTTCGTCCCAAGCGCATCGCCGGCGCCGTCCGCAAGGATGGCAAGCTCATCCCGATCGAAGAGGGCGAGGCTGTGCCGCCGCCGAAGGATGACAGCGCCGGATGACGGCTTTCCGATAATTTCGGCGCGCTTGTCGATTGTTGCGTGTGCGTGTATGACAGCGCAATATTCTTACAAAGGTGAGCTATGGGCGCCGTCGAAACAGCCAGAGACGCACTTTTCGGCAATCCTCCGAAACCCGATTTCGAGCCTTCGCGCGAAGGGCTTCTGGCCGCGATCTCTGAATTGCAGGAAAATATCACCGGCATCGTCAGCGGGATCCCGGCCTATGCGACGGTCACCGAGCTGCCGGCGGTGACCACCGACGATAACGGCAAGCAGGCTCGCGTCTATGCGGACGGCGACCCGGCCAACAATACCTTCTGGATCGTCCAGTCGGGCGCGTGGCAGATCGACACATCGTTCGCCGATTCCCTTGAAACCGCAATCCAGCCCCTCGTCGACGAAGCCGAAGCCGCCGCCGCATCGGTGTCCGACATCGTGCAGAAGCAATCGTCGGAAATCCCTTCTGTCGCGATCACCGACGAAGACGGCAACGCGGCGATGACGGTCTCGGCGACGAAGGTTGATCACCCCGATATCAACCAGATCCGCAGCGATTCCCTGACCGCGGGCGGCAGTCTCGTGCGGCAGGCCGGCGCCGACCGTCTCGCCATCACTGACGAGGAAGGCAATGCGCTTGCCATCTTCGACCTCGCCAACCCCAGCGGCGGCGAAGGATCGGGCGCACCGGCCTCGACCTATGATATCGAGCCGTCCGCGTGGTCCTATGGCGACAGCGATGCCTATAGCCGCGAAGCCAACCTCGAATCGGCGGCCTATCTGTTCGTCATCTTCGGCCAGTCGAACGCGATCGGCACCAACAACGACGCCGATGCCCTGATCTCGACGACGCCGACCTATGCCGACAATGCCCTTATGCTCGGGGCCTCGCCCCGCGTGACGACCGGCGGCAACAGCCTGACCTCGCTCAAGGAAGTCTCGTCGGGATCGCTCAAGGAAACCGCCGTCTCGGCCATGGTGAACCACTTCATCCGCGAGCATGACGACACCTTCAGCGCGCTGCCGACCGTCGTTGGCTTTGCCGCGGGCGTGGGCGGTCAGCCGATGATGGCGCTGAAGCGCGGCTCCGACGGCTACGAGGCGATGCTGGCTGGCGTCGACGATGCCGTGACCGGCCTTCGGGAGCGCGGGTTCCGCAAGATCACGACCGTTGTCAGCTGGATCGGCTCGGAAGGCGATGCCGACAAGTTCTTCGGCATGAACGCTGGCTGGTGGACGACAATGGCGCAGGCGTTTTTCCGCGGCGTGCAGCAGGACATCATGGAGCGCACCGGAGAGGCCACCGCGCCGATCGTCGTGCTACAGCCCATCTCCTACAATCCCGACAGCCTCAACGGCTCGGTTCCGCTGCCCTCGGGCGGTTCGGCCGTGCTCGACCTCTGGGACGCGCCCGTGCTGCGCGGCATGATGGCGCTCGATGGCGTCGACAATATCCGCGTCGCCCCGCCCGCCTATGCCTATCCGCATTCGACGGCTGGCGGTGATGTGCTCCACCGCAACAACACCGGCCATTACTGGTGCGGGCTCAACCTGGCCAAGGTCGCATGGGCGGAACTGATCGGCACCGGATGGCGCGGCTGTCGCCCGTCGCGCACCGACAAGCCCTATTTCGCGACCGCGACGCAGATCGTCATCCCGTTCGATACGCAGGGCGGCGGCCCGGCTTCGGGCGGCGGCGATGACGGAACCGCGCTCGTGCTCGACACCAGCGGCGATTACGTCACGACCATTACCAATCACGGCCTCGAGTTCGACGATGGCAGCGGGTCGGCGCCGTCGATCTCGGCTGTTTCCGTCGATGGCCGCAACCTCGTCATCGACCTGTCCGGTGCCCCGACTGGCCTTCGCCCGCGTGTCATCGGCGGGATGACGCCCAGCACGGCCGATGGCGTCGGCCCGGTGACGGGGCCGCGCACGACCATCCGCGACAAGTTCGGCTGGACGCCGATCCACAGCGGCGCCGGAACCGACCCGATCTACGACTTCGCCTTGCCCTTCGTTTTGGAGCTTTGACCCATGGGAACCCTTCGCCTGATCGTGCCCGATAGCGGCAACGCCTTCGAAAGCCTCGGCCTCGGCAACTTCGCGACGCCGTTCCGGGTCAAGCCCTATGCGCTGTACCCACTGGCCACCGACCTGCTCGAACCGGGGCAGAGCATCGGCGACGACATCTGCGGCGGCGCCGATCTCGTCGCGGTCGGCACGCCCACGAATGGTGCCAAATATTCCTCGCTTACCGGCGCCAACTATTACAAGACGCCCTTCGACGGCACGACGGCGCAGGCATCGGGCGACGACAGCGGCCTGACCTATATGGCGGTCTTCAAGTCGCCGCCGAACGCCGACCCGACGCTGGCGCCGACCACGACCTCGCACCTGGTCGGGAACTATGACAGCACCGCCACCATCTTCGGCGGGTCGTCGCTTATCTCGCGCACGGGAACGGGCAGCGGCGATATTCAGGGCATCCAGTCGGTTGCTGGCGGCGGGTCGGGGCAAAGCGGGTCCAACGTCATCGCGACCAACGCCGATCCCTACCGCGCCGACCACTGGACCTTCGCAGCGCTTCCTGTTCCGAACGGCGCCATCCTGCGGCCGTGGAAGGGATGGAGCGCTTACACCCCCGGCACCGTGGCCGGAAACACCGGTATCGTCACCGGCGATCTCGGCGACGCCTTCCCGCTGACACAGGCGGGCGCATCGGGCTCGACGACGGCCATCGCGCGCGACGGCGGGCAGGCGATCGGCATCGGCGGCGATCCGTGGAGCGGCAACTACAACACCGGAACCGCGCACATCATGTTCGCCGGCGTCTGGAACCGGGCACTTTCGGCGTCGGAGATCGCGACGATCTTCGCCGATGCGAAGGCGTGGGTCGATTCCATCGGCGAAGTGCTTTGATGCGGCGCGGATAGGACCATGACCGGCCTCAACAACGAAGCCCAGATGGCGATGGTCATCGCCCTCATCGCCGGCCTCCCGCTTGGCCTGTTCGTGTCACCATGGTGGCTTCTGCTCTGCGCGCCTGCGGTGCTGTGGCTGTCCGGTTTGGCGGTGGCATTTGTCATGCTTCGGGCCGGGAAGGGGGCGAAGCTGTGGTGAGTATCCTCGAACAAGTCGAGCGCGACGCGACGGCTGCGGCGGACGAACGCTGGCGCAATCATGTCGCGCAACTGGAGTTCGTCCACGGCGAAAATGAATATTGGCGGGGGCTCAGAAGCGGCCTCGCGCTGGCCCCGAGCCGGTGGCGTTGGTGGCTGTTCGGTCTCGCGTGCGGGGCTGCGATTGTGGGAGTGCTGGTATGATCGACGCGAAAAAGCTGCAAACCGCGCTCGGCGTGACCGCTGACGGCATCATCGGGCGCAACACCTATCGCGCTTTGTTCGCTCGCTTCGGCGCGGCGCCTGAACGGGCAGGGGAGCTTGCACTGTCGGCGAACGTCCACTTCCCGGCCTATGGGATCATGGACAGCCCGCTTCGCCTCGCTCACCTCATGGCGCAGCTCGTCCACGAAAGCGGCGGGTTCCGCTACATGGAAGAGATCGCCAGCGGTTCGGCCTATGAGGGGCGCAAAGACCTTGGCAATGTCATCCCCGGCGACGGCAAGCGCTACAAGGGCCGTGGGCCGATCCAGATAACGGGCCGCGCCAACTATCGCACCTATGGCCAGCGCATCGGCATCGACATCGAAAACCATCCCGAGATTGCCGCAGTTCCGTCGATCGGCCTGCATCTGGCGCTCGAATATTGGAAGCGCAACGGGCTCAACACCCTCGCCGATGCTGACAATGTGCGCGGCATAACGAAGCTGATCAACGGGGGATTCAACGGGCTGGGCGACCGTGAGGCGCAGCTCGTGAAGGCGAAGGAGTTGCTTGCGTGACCGGACAAGAGGCGAACGGCATCATCGCGGCGATCCTGCTCGCGCTCGGGGTGGCCGCCCCGGTGCCCGAGTTCACAGGGGGGATGCTGCTCGCGCTTGGCGCCGCCTATGCGGTGCGGGCCTTTCGCGGAGCGGAGACGCGCAAGGGAATCGTCCTGTCGCTGTTCGCGGGAGCTTTCTTCGCGTTGCTCGCGGCGGGCCTGCACGAAGCGACGGCGGGCGTCTGGCTGTGGGGACAGCTCAGCATTCAGGCGCAGATGGCCGTTTCCGGCGGTCTCTCGCAATCGCTCGCCGAAGGGTTCGTCGCATTCGGGGGAGGGCTCAAGGACTGGCTGGCCAAACTGCCGGGGGGCTTCGGCAAAGGAGCCGACCGATGAATATCGCGATACAATTTGTGCTGGCGCTCGCATCAGGCGCGATGGCGCTCGTGACCTGGCACGAGTCCATGCCGAAGGTGATAACGCTCAGGGGCCGCTGGAACGGCTTCTGCGAATGGGTGCTCGGGCTGGCGCTCGCGCTTCTGTCCCCGGCATTGCTCGATAACGCGATGCGCGGCGTCGAGGCCGGATGGCATTTCATCGGCGCCGACATAGCGATCGTCGCCTATGCCTTCTGCCGCTTCCGCTGGCTGCGTTCGCAAAGTTCCGGGAGCTGGAAATGCTCGGCCTGAACCACCCCTTCATCATCGCAAAGGAGACGCGAAATGACGACCAAGGTAACTGTTGACGCCCATGCCGGCTGGCCGGTGGAGGTGACGCTTCGCGAAGGCGAGCCAGACTATCAGAAATCGGCGCACATTGTCGTCGTCGAACCCGGCGGAAAGACAGACTTCTATATCCATAGCGGCCTCGAAATTCTCGGCGTCCGCGAAATGAAGCGGAAAGAGTAGAAATGCCCATCAGGCTGCTCTCGATCCTGTCCGGCACCGGCAAGCTGTTCCGCAAGGCGTTCGAGTGGATCGCCGATGATCCATGGCGGTTGTTCGTCATCGTCGCTGCCGTGCTGGCGTTCATGCTGTGGCGCGCGGACGGGATGGCGGACAAACTGCAATTCAAACTCGACCGCGAGATCGCAGCCCATGCGGAAACGCTCAAGTCGGTCAAAACCCTCTCCGACGCGCTCGAGCAGAAGAACGCCGAAAGCATGGCAAGGGCAAAGGCCCTGGAGGACGCCCGCTCCGAGGCCGCGCAGGCGCAAGCGGCCGCTGACAGGCGGTATCGGTCCACTCAGGCCCGCATCGACGTCCTGCGCGCCGCCGTGGGGCAAAATGAGGGGGTATGCGATACCCCGGGGGAGGTGACGGATGCGCTGTCGGGTCTTTAGCATCGCCGCGGCGCTCGCGCTGGCGGGCTGCGCGCACGAACAGGCCGGCGTCCGCGTCCAGACCGTTGAGGTCGTCAAGGAAGTGCAGGTGCCGTGCCCGGTAGAGGTTCCGGCGCGACCCGCACCAATCGGAGCGCTGCCATCGGATGCACGCGATGCGCTGCGGATCGTCGGCGCCAAGCTGCTCGAATATGCGGGGCCGGGCGCCTATGCCGACAGGGCGGACGCAGCGCTGAGGATTTGCACTGCGGAGCGTTTGCCAGACTAGAAATCCAGCGTCCGCTCGATCCCGGCACCCTCGCTTATCCGGTCAAGCTCGATCATCTTCTCCGTGAACTCGGAGACAAGCCGCGCGGTCTCTTTCGGACATCGTTGCTCGCAACGGCGCCATGATGCGGCA
This sequence comes from Sphingopyxis indica, assembly GCF_900188185.1. Lineage (GTDB taxonomy): Bacteria > Pseudomonadota > Alphaproteobacteria > Sphingomonadales > Sphingomonadaceae > Sphingopyxis > Sphingopyxis indica. Next base: position 30,279 of record NZ_FZPA01000015.1, on the reverse strand, counting down.
AGGGCTGGCGGCATGTTCGGGGGCGTCATGTTGACCATGCGGCATCGTTGCGCGTTGCGGAGGTGTTCGCAATGATTCGTTGGCCGCCTACCAGTTCCAGCCGCGGCCGCTGAGCCCGTTCAAGAGATTGCCGAGCATCATCGCGGCGATGACAGCGCCGACGAACCACGGCCACCACGGGCTTTCCGGCTTGTCGTCGCGGGGGTCTGGCCAGATGCGGGGCATCAGCTGAAATGATCGAGCGCGTCGCTCGCGCGCTCCATCCAGCGGGCGAGGTCTTCGGGGCGGCGGTCGATCCAGTGGAAGCCGGTGAGCCAGGCGGTGCCGGTCCAATAGTCGCCGTCCTTCTGCCCGTCGAACAGGCGATATTCGTCCTCGGTCAGCACGAGGCAGAGAAAGCGCGGCGACAGGACGTGAACCAGATATTCGCTGCCGTCGCTGCCGTCGCCGCAAATCCATTCGGCGGGCACGCGCGCCGGGGCGGAATCGCCGAACAGCGCCAGCACGGCGCGCGCGAGGCGGTCGGTCGGCCCGTCCTTCACTGCGCGGCGGATCGTGCGGGCATCGACATCGAGCGCGCGGGCAAGCGCCACCTGCCATCCGACAGCCGACCCGTGCCACGCGACGCCGTTCGAAATGAAATCTTCGCGGGTCATGGAGCTATCATCCTTGCGAATGCTTCTGCCACACCCCTGCCTCGGCGTCGGCGTAGATTTTGAGCGCCGTCGCCACTGCCACCGCGCGGGGCGATGGCAGCGCGTCGATACGGGCAAGAGGGCCGGTCTTTCGCGCCATCGTCAAGCGCCCGGTTGCATAGCGCCGCGACGAAGCGCTTTGAGCGCGTCCTTGCGCTGGTTCTTCGTCATGGTCGAAACATCATAACCGGCGGCGGCGAGCATCGCATTGTTGGCGTCGGCGCGATCCTGAAGTTCCTCGAAAGCGGCGCGGCGCTCGGCTTCCTTGCGCTCATGCGCGCGGTGGCTGATGATGGTCAGCTCGGCCGAAACAGCCATGTTCCAGAAGCGCCGCGCGACGAACGCATCGACGGTCTGCTCATCGGCGTCGCCCCACCATTTGCACGAATCGTTGCAAATCGTGTCGTGATCCGAAACGCGGATGCGGTCGCCGCCGGCGCAATCGAAATAGGCGCTGTAGCCGCCGTTGCGATTGATGCTGGTGTTGAGCCCGCCAACGGCCAGACCGCGTTCGGCGATCATGCGGCGGAGCGTTTCGGCCTTCGAGAAAATAGCGTTTGTCATCTTGCCGGGCCTCCATTGCCCTTGCTATTTCGACCGGGACCATCTCCCTTGCCGATAAATGTCCTATATAGGACATTTTGGGGCGGCGCAAGCGATTTTTGAAATCCTCCATGATGATGCGCACTGAGATGCATCACCTCAACGCCATCATAATAGCCTTTGGCAATGTTGCGCAAAGCCCCCTCCTCGCCCTCTGCTCGCGCAGATACAGCCACCCCAACAGTAAAAACCCGATCAGCAGCGGGGGCGAGCGGATCATGCGTAAGGGGAGGGTGATCCAGAGGAACAGGCGACGAACATAGTGCGGGACCTGTGCGGGACTCTCGACGCCGTTCGTTTTCTTTTCGTTCGGGTCGCTTTCGCCAGATTGCGCTTGACGCGACGCTGAAACGCCAGCAAATGCGCGGCTCCCACGCGATGGGGCGCTTAGCTCAGTTGGTAGAGCATCTCGTTTACACCGAGAGGGTCGGCGGTTCGAGCCCGTCAGCGCCCACCAGCGGAACCATCACCCGCGTCCGGCATCTGCCATTTGGCCGTCACGGTGCCGCCGCCTTTCGCCGCGTCGTCCGCGACCGTAACCGATGTGCCGTCGCCTTCGAGAATTTTCTGCAACATCGCCGCCCCCGGGCCGCTGAGTTCGACCGGAAGGATGCCGCGCGTCGCGGCCCAGCGCAGGAGTTGATAGTCGGCGGCCGAGCCGTCTACGATCTTGTCGTCGGCGACCATGACGGAGGGGAGCGGCAGCGCGGGCGGGACGAGTTCTATCGTCCAGCCGGGGCGCGCGGTCTGCAGCCGCCGTTCGAGCGCGCGATAGGCGGCGAGCCCGGTATCGGGCAGGCGCGCCGCGCGGACCGTGGCGCGCTTTTTTTCATTGTCGACGGTGACATTGCTTTCTGCGACCCCGGCGAGCAGCGCGAGATCGTGGCTGATCGCCGCATTGTCGCGCTCTGCGCGCGCCGCGACGTCGCGCAGTTGTTCCATGCCGCTGCGCGCCGCGGCAAGATCGACCGAGGCGCCGATCAGATATTGGTCGAGGGTCACGCTCGCATCGCGGTTCAGCCGCTTCTCGATTGCCGCTTCGACCTTGGCGTCGGCGCCCTGCTGCGCGGCGCGGGTGAGGACCGACGCCTGGACGACGATCGGCGATCCCGTCGCATCGACCGCGAAATCGGTGATCCGGCTGGGGCTCGGGAAGATGTCGCGGATCGCGGCGCGCGCCTGCGTCTGCACCGTCGCTTCCCACGCGATCTGCCGCAGCGAAAAGCCGAGCGGCACCGCGAGAAGCAGGAAGGAGGCGACGATGATGAAGGTCTGCCAGCGCGTCTGGTCGGGCGACAAGGTGGCCGAAAAGCCATAGGCGCGCGCAACGATTGCCGCCGACAGCGCGATCGTCATGAAGTTGGTGAAGAAGAGCATCAGCGCGCCGCCGAAGATGCTCCACTGCGCGGTCGCGAGCCCGAAGCCGACGACCGCGAGCGGCGGCATCAGGGCGGTGGCGATCGCCACCCCGATGATCGTCCCCTCGCGCCCGCGCACCACCGCATAGGCGCCCGCGAGCGCCGAGAAGAAGGCGACGCCGAGGTCGAAGAGATTGGGTCGCGTCCGCGCGGCAATTTCGCTCGTCACCGCCTCGAGCGGCGATGCCTTGACGATGACGACGCAAAGCAGCAGTGCGAGCAGCACCCCGCCGAGCAGGGTGAGCACGCAATCCTTCATCCAGCGGAAATCGACCGTTGCGATCGCAAAGCCAAGCGCGACGATCGGACCCATCAGCGGCGCGAGCAGCATCGCGCCGATGATCACCGCAACGCTGTTCTGTAACAGGCCGAGGATCGCGATCGCCGCCGACATCGAAGTCATGAAGGCGAAGCGGTTCGACCAGTCGCCGTCGTGGGCGATCTTGTCGATCACCGCGACCTGGTCGATCTGCGCGACTTCCTCGGCCCAGCGCTCGCGGAAGTGAACGATACGGCGGAGCAGGGTCCAGCGCCAGTGCCTGGCGGTTTCGGTCACCTTTTCGGAGACCGTGTCCTTGACCTCGTCGGCGGCCTCTCCGGCCGCCGGCTCCGCCGTCTTTTCGCTCACGCAGCGAGCTTCCTCAGCACATAGTGCAGGATGCCGCCGTTCATATAATATTCGAGCTCGTTCGCGGTGTCGATGCGGCAGAGCGTGTCGAAGGCGAAGGTCGAGCCGTCGGGGCGCGTGACTTCGACCGTCACCGTCTGGCGCGGCTTCAGGTCGGCGATGCCGGTGATGGTGAAGCTGTCGTCGCCGGTCAGGCCCAACGTCTCGCGCGTGTCGCCGTCCTTGAACTGGAGCGGCAGCACGCCCATGCCGACGAGGTTCGAGCGGTGGATGCGCTCGAAACTTTCGACGATCACCGCGCGGACGCCGAGCAGGTTGGTGCCTTTCGCCGCCCAGTCGCGCGACGAGCCGGTGCCATATTCCTTGCCCGCGACGACGACGAGCGGGGTGCCGTCGGCCTTGTGGCGCATCGCGACGTCATAGATCGGCATGACTTCGCCCTTGTAGCGCGACATGCCGCCTTCGATTCCGGGGACCATTTCATTCTTGATGCGGATGTTGGCGAAGGTGCCGCGCATCATCACTTCGTGGTGGCCGCGGCGCGAGCCGTAGCTGTTGAAGTCGGCTTTGCTGACCTGATGTTCCATAAGCCATTTTCCGGCCGGGCTGTCTGCCTTGATGCTACCCGCGGGGCTGATGTGGTCGGTGGTGATGCTGTCGCCCAAAATCGCGAGCGGCTTGGCGCCGACGATGTCGGCGACCGGCGCCGGGGTCATTTCCATGCCGTCGAAATAGGGCGGATTCGCGACATAGGTGCTGCCCGCGCGCCACTGATAGGTGTCCGATCCTTCGACCTCGATCTTCTGCCAATGCTCGTCGCCCTTGTAGACATGGGCGTAGCGGCCCAGGAACATGTCGCGGTCGACGGCGCCCGCGATCGCGTCGCTGACTTCCTGATTGGTCGGCCAGATGTCGGCGAGGAACACGTCCTTGCCGTCCTTGTCCTGCCCGATCGGGGTCGTGGTGAAATCCTGTGTCACCGTGCCCTTCAGCGCATAGGCGACGACGAGCGGCGGCGAGGCGAGAAAGTTCGCGCGCACGTCGGGCGACACGCGGCCTTCGAAGTTGCGATTGCCCGACAGCACCGACGCGGCGACGATGTCGTTGCCGTTGATCGCCGAGGAGATCGGCTCGGCGAGCGGCCCCGAATTGCCGATGCAGGTCGTGCAGCCATAGCCGACGAGATTATAGCCGATCGCGTCGAGATGGTCCTGCAGCCCCGCCTTGGCCAGATAGTCGGTGACGACCTGCGACCCCGGCGCCAGCGACGTCTTGACCCACGGCTTGGGCTTCAGCCCGCGCTCGTTCGCCTTTTTCGCGACGAGCCCCGCGGCGATCATCACGCCGGGGTTCGAGGTGTTGGTGCAGCTGGTGATCGCGGCGATCACGACGTCGCCGTCGCCGATGTCGTGATCCTTGCCCGCGACCGGCACGCGCTTTGCCGCATCCTTGTTGTAGAGCTTCTTGAGGTCGGCGTTGAACACGTCGTCGACTTCGGTGAGCACGACCTTGTCCTGCGGGCGTTTCGGCCCCGCGAGGCTGGGCACGACGCTGCCCATGTCGAGCTCGAGCGTGTCGGTGAAGACGGGGTCGGGCATACCCGCGTGGCGCCACAGACCCTGCGCTTTGGTATAGGCCTCGACCAGCGCGACCGTCTCTTCGCTGCGCCCCGTCAGGCGCATATAGTCGAGCGTCTTGTCGTCGATGCCGAAGAAGCCGCAGGTCGCGCCATATTCGGGCGCCATATTGGCGAGCGTCGCGCGGTCGGCGAGGCTGAGGCTGTCGAGGCCGGGGCCGTAATATTCGACGAAGCGCCCGACGACGCCCTTGGCGCGCAGCATCTGCGTCGCGGTGAGCACGAGGTCGGTCGCGGTCACGCCTTCCTTCAATTGCCCGGTCAGCTTGAAGCCGACGACCTCGGGGATCAGCATCGACACCGGCTGGCCCAGCATCGCCGCCTCGGCCTCGATCCCGCCGACGCCCCAGCCGAGCACGCCGAGCCCGTTGATCATCGTCGTGTGGCTGTCGGTGCCGACGCAGGTGTCGGGATAGGCGACGGTTTCGCCCGATCCGTCCTCGCTCGACCACACCGCCTGCGCGATATGTTCGAGGTTGACCTGGTGGCAGATGCCGGTGCCCGGCGGCACCGCCTTGAAATTGTCGAGGCTCTTCGACCCCCACTTCAGGAAGTCATAGCGTTCACCGTTGCGATAATATTCGATCTCGACATTGCGCTCGAACGCTTTCGGCGTGCCGAATTCGTCGACCATCACGCTATGGTCGATGACGAGGTGGACGGGGACGAGCGGGTTGATCTTCGACGTGTCGCCGCCGAGCTTCGCGATCGCATCGCGCATTGCAGCCAGGTCGACGACGCAGGGAACGCCGGTGAAATCCTGAAGCAGCACGCGCGCCGGGCGATACTGGATTTCGCGGGCCGAGCGCGGGTCCGACTGCCAGTCGATCAGTGCCTGCACATCGTCGGTCGACACGGTGAAGCCGCCGTCCTCGAAGCGCAGCAGATTTTCGAGCAGCACCTTCATGCTGAAGGGCAGCCGCGACACGTCCCCGAGCTTCGCCGCCGCCTTGTCGAGCGAATAGTACGCGTATTTTTTTCCGCCGACGTCGAGCGTCGAACGGGTTCCAAGCGTGTCGTGGCCGGTGGTGGTCATGTGCAGTTCCCTTGTCGGGCGCGGCGGGGAATGACCGCCCGCAAGCCCGGCCGGGAGAGCGGGGCAAAGGGGAGTCGCGCGCGCGGTTTATGTTCGGCGCTTCCCTACGCCGGAGGGCGGGAAATGCAAGGGGGTCGGGAGGGTCGGTTGGCGCTCAGGCGGTGCCGCGGACCGCGAGGCGGACGGGGATGCGCGTGCCGCTGCGGCTGTGGTCGGCATCTTCGAGCGCCATCGCGACAAGCGCTTCGCCCGCGGCGTCGAGGTCGGGCTCGAGGGTGGTGAGCGCAGGGTCGGCGAGGGTGCCGGCGCGGATGCCGTCGAAGCCGATCAGCGCGACGTCGCCGGGGACGCTGCGCCCCGTTTCCTTGATCCCCTGAAGCACCCCCAGCGCGAGCATGTCGCTCGCCGCGAAGATGCCGTCGATGTCGGGATGCGCGGCGAGCAGTTCGCGCGCCGCGGCGACGCCCTGCGCATGGCGGTCGGGGCCGGCGGGCGGTTCGGCGATCAGGGGGGTGATGCCGCGCGCTTCGAGCGCGGCGATGAAGCCGTCGCGGCGCTCGTCGAACTGGCGCTGCGGCGAGCGCTGCGGCCCGACGAAGGCGAGGATACGGCGCCCCCTGGCGACGAGATGCTCGGCGGCGAGGCGGCCGCCGATGTCATTGTCGCTGCGCATCCAGTGGAAGGGGTCGCCGGGGCTGCCCCAGCAGGTGAAGTCGAAGCCCGCGGCTTGCGCGTCGGCGAAATAATCCCATGCGGCGCGGTTGCTGGTCGTGCCGATGACGATCATCGCGTCGGCGAGGCCCGAGGCGACGAAATCGGCGCGGAAATTTGCCTCGCTCTCCTGAAAGCTGACAAGCAGGTTGAAGCCGCGCGCCGAGGTTGCGGCAGCGATGCTGCCCAACAGCGCGAAGTAGAAGGGGTTGATCGCGCTGCGGTCCTCGCCGGGGCGGCAGATGGTGACGAGCGCGATCGTCTCGCTGCTCTTGAGGCGCAAGCTGGAGGCGTGGCGGTCGACGACATAGCCGAGCTCGCGCGCCGCGGCGGACACGCGCGCGCGCGTTTCGGCATTGACGCCGGGGCTGTTCCTCAGCGCGCGCGACACGGTCGATTGCGACACGCCCGCGCGCTCGGCGACGTCGAACGATGTGGGGCGCATCAATTTTCCGCTCACCTGGTCATTCTCCCTCGCGGTTTCTCTTGCCGCGGGGCGGGGCCTTGTCAATCTGTAGGCGCCGGCCAGCGGATGACCACCGACAGGGCGTGGTCGGCGGCGCTGCGCCGCCAGCTGCCGCCGAGCTGGCGCTCGATCATCGTGCGGATGAAATGGGTGCCGAAACTTTCGGTGTCGAAATGCGGGGTTTGGGGGAGGGCGCTTTCGGTCCAGGCGAATTCGATCGTGTCGCCGTCGCGGCGCCATGCGACCGCCAGCTCGCCCTTGCCGGCGAGCGCACCATATTTGACGCTGTTGGTGACGAGTTCGTGGATCGCGAGTGCGAAGGCCTGCGCGCCGTCGTCATGGAGGCGGACTTCGGGGCCGTCGAGCGCGGCGCGGCGTTCGGCGGACCAGCCCGCGAGTTCGAGTTCGCGGCGGACCAGGGCGCCGAGGTCGACGGTGTCGACCGCGCCGGTGACGAGCATCTGCTTGGCATCGGACAGGGCGCGCAGCCGGCCGTCGAAGCGCGTTTCGAAATCGGCAAGATCGGTGGATTCGCGTAAGGTGATGCGCGCGAGCGCGCCGATGCGCGCAAAGGCGTTTTTCATCCGGTGCGCCATCTCGCCGATCATCAGCTCGCGGTCCTCGGCGTGGCGCGCGCGTTCCTCGGCAAGCGCCTTGAAGGCGCCGAGGCGGCGTTGCTGGAGCTTGTGGAGCTGGATCGCGAGGAAGGCGAGCGCGAAGCCGGCGAGCAGGATTGCGAGCGGCCGTCCGAGCCGGTCGATGAAGCGGCCATAGGAGATGCGCATCACCCACTGCCGGTCGGCGACCCGCAGTCGCTCCTCATGCGCGTCCCAGCCGATGCGGCCGTGGGCGAATATGCGCTTCGCCTGCGGACCGTCGCCGGTCAGTATCTCGATCCCGTCGATATGTTCGAGTTCGGGGCCGAGCACCGCCTCCATCAAGTCGCCGATGCGGAAGGGCGCATAGACGAAGCCCTCGATCGGCCGGGCGCCCTGTCTGGTCGCGACGACATCGGCGGGCTCGGCGTCGGTGTCGAAGCGCGGCAGGGGCGCGGGCCGCAGCGCGTCCTCCCATGTCGCGACACGGGCATAGATGGGAACATAGATCAGGAAACCGGGCTGCTTTTTCGCGATGCGGCCTTCCTGCACCAGCTCGACGACGCCGCTCGCCGCGGGCTGGCCCGAGTGCCACGCACGGCGCATCGCCGCACGCCGCACCGGCTCGCTGTACATATCATAGCCGAGCGCGCGATGATTGCGCGGATCGTCGGGTTCGATGAGGATGATCGGAAAGCCGATCGCCTGATCGGTTTGCGGCCAGACGCGCAGCACCTGCCCGTAATTTTCGCGCAGCCGGTCCTCGACCGGAGCCGGTTTCCCCGGCTGCATCGCGAGCGCGATGCCGACGCCCTGCATCCCCGGCGCGCGCTCCTGCGGCCTGAGCGCGGCAAGATAGGCGCGGATGCCGGGGCCGCCGTCGATCATGTCCGACTGATAGAGCGCGCGCACCCCCTCGAGCACCGCGAGCTGATCGCGCAGCCGGCCGTTGACGAGCATCGCGACGCGCTCGGCCTGGTCGGCTTCCTGCGTCTTGTTGTAGATGAAGCTGGCGGTCGCGCCGGCGAGGGCGGCAAGAATGATGACAAATCCGATCGCGCGGACCGAAAAGGCCATCAGCCGGTCTGCCCAAGCGGATGGGCGCATAAAATAATCCTGTCCGAAGGCCGCCCCAGTACCGCCCCTTGGGACCAAATTGTTTCACGCCAAGCGGCTGATAGCAAGCGGCTTTGCACTCGTTTCGGCCCGCATAAGGGGCGCGCCGGCATGGGTTGTGAATCGCAACCCGAAGCCTATGGTGCCCGCACAATGGCAAAAGGATGGACGCGATGATTATCTATGGTTCGGTGGTGTCGCCTTTCGTGCGCAAATTGCTCGGCTATCTCGGCGAGAAGGGGATCGCGTTCGAGCTGAAGGGGGTCGGCATCGGCGACCCCGACCCGGGTTTCCGGGCCGCCTCGCCGCTCGGCAAAATGCCCGCGATGGACGACGACGGCTTTCTCCTCGCCGACTCGAGCGCGATCATCCATTATCTCGAGGCCAAATATCCCGAACCCGCGCTGATCCCCGCCGATCCGCAGGAGCGCGGGCGCGTGATCTGGTGGGACGAGTTCGGCGATACGGTGTTCGCCGCGTGCGGCGGCAAGATGTTCTTCAACCGCATCGTCGCGCCGCGCTTTCTGGGCCGCGAGGGCGACCTTGCCGCCGCGGCCGCTGCCGAGGCCGAGGAATTGCCGAAGCTGCTCGACTATCTCGAAAGCGCGATCCCGGCGTCGGGCTTCCTGGTCGGCGACCGGCTGACGCTCGCCGACCTCGCCGCGGTGTCGCCGCTGATGAACATCCGCCATTGCGGCGCTGCCGCCGACCCGGCGCGCTATCCGAAGATCGCCGCGTGGAGCGAGGCGATCCTCGCGCGGCCGAGCCTCGCGCCGTGGATCGCGAAGGAAGAGCGGATGATGGCGAAGCTGCGCGAACAGGCTTGATCGCCGGGCGCGATCGGCGATAGTCGGGCGCGGGGGGCCTGTCATGGACGTGATACCGCATCGCTATCCGCTGCCGCTGCACCACAGCTGGCCGCTGTTCGAACGCGCGCGGCACTTCGATCTCGGCTGGGTCGAGCGCGACGGGGGGCGCCCGCCCGGAACTGCCGATACGCCGTCCGACCTGAACCCCGAGGTGGCGGCCGCCATGGGGATCGGAACGTGGCACTGCGACCTGTTGAACGACCGCCTGAGCTGGTCGGACGCGGTCCACGACATGTTCGGCCTCGCGCGCGGCGTCGCGGCGACGCGTCCCTATGCGGTTGCGCAATATTGCGAAGGGTCGCGCGCCGCGATGGAGCGGCTGCGCGCACATGCGATCGCGCATCGGCGCGGCTTCACCCTCGACGTCGAAATCGGCCCGGCGCTGGCGCGGCCGCGCTGGGTGCGGCTGATCGCGGCGCCGGTCTGCGTCGGCGACGAGGTCGTCGCGCTGCACGGGTTGAAGCGGTTGCTGTCGGATTAGGCTCAGGACCCCAAAGCATGAGATCATCTTTGACCGGATAAGCCTGTGTGCTCCCGCGAAGGCGGGAGCCCATCTCCCGGCCGCCCTATCTTGAGCCGATCGGAGATGGGTCCCCGCCTTCGCGGGGACACACGCGCTTCATTCAAAGTCGATCCGACTTAAACGATCCACGAAAAAGGGCGGCGTTCCTGCGAACGCCGCCCTTTGTCTTTCGCTGGAAAAGCGCGGCTTACGCGTCTTCCAGTTCCTCGTCGGTCAGCACCGGACCCGAATCCTGGCCCTTCGCTTCGACGTCGCGGTCGACGAATTCGATGATCGCCATCGGCGCCGCGTCCGAGGCGCGGATGCCCGCCTTGATGACGCGCGTGTAGCCGCCGTTGCGGTCCTTGTAGCGCTCGGCGAGGACGTCGAACAGCTTGGCCAGCTGGGCGTCGTCCATCAGGCGGCTCTGCGCGAGACGGCGGTTGGCGAGGCCGCCACGCTTCGCGAGCGTGATCAGCTTTTCGACATAGGGACGCAGTTCCTTCGCTTTCGCGAGCGTCGTCGTGATCTGCTCATGCTTGATGAGCGACGCCGACATGTTGCGGAACATCGCGATGCGGTGCGCGCTGGTGCGCTGGAGCTTACGGCCACCCGATTTGTGACGCATGGTTTCTTCCTTCGTTTGTCAGAGGGGCCGTTTCACGGAACCCCAAGCCAGGCTCGCTTGCGGGGGAGCCCATTCCCGATATCGTCATCCCAGCGAAAGCTGGGATCGCCTGCGGCGTGTTGCCACGATAGCGGCCCCAGCTTGCGCTGGGGCGACGCAAATTCCTTAACCCAGCAGCTCCTGTTCGAGCTTCTTGGCCATTTCCTCGATATTCTCCGGCGGCCAGCCGGGGATGTCCATGCCGAGGCGCAGGCCCATCGACGACAGCACTTCCTTGATCTCGTTCAAGGATTTGCGGCCGAAATTCGGCGTGCGGAGCATCTCGGCCTCGGTCTTCTGAACCAGGTCGCCGATGTAGATGATATTGTCATTCTTGAGGCAGTTCGCGCTGCGGACCGACAGTTCGAGTTCGTCGACCTTCTTGAGCAGGAAGCGGTTGAGCTGGTTGACGTCGGACTCGTCGCTCGCCTGGCTCGGCGCGGCGACGCCGATCAGGCCGCTGTCGTTCATCGCCTCTTCGAAGTGGACGAAGACCTGGAGCTGGTCCTGGAGGATGCGCGCGGCATAGGCCACGGCGTCTTCCGGGGTCACCGTGCCGTCGGTTTCGACGGTCAGGTTCAGCTTGTCATAGTCGAGTTCCTGCCCGATGCGGGCATTCTCGACCTTGTAGGCGACCTGGCGCACCGGCGAATAGAGCGAGTCGACCGGGATCAGGCCGATCGGCGCGTCGGCCGGACGGTTGCCCGTCGCGGGGACATAGCCCTTGCCGGTGTCGGCGACGAGTTCCATGTTCAGCGTCGCGCCCTCGTCGAGGTGACAGATGACATGGTTCGGGTTCATCACCTTGATGTCGCCCGACACCATGATGTCACCGGCCTTGACGGTCGCAGGACCGGTCGCCGAGAGCTGGAGCCGCTTCGGGCCGTCGCCTTCCATCTTGAGCGCGACCTGCTTCACGTTCAGGACGATGTCGGTGACGTCCTCGCGGACGCCGGCGAGGCTCGAAAATTCGTGGAGGACGTTCTCGATCTTGATCGAGGTGATCGCAGCGCCCTGGAGCGAGGAGAGCAGCACGCGGCGCAGCGCGTTGCCGAGCGTCAGGCCGAAGCCGCGCTCGAGCGGTTCGGCGACGAAGGTCGCCTTGCGCTTGCCGTCGCTGCCGGCCTTGATTTCCAGGTTGCTGGGCTTCTTCAATTCCTGCCAGTTCCGGATATTGACAGTCATGGACTTCCCTTTGCTTTTGGCGGGACGGGCGGGGGGCGGGTTCCGGCCGGTCCGGCGTTAAAGAGGTGGTCGGTCGGCGCCCCCGCGGCAGGGCGCCTTACCGAAAGGCGGCGTCAGACGCGGCGGCGCTTGGCCGGGCGGACGCCATTGTGCGGGATCGGCGTCACGTCGCGGATCGACGTGATGTGGAAGCCCACGGCCTGCAGCGCGCGCAGCGCCGATTCGCGGCCCGCGCCCGGGCCCTTCACTTCGACTTCCAGCGTGCGGACGCCATGTTCGGCGGCCTTCTTGCCGGCGTCTTCGGCGCAGACCTGCGCGGCATAGGGCGTCGACTTGCGGCTGCCCTTGAAGCCCATCATGCCGGCGCTCGACCAGGCGATGGCGTTGCCCTGCGCGTCGGTGATGGTGATCATCGTGTTGTTGAAGGTCGCGTTGACGTGCGCGACACCCGACGAGATATTCTTGCGTTCGCGCCGGCGAAGGCGCTGCGGTTCACGAGCCATTGTGATCTATCCTACCTAAATCCGAAAAGCTGGCCGGCGGCGATATGTCGGCGCACCGGGCAGCGAAACAAAGGAAGCGCGCTCCCTGTATGGACGCGCTCGACCCTTACTTCTTCTTGCCTGCGATCGGCTTTGCCTTGCCCTTGCGGGTGCGCGCATTGGTGTGCGTGCGCTGGCCGCGGACCGGCAGGCCCTTACGATGGCGCAGGCCGCGATAGCAGGCGAGGTCCATCAGGCGCTTGATGTTCATCGCCGTTTCGCGGCGCAGGTCGCCCTCGACGGTGTGGTCGGCGTCGAGCGCTTCGCGGATCTGCAGGATTTCGGCGTCCGAAAGATCCTGGATGCGGCGGCTGTGGTCGATCCCCAGCTTGTCGGCGATGTCGACGGCGGTCTTGCGACCGATACCGTGGATATAGGTGAGCGCGATGATCACGCGCTTGTTGGTGGGCAGGTTGACGCCCGCGATACGTGCCATGTGATTCTTTCTCCTGCTCCACAGGGTTCGCTGGCAAACGAGCCCTATCTCAAAGCGTCTGTTTTCCAACGCAAAAAACGGACCACGAACACGCTTCCGCGCTTCGCCGTCCGGTCGGGCTGTTGGAATAGGGCGCAGTTAGGGCGAGTCGCCCCGATTGTCAAGCGAAGCCGCGGGTTTTGCGGCGGACCGAGGCCGGCATCAATGCACGCCGGCCAATTCATTTTGCGCGGCGCTGACCAGGAAGGCGCTGCGCGACAGCTTGCGCCTTTTGGCCGCAGCGTCGATCGCGGCGAGCATATGCGCGTCGATCGACACATTGACGCGCACCGCGCGGCCGCCCGAGCGAATATAGGGGATCGCCATCAGCATGTGGTCATCGCCGTCGGCCTCGCGGCTCCGGGCGATCTCGTTCATGTCGCGCGCCGGAAAGTCGGCGGCATCCTGATCGTCGAGGAACAATTCGATCGCCTCGATCGCGTTGCGCTCGAGCTCGATCAGGTCTTCGCCCGCCGAAAAACAGCCCGGCAGGTCGGGAAAGCTGATGCCATAGCTGCTGCCTGCATCCTTGTGAACGATCCCGATATAGTGGGTCATCGTCTTTTCCTTTCAAAGCCAGCCCGCCATCCGGGCGATGCTGCGGGCGGTGCCGATCGGCAAATCCTTTTTCGGATGCGGGACGATGATCGTGACGGTGCCCTTGCGGAACTTGTGATGCGAACCCTTCGTTCCGACGAGCAGAAAACCTTCGGCTTCGAGGCGCCTGACGATCTTTCTGCTGTCCCGCTCCATGTGTAGTTATATACACACCGATCGGTCGTGATCAAGAGAGTTGCGTAAATATTACGCAAAATTTGCGCGGTAGCTCTCTACCCGGCGCAGTCATCTCTGCGCGACGGTAAATAAGGGACTGTCCCTATCTATTGGCGGGAGACGTTAACTCGACCGCCCGGTCGTGGAGGCGGCCGACGACGGCGCGGTGGATGCCGGGGGCGCAGGCGATGACACCGAAGGCCTGCGCGCGCGGGGTGTTGAAGACGAGCGGCTGGCCGAAGGCGTCGCTGACCGCGGCACCGGCTTCGGTGGCGATCAGCGCCGCGGCGGCGACGTCCCATTCATAGCCCCAGCGCAGGGTCGCGACGAGGTCGGCGCGGTCGTCGGCGACGAGCGCCATGCGCAGCGCGATGCTGTTGGGCTTGGTCACCATGATCAGGTCGCGGTCGATCCTGGGCAGGCTGTCGGCGGGAACGCGCGCGCCATCGAAGATCATCCGGCGGCTTGCGCGCAAGGTCTCGCCGTTCAGCGTCGCACCCCGGCCGCGTTGCGCGACCCACAGCTCGTCGAGCGCGGGGGCGTAGAGGACGCCGAGTTCGGGGGCGCCGTCGACGACGAGCGCAACCGACACGCACCAGCCGGGGCGGCCGCGGATGAAGTCGCGTGTGCCGTCGATCGGATCGACGCACCACATCGCGCGCCGCGACAGGCGCTCGTCGCTGTCGGCGGTCTCTTCCGACAGCCACCCGGCCTCGGGCACCATCGCGCCGAGCACCGCCTTCAGCCGGGCATCGACCGCGAGGTCGACGTCGCTGACCGGGTTGTCGTGCGACTTGTGCCAGACGTCGACGGCCTTGCCCTCGCCGCGCCAGCGCGCCATCGCCATGTCGCCGACCTCGCGCGTCGCGGCGATCACCGCTTCGAGATTGCGGGTGGCAGCCATGGCTTCGCTCAAATTCTAGCTGCTCGCGACGGTCATGCCGTCGATGCGCAGCGTGGGCACGTTGACCGACTGGCGGAAGACGAGGTCGTCGGCGGGCGTGAGCGCGCCGAACATGTCGATCAGATTGCCCGCGACGGTGAATTCGGCGATCGGCTCGGCGAGCTGGCCGCCGCGGATCACGAAACCCGACGCGCCGCGGCTATAGTCGCCGGTCACCGGATTGACCCCCTGGCCGATCAGCTCGGTCAGATAGACGCCGGTTTCGATGTCGGCCATCAGCGCTTCGGGCGTGACGGTGCCGGGGGCGAGATGCAGGTTGCTCGCGCCGACCCCCGATGCGCCGCCGCCGCGGCTCGCATGGCCGGTGGGCGCGAGGCCAAGCTGGCGCGCCGAGGCGGTGTCGAGCAGCCAGCCGGTGACCTTGCCGTCCGCGACGATGTCGCGCGCCGCGGTCGGCAGCCCCTCGCCATCGAAGGCGCGGCTGCGCAGTCCGCGCGGGCGGTGCGGCTCGTCGCGGATCAGGATCGCGGGGTCGAACAATTGCGCCTCTTCCTTGCCGAGCAGGAAGCTGGTGCGCCGTGCGATCGCGGGGCCGCCGATCGCGCCGAGCAGATGGCCGAGCAGGCTCGACCCGATGCGCGGATCGAAGACGACGGGCAGCTTGCCGACCGGCGCCTTGCCGGGGTTCAGCCGCCGCACCGCGCGCGCGCCGGCGCTCGCGCCGATCTGCTCGGCGCTTTCGAGGTCGGACAGGTGATGCGCGCTGTGCCAGTCGTAATCGCGCTGCATCGCGGCGCCTTCGCCGGCGATCACGCTCGCCGACAGGCTGTGACCGCTCGCGCCATAGCCGCCGGCGAAGCCGTGGCTGGTGACGAGCGCGAAGCGGGTGCGGCTGTGGCTCGCGCTGCCGCCTTCGCTGTTGGTGACGCCCGCGACCGCGCGCGCCGCGTCCTCGACCGCGAGCGCCGCCTCGCGCAGCGCCTGCGGATCGGCTTCGCTGCCGTCGTCGAGGTCGAAGTCGGGGACCGGGCCCTTGAACAGCAGATCCTCGGGCGCCAGGCCGGCATAGGGGTCTTCGGGCGCCTCGCGCGCCATCGCGACGCAGCGCGCAACGAGCTTTTCGAGCTCGCCCGCGTCCATGTCGGCGGTCGATACGCTCGCGCTGCGCTGGCCGACGAAGACGCGCAGCGAAATATCCTGCCCCTCGGAGCGCTCGACATCCTCGAGCTCGCCGAGCCGCATCGACACCGAGGTTGCGGCGTTGCAATAATAGAGCGCGTCGGCGGCGTCGGCGCCCGCCTTGGTCGCGGCGTCGCAGAGCAGCTGCGCACGGTCGAGGGCTTCGGAAACGGTCAGCATCGCCGCGCCCTAGACCGCGCGGGCGGGGCCGTCAAAATCTAAAGTCGGAGAGGTTGGCGCCGCCCCCGCGAAGGCGGGGGCCGCTGGACGCGTTGCGCAAGGCCGGTTGCGGCCCCCGCCTGCGCGGGGGCGACGTCCCATTATAAAACTCAGCCGGTGATCGCGGCGATCGCGTCGGTTGCCGCCATCGCGCCGCTGACCCACAGGAAGGGCAGCGCGAGCGCGGCGAGCCACAGGCGGCGGACGTCGCGGCGGAAGCGCGCGTGCAGGCCCCAGCTGGCGAGCGCCTGACGGCTCAGATGATGCCAATGGCGTTCGACGATGCGGACCGTCGGCACCGCAAGTGCCAGAATGATGACCAGCGCGGCGACGGTGAGGGCGGACGGCGCCCCGGCCGCGATCGCGCTCGACACCAGCCACACCTGCAGGACGGCAAAGACGATCAGCGCCGCGGCGGCATGGACGGTCATTCGGCGCCCCAGACTTCGTGCCGGCGGCACGCTGTGCGTCGTGCGTCCGATCGGACGCGCCCCGAATGTCGATGCCATTGTTCAGCCTCCCCGGCTGGCGTTCCCAGAAGAAATCCGAGGGTTTCAGCCGTTCATCCCCAAGTCAAGCCACCGTCGCACCGATTCGTTAAAATTCTGCGTCGATTCACCGCAAAATCGGAACAAAATTGCGTCGGAGTGCCTCTGGAGGCCGTTGTGCGGAGGTTTTTGGGGGTCGGAACTCAGTTTTGCGGCGGCGGAGTCGCGGACGGCGGGACCGGCAGCGGTTCGGCGTCGGGGTCGCCCGCGGCGTCGGCCGCGGGCGGGGCGGTTTCGCCGTTCGCCTGACGCTGCAATTCCTCGGCGGCGCGCTGGCGCTGTTCGAGCGCTTCCTGCTCGGCGTCGACCGCCGCCTGCACCTCGGCGGCCGCCTCGTCGATGCCGGCGAGGCGCTTGGCGCGCTCTTCGGCGATCATCGTTTCCCAGTCGGTCTTGTCGGCGGCCTGGCGTTCGGCCTTCGCGCCTTCGAGCAATTGCTGGGTGCAGCCGGTGAAGCCGCCGAGCCCGACGGGCGAGCAGCTGTCGGTGCCGAAACGGCCGACGCGCTCCATCGCGACGACGCGGTTGAGCCACGCCTGATTGCGCGGGTCGAGCGGGTCGCCGCCGCGGAAGATCTGCGGGACGCGATAGCGGTCGCTTTCGGGCAGGCGGTTGCAGACGACGATTTCGTCGGGGCTGCTCTGTTCGCACTTGTCGTCGCCATAGACGATGACCTGATTGACCTTGTCGTTCGCGGCCTCGGCGGAGCCTTCCTGCGCCTGCGCGGGGGCTGCAAAGGCCCCGGCGGCGAACGTCAGGGCGAGGAGGGGCAGGCGGGTCATCTCTTTTCCTTCACTGGTTCGCTCAAGAGCCTGGCATCGTTAGCCTGCACGCGCGGTGAACGCCACGAGCTTTCGGCGGCTCCTATCAAATACGCTTGGAGAGCGCGATGGCTGCGCGGCAGCCGGCGCGGATCGCGAGGCTGAGCAGCGGGTAGCCGGGCGCGCTTTCGGCGCCCGCGGCGAGTGCCGCCTCCTTATGCTCGAGTTCTTCGGCGCGGAAATCGGCGACGGCATCCGAAAGCTCGGGATCGCGGTCGCCGAGTTCGGCGAGTTGCTCGCGGTAGTGGCGGTCGATCTCGGTCTCGACCGCGGCGGTACACGCCATCGCTGCGCGCGGTCCCATCGCGGCGGTGACCGCGCCAAGCGCGAAGCCCGCGACGTCCCAGACGGGCTGGAGCGCGGTCGGGCGCACGCCGCGGCGCGCGATCATGGCGTCGAAAAACTGCCGGTGACGCTCCTCCTGTTCGGCCATATGCGCGATGTCGCGCGCCATCGGATGACGGTCGCCCATCACCGCGAGCTGCCCGGCATAGATGCGCGTCGCGCCATATTCGCCGGCCTGATCGACGCGGATCATCGACGCGGTGCGGCGGTCGGTCTTTTCGGGCGGCGTGCTCATGCCGCTATCGTGCGCCCGCGGCGGAGCAAGGTCAACACGAGGCCCGCGCCGGCGAGCGAGAAGATCGCGTTGAAACCCGCGAGCGAGACCCCGGCGAGCGTCCATTGCGGCACGTCGCAGCGGATCAGCGGCGCGGCCATGATGCTGTCGAGTGTCACCGGTCCGCTCTGGCTGGTGCTGCACGTCGTCAGACCCTCCCACCAGCCATATTCGACTCCGGCGTGAAAAATGCCGATCAGCCCGCTGATCGCGATGGCGAGCGCGGCGAGCAGGGTGAGCACGCGCATCGCGCGGTCGTTCGCCCGCAGCAGCAGCGCGAGCAGCGCCAGCACGATCGCCGCCTGATGCGGCCAGCGCTGCCAGTAACACATTTCGCACGGATGGAGGCCGAAGCCGAACTGCGAGACGAGCGCGCCGCCGTAGAGGAGCAGCGGAACGAGCAGCGCGGCGACGGGCGCGGCGAGACGGCTTTGCAACATGGCGACCCCCGAAGCGATGCTTAGTTGCGGCGCGTCGGCTTGGCGGCGGGCGCCTTGCCGCCTTGCGCCATGCGCGCCGCGTTCGGCCCGATGCGGCCGATCGTTTCGAGCGCATAGTGGAGCTGGAAGTCCTCGATCCCCTTGGCCTTCAGTTCCTCGGCGGTGGCGGTGAAGCGCGGATCGGGCTTGTCGTCCTTTTCGAGCAGGCTGTTGTCGACCTTTTTCTCGTTGATCAGGTGCCGGCGCAGGTCGCTTTCGCGGAAGCTCGGTCGGTCCTTGTAATCGGGGTCGGACAGCTGCGGCACGCGGATGTCGGGGTCGATCCCGCCCTCCTGCACGCTGCGCCCCGACGGCGTGTAATAGCGCGCGGTGGTCAGGCGCAGCGCGGTGGTATCGGACAGCGGCAGCACCGTCTGCACCGATCCCTTGCCGAAACTGCGCTCGCCCATGATCAGCGCGCGATGCTGGTCCTGCAGCGCGCCCGCGACGATTTCGGACGCCGAGGCCGAACCCTCGTCGATCAGCACGATCACCGGCTCGCCGTGCGCCAGATCGCCCTTTTCGGCGAAATAGCGCTCGATATCACCCTTGCGGCGTCCGCGCTGCGAGACGATTTCGCCATGATCGAGGAAAAGGTCGCTCACCCCGACCGCTTCGTCGAGCAGTCCGCCGGGGTTCGAGCGCAGGTCGAGGATCCAGCCGCGCGGGTTATGACCGAGCGATTTTTCGACCGCCACCATCGCGCCTTTCAGGTCGGCGGTCGCATCGGCGGAAAAGCTGCTGATCGTCAGCACGCCGACATCGTCCTTCACCTCCCATTTGACGGGTTTCAGGTCGATGATCTCGCGCGTCAGCGACAGCTCCATCGGCTTGTCCTGCCCCTCGCGCACCACGGTGATGCCGATCTTGGTGCCCGGCTTCCCGCGCATCTGTTCGACCGCCTCGTCGAGCGTCAGGCCAAAGATCAGTTCGCCGTTGATATGGGTGATATAGTCGCCCGCCTTGATTCCGGCCTTGTCGGCGGGGGTGTCGGCGGTCGGCGCGATCACCTTGACGACGCCATCCTCCATCGTCACCGACAGCCCCAGCCCGCCATATTCGCCGTCGGTCTGGGTGCGCAGGTTCGAATAGTCGCTCGCGTCGAGATAGCCCGAATGGGGGTCGAGGCTTGCGAGCATACCGTTGATCGCGCCGTCGATCAGCTTTGCGTCGCTCACCGGCTCGACATAATTGGCCTTCACCTCGAGCAGCACGTCCATGAAGCGCGAAATCTCGTCGGTGGTCGAGGCATCGACCGTCGCCATCGCGCCGGTCGCGAGCGGCACCAGCGCGAGGGTGCTCAGCGCGGCGGCGCCCTGCCACAGGGCGAAACGGCGCTTGCGCGAGGCGGCGGTCTTGGTCGAGTCGGTCATGCGTGTCTTTCAGTCCAGCAGGAAAATCACTTTATACGCCCCGGCGCGCCATCCTCCAACGGCTTTCGGGCGGCGTCAAGCGGGGTGTTTCGCCTGGGCTTGCTCCTGTCCGGGTTGAACCCATCAAACCCCTCCTCTCAAGCCCCTCCTCTTCAGAGGAGGGGTTGGGGTGGTGGCGCGCGATTAGCGCGCAAGACGTTACCACCACCCCGCTGCGACTAACGCGCAAAGCGCGTAAGTCTCGCTGCCCCTCCTCTGAAGAGGAGGGGTTTCGATCTAAACCGAACTGGCGCTACTCTCACCCCAGCATCGCGGCGACGTCGACCGGCTTGCCCGCGCGGCGCAGTTCGACGGTGATGCGGCTGTCGTCCGATCCGGCGCGGCCGAGCGGCGCGCCGGCCTCGATCGCGTCGCCGACGTCGACTGACAGCGCGATCATGCCGGTGAGCAGCGAGGTCCAGCCGCCGCCATGGTCGATGATGACGATCTTGCCATAGCCCTTGTAATCGCCCGCGAAACTGACGCGGCCCGGCGCGGGCGCGACGACCTGGCCGCCCGGACGCGCGGCTACGGTGATGCCGCGCGATCGCACGCCGCTGTCGCTCACTTCGCCCAGCCCGGTAACGATGCGGCCGACGACCGGCAGGCGATAGGCGCCGCGCGTCAGCTCGGCCTCGCGCACGGCGGGGGGCTGCACGGCGATGCCGCCGGCTTCGGGATCGCGCGGCCGCGGTAACGGCCCGGCGAGTTCGGCCAGTTCGGCGCGTACCGCGGCATCGGCCTCGACCGCGTCCATCAGGTCGACGATGTCGCGCGCCTTTTCGCCGAGGCCGAGCGCGCGATCGGCTTCGAGTCGCGCGCTGCTCATCAACTCGCGCGCGTGGATGCGCCCTTCATTCTCGAGCCGGGTCAGTTCGTCGCGGCGCGCCGAGAGTTCGGCCTTGCTCGCCGCGAGCGCATTGAGCGCGATCGCCTGTTGCCGCTGCGTCCGGCGCAGATCGGCGAGTTCGCCGCGCACCCCCGCGGTGCGCCGCTCGATCACCGGCATCACTGCATCGAGCACCGCGCGCGCGTGGACCATGTCGCGCAGCGAGCCGGGCTGTGCGAGCACGGTCACCGGCGGCTGTCGCGAAAGCTGCTGGAGCGAGGCGGCGAGTTCGAGCAGCGGCTGCTGCTGCTCGGCGAGCCGCGCCTGCTGCGTCGCGAGACGGCGGTTCACCAGCGCGACGCGCGCCTCGCCCGCGTCGATGTCGGCCTCCGCCGACTGGATGCGCGCGGCGAGGGCGGCGCTGCGTTTCTTCAGGCGATCGGCGGCGTTCGTCGCCTTTTGCGCCTGCGCCTCGAGCGTCGCGCTGCGCGCCATCGCGTCGGCCGACTGCTGCTTGGCGTTGACCAGCTGCGCCCGCTCGCGCGCGGCGATCGCTTGCGGGTCGAAGACGTCCGACTGCGCGAGCGCCAGCGCGCCGAGTGCGACCGCGGCGAGGCCAGCAAGCGCGGCGAGCGCGCGCCTCACTGGCGCCCCTCGCGATGATAGGGGTGGCCCGCGATGATGCTGATCGCGCGCCACAATTGCTCGGCGAGCATCGCGCGCGCCATCAGATGCGGCCAAGTCGCGCGGCCGAAGGCGATCACCTTGTCGGCGCCTTCGCGTTCGTCGGGGGTGAAGCCGTCGGCGGCGCCGAGGCAGAAGCGCGCCTCGCGCACCCCGGCGTCGCGCCAGCTTTCGAGCAGCCTCGCGAATTCGAGCGAGGACATCTGCTCGCCGCCCTCGTCGAGCAGGATCGTGCGGCTATTGTCCGGCGCTGCGGGAACCCGACCACCGGTGTCGGGAAGTTCGGAAATCTTTTGCGCCCAGCTCACGCGCTTCATGTAACGCGCGACCAGCTCGGCCTCGGGCGAACGCCCGATGCGCCCGCGCGCGATGATGTGCAGCAACATGACGTTTTCGTTCACCTTCGGTGAAAGCGGCACCAGCCCGCTCCCCCTCCCGGCCTCCCTCACGATAGTAGCCTATGGGAGGCCGGGAGGGGGAGCGGGCTGGTGCCGCTTCTGTTCGGGCTCTAGGCCGAACAGACCAAAAACGTCAATTCGCGGCTGCGACCGGCGGCGCGTCGCCGAACGACCACATGCGCTCGAGGTTGTAGAAGCTGCGCACCTCGGGCCGGAACAGGTGGACGATCACGTCGCCGGCGTCGATCAGCACCCAATCGGCGTTGGGCAGCCCTTCGACGCGGACGCTGCGGCCCGCCTCCTGCTTGATCCGCTGCGCCAGCTTGTCGGCGATCGCCGAGACATGGCGCGTCGACCGGCCGCTCGCGATCACCATATGATCGGCGATGCTGCTTTTGCCGGCAAGTGGGATGGAAATGATTTCCTGGGCCTGATCCTCGTCGAGTTGATCGAGGATCAGCGCGTGAAGCGTCTCCACGCTATCGTTGGCGGGTGCGGCGCCGGGCGCGGCATCCTGACTGGCGGCTATCAAGCGGGTCCTTTCCTTTCGCTGTCGCCGATAGGCGAATGCGTCAGCGGGTCGCGCAGGGCGCGGCCAGCATAGCGTTCGTACCAGCGGGGATTGGCCTGCCGTATAGCGGTTGCGGATCGCACGTCGGGCGAAAAACGCAGGAACACGAGGGCAGGCGGTCTCCAGTCCGTCCAATGAGCTTTCTGGTCCGCGGGCCGGACGAAGCGCCGCAGCCAGCCCATCGCCTGCGCGGCGTGGGTGCGGCCATTATAGCCCGGACGCGCGACAACCGCAATCGGCATCAATCGCGCGATTCCCCGCCAGTCGCGCCAGCGGGGCAGCTGAGCCAGATTGTCGGCGCCCATGATCCAGATGAAGCGTCGATTCGGGTAGCGGCGGATCAGCTTCTTCAATGTATCGACGGTGTAGCGGGTGCCGAGCTCGGCCTCGATCGCCGTCGCGCGGATCGGCGAGCGCCGCGCCATCGCCCGCGCCGAGGCGAGGCGCGCGGGAAGGGGCGCCATGCCCGCCTGCGGCTTCAGCGGATTGCCCGGCGAGACGAGCCACCATAATTCGTCGAGATCGAGCGCAGCGATGGCGTTCAGGCTGATCGCCCGGTGCGCGCCATGCGCGGGGTTGAAGCTGCCGCCGAGGAGGCCGGTGGTGATCACAGCAGGCTTTGCCAGTCGCTGCGAAGGTGGATCATGCGCAGGATGAGGAGCCGTTCGGCGTTGACATTGTAGAGCAAGGCAAAAGGCAATTGCCCGAGGCGCCATTTGCGAAGCCCCGTCGCGTCAACGGGCGACCCGGCGTAGGGCGTCAGGGCGAGAAAATCGCTCGCTCCTCTGGCTTCGGCCAAAAGCGCGTCGGCGATATCGAAATCGATCGGAAAAAGGCTGTCGGCGTTCTTGATGAGGTCTTCGGTCGCGGCCTGCGACCATTGGACATTGATCACGCTGCCGCTTTGTCTCGGCGCGCGCGCAGCTCGGCACGCTTTGCGTCGATCAGGCGCAGCATTTCCTCGTGGGAGATCAGCGGTTCCTCGCGCGCCGACCGCTCGCCTTCTTCGATGATCGCGAGCATCTCGGCTTCGCGTTCGACGAACTGCCGAACCGCTTGCGCAACCAACCAGGACCGCGAACGATCATAGCGCTCGCCCAGCCGGTCGAGCGTTTCGAGCGTGGCTGCGTCCAACCGTGTCGTAATGGGCGACGTCGAATCCATCAGACAGACATACTACTTGTATACAAATGATTCAAGGTCGCACCTGCCCCGTCCCGCGCACCTGCCATTTATAGGTCGTCAGCCCTTCGAGCGCGACCGGGCCGCGCGCGTGGAGGCGGCCGGTCGCGATGCCGATTTCGGCGCCGAGGCCGAATTCGCCGCCATCGGCGAACTGGGTCGAGGCATTGTGCATGACGATCGCGCTGTCGACTTCGGTCAGGAAACGGTCGGCGGCGGCGGCGTCCTCGGTGACGATCGCGTCGGTGTGGCGGCTCGAATGCGCGTCGATGTGCGCGAGCGCGCCGTCGAGGCCGTCGACCATCGCGATCGACACGATCGCGTCGAGATATTCGCTGTCCCAGTCGCTCGCATCGGCGGGGGTGACGTGCGCGGCGAGCGCCGCGATGTCGCGGTCGCCGCGCACTTCGCAGCCAGCGGCGGTCAGCGCGTCGACGATGGCGGCGGGACCCGGATAGGCGCGGTCGATCAATATCGTCTCGGTCGCGCCGCAGATGCCGGTGCGCCGCATCTTGGCATTGACCGCAAGTGCCACCGCGATCCCCGGATCGGCGGCGCCGTCGATATAGGTGTGGCAGATGCCGTCGAGATGCGCGAGCACGGGAACCCGCGCCTCGTCCTGCACGCGCGCGACAAGGCCCTTGCCGCCGCGCGGCACGATGATGTCGACGAGGCCCTGCGCGCGCAGCAGCGCGCCGACCGCGGCGCGGTCCTGGGTGGGCACGAGCTGCACCGCGTCGGCGGGAAGCCCCGCTTCGGCGAGCCCCGCCGCCAGCGCGGCGTGGATCGCGCGGTTCGAATGCACCGCCTCGCTGCCGCCGCGCAGGATCACCGCATTGCCCGACATCAGCCCGAGCGCCGCGGCGTCGGCGGTGACGTTGGGGCGGCTTTCATAGATGATGCCGACCACCCCCAAGGGCACGCGCACGCGGCTGAGCACCAGCCCGTTGGGGCGCTCCACGCGGTCGATCTCGGCGCCGACCGGATCGGGGAGCGCGGCGACCGCATCGACCGCATCGGCGATCGCACCGAGCCGCGTCTCGTCGAGCCGCAGCCGGTCGAGCATCGCCGACGTCAGCCCGCTCGCCTCGCCCGCCGCCATGTCCTGTGCATTCGCCGTCAAAATCTCTGCCGCCTGCGCGCGCAACTGCTGCGCCCCGGCCTTCAGCGCCGCCGCTTTTTTCGCCGTCGGTGCCGTCGCCATATGCTTCGCGGCAGCGCGCGCGCGCGCGCCCATGTCGGCGATCAGCGCGTCGGCGTCGAGAAGGGGCGGCGGCGAAAGGGTATCGGTCGTCATGGCGCTGGCCCTATCACGCTTTGCCGCGGCGACGAAGCCCCGTTGCGCGGCGGCGCGCAGCGCTTTAGGCAGGGCGGCATGAGCGGGGATATCGAGGGCATCGGCGCGGCGGTGACCGCAGGATTGGCGGCACGCGCGGTCGAATCGCACCGCGGCGAGGGCGGGCCGGGCTATGCCGGCACGCGCTGCCTCAACTGCGGGACGGTGCTCGCGGGATCGCATTGCCACCATTGCGGCCAGCGCGCCGACGTGCATCGCAGCTTTGGCGCGATCGGCCACGATCTCGTCCACGCGATCTTCCATTTCGAGGGCAAGCTGTGGAACACGCTGCCGCTGCTCGCGTGGCGGCCGGGCGACCTGACGCGGCGCTATATCCACGGCGAGCGCGCCAGCTTCATTTCGCCGCTCGCGCTGTTCCTGTTCGCGGTGTTCCTGACCTATGCGGTGCTGACCGCGGTCGGCGCGGGCGGGGATTTCGGCGAGGCGCTGGACAAGGCCGCGGCCGAGCAGGCGCGGACCAATGCGATCAAGTCGAGCCTGCAGGACGAGGTCGACCGCGTCGATGCACGGCTCGCGAGCAAGAATCTGTCCGCCGAGGATCGCCGCAAGCTGCTCGACGAGCGTGAGACCTTGCAGAAGAGTGCCGACTATCTGGGCGTCGCGCGCAGCCGCAGCAAGGCCGAGCGCGAAGCGGCGCGTGCCAAGGGACCGCCGGTGCTCGCCGATCCGACCGACCAGGTCGAGGCAAGCGCCGAATTCATGGCGGTCAACAAGGTCGATACGGGGGTCGCCTTCATCGATCACGGGATCAGGAAGGCGCTCGCCAATCCGGGGCTGATTCTCTATAAATTGCAGGCGAATGCCTATAAGTTCGCATGGGCGCTGATCCCGCTGTCGCTGCCCTTCATGTGGTTGCTCTATCCGTTCAGCCGGCGCTTCCACACCTATGATCATTTCGTCTTCGTCACCTATTCGATCAGCTTCGTGCTGCTCTTGTTCGTCGTCGTGCGCCTGCTCAATCTGACGATATTCGGCGAACTCGCGACCTTTTTCGCGATGCTCTATATGCCCTTTCACATGTATCGCCAGCTTCGCGGCGCCTATCGTTCGTCGCGCGCGGGCGCGCTCGTTCGGACGAGCCTGCTGCTGTTTTTCAGCCTGTTCGCGATGATCACCTTTCTGCTGCTGCTGCTTGCGCTGGGGATGATGGGCTGAGGAGAGCGGCGCGCCAAATCGTAACAATGACGGGTCACACCGGAAGAGTATGGAGGAGGAGCGCGATGCACGGGTCATGGGCGGAACTCGACCGGCGGCAGTTGATCGCGCTCGGCGGCGGCGGGCTTGCCGCGCTGTCGATCCCCGGCGCGGCGGCGGCGATGATGGCGCAGGGTTTTACCCATGGCGTCGCGAGCGGCGAGCCCGGCCCCA
Organism: Sphingopyxis indica; assembly: GCF_900188185.1. GTDB lineage: Bacteria > Pseudomonadota > Alphaproteobacteria > Sphingomonadales > Sphingomonadaceae > Sphingopyxis > Sphingopyxis indica. The sequence continues at coordinate 3,790 of NZ_FZPA01000015.1, read as the reverse complement.
ATTCGGTGCTGCTGTGGACGCGCTATGCGGCGCCGTCGGATAGCCTGCTCACCGCCGAACTGTCCGAAAGCGCCGATTTCGCGCGCATCGCGGGCGGCGGCACGGTGACGGCGGCGGGCGAGCGCGATCACACCGCAAAGATCGTTGTCGATGGCCTGCAGCCCGGCCGCTGGTATTATTATCGCTTCGTCGCGCCCGACGGCACGGCTTCGCCCACAGGCCGCACCCGCACGCTTCCGGCAGGGCCGACCGCGGCCTTCACCCTCGCGCTCTTTTCCTGTTCGAACCTGCCCTTCGGCTGGTTCAACGCCTATGGCCATGCGGCGGCGCGGCGGGACATCGACCTGTGCGTCCATGTCGGCGACTATTTCTACGAATATCCGGTCGGCCAATATCCGACCTTGAAGGAAGCGATTCCGGGGCGGACGATTCAGCCCGACCACGAACTCGTCGCGCTCGCCGATTATCGCCTGCGCTACGCGGCCTATCGCAGCGATCCCGATCTTCAGCGGCTTCACGCGCTGTTCCCGATGCTCGCGCAGTGGGACGACCATGAACTCGCCAACGACGCGTGGAAGGGCGGGGCGCAGAATCATCAGCCGGACGAGGGCGAATGGAGCGTGCGCTCGGCGGCGGCCGAGCGCGCCTGGCGCGAATGGATGCCCGTCGCCGACATTCGCTGGCGCCATTATGAGGTCGGCGAGCTTGCGACGATCTTCCTTCCCGAAACGCGGCTCACCGGGCGCGACAGGCAATTCTCGCCCGCCGCGATCATCGAAGGCGCGAGCGATCCCGTCGCGGCGCTCAAGCATTTCCGCGAGACCGACTATATCGACCCCGCGCGCCAGATGCTCGGCGCCGATCAGGAACGCTGGCTGGTGGACGCCATCCGCGCCTCGGCGAAGGCGGGCAAGCGCTGGCAGGTCTGCGCGCAGCAGTTGATCATGGGCACCACCTACACCCCGCCCGAAGCGGCGAACTGGTATGCGGGCGACCTGCCCGACTATGTGATCGAGCGCGTGAAGACCGCACGTCTGGTCGCCGATGCCGGGCTGCCCTACAGCTTCGATGCGTGGGACGGCTATCCCGCCGCGCGCGACCGGTTGCTCGGCGCGGCGCAGGCGGCGGGCGCCAATTTCGTCTCGCTGGCGGGCGACAGCCACAATGGCTGGGCGTTCGACCTGCCGCACGACGGGCGCCCCGCCGGGGTCGAGATCGCGGGGCATAGCGTCAGCTCGCCGGGGATCGAGTCGGCGGCGAAAGGCGCGAGCGACGCCGATCGCGTCGCGACGCTGCGCCGCTCGTCGCCGCAGTTGCGCTGGGCGAATACCGAACGGCGCGGTTATGCGACCGTCGCGCTGACGCCCGACAGGATGACCGCGAACTGGCATTTCCTCGACACGGTGGCGCAGCCGTCGCGCACCCTTGCGGGCACGCACAGCATGACGGTGCAGCAGGGGCGCAACGTCTATGATGCTGGCTGATCGGGTGGCTGCTTGACCAATCCATAATTATCTGGTTATGGGTAAACCATAGCCAAGAGGTTATGGATTGACATGATCGAGAGTCGCGACCTCCTCTTCCGGGCGCTTGCCGACCCGACCCGCCGCGCGCTGTTCGAGCGCTTGTGCGAGGGCGGCGAACAGAGCGTCGGCGCGCTCACCGCGCCGTCGGGCATTTCGCAGCCCGCGGTGTCGAAGCATCTCGCGGTGCTCCGGCAGGCGGGGCTGGTCGCGGGGCGTCATGCGGGGCGCCAGTCCTATTATCGCGCGCAGCCCGCGGCGCTCGCGCCGCTGGTCGACTGGACCGGACGGATGACGCGTTTCTGGGAGGCGCGCTTCGACGATCTCGACGATGTTTTGAAAAGGATGGATCAATGACCGAGGCCGCCGCCGCAACGCGCACCATCGTCGTCGAGCGCGAATTCGCGCACCCGCCCGAAAAGGTCTGGCGCGCGCTCACCCGGCCCGAGCTGGTCGCCGAATGGCTGATGGCGGGCGACGTCGCGCCGACGCTCGGCCACCGCTTCGCTTTCGGCGCCGACTGGGGCCATGTCGATTGCGAAGTGGTCGAGGTCGAGCCCGAACGCACGCTTGCCTACAGCTGGGACGGCATGGGGCTCGAAAGCACCGTCACCTGGACGCTCACCCCGACCGCGGCGGGCACGCATCTGCGGATGGAGCAGACGGGGTTCCAGCCCGACCAGAAACTCGCCTATCATGGCGCGAAGGCCGGCTGGCCGCGCTTCCTGGGCGCGCTTGATGACCTGCTCGCGCGGATCGATTGACGAAGGGAGACGATATGAACTGGAATGGCGCGATCCGCCAGCTTCACCGCTGGCTCTCGATCCTCTTCACACTGGTGGTCGGGGCGATCTTCCTGACCCTCGCGCTCGGCCGCGAGCCTGTGCAATGGGTCTATTATCTGCCGCTCGGCCCGCTCGCGCTGATGACGCTGACCGGGCTGTGGATGTTCGTCCTGCCCTATGTGGCGCGGGCACGCCGCGCCGAGGGATAGCGGCATGGCCGACAAGACCCCCAAGCTGCTGTCGGGCGGCAACCCGCAGATCCCGAAGGGCGACGGCGATGCGCCGGTGCAGGCCTATATCGCCGCGATGCCGGGCTGGAAGCGCGCCGCGGGCGAGCGGCTCGACGCGCTCATCGAAAGGGCGGTGCCGGGCGTGCAAAAGGCGGTGCGCTGGAACTCGCCCTTCTACGGCGTCGAGGGCAAGGGATGGTTCGCGAGCTTTCACTGCTTCACCCGCTACATCAAAATCACCTTCTTCAAGGGCGCGGCGCTCGACCCGCTGCCGCCGGTCGCGTCGAAGGATGTGGACGTGCGCTATCTCCACATCCACGAAGGCGAGGATATCGACGAGGACCGGCTCGCGCGCTGGCTGAAACAGGCCGCGGCGATCCCCGGCTGGATCACCGGCCGCTGACGAGGGAGAGAGGATCATGACCGACAAAGACCGGAGCGCATCCGAAGCGATCGACGCGAAGATCGCCAAGCTCGACGACTGGCGCGGCGCGACGCTCGCGCAGATGCGCGCGTTGATCCGCGAGGCCGAGCCCGAGGTCGTCGAGGCGGTCAAATGGCGCAAGCCGTCGAACCCGCTCGGCGTTCCGGTGTGGGAACAGGGCGGCATCCTCTGCACCGGCGAAACCTATAAGGACAAGGTCAAGCTGACCTTCGCGCGCGGTGCGGCGCTCGCCGATCCCGCCGGCCTGTTCAACGCCAGTCTCGACGGCGGCACCCGCCGCGCGATCGACCTGTTCGAGGGCGACCGCATCGACGCGGACGCCTTCAAGGCGCTGGTGCGCGAGGCGGTGGCGGCGAATGCGTCGAAGGCGCCGCGGGGATAGGGCGGCTTGCGGGCGAAAGCAGCCATTCTTCCTCGTCACCCCGGGCTTGACCCGGGTGTGGATTCACATTTGAAGTGCAACGGTATGAAGACTTCGGCTGGGGTTTGGAAGCCGAGGCATTTTCTGGGAGTATTGTTGTAGATTGCGATGATGGCGTCGAAGGCGTTGGGGGGCAAGTCGTCGAGGCTGGTTTTTCGGGGGAGGTATCGACGGAGGCGACCGATGGCGTTTTCGATGCCGCCTTTCTGCCATGGGGCGTGCGGATCGCAGAAGAAGGCCTGGATAGCGAGTTGCCTTTCGATGCGGTGATGGCGGGTAAATTCGGTGCCATTGTCGAAGGTGATCGACCGTCGCAGCGACGCGGGCATTGGCTGGAGCAACTGGACGATGGCGTCGGCGACGGGATCGGCCTTGAGGCTGTTTTG
>NZ_FZPA01000004.1 GCF_900188185.1 Sphingopyxis indica | reverse complement strand
ACAAAGGCCAGCAGGCAAAGAAGATCGAGCGCCGCGTGAAGCGCCGCCGAAAGAAACAGGATTAGGAGAATGGGGAGTCAAGTATATAATTCCCAAAGCTGATGCCGCCGCATTCTTTCGAGCGATCGGGACGGTGTTTATTTGCGTTGCTGTCGCAGCCGCCTTCGGCGCGATCACTGGCGATGAACCAACGATTGCGGACATCACTTTTCTTCTGGCGATACAAATCCTCTGGAAAATGGAGCGGATGCAATGATGCAGCCTATGACCGACAAGCTGGAACCGACGCAGGCGGAAGGCCCGCGCGTGACCGTCAAGGCATCCTGTTTCGAGTGCCGCCATTGCGTCTCCGAATCATATCGCGTGCAAAGCGATAGCGGCAGCAATGTCTATTGCGCGCATCCCGACTTTGAGCAGCGCAAGCGCGTCGGCGATACCAGATGGGAAACGCCGGATTGGTGCCCCGTCGTCTCGCTGCCTGATATTCGCCACCGCGCCACCCATTCAGGCGAGGGTCGCGCCGCCATCGGTCCAACTTGCGCGATGTGCGCGGGATATGGAAATGTCGATGGAGTCCGTTGCACGCGATGCGACGGCCTCGGTTATCGCCGCGCCGCCCATTCAGGCGAGGGGCGCAGCTATGGGGTGGGGGAGTTGCGAGCGCGCGCAATTGCTATTGTGCAGGAAGAGGCTCGCGCGCTTGGGTATATCGACGAAGATATAGAGGATTTTTCCAACCCGGATGGCGATGATCTTCTCGCAGTGCAGGCCGTCGAGCGCGCGCTCGCCCTCACTCCCCAAGGCGATGGGGAGCCCGAGAGGCTGCGCGGATCATATATGGCAGGCTGGAATGACGGTTTTGTGCAAGGCGCAACCGAGGGCATGCCGGGCGCCGAACCCATTCAGGCGGAAGTCTCGTGGTCAAAATGGCGCGCCGCCCTCCAACGCGATACGGGAGGGGAGCGATGACCACCTTCGCTGAAATTCACAGCGGTCGCGCGCTGGTCTGCCACAAGGATCATCGCTGCGATGCTGGCGTCGGCACCGTTTGGTCCGTCCTGCTCGCCGATGGCTTCCTGATCGACTGCGGCCACGGTGCTTATGCCGAAGCTCGCGCCAACATTCTGGCTGGCATGATCAATGCTGGCGGCGAGGATCAGTGGAAGTCGCTCGACCGTGATGCGCTTTCACAATGGAGGAAGCCATGACCGACCTCTCACAGCTTATCGAGCGGATTGAGGCGGACGAAAAACTGCGGCGCTGCGTCCTTTGTGGCGGCTCGCTGGTTCCCGTTCGGGCACTTGACAGCGTGGGCTGCACAGATTGCGGGTCCACCTTCACGCTAGACGGTCTGGCCGCATACCAACGCGCTCACCAAGCAAAGGACGAAGCATGACCTTCCGCGCGCACGGCAAGCAGATACTCGCCAGCGACGGCACGCACATCGCCGACGTCGCAACAGACGCATGGGCGAGCCGCATAGCCGCCTTGCTGAACCTCCCGGCGTGGCTCGACGCGCGGGCTGACAGGGTGTGCAAGCGATCGCGCATGGCCGCGCGGCTTTACCGGGTTATCGCCGATGACCTTCGGGCGCGGCTGCATGAGGGATGATGATGGCTGACGGCACAAAGATCGAATGGACCGATGCAACGGTCAATTTCTGGTGGGGATGCACCAAGGTCGGTCCCGGCTGCGATCATTGCTATGCCGAGACGTGGTCGAAGCGGACGGGCGGTAATCATTGGGGCGTCGGCGTGCCGCGCCGCAAGATCGCATCGGCGGTCAAGACGCTTCACCGGCTCGACAACGACCATGCCTGGTGGGCGGCCGACTGCGAGATCGGCCAGCTTCACGATCATTCCCGACGGCGCGTCTTCATCCAGTCGATGAGCGACCTGTTCGACAACGAAGTGCCCGCCGAATGGTTCGATGAGGCATGGACGACAATTGGCCGATGCAACCGGCTCGAAATCCAGATCGTCACGAAACGCATCTCGTTCGTCGAGAAGCGCTTGAGAGGGCGGCCATGGCCGAAACACGCCGGGCTCATCATATCGATCGTCAATCAGGATGAAGCGAACCGCGACATTCCCCGGCTACTCGACCTGAAAGCCCGGCTCGGCATTCCTTGGGTCGGTCTCAGCATGGAGCCCATGCTTGGTCCGGTCGATCTCGGGCAGTTGCTGGACAATTGCCCGGTCAACGGCTGGCTGACGTGGCTCGACGCGCTCGATTGGGTGATTTGCGGCGGCGAGAGCGGGCCGAAGGCACGGCCGATGCACCCTGACTGGGCGCGCGCGCTGCGCGATCAATGCGGCGCGGCTGGAGTGCCCTTCTTCTTCAAGCAATGGGGGGAATGGTTTCCCGGCGAGATCGATAATCACTCGGATGGCAGCGGCTGGTGCGCTTATCCCGACATCGACCACGATCCGTCGGCAGATCGGTGGGAAGGCCGTTGGACGCATTCGGCGGACCAGGGCGGGCACCTTCGCGTTGGGAAGAAGCGCGCCGGCCGTCGTCTCGACAACCAGCTTCACGATGGCTTCCCGTCCATCGAGCAGCGGAACATTGACGCATGACCAACCCCCGCGACCTCTTGACGATCGACGAAGCCGCGGCCGAGCTCAACATCTCGGCGCCGACGCTTCGCCGTTTGCGCCAGGCCGGAATGATCGGTTACGTCAGGCTCGACGGGCGCAAGATTCGGCACACGCCGGACGACATTGCCGATTATCTCGCTCGCCAGCGCGTCGTTCCCCGGCCTCAGGAAGCTATGCCATGCCCAAGCCCATCCCGAAAAAGAACTCGCCGCACTGGCACTACGACTTCGTCAGGAACGGTCGTCGGTTTCATGGCTCGACGGGAACAGGCAACAAGCGAGACGCGCAAGCGATCATAGACCAAAAGCTCCACGATGCGCTTCTGCCGACCCGCACGCTTCCGCCGATCACGCTCGACAATGCCGCTGGCTTCTACGAGGACTATGCCAACACCTTGCCGAGCTGGAAAACGACCGAATATATCCTGAAAGCGCTCGTCACGGGGATCGGCGGCGGGTTGCTGCTTTCCGATGTGACGCAGCGCCACCTGATCGACCATTTCGCCGCGCGCCGGGTCCGCGACAATGGCGAGCTCCGCGCGAACAGCAGCATCAATCGCGAGATCGAGGTTGCGAGCGCCGTCTGGCACCGCGCCCAAAAAGCCAAATATGACATCGGAGACATGCCCGACTGGAATGCGCTGCGCTACAAGGCGCAGGGGACGCGCTGGCAGCTTCTCGACGCCGGCGATCAGCAGGACGCCTATCTGGCGGCAATACGCGACGATGTGCGCCCGGCGATCGAGTTCCTGCTGCTTTCAGGCTGGCGGCGAAGCGAGGTCATCAATCTCGGTTGGAGCGACCTCGATCTGGCGAACCGATCGGCATGGACGCGCGTCAAGGGCGGGGCGATGGTCGAGCGACCGCTGACGCAGGCGATGCTCCTGATTATCGCCAACCAGCCCAAGGCCGGCCCGAAGGTGTTCACCTATATCTGCCAACGCGCGACGGCGAGCGGGGGAAGGCGCGAGCGGGTCCGGCGCCGGCAAGGCGACCGCTATCCGCTCAGCATCACGGTCATTCGCGACGCGCACGAGGATGCGCGCGAGGCGATCGGGGTCCCCGGCCTTCGCTTGCACGACCTGCGCCATACCCGGGCGACGCGCGTCCTGCGTCAGACCCGCGACCTGGCGCTGACAAAGCGCGCCCTCGCTCATCGCAATATCGCGACGACGCTCAAATACGCGCATGTGCTGGACGAGGATGTTCGGGACGGTCTCGATGCAAGTGAGGTGGCGGTGTCCCGCACAAATCCCGGAAACGCCAATCGCGACCAGAAGAAAGCGTAAGGATAACCGATGGTTGGATCAGACGAAACATCCCCGTGTAAACGAGATGCTCTACCAACTGAGCTAAGCGCCCGATAGCCGGGAAGCGCGCCCCTGCCACAGCTTTGCGGCGCTGGCAAGCGTCGGCCTATTCCTCGAGCGCTTCGAAATAGCGGGCCATCGCATCACACGCGCCCTCCGCAAGCGCGATGAAGATGCGGCGGCCGTCCTGCGGATCGGCTTCGCGCACGAAGAGGCCGGCCTCGGTCATCGTCTTGATCCAGCGCAGCGCGGTCGTCGCGGGAACCGCCGCGGCGATGCACAGGCTCGACACCGAAACCGGCTGGTGCTCGAGCCGCGCGGCATAGAGGTCGAGCAGCATGTCCCATGCAGGGTCGGCGAACAGGTCGGCGGGGAAATATTGCTCGCGCATCCGCCGCTGGCGGAGCATTCGCCGCACATTCTTCGCGCGCTGGCGGTCGAGCGCACGTTCCCCGGATTCGAAGCTGCGCGGCGCCAGGGCGAAGTCGCGCACCGGCGCGCGCACCTGCCCCGGATAGCCGACAGACCGATGGCCGCCGCCCCCGTGATCGTGCGGCGTCCCGGGAAGCCCGCCCGGCCCGGCGAAATCGCCGAGCAAGCGCGCGATGCGCGCAACCTCCTCCTGCAGGCGATCAATGCGCGCCATGGCCTCGTCGCGGGTTACGTCATTCACTTCGAGCGGCCGCGCGCGCGTCAGCGCGGCTACGGCCATGGCGCGATCGAGCGGATCCGCATCGACGAGCCACTGCGTCGGGATCGCGTCGGCAAACAGCGCATCAATCCGGTCGAGCGCCGCGAGTGTCGTTTCGCCGATCAGGCTGCAGCGCCGTTCCGCCAGAGCGGCGCAAAGCGTGGACAAGAGCGCGTCGTCGAGCGATTCGGCGCTCCGCAACCAAATGATCCCGGGTCGCGCCATGGCCCGGATATGATCGGCGGCGCCCTGCGGCGAGACTGTCGCGGCCGGGCGCATCCCTGCGATCCCTTCGCCCACCGATTGCGACGGGGGCGCAGCCACCGCCACCAGCAGCGGACGCTCATCGTCGAAATGCGTTGGGAACCGGGCCGGCTCCGGGCTGTCCGCACGGCCGGGTTCGACGGCCTCCTCGTGCGACGAGCGGTTTACGTCGATATAAATCATCGCCTTGCCCCCCTTCTCTGTCCGTCCTGGCGCAACTATCCCGTCACAATGGCTGGATTCACCTTATGTTCGTTCGCATATGCCGCCAATTCGGACCAATGTTGCTTTTCATGCCCGATCGTCGCGCCCCGACTCTCCACTGGCAGGTCCATTCTGGACACTATTTGTTCTCATCGTCAAGCCCGTTGACCGGATAGATGCAGCATTCCGCTCGCGGGCGCTCGACGCGAGGCGAATGCCGCCGCTTTGCCTCGCTGCCGTTTCAGGCTAGTGCGGGCGCCATGAACACGCTTTTTCCCGTCATGCTCGGCGGCGCGCTCGGCGCCGGGTGCCGGCACCTGCTCGGCCAGATCATGCTCGCGCGGCTCGGCCCCGGTTTTCCGTGGTGGACCTTCACCGCCAATATCGCCGGCAGCCTCGCGATGGGGCTCCTCGTCGGCTGGCTCGCGCGCAGCGGCGGCAGCGAGACGACGCGACTGTTCCTCGGGGTCGGGCTGCTCGGCGGCTTCACCACCTTTTCCTCGTTCAGCCTCGAATTCTGGCTGCTCTTCGAGCGTGGCGCAATGGGGCAGGCCTTGGCCTATGTCCTGTCGTCGGTGATCGTCGGCATTGTCGCCTGCGGGCTCGGCATGGTCGCGATGCGGCAGCTTCCGGCATGAACGGCGACGCGCACGACACGGCGGTCGTCGCCGAAGACGATGACGGCATCCGGCTCGATCGCTGGTTCAAGCGGCACCGGCCGGGCACGCCGCACGCGCTGATCGCGCGCTGGGCGCGCTCGGGCGAACTGACGCTCGACGGCAAGAAGGCCGACGTTTCGGACCGCATCGAGGCGGGGCAGCGCATCGCGATGCCCGTCCCCCCCGCCGCGCCGAGCGGCCCGCGCCCGCGCAAGGACAAGCCCCTGTCGCCCGCCGATATTGCGCTCGCCGAGGCGATGGTGATCCATCGCGACGCGAGCGCGCTCGTGCTCGACAAGCCGCCAGGTCTCGCGACGCAGGGCGGGACGAAGACCGAGAGCCACGTCGACGGCCTGCTCGGCGCATTGCAGGGCGATGCGCCGGTCCGCCCCAAGCTCGTCCATCGGCTCGACAAGGACACCTCGGGCGCGCTGCTCGTCGCGCGCACCCCGCGCGCCGCGGCGTGGTTCGCCAAGGCCTTTTCGAACCGCAGCGCGAAGAAGACCTATTGGGCGATAGTCGTCGGCGTGCCCGACATCGCGCAGGGCGAAATCGACCTGCCGCTCGCCAAGCAGCCGGGTTCGGGCGGCGAAAAGATGCACGTCGACGAAAAGGGCCTGCCATCGAAATCGCGCTATCGGATCATCGAGCGCGCCGGGAACAAGGCGGCGTGGGTCGAGCTGCAACCGCTGACCGGGCGCACCCATCAGCTCCGCGTCCATATGGCGGCGATCGGCCATCCGATCGTCGGCGACGGCAAATATGGCGGCAAGGACGCTTTCCTGACCGGAACGATCAGCCGGAAATTGCACCTGCACAGCCGCCGCCTGCGCATCGACCATCCCGACGGCGGCGCGCTCGACGTGTCGGCGCCGCTTCCCGACCATTTCGCCGCGAGCCTCGACGCGCTCGGTTTCGACCCGATCCTCGGCGACCTGCTCGTCGAGGACGAACCGCGGACGCCGCCCAAAGCGGCGCAGAAAGCGAAGGCCAAGGCCCATGCCAAGCAGGTCCGCAAGGCGCGGCGCGGCGAACGGCGCGGGCGAGCCGAAGCAAAGGCCAAGCCTGCCGGTAAAGTCGGGGCGAAGCGCGGGCCTGCCAAGGCCGGCGCGCGCAAACCGTCGAAACCTGCGCCGCGCGGGCCGCGCTGATGCATCCCAATTCCGCTTTCCGGCCGCAACAGGACGAGTTGCCCGCGCTGCTGGTGCGCGAGATCGGCTTTGCCGCGATTTTCGCGGCGACCCCCGACGGCCCGCGCGTCGCGCATACGCCGGTGCTGATGAGCGAAGACAATGCGACACTGCGCTTCCATCTCGCGCGCGGCAATGCGCTGACCCGGCACCTCGACGGAACGACGGCGCTCGCGGTCGTGCAGGGCCCCGATGCCTATGTCAGCGCAGGCTGGTATGCGGCAACCGATCAGGTGCCGACGTGGAATTATGTCGCGGTCGAGATGGAAGGCATCGCGCGCAAGCTGAACGACGACGCCTTGCTCGATCTGCTCGATGCGCTTTCCGCGCATCATGAGGCACGCATCGGCGCGACGCCGCCGTGGACGCGCGACAAGATGAACCCCGCGCTGTTCGGCCGGATGACAGGTGCGATCACCGGATTCGAGATGCGGATCGCTGCGTGGCGCCCGACGATCAAGCTGTCGCAGAACAAGAGTGCCGACGAGCGCGAGCGCGTCGCGGCGGGGCTCGATGCCACCGGCCATGGCGCGCTCGCTCGGTTGATGCGTCACCTCGGCGGCGATAGGGAGCAGCCATGACCGACGCCGCCGACGCCCTCGCCAAAAAGCGCTTCTTTGCCCTCAATGCCATCCGCATCACCGGCGCGATCTTCGTGCTCGCCGGCTTCGTGCTGATCCGCGGCGGCTGGTCGCTCGCCGGGCAGCCGGCCGACCGCTGGATCGGCGTCGCGATCGTGCTGGTCGGCCTGTTCGACTTCGCCGTGATGCCGAAAATCCTCGCGCGCCGCTGGCGGTCGCCCGGCGCGCGATGAAGCGCTTCTGGAAGACCGCCGAGGCCGCCCGGCAGGACGGCGGCTGGGGCATCGCGCTCGATGGCCGCGCGGTGCGCACCCCGGCGCGCGCGCCGCTCATCGTCGCGAGCGAGCCGCTCGCGCGCGCGATAGCGGCCGAATGGCAGGGGCAGGGCGAGACGGTCGATCCCGCCGCAATGCCGCTCACCGGCATCGCCAACGCCGCGATCGACCTTGCCGCGCCCGACCCCGCCGCCTTTGCCGCGCCGATCGCGGCCTATGCGGAAAGCGACCTCCTCTGCTATCGCGACGACCGCGATGCCGCCTTGCAGGCCGAGCAGGCGGCGGCATGGAACCCGCTGCTCGCCTGGGCCGAGGGGCGCCACGGCGTCGAGTTCGCGCTTGCGCAGGGCGTGCTGCCGGTCGACCAGCCGAAGGCCACGGTGGCCGCGCTGAAAGGCGCGGTACATGCGCTCGACCCGTTCCGGCTCGCCGCGCTGTCGCCGCTGGTGACGATCGGCGGCTCGCTCGTCGCGGGGCTGGCGCTCGCCGAGCGCGCCTTCGACGCCGATGCCTTGTGGCAGGCCGTCAGCCTCGACGAGCGCTATCAGGAGCGCCGCTGGGGCACCGACGGCGAGGCCCAGGCACAGCGCGCGCGCCGCGAAGCCGACTGGCACAATGCGGCGCGCTTTCTGGAATTGCTCGAATAATTATCGTCCCCGCCTGTGCGGGGGGCGACGATCAATCGACGAAATTCGGCTTGCGCTTCTGCATATGCGCCATCACCGCCTCCATCTGGTTGGGGGTGCGGATGACCTTCACCTGCTCGTCGCTTTCGGCCTGCAATATTTCGGCATCGCTCGCGTCGGCGAGCATGTTGCAGAGGCGCTTGGCGCCGCGGACCGCGTGCGGGTTCTTGTCGGCGATCACCGCCGCCAGCTCCATCGCCTTCGCCAGCGGGTCGTCGGCGACATGCGTCGCAAAGCCCAGCAGCTTCGCTTCGGATCCGGTGAATTCGCGGTTGGTATAGATCATTTCGCGCAGCACGTCGTCGGCGACCTGCGTGCGCCACAGCGCCATGCCCGCGACGTCGGGGACGAGGCCCCAGCGCATCTCCATGATCGCGATCCGCGTGTCGGGGTGGACGATGCGGATGTCGGCGGCGGCCATGATCTGGCTCCCCGCGCCGAATGCGACGCCGTGGACCGCGGCGATCACCGGCACCGGCAACTCGCGCCAGCCCCACGCGGCATATTGGGCGTTGTTGGCGATCCCCTTCGTGCGGTCCGACAGACTGCCGCCGGCGCTGCTCGCACCCGGCTCGCGCTCGCCGCCGAGGCTCGAGAGATCAAGCCCCGCGCAAAAGGCGCGCCCTTCGCCCGACAGCACCACCACCCGCAGCCCCGCGGTCGCCTTGAGCTGGTCGATGGCCTGCGCCAGCGCCTCCCACATCGCGGCGTCGAGCGCGTTCATCTTGTCGGCGCGGATCAGCCGGACGTCGGCGATGCCGCCTTCGAGCATCGTGATCGAGATACGGTCCTTCATCGGGGTGTCCTTTTGAGCGCGGCTTCGACGAGCGGGAGCTGGTCGTTGCCGAAATACATGTCGTCGCGATCGACGAAGATCGTCGGCGAGCCATAGCCGCCGCGCGCGATGACTTCATCGGTGTTGGCGCGCAGCCGCGCCTTGACAGCATCGCTCACCGCCGCCTCGGCGATCGCGCCGCCGTCGAGGCCTTCGGCGTCGGCGACCGCGATCAGCACCGCCGGGTCGTCGAGATTTTCCTGGCGGTCGAAATAGCTCGCAAAGGCCGCGCGGGCAAAGCGGACGAGGGCGGGCTGGTCGTCTTCGAGCGCCGTGCAGAAACGCATCGCGGCGATGCTCTTCGCCGGATGCCACTGCGACGGGAAGTTCATCGGCACGCTCGCGAGCCGTGCCCAGTCCTTCAGTATCTTCCAGCTATGGTCGAGCTTGCGATTGTCGGCCTGCTCGCGCGCGGCATAGACGGCGGGATTGACCGCGTTGAACACCCCGCCAACGAGAATTGGGCGATAGATCGCCCCCGCACCGGTGCGATCGAGCACGGCGGGCAGGTTGTGAAAAGCAAGGCAGGTCCAGGGCGAAGAGAGATCGAAGAAGAATTCGACGCGGGTTTCCATCACGCCTTTTCCTTCGCCTTCTCCCAATATTGATCGCGCAAGAGGCGTTTGTAGAGCTTGCCCGTATCGTGGCGCGGCAGCGCGTCCATGAAGTCGATGCGGCGCGGCACTTTCACGCCCGACAGTTTTTCGCGCGCGAAAGCGATGATCTCGTCGCGGAAGGCGTCGGTGGCGTCGGCCATGTCGGCGGGCTGGATCACCGCGATCACTTCCTCGCCCATTTCCTCGTGCGGGCCGCCGACGACCGCGACGTCGGCGATTCTGGGGTGGGTGACGAGGTGGTTTTCGATCTCCTGCGGATAGATGTTCACGCCGCCCGAGATGATCATGAAGCTCTTGCGGTCGGTGAGGTAGAGGAAGCCATCTTCGTCAACTTTGCCCACATCGCCCAAAGTGGACCAGCCCTTCGAGTTGCGGCTCGACGCGGTTTTTTCCGGATCGTCATGATATTCAAAGACATTTTCGCTTTCGAAGAAGACCCCGCCCTCTTCGCCCGCGGCGAGTTCGGTTTCATTGTCGGGGCCCATGATGTGGACGGTGCCGTGGATCGCGCGGCCGACACTGCCCTTGTGCGCGAGCCAGTCGGCGCTCGTCGCGAAGGTCATGCCATTGCCCTCGGAACCCGCATAATATTCGAGCAGGACCGGCCCCCACCAGTCGATCATCGCCTGCTTGACCGGGATCGGGCAGGGCGCGGCGGCGTGGATCGCGCTCTTCATCGAGGAGACGTCGTAGCGCGCGCGCACCTCCTCGGGAAGCTTGAGCATCCGCACGAAATGGGTCGGCACGAATTGCGCGGCGTTGCAGCGATATTTTTCGATGGCCGCGAGCGCGCCCTCGGGATCGAATTTCTTCATCAGCACGACGGTTCCGCCGAGGCGGTGGATCGTCATCGACCAGCGCAGCGGCGCGGCGTGATAGAGCGGCGCGGGCGACAGATAGACGCTGTCCGGACCGATGCCGAAAGCCGCCGCGGCGAGCATGACGAGGCTGTTCGGCGCGTCGATCGCCCGCTCTTCGGGCAGCGGCACGCGCACCCCCTTGGGCCGCCCGGTGGTGCCGGACGAATAGAGCATGTCGACCCCGGCGCGCTCGTCGGCGATCCGCGCGGCGGGCATCTTCGCCAGTTCATCTTCGATTCGCGGCCAGTCGGCGATCGCGCCGCCCATCGCAAAGCGCTCGATCCGCGTTTCGAGCCGTTCGGCGGCGGGCGCGAGGCTGGCCGAGACGATGAGCATCTTTGCCCCCGAATTGTCCAGGATATAGTCGGTTTCGTCCTGCGTCAGCCGCGACGAGATGCAGACATAGCGCAGCCCCGCGCGCTGCGCGCCCCACGTCAGGCCATAATAATGCGGCGTGTTTTCCAGCATGAAAGCGACGACATCGTCGTGCCCCAGCCCATGCGCGCGAAAGAGCTGCGCCGCGCGGTTCGAGGCGGCGTCCATTTCGGCATAGCTGATCGTTTCGCCGGTTTCGGCGACGATCACCGCCGGCTTGTCGGGATGGGCATCGGCGTGGACTGAGGGGTGCATGGCAATCATCTCCGCGGCTTTGTGGTTTGTTTATGCCGCAAATCAGTAGCGACTTGAAACTTTCGGTCAAGCGAGCTTCCCGTGCCGGGCGCGGCGTTGCACGCCGAGCCGGCTGTGCTAACCAAAGGCCCATGACCAGTTCCGACCTGCTCGCCGGCGATTTCGCCACCCTCTCCGACCTCGTGCGTGCCCACGCCGGCGAACGCCCCGATGCCGTAGCGGCGGCCGATCCGGTCCGGCGGCTGACCTGGGCCGAACTGGACGCGATGGTCGACCGAATCGCCGCGCGGTTGCAGGCCGAGGGACTCGCGAAAGGCGACCGCACAGCGATTGCGGGGCTGAACAGCGTCGAGCAGATGGCGGCGATTTTGGGCACGCTGCGCGCCGGCGGCGTCGCCGGGCTGATCACCAATAGCGCGACGGGCGAGCAGATGGCGGCGATGATCGCCGACACCGGCGCGCGCCACCTGTTCCTCGACAGCGCCGCAGCGGCGAGCCTCGAAGGCCAGAGCGTCGCGGCGAGCGAGCGCATCGCGATGGACGGCAGCACCGTCGGCGTGGCGCTGGAAGACTGGATGGCGCCCGAAGGAACAGCGCCCGAGCCGGTCGCGATCCTGCCCGAAGACGGGTTCAACATCATCTATTCGTCGGGAACGACGGGCACGCCCAAAGGGATCGTCCACAGCCACGCGATGCGCTGGCAGCATATCCAGCGCGGCGTGCCCGCCTATGGCCCCGCTGCCGTGACGATCCTGTCGACCCCGCTCTATTCGAACACGACGATGGCGAGCTTTCTGCCGACGGTCGGGTCGGGCGGGCAGGTCGTCTTGATGAAGAAATTCGACGCGCGCGGTTTCCTCGAGCTGGCCGAGCGCGAGCGCGCGACGAATACGATGCTGGTGCCGGTGCAATATCGCCGCATCATGGCGCTCGAGGATTTCGATCGCTTCGACCTGTCGAGCTTCGTGATGAAATATTGCACCTCGGCGCCCTTCCCCGCGGCGCTGAAAGCCGATGTGCTGAAGCGCTGGCCGGGCGGGCTCGTCGAAATATATGGCATGACCGAGGGCGGCGCGGCCTTCATCCTGGAGGCGCATCAATTCCCCGACAAGCTGCACACCGTCGGCAAGCCGGCGCCGGGCCATGTCGCGAAGGTGATCGACGAGGCGGGCAACGAACTGCCGCAGGGCGAGGTCGGCGAGGTCGTCGGCCGATCGCCCGCGATGATGACCGGCTATAACAACCGGCCCGAGGCGACCAGAGCGATGCACTGGTACGACGCCGAAGGAAATCTTTTCTATCGCCACGGCGACATCGGCCGCATCGACGAGGACGGATTCCTGACCTTGATGGACCGCGCGAAGGACATGATCATTTCGGGCGGCTTCAACATCTTCCCGAGCGACCTCGAGGCGATATTGATCGCCGACGAGCGCGTCGTCGAGGCGGCGGTGGTCGGGATGCCGAGCGAGGAATGGGGCGAGACCCCCGTGGCCTTCGTGGTGCTGAAAGCGGGCGCCGACCCCGAGGCCGTGCGCGCCGACTGCAACGCCAAGGTCGGCAAGACGCAGCGGCTGAGCGCGATCCGCGTCGTCGACGAACTGCCGCGCAGCCCGATCGGCAAGGTGCTGAAACGCGAACTGCGGGACGCGCACGCGGGGTAGATTGAAGGGCGGCGGTGAGATGAGGTCTCGCGGATGAACCGATGGCCGAGAGCGATCGATTGCGGACCTTTCCATCCTCCCCGCGTGCGGGGAGGGGGACCGCCGCCGAAGGCGGTGGTGGAGGGGGCTGTCGGCCTGACGCGCCGCCGAAGGACGCCACCCCCCCTCCGTCAGCGCTTCGCGCTGCCACCTCCCCGCAAGCGGGGAGGATCGTCTTGTTCCCGCCCCAAAGCCGGCCTTCGGCCCGGCCGGGCGGCGGGTCAGGCGGCGGTGCCGCGGGCCGAGCCGGCGACGAGGTTGGCGACCAGTTTCGGCAGGCTGCGATAATTCGCCCGGTGATATTGCGAATCGGCGGGCAGCGCGGCCTTGAGGCGGCGGTGCGCCTCGGGAAGCGCATGGTAGGGCACGCCGGGCAGCAAATGGTGGAGCGCGTGATAGCGCAGGCCCACCGGCGCCCATAATTCGGGCAGCAGCCCCGGCGGCGGGACGTTGACGCTGTCGAGGAACTGCGCGGTCACGGTCAGCACTTCGCCGTCATTTTCCCACAGATGCGCGACGAGGGTGCGGATCTGGTTGAGCACCACCGTCGCGGAGGCGATCGCGCCGAAGATGACGAGCGCGCGCAGCGGCACCCAGCCGAAGACGCCGGCGGCGATCAGCAAGGTCGACCACGCCCAGGCGCCGCCTTCCTGCCATGCCCACTGGCGGCGGAATTCACCCTCGGGCGGCTTGCGGCGGAACAGCGGGTTGATGATGAGCCCCGAATAGCGCTCGCGCACCAGCCGGCGCAGCGGCGGGATCAGGAAAGAGAGCGGAGTGAGCACCGCATAGCGAAAGACGAGCGCGAGCGGCGCGAACGCCGCCGCGACGACGAACAGCGGCACCGTCCACGGCTTCATCAGCGCGAGCGGCAGATATTCGGGGTCCTCGACCGTGCCATATTTGGTGCGGTTGTGGTGCAGGCTGTGGATGCCTTCATACATGAAGGACGGGATCAGCAGCGGCACGCCGATCAGCATGTTCCACACGAGGCGAAAGCCCGGCAGCGCATTTTTGCGGATATGCGTGATTTCGTGGATGAAGCTGCCCGCGCGATAGAGGGCGAGCACCGCTACCAGCGCGGCGACGAGCATCCAGCCGGTCGACGGCGCGAGGATCGCCGCGGCGACGCCGGCATAGCCGACGAAAGCCGAAGCGAGGAAATCGGTCCAATAGATGCGCGCGCCGGGCGTCACGAGGTCGCGCGTCAGCTCCGACGCGGCGCGGATCATCGCCATATCGTCGGCGATCGCCGACTTCGGCGTCTTGACCGTCGGTGCCGCAGCGCGCGGCGCGGCGCGATCGGCGGGGGGAGTCATCGTCGTCATATCGGGCGTTTCACCATGATTTCGTGGCAGCAAAATGGCCGAATGCGGGTCGCCAGCGCCGCATCTATGCCTCAGAGCCTGATGACATGAAATTGAACCACCTTGACGGAGCCGATTTTGGCCCAGTGCAAGGCGCGAGGAGAGGTGCGATGCGGATCATCGTGCCCGACGAGCAACGCAGCAATGGGCCAAAAGCGGCCCGCCCCTCCGGGGTTGCGCAGTGAAGCCCGCCGGACACCGTCGCGGGTCTTGCACGGGCTCCCGGCCCGCGCGGCGCCCCGCTCCTCGCCGGCGGGCTTCACTGCGCGATCAAGGTGGTTCAATTTCATGTCATCAGGCTCTAATGCGCATCCACCGAATATAAGTGATTTCAACCAGGAAACCAGAGATGGCCGCACACGCCCAGGGCCCCGTCAGCATCATTCCGGTCAGGACGAAGACCGACAAACGCGAATTCGTCGAGCTGGCCTTTCGGCTGAACCGCGGCGACCCGGCGTGGGTGCCGCCGCTCAGGAGCGAAGCCTTCGACCTCCTCACCCCCGGCAAGAATCCGTGGTTCGAACATGGTCGGGCGCAGTTGTTCCTCGCGCGCCGCGACGGGCGCACCGTCGGCCGCATTTCGGCGCATATCGACGAACTCGCGCTCGCCCAGCCCGCCGGGCAGGGGATGGGGCCGGGGACCGGAAACTGGGGGCTGCTGGAGGCCGAGGACGAAGGCATCGCGCAGGCGCTGCTCGCGCGCGCCGAGGCGTGGCTGCGCGATCAGGGGATGACGCGCTCGCTCGGCCCGCTGTCGATCTCGATCTGGGACGAGCCGGGCCTGCTCGTCGAGGGGTTCGACACGCCGCCGACGATCATGCTCGGCCACAACAGCGCGCTCTATCGCCCATGGGTCGAGGGCGCCGGCTATCGCCCCGTCAAGACGCTGCTCAACTATAAGGTGCCGATCGCCGACGGCTTCCCGCCGATCGTCAACCGCATCGTCGCGGCGGGCGAAAAGAATGAGCGCATCCGCATCCGCCGCGTCGACAAGCGCCGGTTCGATGCCGAGGCGCGGCTGATCATGGGCATCCTCAATGACGCCTGGTCGGACAATTGGGGCTTCGTCCCGCTGACCGACAGCGAGATCGCCTTTGTCGGCAAGAAATTGAAAGCGCTGGTGTTCGAGGATCTGATCCGCGTCGCCGAACTCGACGGCGAGCCCGTCGCCTTCATGATCGTGCTGCCGAACATCAACGAGCTGCTGATCGACATGGACGGCTCGCTGCTCCCCTTCGGCTGGGCGCGGCTGCTCTGGTGGCTCAGGAAGCCGAAGAGCCGCACCCTGCGCGTGCCGCTGATGGGCGTGGTCAAGAAGCTGCAGAACAGCCGCATGGCGAGCACCCTCGCCTTCATGATGATCGAATTCATCCGCCGCGACGGCGTCGCCACCTATGGCGCCGAATATGGCGACATCGGCTGGGTGCTCGACGACAATCAGGGGATGATCGCGGTCGCCAGGGCGATCGAGGCGACCGAGAATCGCGTCTATCGCATCTACGACAAGGTTCTGGCCTGAGGCACAGGACAGCAGGACGAGCCCTGAATCGCCAAGCCCGAAGCCCGCCCTTGTCGAATGTGCCGAAGGGTCATCATGCGAATCGCCGGTCAGGACGGATTGCGCGCGGTGACGATCCACGCGGCGCCGTCGATCATCACCGACCGCTCACCCGGCCGCGCCGCAAAGGCGCGCCGGACCGCCTCCGCCGCGGGCGCGCGGACGGCGTCGGGCTGATCGGACAGCGCGCGCGACAGCGGGCCGACCTGAAAGGCCATGTCGACCGCATCGTCGATCGCCGCCGCGCGCGTCGCGCCCTCGCCGAACGGAAGCTCATGGTCGAACGGCGCGATCGCGACATCGGCGAAGCCCGCGGCCGTCAGGATGCGCGCGACGCGATCGCGGTCGCCGAAGGAAAAGGGTCCGGGCGCCTCGGGATCGGGGGACGGAGGTGGAGGCACGAGGTCGCGGATCGCCCCCATCGGCAACCGCACCCAGTCATTCTCCGCCGCCGCGCGCCAGCACACGAACGCCAGCCGTCCGCCGGGTCTTAGCGCCCTGCGCATATGCGCGAACGCCGCCGCCGGATCGTCGAAGAACATCGTCCCGAAGCGCGAGAAGAGCAGGTCGAAGCTCTGCGCCGGCAGCGCGGTGCGGCCGGCGTCGGCCAGTTCGAAGGTCAGCGGCGTCCCGGCCGGCGCCCTGCTGCGCGCATGCCGGATCAGCGGCTCCGAAATGTCGACGCCCAGCACGCGCCCCCGCGACCCGACGCGGGCGGCGAGCGCGATGCTGGTCGTGCCCGCGCCGCAGCCGACGTCCAGCACCCGGTCACCGGCGGCCGGCGCCGCCGCCGCAATCGCGGCGTCGCCGAAGACGGCGAGCATTTGGTCGAGCCGCGCCTGATTGGCGACCCATTGCTCGCCGTTCCGGCCGTTCCAGTCCGCGACCTGATAGGCGCTTGTTTCCGGCATGAAAAACTCCTGTTGCGAGTCGTTCTCAATTAGACCGGGACGTCCTTCAAGACAAGGAGCGGCGCGACTATCGGAACTGCGCCCAGGTCGGCGCGTGGTCGCTCGCCTTTTCGCGGCCGCGATAGGCCTTGTCGACCCGCGCGTCGATCAGCCGGTCGGCCATCGCCGGGCTGAGCAGCAGATGGTCGATGCGGAAACCATGGTCGCGTTGCCAGCCGCCCGCCTGATAGTCCCAGAAGGTCCAGACATGCCCGGCGGGGTGGCGGCTGCGCAGCGCGTCGGTCCAGCCGTCGCCGAGGATGCGAAAATATGCGTCGCGCGATTCGGGCTGTATCAGCGCGTCGGCGGCCATGGCGCGCGGGTCCCAGACGTCGTCGTCGTGCGGAATGACATTATAGTCGCCCGCGAGCACGGCGGGGATTTCGGCGGCCAGCAAGGCCTGCGCGCGCGCGCGCAGCCGCGCCATCCAGCGCAGCTTGTAATCGAATTTGGGGCCGGGCTGCGGATTGCCGTTGGGCAGATAGATCGACGCGACGCGCACGCCGAATATATCGGCTTCGAGATAGCGCGACTGCTCATCCTCCTCCTCGCCGGCGAGGCCGCGCTGGATCTCGACCGGCTCGGCCCCGCGCGCGAGGATCGCGACGCCGTTGAACCCCTTTTGCCCGTGATAGAGCGCGCCATAGCCCGCCGCCTCGATCTCCCTGGCCGGGATCGTCTCGTCGCTCGACTTGAGTTCCTGAAGGCACACGATGTCGGGCTGCGTCTCTTCGAGCCATTCGACGAGGCGCGGCAGGCGTGCCTTGATGCCGTTGATATTGAACGTCGCGATTTTCATGCGCCCCCTATGACAGGAAGCGCGCGCCCAAGAAAGGCGTCAGATCGCGAAGCTCGACCCGCAGCCGCAGCCGGCCGCGGCGTTGGGGTTGTCGACCTTGAACGAGGAGCCGCCGAGCGAATCGACGAAATCGACCGTGCAGCCGCGCACAAGGTCGATGCTGACCGGGTCGACGACGAGCTTTACCCCGTCGGTTTCGGTGACGATGTCGTCGGCGTCGATGCTGGTCGCAAGTTCGAAGCGGTAGGTGAAACCCGAACAGCCGCCGCCGTCGACCGCGAGGCGCAGCGCGGGCTGTGCCCCGCCCTTGCGCTCGGCGATCCAGCGGACGCGGGTCGCCGCCGCGGGCGACAGGGTGATGTCGGAAAGCTGCGTGGCCATATGGTCAAGATAGGGAGCGGAGGCGCAAAAGAAAAGGGCGCCTCGGCCGCGGGCCGGAGGACGCCCCCTCCTCTCCGAACCCTTGAAGGATTCCTATTCCTCGGGGCCGCCCATCGCCATCCTGGCCTGGTCGCCCGACAGCGCAGCGACGGCCATCTGGTCCGAGCGGACAAAGGGCAGCGGGTTGACCGGCGAGCCTTCGATGCGGACTTCGTAGTGAAGGTGGTTGCCCGTCGAACGGCCGGTCGAGCCGACATAGCCGATGACCTCGCCCTTCTTCACCCGCTCGCCTGCATGGACGACGAAGCGCGACATATGGCCGTAGCGCGTCTGGATTTCGTTGCCGTGGTTGATTTCGACATAATTGCCGTAGCCGCCGAGGCGCTGCGCGCGGCCGACGATGCCGTCCGCGGTCGCATAGATCGGCGTGCCATAGGGCGCCGGAATGTCGATGCCGTTGTGGCGCGCGACCTTGCCCGTGATCGGATGGACGCGCATGCCATAGGACGAGGAAAGCGACATCTGCTCGATCGGGCGGCGCGAGGGCACTGCGACGCCGAGCGAAGCGGTCAGGCCGGTGTCGAGGCGCTTCCACGCCTGAAACACCGCGCGCGCTTCGCTGTCTTCGCCGACCGACGGCGCGACGCCCGCGTCGAAGCTGTCGTCATCGGGTTCGTCGGGGACGATCACGCCGGCATCGGCGCTGTTCTCGACCGCATGGGCGGCCGGGGCGGCGGCGCCTGCGAGAGCCATTGCACAAAAAATGAATCCGAGACGGAACTTCTGCGTAAAGCTTTCGTTTCGCACGTATCGACCCCGCTATTCGCCATGTCGCCGGCGACGCATTCGCGCGCGTCACCGGTGCCGGTTGCTTGTCTGAATGGGTTCATTCCCCGCTCGCGAGCCTTGGTGCATGGACAATGGTTACTAAGCAATAACCGCGTAGTATTCTTGCGTTAAACCGGCGTCCCGGCGCGCCGAGTCGTTGAACGGCGGCTTCAAACTCCCGCGAAAGCGCGCTTTTACTAGGCTTTGCCATGTCGCGCGCGGCTCCATTTGCCGTTCGTCGCACAGCCATTCGAACCAGCTCGTCCCCGCCCCCACGTGCCTGATCTCGTCCGCATAGATGCGTTCGAGGATTTTCGCCGAGGCTTCGTCACCCGCGTCGCGGAAGCGCGTCACCGTCGCCGGGGTGACGTCGAGCCCGCGCGCTTCGAGCACCATCGGCACGATCGCGAGCCGCGCCAGCGCGTCGTCGGCGGTCGCCTCGGCGGCTTCCCACAGACCCGCGTGCGCGGGGAGCGCGCCATAATGGCTGCCGAGCGCGCGCAGGCGGCGGTCGAGCAGCGCGAAATGCATCGCCTCGTCGGCCGCGACGCCGAGCCAGTCGTCGACGAAACCGCGCGGAAATTCTCCCCCGAAGCGCCCGACGAGATCGACCGCGAGGTCGATCGCGACAAATTCGATATGCGCGAGCGCGTGGAGCATCGCTATGCGGCCGCGTTCGGACCCGCCCTTGCGGCGGCGCGGCATCTGCGCCGGCGCGAGCAGTTCGGGCGCCGCGGGCCATGCCGGCCGGTCGGGGAGCGGGACGTCGCAGCGATGCGCGATGTCGCCGCGCCGCCAGCCGCGCGCGAGCGCCCGCGCCGCGCGGCGCTTGGCGTGCGGGTCCGGCGTCAGCAGGACCGCGCGCGCGGCTTCGCCGAGCGTGGTCATGATCCGACCCGTTCGTCCTGAGGAGGGGCTGAGCCTGCCGAAGCCCCGTCTCGAAGGACAGAGGCGCAGTGCTGACGTCCTTCGAGACGCCATTTCGTCAAGCTCAATGGCTCCTCAGGACAAACGGAAGGGCAAAATGGCACGGTCAAAGCGCCTTCGCCGCCTCCAGCACCGCCTCGGCATGGCCTTTGACGCGGACCTTGCGCCATAGCTTCGCGAGCTTTCCGTCGGCGCCGAACAGGAAGGTCGAGCGCTCGATCCCCATATAGGTTCGGCCGTAGTTCGTCTTTTCGACCCAGGTGCCAAAGGCTTCGCACACCGCCCCATCCTCGTCCGAGGCGAGCCGCACGGTGAGCCCATATTTGTCGCGGAATTTGCACAGCTTTTGCGGTGCATCGCGCGACACCGCGACGACATGCGCGCCGAGATGCGCGAAATCGGGCGAAAGCCGCGTGAAATCCTGCGCCTCGACGGTGCAGCCGGGCGTATCGGCCTTCGGATAGAAATAGACGATCAGCGGCGCGCCCTTCAGGCTGGCGAGGTCGATCGTCGCGCCGTCGGCATCGGCGAGCTTTACCGGGGGAATCGCATCCCCGAGGGCGATTGCGCTCATCATTTCGTCTCCTGCTGTTCGTCGGCGGGGCGAATCGCCGCCCACCAGCCGGCGACCTCCTGCCGTGCGGCGTCGTGCGCTTCAAGCAGCGCCGGCCAATTGTCGCAGCCGCACGCCGCCGCGACAAGCTGCCGCGCCGCCGCCGCCTGCGGCTCGCCGTCGGGCGCGGTCAGCCGCAGCATCACGAGCAGCCGCGCGAGCAGGCGGTGCGCCGCGACGATCGCATCCGGCGCAAGCCCCGCCGCCGCAAGGCAGGCGAGCGCGGTCGGGATATGCGGATCGTGGCAGCGGCCCGATTGCAATTGCACCACCTGCATCGCGAATTCGAGGTCGACGAGCCCCCCCGCCCCCGTCTTGACGTCGAGCGGCCCCGCCGGCGGCTTGTGCGCGGCGATCCGCGCGCGCATCGCCGCGGCTTCGGTGGCGACGCTGCCGCCCCGCGGACGGGCGAGCACGTCGGCGATCACGCGCGCGACCTCGCCGCGCGCCGCGTCGCTGCCATAGACCGGGCGCGCGCGGAGCAGCGCCATATGCTCCCACGTCCAGGCCTCTTCGCGCTGGTAGCGTTCGAAACTGTCGACGGTGACGACGAGCGGCCCCTGCGCGCCCTGCGGCCGCAGGCGCACATCGACATCATAGAGCTTGCCCGCCGCGGTGGGCACCGACATCGCCGCGGTCACGCGCTGCGCGAGGCGGTTGTAATAGGTCGTCGCGCCGAGCGGGCGCGGGCCGTCCGATTCGGCGAGATGGTCGCCGGTGAACAGATAGATGAGGTCGAGGTCGGAGGCGTGGGTCAGCGCCTGCCCGCCGAAGCGCCCGAGCGCGAGGATCACGAGTTCGCTGTCCGGCACGCGCCCGTGCGCCTCGACGAATTCGGCGACCGTCGCGTCGGCGAGCAGCTGCAACGCCGCTTCGGCGAGATCCGAATAGCCGCGCGCGACGATCAGCGGGTCGGCGGCGCCTGCAACAAGCTGCGCGCCATAGGCGAAACGCCGCTCGCCAACGCGGTCGCGCACGCGGTCGAGCAGCCGTTCATAGTCGAGCCCGGCGAGCCCCGGCGTCCATTCGGCAATCAGCTCCGCCTTGTCCGCCGGCGCGTCGAAGGCGCGCGCGTCGATCAGTCCGTCGATCAGTTCGACGCGCGCGGCGAGCGCGTCGGCGAGCGTCGGCGCGAGCGACAATATGCGCGTCGCGACGCGGGCGAGCGCGGGCTGCGCCGCGAGCAGGTGGAAGAAATTGACCGCGCTCGGCAGGCCCGCCACCAGCTTGTCGAAGCGGATCAGCGTCGCCGCCGGATCGGGCGCCGCGCCGATCGCCTTCATCAGCTCGGGGAGCATGGTTTCGAGCGCTTCGAGCGCCGCGGGACTGCGCAGCGCGCGCAGCTTGCCGCTGCGCCATTCGGCGATCGTGCGCAGCGCGGGATCGGGCGGCTCGAAGCCCGCCGCGGCGAGCGCCGCCGCCAGCTCGCTTTCGTCGCGCGGCAGGCCGGTCGCCACCGCGCGGTCGGCGACGAGCCTGTCATAGCAGGCGCCGACATCGCCGACGACGGGGCGCAGCGTGTCGAGGAGCGCCGCACCGTCCGCCTCGCCGTCGAGGCGCGCGACCGCGTCGAGCGCGTCCGGCTGGACGGGCAGGCTGTGCGTCTGCTGATCGTCGATCATCTGCAAGCGGTGCTCGATACGGCGCAGCGTCGCATAATGGTCCGACAGGCGCGCCGCGACGTCGGGGGCAACACGGCCCGCGCCGGCAAGCGCCGCGAGCGCATCGACCGTCGCGGGGGCGCGCAGCGCGGGGTCGCGCCCGCCATAGATGAGCTGATGAACCTGCGCGAAAAATTCGATCTCGCGGATGCCGCCGCGCCCGCGCTTCAAGTCATAGCCGGGGCCGAAGTCCTGCCCCTGCGCGAAATGGTCGCGGATGCGGTCGCTCATCGCCCCGATTTCCTTGAGCTGCCGGAAATCGAGGCTGCGCCGCCAGATGAAGGGCTGAATCGCCTCGAGGAAGCGCGTCCCGAGCGCGCGGTCGCCCGCCGAGGCGCGGCTGCGGATGAACGCCGCCTGCTCCCATGCGAGCGCTTCGGATTCATAATAGGAGATGGCGGCGTTCACCGGCAGCACGATCGGCGTCACTTCGGGATGCGGACGCAGCCTGAGGTCGACGCGCAGCACATGGCCGTCGGCGGTGCGCGCCGAAAGAATCTCGACGAAGCGCCGCGCGATCCGCACTGCGGCCTCGTCCGGATCGTCGCGCTCGCGGCGCGGCAGCGTTGCGGGATCAAAGATCAGGATCGGGTCGATGTCCGACGAATAGTTGAGTTCGAAGCTGCCGAGCTTGCCGAGCGCGATCACTGCGAGGCCCTGCGGCGCGGCGTCGGGGACGCGTTCGGCAAAGGCGGCGGCGAGCGCGAGGTCGCAGGCGGTATCGGCAAATTCGGACAGGCGCCGCGTCGTCGCCGCGACATCATGCTCGCCCGAAAGATCGCCGAGCGCGAGCAGCAAGGCGGTGCGGCCGCGCCAGCGGCGGAGCGTGCGCATGACCTCTTCGTCGACCGCGGGCGCTGTCACGGCGGCCAGCGCGGTGTCGGTGCCGTCGGCGAGGAAACGCGCGACATCCTCAGGAAAAAGCTCGGCGAGCCGCGCGAGGAAAGGCGCGTCGGCGGTGAGCCGGTCGAGCGCCGACCGGCGGGTGGAGGGCGGCAGGGTCATCGCCGGCCGCTATCGCCCGCGCCGCGCGCCTTTACAAGATGCACGGCGTGCCGCGAAGAACAGGGGTGATCGCTTACCCCCGTGCGAACCGATTATATATATTATGGCAAGGCTTTGCGGTGCATGGCCGGGGCCGCGCCGGGGCTAGGACGTCGACCCATAAATTGGCCGGTCGAGGTTTGAAGATCAAGATCGACCAGAGCTTCGTGCGCGGCGCGACCGCGAAGGGATCGCGCAACGCCGCGATCGTCGCGCTCGCCGAGGCGCTGGCGATGGAGACGGCCGCCGAAGGCATCGAATCGCTCGACCAGCTCGACCTCATCCGCAACCTGTCGCCTCCCCGCCTTTACGACGACGACCGGCTGGCGGGCCGCCTGACCGGAACCGTGCCGCCGATCGGCCGTTCCGACCTGCGAACTTACTCGCAGAACGGAGCATATCATGGCCGAGACCAAAATCTTCGCCCGGCTGAAGGCCGATCACGACCGCCACCGCAAATTGCTGCGTCAGATCGACGAGACGCACGGCGACAGCCCCGAGCGCGAAAGGCTGTTCGAGGCGTTCCGCATCGAGGTGACCGCGCACGCCGCGTCGGAGGAAATGTCGCTCTATGCGACGATGCTCGCCAAGCCCGGCCTGCGCGACGACGCGCAGCACAGCGTCTCCGAGCATAAGGAGATCGAGGATATGCTGACCGAACTCTATGAGATGGACTTCGCCTCGACCGGCTGGCTCACCCGCTTTCGCACGATGAAGGACCGCTATCTCCACCATATCGACGAGGAAGAGGACGAGATGTTCCCCGCGGCCGAGAAGGACCTCTCGGAGGCCGAAAAGTCGAAATTGCTCGCGACTTTCGAAAAGCAAAAGCCGAAGGAGAAGGTCAAGGCCGCCGAGGAAGAGCCGTCGAGCGACGACGAGCGCGAATAGGGCCGGCGCTCGACTTTCGGGCGCCCGCCCGCCATAGGCGCGCCCGATGACGACACGATTCGCCTTCTCGATCGCCGCGACCGACGGCGCGGCGCGCACCGGCACGATCCGCATGATGCGCGGCGACATCCGCACGCCGGCCTTCATGCCGGTCGGGACCGCCGCGACCGTGAAGGCGATGCGCCCCGACGAGGTGCGCGCGACCGGTGCCGACATCATTCTGGGCAATACCTATCATCTGATGCTGCGCCCCGGCGCCGAGCGCGTCGCGCGGCTCGGCGGGCTGCACGGCTTCATGGGGTGGGAGCGGCCGATCCTGACCGACAGCGGCGGCTATCAGGTGATGAGCCTGTCGGCGCTCACCAGGCAGAGCGAGGAAGGCGTCGCCTTTCAGAGCCACCTCGACGGCTCGCGCCACATGCTCACCCCCGAACGCTCGATGGAGATTCAGCGGCTGCTCGGCAGCGACATCGTGATGGCGTTCGACGAATGCCCGCCCAATGGCGTCGACGCGAAGCGGGCCGAGGCGAGCATGGAGCGCTCGATGCGCTGGGCGGCGCGCAGCCGCGCGGGCTTCGACGCGGGCGAGGATCATGCGGCGCGGTCGGCGCTGTTCGGCATCCAGCAAGGCTCGCTCGATGAAGCGCTGCGCCAGCGGTCGGCCGACGCACTGATCGACATCGGCTTCGACGGCTATGCGATCGGCGGGCTGGCGGTCGGCGAGGGGCAGGAGGCGATGTTCGGCGTGCTCGACTATGCGCCCGCGCAGCTACCCGCCGGCAAGCCGCGCTATCTGATGGGGGTGGGCAAGCCCGACGATCTGGTCGGCGCGGTCGCGCGCGGGGTCGACATGTTCGATTGCGTGCTGCCGACGCGCTCGGGGCGCAACGGGCAGGCGTTCACCTGGAACGGACCGGTCAATATCCGCAACGCCAGACATGCCGAGGATCCGGGCCCGCTCGACGCGGCGTGCGACTGTCCGGTGTGCAGCAGCTGGTCGCGCGCCTATCTGCATCATCTCGTCCGCTCGGGCGAGATGCTCGGCGCGATGCTGATGACGCAGCATAATCTGCATTTCTATCAGGCGCTGATGCAGGCGATGCGCGAGGCGATCGCCGCAGGGCGTTTCAAGGAATTTCAGAGCGATTTCGCGGCGCGCTATCGCCGCTGAGGTCAATCGAGCTTGGCGAGCAGATCGAGCATCGACTTCGGAATCGATTCGTCGAGCGCAGACTCATAGGCACGGCGCAGGGCGATGTTGACGTCCCGCCCCTTTCCCGACACCTTCTTTTTGGCGTCTTTTCCGGCAGCCTTATGGTCGGGCGAACCGGATTCAGACGACATTATCGCGACATCCGTTGGACATGGGGCCTTCTGCTAACCGCGCCTTTACCAAATCGCAATGGCACCTGAACCTTTTATATGAAACCATTTTATCGCCGAATCGTTCCACTTCGGTAAAATTATGCCGAACGCGGATGGATTTTTTATTGCCATCTGCGGGTTTCTGCGGATTTCAAGCGGGCGAACCGTCTGCATCAGGAGGGTAATTTCTATGTCACTGGGCCAGGCGATCGCGCCGCATCTCCCCTATCTGCGGCGCTATGGCCGCGCGATTTCGGGAAGCCAGGCGAGCGGCGACGCGCTCGTCGCGAAATTGCTCGAAACGCTCGTCTCGCATCCCGACGCAATCGACGCGGGCGGCGACCTTCGAATCCAGCTCTATCGCATGATCCACGACAATTTCGGGGTGATCGCCGAAGCCGCCGCTGCCGACGAAGCGGCGGCTCCCGACGCGCGGATCGCCGACGCGCGGCTTCGCCGCATTCCTTCGCTCGCGCGGCAGGCGCTGCTGCTGACCGCGGTCGAAGGCTTCAGCGAAGCCGAAACCGGCCGGATCATCGGCCGCGACGTCGATGATGTCCACAAGCTGGTCGCCGATGCGATGGACGAGATCGACCGCCAGACGCGTGCGCGCATCCTGATTATCGAGGACGAGCCGATCATCGCGATGGACATCGAAATGATCGTCCGCGACCTGGGGCACGAGGTCGTCGCGGTGGCGACGACACACCGCGAGGCCGTCGCCGACGCACAGACGCACCAGCCGGGCCTGGTGCTCGCCGACATCCAGCTCGCCGACAATAGTTCGGGGATCGAGGCGGTGCAGGAAATATTGAGCGAGACGAAGGTGCCCGTGATCTTCATCACCGCCTTCCCCGAACGGCTGCTCACCGGCGATCGGCCCGAGCCCGCCTTCCTGCTCACCAAGCCCTATCAGCCCGCGACGCTGCGCGCGGCGATTTCGCAGGTGCTGTTCTTCGACGAGAGCACGGTGCCGGCCTGATCGCCGGTGCCGCGGAAGAGCATGGTCGCCGCTATCGCTCCGGCAGCAGCAGGCTGGAATCGCCATAGCTGTAGAAGCGGTAACCTTCCGCGATCGCGTGGCTGTACGCCGCGTGCATCACGTCCAATCCCATCAGCGCGCTGACCAGCATGAACAGGGTCGATCGCGGCAGGTGGAAATTGGTCATCAATCCGCCCACTGCGCGAAAACGATAGCCCGGCGTGATGAAGATCGACGTGTCGCCCGCGAAGGGCGCGATCGTGCCGTCGGTCCGGGCCGCGCTTTCGAGCAGGCGCAGGCTGGTCGTGCCGACCGCGATGATCCGCCCGCCGGCGGCGCGCACCGCGTTGAGGCGCGCCGCGGTCTCGGGCTCGATACGGCCCCATTCGGCGTGCATCACATGATCGTCGGTGTCGTCGGCCTTGACCGGCAGGAAAGTGCCCGCGCCGACGTGCAAGGTCAGCGTTTCGGTGGCGATGCCGGCGGCGGCGATCGCGTCCAGCAGGCCGGGGGTGAAATGCAGCGCCGCGGTCGGCGCCGCGACCGCGCCGTCCTCACGCGCGAACATCGTCTGATAGTCGGCGCGGTCGGCGTCGTCGGCCCCCCGCTTGCCCGCGATATAGGGCGGCAGCGGCATCGTGCCGGCGCGTTCGAGCAGCAGTTCGACCGGCTCGTCGCCCGCGAAGGCGAGTATGAAGCTGCCGTCGGCGAGCCGTTCCTCGGCGACTGCCTCGACCCCCGAACCGAAATCGACCGTTTCGCCGACGCGCAGCCGTTTGGCATTGCGGACGAACGCCTGCCAGCGGCGCAGGTCGACGCGCTTGTGCAGGGTGGCGCCGATCTTGGCCCCCGGCGCGCTCGCCGCGCCGTCACGTCGAACGCCCCGTTGGCCTTCGAGCTGCGCGGGGATGACGCGCGTGTCGTTGAAGACGAGGCAGTCGCCCGCGCGCAGCAGCGCGGGCAGGTCGCGCACCCCCGCATCGCGCATCGCGCGGCCTTCGACGACGAGCATCCGCGCCGCATCGCGCGGCCGCGCCGGGCGCAGCGCGATCCGCTCGGGCGGAAGGTCGAAGTCGAAATCGTCGACGCGCATCGGCTGAAGTCCGTTCGGCAGATTGAACCGTAGCCCTGAGCTTGTCGAAGGGCGCCTATCGACGAGAAGCGCCCTTCGACAAGCTCAGGGCTGATTTCGATTGGGGCAGGCTCCGCGGAGCCCTCCCCTGCGCCTCGCTTACCGGATCGGCGCGTTGAGATCGTCGGCGGAGATGTCGGGCGCGGCCGGCTTGTCCTCGACCAGCATCGACGCGGGCGGCACGGGCTTCTGGTCGGCGGCGACCGACACCTGGACCATGCGCGACATCACTTCGGGCGGCTCGCCCTTATGGATCGCGTCGACATATTGCATCCCCGACACGACGCGCCCGAAGACGGTATAATTATGGTCGAGCGAGAAGCGCGGCTGGAGCATGATGAAGAACTGGCTGTTGGCGCTGTTCGGATCATTGGCGCGCGCCATCGAGACGGTGCCGCGCAGATGCGGCTTGTCGTTGAATTCGGCCTGAAGGTCGGGCAGGTCCGACCCGCCCTGCCCGGTCGCGGTCGGATCGCCCGTCTGCGCCATGAAGCCGTCGATCACGCGGTGGAATTTCACGCCATTGTAAAAGCCCGAACGTGCGAGCTGCTTGACGCGCTCGACATGGTGCGGCGCGACGTCGGGATAGAGCTGGATCACCACGCGGCCGCCGGTCGAAAGGTCGAGGTTCAGCATATATTCGGGGTTGCCCATATATTGTTCGGGCGTGATCGTCGGCGCGGCGGGGGCTACCTCGGTCGGCGCGGCATCGGCGGCCTCGGGTGCCTCGGCGGGCGGTGCCTCGGTCAGCGGCGGCGGGGCCGGCTCGGGCGGTTCGGCGGGCGCTTCGTCCGGGTTCGGCGAGGGCGCGGGCGGCACCTCCTGCGCGACGGCCGCTACCGTCAGTCCGAGCGCCATCGCGGCCAGAAGCAAGGGGCGGAAACTGAATGTCATATCTCGTCGACCTTTGTCACTATATCCGTCTGGCGCCCCGTCCGGCGCGGCCTAGCGGGAAAAAGCTGAATGCTCAATGATCGGCTTAGGCGTCGCCCTGCCGCAGCCCGCGTTCGGCGATGCGGCGCTCGACCGCCCCGCGCACCGCTGGGGTCACGAATTTGTGGATCTCGCCGCCGAAGATCGCGATTTCCTTGACCAGCCGCGACGCGATCGGCTGAAGCCCGACGTCGGCCATCAGAAAGACGGTTTCGATGCGGTCGTTGAGTTGCTGGTTCATCCCCGCCATCTGATATTCATATTCGAAGTCGGCGACCGCGCGCAGCCCGCGCACGATCACCGTCGCGCCTTCACGCTCGGCGAAGTCCATCAGCAGCGAATTGAAGCCGACGACGTGAATGTCGCCCTCGATCGCCTCGACCTCGCGCCGCACCATCGCGATCCGCTCGTCGTCGTCGAACAGCGGCGATTTGGCGATGTTGGTCGTCACGCCGATGACGAGCCGGTCGACGAGCTTCGCGCCGCGCCGGATGATGTCCATATGCCCGAGCGTGATCGGATCGAATGTTCCGGGATAAACCCCAATGCGCATCAACGGTCCCTTTCCACCACATAGCGCGCGATGGCGCGCAGCAGCGCGGCCTCTTCGCCGAAATTCGCGAGATGATCGACCGCCTGCTCGACGAGCAGCCGCGCCTGTTCGCGTGCGCGGCCCAGGCCCATCAACGTCACGAAGGTCGCCTTGCCCGCCGCATCGTCCTTGTGCAGCGCCTTGCCCGCGAGCGCCTCGTCGCCTTCGACGTCCATGATGTCGTCGGCGATCTGGAAGGCGAGCCCGATGTCGCGCGCATATCCGCGCAGCGGCCGGCGCCCTTCCTCGGGGATGCGCGCGAGGATCGCCCCCGCCTCGACCGAAAAGCCGATCAGCGCACCGGTCTTGAGCTGCTGGAGCCGTGTCACCGTGCGCAGGTCGAATTCGGCGGTCTCGGCCGCGAGATCCATCATCTGCCCGCCCGCCATGCCCGCCGGTCCCGCGGCGTGCGCGAGTTCGCGGATCAGCTCGGCGCGCACGAACGGATCGCTGTGCGTCGCGGGATCGACGAGCCATTCGAAGGCGAGTGCATGCAGCGAATCGCCCGCGAGCACCGCGGTCGCTTCGCCGAACGCCTTGTGTACCGTCGGCTTGCCGCGGCGCAGATCGTCGTCGTCCATGCAGGGCAGATCGTCGTGGATCAGCGAATAGACATGCATCGCCTCGACCGCCGCCCCGACGCGCAGCGAAAGCGCGCGATCGACGTGATAGAGATCGCCCGCCGCGCGCGCGAGGAGCGGGCGCAGCCGCTTGCCGCCGCCGATCGCGGCATAGCGCATCGCTTCATAGAGCGTGCTGCGCGGATCGGCGGGGATCGGGAGGAGCTGGTCGAACAGCGCGTCGATACCCGATGCGACGTCGGCCTGCGCCGCACGCAGCAACAACGCCGCTTTCGCCGAATCATCCCCGACGAGCTCCGCCACCGGTCAGCTTTCGCCGAAGGGCGTGGTTCCCGCCGGCGCGCCGTCGGCGCCCAGGCTGACCTGTTCGATCCGCGCCTGCGCGGCGGCGAGGCGCGCTTCGCAATGCGCGCGCAGCGCATGGCCGCGCTCGTAAAGCGTCACCGATTCCTCGAGGCTGACGTCGCCGCTTTCGAGCCGCCGCACGATCGATTCGAGCTCGCCCATCGCGGCCTCGAACGACAAGGAGGCGATGGCGGGGGCGGCGGGGGCGTCGGGCAGATCCGTCATGGCCCCTGCTTTGGCCCCTTCGCCCCCATGCGGTCAAGCTTGACGTCGCCAGCCGGGGCGATAGCTTCCGTTCATGTTCATCGGCCATTTCGCCCCGGCGCTGGTCGCCGCTTCGCGCCCGCGCGCCGCGGGGCTCGGCACGCTGTTCGTCGCGGCGCAGCTCGTCGACATCGGCTTTGCGGGGCTGCTCGTGCCGGGGGTCGAGGCGATGCGCATCGTCCCCGGCATCGCCGCGATGAACCCGATGGACCTCTATCATATGCCCTATACGCACAGCCTGCTCGGCGCGATGCTGTGGGGCCTGCTGTTCGGCGCCGCCGTCTGGTTTGCGACGCGGCGGCGCGAGGCGGCGATCGGCGCGGGGCTCGTCGTGCTGTCGCACTGGCTGCTCGACCTCGCCGTCCACATCCCCGACCTCACCCTGTTCGGAGCGCCGCCCAGGCTCGGGTTCGGGTTGTGGAACCATCCGGAAATCGAAATGCCGCTCGAGATCGGGCTCGCGGGCGGGGCGCTCCTCTATTATGCGCGCCGCACCGGCAGCGAGCGCGGCAACGGCCGGCTGTGGGTGCTCGCGGCGCTGCTCGCGCTGTTTCAGGCGATCGACTGGTTCGGGCCGAAGCAATCCGCCTATTCGCTCGCGATTCCGGCGACGATGCTGTTCGCCTATGCCGCGCTCGCGCTCGCCGCCTGGTGGGCAGGACGCGGACGCGCCGCCGCCGCGCGCTGAAGCCAGAGCCTGTCGAAGGGCGCCTCCCGACGAGAAGCGCCCTTCGACAGGCTCAGGGCTTCGGTTCAAGCTGAACAGGACGGTCTCCAGCACAATCCCGTTTCGACTTTTTGCAATTGCCTCGCAGGCCAAAGCGGGTCATGTTGCACTGCACAACACAAGAGGGGCTTAAAGGCAAGTTTTGTTCTCAAAGACAAGGACTTGCATCATGAAAACCATTTTCCTCCCCATCGCGCTCGGTTTTGCAGCGCTGGCGCCCGCCGTCCATGCCGATGAGGCCGCCCCGCAGCGGTTCGAGCATGACGGCCACATCTACAGCTACACGGTCGAAGAAGCCGATGGCTACCGCGTGATCCGCGGCGTCGAAGAGCGCACGGGCAAGACGTTCAAGCTGCGCGTCGGCGAACATCGCGTGCGCGGGACGGTCGGTTCGCAGCAGGTCAGCTTTTCGCTGCGCGACGTCCAGCCGCTCGACAAGCCCGCGACGACGCTCGCCTCGCGCTGAGCCGGACATATTTGGACCCCATGCGGCCGGTTTCGGCCACATGGGGTCTGTTCCTATCGCGCGCGCGACGCTAAAGGCGCGCCATGACTCAGCCCGCGCCCGCCATCACCCCCGAAATCGTCGCCGACCATGGGCTTTCGCCCGAGGAATATGAGCGCGTCCTCCACGCGCTCGGGCGCGAACCGAATCTCGTCGAACTCGGCATCTTCTCGGTCATGTGGTCCGAGCATTGCAGCTATAAAAGTTCGCGCATCCACCTGAAGAAGCTCCCGACCGAGGCGCCGTGGGTGATCTGCGGCCCCGGCGAGAATGCCGGCGTGATCGACATCGGCGAAGGGCCGGACGGCAAAAGACTTGCCGCCATCTTCAAGATGGAGAGCCACAACCATCCGAGCTATATCGAACCCTATCAGGGCGCGGCGACGGGCGTCGGCGGCATTTTGCGCGACGTCTTCACCATGGGCGCGCGGCCGGTCGCGAACCTCAACGCGCTGCGTTTCGGCCGCCCCGACCATCCCAAGATGAAGCATCTGATCTCGGGCGTCGTCCACGGCATCGGCGGCTATGGCAATTGCGTCGGCGTGCCGACGGTCGGCGGCGAGGTCAATTTTCACAAGGCCTATGACGGCAATATCCT
The DNA here is from genome assembly GCF_900188185.1 of Sphingopyxis indica. Lineage (GTDB taxonomy): Bacteria > Pseudomonadota > Alphaproteobacteria > Sphingomonadales > Sphingomonadaceae > Sphingopyxis > Sphingopyxis indica. The sequence continues at coordinate 203,897 of NZ_FZPA01000004.1, read as the reverse complement.
GGTCAATGCGATGACCGTCGGCGTCGCCGAGCAGGACAAGATTTTCTATTCGGCGGCCTCGGGCGTCGGCAATCCGATCGTCTATGTCGGCTCGAAGACCGGGCGCGACGGCATCCACGGCGCGACGATGGCGAGCGCCGACTTCGGCGAGGATGCCGAGGAAAAGCGCCCCACGGTGCAGGTCGGCGACCCCTTTACCGAAAAGCTGCTGATCGAGGCGTGCCTCGAGCTGATGGCGTCGGACGCGATCGTCGCGATCCAGGACATGGGCGCCGCGGGGCTGACCAGCTCGTCGGTCGAGATGGCATCGAAGGGCGGCGTCGGCCTCCACCTCAGGATGGACGATGTGCCGCAGCGCGAGACCGGCATGACGGCCTATGAAATGATGCTGTCGGAAAGCCAGGAACGCATGTTGATGGTGCTCAAGCCCGGCAAGGAAGAGTTCGCCAAGGCGATCTTCGAGAAATGGGAGCTCGACTTCGCGGTCATCGGCACCGTCACCGACACCGGCCGCATGGTGCTCGAACATCATGGCGAGATCGTCTGCGATATTCCGCTTGGCCCCCTCGCCGACGACGCGCCGCTCTATGACCGGCCGCATGTGCTGACACCGAAACAGGCACCGCTGACCGACGTTCCCGAAACGAAGGATGTCGCCGCCGACCTCAGGACGCTGATGGGCACCCCCGACATCGCGAGCCGCCGCTGGATCTGGGAGCAATATGACAGCCAGGTCGGCGCCGACACGGTGCAGACCGGCGGCGATGCCGCGCTGGTGCGTATCCACGGGACGAACCGCGCGCTCGCGATGACGACCGACTGCACCCCGCGCTATTGCTATGCCGATCCGTTCGAGGGCGGCCGCCAGGCGGTCGCCGAAAGCTGGCGCAACATCAGCGCGGTCGGTGCGACGCCGCTCGCGATCACCAACTGCCTGAACTTCGCCAACCCGCAGCGGCCCGAGATCATGGGGCAGATCACCGGTTGTCTCGACGGCATGGGCGAGGCGTGCCGCGCGCTCGACTATCCGATCGTGTCGGGCAATGTGAGCCTCTATAACGAGAGCAAGGCGACCGGCGGCGGCAGCGCGATCCTGCCGACCCCCGCGATCGGCGGCGTCGGGGTGATCGACGATCTGGGCAAGGCGGTCGGCATCGGCTTCAAGCGCACCGGCGACATCGTCCTCGCGGTCGGCGAGCGCATGGGCCATCTCGGCCAGTCGATCTGGCTGCGCGAAATTTTGGGCCGCGAGGAAGGCCCGCCGCCGCCCGTCGACCTGAAAGCCGAAAAGCGCACCGGCGATTTCATCCGCGACGCGATCAATGCCGGCTGGATCACCGCCTGCCACGACGTGTCCGACGGGGGCGTCGCGGTGGCGCTCGCCGAAATGGCGCTGAAGTCGAACATCGGCGTGCTGGTCAGCGAGGAGCAGCCCTTCGGCGTCGCCGAGAGCTTCTTCGGCGAGGATCAGGGCCTCTATCTCGTCACGGTCTGCGACACCTGCCTCGCCGACTTCCTCGATGCCGCGGGCCGCGCCGACGTGCCGGTCGACCCGCTCGGCCGCACGATCAAGGACCGCATCGTCTTTGAACTGCCCGAAAGCGATCATCAGGTGACGCTGGCCGAACTGCGCGAGGCGCACGAAGGCTTTTTCCCGAATTTGATGGGGGCCGACGCGGCGCTGGCCTGAGATGCCTGCAAGAACGACTCGCACAAAGCCACGAAGCCACAAAGGGGTGCGTAGCTGCGACGTCATGCGCCGATGCGCGTAGCACTATAACGGGCGGCCCTCGCAAAGGGCGATGAACGTCGGATCGGCTCACCCCCTTTGTGGCTTCGTGGCTTTGTGCGAGATTAGGAGACAAGCACAGCCGTTCGCGGGAGAGAACCGAGTCATGAGCATCCATATCGGCATCGGCGGCTGGACCTTTGAGCCGTGGCGCGGGACCTTCTATCCGCCGAAACATCCGCAGAAGCGCGAACTGGAATATGCCGGGCAGCATCTGACCGGCATCGAGATCAACGGCACCTATTACGGCAGCCAGAAGCCCGAAAGTTTCGCCAATTGGGCCGCCGCGGTCCCCGATGGCTTCCAATTCAGCGTCAAGGCGTCGCGTTTCTGCACCAACCGCAAGCAACTCGCCGATGGCGCGGCGTCGATAGAGAAGTTTCTGACGCAGGGGCTGACGCGGCTCGGCGACCGACTCGGCCCGATCCTGTGGCAGTTCATGGCGACGAAAAAGTTCGAGCGCGACGATTTCGCCGCTTTCCTCGACCTGCTGCCCGAAACGCAGGACGGCCTGCCGCTGCGCCACGCGCTCGAAGTGCGGCACGAAAGCTTCCGCGATCCGGCGTTCGTCGAACTCGCGCGCGAGCGGAACATGGCGATCGTCTTTGCCGACAGCGACGAATTTCCGTGTATCGACGAGCAAACCGCCGACTTTACCTATGCCCGCCTCCAGCGATCGCAGGACGATGTCGAAACCGGCTATGCCGGCGAGGCGCTCGACCATTGGGCGGAGCGCGCGCGCGGCTGGGCCGCGGGCGGCCGCGACGTCTATCTCTTCTTCATCGCCGGCGCCAAGGTGCGCAACCCCGCCGCGGCGCAGGCCTTGATCGCGAAACTCGAGCGCGAGCCATAAAGGATCGCGCGTTAAATCGGGATTCCATAGTTTCCGTTCGTGTCGAGCGAAGTCGAGACACCCATCGACCTTGCGCTATCGCGAGGGGCATCTCGACTTCGCTCGATGCGAACGGATAAAATTCAATGTCCGATGGCCCGATCAGGCCGCCTGCGCGAGCTCTGGCACCGCGCCCGCCTCGGCCGCTTTCTTGCCGAGCAGATCATAGGGATCGACACCGTCGGCGCGCATCATCGCGTGAACCTGTTTATAGGTCGCGGGGTCGGCGATGCCGAGCCGCGTCCGCGCCGCATCGAGCGGTTCGGCGAGCAGCGCCGCAATATCCTGATGCGCGATCGGCTGGGCCGCGCGGCCGATGCGTTGCCCCTCCCGAACCGCGGCGTAGATCGGATAACGGCTCCCGAGACCCTTGCGGATCTCGCGCGCGCCCGCCCAGGCGATGAACAGCGTTCCCCAGCCGGGGTTCTGGCTGTACGAAAAGGCGAGCACGCATTGTTCGCCGAGCGCATCGCGGCCATAGCCGGTCAGGATGTGGAACAAGTCGTGCGTGTCGCGCAGCCGCTCGCCATAGAGTTCGAGCTGGTCGTCGTACCGCGGCTTGCCGTGGCGGAATTTCAGCGATTCATCGACCAGCCCCTGCGCGGTCAGCCCTTCGCGCTCCATGAAGTCGACATAGACGCGCCCGACGCTGCCCTCGGGCAGCTTGCGCAGCGCGTCATGGTCGTCGAGCATCGCGGGCAGATAGGGGCGCTCGGCGAGAATCTTCTTGCCCTCCGCGGTCGCGAAAAACGCCCGCGCCGAACGATCGAAACGCCTGTCGCGCAGCGCGTCGATGATGTGGAACACCTGTTCGGTGTCCTCCTTGTCGGCGATCAGCTTGCGAAAATGGTGCAGCGCCTTCAGCGGGCGGAAACCCGTGTCGGTGCGATCGGGATGGGAGAAGGGGAGCGTGGTCATGTCGGGTCTCGCGCAGAATCACATTACATCCAATCTATCACTACTGACATAAATGTCAATACATCTTTGCAGCGGCCCGCAAAGCGCTGGACCGTGCGGCGCTCAAGGCGTAGTGTCGCAGCAACACAGCAGGGGAAAGACCATGGCCGCATCGCCGCCGCCGACGCGGTATCAGAGCCTTGATGCCATTCGCGGCGTCGCGGTGATGGGGATTTTGGCGATGAATATCGTCGCCTTTGCCCTGCCCTTTTCAGCTTATGCGAACCCCGCCGCAGGCGGGCCGCCGGGCAGCGCCGACGTCGCGACCTGGTTCTTCAATTTCGTGTTCGTCGATTCGAAGATGCGCGGGCTTTTCTCGATGCTGTTCGGGGCGAGCACCTTGCTCGTCATCGACGGCGCCGCCTCTGCGGGCCGCAGCGCAGCGGGCACCCATTATTCGCGCATGTTCTGGCTCGCGCTTTTCGGCCTCGCGCATTTCTATCTGATCTGGTTCGGCGACATCCTCTTCCTCTATGCGATGTGCGGGCTGCTGCTTTTCCTGTTCCGAAACCTTTCGGTGAGGGCGCTGCTTCTCTGGTCGATCCCCTTCTTCCTGATCGGCATCGGCCTGCCCGCCAGCCTGTGGTCGATGCTGTCGATGGCGCAGACGGGCAGCTTGCCGCCCGAGGCGGCCGCGGGAATGAAGGAGGCGCTCGCGCAGATGAACGCCGACATGGGCCCTTCGACGCCGGCCTATGCGAAGGACATGGCGCTTTATCTCGGCAGCTATTCCAGCATCGTCGCGCATCGCACCAGCGAAATGGCCGGCGACCCGCTTTTCTTCCTCAGCCTGTTCCTGTGGGAAACAATGGGGTTGATGCTGATCGGCATGGCGCTGTTCAAATCGCGCATGCTGACCGGCGAGTGGGAGGCGGCGCGCTATCGCAAATGGGCACTGATCTGCTTCCTGGTCGCCGCGCCGCCGCTGGCGGGCCTTGCCGTCTATCAGATGCGGGCGGGTTATGACGCGGTGGCGATCTTCGGCTCGACGATCGCGCTATCGGTGCCGTTCGACACGCTGATGACCGTCGGCTGGGCGGCGCTGATCATGCTGCTGATCCGGACAAGGGCGAGCGCGTCCGTGCGCGTGCGGCTCGCCGCGGCGGGGCGCATGGCCTTTACCAACTATCTGACGACCTCGATCGTCATGACGTCGATCTTTTACGGCTATGGCCTGGGCCTGTTCGGCAGCGTCGGACGCGCGGCGCTCTATCTCTTCTGCCTCGGCATGTGGGCGGCGATGCTGCTGTGGTCGAAGCCGTGGCTCGACCGCTTCCATTATGGCCCGTTCGAATGGCTATGGCGCAGCCTGGCGCGTGCGAAGCTGCAACCGATGCGGCGGCGCGCGCTTCAATAGCTGGGAGCAGCGCGGCCGAAGCTGGCCGGGCGGCGCTGGACGAGCGGATTGGCCTCGCGTTCGAGCGCGCCGAGCGTTTGCTCGAACAATGTGCGCAGTTCGACGACGCGCGGCAGATATTCCTCGGGGCTGACCTGGCTTTCGACGCAGCGGCGCGCGAACATTTCGATGTCTTCGGACAGCGCGCCGAGCCGTTCGGCGCCGAACTGGCGCGCCTCGCTCTTCAACGTATGCGCAGGCATGACGAGGCCGCGCGCGTCGCGGGCGCGCATCGCCTCCTCGATCGCGGCGACCGACTTGGTGCCGTCTTCGCGAAAATAGCCGAGAATCCGGATGAACGCGGCGCCCAGCTGGCTACGCGTCGCGCGGAATTCCTCCCAATCGACCAGGGTCTCGTCCAACGTTGCGTTCCTCGGTGTTCAAAATCGGTCCTTGGTCCCGGCGCCTTCATGCCGAAAGGGGGTAAAAAAGGCGTTACAGCCGAAGCGGCGCACGCGCGCCGAGTCCCGAAATGGGTCAGCGGCGAACGCGCCAGCGCTCCGCGCCCTCGGTTTCGACGGACCAGCCCCGCTCGGCGGCGAGCGCGGCCACCTCGCGCCCCGCCTGCGGATCGTCGGCGATCAGCCGCACGTCACTGGCGCCGCGCATTGCGCGCGCGAGCCGCAGCGCCGGCCACGGGCAGCGCATCCCGCGCGCGTCGACGATAACCGGTCCCGCCTCGTCGGCGCGGTCACTCGCCATAGGGGTTGCGCGTGTTGCGGAAGTTGATGCGGATCGGCACGCCCTGAAAGCCCAGTTCCTTGCGCATCCCGTTGACGAGATAGCGATGATAGCTCGCGGGCAGCGCGTCGGTGCGGCTGCCGAAGATCACGAAGGTCGGCGGGCGGGTGCGCGCCTGCGTCATATAGCGCAGCTTGATCCGCTTGCCGCCCGGCGCCGGCGGCGGATTGGCGGTGACCGCGCCCTCGAACCAGCGGTTGAGCTTTGCGGTCGATACGCGGCGCGTCCAGATGTCGCGCTGTTCGAACGCGACGCGCACCAGCGTGTCGATCCCCTTGCCCGTCGCACCCGAGATGCTGAGCAGCGGCACGCCCTTGATCTGCGACAGCCCGTCGTCGAGTGCGGCGCGCACGCCATTAAACAGTGCCGATGGATTGTCGGCAACGTCCCATTTGTTGAGCGCGACGATCAGCGCGCGTCCTTCCTCGAGCACGCGGTCGGCGATGCGCAGATCCTGCGCCTCGAGCCCCTTGGTCGCGTCGAGCAGCAGCACGACGACTTCGGCGAAATCGACCGCGTGCAGCGCGTCGGCGACCGACAATTTCTCGAGCTTGTCCTGCACCTTCGCGCGCTTGCGCATTCCCGCGGTGTCGAACAGCTGGATCGGATGGACCGCGCCATCCTTTTCCCATTGCCAGTCGACGCGGATCGAATCGCGCGTGATCCCCGCTTCGGGGCCGGTGATCAGCCGGTCCTCGCCGATCATCCGGTTGATCAGCGTCGATTTTCCGGCGTTCGGCCGGCCGACGATCGCGAGCTTCAAGGGCCCGAGCGGTTCCTCGCCCTCCTCGTCGAGGTCCGCGGTCTCCGCCTCTTCGGCTTCCATGAAGGGCTCGACGATCGGGCGCAGCGCGTCGAACAGCTCGACGAGCCCCTCGCCATGCTCGGCGCTGAGCGCGAGCGGATTGTCGAAACCGAGCGCATAGGCCTCCATCAGCCCCGCCTCGCCCTGCTTGCCCTCGGCCTTGTTGGCGACGAGGATGATCGGCGTGTCCTCGCTGCGCAGCCAGCGCGCGATTTCCTCGTCGAGCGGAGTGACGCCGGCGCGCGCGTCGATCATGAACAGCGCGGCGTCGGCCTCGCGCACCGCCTTTTCGGTCTGCACGCGCATCCGTCCCGGCAAGGTCGCGGCGTCGTGGTCCTCGAACCCCGCGGTGTCGACGATGCGGAAATTGAGCCCGAGCAGCTGCCCGTCGCCCTCGCGCCGGTCGCGCGTCACCCCCGGCTGGTCGTCGACGAGCGCGAGGCGCTTACCGACGAGCCGGTTGAACAGCGTCGATTTGCCGACATTGGGCCGGCCGACAATGGCGACCGTCGCGGATCGCGCCATGCTTTTATCCTATCTTCCTTGCGGCATCGCAGCCGCACAAGACCACAGCCGTTCGTCCTGAGGAGCCATTGAGCTTGTCGAAATGGCATCTCGAAGGACGGTAGCGCAACTCTCGCGTCCTTCGAGACGGGCCTTCGACGGGCTCAGTCCCTCCTCAGGACGAACGGTGTGAATCCAATTCAGTCGTTACCGCCAGGCGGTGATCCGCCCGTCGTCCGAAAGGATATAGAGCGTCTGATTGGCGACCACCGGCGTCTGCGACAGGGGCGAATCGAACTCCTGCGTCGCGATCGTCGAGCCGTCGGCCGGCGAGATTTCGGCAAGCTCGCCAAGGCTGTTCACCGCAATCAGCCGCCCGCCCGCAAGCACCGGGCCGGTCCAGCGCACGGGATCCTCTTTCTTCTTTTCCTTGTCGACGCGGTAGCGGCGGAGCTGCCGGATCCAGCGGATCTTGCCCGACGCGCGCGCGACGCAGAGCAGCTTCGCATCGTCGGTGAGCGCATAGACCCATTCGCCGACGACATAGGGGGTCGAAATGCCGGCGATCGAGATTTCCCAGCTGCGAAGCCCGGTGTTGAGCTCGTAGCTCGCCATGCGGCCGCCCTGCCCCAGCGCGAAGACGCGGCCGCGGTCGATCACCGGGTCGGCGTCGACGTCGGTCAGCGTCGAGACCGACAGCGCGATCGAGGTGCGCGCAAGCGCGTCCTCCCACAGATCGCGGCCATTCTCGTAGCGATAGGCCTGCACCTCGCCCGACGAGAAGCCGGCGACGATCGTCGCTTCGCCCGCCGCCGGCGACGCCGCGCCAAAGACGCTGCCCGCCTCGAGCGAGGCGGTCGCCTGCCACAGCACCGCGCCGTTGGCGGCGTTGAGCGCGATGATCTGATTGTCCTGCGTGATGACATAGACGCCGCCGAAGGCGATCGTCGGCGCGCCGCGCAGCGGGCCTGCGGGCTTCACCTTCCAGATCACCGATCCGTCGGCGGCATTGAGCGCGGCGACGTCGCCGACCCCGCTCGTCGCATAGACCACGTCGCCTTCGACCGCGGCGCCGCCGCCGAACAGCGAATCCTTGAAATCCTTGCCCGTGCTGCCGATCGCGGTGTTCCAAAGCTTTGCGCCCGTATCGGCGGCAAAGGCGGACACGACCGCATCGGTGTCGACGACGAACAGCCGGTTATCCGCAATCACCGGCGACGCGGCGAGGCGCTGCGCCTTGGTGCTGCCCGCGACTTCTGCGCTCCAGACCAGGCTGCGCGAGGCGGCGAGCGCGAGGTGGCCCATAGATTTCGAGGCATTGCCCCCCGACTGCGCCCAGCTGGCGTTGACCACCGGTTCGGGCAGCACGACGGCGGTTTCGGCGAGTGACGGGTCGACCTTGATGCTGTTGTCGTCCGACAGGATCGAGACGCGCTCCCCGACGGTCGGGGTCTTCTTGGGGCCATCGCCCTTGAACACGCTGCATCCGGCCAGCGGCAGCGCGAACAGCGCCGCGGTCAGTACAAACTGCCTTTTCCGCATATTATTGGACTTCCTCGCTTTTCGCGGCGGCCGCTGCCTTGGGCGCGGCTTCGCCTTTCCGGTCCTTGGCGGCGCTGTCGTCGGCGCGGTCCGCGACGGCGTCGACCCCCAGCATCCCCGCCATCTGCACGCTGCGCGACTGGAGCGACTTCGGAATGTCGGGCAGCTTGGCGATGCGGCCGTAGAGCGCGCCCGCCTGATCGAACTGGCCGAGCTTGTAGTGCGCGATCGCGGTCAGCTCGGCAGCGCTCGCGAACCACGGCGAGGCCGGGTCTTTCGCATCGACGAGCGGCTTCATCCGCGCGATCACCGTTTCGGGCTTGATCGTGCCGAGTTCGAATGCCGTCTGGCGCACCAGCGCCATGTTGCGCAGCGCCGGGTCGATGTCCTGGTCGGCGGCAACTTTTGCGACAAGCGCCGCGGCGCCCTTCATGTCGCCCTTTTCGGCCTGCATATTCGCCTGCTGGATCAGCGCGATCGACCGATAGGCGGCGTCGTCGCCCGCGGCGATCTTTTCAAGATCGGCGGTCGCCCCGCGCGGCTGGTTGGCGTCGAGCTTGTCGAGCGCGGCGACCAGCGCCTCGGCGCGCTCGCCCCGCGCCTCATTCTGCCGGTGCTGCCAGAAGAGGTAGCCCCCAAAGGCGAGCAGCGCCGCGACCACCGCCGCGACGATCAGGCGCCCGTGGGATTTCCAGATCGAATCGAGCCGGTCCCTGCGGACGGCCTCGTCGACTTCCTGCAACAGCGCGGCATTGTTCGTCGGGCTCAGGGCCAATCAATCCTCCATCTCGTCGTTCGGACGCCGGGCGCACGGCGCGCCGCTGGGTTCCTTAGCGACGGCACGGCAAAAGGCCAAGCGTTTCACTCGGCCGCGCCCGTCCGGCGACGCGATGGTCAGCCGGCGTAGATCTGATCGGGGGTGGGAAATGAACGGGACCTGACCTGGTCGGCATATTCCTTGACCGCGCCGCTGATCACGCCCGACATGTCCTGATAGCGTTTGACGAATTTGGGCACGCGCTCGAACATGCCGAGCATGTCGTCGGTGACCAGCACCTGCCCGTCGCATTGCGCCGAGGCGCCGATGCCGATCGTCGGGCAGGCGACCTTGCCGGTGATCTCGATCGCGATCGATTCGAGCACGCCTTCGATGACGATCGAAAAGGCGCCGGCCTGCGCGACCGCGACGGCGTCGTCGACGATCGCGCGCGCTTCCTCTTCGCTCTTGCCGCGCACGCCATAGCCGCCGAGGATATTGACCGCCTGAGGGGTCAATCCGACATGCCCCATCACCGGGATGCCGCGCTGGGTCAGAAATTCGATCGTCGGCGCGAGCACCCGCCCGCCCTCGACCTTCACCGCCGCGGCGCCGGTTTCCTTGAGCAACCGCGCGGCATTGTCGAACGCCTGCTCGGGGCTGCCCTCATAGCTGCCGAAGGGCATGTCGACGATGACCGCGGCGTGATAGCTGCCGCGCACCACCGCGGCGCCGTGCAGCGCCATCATCTCCATCGTGACGCCGACCGTGTGCGGCAGGCCATAGATCACCTGCGCGAGCGAATCGCCGACAAGCAGCATGTCGCAATGCGGGTCGAGCAGCTGCGCCTGCCGCACCGTATAGGCGGTCAGCATGACGAGCGGCTCGCCGCCCTTGCGCTGGCGGATGCGCGGCACGGTAAGCCGCTTCATCGGCTGCGGCGTCGGATTGGCGCGGCTGGTGGACGTGTCGAGGGTGAGCGTTTTGGGAAGCGTGGACATGGCGCCGGGGTAGCCGCCGATGTTGCAGTGCAAAAGCAGTTCCGCCGTTCTTGTTATATGGATTTGACTCGATGTTAAGTTTATATGACATTGGCTCGGGAGCATTGGCGAGGAGATGCGAAGCCGTGACGAAGCCGCCGTTCCTCAATGACATCCGAACGCTACGATTCCACGCCGCAGAAATGACGCAGACCGAGCTGGGCAAGCGCGTCGGGGTCACCCGCCAGACGATCGCCGCGATCGAGCAGGGCAGATATTCCCCGTCGCTCGAGGTCGCGTACCGCCTTGCGCGCGTCTTCGGCAAGCCGATCGAGGCGGTGTTCCGGTGGAGCGACGAATGACGCCGCCACGAGATATGTGCGGCAATGCCGGGGACGAAGCGGGGCCAGCCCCTATGCGCGGCCCGCCTGGTCGAGCGCCGCAATCTGTTCGGCGGTCAGCATCACGTCGAGGCTGCCGATGATCTCGTCGAGCTGCGCCACCGACGTCGCGCTGGCGATCGGGGCGGTGACGCCGGGCTGCGCCGCGACCCAGGCGAGTGCGATCTGCGACAGCGTCGCACCCGTTTCGGCCGCGATCCGGTCCATGACGGCGAGCACCGCCGGCCCCTGGCCCTTCATATAGGGTGCGACGCGGCCGCCGCGCGGGCTTTTGCCGAGGTCGCCTTCGTCGCGATATTTGCCGGTCAGATAGCCCGAGGCGAGGCTGAAATAGGTGACGACGCCCAGCCCCTCGGCGATGCAGAGCTGTTGCAGCGGCCCTTCATATTGCGCGCGGTCGATCAGGTTGAGTTCGGGCTGCATCGCGGTGAAGCGCGGCAGTCCCTTTTCGGCCGACACGCGCAGTGCCTCGGCAAGCCGGCCGGCCGAATAGTTGGACGCGCCGATCGCGCGCACCGTGCCCGCGTCGACGAGTTCGCCGAACGCGCCGAGCACTTCGTCGAGCGGCACGTCGGGATCGTCCTTGTGCGCGAAATAGAGGTCGATCGTGTCGATGCCGAGCCGGTCGAGCGAGCCCCGCACCGCGCTGCGGATGCGGTCGGGCTTGAGGCCGCCCTCCATCATCCCGACCTTGGTCGCGATCAGCACCCGGTCGCGCGCGCCGCTCTCCTTCAGCCAAGCCCCCATCATGCTTTCGGACTCGCCGCCCCTGTGCCCCGGCACCCACGCCGAATAGACGTCGGCGGTGTCGATCATCCCGCCGCCGAGTTCGACGAAGCGGTCGAGCACCGCGAAGCTCGCGGCCTTGTCGGCGGTCATGCCGAAGACGTTGCCGCCAAGGACGAAGGGACGGATCGAGAGGCCGCTCCGGCCCAATGCGCGTTCGGTCATCGCTTTGCTCCTTGCTTCGCCGCGGGCACCGCTTCGCGCGGATTGTCGCTGAACAGCCCGTCGACGCCCGTCGCCAGATAGGCTTCGATCTCTGCCGCGAGGTTGCCGTGCCCGGCGGGGTCGAGGCCACCCTTGCCGGCAAGCGGAAGGAAATAATTTTCGCGGCGAAAGGTCCAGGGATGAACCTTCAGCCCCGCCGCATGGGCATCGCCGACGAGACGCGTCGGCTGCCCCAGCGTTCCGAGCGCGCCGCGCGGGATCACCATCGTCTTGTTGGGCCCGATGCCGTCGGCATAGGTGGCGATCGCCTTGAGCCCCGCCGGAGTCGCCATTGCGGCGTAGCTCATCTCCGGATCGTCGGCGGGACCGCCCTCGCCGTCCATCAGCTGGATCAGCGGCAGGTCGCTCTTTGCGCGCAGCGCCTTCAGATTGCCGACCTCGAAACTCTGGATGAACACCGGGGCGGCGCGGCCGCGATAGCCATATTTATCGAGCAGCGCGAGCAGCGGCGCTTCGTGCGGCAGGCCGATCGACGCGAAATAGCTCGGGTGCTTGGTTTCGGGATAGACGCCGACCGGATGCGCGCGCCCTTTGTTGACGCGGGCGAGCAGCTTGAGAATTTCCTCGAATGTCGGAATTTCGAACCGGCCGTCATAGGCGGTGCCGCGCAGCCGCGGGATGCGCTCCTTTGCGCGCAGGGTCTTGAGTTCGGCGAGCGTGAAATCCTCGGTGAACCAGCCGGTCACCGCCTTGCCGTCGATCGTCCTGGTCGCCTTGCGCGCGGCGAACTCGGGGTGATCGGCGACGTCGGTCGTCTCCGAAATCTCATTCTCGTGCCGCGCGACGAGGATGCCGTCCTTGGTGAGGACAAGGTCGGGTTCGATAAAGTCGGCGCCCTGTTCGATCGCGAGCTCATAGCTTGCGAGCGTATGTTCGGGCCGTTCGCCCGACGCGCCGCGATGGGCGATGACGATCGGCGGCTTGCCGTCAAGGGTCGGCTCGGCCGCCATCGGCTCAGCGCTGCACGCCGCTGGCAGCAGCAGGGCGAGGAGCGCGGCGCGCCATCGCCTCATGCCGCAAAGCGCGCTTGCCAGTCATCGGCCGCAAAGCCCACGCTCACACCGCCCGGCGCCTCGACCACCGGGCGGCGGATCATCGCCGGCTGATCGAGCATCAGCGCCTTCGCCTTTGCGGCGTCGAGACCGGCCTTGTCGGCTTCGGGCAGCTTGCGAAAGGTCGTGCCGCTCTTGTTGAGCAATTTGTCCCAGCCGAGCGCGTCGATCCAGCCTTGCAGCTTTTCGGGGTCGAGTCCGTCCTTGCGGAAATCGTGGAAGCGATAGGGCACGCCGGCCGCGTCGAGCCAGCGCCGCGCCTTCTTCACCGTGTCGCAATTGGGAATGCCATAGAGAATCAGGTCCATGCGGTCAGGATAGCGGCGGCATATCGGCAATGCGAGTGTTTGCGCTCGCCAATTTGCCGCGCAGCGCGCGCGCGAAGCCTTCGTGCAGCACCGCGGCGATGTCGGGGTTGGCGGCGAGATAGGCACGCAGCGCCGCGGCGGGGACGAACCACAGCCGCGCGTTGCTGGTCAGGATCACCGTTCCCGTCGCATGGCTGCCGTCGAGCACCGTCGCTTCGCCGATCAGCGCGCCGTCGGCGAGCGTGCCGACGTCGGCGCCGTCGCGCTGGATCAGCGCGCGCCCTTCGGCGAGGTAGAAGAGGCTCGGCGCCGCCTGATTCTCGCGGATCAGCACTTCGCCGCGCTTCGCCGAGATCCAGTGCCCCTGGTCGATCAGCCGGCGCGCATCATTCGCGCCGAGCCGGTCGAAATGCAGCCCGCGCAGCGCAAGCTCTTCCGCCGTGAAATGCGTGCCGACGTCACGATACCAGCCGCGCGCGGCGAGCGCGAGATTGAGCGCCAGAATCGCGACGAGCAGCGCCGCCGCGCCGATGCTGTGCCATTCGAACAGCGCGAAGGGCAGCGCGAGCAGCGCCGCGATCGCGAGCGCCAGCCGGATAAATTCGATTCGGGCAAGGAAACCCATCGCCAGAAGCGACAAAAGGGCGGCATAGCCGAACCAAGCCGGGTCCATATTCCCCATCGCCCATCGTTTTCGCGTTGCGGTCCCGCTTAGGGACCTAAGCAAATTGCCTTAACGATTGCCGAACATGGGACGTCGCCCCCGGACGCGCGCCCTCTGTGATCCATAGCAAATTAACAGTTTCGCGCCCCCAAGAAAAGCATAGGTGCGGAAAAGCACCGACAATGCTAATTTCCTTGCCCTTGCCTAGCGCGCCCAATCGCGCCAAGGCAGCGCGCGATTCGTTAATGGACAGCAAAGACCCGATTATGACGCAGAATTGGCAACCGCAAAGCTGGCGTTCGCACGAGGCGAAACAGCTTCCGACCTATAAGGACGAAGCCGCCCTCGCCGCCGCCGAGCGCGAACTCGCCGGCTATCCGCCGCTCGTCTTTGCGGGCGAGGCGCGCGAGCTGACGAGCGAACTCGCGCGCGTCGCGGAGGGCAAGGCGTTCCTGCTTCAGGGCGGCGACTGCGCCGAAAGCTTCGCCGAATTCCATCCGAACAATATCCGCGACACCTTCCGCGTGCTGCTCCAGATGGCGGTCGTGCTGACCTTTGCCTCGAAGATGCCGGTGGTGAAGCTCGGCCGCATGGCGGGCCAGTTCGCCAAGCCGCGCTCGGCCGACATGGAAGAGGTGAACGGCACCGAACTGCCGAGCTATCGCGGCGACATCATCAACGACATCGCTTTCGAGGCCGAGGGGCGCGAGCCCGATCCGAAGCGGATGATCAAGGCGTACAACCAGTCGGCGGCGACGCTGAACCTGCTGCGCGCCTTCGCGCACGGCGGCTATGCCAATCTGCATCAGGTCAACGCCTGGACGCACGATTTCATGGACCGCAGCCCGTGGGCCAAGAAATATCAGGAAACCGCGGCGCGCATTTCCGAAGCGCTCGCCTTCATGGAAGCGTGCGGCGTGACGCCGGAGACGGTGCCGCAGATCAAGGGCACGAGCTTCTACACCAGCCACGAGGCGCTGCTGCTCCCCTATGAGCAGGCGCTGACGCGGCAGGACAGCCTGACCGGCGGCTGGTACGACACCTCGGGCCATTTCCTGTGGGTCGGCGACCGCACGCGTTTCGAAGGTTCGGCGCATATCGAATATCTGCGCGGCATCGGCAATCCGGTCGGCATGAAATGCGGCCCGACCCTCGAGCCCGACACGCTGTTGCGCCTGCTCGACACGCTCAATCCCAACCATGTGCCGGGGCGCATGACGCTGATCACGCGCTATGGTCACGACAAGATCGAGGCGCATCTGCCCAGGCTGGTGCGCGCGGTGAAGGAATCGGGCCATCCCGTCGTCTGGTCGTGCGACCCGATGCACGGCAACGTCATCAAGACCTCGACCGGCTACAAGACGCGCCCCTTCGAGCGCATCCTCGCCGAAGTGCGCGGCTTCTTTGCCGTCCACCGCGCCGAGGGCACGCACGGCGGCGGCATCCATATCGAGATGACCGGGCAGAATGTCACCGAATGCACGGGCGGCGCGATGGACGTGACGCAGATGGATCTTGCCGATCGCTATCACACGCATTGCGACCCGCGTTTGAACGCGGGGCAGTCGCTCGAACTGGCGTTCCTGCTTGCCGAAATGCTCAATCAGGAAATGACCGAGCGCGCGAAACAGGCGGCATGACCGAACGGCGGGTCATCGTGCAGAAAGAGGTGATCCGCAGCGGCGTCGGCTTCGGCAGCGCGCTGGCGATCGCGATCAGCTTCACCACGCACAAGTCGGTGCTGTGGGCGATCGTCCACGGGCTCTTCAGCTGGTTCTACGTCGCCTATTACGTGCTGACGCGCTGATCCGGGCTTACTCGCCCGGCCAGCGCTTGCGGTCGGCGAACGCCCGCCCCAGCGCGACGTGCAGATCGGCGTCCTCGGCCGCGCCGCCGAGCGGGATCTTGTCCGAGAACTCGTCCGCCGGCCGATGATAATCGCTGCCAAGGAAAGCCTCGAGCAGCCCCATGTCCGAAAAGCTGCCCCCGACCATCAGTGCCGTGACCCCCTTGGCGCCGAGCGCCCAGCCGTCCTGCCGCTGCGCGAAGGCATCGGCCTCGCCGTCGTCGTCGATCGTGCGGCCCAGCCTGGCCGCGACCTTGCTCACCAGCGCGTCATAGGCCGGCTTGCCGCGCCCGATCGTCGCGACCGGCGTGCCGCGCGGCGCGATCGCGACGGTGTCGAGGTTGAGCGCGACGGTGATGTCGCCGAGCGGCACGACCGGATGATCGGCGAACCAGCGCGCGCCGAGCAGCCCCTTCTCCTCGGCGGTCGTCGCGAGGAAATAGATGTCGCGATCGGGACGCGCGCCCGCGGCGAGCCGCTTCGCGACCTCGATCAGCACGGCAATGCCGCTCGCATTGTCGACCGCGCCGTTGCAGATGCGGTCGGCGTCGTCGTCGGGGCGGCAGATGCCCAGATGATCCCAATGGCCGAGAAACAGCACCGCCTTGCCGTCGGGATTGGCGCCGGGCAGCCGGGCGACGACATTGTGGCTCGCGAAGGACCGCACCGCGGTGCGCGTTTCGATGTCGGCGGTCACCGGCAGCACCACGCCGCGATAATCGGCTGCGCGCGCCGCCTCGCGCAGCGCCGCTCCGTCGAGGCCGGCGCGCGTAAACAGCGCGTCGGCGGCTTCGAGCGACATAAAGCCGCTGACCTGCGGCCCCGCGCCGGCGTCGCCGCCGAGGCGCACCGTCTTGCCGCCCAGCGCGTCGCGAAGCTGCGTCCACGGCACCGCGTCGGTCGCGACCACCAGCACCCCGGTCGCGCCGGCATCGGCGAGCATCTGCCGCCGCTCGCGATAGCGCGGCTGCGCCTCGCCAAAGGGCGGCGTGTCCATCAGCATGATCGCGAGCTTGCCGCGCACGTCGGCATTGGGCCGGCCTGCGGCATCGACGCCATAGCCGACGAAAAGCGCCGGGAGGTCTTCTAGCGACACCGATGCGTCGCGCCCGCTGACGATGATCCCGTCCTCCTCGAGCTTCGCATCGCGGCCGCGCACCTTGAACTTTGCCGTGCCGCCCAGCGCCTCGCTTTCGACGAGCGGCACCGGCTGCAGCCACGGCGTCGCGCTGCCCGGCACCGCCTCGAGCCCCGCCTTCGCCCATTCGCCGACGATATAGGCGATGGTGCGATCCTCCCCCTCGGTGCCCGGCGCGCGCCCCTCGAAGGCGTCGTTCGAGAGCGTGCGGATATGCGCGGCGAGATCGGCTTCGGCGATGCGCGTATCGGCGCCCTTGGCATGAGCAGCGGGCGCGGCGAAGGCGAGGAAAGCGACGGCCGCGACCGCGGCACGAAAAGCGGATTTCTGCATGGACCGGCCGCATGGCACGGCGGGGTGGGCTAGGCAAGGCGCGTTCGACGGGCGGCGGCGGGATTGGATTCGCGCAGAGACGGCAGAGAGCGCAGAGATTTCGGTTCACGCGGAGACGCGGAGACGCGGAGAATTGGAGCATGCCGCGGAGCGGCCTTTTTTCCGATTCCCGCGTTCCAGATAAGGGCCGCAGAGATGAAGAGGCCTGTCGGCCGGGCCATCTCCGCGTCTCCGCGTCTCCGCGTGAACAAGATTCAGCCCCTCTGCGCTCTCTGCGGCCTCTGCGCGAAATCAGCCAGCGTCCCTCGCCCGATTTACGAGCGCCCGGCCCGCGCGAGCAGCGCGCGCGCCGCCGCGACGTGCATATCCTCGATCATCCGGCCTTCGTGCCGCTGCGCGCCGCCGGTCGCGGCGGCGACGAGCGCTTCGGCCGCGGCCACCTCGCGCTCGGTGGGCGCAAAGGCGCGGTTGCACGGATCGACCTGCGAGGGGTGGATCAGCGTCTTGCCGTCGAAACCGAGCCGGTGCCCGTCGGCCGCCTCGGCGGCGAACCCCCCGGCGTCGTCGATCGCATTATAGACGCCATCGAAGCACCAGACGCCGCCCGCGCGCGCGGCGAGGACGATCGCCTGGATCGAAAGGCTCATCGCGCCGCGGTCGCCGCCGGGCAGTCTCAGCGCGTGCGCGAGGTCGTTGAGCCCGGCGATCAGCCCGCGCACCGCCGGATCGGCGGCGATCTCTCGCGCGGCATAGATCGCCGCGGGGGTCTCGATCATCGCGAGGATCGGCACGCCGAGGCCGCGCACGGCATCGAGATCGGTGGGCGCATCGACCTTGGGCAGCACCACCGCGTCGAGCGCGAGGCCCGCGACCGCGCCCAGATCGGCGGCCTGATGCACGCTGCCGCTGGCGTTGATCCGCACCGCGACGCGCTTGCCCGGATAGCCTTCGGCCACCGCGGCGCGCATCGCCGCGCGCGCTTCGTCCTTGCGATCCTCGGGCACCGCATCCTCGAGGTCGATGATCAGCATGTCGGCGGCGAGGCCCCGCGCCTTTTCGAGCGCGCGTGCGTTCGAGGCGGGGACGTAGAGCAAAGAGCGGGGAGCGAAATCGGCCTGGGTCATGCGCTTTTCTGTGGCGCAGCGCGGCGGTTGCCGCAATAGTGGGCGGGCAATTTGCAAGAGGGGATGATCATGTATTTCGCGCTCGCGCTGGTGCTGCTCGCACTCGTCTTCCTGATCTGGGCGCTGACGCCCGTGCGGCAAGGCTTTGCCTATACGATCGAACGCTTCGGCCGCTACACGCACACCGCGCAGCCGGGCCTCAACTTCATCATGCCGATCTTCGACCGCGTCGGGCGCAAGGTGAACATGATGGAACAGGTGCTCGATATTCCGGGGCAGGAGATCATCACCAAGGACAATGCGATGGTCGCGGTCGACGGCGTCGTCTTCTTTCAGGTGCTCGACGCCGCGAAGGCGGCCTATGAGGTCAGCGACCTCTATCTCTCGATCATGAACCTGACGACGACGAACCTGCGCACCGTCATGGGCTCGATGGACCTCGACGAAACGCTGTCGAAGCGCGACGAGATCAACGCCCGGCTGCTGCACGTCGTCGACGATGCGACGACGCCGTGGGGCGTCAAGATCACCCGCGTCGAGATCAAGGACATCCGCCCGCCCGCCGACATTTCGAACGCGATGGCGCGGCAGATGAAGGCCGAACGCGAAAAGCGCGCCGCGATCCTCGAGGCCGAGGGGCTGCGCGCCTCCGAAATCCTGCGCGCCGAGGGCGAGAAGCAGGGCCAGATCTTGCAGGCCGAAGGCCGCCGCGAAGCCGCCTTTCGCGACGCCGAGGCGCGCGAGCGCGAGGCCGAGGCCGAGGCCAAGGCGACGCAGATGGTGTCGGACGCGATCGCGAGCGGCAATGCGCAGGCGATCAACTATTTCGTCGCGCAGAAATATGTCGAGGCGGTGAGCCAGTTCGCGACGAGCCCGAACAGCAAGACGATCCTCTTCCCGGTCGAGGCGACGCAGCTGATCGGCACGCTGGGCGGGATCGGCGAACTTGCCAAGGATGCGCTCGGCAAGCGCGGCGAGGCGGGAGCGCGCTGACATGCCCGACTGGATCGCGAACATGGAACCGCATTGGGCGTGGCTGTCGCTCGGCGTGCTGCTCGCCGCGGCCGAGATCGTCGCGCCGGGCTTTTTCCTGATCTGGCTCGGCGGCGCAGCGGTCATCACCGGCATCGTCGCATGGGTGCTGCCGATCGGCGTGCCGCTTCAGCTCGGTATCTTCGCCGTGCTGGCGGTCATCATCCTCTATGGCGCTCGCAAATGGCTGCGCGACAATCCGATCGTTTCGACCGACCCGCTGCTCAACCAGCGCGGCGGCCGCCTGATCGGCGAGGTGTTGACGGTCACGCAGGCAATCGAGGACGGCCGCGGCCGCGCGAAGGTCGGCGACGGCGAATGGCCGGTGCGCGGCCCCGACGCCGCCGAGGGCACCAAGGTCCGCGTCGTCAGTGCCGACGGCGGCGTGCTGGTGGTCGAGGCGGTGTGATCCAAGTCGTCATTGCGAGGAGCCGAAGGCGACGCGGCAATCCAGCGTAGCGCAAACCTCTCTGGATTGCTTCGCTCCGCTCGCAATGACGACCAATTCAGCCGCCCCGCGGCCGTGAATAGATCGCCACGACATGCCCCAGCGCATCGCTGTCGCCGATGCGGGCGAAGCCCAGTTTCGCCGCGACGCGTTCGGACGCGGCATTGCCGGGGTCGATGATGCAGCGCACTTCTTTGGCGTCGAGATGCGCGTCGGCCCAGCCGAGCGCGGCGGTCATCGCTTCGGTCGCGAGCCCGCCGCCCCAATGGTCGGCATCGAACGCCCAGCCGGCTTCGGGCAATCCTTCGAGTTCGGCTATGCCGCGGCAGAAATAGGACAGACCGCCCATGCCGATCAGCGCGTCATCGGCCTTGTCGGCAAAGACCCAATAGCCGAACCCCATCACCGGCCATAGCCCGGCCGAACTCAGGAACTTTCCCCAGCTGACGTCGGGCGCGCGCGGCTCGCCGCCGATGAAGCGCGTCACGCGCGCGTCGGCCCACATCGCGATATGGTCGTCCTTGTCGGCTAGGCGGGGTTCGCGCAGGCGCAGGCGCGCGGTTTCGATGACGGGGGGCGAGGCGGGCATGATGCTGCGCTATCAGCGCGCCCCGCGGGCGGCAAGTAGGCCCGAACTTGATATTATTTTCAGTTCGCGCAAAGGCGCAAAGAACGCAAAGAGGTTGCGCGAGCCCGCGAAGCGGGTTTGCCGATCGACGGTGCGGATGCCGCAACGAAGCTGGAAATGGGGCCTGCCGGCCCGAACCGGCCTCTTTGCGCTCTTAGCGCCTTTGCGCGAACCCTATCGGAACCGCCCTCGTACCCCGACCCCGCCGATGCGGGGACAAGCCGTCAGGCTGCGGCCGCCACCTTGTCGCCGGGCATCAGCGCGTCGGCGTAATCGCCTTCATATCTGCCGATCAGCGCGCGGTCGTCGTGGTTCCACGGGTGGAAGCCGGGCAGGAAATAGGCGAGCCAGGGCAGGAAACTCTTGCGCAGCACGCCGGGCGAGCCGAGCAGATACCACCAGATGCGCGCCGTCACGCGCCAGCCGGTGAGCCCGTCCTGCGCGAGCAGCGCCTTCATGCCCTTGACCCGCCTCGGCCAGAAGCGCGTGGTGATGACCAGCATCATCAGCGACTTCGCCTTCCAGCGCCGCCAGCGGCTCCAGTCCTTCGTCGCATGGAGCCAGGTGTCATAGGCGACGCCCTTGTGCTCGATCTCCTCGATCGCGTGCCATTTCCACAAGGCGCCCCATTCGGGCTCGGCGCCTTCGTACATCCTGGGGTTCGACAGCATGATCGCGGCGAGCATCGCGGTATAATGTTCGAGCGCGATCGTCGCCATCAGGTTGACGATCGGCGGACGCTGCCTGATCAGTTCCATCACCTGATCGACGTCGCCCTCGAGCTCCGAAAGATCGTAACCCGCCTCCGCCGCCTTGCGGTTGAACACGACATGCTCGCGGCTGTGGATGACTTCCTGCTGGGTGAAGGCGCGGATTTCGCGCGCCAGCTTGTCGGGCACACCGTCGCGGTGCGCCTTCACCGCCTCGATGAACATCGCCTCGCCCTTTGGAAAGGTCACCGACAGCGCGGTGTGGAAGGCCGAGGCGACGGGGTCGCCGTTCAGCCACCAGCGCCCCTGCCTGTCGTCGCGGCCGAAGCGGCGATCGCGCGGCGTGATCGAAAGGTCCTGCGGGGTCGGCGTGTGCGAAAGGCTGGACATATGTTCCTCGGCAGCGTTTAGGTGTGGCAGGCGCGGGAAAGCCTCAGGGTCGAATATCTAGGAATTACTTACAGTGGTGTCAATAGCCAAGAAGCGTCTGAGCCCGGAAGAGAGCCGGTCGGTCGCGCTCGAAGCGGCGCGGCAGATCCTGATCGAAATGGGGCCGCAGGCGGTCACGCTGAAGGCCGTCGCGGCGCGAATCGACCGCACGCACGCGAATCTCCTCCATCATTTCGGCAGCGCCGCGGGACTGCAAAAGGCGCTCGCCGCCTATCTCGCCGAAACGGTATGCGACACGATCGCGGCCAAGATGACCGGATCGCCGCCCGGCGAACGCAATGTGCGCGAGATCGTCGACCTCGCCTTCGATGCGTTCGACAGCGGCGGCGCGGGCGCGCTTTCGACATGGATGGCGGCGACGGGCAACGACGATGCGCTCGACCCGATCATCGGCGCGATCCACCGCCTGATCGACGGCATGACCCCCGACGCGCACGAAAAGCGCCTGATGCACGAGGATACGCTGGCGCTCGTGCTGATGGCGATGGGCGATGCCCAGCTCGGCGGCCCGATGGCCGAAGCGCTCGGCCTGCCGCGCGACACGGCGCGCGCGCTTGCGACCGAGCTGATCACCGGGCGCATCACCGCCTTCTGGGCGGAGCAGGGCGGGAAGGCGGAGAGCTGAAAGCATAGCGCGAGTGACGGGCTTTGAACGGCTGCAAGTATAGTAAGCCCCTCCTCTTCAGAGGAGGGGTTGGGGTGGTGGCGCGCGACAGCGCGCAAGGCTTCGAGCACCACCCCGCTGCGACTAGGGCGCGAAGCGCCCAAGTCTCGCTGCCCCTCCTCTGAAGAGGAGGGGTTGGGATATGGCCGCTCCCCCTACCTCAAAAATCCCCATACCGACGCTTGATCCCGCTGCCTGCGAAATCCGGCGCCACCTAGCCAAATCCCCGCCTTCCCCCTAAAGGGCGGCGATGCACTTCCTCGACCAGGCCAAGATTTTCGTGAAGTCGGGCGACGGCGGCCCCGGCGCCGTCAGCTTTCGGCGCGAGAAATATATCGAATATGGCGGTCCCGACGGCGGCAACGGCGGCAAGGGCGGCGATATCGTGTTCGAAGCGGTCGCGGGCCTCAACACGCTGATCGACTTTCGCTATACCCAGCATTTCAAGGCGAAACGCGGGACGCCCGGCGCGGGACGCGACCGCACCGGCGCGGGCGGCCCCGACCTCGTCATTCAGGTGCCGATCGGCACCCAGATCCTCGCCGACGACGAGGAGCGCACGCTGCTCGCCGACCTCACCAAAGAGGGCGAGCGCGTCGTCTTTCTGCGCGGCGGCGATGGCGGACGCGGCAATGCGAGCTACAAAAGCTCGACCAACCGCGCGCCGCGCCAGCACGGTCCCGGCTGGCCGGGCGAGGAGATGTGGGTGTGGCTGCGGCTGAAGCTGCTCGCCGACGCGGGGCTCGTCGGCCTGCCCAACGCCGGCAAGTCGACCTTCATCAACGCGGTGACCAATGCGCAGGCGAAAGTCGGCGCCTATGCCTTCACGACGACGCGCCCGCAGCTCGGCGTCGTCAGCCACAAGGGGCATGAGTTCGTCATCGCCGACATTCCGGGGCTGATCGAAGGCGCCGCCGACGGCGCCGGGGTCGGCGACCGTTTCCTCGGCCATATCGAGCGCTGCCGCGTGCTGCTGCACCTCGTCGATGCGAACGACGCCGACGTCGCGACGAGCTATCGCATCGTGCGCGACGAGCTCGAAGCCTATGGCGCCGATCTGATCGACAAGCCGGTGATCGTCGCGCTCAACAAGATCGACACGCTCGACGACGAGCTGATCGCGGCGCTCTCGGCCGAACTCGCCGAAGCGAGCGGCGCGCCGGTGATGGCGCTGTCGGGCGCGAGCGGCGCGGGGGTCGAAGCAGTGCTCGACAAGCTGCTCGAAGCCGTCGGCCAGCCCGAACCCGGCGCCGACGAGGAAGCCGAAGACGAGGCGCCGGGCGACTGGTCGCCGATTTAGGCGAATGCAGAAAATCCAGAGGATTCCGTCTCCCCGAGCCCTTCGACTGCCCTGGCGGGCGCTCAGGATAAACTTCGGCCATTGGCCGAAGACGAGGGGCTCGGCCGAGCGAAGTCGAGGCTGCGACGCTGCGGTTCTCGCTCCGCTCGAACGAGCCCCTCGTCTTCGCTCGGGGAGACGGTGGAGTTTGCTTCGGCTCAGCGCGCCTCGAGCACCATGTTGAACGGCCCTTCGGTCGCGCGGCGTACATTGCGGAAGCCGCCTTCGCGCACGATCTGCGACAGCCGTGCCTCGCCCGCCTGCGCGCCGAGCCCCTCGCCCACTTCCTGATCGAGCGAGGTGGGGACGCAGATCATCGTCGAGGCATTGTAATAGAGGCGGCCGACCGGGTTCATATTTTCCTCCGGATTGTCGCCCGCGATCGGCTCGACGATCATCCAGCTTCCCTCGGGCGCCAATATCTGCCGCATATGCCGGGCGCAGCCGCGCGGGTCGCCCATGTCGTGCAGGCAGTCGTACATGGTGATCAGGTCGAAGCCGTCCTCGGCGATCTCCTTCGCGGTCGCGACCTCGAAGCGCACGCGGTCGCCATAGCCATGGCCTTCGGCGTGGCGCCGCGCCTCCTCGATCGACGGTTCGTGGAAATCGAAGCCGACGAATTCGCTTTCGGGATAGGCATCGGCCATCAGCAGGGTCGAAAAGCCGACGCCGCAGCCGACGTCGGCAACGCGCGCGCCTTTTTTGAGCTTCGCCTCGACGCCGCCCAGCGACGGGATCCACGCCTGGACGATATTGTTGACATAGCCGGGGCGGAAAAAGGCGCCGGTCGCGCAGAACAGGCAGCCGGCATGATCGCCCCAGCGCACGCCCGAGCCGTGCCGGAAACATTCCTCGACCTTCGCCTCGGCCTCGATCATCGCCGCGATGATCTCGAACGCGCCGGCCAGATAGACGGGGCTGTCGGGGTTCACGAACACCATCGCCTGTTCGGGCGAGATGCTGAAACGATCGGCGTCCGCATCATAGTCGATATAGCCGTTCGCCGCCTGCGCGAGCGCCCATTCGCGGACATAGCGTTCGTGCAGCCCACCCGCGCGCGCCGCGAGCTCGCGCGCCGTCGCCGGTCCTCCGGCGAGCGCCTCGAACAGCCCGAGCCGGAAGCCCAGCCGCACCGTGGGCACGCTCATCCCGCCGCCGACGTCGCCGAGCATCTTGCCGACGAAGGCGTGCAGCTTTTCTTCGTTCAGTTCGGTCGTCATCGTTCCGCTCCTCCAAATGGGGTAGCGCGACTCTCCAGAAGGGCTCGATGAGAGCGACAGCATAGCATATCCCGGCCACCAGTGCAGACATTCGCATTGGCACTCCCCCGATGCCGCGCTATCGGCGCAGGCATGAGCCTTTTCGCCCCCGCCTCCTGCCCGCGGCTGATCGTCAAGATCGGGTCGGCGCTGCTCGTCGACGAAGGCGGCGCGGTGCGGCGCGACTGGCTGGCAGGGATCGCCGCCGACATCGCCGAACGCGCCCGTGCGGGGCAGCAGGTCGCGGTGGTATCGTCGGGCGCGATCGCGCTCGGCGCGCGGCGGCTCGGACTGCCGAAGGGCGGCCGCGCGAGCCTCGAGGACGCGCAGGCGGCCGCGGCGACCGGGCAGATCGCGCTGAGCCAGGTGTGGGCCGAGGTGCTCGGCGCCGAGGGGCTGACCGCGGCGCAGATGCTCGTGACGCTGGACGACCTCGAGCATCGCCGCCGCTACCTCAACGCCGCCGCGACGCTGGGCCGGCTGCTCGGCCTTGGCGTGGTGCCGGTGATCAACGAGAATGACAGCGTCGCGACCGAGGAAATCCGTTTCGGCGACAACGACCGGCTCGCCGCGCGCATCGCGCAGGCGGCGGGGGCGCAGGGCGTCGTGCTGCTGTCCGACATCGACGGGCTTTACGACCGCAACCCGGCGCTGGCGGGCGCGCAGCATATCGCGCGCGTCGAGCGCATCGACGCCGAGATCGAGGCGATGGCCGATGCGGGATCGGCGTCGGGCATGGGATCGGGCGGCATGGTATCGAAGATCGCCGCAGCGCGCATCGCCGGCGCGGCCGGCGCGCATCTGGCCATCACCTCGGGCCGCATCGAGCGGCCGCTGTCGACCGCGGCGCGGCACACGATCTTCGTCGCCGAAAAGGGCGCGAGCGCGCGCAAGGCGTGGCTCGCCGGCGGGCTCACCGCCAGGGGCCGGCTCGTCATCGACGCGGGCGCGGTCAAGGCGCTGCAGGGCGGCGCGAGCCTGCTCGCCGCGGGGATCACAAGCGCGAGCGGCGAGTTCGCGCGCGGCGACATCCTCGACATCGCCGGCCCCGACGGCCGCACCGTCGCGCGCGGCCTGTCCGAATATCCCGCCGCCGACGCCGCCGCGATCCTGGGCCTCGGGCGCGAGGCGCAAGCCGCCGCGCTCGGCTATGCCCCGCGCAGCGCAATGGTCCACCGCGATCATCTGGTGCTGCTGTGAAGGCCAGCCGATCTTTTGAAGCCCCTTCCCTTCAGGGGGGCGGGCAATCGCATAGGCACAGGGCGATGCCTCCCCCCTCCCGCTTGCGGGAGGGGTTGGGGGTGGGCAGCGACGTTGCAACGGCCCACCCCGCTGCGATTAGCGAACAAGTTCGCAAGTCTCGCTGCCCCTCCCGCAAGCGGGAGGGGGGAAGATGACCCCCACCCTCGCGATGACCGGCGCGACCGGCTTCGTCGGCCGGGCAACGCTGGCGCGGGCGGTCGCGGCGGGCTGGCACGTCCGCGCGCTCACCCGCCGCCCCCAGCCCGAGCGCGAAGGCGTGACCTGGATCGCGGGCGCGCTCGACCGGCCCGACGCGCTCGCCGCGATGACGCAGGGCAGCGACGCGGTGATGCATATCGCGGGGGTCGTCAACGTCCCGACGCGCGCCGATTTCGAGGCGGGCAATGCGACCGCGACGCGCCATGTCGTCGACGCCGCGCGCGCGGCGGGGGTCGCGCGCTTCGTCCATGTCTCCTCGCTCGCCGCGCGCGAGGCCGAACTGTCGAACTATAGCTGGTCGAAGGCGCGCGCCGAAACGATCGTGTGCGAAAGCGGGCTCGACTGGACGATCGTGCGCCCGCCCGCGGTCTTCGGACCCGGCGACACCGAGATGCTCGACCTGTTTCGCATGGCGCGGCGCGGCATCGCCTTGCTTCCCCCCGCCGGGCGCATGTCGGCGATCTATGTCGACGAGCTCGCGCGGCTGCTCGTCGCACTCGCCGCCGATCGCGAGGCGAGCATCGCGCAGGTCTATGAACCCGACGACGGCGAGCCGGGCGGCTGGACCCACCGCGCCTTCGCGCGCGCGATCGGCCGCGCGGTCGGGCGCAGCCGCGTCTCGACGCTCGCCATTCCGGCATCGCTGCTCAAAGCCGGCGGGCGGCTCGACCCGCTGCTGCGCCGCGGCCGCGCCAAGCTGACCCCCGACCGCGCGCGCTATATCGCGCATCCCGACTGGGTGGTCGCCGATGGCGCCTGTCCGCCGTCCGATCTGTGGCAACCCGAAATCGCGACCGACGACGCGCTCGCCGAAACCGTTCGCTGGTATCGACGCGAGGGCTGGCTCTAGATCCGGCCCCAAACGTCGTCCGTCGAAGCGTGCATTGCCAAGGGTGGATGCCGCGATTACTTCTGCAGACATGACCGACACCACCTCTACGCCGCCGAACAGCCAGGGTCCCTGGGCCATCCCCGTGCGCGCCGCGCCGCCGGGCGCCCCCGCGCCGCGCCCTGCGACCAGCTTTCCGCGCAAGGTCTGGAACCTGCTCGTCGCGATCAAGGATGGGCTCGCGCTGATCTTTCTGCTGCTGTTTTTCGTCGTCCTGTTCGGCCTGCTCACCGGGCGCCCCAATGCCGCGCTGCCGGTAAGCAAGGGCGCGCTCGTGCTCGAACTCGACGGGGTCGTCACCGAGCAGCCCGCCGAGGTCGATCCGCTCGCCGCGCTGTCGGGCGGGCAACAGCTGCGCGAATTTCGCGTCCGCGACGTCGTTCATGCGATCGAGACCGCGGCCGACGACGACCGGGTGAGCGCGGTGGTGCTCGACCTCGATCGCTTCCTTGGCGGCGGGCAGGTGTCGCTGTCCGAGATCGGTGCCGCGATCGACAAGGTGCGCGCGAAGAAGAAGCCGGTGCTGGCCTTTGCCACCGCCTACACGACCGACAGCTATCAGCTCGCCGCGCACGCGAGCGAAATCTGGTCGGACCCGATCGGCGGCGTCGCGATCGCCGGGCCGGGCGGGTCGCGGCTCTATTACAAGGGGCTGATGGACCGGCTCGGCATCACGGCGCACATCTATCGCGTCGGCACCTTCAAGAGCGCGGTCGAACCCTTTCTGCGCAGCGACCAGTCGCCCGAGGCGCGCGAAGCCAACCTGGCCTATGCGGGCGTGTTGTGGGACGATTGGCTGGGCGAGGTGAAGAAGGCGCGGTCCAAGGCAAAGCTCGACGCCTTCATCGCCGACACGCCCGGGCTGGTGAAGGCGGCAGGCAACGACCTGTCGAAAGCCTCGCTCGATGCCGGGCTCGTCGACAAGCTCGGCAGCCACATGGCGTTCGACGAGCGCGTCGCCGAAATCAGCGGCGTGTCCGACGACAGCCGGCCGTGGGACTATAACGCGATCCCGCTCGACACCTGGGTTGCGGCCAACCCGCCCGAAGAGAAGGGCAGCACGATCGGCGTCGTCCCCGTCGTCGGCGAGATCGTCGATGGCGAGGCGTCGAACGGCACGGCGGGCGGCGAGACGATCGCGAACCATATCCTCGACGCGGCGAGCGACGACGCTGTGAAAGCGATCGTGCTGCGCGTCGACTCCCCCGGCGGTTCGGTGATGGCATCCGAACAGATCCGCCAGGCGCTGCTCGCCGCGAAGGCGAAGAAGAAACCGATCGTCGTGTCGATGGCGAATGTCGCCGCGTCGGGCGGCTATTGGGTCTCCACCCCCGCCGACCGCATCTTTGCCGAGCCCGACACGATCACCGGTTCGATCGGCGTGTTCGGCATTTTGCCGAGCTTCGACAAGGCGCTCGCCAAGATCGGCGTCAACGCCGACGGCATCGCGACGACGCCGCTGTCGGGCCAGCCCGACCTGCTCGGCGGGGTGAACGAGACGTTCAACCAGCTCGCGCAGGCGAGCGTCGAAGATATCTACGCGCGCTTCACCGGCCTCGTCGCCAAGAGCCGCAAGCAGCCGATCGAAAAGGTCCGCACGATCGCCGAAGGGCGCGTGTGGGCGGGCGGCACCGCGCGCCAGATCGGCCTCGTCGATCAGTTCGGCGGGCTGCCCGACGCGATGGCGGCGGCGGCGAAGCTCGCGAAGATCGACGGCGACTATCACGCCGAATATTTCGAGGACGAGCCGAGCGAATTTTCGAAGATGCTGGCCGAGCTGTTCGGTCCCGACAAGGACCAGACGGCGCGCGCGCCGCGCGGCTGGTTCGGTCTCGCGGCGCTGAACCGCCAGCTGACCGAGCGGCGGCTGGTGCAGGATCTGTCGCTGCTGACCGATGCGGGGTCGGTGCAGGCCGCGTGCCTCGACTGCCGCGCCTATCAGCCAGCACTGCCGCGCCGGGCGGCCGGGACGAAGGGCTGGCTTGCCAGCATCGCGCTGCTGCTCAACTAGCGCGGGGTCAGGTTTGATTGAATGAACCGTGCGCTCCCGCGATGGCGGGAGCCCATCTTCGGACGGCCCCGGGGTTGATCGTCAGAAGATGGGTCCCCGCGTTGGCGTGGCTTCTTTCAAAAGAGTGCGTCGATCCAGAGCCTTTCGGACCGCATCCGGATGCTCGACGTCCGCGACCGAAGGATCCTCGCCGCAAGGCTGCGCCAATGTGGCATCAATGCGCGTCCGGCGAACCAGAGGAGCGTCAGCGCCGACAGCAGGACCAGCGCGGACACCGCGAACCCGTCATTCGAGCATGATCCGGTGCAGGGGGGTGCCTCCACGCCGGCGCCGAAGGAAAGCAAAAGGAAATTCATGAACCCGGGAGGATGGTTGCGACCCTCGATCAGTTTCTTTCACCGGGGCGTCATCCCGGTATCATTAGGTTCCTGCTTAACGAAAAATATGACAATTTAAAACTCTTTATCCTCGCCCGCGCGATAGACGGGGAGCGCGAGCGACCAGCGGATTGCCGCGCCGCGCAGCGCGAAGCCGGCGAGGGCGCCGGAGGCGGCGGCGGCGACGGTACTCGCGCCGGCCCACAACAAGAGCAGATAAAGACCCGAAGCGAGCGCCGCCGCGGTCACATAGATTTCGGGGCGCAACAGGATCGACGGCACGCTCGCGAGCACGTCGCGGATGATGCCGCCGACACAGCCGGTGATGATCCCCATCAACAGCGCCGGCACGACCGGCACCCCCCAGCTGATCGCCTTCCAGGTGCCGAACACGCTATAGGCCGCGAGCCCCACCGCGTCGGCCCATTCGAGCAAATCCCCCCGCCACCAGCGCTCGGGGGTCACCCAGACGATCAGCGCGATCGCGATGCACACCGCGGCGACCGCGCCGTCCTGCACCCAGAACACCGGTGCGCCGATGAGCAGGTCGCGAACGCTGCCGCCGCCGACCCCGGTGACGAGCGCAAAGAAGCCCGCGGTGACGAAGGTCTGGCGGAGGCGCACCGCCATCAACGCGCCGGTCAGCGCGAAGACGCCGATGCCGGCAAGGTCGAGCAGGCGAACGAGGGTTTGCGCATCCATCGCCTGCGGCGCTATCATCGCACGCGTCGGCGCACAACGGAGAGGAGCGGGCGATGGAAGGCGGATGCAGCTGCGGCGCGGTCCGCTACCGGATGACCGACGCGCCGATGATCGTTCACTGCTGCCATTGCCGTTGGTGCCAGCGCGAGACCGGCAGCGCCTTTGTTGTCAACGCGGTGATCGAAAGCGACCGGCTGGAGGTCGAAGGGACGCCCGATTATGTTCCGACCCCTTCGGAAAGCGGCAAGGGACAGGAAATCGCGCGCTGTCCGATCTGCCGCGTCGCCCTGTGGAGTCATTATGCGACGTCGGGACGGCGCTCGTCCTTCGTCCGCGTCGGAACGCTCGACGATCCGGCGCCCTTCCCGCCCGACGTCCATATTTTCACGAGCAGCAAGCAGCCGTGGGTGATCCTCCCCGACGACGTGCCGGTCTTCGCCGAATTCTATCCGTCGGCCGAAGGCGTGTGGAGCGATGCGGCCCGGATGCGCTGGCGCGCGTTGATGCAGCGCTGACCGTCGGTTGGGCCGAGGCCGTTCGGTCCGATACGAACGACCCGCCGCACGAATCGAGGCATCCGTCCCACAATGAACGCGGAGCCGGCGGCGGGCCGGAACCATGGCGGAGGCGGGCACGTTGCGGCCCACGGTTTGCGGAAAAAGGCAAGCCCGGCGCGATCGAGGCGGTCCGGTTCCGACCTCATCGCTCAACTCACAGGAGATATCATGCGTAAGATTGCGATTATGTCCGTCATAGCGGCGAGCTTCGTCGTTTCGCCGCTGGCTGCGATTGCCCAGGAAACCCAGCCCCCGGCACCGACCGAAGAGCCGGCTCCGGCCCCCGAACCGACGACCGATCCCTCCAGCGATCCGACCACCGAGCCGGCTCCCGCGCCCACCGAAGAGCCGGCACCGGCGCCGACCGACGATCCGGCACCCGCTCCGACGGAGGAACCGGACTCCGAACCGCAGGCCTAGTCTGCATTCGGCATCCTGCCGAAAACAAAAGGGCGGCAGGAGTGACCTTGCCGCCCTTTTTCTATCGTTCCCGCCGGGGCGCCCCGATCAGATGTGGATCGGCTTGCCCGTGACCGCCATCGCGGCTTCCTTGATCGCCTCGCTGTGCGTCGGATGCGCGTGGCAGGTATAGGCGATGTCCTCGCTCGTCGCGCCGAATTCCATCGCCTGCGCGGCCTGCGCGATCATCGTGCCGGCGACGCTCGCGATGCACCACACGCCGAGCACGCGGTCGGTCTTGGCATCGGCGATCACCTTCACGAAGCCGTCGGGCTCGTGGTTGGTCTTGGCGCGGCTGTTCGCGAGCATCGGGAATTTGCCGACCTTGACCTCGCCCTTTTCCTTTGCCGCCTCCTCGGTCAGGCCGACACCGGCGATTTCGGGCATGGTATAGACAACCGACGGGATGACGTCATGGTTCACGATTCCGGTCAGCCCCGCGATATTCTCGGCGCAGGCGATGCCTTCGTCCTCGGCCTTGTGCGCGAGCATCGGCCCCGGCACGACGTCGCCGATCGCCCAGATGCCGTCGACCGCAGTGCGGAAATCATGGTCGACCTCGATCTGGCCGCGCTGGTTGGTCGCGAGACCCGCCTTGTCGAGCGCAAGGCCGTCGGTATTCGGCCGCCGCCCGATCGACACCAGCACGACATCGGCCTCGAGCATTTCCGCGTCGCCGCCCGCGGCGGGTTCGAGCGTCAGCACCGCCTTCCTGCCCTTCACCTCGGCCTTGGTCACCTTGGTCTTGAGCTTGAACTCGATACCCTGCTTTTTGAAGATCTTGTTCGCTTCCTTGCGGACGTCGCCGTCCATGCCCGGCAGGATCTGGTCGAGGAACTCGACACAGGTGACCTTGGCGCCCAGCCGGCGCCACACGCTGCCAAGCTCGAGCCCGATCACCCCGCCGCCGATCACGACCATATGCCCCGGCACTCTGGCGAGTTCGAGCGCGCCGGTCGAATCGACGATCACGCCCTTGTCATTGTCGACCTCGACGCCGGGAAGCGGGGTCACCGACGAGCCGGTGGCGATGATGATATTCTTCGCACGGACCGCCTTACCCGCGACTTCGACCGTGTCGGCCGAAGTGAACTTGGCATAGCCCTTCAGCCAGTCGACCTTGTTCTTCTTGAACAGAAACTCGATGCCGCCGGTCAGGCCCTTGACCGCGTCCTTGCGCTGGCCGTGCATCGTGTCGAGATCGAGCTGGGGCTTCACCTTGATCCCCATCTTCTCCATCGCGCCGTTCGCGGCGGCGTCATAATATTCGGAGGCGTGGAGCATCGCCTTCGACGGAATGCAGCCGACGTTGAGGCAGGTGCCGCCCAGCGTCTCGCGCCCTTCGGCGCACGCGGTCTTGAGCCCGAGCTGCGCCGCGCGGATCGCCGCGACATAGCCGCCGGGACCGGCACCGATCACCAGCACGTCATAATCATAGTCAGCCATCATTCACTCCGTTTCGAGCCCCGGCGCCGCGACATAGGCCCAGGCCGTGCGGCCCGATTCCAGCGTCACCCGCCTTCGCTCATAATCTTCGGCCTCATAGGCGTCGGCCGCGGCCAATTCCGTCTTCGTCAGCCAATATAGGGTGCCCGCGACGCGCTGCGAAGCCGCGGCGTCCTCGGTGAGCACCGGATAATGCGTCTCGCCGCTCCGCCGCACGACCTCGGGATCGTCGATCGCGAGGCGTCCGAGGCGGAAGCCCGCGAGCGCGTCCGCCGTCCCGACCAGCTGCCGCCCGATCTGCTCGCGCTGCACGTCGGCGCGTTGCAGGCTGCCATAGGCGAACAGCGGTTCGTGCGCCGCGACCATCGGTCTAAACCTCCAGCCCCGCCTGCCGCGCACAGCCCTGCATCACCGGCAGCGCTTCCTCGTCCGACAGCGACAGCAGCTCGCCCGGGCCATATTTGGCGACCAGTTCGTCCGCCGCGCATTGGCACACGCTTGCCGCGACATCGGCCGGCGCGCCGCCCTTGGTCGCGCTCGACTGGCACGTCTTGGTGAAGGATTCGACGAACTGCGTCTTGTAGCCGTCGTCGAACGCCTTTTCGGCCTCGCCGCACCCCGTCAGCGCGGCGAGCCCGGCAAGCGGAAGCAGGGCGCGGCGCGCGGCGAACGACTGCAAGCTCATGCCCTTCTCCTTTGCGCCGACGCGCCCAGCCATCCTTAAAGGTCGATCAGCAGCCGCGTCGGATCCTCGATCGCTTCCTTGATCGTCTTCAGGAAGGTCACCGCCTCGCGGCCGTCGATCAGCCGGTGGTCGTAGCTGAGCGCCAGATACATCATCGGGCGCACGACCACCTCGCCATTGGCGACGACCGGGCGGTCCTCGATGCGGTGGAGGCCGAGCACCGCCGACTGCGGCGGGTTGATGATCGGGGTCGACATCAGCGACCCGAACACGCCGCCGTTCGAGATGGTGAAGGTGCCGCCGGTCATGTCCTCCATCGTCAGCGTGCCGTCCTTGGCGCGCTTGCCGAAGTCGCCGATCGTCTTTTCGATTTCGGCGAAGCTCAGGGTTTCGGCGTTGCGGATCACCGGCACGACCAGGCCCGCGGGGCCGCTGACCGCGACCGAGATGTCCATGAAATTGTTGTAGACGATCTCGTCGCCGTCGATCCGGCCGTTGACCGCCGGAATATCCTTGAGCGCGAGGCACGCCGCCTTGGTGAAGAAGCCCATGAAGCCCAGCCGCACGCCATGCTTCTTTTCGAACAGATCCTTGTAGCGGGTGCGCGCCTCGATCACCGCCGACATGTCGACGTCGTTGAAGGTCGTCAGCATCGCCGCGGTGTCCTGCGCCGATTTCAGCCGCTTGGCGATCGTCTGGCGCATCCGCGTCATCTTGACGCGCTCTTCCTGGCGGCCGGGGGCGCTCGCCGGCGCGGCGGCGGCGGCGGCGGGGCTCGGCGCGGGCGATGCGTCGGGCGCCGCGTTGGCCGCGGCGAGCACATCTTCCTTGGTCAGCCGGCCATCCTTGCCGCTGCCCTTGATCTTCGTCGGGTCGAGCCCATGCTCGAGGACGAGGCGGCGCACCGCGGGCGACATGGTGGTGACGGTATCGACGCTCTCGCCGCCGGTCGCGGCAGGCGCAGGCGCGGCGGCTTCGGCCTTAGCCTCTGCCTTCGGCGCAGGCGCCGCTGCCGGAGCAGCCTTTCCGTCGCCCGCTTCGATCGTCGCGATCACCGCGCCGACATTGACCGTGTCGCCGACCGCGGCGACCTGCTGCCCCATCACACCCGCGACCGGCGAGGGCACTTCGACCGCGACCTTGTCGGTTTCGAGGCTGGCGATCGGTTCGTCGACCGCGACCGCCTCGCCGGGCTGCTTCAGCCATTCGCCGATCGTCGCTTCGGTGACGCTTTCGCCGAGGGTGGGAACTTTGACTTCGGTGCTCATGGGGTTCGTTCCTTGGGGATCAGGCTTTGTTCTTGGTGCGGCGGATTTCGGCGCGGACGCTGAGGCCGAGCGCGTCGGCGACGAGCGCCGCCTGCTCGGTCTGGTGGCGGCTCATCAGGCCGGTCGCGGGCGAGGCGGCGGCGTGACGGCCGGCGTAGCGCGGGCGCATACCCTTGTGCCCGGCTTCGTCCAGCGATTCCTCGATCAGCGATTCGACGAAGAACCAGGCGCCGTTGTTGCGCGGCTCTTCCTGCGCCCAGACGACCGTTTCGAGATTCGTCATCCGCTTGAGGCGCACCGCGAGCGCTTCGCCCGGGAAGGGGTAAAGCTGTTCGATCCGCACCACGCTGACATCGTCGAGGCCGGCGCTGTCGCGCGCTTCCATCAGGTCATAGGCGACCTTGCCCGAACAGAGCACCAGCCGCTTGATCCTGTCGTCGGCGGGGGGCGTCATGTCGGACTTGATGCGCATGAAGTGGCTGTCGCCGAGGAACTCGTCGCGGCTGCTGACCGCGAGCTTGTGGCGGAGCAGCGACTTCGGCGTCATGATGATCAGCGGCTTGCGGAAGTCGCGGAGCATCTGGCGGCGCAGGACGTGGAAATAATTCGCCGGCGTGGTGATGTTGCACACCTGGATATTGTCGCCCGCGCACAGCTGCAGGAAGCGTTCGAGGCGCGCCGAGCTGTGCTCGGGGCCCTGCCCTTCGTAGCCGTGCGGCAGCAGCAGGACGAGGCCGTTGGCGCGCAGCCACTTCGCTTCGCCCGATGCGATGAACTGGTCGATCATGATCTGCGCGCCGTTGGCGAAGTCGCCGAACTGCGCTTCCCAGAGCACGAGGCTCTTCGGATCGGCCATCGCATAGCCATATTCGAAACCGAGCACGCCATATTCGCTAAGCGGGCTGTCGAGCACTTCGAAGCGGCCGTGCGGCAGCGTCTTCAGCGGCACATATTTCGCCTCGGTCGTCTGGTCGACCCATACCGCATGGCGCTGGCTGAAGGTGCCGCGGCCCGAATCCTGACCCGACAGGCGCACCTGATAGCCTTCGCTGAGCAGGGTGCCAAAGGCGAGCGCCTCGCCGGTCGCCCAGTCGAAGCCCTCGCCCGACCGGAACATTTCGGCGCGCCCGTCGATCACCCGGCGCAGCGTCTTGTGGACATCGACATCGTCGGGGATCGTCGTGATCGCGCGGCCGACCGCATCGAACAGCTTGCTTGTCACCCCGCTATCGACGTTGCGGCGCGTATTGCCTTCGTCCTTCGGCGCATAGAGCCCCGACCAGCGGCCCGCGAACCAGTCGGCCTTGTTCGCCTTGTAGCTCGCGCCGAGCTCGAACTCTTCTTCGAGGTGCGCGACGAATTCGCGGCGGTGCGTCGCGACATAATCGCCGTCGATCACGCCCTCATCGACCAGCCGCGCGCCGAACAATTCGCTGACCGGCGGATGCTTGCGGATGATCTTGTACATCAGCGGCTGGGTGAAGCCCGGCTCGTCGCCCTCATTGTGGCCGAAGCGGCGATAGCACCACATGTCGATGACGATGTCGCGCTTGAACTGCTGGCGGAAGTCGATCGCGAGCTTGCACGCAAAGGTCACCGCCTCGGGATCGTCGCCGTTGACGTGCAGGATCGGCGCCTGGACGCCCTTCGCGACGTCCGACGGATAGGGGGACGATCTGGCAAATTGCGGGCTCGTCGTAAAACCGATCTGGTTATTGACGATGAAGTGGATGCAACCGCCGGTATTATAGCCGGGAACGCCCGAGAAGCCGAGGCATTCCCACACGATGCCCTGCCCCGCAAAGGCCGCGTCGCCGTGAATGAGCACCGGCAGCACCTGCTCATGCTTTTCGAGGTCGTCGCGGTGGACCTGCTGCGCGCGCACCTTGCCGAGCACCACTGGATCGACCGCTTCGAGGTGCGAGGGGTTGGGGACGAGCGACATATGGACGCTGATCCCGTCGAATTCGCGGTCGGTCGAGGTGCCGAGGTGATATTTGACGTCGCCCGACCCGCCGACGTCGTCGGGGTTCGCGCTGCCGCCCTGGAATTCGTGGAAGATCACGCGATAGGGCTTCGCCATCACATTGGCGAGCATGTTCAGGCGCCCGCGATGCGCCATGCCATAGACGATCTCGCGCACGCCGAGCGCGCCGCCATATTTGATGATGCTTTCGAGCGCGGGGATCATCGCCTCGCCGCCGTCGAGCCCGAAGCGCTTGGTGCCGACATATTTCTTGGCGAGGAATTTCTCCCATTCCTCGGCCTCGATCACCTTCTTGAGGATCGCCTGCTTGCCCTCGCGGGTGAATTCGACGCGCTTGTCGGCGCCCTCCATCCGCTCCTGCAGGAAGCGCCGCTCCTCGACGTCGGCGATGTGCATATATTCGAGGCCGACGTGGCCGCAATAATTGGCCTGCAGGATCGAAACGATCTCGCGCACCGTCGCCTTTTCCAGCCCCAGCGCGCCGCCGATGAAAACCGGACGGTCCTGATCGGCGCCGACGAAGCCGTGATATTCGGGGGTGAGGTCGGCCGGAAGCTCGCGCGTCGACAGATTGAGCGGATCGAGATTGGCG
This sequence comes from Sphingopyxis indica, assembly GCF_900188185.1. Taxonomy (GTDB): domain Bacteria; phylum Pseudomonadota; class Alphaproteobacteria; order Sphingomonadales; family Sphingomonadaceae; genus Sphingopyxis; species Sphingopyxis indica. The sequence goes on along the minus strand of NZ_FZPA01000004.1, from coordinate 166,693 downwards.
GCAAGATGCCCGCGCACGCGATAGGTGCGGATCAGCATCATCGCGCGGATCGAATCGTCGGCGGCGCGCTCGACCTCGGCGTTCGAGAGCGGTGCGCCCGCCTTTGCCGCCGCAGCCTTCACCGCGACCTGCATCTGCTGCGGGTCGAGCGCGGCGGTCCAGTCGTCGCTGTCGACGGGCGGCCAGTTCTTCGGCGCCCAGCTCGGCCCCGCCTGCGGCTCGTCGATATCAAAGCTCTGTCGTTCGAGGTTCATTTTTCCAAACCCTTCGTGCCCCTGCGAAGGCAGGAGCTCATCTCCTGGGGACTAAACAAGCGTCTCGAATAGATCGGCCCAATCGGGATTTCGTTCCTCGATTCGCTTGATCTTCCAAGCCCGGTTCCATTTCTTCATTCGCGCTTCAAACTGCCGGGCGTCATATATGCTCTCGAACACCTCGAACCAAACCAGCAATTTGCAGCCATAATCCTTTGTAAAACCTTCGATCATGCCTTCGCGATGTTGCCATGCCCGTTGGGGCAGATCGCTCGTCGCGCCGATATAGATGGTACCGTTTTTCTGGCTCGCCATGATGTAAACATAGCCGGGTCGAACCATCTTCAGCCTCGCTTTCCGCGTGTCCCCGCGAAGGCGGGGACCCATTCGACGCTGCCATGGGTCCCCGCCTTCGCGGGGACACACGAATTGGCAGACCGCTCCAAAATCAAACGCGTTCCTTCAGCACCTCGGCGAGCGTCGTGCCGAGTTCGGACGGACTCGCCGACACGGTGATGCCCGCGGCTTCCATCGCGGCGATCTTGCTTTCGGCGTCGCCCTTGCCGCCCGACACGATCGCGCCGGCGTGGCCCATGCGGCGGCCCGGAGGCGCGGTGCGGCCCGCGATGAAGCCGACCATCGGCTTCTTGCGGCCGCGCCTGGCTTCGTCGATCAGGAACTGCGCCGCCTGCTCCTCGGCGTCGCCGCCGATTTCGCCGATCATGATGATGCTCTTCGTGGCGTCGTCGGCGAGGAAGAGTTCGAGCACGTCGATGAAGTTGGTGCCGTTCACCGGGTCGCCGCCGATGCCGACCGCGGTGGTCTGGCCGAGGCCGGCGTTGGTGGTCTGGAACACCGCTTCATAGGTCAGCGTGCCCGAGCGCGAGACGACGCCGACGCTGCCCTTTTTGAAGATGCTGCCCGGCATGATGCCGATCTTGCATTCGTCGGGGGTCAGCACGCCGGGGCAGTTCGGGCCGATCAGCCGCGACTTCGAGCCCGACAGCGCGCGCTTCACCTTGACCATGTCGAGCACCGGAATGCCCTCGGTGATGCAGACGATCAGCTCCATCTCGGCGTCGATCGCCTCGAGGATCGAATCGGCGGCGAACGGCGGCGGGACATAGATGCAGCTTGCGGTCGCGCCGGTCGCCGCCTTGGCTTCGGCGACGGTGTCGAACATCGGCAGCCCGATGTGCGTCGTGCCGCCCTTGCCCGGCGTCACGCCGCCGACCATCTGCGTGCCATAGGCGAGCGCCTGTTCGGTGTGGAAGGTGCCTGTGGCGCCGGTCATCCCTTGCGTGATGACCTTGGTATTCTTGTCGATGAGGATGCTCATTGCACTTCTGTTCCTTCTTCAATCCTGACAGCGTAATAAGTCAGGCCGAAACCTTTGGCGTAGTTGATCTGAGTTTCGTCCGAATTGTCATTCAGGCCCGGATTCCAGAGCTTACGAAAACCGACGTCATCCAAACCCTTCAAATCTGGCATGGCGAATGCTGGGGCGACAGGGGCACGCCCCGCCCATTGCACGATCCTTGCCCCGTCACTGCGCAGAACCGCTTTCGGTTCCCGGACGGTGCAGATCGATTGCGTAAACCTCGTATCTCGGTCCATACCGAAGATCACATAAAGCTGACGCCCACCACTATCCTTGACGAACTGCCGGTGCGACGTGCCGACGGAGTCCCATTTTTCTGCCAACTCCTCGGCAAGCCAGCTTCCGGCAATAGGCTCGGCGACTGCCCAACCAGCCGACGCCAATTCATTGTCCACAGCTTCGCCATTCAAAGCGACCGCGCAGGCGGAGCGTGCATCATCGAGCACTGCTTCGACCGGATATGCCGATCCGCCTGCCGGGCCGCTCGCCGCGGCGAGAACTGCGAGAACGATTGTCACGCCAGCGACGGGTCCAGCGCCTTGCACGCGTCGAGCAGTTCCTTGACCGCATCGACCGAGACCTGCAGGCCCGCCTTATCTTCGTCGTCGAGTTCGATCTCGACGATCTTCTCGACGCCGCCCGCGCCGATCATCACCGGCACGCCGACATAGAGGCCGTCGACGCCATATTGGCCGTCGACATAGGCGGCGCAGGGCAGGATGCGCTTCTGGTCGCCCAGATAGGCTTCGGCCATCGCGATGCCCGAGGCCGCGGGGGCATAGAAGGCAGAGCCGGTACCGAGCAGCGCGACGATCTCGCCGCCGCCGCCGCGCGTGCGCTTGACGATCGCGTCGATCTTGTCCTGCGACGACAGGCCCATCTTGACGAGGTCGGGGACGGGGATGCCGTTGACGGTCGAATAGCGGACCACCGGCACCATCGTGTCGCCGTGGCCGCCGAGGACGAAGGTGTTCACATCCTTCACCGAGACGTCGAATTCGTCGGCGATGAAGTGGCTGAAGCGCGCCGAGTCGAGCACGCCGGCCATGCCGACGACCTTGTTATGCGGCAGGCCCGAGAATTCGCGCAGCGCCCACACCATCGCGTCGAGCGGGTTGGTGATGCAGATGACGAAGGCGTCGGGGGCGTTGGCCTTGATGCCCTCGCCCACGGCCTTCATGACCTTGAGGTTGATGCCGAGCAGGTCGTCGCGGCTCATGCCCGGCTTGCGCGCGACGCCGGCGGTGACGATGATGACGTCGGCGCCCGCGATGTCCTTGTAATCGTTCGAGCCGGTGATCTTCGCGTCGAAGCCCGCGATCGGCCCGACCTGCGACAGGTCGAGCGCCTTGCCCTGCGGCACGCCTTCGACCACGTCGAACAGCACGACGTCGCCGAGTTCCTTTTGCGCGGCGAGCAAAGCCAGCGTTCCGCCGATATTCCCGGCGCCGATCAGCGCGATCTTCTTACGTCCCATGGTGCGCGGCACTCCCTTCGTGGCAAGCCCGGCAATTAGGTCACAGACCGGCGGGGGCACGGGCCAAAGCCTCTTGCCGGTCCCAAGGATGGCGACGCCCCTACGCCGATTCCCTTAAGGAAACAACCGCGAAAAGGACGAAAATCCGGCTTTCTTTGCAAATAGTTCGCAATATCTTTTACCCGCAGAGCCCGGCCGATCCGGGTCGCGCCGCCGCTTCCGCCGTCGCCGGCCGAGCGATGCGCTTCCGAACCTTGGGCGTGGCTTAACCGTCCCTTATCCTGCCCTTGCTACGCGTGCGCGACATGACGCGGGCGATCATCAGCTTTGACACCGAATTGTCGGCTGCCCTTTTTCAGCAGGGCGCCGATGCGCGTGCCAATTTCGAAAGCTCGGTCCTCGGCCGCTGCCGCGACGGCGATTTCGGGATCGAATATCAGATGGACGTGCTCGAGGCGCACGGGATCAAGGGCGTTTTCTTCGTCGATCCGATGCCCGCGCTCGTCTATGGCCCCAAGATCATCGAGGCGATCGTCCACCCGATCGTGTCGCGCGGGCACGAGGTTCAGCTGCACATCCATACCGAATGGCTGAAGTTCGCGCGCTTCAATCCGGTCGGCAAGCAGACCGGCCGCAACATCGCCGACTTTGCCCTGCCCGCGCAGAAGAAGCTGATCGGCCTCGCACGCGACATATTGGTGAGCGCGGGCGCGCCCGACCCGATCGCCTTTCGCGCGGGAAATTTCGGCGCGAACGACGATACGCTCGCCGCGCTCGCCGCGCTCGGCTTTCGCTACGACAGCAGCTTCAATGCCGCCTATCTGGGCCGCGAGTGCAGGATCGGGCTCGATGCCGACAATCTCGGTATGCGCTTTCACCACGGTGTGTGCGAAGTACCGGTGAGCGGGCTGATGGACCGTCCCGGCAGCTTTCGCCCCGCGCAGCTTTGCGCGATGTCGAAGGAGGAAATGCGCGACGCGCTGGATCATGCGGCGGCGAGCGGCGCGATCCAGTTTTCGGCGTTCAGCCACAGTTTCGAATTGATGAGCCGCGACCGCGCGGTGGTCAACCGGCTCGCGGTCGCGCGGCTCAGGGCGCTGTGCCGCGCGGTCGCCGACGATCCGCGCGTGTCGAGCGGCGGCTTTGCAGGGCTGCCGCTGCCGCCCGCCCAGCCCGGCCGCATCGAAGCCGCCGCCCCGCGTCCGGTGCGCACCTGGAAGCGCGTCGCCGAACAGGCGATCGGCCATCTGGCGCACGAGGTGCGCTATGTCCGCAGCCTCACCTATGTCGCGGCGAACTCATCGCGCTGGGGCAAGGTCGTCGGCGGCATCATCCTGGCCATGGCCTAGGCCACGGACCCGGCGACAGCACCCGCGAGGCGTCGAAATGGCGAAGATATCGCCTTCGCGCGGCCACAGGGGATAGTGGCTCTATCCGCAAGGCCGCGCGGAGACGAGATCGAAGCCATTTCGGCGTCCCTTCGGGATTTGACCGATTTTGCCCATGGCTTCGTCGGGAAGTCTTGAAATATTGACATATTCCTGCGGCTTCCCTCCTCGCCCTGAGCAAAATCGCTTCAAACCTCGCGGGTGCTGTCGCCGGGCCCGTGGCCTAGCGCGAGATACGCATCGGACTGCATCTCGGCGAGGCGGCTTGCCGTGCGTTCGAATTCGAACGCGCCGTCGCCCGCGACATAGAGCTGGTCGGGCTCGGCCGCGGCACTCGCGAGCAGCTTGACCTTATATTCGTAGAGCGCGTCGATCAGCGTGACGAAGCGCGCCGCTTCGTTGCGGTTTTCCGGCCCCATACGCGGAATGCCGACGACGATCACGCTGTGGAAATGGCGCGCGACCGCGAGATAGTCCGCCGCCCCCCGCGCCTCGCCGCACAGCCGCTTGAACGAAAAGACCGCGACGCCCTTCAGCGCCTTGGGAACATGGAGCACGCGCCCGCCGCCGACGTCGAGGTCGAGCGAGGGGACATGCGCGCGGTCCTCGGGCGGATAGTCGGTCAGGCGGAAAAAGGCCGCCGACAGCGCCCCGGTCGCCGCGGCGTCGGCGGGCACGAACCAGCGCTTGCCGTCGCCGAGCCGGTGGCGGCGATAATCGGTCGGGCCGTTGAGACCCAGCACGTCCAGCCGCTCCTCGATCAGCGCGATGAAGGGCAGGAAATGCTCGCGGTTGAGCCCGTCCTTGTAGAGATCGGCGGGCGGGCGGTTCGAGGTCGCGACGACGGTCACGCCATGCTCGATCAGCGCGGTGAACAGCCGCGACAGGATCATCGCGTCGGCGCTGTTGTTCACGACCATCTCGTCGAAGGCGAGGCAGCGGACATTGTCGGTGAGCATCGCCGCGACCTGCGGGATCGGGTCGCCGCTCTCGGTCTTGCGGACCTCGCGCATTTGCGCGTGGACCTGTTGCATGAAGGCGTGGAAATGGACGCGCCGCTTCCGCTGGATCGCGAGCCGATCGTAGAAGAGATCCATCAGCATCGACTTGCCGCGCCCGACCGCGCCCCACAGATAGACGCCGCGCGGCGACGGCGGCTTGCGGCGGGCGATACGCCAGAGCAGGCTGCCGCGCGGCGGCGCGGCTTCGAGCTCTTGCTGGAGCAGCGCGAGCCGTTCGGCCGCCGCGCGCTGCTCGGGGTCGGGCTTCAGCTCGCCCGCGGCGACCAGCGCGTCATAGGTCGCGAGCAGCGGCACTCAGCGCTTGCTCGCCTTGCGGATGGTGCCGGCGAAGCTCAGCACGATATGCTCGTCCCCGGCGCCCTGGACGACGAGCCCGCGCAGGAAGATCAGCCGGCCGGTCTCGCGCACCAGCTCGACGACCGCGTCCATCGGCTCGCCGGTCCGCCCGGCGCCGACGAACTGCGTCGACAGATCGAGCGTCACCGAATGGCCGGCGTCGAGCGCACCGAACTGGTGCGAGGCGGCAAAGAGCGCGATGTCGACGAGTGCGAGCGTCACCGCGCCATGGACATTGTCGCCGAGGTTGCTGTGCTTGCGCTGCGGCAACATGCGCACGCGCGCGCACGGGCGGCCGTCGGGCGTCGGCGCCTCGACGCGCACCGACAAGGGCTCGATGAAGCTGTTGAAGCGGCTCGGGTCCTTGAGATTCCAGCTGACCCAGCCGTCGCCGACCTCTTCGGCGCTGAAATTGTCGCGCCGCTTCGGCTCCTCGATGCTGTCGTTCATTGTCGATCGTCCGCGAAGGCGGAGCGGCACCGGCCCGCTCCCCCATCCCTGGCGTCAGCCGCCATCAAACCTGCCGCTCGGCTTCCAGCTTCTTGATCTCGGCGATCGCGCGCGCAGGGTTCAGGCCCTTGGGACACGCATTGGCACAGTTCATGATCGTGTGGCAGCGATAGAGGCGGAACGGGTCCTCGAGCTCGTCGAGGCGTTCGCCGGTCAGCTCGTCGCGGCTGTCGGCGAGCCAGCGATAGGCCTGGAGCAGGATCGCGGGGCCGAGGAACTTGTCGCTGTTCCACCAATAGCTCGGGCAGCTCGTCGAGCAGCAGGCGCAGAGGATGCATTCGTAGAGACCGTCGAGCTTCTCGCGCTCCTCGGGCGATTGCAGCCGCTCCTTGCCGCTCGGCGTCGTCGTCTTGGTCTTGAGCCAGGGCTCGATCGACGCATATTGCGCATAGAAATGGGTGAAGTCGGGGACGAGATCCTTGATGACTTCCATGTGCGGCAGCGGGGTGATCCGGATGTCGCCCTTCAGATCCTCGATCGCGGTCGTGCAGGCAAGGCCGTTCTTGCCGTTCATGTTCATCGAACAGCTGCCGCAAATGCCCTCGCGGCACGAGCGGCGGAAGGTGAGCGTCGAATCCTGCTCGCTCTTCATCTTGATGAGCGCGTCGAGCACCATCGGCCCGCATGTGTCGAGATCGATCTCGAAGGTGTCGAAATGCGGATTTTCGCCGCTGTCGGGATTGTAGCGATAGACCTTGAACTTTTTGACGTTGGTCGCGCCCTCGGCAGTGTGAACCGTGCCATTCTTCTTCACGCGGCTGTTCCTGGGCAGGCGAAATTCGGCCATATCGCGGGCTCCCTTGTGCAATCGCGCCGACGCCTAGACCCGATGAACCGCGACGGCAAGGGGGTGATGTCCCCATCGAATCTCTTTGGCCCTATCCCTTTCGTGTGTCCCCGCGAAGGCGGGGCCCCATCTCCCTCCGGCTCTATTTTGCGCCGTCGGGTGATGGGCACCCGCCTCCGCGGGTGCACACAGCTTTTTTTTGCGGCGAATGATGCTACTTGCGCAGCGATGAGCGAAGAGCCCGCCCCAGCGCCAGCCGTCACCAGTCGCCATGTTGCGAAGGGGCTTGGCACGACCGTGCTCGCGCGGCTCGGCGCGGTGGTCGAGATCGTCGCGCAGCCGCTCTATGTCGCGATGTTCGGGCTCGCGGGCTATGGCCTCTATGCGGTGCTCTGGGCGGCGATCAACCTGATCGAGAATATCTTCGACCTCGGCATGACGAGCGCGATGCAGCGCACCGTGCCGCAATCGGCGAGCGATGCCGAAGCCGCAGCCGCACTGCGCACCGCGATGCTGTTTGGCGTCGGCCCGTGCCTGGTCGTCGCCGGCGGGATCGCACTGTTCGCCGCCGACCTCGCCCCCTTCCTCAACGTCGCGACGCGCGACCGGCCGCTCGTCGTGCCTGCGATCCAGCTCTTCGTCTGGGCGCTCCCCCTCTGGGCGTTCGTCGAGATTGCGACGTCGGCGATGCGCGCGCGCATGGTGTTCGGGGCCGAGATCCGCCTGCGGATCGTCTGGGAACAGATTTTGCGGCTCGTCTTTGCGGGCCTGTTCTTCGCGGGCGGGCTCGGGCTCAAGGGGCTGTTCATCGCGCACATCTGCTCGCTGGCGGTGACCGCCTTCCTCTGCGTCCGGCTGCTCGCGCGCTATTACAGCTTCGCCGAGCTGCGCCGCGCGCCGCGCGGCAGCGCGACCGCGAAGAACACCTTCTGGGCGGGACTTTCGATCCTGCCCTCGAACGTCATCGCCCGCCTGTTCGGCGATGCGCCGGCGCTGATCCTCAACCTGTTGATCCCCGGCGCGGGCGGCGCCGCGGCGGCGGGCCTGTTCACCATCGCCCGCAAGCTGTCGAGCGTCGTCCAGCTCGTCCGCATCGCCTTCGTCTATGTCCTCGCGCCGCTCGCGGCGAGCGCCGAGCGCGCCGACCGCGCACAGGTCGCCGCCATCTATGCCTATGCGACACGCCTGATTTCAGCCGTCGCGCTGCCGCTGGCGGCGGTGCTGGCGGCGGGCAGCTCGTCGCTGCTCGGGCTGTTCGGCGCTGAGGCGCATGTCGCGCAGGGCGCGGTCATCATCCTGTTCCTCGCCCGCGCGGCAGAGGCGGTTCTCGGCATTTCGCAGCCCATCCTGCAAGTCGTGGCGGCCTTTCGCCACCAGCTCACCGCCAGCATCGCCGGCGTCCTTGTCGCCATCGGGGCGGGTTCGCTGATCGTCGGTCATATGGACGCGCTGACCGGGGTTACGCTGGGCATGGCGGCCGGCCTGATCGTGATGGCGGGCATTCCGATGCTCCAGCTCGCCCTGACCGAGAAGCTGCATCCCTTCGATGGGCAATTTCTGTCGGTAGCGCTGCGCGGCGGGCTGGTTGCGCTGGTGGCGGGGCTGTTGGCCTTTGTGGCAAGACGGCTGCCCGACGCCGCGGCGTTGCCGTTGATCATCCTGCTGGCCATGGCCGCCATCTGGCTGTCGGTGCGGTTCGCCTTGCCCGACGCCGACCGCGCCTCACTCGGCAGCGTCGGGCGACGGCTGCGCCTCCAAGGCGGAACCCTATCGGAAGCGTCATGACTCCAACGAATCCCGCCAAAAGGACCCGATCCGCGTGACAGACCCCACAGCGACGCGCGTCGCCATCTATGACCTCGACCGCACCCTGCTGCGCCGGCCGACCTTCACCCTGTTCCTGATCTGGGCGGCCTGGCACGAAGCCCCCTGGCGCCTGCTGCTGCTGCCCGGCCTCGCAGCGCTGGGTCTCGGCCATGCGCTGCGGCTTTATGGGCGCGATCGTTTCAAGCCCGCCGCCATTCGATTGATGCTGGGGCCGCGCCTGACCCCGGACCGCGCCGAAAAGCTGGCGGAACGCTTTGCGGGCTGGCGCGTCCCCGCCGATGTTCCGCCGGGTGCCAGCGCCGCCGTGGCGCGCGATCGCGCCGAGGGGTTTCGCCTGCTGATGGCGACCGCCGCGCCTGAATTCTATGCTCATGCGATCGCCGAAGCGCTGGGATTCGACGCCGTCGTCGCCACCCGCCACCAGCGCGATGCCGCGGGCAACTGGCTGCCCGCGCTCGACGGGGGCAATTGCTATGGCGCGGAAAAGGCCCGGCGCGTGACCGAATGGCTCGATGCCAACGTCCCCGGCGGCGCCCGCCGCATCCGCTTCTATTCGGATCATGTCAGCGATGCCCCGACCTTTGCGCTCGCCCACGAAGCCTGGTTGATCGGGCGGGGCAAAGGGCCGGCCGCGCACGCGGCGCGGCACGGCTGGCGGACGGCGGATTTCGAAACCGATACCGCGGCCTGCTAACTTCGATTGCGCCCTTGTCGCAGCTCCACATTCCCGGCTAATTCCGCGCCTCCCGGAGTCTATCCTTGCCGACCTCCATCGCCTTTCTCGCCATCGCCGAAGCGCAGCAACTCTATCACTGGCTGCCGACCGCGCTGGAACTTGCCCGCCGCGACGATGTGCGGATTTCGGTCCTGTCGCCGTCGGAGCGCATTCTCGATCTGATCCGAAGCCGCGATCCGCAGGGATTGCTCGATCCGGTGCGCCTGCGCCGCCCGCCCGGCCCCGACACGCTCTTTCGCCAGCCGTCGCGGCTGGCCACCCTGCTGCTCAACTATCGCACGCTCACGCGCTTCCCGGTTCTCGTGACGACCGAAATCACCACCGCCTGGCTCTCCCGCGTCCCCGGATTTCCTTCGCGCACGATTCTCATCAAGCATGGGGCGGGCGATCGCGAAGGAGGATATAAGCAACGCCACCGCTATTTCGACCTGACGCTGGTCGGCGGGATCAAAGATCGCCGCCGAATGATCGAGCGCGGCCTGGGCACGGAGCAGAATATCGTCGTCGCCGGCTATCCCAAATTCGAACTCGACACGGAGCCTCAGCGCTTTTTCCCCGACGACCGCCCGGTGCTTCTCTACAATCCGCATTTCGATGCGGAGCTGTCGTCGTGGATCCGCCACGGCCCCGCCATTCTCGCGGCGCTGGAAGCGCTCGACGGATGGAACGTCATCGTCGCACCGCATATCAAGCTGGCGCGCCAGGTGCCGCCGATCACGTCGCAGGCCCCCCATGTGCGCGTCGATATGGGCAGCCACCATTCGATCGACATGAGCTATACGACGAGCGCCGACGTCTATCTGGGGGACGTATCGAGCCAGATCTATGAATTTGTCGTGCGCCCGCGCCCCTGCATTTTCCTGAACCTCGACCGGCGGGCATGGCAGGGCGATCCCGCCTTTGCGCATTGGCGGCTGGGCCAGGTGATCGAGGATCTGGCCGACCTGCCCCGCGCGCTGGCCCGGGCGGCGGACTTGCAACCCGGCTTCATTGATGCTCAGGAAACGGCCATGCGCGATTCCATCGACCAGTCCCCGATCCCCGCCTCCCGGCGCCAGGCCGACCTCATCCTCGACTTTGCGAGGGCGAACGGATGAGCGGCACGATCGCGACCGCCGCCGGGCCGGTGCGCCTGATCGGCGACAATGCCACGCCCATCTGGGGCATGACCAACGCCGAACGCTGCCGCCGGCTGGCGGAAAGCGCCGGGAAGGACGGCGCGGCGGTCGCGCCGGGGCACGAACTGCTGTTCAACCTCGACTTTGTTTTCGACCCGATGCTGCTCCGCGAAGTCCTGGGCCAGCCCGGGCTGGTTTTCGCGTGGAACGGCGTACCGGTGGTCGGACAGGCGCCGCTGGGCCGCGATCCGATGACCGCCTCGGTCGTCGACCTGGCGGACGGGCGAAAGCTCTACAACCGCCAGCTTCGCAAACTCGAACAACCTTTCGTGCGCGATCTGACCCCTGCCACCCGGCGCGAAATCGAACGCCGCAGCTATTTCGGCGCCTATAAGGGCGTCACCGACCTGCTGACCAAATATCTCTGGCCCGAACTGGCGCTGTGGCTGACGCGCGGCGCAGCGAGCATCGGCATGACGCCGAACATGGTGACGGCGATCGGCGCGGCGCTGTGCATCTATGCGACCTATCTCTTCGCCCATGGCCAATATTGGACCGGGATGCTCGCGGGCTTTATCTTCATGGTGCTCGACACCGTCGATGGAAAGCTCGCACGCTGCACGATCACCTCGTCCAAATGGGGCAATGTCGCCGACCATGGCGTCGACCTGATCCATCCGCCCTTCTGGTGGTATTTCTGGGGCGTCGGCCTGGGCAGCTGGGGGCTGGCGCTTTCGACCCAGACATTCGCACTGGTGATGGTCGCGGTGATCGCGGGCTATATTCTCCAGCGGGTGATCGAGGGCCTGTTCCTCAAGGACTTCGGCATGGACATTCATGTCTGGCGGCGGTTCGACAGCGATTTTCGCCTGATCACCGCGCGCCGCAATCCGAATATGGCGATCCTGTTCGTCGCGTTGCTCGCCGGGCGTCCCGACGTCGGCCTTGTCGCGCTCGCCTGGTGGACCGTCATCTCGCTGGCCGTCCATGCGGTGCGTTTGGCCCAGGCCTATCGCACACACCGTTCGGGGCGGCCGATCGTCAGCTGGATGGAGGAGCCCGTTCCATGAACGAAACCATCGAAAAATTCGGCTATCCCGCGACATTGATCGCCGAATTCGATCATTGGCTCATCCTGCTGCGCCCGGCCCAGCCGACATTGGGCGCGCTGGTGCTGGCCGCAAAATCACCCGCAACGGCGTTCGGCGACCTGCCGGCCGCCGCCCATGCCGAGCTCAAGGCGGTCACCTCGGCGATCGAGGCGGCGCTGTCGGCGGCCGTGAGCTACGCCAAGATCAACTATCTGATGCTGATGATGGTCGATCCGCATGTGCATTTTCATGTGATCCCCCGTTATGAGGGGAACCGCACGGCGGCCGGCATGACGGTGACGGATGCGGGCTGGCCCGGTCAGCCCGATCTCGGCCAGGCGGCGAAGCCGGACGCGGCACAGGTCGCGGCGCTCGTCGCCTGGCTGAAACCCTATTTCGCGTAGCGTTTTTCCGCGGCCCATCGCGCGGTCAGCGCATCGGCGGCCTCGACGTCCCCGGGAAAATCGACTTCCTGCCATTCGAGGCCCTCGATCGACACGGTCCCGACCCGGTTGCCCTTGGCGATGATGTCGATCGCGCGCAGATACCAGCGCTCGACGCCGTCGGGCGTGCGCATCATCTGATCGACCTGATTGCGAAAGATCGCCGGCCCGTCGCCGGCGAACGCCAGCATACCGATCGATTCGGCGTCGGTGTCGGGGGGCAACAGCCGCTTGCCGATGGCGTGGAGCCGCCCTTCGGCATCGCGGGTCACCTTCATGTCGTCGTCGTCATAGCTGTCCTTGACATCGACGGTCACGGTGATCGGATCGACCGCGCCGGCGATCAGCCGGGCGACGATTTCGTCCGAGACGATGGTATCGCCGTTGAGGATGATGAAATCCCGGTCCATTTCCGCGCGCGCGATCCAGCAGGTGCCCAGATTGTCGGCGACCTGAAAGAAGGGATTGAACAGCGTGCGAACGCGCGCGCCGGTGTCGCGATAAAGTTCCAGCGCGTGATCCTCGACGCGTTCGGTCCGGAAACCGGTCACGACGACGATATCCTTGATCCCGTTGGCAACGAGCGCCGCAACCTGCCAGCCCAAAAGGCTGCGGCCGTTGAACTCGATCAGGCATTTGGGCAGGTCGCGGGTCAGCGGCAACAGGCGCGACCCTTGCCCGGCGGACAGGATGATGGCTTTCTTGATGCTCATGGCTGACGCCCTAGAGTGATTTCGAGTGAAATGGAACATTTCACGGCTCGGAAATCACGGCAAAACCGGCACTCAAGAGCCGCTTGACGTTCGTTTCACCAAAAAAGCGCACCCCGCCGGTCAGGGCCGGGCGGCGAGGATGCTTTCGATCAATTCGACGTCGGCGGGCTTGTCGGCGTCGATGCACGCCTCCGGCTCGGTCATCGGGACGATTTTCGCCTTGAGGCCGAAGCGCAGCCCGGCGCGCGCGACGCCCTGCTGGATGGTGATCAGCCGCAGCACCACCGCGAGCAGCAGCGCCGGACCGAAGGCCGCGACGATCTTCATGCCCCGCTTGCGGTCGCGCTCGATCCGGCCCCAGAAATCGAGCAAGGGCAGCACGCGGCGTCCGCGGAGGCGAAAGAGGTTGGCGCCCGACCACCAGCCGCCGCGGAATTTGAGCCAGGTGCGCTTCGATTCGGGATAGTGCGCGAGCAGCACCCGCTTTTCGACCATCGCAACCGCGACGTCGCTATCCTCCGCACCGGCCAGAAATTCGGCGATCATCGCAGGCGTCAGGAGCACATTGTCGGCGGTCGTCACGAGCACCGGCGCATCGCCCTCGGGCAGCGCGGCGGCGAGCGACGCGCTGATCCCCTGCCCCGAATCGGCGAAATGCAGGTCGGCGAAACCGGCGAGCGCTGGATGTGCGGCAAGTTCGGCGCTGCGCTGCGCCAAAATGGTGATCGGCCCTACTTCGGACGCCGCGCGCAGCGCCGCGACGACATGCGCGAGCATCGGACGGCCCGCGATGGGGAGCAGCGCCTTGGTCGCCACGCCGCTGCCCGAGAGCAAGGGGTCGGGACCCGGACGGCTGCCCGCCATGACGAGGACGCGGATCAGTCCGTTCACTGCGCGGCAGCCCCGATCGGCGCGATGCGGCGCGCGGTGACGCCGCGCAGGAAATCGCTCGCCTCTTCGAGCACCGGACCCTTGCCGCGGAACGGCGCCGACAGCGCCATGACGATGGCCGTGTGCCCCATGCCGGGATAGATGCGCAGCGCCGCCGCGCCGCCCGCGCGCAGAATCGCCGCCGCCAGATTCTGGCTGTTGCGCGGGCGCACCACATCGTCGGCGTCACCAGTGGCGAGCCACAGCGGCGGCGCATCGCCGCGCGCGAAGGCGATCGGCTGTGTCTTTTCGAGCGGACGGACCTTGCCCATCGCCTTGTCGGCAAAGCCCCCCTTTTCGAACGGCAGGAAATCATAGGGGCCGGCGAGCCCGGCGACGCCGCGGATCACCGAAAAATCGCTGCCCGCTTCGCGCAGCCAGCTCGGATCCAGCGCGAGCATCATCGCATTATAGGCGCCCGCCGAATGGCCCATCAGCGCGATCCGGTCGGGATCGCCGCCGAGGCTCGCGATATGCCGATGCACCCACGCGACCGCGGCGGCGCTGTCCTTCAGGAAATCGGGCCAGTGCGCGCGCGGAACCAGCCGATAGTCGGGGATGACGGTGACGAACCCCTGCTGCGCGAGCGCGCGGCCCGCAAAGCCATAGCTTTCGCGCGCGCCGCTGTTCCAGCCGCCGCCATAGAAGAAGACGACGACTGGCAGCCGGTCGTGCGGCTGGGCGGCTTCGGGCACCCATATGTCGAGCGACTGGCGCGGCCCCTGGCCATAGGGCTGATCGGCGAGCAACAGCCGCGCGCCGTCGCCCGGCCCGAGCAGGCGATCGGCAAGATTCAGCGACCTGGCGCCGCCACGCAACACCGCCTTCGCGCCGCCGCCGAACAGCAGCAGAAGCAGGATCGCCACGAACAGAAATTTGACCAAGCCTCGCCGTCCTTGCTGCGCGTCTCGCGCGCCCTACCGCGCGCTGCGGGTCGCGACAAGCGCCGCGATCCTTTCGCACCATCGCTGCCGCCGTGCGGCCCGGCCTCGCCGGCAACATCCGCGCCATGTCGCCCGCCGCCTCGCGGCCGGATTGACGCAGCCCATCCTGCCGTTAGGTTGCAAGAAAAAACGGGATGAGGATGATGCTGACAAAAGGCGACGAGTATCCGCTGCACCAGACGAGCGAGCCGGTGGCTTTCGCGGGCACCGACCGCAATTTCTATGACCGCTATTTCTTCAACGGCTACAGCGCCGACGGGTCGCTCTTCTTCGCCGCGGCGATGGGCTTTTACCCGCAGCTCGGCATCGTCGATGCGAGTTTCAGCGTCATCGTCGATGGCGTGCAGCATATCCTCCATGCGAGCCGCCGCTCGGGCGGCGAGCGGCTCGACCTGGCGGTCGGCCCGATCGCGATCCATATCGACGCCCCGCTCGAGCGCCTCGCTCTGACCATCGCGGCGAACGACGGCCTGCTCGCGGGCGAGCTGCTGTTCACCGGGCGTCATTTCCCGATTCTGGAGCCGCGCTTCGTCCGCCGCAACGGCACGCGATTGTTCATGGACTATACGCGCATGACGCAGAACGGCCGCTGGTCGGGCTGGCTGTCGGTCGACGGACAGCGGATCGACCTCGATGCCGGCTGGACCGGCACGCGCGACCGCAGCTGGGGGATACGCCCCGTCGGGGCCGCCGAATCGCAGCCGCCGCCGCAGGGCAATTTCAGCCAGTTCTTCTGGCTGTGGACGCCGTGCAATTTCGCCGGCCGCTCGCTCTTCTTCCACAGCAACGACGACGGCGAGGGCAGCCCGTGGAACCGCCGCGCGGTGATCGTCGGCGATGGCGGCGTCGAACGCCATTTCGATGGCGCGACCTTCGCCGCGACGTGGGAATCGGGAACGCGGCGGCTCGCGCGGCTCGACGTCGATCTCGGAGCCCGCAGCACGCTGGCACTCGTGCCGTCCGGGCCGGTCTTCGCGATGAGCGGCCTCGGCTACACGCATCCAGTCTGGGGCCATGGCTTCGATCACGGCGCCGATCCGGTCGTCGCGCATGACGCGCTGACCGAGGAGGAACGAAGCTGGGCCAATCCGCTCGCGATGCACATCCAGGCGCTCGTCACCGCCGAACTGGCCGACGGCGATGCCATGCATCGCGGCACCGGCGTACTCGAACAATTATTCGTCGGCCCGCACGCGCCGACCGGCCTTACGGGCCTGATGGACCCCGCGCGATGAGCTTTCCGACGTCGCCGGAGGCGATGACCCCGGCCTGGATCGCGGCGCGGCTGGGGCAACCCGCGGGCGCGCTGCGCGGCTTCACGACCGCCAAGGTCGGGACCGGCCAGATGTGCGACAGCTTCCGCCTGACGCTCGACTGGGCGGAAGGCATCGACGACGCGCCCGCGAGCATCGTCGCCAAATGCCCGAGCCACGACGCGGCGAGCCGCAATATCGCGGCGCTGACCGGCACCTATGTCAAGGAAGTGAGCTGGTATCGCGAACTGGCGGCGGACAGCGGCGTCGCGGCGCCGCATTGCTATCATGCACAGATTGCGCCGGACGGCGTCGACTTCATTCTGCTGCTCGCCGACCTTGCTCCCGCGCGGCCGGGCGATCAGCTCGCGGGGATGGGTCTCGACGCGCTCGGCCCCTGTATCGACGCGGCGGCGGGGCTGCACGCGCTGCTGTGGAACGATGCGCGGCTCGACGCGCTGCCGTGGCTTTCGCGCGATAGCGGCGATCTGGTCCGCGCGCTGTTTCCGCAGCTCTATCTCGGCTTTCGCGAGCGCTATGCCGGACGGCTCGCGCCCGACATTCTGGGCGTCGGCGCGGCGCTCGTCGAGCGGCTCGAAGCCTGGCTGACGCGCACGCCGGCGGCGCGGACGATCGTCCACGGCGATCTTCGCCTCGACAATATCCTCTTCGCGCCCGACCCGCGCGAATGCTGGCTGGTCGACTGGCAGACGCTTGGCCGCGGCAGCGGCGCCGCCGACCTTGCCTATCTGGTCGGCACCAGCATCGCCGATCCGGTCGAGCGCGCGGCCGCCGACCGCCCGGCGTTCGACCGCTGGCTCTCGGCCTTGCGGGCGCAGGGGATCGAAGCCGACGCCGACGCGCTGTGGGACGATTATCGCGTCGGCGCGCTCAGCGGCTATTTCATGGCGGTCTTCGCGTCGATGAACGTCGAACGCACGCCGCGCGGGGACGAGATGTTCGCGGTGATGGCCGAACGCCCGGCGCGGCAGGCGCTCGCGCTGGGAAGCCTCGATTTGCTCTAGGCCGGCAGTTCGCGGATCGTCTGGAAACGGGCGATACCAGTCGTAGGGATAAGGAAGCCCCTCCCCTTCAGGGGAGGGGCAACGAAGACTTGGCAGCTTGCTGCCTAGTCGCAGTGGGGTGGGGGCCATCGGCCTTGCGCTACGCCGATGGCCCCCACCCCAACCCCTCCCCTGAAGGGGAGGGGCTTAAAGGCCGCAACGTCCGCTCCCCACCCCGAAACCGACATCCCCGCTCGTCCGCCACGAAAAAGGGCGGCCCGTCGCCGGACCGCCCTTCCTTTTCTCCACCCGTCGGCGGAAAAATGATTAGCGCTTCGAGAACTGGAAGCTGCGGCGGGCCTTCGCCTTGCCGTACTTCTTGCGCTCGACCGCGCGGCTGTCGCGGGTCAGGAAGCCCGCGGCCTTCACGGTGCCGCGCAGCTTGGGCTCGTAACGGGTCAGCGCCTGCGCGATGCCGTGCAGCACGGCGCCCGCCTGGCCCGACAGGCCGCCGCCCTTGACGGTCGCGACGACGTCATACTGGCCGACGCGGTCGGTCAGGCCGAAGGGCTGATTGATGACGAGGCGCAGCGTCGGGCGCGCGAAATAGACTTCCTGGTCGCGGCCGTTGACGGTGATCTTGCCCGAACCGGGCTTGACCCACACGCGGGCGACGGCGTCCTTGCGGCGGCCGGTCGCATAGGCGCGGCCCTGCTTGTCGAGCTGCTGCTCGCGCAGCGGCGCCGACGGCGTTTCCGGGGTCTCGACGCCTTCGACGGCGCCGGCGAGATCCTTGAGATCGGTCATGGTCTGTTCGTCAGCCATTATGCACCCACCTTGTTCTTGCGGTTCATCGACGCGACGTCGATCACTTCGGGGTTCTGCGCGGCGTGCGGATGGTCGGTGCCCGCGAAAATGCGCAGGTTGCGCATCTGCTGGCGGCCGAGCGGGCCGCGCGGGATCATGCGCTCGACGGCCTTTTCGAGCACGCGCTCGGGGAAGCGGCCCTCGAGGATCTTCGCGGGGCTGGTTTCCTTGATGCCGCCGGCATAGCCGGTGTGCTTGTAATAGCGCTTGTCGGCCATCTTCTTGCCGGTGAACTGCACCTTTTCGGCATTGATGACGATGACATTGTCGCCGCAATCGACATGCGGGGTAAAGCTCGGCTTGTGCTTGCCGCGCAGGATGTTGGCGATGATCGTCGCGACGCGGCCCACGACCAGGCCGTCGGCGTCGATCAGCACCCATTTCTTTTCGACCGTCGCGGCGTTCGCCGACTGGGTCGTCTTGGTCAGCGCCTTCATGGCACGCTCCTTGACAGAGATGGACTTGGGCATAGGGCTTGCCGCCCGCCGTCCGGAAACAAACCGCGCCGCCTGATCCGAACGGACGCGGCGGCGCTTCGATGCGGCCCAATGACGAGTGACGCGCCGAAAGTCAAGCTCAGCGCGCGATTGCTGACGGGTAATATGATACCTCGCGTCACATTTTGGGGGCAGCGCCCTGTGCGTCGCAGCGTCCCAGCCGGTGCAGCGCCGCGGCGGTGGTCGCGACCAGCAGCGCGCCCGTAACCTGATGCAGCACCGCGATCCACATCGACACGCCGGTGACGACGGTCGCGATGCCGAGCGTCATCTGCGCCGCGACGACGAGCAGCAGCAGCCGCGCCTCGGTCCGGCCGCCGCGCCGCCACAGCGCGCGCGCAAGAAGCAGCAGCGCGAGCGCCGCGACCCACGCCCACCAGCGATGGAGGAAATGGATCAGGAAGGGGTCGTTGGTGATCGCCATCCACGCGCCCGACGACCAGTCGATACCTTCGGGGAAGAGGCGATCGTTCATCAGCGGCCAGGTGTTCGCGACATAGCCGGCGTTGAGCCCCGCGGTCCACGCGCCGAGCAAGAGCTGGACGACGAGCACCGCGATCACCGCGATCGCGCCGCCGGTCAGCCGCGCCGGACGCGCGCCGGGATCGCGCGCCAGCTGCGCGAGGTCGCGCGCGGTCCAGACGAGGCCCGCGAGCAGGAACAGCGCGGTCAGCAAATGGGTCGCGAGGCGGAAATGGCTGACGTCGGTGCGCTGGACGAGCCCCGAGGCGACCATCCACCAGCCGATCGCGCCCTGCAGCCCGACGAGCGCGGCGAGCGCGAACAGCCGCCAGCCGTAGCCCGCGGGGATCGCGCGGCGGAAAGCGTACCAGACGAGCGGCACGAGCAGCGCGAGCCCGACGAACCGCCCGAGGATGCGATGCAGCCATTCCCAGAAGAAAATGCCCTTGAACGCGGCGAGCGACATGCCGCGATTGATCTGCTGATATTCGGGAATCTGCTTGTATTTCTCGAACTCGGCCTGCCATGCCGCATCGCTCAGCGGCGGCAGGATACCCGACACCGGCTTCCACTCGGTAATCGACAGGCCCGATTCGGTCAGGCGGGTGATGCCGCCGACCGCAACGATGGCGATCACGAGCAATGCGACGACCCACAGCCAGCGCGACAGCGCGGCGGGGCGGGTTCTGGCGGACGAAGCCTCGGTCATCGCCGCCCTATCGTCGCTCGCCCCGCGATAGGCAAGAGGCCGGTGCGTTGCACGCGGGTCGATCAATGCGGGCAGTTCCTGTTTGTCGGCGGATAATGTCCCTTGCAGACGCGCGGCGGCTTTGGGGTGGGGAGAGGACGTTGCGGCCTTTAAGCCCCTCCCCTTCAGGGGAGGGGTTGGGGTGGGGGTCATGGGCGTAGCGCAAGGCCGATGGCCCCCACCCCACTGCGACTAGGCAGCCCTTCGACAAGCTCAGGACTGCCAAGTCTTCGTTGCCCCTCCCCTGAAGGGGAGGGGCTTCCTTATCCCTACGACTGGTATCGTCCGAAAGCGGTTGCAATTTCCAGCGATACGGCCGCCTTTCGCGTCGCGAAATTCATGGTCGCGACAGGCGGAGCTTGATAAGCCCGCGCCGATGCCGCCGCTCGTCCGTCCGTTCCTTGCCTTGCTCGCCGCCGCACTCACCGCTCCCGCAGCGGCCGTGCCCGCGGAGACTGCATCGCCCGCCTCGCCCTATCGCACTCTCGCCGCGCTCGAAGCGCGGGTCGCGGCGATCGGCTTTCGGCTGACCACCGCCAACGCCGGCTGGTGCCCGGAGAAACAGGCGCAATATGGCTGGATCTGGGGCGATCCGCGGCTTTACGGCGCGGACCGGCGCGGCGAAGCGCTTGCCGCCTATGGCGCGGCCGCCTTCGACCTTCCCTTCCTTGCCGCGGTCGCCCCGGGCTCGCCGGCCGCCGAGGCGGGCCTTCGGACCGGCGAGACGATCACCGCGGTCGACGATGCGGCGATCCTCGTCCCGGCCGATGCCGACGATCCCTTTGCGCGCATCACTGCGCTCGAAACGCGGATGGCGGCGACGCCTCTCGATGCCGCGACGATCGTGTCGAACGCCGCGACGCGCTTTGCGCTCCACCCCGTCGCCGGCTGCGCAAGCGATTTTCGCGTCGAGGCGCGCGATACCGAAAGCGGCGCAGCGGACGGGCGGCTGGTGCTGATCAGCGCCGGCCTCGCCGCCTTCGCCGCCGACGATGACGAGCTTGCCGCAGCGGTCGCGCACGAGCTGGCGCATAATATATTGCGCCACCGCGAGCGGCTCGACGCCGCCGGCGTCGATCGCGGACTGTTCCAGAATTTCGGGCGCAGCGCACGGCTGTTCCGCCAGACCGAGGTCGAGGCCGATCGGCTGTCGGTGTGGCTGATGCGCGGTGCCGGCTATGATCCCAAGACCGCGATCCGTTTCTGGGAGCGCTTCGGCACGCGCAACGGGCCGGTGCTGATCCAGCCGGGCACGCACCCGCGCTGGGGCGACCGGGTGAAGAGCTTCGAGCAGGAGATTGCCGCCATCGAGGCGGCCGACGCCGCGGGCCGACCGCTCCATCCGCCGCTGATCGACGCGCCACCGCCCTTGGAATAGCGCCGCCGCTTCCTATTTTGGGCACCGGACGAACTTTTCCCGCAAAGGACAAATGATGACCCGTGAGACCGCGATTTTCGCCGGTGGCTGCTTCTGGTGCACCGAGGCCGTGTTTCAATCGCTCGCCGGGGTCGAAGGTGTCGAGAGCGGCTATATCGGCGGCAGCGTCGCCGACCCGACCTACAAGCAGGTGTGCGGCGGCGATACCGGCCATGCCGAGGCGATCCGCATCAGCTATGACCCCGCGGTCATCTCCTACGACGACCTGCTCGACGTCTTCTTCGCGACGCACGATCCGACGCAGCTCAACCGCCAGGGCAATGACGTCGGCACGCAATATCGCAGCGCGATCTTTCCGCTGGACGAAGCGCAGGCCGCGGCGGCGCGTGCGGGCATCGAGCGCGCGCAGCCCGGCTGGCCCGCGCCGATCGTGACGACGATCGAACCCGCGTCCGACTGGTATCCGGCCGAGGATTATCACCAGGCCTATTGGGACGGCGAAGGCCAGCGCAACCCCTATTGCCTCGCGGTCATCCCCCCCAAGCTCGCCAAGCTGCGCAAGGGATTCGGCGAGCGTCTGCGCCCGGCCTGACCGGCAAAACTGTCTCCATTCGGGACATAAATTGACGTCATGACGCCAATTTTCTTGACTTTTACATAGGTTAAGCTAGCGGACGCGGCCGCAGCCGGGCGCTGGTTTCCCGGCGCAAGCTGGGGTTTTTCGGTTGTGCTGGCATCCTTGTTCCTGATCGGCGCCGCGCTCGCCACGCCGGGCATGACGGTGCAGCAGGCAAGCCAGGCGATCGTCGACGAAAGCGGCGGCGGCCTGACCGAAGCGGTCAACCGGATGGTCGGCGGGATCATCAGCTATGTCGGCTGGCCCGGCCGGCGCGCGGGCGACAGTTTGACGCTCTGCCAGGTCGGCACGCCGCGCCTCGCCAGTTCGCTTGCGCCCGACATTCCCGGCGACCGGCCGCTGAGCCTGCGAAAGACCTCTGCCGGCGCGGTGATTGCGAACGGCGGCTGCGATATCCTCTACCTCGGCCGCCTGTCGTCAGCGGACCGGATGCGGCTGGTGCAATGGGTCCGCGCGCGCCCCGTCCTGACGATCACCGACGACGATCCGGCGTGCCTCTATGGGGCGATGTTCTGCCTCGCCCATCGGGAGGCAGGGCTCAGCTTTTCGGTCAATCTCGATGCGATCGCGCGCGGGCCGCTTCGGGTCGATCCGCGCGTGCTCCAGATCGGGCGGAGCGTATCATGAGCGACCGCAAGCCGCCGCGCACCACGTTGCAAAAGCTGCTCTCGCGCTTTCACTTCGGCGTCACCCTGTTCGCGGTCGCGCTCTCGGGCCTCGCGATCATGCTCGCGGGCGTCGCCGCGCTGCGCGGCTATGCCGATCGCAATATCGAGCTTGCGGCGCAGCTCGGCGCCTATGGCGTCGAGCCCGCCCTCGTCTTCCGCGACCCGCAGGCGGCGCGCGAGGGGATCGAGCCGCTTACCCATATTCCTGGCATCGCGCAGCTGCGTATCCTCGACGATCGCGGCGCACTGCTCACCGAATGGGTCTCGCCGCAGCCCGATCCGGCGCCGCTGCTCACCCGCATCTTCTTTCCCGAACCCTTTGCGCTGCCGGTCAGGCGCAACGGATCGCGCATCGGCACGATCGAAATAAGCGGCGATTCCTCGACCCTGCTCGACTATGTCCGCATCGGCCTGCTCGCCGGCCTCATCTGCCTGATCGTCACCGGCCTCGGCACGGTCGCGCTCGCGCGGCGCTTCGAATATGAACTGGTCAAGCCGCTCGGCGAAATCGCGAGCGTCGCGCACGACGTGCGCCTGCACCGCCGCTTCGACAAGCGCGTGCAGAGCCTCGGCATCGCCGAACTCGACCGGCTCGGCGGCGACATCAATGCGCTGCTCGACGAGCTTCAGGGCTGGCAGGGCCATATGGAAAGCGAGCATGCGATGCTCGCGCACCGCGCCTCGCACGACATGCTCACCGCGATGCCGAACCGCGCGGCCTTCGACGAACAGCTCGCCGCGCGCATCGAGGGCGCCGCAACGCGCCGGTCGCGCTTCGCGCTGCTGTTCATCGACGTGGACAATTTCAAGGCGGCGAACGACGGTTTCGGCCATGCGGCGGGCGATGCGGTGCTCGTTGCGCTCGCCGCGCGGATCAGAGCCGTCCTGCGCCGCGCCGACTTCGCAGCGCGGATCGGCGGCGACGAATTCGCAGTCATCGCCGAACCGGTGGACGCACGCGCCGATGCCGAGGAGTTGGCGCTGCGCATCTGCAACGCCGTGGCCGAACCCGTCGCGCTGACCGATGGCGAAGACTATCGCCCCGCGGTCAGCGTGGGCGTTGCGATCTACCCCGATGACGGCGGCGACGGCACCGCGCTGCTCACCGTCGCCGATTCGGACATGTACGCGCACAAGCTGTCGAACCGAAACTGATCGAAAGCACGGAAAGCCCCCCATGACCCAGCCCCTTCTTGCTCCGCTGCGCAACCTGTCGCTGTTGCTGCTGCTTGCGACGCTCGCCGCGTGCCAGAGCCTGCCGCGCCCCGCGGGCTTCACCGCCGAACAAATGGCGGTGCTGAGGGCGGAAGGCTTTGTCGAGGGCGATCCCGACTGGTCGCTGACCTTTCACGACCGGCTGCTCTTCCCCTTCGACGAGAGCAAGCTGCCGCCCGAACAGGAGGATCGCATCGCCACCATGGCCCGGCATCTGGTCGCGGTGGGGATCGGGACCGCGCGGGTCGAGGGACATACCGACTCGGTCGGCACCGACGCCTATAATCTCGCGCTGTCGCAGGAGCGTGCCGAAACGGTCGCGCGGCCGATGCGCGCGGGCGGCATGCATTTCGCGCCGGGACAGGTGGTGGGCCGCGGCGAGGCGCTGCCCGTTTCGAGCAATGCGACCGCCGAGGGGCGGCAGGACAATCGCCGCGTCGTGATCATCGTCACGCCATAATAGTCGTCGAGCCAAGATCGGCGGACCGCTATATCGACGGGACGCAGGGTCGAGAGGTTTCGTCGTATCGACGATCTTGCCCATTGATTTCGATCTCGCCGCCAATAGGACCGTTCCCATGAAACCGATCCGCAAAGCCGTTTTTCCCGTCGCCGGCCTCGGCACCCGCTTCCTGCCCGCGACCAAGGCTATTCCCAAGGAGATGCTGCCGGTCGTCGACCGCCCGCTGATCCAATATGCGGTCGACGAGGCGCGCGAGGCGGGGATCGAGCAGATGATCTTCGTCACCGGCCGCGGCAAGAGCGCGATCGAGGACCATTTCGACATCGCCTTCGAGCTCGAAAAGACGATGTCCGAACGCGGCAAGAATCTGTCGGTGCTCGCACCGACGCGCCTCGGCCCCGGCAATTGCGCCTATGTCCGCCAGCAGGAACCGCTCGGGCTCGGCCACGCCATCTGGTGCGCACGCGACATCGTCGGCGACGAACCCTTCGCCATCTTCCTGCCCGACGAATTCATGCACGGCTCGCCCGGCTGCATGAAGCAGATGGTCGATGCCTATGCCAAGGTCGGCGGCAATCTGATCTCGGTGCTCGAAGTCCCGCAGGATAAGGTATCGAGCTATGGCGTGATCGCGCCGGGCGCGCGCGACGGCGCGCTGACCGAAGTCACCGGCCTCGTCGAAAAGCCCCCGGTCGCCGAGGCGCCGTCGAACCTGATCATTTCGGGCCGCTATATCCTCCAGCCCGAGGTGATGCGCGTGCTCGAAGGGCAGGAAAAGGGCGCGGGCGGCGAAATCCAGCTCACCGATGCGATGGCGTCGATGATCGGGCAGCAGCCTTTCCATGCCGTGACCTTCGACGGCACCCGCTACGACTGCGGATCGAAGGCGGGCTATATCCAGGCCAATCTCGCGCTCGCGCTCGAACGCCCCGACATGGCGGACGAGGTGCGCGCCTTTGCGGTCGACCTGTTGAAATAGGCGGCGCCGACCGGGGACTCCGGCCGGCGCGCCGCCCCTATTGCCCCTCGATATCGGGCTTGGGATGCGTGTCGGCGCCCACGGTCCGATAGAGCCAGCCGCCGACCGCGCCGCCGATCAGCGGGGCGAGCCAGAAGAGCCACAGCTGCTGGAGCGCCAGCCCGCCGACGACGAGCGCCGGGCCGGTGCTGCGCGCCGGGTTGACCGAGGTGTTGGTCACGGGGATCGAAATCAGGTGGATCAAGGTGAGCGCAAGTCCGATCGCGATCGGCGCGAAACCCGCAGGCGCGCGGCCGTCGGTCGCTCCCATGATCACCCAGACGAATCCCGCAGTGAGCACGATTTCGATGATCAGGCCCGACCAGAGGTCATAGCCGCCCGGCGATCCCTCGCCGACCCCGTTGGCGGCGAGACCGTTGGTCGCCAGATCATAGGCCGGGCTGCCGCTGGCGATGTAGAAGAGCAGGAACGCCGCGACGATCGCGCCGAGCACCTGTGCAACGACATAGAGCGGGATGTCGCGCGCCTCGAAGCGCCCTCCGGCCCACAGGCCGACGGTTACCGCCGGATTGAGATGGCATCCCGAAATATGGCCGATCGCATAGGCCATGGTGAGAACGGTGAGACCGAAAGCCAGCGCGACCCCCAGCAGGCCGATGCCGACGTCGGGAAATCCCGCCGCGATCACCGCGCTGCCGCAGCCACCGAAGACAAGCCAAAAAGTGCCGATAAACTCGGCCAACCCCTTTTGCATATTGCTCATATGACCCTCTCCTTCCGCCGGATGGCCATAAGCGCCGCCGGCGCAAGCGGCATCCTAGCGCCGGGGCGGCGCACCGCAAGCTTTTCCGAAGACGAGCCATTTTCGTTCATCATGGTCCGGGCGACGGGCGCGATGCGCCCGTTTTGCCGCCATCGCTCACCTCGGCAATCTCCCCCGGCCGGTCGCCGAGCAGGTAGCGCGGCCCCGCGCCGCGCTGCGCCGCCTTGTCCTGCGCATTATAGAGCCTGCATTTCTTCAGCGACAGGCAGCCGCAGCCGATGCACTGGTCGAGCAGCTTGCGCGTGCGTTCGAGCGCGGCGATCCGCGCGTCGATCCGCGCGCGCAGGTCGGTGCTGATCCGCGCCCAGTCGGCGGCGTTGGGCGTCCGCCCGGCGGGAAGGCGCGCCAGTTCGTCGGCGATTTCCTCGAGGCTCAATCCCAATTGCTGCGCGATCAGGATGAACGAGACGCGGCGGATGTCGGCGCGCAGGAAGCGGCGCTGGCCGCCGCGCGTGCGCAGCGCCTCGACCAGTCCCTTCGCTTCGTAAAAGCGGATCGCCGACACCGCGACGCCGGTGCGCGCGGCCAGTTCGCCGATCGCGATCAGGTCGGTCCGGTGCATTCTCGTCTCCGTTCGGCTTTCGCTTGATCTCAACCTCAGTTGAGCTTTCATATGGCGCGACGTCAACCCGAATCAGGAGCGAAGACCGTGACGTCCCCCTTTATCGAACATGTGAACCTGACCGTCAGCGATCCCGACCGGACCGCGGGCATATTGTCGGCGATCTTCGGCTGGCACGAACGCTGGCGCGGCCCGGCGCGCGACGGCGGACGCACCATCCACCTCGGCAGCGAGGCCGCCTATGTCGCGCTCTATACCGGGCCCGACGGCGAAGATGCGGACGGGCGCTATCCCAAGGGCGCGCCGCTCAACCATGTCGGGGTGCAGGTCGACGACCTCGACACGATCGAGATGCGCGTCAAGGCGGTCGGCCTGACCCCGTTCAACCACGGCGACTACGAGCCCGGGCGCCGCTTCTATTTCCTCGACCCCGACGGCATCGAATATGAGGTGGTGAGCTACGCCGAGCCGCGCGGGCGTTGAGCCGGGCAAGCCGGCACTGCGTCAGCGCGACGGCGAAGGGGATGAGGTGATGACGGGTGGAAGCGGCCATTCGTGCCAATCTGGACGCAATGACCGGAAACGACCGATTGCTGCCGTCAGGCCGTCGCCAGATTCGCGCAGAGACGCAGAGAGCGCAGAGGGCAAGCGTGAAAATCTCTGCGTTCTCTGCGTCTCTGCGCGAAATGTTTGGAAGGCGGCATCCGAGCGATTGCGGACCTTCTTAAGCCCCTCCTCTTCAGAGGAGGGGGGTGTCGGGTCGGTCGGTCCCCCGGACCGACCTGAACAGTCCGGGGGACTGTTCACCCGACGCCGGTGGTGGCGCGCGATAGCGCGCAAGACTTCGAGCACCACCCCGCTGCGACTAGGGCGCGAAGCGCCCAAGTCTCGCTGCCCCTCCTCTGAAGAGGAGGGGTGCAGCCAATGTCTCAAACCCACCCCAGTGCGGACGGTCACCCGATCCTTGGCCCCACCATCCCCTCGCGAAACTCGAACCCTTCCTCGCGGTCGCGTGCGAGCAGCGCGGGGCCGTCGAGGTCGACCCAGCGCGCGCGCTGCGCGAGGACGAAGGCAGGCGCGATCGCGAGGCTGGTCGACAGCATACAGCCGACCATGATCGCAAGCCCCGCCGCGTCGGCGGCATCGGCGAGCCGCAGCGCCTCGGTCAGCCCGCCCGCCTTGTCGAGCTTGATGTTCACCCCGTCATAGAAGGCGCCGATCCGCGCGACGTCGGCGGCGGTGTGACAGCTTTCGTCGGCGACGAAGGGGACCGGCGCATAGACGCCGTCGAGCAGCGCGTCGGTGCCCACCGGCACCGGTTGCTCGATCATCTCGACGCCAAGGTCGGCGAGTGCTTCGGCCTCGGTCAAAAGATCGACCTGCCCCCAGCTTTCATTGGCATCGACGATCAGCCGCGCATCGGGCGCGCCCTTGCGCACCGCGGCGACGCGCAGGCGGTCGTCCGTGCCGGTCAGCTTGATCTTGAGCAGGCGATAGCCGTCGGCCGCCGCGGTCGCCGCCTGCTCGGCCATCGCGCCGGGCGTGCCGAGCGAAATGGTGAAGGCGGTGACGCGCGCGGTCGGGGCACCGTCGCAGCCGACAAGCTGCCAGAGGCGCAGCCCGCGCTGCTTCGCCTCGAGGTCCCACAGCGCGCAATCGAGCGCGTTGCGCGCGGCGCCCGGCGGCATCAGCTCCTGAATCGCCGCGCGCGCCTCGGCCGCACCCATCGCCGCGATATGCGCCGCGGTGTGGAGGATCTGGTCGCGGCACCCGGCCGCATCCTCACCGAGATAATAGACCGGCGTGCCTTCGCCGCGGCCCAGCGCGCCTTCGCCTTCGATCTCGGCGACGACGACGTCGACATGGTCGGTCGCGCCGCGACTGATGACGAACTGCCCCGCGACCGGCCAGCGTTCGACGCGCGCGCTTTTCAGTTGGATAGCCATGCAAGTGAAGTAATGCTGTCGGCCATGCCGGGCAAATCCCTTTCCGAACGCATCGCCGATCTGGGCCATCGGCTGAGGATCGAGGCGCACGCCGCGTGGCTCGCCGCGCGCGACCCGCGCGTGCCCGTGGCCGCGCGGTTGCTCGCGGTCGCGGTCGCCGCCTATGCGCTGTCGCCGATCGACCTGATCCCCGATTTCGTGCCCGTCCTCGGCTGGATCGACGATCTGATCCTCGTCCCCGCGGGCCTGTGGGCTGTTCGGCGCCTGATCCCGGCAACGCTGTGGGCCGAATTTCGCGGGGTAGCCGAGGCCGCAAGCGAGCGCCCGTCGAGCCGCGCCGGCATGATCGCCATCCTGCTCATCTGGGCGGGCCTGCTTTATATCCTCTATTGGAGCGTGCGGGTCTCGCCCGCGCATTGATTGCCTCCCCCAAACCCCCTTGCCCGTCCCCCACCGATGCTTACAGTGCCGCGCACGATTATTACCCAAGCCATGAGGATCGCCTTGCCATGCTTCGACCCAAATATCGCGCGCCGCTGGCGCTTGCCCTGCTGATGACCGTACCGGGAGCAACGCAGGCGGCGGAAAGCGCGGCCGCGGCGGCACCGGCGAGCGGGCTCGCCTATCCGGCGACCGCGCGCGGCGACACGGTCGATACGCAGTTCGGGGTCGAGGTCGCCGATCCCTATCGCTGGCTCGAGAACGACGTGCGCACCGATCCGAAGGTCGCGGCATGGGTCGCCGCCGAAAACAAGGTCACCGACGCCTATCTCGATACGCTGCCGGGGCGCGACGTCTTCGCCAAGCGGATGACCGAGCTTTATAATTACGAGCGCTTCGGCCTGCCCGAAAAGGCGGGAAGCCGCTATTTCTACACGCGCAACGACGGGTTGCAGCCGCAGTCGGTGCTCTATGTCCGCGACGGGCTGGGCGGCGAAGGGCGCGTGCTGATCGACCCCAATCTATGGGCAAAGGACGGCGCGACCGCGCTCGCCGAATGGACGCCGTCGAAGGACGGCACCCACCTCCTCTATGCGGTACAGGACGGCGGCACCGACTGGCGCATCGTGCGCGTCAAGGATGTCGCGACCGGCAAGGATCTGCCCGACGAGATTCGGTGGGTGAAATTTTCGGCGCTCGACTGGGCGAAGGACGGCAGCGGCTTTTACTATTCGCGCTTCCCTGTGCCCGAGGACGGCGAAACCTTCCAGTCGCTCAACGAAAATCAGGCGGTCTATTTCCACCGGCTCGGCACCCCGCAGAGCGCCGACCTGCTGATTCACGCGACCCCCGACAAGCCCGCGCTCAACCACACCGCACAGGTGACCGACGACGGCCGCTACCTGCTCGTCACCTCGTCGCAGGGCACCGACGAACGCTATGGCCTGACGCTCTATGACCTGTCGAAACAGGCGCCGAAGCCCCAAATCCTCGTCGACGATTTCGCCAACAATTGGGAATATGTCGGCAACGACGGCTCGCGCTTCGTCTTCCTCACCAACAAGGATGCGCCGCGCCAGCGGCTCGTCGCGATGGACATCGGCAAGCCCGACGCGATCGCCCCGCTCGTCGCCGAAAGCGAGGCCACGCTGGTCGGCGCGTCGCAGGTCGGCAGCCGCATCATTCTCTCCTATCTCGGCGATGCCAAGTCGGAGGCGCGGATGGTGACGCTGGACGGCCAGCCGGTCGCCGAGATCAACCTCGCCGACATCGGCACCGCGTCGGGCTTCGACGGCAAGCCCGGCGACCCCGAAACCTTTTATGCCTTTTCGAGCTATGCGCGGCCGACGACCATCTATCGGCTCGACACGGTGACCGGAAAGACGACGATCTTCGCCGAGCCCAAGCTGACCTTCGATCCGAAGCAATTTTCGGTCGAACAGCGCTTCTACAAGTCGAAGGACGGCACCGAAGTGCCGATGTTCGTGGTGATGAAGAAGGGGCTCGACCGCAGCAAGGGCTCGCCGACGCTGCTTTACGGCTATGGCGGCTTCAACATCTCGATGACCCCGGCCTTCTCGCCGACCAAGCTCGCCTGGGTCGATCAGGGCGGGGTGCTCGCGATCGCGAACCTGCGCGGCGGAGGCGAATATGGCAAGGCGTGGCACGACGCCGGGCGCCTTGCGAACAAGCAGAATGTGTTCGACGACTTCATCGCCGCGGGCGAATATCTGATCGCGCAAGGCATCACCGGCAAGGGCCAGCTCGCGATCGAGGGCGGGTCGAACGGCGGGCTGCTCGTCGGCGCGGTGACCAACCAGCGCCCCGACCTTTTCGCCGCGGCGCTGCCCGCGGTGGGCGTGATGGACATGCTGCGCTTCGACCGCTTCACCGCCGGGCGCTATTGGGTCGACGATTATGGCTATCCGTCGAAGGAGGCCGATTTCAGAAATCTGATCCGATATTCGCCCTATCACAACATCCGCGACGGGGTGGAGTATCCGGCGGTGCTGGTGACCACCGCCGACACCGACGATCGCGTCGTGCCGGGGCACAGCTTCAAATATACCGCGGCGCTCCAACACGCCGACGCGGGCGACAAGCCGCACCTCATTCGCATCGAAACGCGCGCCGGCCACGGATCGGGCAAGCCGACCGACAAGATCATCGACGAGGCCGCCGACAAATATGCCTTCGCCGCGAAATGGACCGGCCTCGCCGTCGAATAGGCCCTATCGGTTCCGACCCTCGTTGAAAGACGCCCATGTCCTATGCTTTGACCTTCACCGCGACCGAAACCGACGCCTTGTGGGCCGAGGCTGCCGACGCCGCCGAGGCGCTCGTCGCGGGCGAGCCCGATGCGATCGCCAATATGGCGAATGTCGCCGCGCTGATCTGGCAGGCGATCCCCGATCTCAACTGGGCGGGCTTCTATCGCTTCGACGGCGAGGAGCTGGTGCTCGGCCCCTTTCAGGGCAAGGCGGCGTGCATCCGCATTCCGCTCGACAAGGGCGTGTGCGGCGCCGCGGCGCGTCTGCGCGCGAGCCAGCGGGTCGAGGACGTCCACGCCTTTCCCGGCCATATCGCGTGCGACGCCGCGAGCCGCAGCGAACTCGTCGTGCCGATCGTCGCGGGCGACCGGCTGATCGGCGTGCTCGACCTCGACAGCCCCCGGCCCGGGCGCTTCGCGGCCGAGGATCAGGTGGGCGCCGAAGCGCTCGTGGCGCGGATCGCCGCGGCGCTCGCGGGCGCCTGACCCGCCCCAAAATGGGACGTAAGGCAAAAGGTTAACGGATTCGCGCAATCGTTCGGAATTTGCTAACAGGCTGTAACCCAAGCGGTTGTCGCCGGACGCGGCAGTCGCGCCAGCAGGGAGGTCGGCCATGCGCACCCTTTTGCTCCTGAGCACTGCCGCCGCGTCGCTGTTCGGCGGGGCTCAATCCGCGAGCGCCTTTACCCAAAATCCGGCGCCCGCGCTCGACTATGGCGCACCCGGCGCGCCCGATGACCGGGTCTATGCCGGCAACGCCGACCGGGCGCCGGCCGCGAGCGAGACGCCGCCGCCCGCGCAGCCCGACGCGGTTTATGGCGGCAGTTACGACGCCGAGGGGCGCTGGGCCGGCGCATGGGACGGCAGCGGCCAGCCGTCGGCGGCCCCCTACAACGGCAATTACGATGCCAGCGGACGCTGGACGGGCACTTGGGACGGCACGTTTCAGGCGTCCGACGGCCGCTTCTATCGCGGATATTATCAGGGCACGGTCGAGGGGCGCCCGGGGACGAGCTATGCCCCGCCGCCGCCCGCACCTGCATCCGCTCCGGCGCCGCCGGGCACCTATTATTCGACCGCTTATCCGGGCGGCGGCCGCGGGCAGGGATACAGCTATGGCTATGGCGGCTATTCGCCCGGCAGCGTGACCATTACGACTTCGCCGCCGGTGGTGACCGAAACGGTCGAGACGACGACCGAGACTTTCTACGAATAGGCGCTGCGGCTGCTGGGGGGCGCCGCGCGCGCGGAAGGCCCGTCATCCCTATGATGGCGGGCCTTTCTTCCTTCGAGCGGTTCACGCTCGCGAAAGCCTGACGGGTCTATCGGACAACATGATGCGGGCCCGGCCGACACGCCCGCCGCACAGGACCACCGCACGATGCGCACATTGACCGGCTTCGCCGCAGGCACCGCTCTTCTCCTCGCCACGCTCGGCGCCGCGCCCACCGAAGCGCGCGGGCGCCATCACGGCGGCGGTCATCACGGCGGCGGCTGGGGGCATCGCCATGACGACGGCATCGACGCCGGCGACGTGATCGGCGGGCTGTTCCTCATCGGCGCGATCGCCGCGATCGCGAGCGCGGCGGGCAAGGATGGCCGCGACGACGACTATCGCGACGAACCGCCCTACCCCGACGCGCCGCGCGACGCAGGCTATCGGGACGAGCGCGATGCGCCCGACATGCCGCGCTATACGAGCAACGAAATCGGGCAGCGCGCGACCGACGCCTGCAGCTGGGCCGCGGAGGCCGAGGCGGGCGAGGGCGCCCGCGTCCAGAGCATCGGCGGCACACGCCCCGACGTCGGCTATGGCGTCTATGTCACCGGCGACCTGTCACGCCCCGGCGAGAGGACGCGCAGCTTTGGCTGCACCTATAGCAATGGCCGCGTTACCGACGTCCGCGTCGACTGATGCGGCGGCGCGACCGCTTGCTGAACCGCAGATAAGCGAGGGGTTCAGCCGCATGTCACCCCGCCCTTGCTATTAACTCTGCAACAGGCCCGCGATGGTGCAGGCCGCATTTGCAGGAGAGCAGAGCATGGCTCGCACGATCCCTCACACCCTTGGCAAGGCCGCCATCGGCGCGGCCGCCGCCGGCGCGATGCTGAGCGCCGCGCCCGCGATGGCGCGCGACCGCTATGACGACGACGGCATCGACGCGGGCGAGATCATCGCCGGCGCGGTCGTGATCGGCGGCCTCGCCGCCATCCTCGCCTCGGACAATGATCGCTACGATCGCTATGACGACCGCTATCGCGGGCGCTACGACGATCCGCGCTATGGCTATCGCTACGACTATGCCCGCTATGGCGGCGGCCGCAGCGCGGTAAACCAGTGCGTCGGCGCGGTTCAGCGCAGCGCGAGCCGTTACGGCCGTGCCGAGGTTACCGAAATCACCGACATCGACCGCAAGCGCGACGGCTACAAGGTCAAGGGTCGCCTCGTCGTGCGCGACGGCTATCGCGGGCGCTGGGATCGCGGCGGCTATTACGACCGCGGCAAGTTCAGCTGCGAGGTGCGCTACGGCCGCATCCGCGACATCGACTTTTCTGGACTCCGCTAAGCCGCGGCACCCCGACACACAGCCCCGTCGACCCCGTGTCGGCGGGGCTGTGCCGTTCGGGTTGCGCAACGGGAGATTGAGCCCCAAGCTGCGCGCATGATTCGTTCGTCATCGCTGCTCGCCCTGCTGCTCGTTGCCGCCCCTGCCGTCGCCCAGGACAAGACGGCACCCGCCACCGCCGACCCGGCCCGTCTCAAGATGCTCGTCGAAAAGCTCGTATCCTTCGGCACCCGCCATACGCTCTCGTCGGCCAGCGATCCGAAGCGCGGGATCGGCGCGGCGCGTGATTGGGGCGCCGCCGAATTCGAGCGGATCGGGCAGGCGTGCGGCGGCTGCCTGTCGGTCATGTCGACCGGCGGCCGGTTCGAAGGCCCGCGCGCGCCCGGCGGGGTGGTGGTCGAGGATGTGCTGGCGATCCAGAAAGGAACCGGCGAACCCGATCGCGTCATCATCATCGCCGGCCATATCGACAGCCGCGTCTCCGACGTGATGGACGCCGAAAGCGACGCCCCCGGCGCCAACGACGACGGATCGGGCACCGCGCTGGTGCTCGAGGCCGCGCGCATCCTGTCGCAGCGGCCGCATCGCGCGACGATCGTCTATGCGTTGCTGTCGGGCGAGGAACAGGGGCTGTGGGGCGGCGAACTGCTCGCCCGCCATGCCCGGGACGAGGGCTGGCACGTCGCCGCGATGCTCAACAACGACATCGTCGGCGGCACGCGCGGCACCGACGGCGCGATCGTCGAAGACCGCGTCCGCGTGTTCAGCGAAGGCATCCGCGCGTCCGAAGACCTGCCCGCGCAAATGGCGCGCCGCGCGATCGGGGGCGAGGACGACGGCCCCTCGCGAGCGCTCGCCAAAGCCGCGGCGCGCGCGGCATCGGATGCCCCCGGCATCGGGCTCGAGGTGGTGGCGGTCCGCCGCCCCGACCGCTTCAGCCGCGGCGGCGATCATCTGCCGTCGCTCAAAATGGGCTATCCCGCGATCCGCTTCACCGCCGGGGTCGAAAATTACGACCATCAGCATCAGGATCTGCGCACCGAGGACGGGCATTTCTATGGCGACACCGTCGATTATATGGACTTTCCCTATCTGGCGCGGGTGACCGACCTCAATGTCGCGCTGGCCAGCGAACTCGCCGACGCGCCGGCCGCCCCCGCCACCGCGAGCATCGAAGGCGCGGTCAGTTCGAATACGACCGTGCGCTGGGCCCCCGTGAAGGACGCCGCCGGTTATCGGATTCGCTGGCGCCGGGCCGATCGGACCGATTGGACCGAGAGCCGCGACGTTCCCGCGGATAGCGCGCAGCTCGTGCTTCCCGGCGTTGTCATCGACGACCATTTCTTCGGCGTTTCAGCGCTTTCGGCCGACGGCAGCGAAAGCCTGGTCACCTTCGCCGGTTTGCCGAAGCCGGCCGAATGATCGCCCGACGCTATTTGATTATTTACCTTCTTCCTTTAGAGCCTGTGATGGGACCACGATAACCGCCTGGCGTGGGTGACGGGCGGCAAGAATTGGGTCGCGCATGTCCAACCCCGAGGCCGATACCGCCTCACCGGCCGAAGCCGAGAAACGCCAGCCGCGCCAGGCGCGTCTGGTGAAGGCGTCGCTCGGCTGCGAGCGGCTCGGCCGGTTCGACGTGACGATTCGCAATGTTTCGAAAACCGGCGTCGGCGGAAAGGCGCCGCACATGCTGCAGATCGGCGAGCGAATGACGCTCTTCATGCCGGGGCACCAGCCGATGATGGGCACGGTGCGCTGGGTCGCCGATACGCGATTCGGCTTCGAAACCGACGAGCCGATCGAAACCGTCCGCCTCCGGGCGTCGCACGGCGACGATCTGGTCACCGCCGACAGCAAGGTCGATTTCCAGCTCGTCCCGGCGCCCAAGCTCACGACCTGGCGGCCGGGGCTGAGCCACACGCCGACCCTGCCCGGTCACTACGGGCAGAAGCGGAAGACCTAGTGCCCGATCATCTTTGAATGAAGCGCTTGAGAAAGCGCGTGTGTCCCCGCGCAGGCGGGGACCCATCTCCGGCGGGTTCAAGACAGAAGGGTCGGGAGATGGGCTCCCGCCTGCGCGGGAGCACACGGCTTATTCAGTCAAAGGTGATCTTGCTCTAGAGCAAATTGCGCGAAATCTGAATCATCCGCATCCCCGAGCCCTTCGACTGCCCTGGCGGGCGCTCAGGATGAACTTCGGCCTTTGGCCGAAGACGAGGGGCTCGTTCGAGCGGAGCGAGAACCGCAGCGTCGCCGCCTCGACTTCGCTCGGGGATATGGTGCAGATTTCCGGCACGATGCTCTAAGCGGCTGCCACCTCCCCATCGCTGCGCGACAGGGAGGATCGGATGCATCTCCTTTCCCCCCAAATCCGCCATCCAACCCGCTGCCCCTCACTCGGGCCGCGTCCAGATCCAGCTTCCGGTCACCGCCGCCGCGATCACCGGCACCATCACCCACGGCCATGGCGAAAAAATCGCGGCGAGCGCGATGCTGACCGCGAAGGCGATCGTCGCGGCGATCTTGCCCTTGCGGCTGATCGCGCCCTTCTCGCGCCACGCGACGATGTGATGGCCGAACTGCGGATGGGTGACGAGCCACGCCTCGAGCCGCGGCGACGAGCGCGCGAAGCAAAAGGCGGCGAGAATCACGAAGGGCACCGTCGGCAGCAGCGGCAGGAACGCCCCCAGCGCCCCGAGCGCCAGCGACGCCCAGCCGCCGACCAGATAGAAATGCCGCTTCATCGCTGCGGGCTTAGCGGAAATCGCGCACAACAAAACCCCTCCCTTCAGGGGAGGGGCAGCGAGGCTTGCGAGCTTGCTCGCCAGCCGCAGCGGGGTGGGCATCGCGGCCTTGAGCTTACGCCGATAGCCCCACCCCAACCCCTCCTCTGAAGAGGAGGGGCTTAGTACCTCGTCACCCCCGCCCGATCAGCTTCTGCGCCATGCGGTCGGCGACCACCGATGCGGGCGTGCCGCTCGCGCGGCTCTCGGTCCAGATTTCGGTCAGGCGGCCGGGGATCTGCGCGATCCGGCTCTCGACCTCTTCGCGGCTCCCCTGCCCGAGATATTCGAGCGCGACGTTGATGATGCCGCCCGCGTTGATCACATAGTCGGGGGCATAGACGATGCCGCGGTCGTGGATGCGCTGGCCGTCGGCCGCGGTCGCGAGCTGGTTGTTCGCGCCGCCCGCGACGATCGGCACCTTCAGCGCCTCGATGCTGCGTTCGGTCAGGATCGCACCCAGCGCATTGGGGCTCAGCACGTCGGCCTCGACCTCCATGATCGCCGCCGAATCGGCAAGTTCGGCGCCGAGTTCCTCGGCGAGCGCCTTTGCCTTCGCGATGTTGACGTCGGCGAGGGTCAGCTTCGCGCCCTCGGCCGCGAGCCGCCGCGCGAGCCCGCCGCCGACGCTGCCGACACCCTGGATCGCGATGCGGACATCCTTCGCGCTATCGGTCTTCAGCCCTTCGGCGATCGCCGCCTTGACGCCCAGATAGACGCCGAGCGCGGTCAGCGGGCCGGGGTCGCCGCCCGCTTCGCCGCTCGCCACCGGCAGGCCGCTGACGTGGCGCGTTTCCTTGGCGATCGCGACCATGTCGGCGTCGCTCATCCCGACATCCTCGGCGGTCACGTAAGCGCCGCCGAGCGATTCGACCGCGCGGCCGAACGCCGCGAGCAGTTCGGGGGTCTTCGCCTGCCCCTCGTCGGCCAGGATCACGCCCTTGCCGCCGCCCATCGGCAGCCCCGCCATCGCATTCTTGTAGCTCATGCCGCGCGACAGGCGCAGCGCGTCGGTGATCGCCGCCGCGCGCTGCGGATAATGCCAGTATCGCACCCCGCCCGCGCCGGGGCCGAGGTGGGTCGAATGCACCGCGATCACCGCGGTCAGCCCGCTCGCGCGATCGCGGAACATGTGGACATGCTCGTGATCGTCGAAATCGGCGAAATCCCAGACAGCGGACATGGCTTGACCCTTCACGTTCAAAAATTACGCGAAGGCGTAATAATACAACAGGCCCGGCGAGTCACGCCCAAAGCCGCGATATGCGCGAAGATCGAGAAAATGGGGCGACCGATGGGACTTGAACCCACGACCCCCGGTACCACAAACCGGTGCTCTAACCAACTGAGCTACGATCGCCACAGGGCCGGACGGACGCGCCGCCGGCAGCGGGCGGGCGATAGGCGGCACGCCCGCTTTCGTCAAGCATTGTTCGCGCGGGCGGCCCGCTCTAAAGAGGCGCCATGGCCGCCCCCAGCTTCGTCGATCTCGCGACCTCGCACGCCGACCGCACCGCCGATCGGCTCGCCGCCGTTCCCGGCATCCGCCGCGCCCCGACACCGAAGCTCCAGCAGTTCATGCTGCCACGCTTTCTCGACGCCGAAACCTGCGCCGGGCTGATCGCGCGGATCGACCGCGACGTTCACCCCTCGACGATCGCCGATCCCAACGGCGACGCCGCCTTTCGCACAAGCACGACCTGCGACCTCGACCATCGCGATCCCTTCGTCCATGCGGTCAACCAGCGGCTCCACGACCTCACCGGCATCCCGCTCGAATATGGCGAGCCGCTGCAGGGCCAGCGCTATGACGTGGGGCAGGAGTTCAAGGCGCACACCGACTATTTCGACCCGCACGGAGAGGATTGGGAAACCTATTGCGCGATCCCCGGCCAGCGCAGCTGGACGCTGATGGTCTATCTCAACGAGCCTCCCGCCGGCGGCGCCACGCGCTTCCTTGCGACCGGCAAGATGCACCAGCCCGAAGCCGGCAAGCTGCTCGCCTGGAACAATGTCCGTCCCGACGGCGAGCCCAACCCCGACACGCTCCACCACGGGATGAAGGTGCGCAAGGGGCGCAAATATATCATCACCAAATGGTTCCGCGAGCGCCCCTGGCCCTGGGCCGAGGGGGAGCTGGGTTAGGCGGCAGCGGACAAAGAGGAACCAACATCCGCTTCCCCGAGCGAAGCCGAGGGGCTCCTTCGAGCGAAGCGAGAAGCTCCCACGCCGGAGGCCTCGTCTTCGCTCGGGAATACGGACTCGTTTCTCCCGAAGCCCTACCGCACCAGCCGGTACTGGAAACTCAGCGTCAGCGTGTTGCCGACCTGCCCCGGTTCGACCGGAGTCGATTTGGCGTCGGCCGCCATTTCCATCCGCACCATCGGCATCGGCGGCTGCGGACCGCCAAAGCTGCCTTCGCCGATCGACACCAGCTCGACCCCGCGATAGCCGGCGAGCTTCGCATAATCCAGCGCCTTCGCCTCGGCCGCCTTGATCGCCGCGCCGCGCGCGCCGACGAGCATCGCGTCGGGGTCCTTCATCGCGAACCACGGCCCGTCGATATTGGTGCCGCCCGCCGCGACCAGCGCGTCGAGCAGCGGGCCGATTCCGGCAATGTCGTTCGTCGTCGCGCGCACGCTGTTCGTCACCTGATAGCCCAGAAAACGCGGCGGCTGCCCGTCGCTGCGGTTGCTGTAATCATATTGTGGCGACAGGTTGATGCCGCTCGTCTGGATATTCTCGGCCTCGATGCCCTGCTTTTTCGCGGCGGCGATCAGCTTGTCCATCGCCGCAGCATTGGCGCGCATCGCCTCGACCGCGGTCGGCGCGGTCGTCTGCACGCCCGCGCCAACCGTCGCCTGGTCTGGCCGCGCGCGAACCTCCTCGCTCACCGAAAAGCTCAGGATCGGCCCCTGCGTCGTCGCCGTCGTCACCGTCGTTCCTCCCTGCTGCGCAATGGCGGGCGTCGCTGCGATCAGCGCCAGCCCGGTCGCCATGGCGGTGAACATCTGCGTTTTCATAAATATCTCCTGTCGGCCGGAAATCCGGCAATGCTTGTGCCGTCCCCGTAACGCCGACGGAGCGGACCCGTTCCGCCCTTTGCCCGAACGCCGCTTGCATCGCGCTGAACGCGCCGGTAGCGAGCCGTTCATCATGGCGGCACCGATTTTATCCTATGAAAGTCTCGGCCTCGTGCAGGGCAGCGGCTGGCTGTTCCGCGGACTCGACATCTATATCGGCGCGCGCGACCGGCTCGCGCTGATCGGCCGCAACGGGGCGGGCAAGACGACCCTGCTCAAGCTGCTGGCAGGCCGCATCGAACCCGACGAGGGCAAGCGCACCATCGTCCCCGGCACCCATGTCGTGCTGCTCGAGCAGGAACCCGATTTTTCGGGCTATGCGACGCTGATGGACTATGCCGTCGGCGGAACCAACCCGCCCGAAAGCCATGAGGTCGCGGCGATCGCCGACCAGCTCGGCATCGACATGAACCGCGAGGCGGCGAGTGCGTCGGGGGGCGAGCGCCGCCGCGCCGCGATCGCCCGCGCGCTCGCGCAGAACCCCGACGTGCTGCTGCTCGACGAGCCGACCAACCACCTCGACCTCGCGGCGATCGACTGGCTCGAAGGCTGGCTGGCGCGTTTCACCGGCGCCTTCGTCGCGATCAGCCACGACCGCACCTTCCTGACCCGCCTGACGCGCCAGACGCTGTGGCTCGACCGCGGCAGCATCCGCCGCAAGGAGATCGGCTTCGGCGGCTTCGACGCGTGGACCGAGGCGGTCTATGCCGAGGAAGCGCGCGCCGCCGAAAAGCTCGACGCCAAGCTGAAGCTCGAAGCGCACTGGCTCCAGCGCGGCGTCACCGCGCGCCGCCGCCGCAACCAGGGGCGGCTCGAAAAGCTGGTCGAGATGCGCGCGCAGCGCGCGGCGATGATCGGCGGCCCCGGCGTCGCCAAGCTCGGCCTCGCCAACGACGATGTCCGCTCGAAGTCGGTGATCGTCGCCGACCATATTTCCAAACGCTTCGGCGACCGGACGATCATCCGCGATTTCGATTTCCGCATCCAGCGCGGCGACCGCATCGGCATCGTCGGTGCCAACGGCGCGGGCAAGTCGACGCTGCTCAAGCTCCTGACTGGCGAAATCGAACCCGACGAGGGCAAGGTCACGCTCGCGCCGACGCTCGATGGCATCGTCATCGACCAGCAGCGCAGCCTGTTGTCGCCCGAAAAGCGCGTGCGCGACATCCTCGCCGACGGCGGCGACTGGGTCGAGGTGCGCGGGGTCAAGAAGCATATCCAGGGCTATCTGAAGGACTTCCTCTTCGACCCCGGCGTCGTCGAGGCGAACGTCAGCGCGCTGTCGGGCGGCGAGCGCTCGCGCCTGCTGCTCGCGCGCGAATTCGCCCGCGAATCGAACCTGCTCGTCCTCGATGAGCCGACCAACGATCTCGACCTCGAAACGCTCGACCTCTTGCAGGAAGTCATCGCCGACTATGACGGCACCGTGCTGCTCGTCAGCCACGACCGCGATTTCCTCGACCGCACGGTGACGGTGACGCTCGGCCTCGACGGGTCGGGCAAGGTCGATGTCGTCGCCGGCGGCTACGCTGACTGGGAGGCGAAGCGCAGCAAACCCGCGGCCGCAAGAGCGAAAGGCGAAAGCACAGCCGCTACGCCCCCACCCCCGCCGCAACAGCGCAGGAAACTCTCCTACAAGGACCAGCGCGACTATGACCTCCTCCCCGGCCGGATCGAGGCGATCGACGCAGAGATGGCGGGCATCGAGACCGAGCTTTCCGACGGCAGCCTGTTCACCCGCGACCATACCCGCTTCACCGCGCTGACCGAAAAGCTCGAAACGCTGCGTCAGGAAAAAGCCGCCGCCGAAGACCGCTGGCTGGCGTTGGCCGAAGAGGTCGAGGCGCTCGGATAACGTCAACCTCGGGGCGAGAAGCGGCCGTTTGTCATTCCCGCGAAAGCGGGAATGACAAGGTTATGAAATGCCGATCATCGCCTATCGGTCGTTTCCGGCATTGCATGAAAATCGGCGACGAGGGGCGCAAATGGAGTGGAAAGACGAAGGGCACCTTTCAATCGAGGTGCTGTGAAAGGCGGACCTTGGATAAATATCGGCGGTGCGGCTCTCCACCTCCGCCGTACGATGTTCCGCCGGCAATTTATCGCATCAATACCTCTCATTTACGAACGCAGGCACATAGTGCTTTTGAGCGGCACGGCCGGGAGGGGCGTATGCGGGTTTTTCGTCTTGGGCTTTCGCTAGCGGCAGTGATTGCCATGTCGGGCATTCTCCAAGCTGCAACGCGCGTCAGGACCTTTCATCCCGAGCGTATAGAGATGTCGGAATCAAGGCGGCGAGACCTTGTTCTCGGCGACCTGATATCGGTCCTTACCGGGCCAACTTCTCCGACGACCATTGCTACAGAGCCATACGCTTCTTCCGAAGCGGGGCTTTGCCAGCGCGATGTGATCGAACTGAAATATGCAAGCAAAAGGTCCGACAGGGCGGACGCTCCGTTTCAGCCTATCGGTATACGGGCTGTCTCCGTGCAGTATCATTATCTTGGTCATGAGAATGAGAAGAGCCAATCACGCCTGCAAAAGGCGTGTGAACAGCTATCGGATAAAAAATCGTATTGGGCGTATGGCGACAGCGAGCACTATTCGGCAGGCGCGCTCGCCACACTGAAG
The DNA here is from genome assembly GCF_900188185.1 of Sphingopyxis indica. Taxonomy (GTDB): domain Bacteria; phylum Pseudomonadota; class Alphaproteobacteria; order Sphingomonadales; family Sphingomonadaceae; genus Sphingopyxis; species Sphingopyxis indica. Next base: position 124,457 of record NZ_FZPA01000004.1, on the reverse strand, counting down.
TTCACCGAGGACGACGTGCGCAATGGCCAGAGATATACGATCGATTGCGCAGATCTGTCGAGCGATGCGATCCAGACAACATGCGAAAATACATTCCTATCCGCTGCAACGCAGATCACTGCGATATGGCGATGCCCCGACCAAAAAGACGGCTGCCATGAATTCACATCGCGGCCTTATCGGTTCACGATAATCAGAACCTACCCGCCCTCTCTCGGGGGTTGGCCTTTGACCGCAATCAAAATGGGATATGAGCCAATCGTGGTAACGTAATCGCTCGATGTTCCTGTTGCCCTATCGATCCATTGTAGATCGTGTCGGCTTTTGAATGCGATACGAAATATGTTCATTGGCTAATTTCGGTTGATTCCAGCCACCGTCATCATTCACCCCGTCCCATAGAAGCGCGCCAGCCGGTCGAGCGCCAGCGTCAGCACCAGCTTGCCCGACCGCACGGGCCAGCCGAGCGTCTTTTCGGCGCCGCCGATCCCCTCGCCCGCACAAATCACCCGCCAGCAAATGTCCGCAAGCCCCGGCCCCGCCGCCTCGAGCGCGGCATGGAAGCGCCGGTGCGCGTCGATGCGCGCGAGCGACGCATCCGCCGCGCGCGCGCCGCCGCGGCTCTTGCCCGGTGGCGCCGCATCCCACCGCATCGTCACCCGCGCGGACAACCCCGCGCGCTCGTAATCGGCGCGCAGCCGCTCGCCCGCGCGAAGCTGCGCGTCGCTCAGATGCCCCCGCGCCGCGAGCCAGGCGAGCGGGCTTTCGGCCGCATTGACCGTCACATGCCGCATCACCTGCGGTCCCGCCTTGCCCGGATCGACCCGGTCGTCGGGATGGAGGCGGGTTTCAAGACGGCGTGCGGTCATCGGCGATCTCCTGCTGCTCGGCGAATCACTCTTGACATTGGATCGCCATGTAGGAAAGAAGAAACCAAATTGGTTATGAAGGGCAGGCGATGATCAACAGCATCCGCGCGGTGCGCCGTGCCAAGGGTCTGACGCTCGACGAGGTCGCGCAGCGCTGCGATCCGCCGACCACCGCGCAGACGATCGGCCGCCTCGAAACCGGGACGCGCACCCTGTCGCTCGGCTGGATGAACCGCATCGCCAGGGCGCTCGGCGTCGATGCCGCCGAACTCGTCCAGCTGCCGCAGGATACGCAGCTCACCATCACCGCGCTGCTCGGCGCCGACGGCGCGCAGGCGCCCACCCGCACCGAACAGGCACTCACCGCCCGGCCGAGCGAGGATATGGTCGCGGTGCGCGTCACCTCGTCGATCGGCGACTATCGCGCCGGCGACGAAATATGGTGCCGCCGCATCGAAGGCGACTGGGGACAGGCGCTCAACCGCGACCTCCTCGTCCCGCGCCCCGCCGGGCGCTTCTTCTTCGCGCGACTGCTCAACGTCGACGGGGAGAAGCTCCACCTCCTCCCGCTCGGCACCGGCCAGCGGCAACAGGTGGTCAGCAACCCGCCATGGGCCGCGGTCGCGGTGCGGCTGATCCGCACCCTCTAAGGTGGACCCCGCTCCCAATTTGCGCGTCCTGTCGATCGCGACGCTCTTTCCCGACGCGGCGCGCCCGAACTTCGGCCTCTTCGTCGAGCGCAGCCTGCGCGCGCTCGCGGCGCAGTCCGACGTTGAGCTCAGCGTCGTTGCGCCCATAGGCCTGCCGCCCTGGCCGCTGTCGCTCCACCCGCGCTATGCGGCGCTGCGCCATCTGCCGCGGCGCGAGACGTGGAACGGCCTCTCGGTCCATCGTCCGCGCTTCAGGCTCCTTCCCCGCATCGGCACCCGCCTCAACCCCGCCGCGATCGCCCGCGCGGTGCTGCCGATCGCGCGCGACCTGCGGCCAGACATCATCGACGCGCAATTCTTCTACCCCGACGGTCCCGCCGCGATGCGCGTCGCGAAAGCGCTCGGCCTGCCCTTCTCGATCAAGGCGCGCGGCGCCGACATCGGCCATTTCGGCCATGATCCGGCGAGCCGGCCGCAACTGCTCGAAGCCGCCCGCGACGCCGCCGGGCTGCTCGCGGTCTCCGAAGCGATGCGCCGCGATATGGCGGCAATCGGCATCGACGCTGCAAAGATCGCGGTTCACTATACGGGAATCGACACCGACCGCTTCATGCCCGGCCCCGGCGATCGCGCCGCGGCGCGCGCCACGCTCGGCATCGGCGACGCGCCGACGATCCTCACCGTCGGCGCGCTGATCCCGCGCAAGGGGCAAGCGCTGGTGATCGAGGCGCTCGCTGCGCTGCCGGGGGTCCGCTATCGTCTCGTCGGCGCGGGCGAGGAGGAAGGCCGCTACCGGGCGCTCGCGCAGCGGCTCGGCGTCGCCGACCGCGTCCATTTCGAGGGACCCGTCGCGCACACCGACCTCGCCGCGCACTACCGCGCCGCGGACGTCGTCGTCATGCCATCGGAAAGCGAGGGTCTGGCCAATGCGTGGGTCGAGGCGCTCGCGTGCGGAACGCCGATCGTCATCAGCGACGCGGGCGGCGCGGCCGAGCTCGTTACATCCGATGCAGCGGGCCGGATCGCCGCGCGGACCCCCGACGCGATCGCGGCCGCGATTTCCGCCATCCTCGCCGCCCCACCGCTACCGTCGGCCGTCGCCGCGAGCCTCGCGGGCCGCTTCAACTGGGACCGCAACGGCCGCGAACTCGCCGAGCATCTGCGACGCTGCGCGGTCACTACGGCCGGCACCGGAAGAATTAGCGCGTCTTCGAAAGCGGGCGAAAGGGGCGAAGCCCCTTTGTCCGGTGTCGGAAAACGACCGATTGCGGACATCTTCAATTAGTGCACAAGGCCTGCAATGGCTAACGACGAACAACCTTCCGAACGACTGGTCGCGCAACGCGTCCGCAACCGCATTATGGAGAGCCTACTCGGCCTTTCTGAGGGTGATCGGGGTGTTGAAGAGTCTGGTCCGGTCGAATGGTTCGAGTCATTTTTTGACTGGTTCCCGTATGAGGGTGAGCCTGACTGGTATCCTGCGATGACGGACAGCGAGGCCGAAGCGGTACGGCAAGTATGCAAGCTTATGCAGCAGGCTATCGCAGATGAACGTATCCCGAAGAATCCCACCGCTGATCAGGTAATCCGTAGCGACTGGCCCGAGAACATTGCGCCAGTCGCTCGTGGCGCTCTCGCACATCTGATGGAAAGAGGCAGGTTTTCGGAAGAAATCGAAGAAAGCGAGCCCTCCAATCCTATCGCTTGGCCTTAATCTGGCACGGCCGCGTCCCACCCCAAGCCGGACATCCGCCGCAAAAACCGCTGTCCTACATCATTCGGCTGTGCCAGCCTTCGTATCGGCTCTTTCGACATGTAGATAAAAGCGGTCACACCCCGGTTTATGGATGCGGGCGGGAGCCGGCGCGGCATGTTCGCCGAACGCGACCCATCGGCGGCCGCACAAGGCTGAACTTTGCTGAACTTTGAAACGGCGAAGCGGACCCAGCCCGCGATCGCCAAAGACGGCGATGGCAACCGGCCACCCCAAAACCGCCATCCGCCCGAACGGCATACTCCCCAAAAAGAAAACCGGCGCGGATCGCTCCGCGCCGGTCTTCACTACCAGACTGTCGAGGGAAAGCCGGCGCGTCAGGCGACGCGGCGCACCTCATTGCCTTCGTCGTCGATGTCGCGCAGCACATAGCCGCGACCCCAGACCGTCTCGATGTAATTTTCGCCGCCGCACGCGAGCGCCAGCTTCTTCCTGAGCTTGCAGATGAAGACGTCGATGATCTTCAGCTCGGGCTCGTCCATCCCGCCATAGAGATGGTTCAGGAACATTTCCTTGGTCAGCGTCGTGCCCTTGCGCAGGCTCAAAAGCTCGAGCATCTGATATTCCTTGCCGGTCAGATGCACGCGCACGCTGTCGACCTCGACCGTCTTGGTGTCGAGATTGACCGCGAGCTTGCCCGTCTTGATGACGCTCTGGCTGTGCCCCTTCGAGCGGCGCACGACCGCATGGATGCGCGCAATCAGTTCGTCGCGGTGGAAGGGCTTGGTGACATAATCGTCGGCGCCGAAGCCGAACGAGCGCACCTTCGAATCCATTTCCGAAATGCCCGACAGGATCAGCACCGGCGTCTGCACCTTTGCGGTGCGCAGCTTCTTGAGCACGTCATAGCCGTGCATGTCGGGCAGGTTCAGGTCGAGCAGGATGATGTCGTAATCATAGAGCTTGCCCAGATCGAGGCCTTCCTCGCCCAGATCGGTCGTGTAGACGTTGAAGCCCTCGGTGGTGAGCATCGTGTCGATCGCTTTCGCGGTCGTCGGCTCGTCCTCGATCAGCAATACGCGCATTGGCCGCCCCTATTTTGTTTCGCCCGATGACCCCGCGACCCGTCCGCACGATCATTCCGCGATATGCCGACGCGCCCCCGTTTCGGGACTGCCGGAATATTAACCATGAAAGCAATGAAGGGGAAAGGTTAATTTTGATTTAATCGCCTGATTCCGGCGAGTCGCGGCCCGCGCAGCTGCGTTTCAGCGTCTCGACGAGGTGATCGGCGAGCGCCCTGACCCGCGCCGGACGGAGCCGCGATGGCGGCGACAGGAGGTGCAGAAAGGCCTGCGGCAGCGACCAGTCGGAGAGGATAGGCACCAGCGCGCCCGACGCGAGTTCGGCCTCCGCAATGAAGTCGGGCAGGACCGCGATGCCGCCGCCCGCGACGAGCAGCGGGATCATCACATCGCCATTGTTGGTGAACAGCGGCCCCGCCGGAACGACCGTCGCTTCCTCGCCCTTGCGTTCGAACCGCAGCGGGCGTGCGCGTTCGCGGTGGCCATAGCCGATCAGCCGGTGCGCCGCGAGGTCGAGCGGATGGCGCGGCGTGCCGTGGCGCTCGAGATAGGCCGGGCTCGCGATCACCGACGCCGCGACCGGCGCGATCGTCCGTGCGAGCAGGCTCGAATCGTCGAGCGGCGCGATACGCAGCGCGAGGTCGATCCCCTCGGCGACCAGATCGTGCCGCGCGTCGCTCAGCGTCAATTCGACCTCGACCGCGGGATGCTGCGCCATGAAGGCGGCGAGCGGCGCGCCGAGCACCTTGATCCCGAAGCTCATCGGCGCCGCGAGCCGGATCGGCCCGGCAAGGTCGTTCCGGTCGCCGCGCGCCGCCTCGGTCGCCGCGGTCGCCGCCGCGACCATCGCGCGTGCATCGCCGAGCAGCCGCTCGCCCGCGGTCGATACGGTGACGGTGCGCGACGTGCGGTGGAGCAAGGTGACCCCCAGCGACGCTTCGAGCCGCGTCACGGCTTTCGACACGCTCGCCTTCGACAGCCCGAGCGAGCGCGCCGCGGCGGTAAAGCTGCCGCTCTCCGCCACCGCAACGAAACAGGCCCAGCCTTCATAATCGGGTAGCGCCATCCTTGTTACTCCTTCGTCATTGCGACCCCGGCGAAAGCCGGGGGAAGCAATCCAGGGCGGTTTACGCGCGCTCTGGATTGCCGCATCGCCTTCGGCTCCTCGCAATGACGAGCATAATGGAAACGATCAGTTTCTATCTACGCTATTTTCGAAACGACCCCAATCGCTATCTTGGCTGCAACGAGAGAGCGCCGCCGGCAAGATCGCCAAAGGCGGCGCGTGCGAAAGGCTATCCGATGATCGACATCCGCAAATTCGATACGCTGGGTCATGCCAACCACGGCTGGCTCGACGCCCGCCACCATTTTTCCTTCGCAAACTATCACGACCCGGACCGCATGGGCTGGGGGGCGCTGCGCGTCTGGAACGACGACGCGATCGCCGCACAGTCGGGCTTTCCGCCGCACCCGCACCGCGACATGGAGATCATCACCTATGTCCGCACCGGCGCGATCAGCCATCGCGACTCGATGGGCAACGCCGGTCGCACCGCCGCGGGCGACGTTCAGGTGATGAGCGCCGGCACCGGCGTCACCCACAGCGAGTTCAACCTCGAGGACGAGGAAACGACGCTGTTCCAGATCTGGATCATCCCCGACCGTGCGGGCGGCAATCCCGGCTGGGGCGCACGCCAGTTCCCGAAGGCCGATCGTTCGGGGCGCTTTGTGACCCTGGCGAGCGGTATCGAAGGCGATGATGCCCTGCCGATCCGCGCCGACGCCCGCGTCGCCGCAGCGACGGTGAATGCAGGCGACCGCGTCGCCTATGACCTCCGCGCCGGCCGCCACGCCTATCTGGTCGCCGCCAAGGGCCGCATCCGCGTCAACGGCGAAGACGCCGACCCGCGCGACGGCATCGCGATCCGTGACGTCGAACGGATCGAGGTCGAAGCGCTCGACGACGCCGAACTCGTGCTCGTCGACAGCCTGTGACGAGCCCCGGGCCGCCGCCAAATCCCCCTCCCTTGCGGCGGCGGCCCACCCCCTTCCCCTCCCGACTGAAAGGAAATTCAACATGGCAAAGGTTCTGGTGCTCTATTATTCGAGCTATGGTCATATCGAGCAGATGGCCGACGCCGTCGCCGAAGGCGCGCGCGCCGCGGGTGCCGAAGTCGATATTCGCCGTGTCGCCGAAACCGCCCCCGAGGCGGTGGTGAAGGCGGCGGGTTTCAAGACCGACACCGCACATACGCTGCTCAGCGACCCCAAGGAGCTGACGAACTATGACGCGATCGTCGTCGGCTCGCCGACGCGCTTCGGCCGGATGGCCAGCCAGATGGCGAGCTTCTGGGATACCGCCGGCGGCGTCTGGGCGCAGGGGCTGCTCACGGGCAAGGTTGGTGCAGCCTTCACCTCGACCGCCTCGCAGCATGGCGGGCAGGAAGCGACGCTGTTCAGCATCCTCACCAACCTGCTCCACTTCGGCATGACGATCGTCGGGCTCGACTATGGCTATGCCGGCCAGATGGGCGTCGACGAGGTCAAGGGCGGCGCCCCCTATGGCGCAACGACGCTCGCCGACGGCGATGGATCGCGCCAGCCGAGCGAAGCCGACCTGGGCGGCGCGCGCTACCTTGGCGAACGCGTCGCGAAGACCGCGGCGAAGCTTTCGGCGTAGTTCCGGAACGGACCGCGTGACGTCCGCTGACGGGCGATTGCGGCCGTAGGGACAAGGGAGCCCCTCCCCTTAAGGGGAGGGGCAACGAAGACTTGGCAGTCCTGAGCTTGTCGAAGGGCTGCCTAGTCGCAGTGGGGTGGGGCCTATCGACCTCGCGCAAGGTTTCGAGGCCCCACCCCAACCCAGCCGTTCAGGCAAGAACCGAACGCTTGGGTATCAACCCTGACGAGGGTTCTGGCCCCGGGATCCATACTCAATCGGGGCGCCGTCGAGACGCCCAGTAATCGAAGGCCAACTGCTGCTGTTCGGCGATAAAGCGTGCCGCCGCCGCGCCCTCCCACGGGCCGTCATAGCCGAGGAGCAGCGCCGTGCCGCCGACCCACCAGCCCTGACCGGGCAAGCGGTCGCTCTCGCGCACGACCAGCACCGCCAGATCGGGCTCGTCGTCAAGCGCGCAGAGCCGGTCTACCTCGCCCAGCGTCTTGCACAGCGCCCGCATCTTGGGACGCGTGAAGCGAAATCCGAGGTCGCCGAGCAGTTCCGAATAGCTGACGCTGCGTCCCTCGCGTGCCGCATTGGTCAGGATCGCGCGGATGCGCGGCGCATCGCCGAGCGCGCGCGCGTCCGCCGCAACCGGCGCATCGCCTAGGCCTTGATCGCGCGCGGCTTTGGCAGCCATGGGACGAACCCCGAGGTGCGTTCGACATAATCGGCATAGCCGGGACGCGTCTTGTGCAGCCCCTTTTCGAGCAACGCCTTGCCCGACCAGCGCGTCAGGGTGAAGGTCAGGAAGACGGGACCGATCAGGCTGGCGAGCGCGGCCCACAGCCCGGCGTCGGCGGCGATCAGCCATAGCCCCCACCAGGTCAGCGCATCGCCGAAATAATTGGGATGGCGGGTGTAGCGCCACAGGCCGGCGTCGAGCACCTTGCCCCTGTTCGCCGGATTGCGCCGGAAGGCGGCGAGCTGTGCATCGCCGACGCTTTCGAAGACGATGCCGGCGATCGCGGCAAGCGCCCCGATTTTCGCGAGTGCCCCGATCGGGCCGGCGATCGCGGTGGCGCTGGCATAAAGGCCGATTTGCGCGGGCAGGCAGGTGACGAACAGCAGCGGCGCCTGAACCAGAAACACCGCAACGAGCGCCGCGGTGTCCCAGCTCCAGCCACGCGATTCCATCGCGCCGGCCAATATCCTGCGATAGCGCAAATCTTCGCCCTGCGCGCGCCAGCGCAAAAGCAGGTGGGTCGCAAGACGCAGCCCCCAGAGGGTGACGAGCAACAGCAATATCTGCGTGCGCTGCCCCTCGATTCCGGCTTGCAAGACCGTGCCCCAGGCGAGCAGGACCATCCCGAAAGGCCAGAAGGCGTCGACGAACGACACGTCGCGAATCTCGCGCGCGCCGAGCCACAACCCGACGATCACGATCGACAGGCAGACGAAGTTGACCGCCAGGACCTGCCAGACGCCGATCATGTCATCGCTCCTTCCGCATCGCCCACTATATCCGAAATCGAGCGGACAGCACGATCGGGATATTTTGGCGTGCAATCGCGATAGACGGCAAGTATCTTTTCCATGTCGGCGCGAAAATCACCGGTCGGCCAGATCAGCGGACCGAGACCGCCGGCTTTCCGGCCATAATCCATCAGTCCGACCACCATCGGCACCTTCGCCGCGACCGCGATGTGGTAAAAGCCGGTGCGCCATTTCTTCGTCTTGCCGCGCGTCCCCTCGGGCGCGATGGTCAGCATGAATTCGTCGCGCCGCGCGAATTCGGCGACCATCTGCCGGACATGGTCGAGCCCGCCGCGCCGGTCGACGGGAATGCCGCCCATCTGCCGCATGAAGCCGCCGATCGGCCAGCGGAACAGCGAATGCTTGCCCATGAAATGCGCGCGAATGCCGAGGTCGGCGGTGAGGCCCAGATAATAGAGGAAATCCCAGTTGCTCGTGTGCGGCGCGGCGATGATGACGAAGCGTCGCGGCGCGGGCACCTCGCCCACCGCGGTCCAGCCCCGGCGGCGATAGAAGCCCAGCATCGCGGCGCGCACCAGCCGGGCGAGCCGGCCCGGCGGTTGGTCTTCGATCGTCGTCACCTGCTCTCCTCTCCCGCGCCGGGCTTGCGCGAAACGCGAATGGTGCGCAAGCGAAAGCGATAGCGCTTGCGGCGTATCGGCCGTTCTGCTTCCTTAGGCACCTAAGGGAGATCGACGAAGATGAAGACATTGACCGCGCTGCTGACCTCGACCTTGCTGCTGGCAACCCCGGCGATCGCAGCACAGGCGTCGCCGCGCCCCGACCAGCTCGCCTTTCGCGACCTCTATCGCGAGCTGGTCGAGACCAACACGACGCTGTCGTCGGGCAGCTGCACCCTCGCCGCCGAGCGCATGGCGGCGCGGCTGCGGACGGCCGGCTTCACGGAAGATCAACTCACGCTGTTCGCGGCGCCCGACCATCCGAAGGAGGGCGGCCTCGTCGCCGTCTATCCGGGCAGCGACCCGGCGGCGAAGCCGATCCTGCTGATCGCGCACATCGACGTCGTCGAGGCGAAGCGCGAGGACTGGCAGCGCGATCCGTTCAGGATGGTCGAGGAAAACGGCTATTTCTATGGCCGCGGGACGGGTGACGACAAGGCGCAGGCGGCGGTGTGGATCGACACGCTGATCCGCTTCAAGCAGGAAGCCTATCAGCCGAAGCGCGCGGTGAAGGTCGCGCTGACCTGCGGCGAGGAGACCAACGGCGCGTTCAACGGCGCCGAGTGGCTCGCCGCCAACAGGCGCGAGCTGATCGACGCCGAATTCGCGCTCAACGAGGGCGGCGGCGGCGACAGCGACGGCAAGGGGAAGGTGCTCGGCCAGACGGTGCAGATCGGCGAAAAGACCTTCGCCAACTTCCGCCTCGAAACGCGCAACCCCGGCGGGCACAGCTCGGTCCCGGTCCCCGACAATGCGATCTATCAGCTCGCCCACGCGCTGACGCGGATCGAGGCCCATGAATTTCCGCTCGAAATGACCGACACGACGCGCCGCTTCTTTGCCGAGGCGGGCGCGGTGCGCGGCGACGCGATCGGCGACGCGATGGCGGCGCTGGCGCGCGACCCGGACGACAAGGAGGCCGAAGCGCTCGTCAACAGCGACCGCTTCCTCCATTCGAACCTGCGCACCACCTGCGTCGCGACCCTGCTCGACGGCGGCCACGCGGCGAACGCGCTGCCCCAGCGCGCGGGCGCGAACATCAATTGCCGCATCTTCCCCGGCCATCCGATCGAGGAGATCAAGGCCGAGCTCGAACGGATCATCGACGATCCGGGCGTCACCGTGACGCAATTGCCGCCGAAGCGCCCGGCGCCGCCCGCGCCGCCGCTCGACGCCAGGGTGATCGGCCCGATGCAAACGCTCGTCGACAAATATTGGCCCGGGTTGAAAGTCATACCCTCGATGGCGAACGGCTATACCGACGCGACCTTCCTCGGCGCCGTCGGCATCCCGGCCTATGGCGTTCCGGGCATGTGGGGCGACCCCGACGGCAACGGCGTCCACGGCCTCGACGAACGGATGGAGGTGCGCTCGGTCTATGTCGGGCGCGACTATCTCTACGACCTAATCAAAGCCTATGCCGACAATCCCTGACGGCGGGCGCAACAGTCCCTTTGCCATGTGACCCGCGCCTTGCTATCCGCCGCGAACAATGGCGACCAACGACGACGACTTTCCTTCTCCGCAGCCCGGCGACAGCATAGACACTCCCTTCGACAGCGCGCTGTCGGAGCGCTATCTCGTCTATGCGCTGTCGACGATCACCGCGCGCTCGCTGCCCGACCTGCGCGACGGGTTGAAGCCGGTCCATCGCCGCCTGCTGTGGGCGATGCGCGCGATGCGGCTCGACCCGAGCCAGGGCTACAAGAAGTCGGCGCGCGTCGTCGGCGACGTGATCGGCAAGTTCCACCCGCACGGCGACACCGCCGTCTATGACGCGATGGTCCGCCTCGCGCAGGACTTCTCGCTGCGCTATCCGCTCGTCGATGGCCAGGGCAATTTCGGCAATATCGACGGCGATAACGCCGCCGCCTACCGCTATACCGAAGCGCGGCTGACGCGCGTCGCGATCGACCTGATGCAGGGGCTCGACGAGGGCACCGTCGATTTCAAGCCCACCTATAACGGCGAGGACGAAGAGCCAGAGATCATGCCGGGGCTGTTCCCGAACCTGCTCGCCAACGGCGCGAGCGGGATCGCGGTCGGCATGGCGACGAACATCCCGCCGCACAATGCCGCCGAAGTCATCGACGCCGCGCTGGTCCTGATCGACAATCCCCGCGCCGAGCTCGCGCAATTGCTCGAGCATGTGAAGGGCCCCGATTTTCCGACCGGCGGCATCATCGTCGACAGCGCCGAGGCGATCGCGCAGGCCTATGAAACCGGCCGCGGCGGTTTCCGCGTCCGCGCGCGCTTCTCGACCGGCAAGGATGCGGACGGCGTCTGGGAATCGAGCGGTGTCGAGAAGCTTGCGGGCGGCACCTGGCAGCTCGTGATCAGCGAAATTCCCTATGGCGTCGCCAAGGGCAAGCTGATCGAACAGGTCGCGCAGCTGATCGCCGACAAGAAATTGCCGATCCTCGAGGATGTCCGCGACGAAAGCGCCGACGACATCCGCATCGTGCTGGTGCCCAAGAGCCGCAACGTCGATCCCGAAATATTGAAGGAAAGCCTGTTCCGGCTGACCGAGCTCGAAACGCGCTTCGCGCTCAACCTCAACGTCCTCGACGCGACGCGCACGCCCAAGGTGATGGGGCTGCACCAGCTGCTCAGCGAATGGCTGCAGCATCAGATCGTCGTCCTCGTCCGCCGCGCCGAGCACCGCATCGGCAAGATCGACGACCGGCTGGAGCTGGTCGGCGGCTATCTGATCGCCTTCCTCAACCTTGACCGGGTGATCGAGATCATCCGCACCGAGGACGAACCGAAGGCGGTGATGATCGCCGAGTTCGAATTGACCGACCGCCAGGCCGAGGCGATCCTCAACATGCGCCTGCGCTCCCTGCGCAAGCTCGAGGAAATGGAGCTGAAACGCGAGCAGACCGACTTGATCGCCGAGCGAGAGGACTTGGCGAAGCTCGTCGCGAGCAAGGACCGCCAGAAGACGCGGCTGCGCAAGGATCTGGAAAAGTTGAAGGCCGTCTATGGCCCCGACACCGCGCTCGGTGCGCGGCGGACGACGCTCGCCGAGGCCGCGCCGGCGCGCGATATTCCGCTGGACGCGATGATCGAGAAAGAGCCGGTGACGGTGATCCTCTCGAAACGCGGCTGGATACGCGCCCAGCGCGGCCATGTCGCTGCTGACCAGTGGGGCGAGTTCAAGTTCAAGGAGGGCGACGACCTCGCCTTCGCCGCCCATGCGCAAACCACCGACAAGCTGCTCGTCGCGGCGAGCGACGGGCGCTTCTATACCGTCGGCGCCGACAAGCTGCCCGGCGGGCGCGGCTTCGGCGAGCCGCTGCGGCTGATGGTCGACATCGACCCCGACGCCCGCATCGTCGCGCTGATTCCGGCGCAGGCCGACGGGCGGCTGCTGCTCGCCGCGACGAGCGGGCACGGCTTCCTCGTCCAGATGGGCGACATCATCGCCGAGACGCGCAAGGGCCGGGGTGTCGTCAACCTGAAACCCAAGGCGCAGCTTGCGGTGGCACGCCCGGTCGGCGCGGGCGACGACAGCGTCGCGGTGGTCGGCGAAAACCGCAAGCTCGTCGTCTTCCCGCTCGCCGAAGTGCCGGCGATGGCGCGCGGCCAGGGCGTGATGCTGCAACGCTATCGCGACGGCGGCCTCTCCGACGCCACGACCTTCGCCTTCGCCGACGGGCTCAGCTGGACGATGGGCGGCGACAGCGGCCGCACGCGGACCGAGACCGACCTCGCTCCCTGGCGCGTCGCGCGCGGTGCCGCGGGGCGGATGCCGCCAACGGGATTCCCCCGGAACAATCGTTTCAACTGATGGCAATTTCCTGTTGCCGTAAATAGCTTCTTTACCCCCGGTGTCCTAGCCATGGGCCAATGGGGAAAGGTCGCTTGAAACCCTCTATCATGCCTATTGATCGAACCGGCGAAGACCGGCCACTGCTTTTCGTCGGCTGGATCGACGCCCTTCCGGTGCCCGCGGCGCTCATCCGGCCGCTCGCGCGCGGCAATTTCAGCCTTCACGCGAGCAACGCAGCCTTCGACCGGCTCGACCTCATCCCCGCGGGCGTCAAGGCACCGCTCGAACTGCGCCGCGCGATCGAGCGCGCCGCGCAGCACCCCGACGATACGCAGGAATTTTCGTGCCGGCTCGGCGACGGCCCGGCGGCGCGCGACCTGCGCGGGTCGATCGGCCCGCTCTCGGGCGAATATGGCGACGAATCGCTCTTCCTGCTGACGCTGATCGACCGTACGCAAGAGATGATGACCGAGCGCAACCTGCGCCGCGAACTCGTGTCGGACAGCCTGACAGGCCTTCCCAACCGCGCCGGTTTCGAAGAGCTGGTCGAACAGCGCGCGCGCGGCGACGAGCCCGCCGACCATGCGATCCTGCTGCTCGACCTCGCGCGCTTCAGCCGCATCAACGAACATATCGGGCCGCTCGCCGGCGACGAGCTCATCATCACCGTCGCCCGCCGCCTGAAATCGAGCCTGCGCAGCGGCGACATTTTGGCGCGCAGCAGCGGCGACGAATTCGCCATTTCGACGCGCGTTACCGGCGGACGCGCCGACGTGCGCGAAATGGCGCGCCGCATTCGCGGCTGCTTCGACCACCCTTTCCGCATCGGCGACCTGAAGGTCAGCGTCGATTGCGCGCTCGGCTGCGCGATCCAGCCGGTGAACGAGGGCGAGACCGCCAACCAGATCCGCCACGCGCAGATCGCGCTCAAGCGCGCCAAGCAGACCGACCGCATCGAAATCTACGAACCCGAAGCCGCGATGCTGTCGGACAATCGCTTCGGCCTTGAAACCGCGCTGCGCAGCGCGATCGAGGAGGACCGGCTCACCCTTGCCTTCCAGCCGCTGATCGAGCTGTCGACCGGCAAGGTCGCGGGTTTCGAGGCGCTCGCGCGCTGGGACAATGGCGAAGGCCAGGCGATTTCGCCGACCGAATTCATCCCCGTCGCCGAAGATTCGGGTCTGATCGTCCCGCTCGGCCAGTGGGTGATCGGCAAGGCGGCCGAGGTGATCGCCGATTGGGACCGGATCAACGGCGGCACGCCGGTCGATTGCTATTTCTCGCTCAACGTCTCGACGATCCAGCTCGTGCGCGACGATGTCGCCGCGGTGGTTCGCGAGGCGCTTCAGCGCAACCGGATCGGCGGCGAACGGCTGATGATCGAACTCACCGAAAGCGCGATCATCGGCGATCCCGACCTCGCGCTGTCGGTGCTCAGCGAATTGAAGGCGCTCGATGCCCGCGTCGCGATGGACGATTTCGGCACCGGCTATTCGAACCTCGCCTATTTGCAGCGGCTGCCGATCGACGTGCTCAAGATCGACCGCAGCTTCGTCGACCATATGGTCGAAGACCGCGACAAGGCGGCAATCGTCCGCACAATCCAGAGCCTTGCCGAAGTGATGGGGATGAAGACCACCGCCGAAGGCGTCGAAACCACCGACCAGGCGCGGCTGCTCTCGGCGCTCGGCTGCGATTTCGGGCAGGGCTATCTGTTCGCGCACCCGATGGGCTGCGAGGCGGCGTTCGATTACTGGCGTCAGTCGCTGGTGCGCCCGATCATCTGATCGAGCAACGCGCGGACGCGCGCTGCGTCCGGAAAATCCTCCGCGACCCATGCGGCCTCGACCGCGCGCAGCAGCCGTGCGATCTCCGGCCCCGCGCTCACCCCGCGCGCGATGATGTCGCCGCCCTTGAGCGGCAACACCGGCACGTCCCAGCCATCGAGACTCGCCACCGTGGCAGGGCCGTCCCCCGCGAGCAGGTGAATATCGCGCGCCGCATCGGTGCCGACGCCATAGGCGAGCTGGCGCACCGGCCGCGCGACGTCGCCGCGATGCGCGGCGAGCGCGGCGAGATGCTTGCGCTGCCGCGTCGAGAGGCGAAGGCGGCTCGCGACCTGCTCGGCGATCGCGGCATCGGCGGGCAGCAGCGCCGCCAGCCGGCGCAGCGGCGCGGGCGCGGTCCCGGCCGCCGCTTCGGCCGCGATCAGCCGGTCGAGGTGCGCCGCGAAACCGGCATCGACCTCGGGAACGATCTCGGCGAAAATGCCGTCGCACGCCATCTGATCGACGATGGCGCGCGGATCGGGCAGCGCCAGGATTTTGAGCAACTCGTCGGCCACGCGTTCGCGCGACAGGCTGCGCAGCGAATGGCGCGCCGCGACCGCCGCCGCATGGCTTGCCGGGTCGAGCCCGTCCTTCCCGAAGCGCGCCGCAAAGCGATAGAAGCGCAATATGCGCAGATGATCTTCGGCGATCCGCGTCGCGGCATCGCCGATGAAGCGGATGCAGCCCGCGTCAAGGTCGGCGAGCCCGCCGAACCAGTCGTCGACTTCGCCGCTTTCGGGGTCGGCGTAGAGCGCGTTGATCGTGAAGTCGCGCCGCGCCGCATCCTCGCGCCATTCGCTCGCAAAGGCGATCGTCGCGCGGCGCCCGTCGGTCGCGACGTCGCGGCGCAAGGTGGTGATCTCGTGATGATCGCCGCTCGCGATCGCGGTCACCGTGCCGTGCGCGATGCCGGTCGGGATGACCTTGATGTCGGCCGCCTCGAGCCGGCGCGTCACCGCATCGGGGTGCAGCGGCGTCGCGAGGTCGATGTCGGTGACGGGCAGGCCGAGCAGCGTGTCGCGCACCGCGCCGCCGACGATCTTCACCGCGCCGCCATCGGCCGACAGCGCACGCACGATGCGCCGCAGCCCCGGCCGGGCGCGCCACTCGGCCTCGGGAAGCCGCGTCGCCCCGGTCACCGGTGCCATCCCGCCGGCATCCGCCGCGCCAGATTGATGATGATCCCCGCCGTCACGCCCCAGATCCGTCGCCCCTGCCAGTGGAGGTCATAATAATGCCGCGCCTGCCCCTGCCAATGCGCCTCTTGCCGCGCGTAATTGGCGGGGTCGAACAGGATGTCGAGCGGCACTTCGAACCATTCCTCCACCTCGTCGGGATTGGGGTCGAGCGGCAGGTCGGGCGGGATC
This sequence comes from Sphingopyxis indica, assembly GCF_900188185.1. Classification (GTDB taxonomy): domain Bacteria; phylum Pseudomonadota; class Alphaproteobacteria; order Sphingomonadales; family Sphingomonadaceae; genus Sphingopyxis; species Sphingopyxis indica. Next base: position 108,290 of record NZ_FZPA01000004.1, on the reverse strand, counting down.
ACGCCGAGCACCGGGGTGATATGATAACCGCTGCCCGAGCGATAGGGATCGGTGACCCCCGCAATCTCGACATCGCGGCGGTCGAGCCCGATCTCCTCCTCGGCCTCGCGCAGCGCGGCGTCGACGACGTCGCGGTCGCCGGGGTCGACCTTGCCGCCGGGAAAGGCGACCTGCCCGGCATGGGCGCGCAGCCATTGGGGGCGCTGGGTCAGGATCACGCCGGGGTCGGGGCGGTCGGTGAAGGCGATCAGCACCGCGGCGTCGCGCAGCGTCGGCCTGGCGCCCACCAGATAGGTCTCGTCCTCGCCCATGTGCGGAAGCAGATTGTTCAGCGCATCGCGCAGCTTGGCCGAGAGCATCAGCCGTCCACCAGCACAAAGCGCGCGCCGTTCGACCAGAGGGCCGGCGGATCGCCGCCTTCGGCAAGCGCCATCTCGGCAAGCTCGTAATAGAGGGCACGGCCGATCCGCGCTTGGAGCCCGCACCCGATCGCGCCGCGCACATGCAGCCGCGGGTCGGGATGATCGGGGTCGCCGCCGAAGCGCAGCGGGTGATCGCCGCCGGCCATCACCAGATCGTCGGTGTCGAGCCGGAATACGAGCCTGCGCGCCTTGCCCTCGCCCTCGCTCTTCATCTCTACCGCGCGAAAGGGCATATCCTCGACGGCGATGCGCAGCCTCTCGGCCGGGGTGACGAGCACATGGCTGCCATCGGGCTCGCGGCGGAGGATCGTCGAGAAGAGCCTGACCATCGCGGGGCGGTCGATACGGCCGCCTTCGTGATACCAGCTGCCGTCGGCGCGAATCTCCATCGCGCTGTCGCCGGTGCGCTCGGGGCGCCAGCTTTCGACCGGCGGCAGCTTGCGCGCGCCGAGAAGCGCGACCGTATCGGCCAGCGAAAGCTGCGAAAAATCTGCGAGATGCGGGGGCGTCGAACGGGCCATAGACCCGACATAGGGCCACAGGCGCGGTGCGCAAGGCGGCTGCGGAAAGGATTCACGCGGAGGCGCGGAGGCGCGGAGGCGCGGAGGGACTGGGATGGCCGCAAAGCGGCTTCCCATTTCAATGGCGCGATTGGTCGCGCCGGCACGGGACCAGAGAGCCTATCGGCTCGTCGCTCCTCTCCGCGCCTCCGCGTCTCCGCGTGAACCCATTTTCCTTCGCGTCTTCGCGTGAAACAATCTCACCGCGGCCCGATCATCCCCGCCGATGTCGGCAGTCCATGCCCGTTCACCGCCCGCGCGAGCAGGCGGCGTTTCTCGAACGGTCCCGGCAGATCCCAGGCGGCCGTCGCATCCGCCGTGAAGCCGAAGAAGCGGCCGTAATATTCGGGGTCGCCGATCATCATCAGCGCGCCGTCGGCCCCCGTTTCGGCGGCAGCCAGCATGTGCGCCATCAGCGTGCGCCCGTGCCCGCCGCGTTGCAGGTCGGGGCGCACCGCGACCGGTCCCACCATCACCAGCGGCGTCGCGGTGCCGCCCGCCGCGCGGTGCATCACCGGCCAGCACTGGATCGTGCCAACGAGCGCGCCGCCTTCGCACAGTGCAAAGCTCAGCGCGGGAAGCGCCGCCAGCCCCTCGCGGATGCGATAGGCGGTTCGCGCAAAACGGTCGGCCCCGAAAGCGGCGTCGAGCAATTGCTCGACTGCCTGCGGCTCGATTTCCGACAGTGGAAGTAACTCGACCAACGCGCACCCTTTCGCTAATGCGGCGGCGCTTTAGGGTTCGGGACCGGCATTGCAAAGCCGAATATCGCGCCCGTTCGACAGGATTTTCTTGTGACCGATCAATTGTGGCTCGAGGTGGACGGGCTGACCGTCGATGTTCTGACCGGCATCTATTCCGAAGAAACGCATCTGCCGCAGCCGCTGCGTATCTCGGTGCGCGCGCGGTTGAAGATGGCGGCGCATTATGAACCGACGACGCCGCTCAGCGCCTCGAAAAACTATATGAACCTGAAATTCGCCGCGACCGACGGCATTCCCAAGGACGTCCATTTCGTGCTGATCGAAAGCGTCGCCGACCATATCATCGACACGCTGTTCCTGCAGGACGAAAAGGTCGAGGAGGTCGAGGTGAAGATCGTCAAGCTCGCGATCGCCGAGGAGGGCGAACAGATCGGCATCACGATGCGGCGGTCGCGCAAATGACGCAAAGGCTGGCGCTCGTCACCGGCGGCCTGCACCGCGTCGGCGCCGCGATCGCCGCCCGGCTCGCGCGCGAGGGCTATGCGCTGGCGCTCCACAAGCATAGCCTCGCAGAGCCCGATGCGGTGCTCGTCGAGGCGCTCGCCGAAACCGGCGCCGGGAACCGTCACTTCACCGCCGACCTTTCCGACCCCGCGGCGGTCGATGCGCTGGTGCCGCAGGTCATCGACGCCTTCGGCCGCGCCCCCGACCTGCTCGTCAACAATGCTGCGCTGTTCGCCGAGGGCGAATGGCAGGGCCTGACGCAGCCCGGCCTCGCGGCGATGATGCAGCTCAACCTTCATGCGCCGGTGATGCTGGCGAAGGCGCTCGTCGCGCACGCCGGCGAAGGCCAGCGGCCCGCGATCGTCAATATCGTCGACCAGCGCGTCGCGCATCCGGTGCCCGACCAGATCGCCTACAGCCTGTCGAAATCGGCGCTGTGGCAGGCGACCGCGACGCTCGCGGTCGCCTTCGGCGGCGCCGCGCGGGTCAATGCGGTCGCCCCGGGGCTCACCATCCCGACCGACGATTACAGCGAGGCGCAGGTCGAACGCCTCGCCGCGCTTATGCCCCTGGGCGCGCTGCCGACCCCCGCCCAGATCGCCGACGCGGTCGCCTGGCTCGCGCGCGCCGAGGCGGTGACGGGGCAGACGATCTTCGTCGACGGCGGCGCCCACCTCGCACCGATGGGACGCGATTTCGTCCGGCTGGGGCGCGATTGATCGCCGCCATCGCGTAATGGCCGGAATCGACCGGTTGCTGCCCTATTTATCATCGTCACCCCGGACTTGATCCGGGGTCCATGACTTCGGCGCTGCTGTGGATCCCGGATCAAGTCCGGGATGACGAAAGAGAGCAGGCGAACGTCCGCTCCCCACCCCAACTCGGACATCCGCCGCAAAAAACCGCTGTCCTACATTGTTCGGCTGTGCCAGCCTTCGTCTCGGCTCTTTCGATATGTGGATAAAGGCGGTAACGGCCCGGTTTACGGATGCAGGCGGGAGCCGGCGCATGTTCGCCGAACGCAAGCCAGCGGCGGCCGCGCAAGGCTGAACTTTACTGAACTTTGGAACGACGACGCGGACCACTCCGCGATAACCAAAGACGGCGATGGCAACTGGCCACCCCGAAGCCGCCATTGCGGCGCCGGTTCAGTAAATATGCACCGCCTTGGTGACGAGGTAGCTCTCCAGCCCCTCGGGCCCGCTTTCGCTGCCGAAGCCCGACTCCTTGATCCCGCCGAACGGCGCGTCGGGGGTCGAGATGACGAAGCTGTTCACTCCGACCATCCCGCTTTCGATCCCGTCGACGATGCGGTTGATGCGGCGGCCGTTCTCGGTGAAGGCGAAGGCGGCGAGGCCATAGGGCAGGCGGTTCGCCTGTTCGAGCGCTTCCTCTTCGCTTCCGAAGGGCCGCATCAGCGCCATCGGCCCGAACGGCTCATTGTTCATCGCATCGGCGTCGAGCGGCACGTCGGCGAGCGCGGTCGGCTGAAAGAAATAACCTTCGCCCGTCGCTTCGCCGCCAGCGACGACGCGCGCGCCCTTCGCCTTCGCATCGGCGATCATCGCTTCGAGCGCCGGCGCGCGGCGCTTGTTCGCGAGCGGCCCCATCTGGGTGTCGGCGTCGAGCCCGCTGCCGATCTTCACCTTCGCCGTCCGCTCGGCGAAGCCTTTGACGAAGGCGTCGTAAATCCCCTCCTGCACATAGAAGCGCGTCGGCGAGATGCACACCTGCCCGGCATTGCGGAATTTCTGCCAGACGACGCGATCGAGCGTCGCCTCGAGGTCGCAATCGTCGAAGATCAGCACCGGCGCGTGGCCGCCAAGCTCCATCGTGATCCGTTTCACCCCGTCGGCGGCAAGGCGCATCAGATGCTTGCCCACCGCGGTCGAGCCGGTGAAGCTGACCTTGCGGATGACGGGGCTTGCCAGCAGGTGCCGGCTTATCATGTCGGGCACGCCATAGACGAGCTGCGCGACGCCCGCCGGAATGCCCGCATCGTCGAGGCAGCGCATGATCGCGCTGGTGCAGCCCGGCGTCTCCTCGGGCGCCTTGGCGATCACCACGCAACCCGCGGCGAGCGCCGGGGCGATCTTCTTGACCATCAGATTGACCGGGAAGTTCCACGGGCTGAAACCCGCCGCGGGACCGACCGGCTGCTTGAGCACCATCGTCCGCTGCCCCGCCGGGCGCTGGAGCACGCGGCCCTCGATGCGTTTGCCCTCTTCGGCGAAATAGGCGAGCAGCCCCGCCGCCGAGGCGACTTCGCCGCGCGCTTCGGCGATCGGCTTGCCCTGTTCCAGGGTCAGCAGCGTCGCGATCGGTTCGATCCGCTCGCGGATGATCCCCGCCGCCTTGTGCATCAGCGCGGCGCGCTCGTCGGGCGTTTTCGCGCGCCACAGCGGCCACGCCCTGTCGGCGGCGCCCAGCGCCTCGTCGAGATCGGCGGCGGTCGCCACCGGCAGCTCGGCGATCGGCGCGCCGGTCGCCGGATTATAGACCGGCGCGACATCGCGCCCCTCGCCGCTCCGCCACGCGCCCGCGATGAAGAGTTGCAGGTCGGCGTTATAGTCGGCGGTGGTGGTCATGGCGCACTCCTTCGTATGAAGCCCCTCCTCTTCAGAGGAGGGGTTTGGGGTGGTGGCGAGCTTGGAACAAGCTCGCTCGGGCATCGAGCCCGACCGAGCTTCACCACCCCCGTCCCCCTCCTCCGGAGGGGCTCAACAGGTGGCGACGCCGCCCTATGGTTCGTCCATATAGGCCCGTTCAGCTGTAATTGAAGCTGACGCTGATCCGCTCGCTCCTGGCGGCATTGACCACCACCTCGTGCCGCAGCCAGCTTTCCCACAGAAAGACGCGCCCCGGCGCGGGTTCGGCATAGATGAAGGGATGCAGATGCTCGGGCGCGTCGCCGGTCCGCCCCGGCGCCGCCATCAGCATCGGCAGGCGCGGGTCTTCGAGTTTCAGCGCGCCCGACCCCTTGGGCACGGTGACATAGAAGGTGCCCGACACGACGCTGTGCGGGTGGATATGCCCGCTGTGCGTGCCGCCGGGTTTCAGGACATTGACCCACAGGCTGTCGAGCCGCAGCGGTTTCGCAAGGTCGAAATGGCACGCTTTTGCGAAGCGGCGCACTTCTTTGTCGAGCAGGCGCTTGAGGTCGGCAAAGGCGGGGTCGCGCTGCGGCAGATCGTCGAGGCTCGCATAGCTCGTATAGCCCTTGTAGCCGTGCGCGCGGCTCCACCCGCGCCCCGCGCCATCCTCTTCGGCAAGCAGGCGGCAGCTTTGCTCGAGATCGTAGAGCAGGTCGGGCGAGCCGATGTCGGCCTCGTAAAAATGGGTGGCGAAGAGCGTGCGAACGGGCATGATGCGCGGCAAAGCATAGCGACGGGTTCAGGGCAAGGGAGAGCGCTCGGCAAGACACCCCTTTTCGTCATGCCGGACTTGATCCGGCATCCATTCATCCAGCGCTGGGTCGAATGGACCCCGGATCAAGTCAGGCATGACGAAAGCGAGTTGAGATATTCAAACCAGAACAGAGGACAGGAGAGAATGGGATGGCCGAATTTGAACTGATCGCCGACGGATTGCGCTTCCCCGAGGCGCCGGTCGTCATGGACGACGGCAGCGTGATCGTGGTCGAGATCGCCGAGGGGCGCATCACGCGCTGCTGGCCCGGCGGGAAGAAAGAGGTCATCGCCACCCCCGGCGGCGGTCCCAACGGCCTGGCGATCGGCCCCGACGGCAAGCTTTATTGCTGCAACAACGGCGGCTTCGAATATGTCGAGGCGAACGGCTATCTGGCCCCGCACGGCATCGCGAAGGACTATTCGGGCGGGCGGATCGAGCGCATCGACATCGGGACCGGCGCGGTCGAAACCCTCTACAAATCGGGTGACCATGGCGTGACGCTGCGCGGCCCCAACGACATCATGTTCGACGCGCACGGCGGCTTCTGGTTCACCGACCATGGCAAGGTCGATTATGAAAAGCGCTGCCACGACATCGTCGGCATCTTCTATGCCAAGGCCGACGGCAGCTTCATCGAGGAAGTGATCTTCCCGTCGAACAATCCGAACGGCGTCGGCCTGTCACCCGACGGCAAGTCGCTCTACGCCGCCGAAACCTACACCTGCCGCCTGATGAAGTTCAACATCGTCGCGCCCGGCAAGGTCGACGACGCGGCGGGCCCGGGCGGCCCCGGCATCCCGCTCTATCGTCCCGCGGGCTATAAATTCTTCGACAGCCTCGCGATGGAGGCGAACGGCAATATCTGCGTCGCGACGATCGGCGAATGCGGGATCAGCGTCGTCTCGCCCGCCGGCGAGCTGGTCGAATTCGTCGAAACCGACGACATCTTCACCACCAACATCGCTTTCGGCGGCGCCGACATGCGCGACGCCTATCTAACCCTGTCGGGCAGCGGGCGGCTGGTGAAGACGCGCTGGGCGCGGCCGGGGCTGACGCTGCGATATTGACCGGAGCGAAGGGAGCGCCATGCACAGGGAAAGCCACGCGATCGAACGAGTCGGCTGGCTGCGCGCAGCGATTCTCGGTGCCAACGACGGCATCGTTTCGACCGCGAGCCTGATCGCCGGCGTCGCCGCGGCGGGAACCGCGCCGCAGGCGATCCTGCTCACCGGCACCGCCGGACTCGTCGCCGGGGCGATGTCGATGGCGGCGGGCGAATATGTGTCGGTCAGCTCGCAGGGCGACGCCGAAAAGGCCGACATTGCGCAGGAAAAGCACGAGCTTGCCACCGATCCCGATTTCGAGCTCGAGGAGCTGACGCAAATCTATCAGCAGCGCGGCCTTTCCCGCCCGCTCGCCGAGGAGGTCGCCCGCGAACTCACCGCGCACAATGCGCTCGACAGCCATTTGCGCGACGAACTGGGGCTCAACCATGCGATGCGCGCGCGCCCGGTTCAGGCCGCCGCGGCTTCGGCGGCGAGCTTTTCGGTCGGCGCGGCGCTGCCGCTCGGGGTGGTGCTCCTCGTCTCGGGGCCGTCGCTGCCATGGGCCGTTTCGGGCGCCTCGCTGACCTTCCTCGCGGCGCTCGGAGCGCTCGGCGCGTGGGCGGGCAATGCCCCGGTGGCGCGCGCGGTCGCGCGGGTGAGCTTCTGGGGCGCCTTCGCGATGGCCGCGACGATCGCGATCGGGTCGCTGTTCGACGCCGCGGTCGGCTGATCGGTCAAATCGCTTGATCGACGCCGCCCCCGCAGGCCATGAAGCCGCCATGCCTTATTCGACCGTCCTATTCGACTTCGGCGGAGTCATCACCGCCTCGCCCTTCGAAGCCTTCAACCGGCTCGAGGAGGAACGCGGTCTGCCGCGCGATTTCGTGCGCCGCGTCAACGCCGCCGATCCCGACGGCAATGCGTGGGCGAGGTTCGAGCGCGCCGAAATCGACGCCGCGACCTTCGACCGCGCCTTCGCCGAAGAGGCGCGCGCGCTGGGGCACGCGCTCGAAGGCGAAGCGGTGCTCGCGGTGCTTGCGGGCGCGGTGCGTCCCGCGATGGTCGCGGCGCTCGACACGCTGAAGAGGGAAGGCTTCACGATCGGCTGCATCACCAACAACGTGCCCTCGGGAAAAGGCGCGGGCATGGCGCGCAGCGAGAGCGCGGCGGCCGAGATTGCGGCGATCATGGACCGCTTCGACCATGTCATCGAATCGAGCAAGGTCGGCGTCCGCAAGCCCGACCCGCGCATCTATCAAATGATGTGCGAGACGCTGGACGTCGCCGCGGCCGAATGCGTCTATCTCGACGACCTCGGCATCAACTGCAAGCCGGCGGCGATGCTCGGCATGCACGCGATCAAGGTGACGAGCGGCGAACAGGCGCTCGCCGACCTGTCGGCGGCGCTGGGGACAGTGCTGCCCTAAGGCGCATCGTCTTCGATTGAAAAAGCCGATCCATCTTCCGCCGATTTCTATATGGAACCGTCGTCAGATGGGCTCCCGCGTTGGCGCTACGCGCCGCCTTCGGCTCCGCGGGAGCACACGGGCTTACTCAGCAACGATCACGATTCAATGCGCCACCAGCAACGGCACGCTGCTGTTCGTCAGCAGATATTGGGTGACGCCGCCGAAAATCGTCTCGCGCAGCCGGCTGCGCCCGAAGGCGCCCATCACGATCAGCCCCGCGCCCATGGCGAGCGCTTCCTTTTCGAGCCGCTCCTCGACCGTCTCGACCCCGCGCTCGACGATCTCGAGTTCGGCGTGGACGTCGTGCCGCGACAGATAGCTGAGCGCGTCGGTCGCGGGGAAGCCATCCTCGTCCTTCCCCACCGTCACCAGCGTCACCGCGCGCTCCTTCATCAGCGGGATCGCGGCGCGCAGCGCGTGCGCGGCTTCGGCGCTGCCGTTCCACGCGACCATCACCGGCGCGTCGAAGTCGAACGTCCGGGTCGCGCGCGGCAGCGCAAGCACGGGCGCGGCGGTCGATAGCGCGACATCGCCCGCGAGCAGCGGCGGCGGCCCCGCCTTGGCGCCGGCCGGCGGCAGGCTGACGACGGCGAGGTCGGCAAAGACGGCGGCGGCCGAAAGCGCGCCCGCGATCTCGCCATCGGCGAGCGCGATATCCCATGGCACATCCTCGTCCTTGAGCCGGTCCTCCAACCTGCTTTCGAGCGCGAGGTCGTCGGCCTGCGCCGCCGCGAGCGCCTCAGTGGCGAAATAGGTGCCGCCGAACGGATCGAAGCTGACGAACTGCTGGAGCGGCGTGGCGATCAGCAGGGTCGCATGTCCCTCGAACCGCCGGGCGAGATCGAGCGTCGCCTGCAGTCGCCCTTCGAACGCGGCGTCATTGTCGGCGTGAACCAGTATCGAGCGCATCGTCGGTCTCCTTACCTATGCAGTCCTTTATACACAGAATGCACGGCCCGCGGGACCGGTTCATTGATCGGCGTCAACGGGCGCGACGGCGCCGATGTGCAGCGTCGCCGCCTGGTCGAAGATGCGGGTGAGCACGGGTTCGGTATCGGCGACGCGCATCGCGACGTGAAAGGCGACCGGCGCGAGCGGCGGCAATCCTGCGAGTTCGACCAATGCTCCGCCCGCGATCTCCCCCTGCACCATCGGTTCGGGGAAAATGCCGACGCCGCCGCCCGCCTTCGCGATGTCGATCATCATCCGCGCATTGTTGCACAGGTTGAGCGACTTGGCGGCGATCCGCGAGGCGGCGATCGCGTCGCGCATCCGGCCGTGGATCGGCGAATGGCTGGCGAGCGACCAGACGGGCAGCGCGGCTTCGGTGCCACGCGCGAAGGTAGCCGCGACCGCGGGGCTCGCGAGCCAGAGCAGCGCGACGCTGCCGATCGGGCTGGTGCGGAGCGACGGATGCGCGACCGGCCCCGCGGCAAAGGCGAGGTCGGTCCGCCCGGTGAGCAATTGCTGGATCAGGTTCGCGGTCAAGTCGATCTCGATCTCCAGCCCGACGCCCGGCATTTCGGCCTTCAGCGCCGCGATGAAGGGCGGCAGGCAGCTCGCCGCCGCAATCTCGCCCGCGCCGATCCGCACGACGCCGCTCGCCTCGCCAAAGCCGCCGCTGCCGAGCAAAGCCCGCTCCATCTCGCGCAACAGCGGCGCGCAGTCGCGCACCAGCTTGCGTCCCGCGGGGGTCAGCGCCATGCCGCGCCCGTCGCGGCGGAACAAGGTCGAGCCAAGCCGCTGCTCGAGCTCGCGCATCCGCGCCGATACCGCGGGCTGGGTCGTATTGAGCCGCTCGGCGGCGGCCGAGAAGGTGCCGAGCCGGTCGATCCACAGCAGCGTTTCGAGATGATAGATGGCGATTCGATTGATCGACATTGCTTATGAATAATCGAAAATCACTATGATTAGAATTGATATGTGCGATGCGCCAAAGTCGCGCCCACCAGCAGCAGGAGGCCCGATTCATGGCGAACAAGCGATATTCCGACGCAGCCGCAGCGCTCGAGGGCCTTCTCTTCGACGGGATGCACATCTGCGCGGGGGGCTTCGGACTCTGCGGCATTCCCGAGCGGCTGATCGACGCGATCCGCGACGCGGGGGTCAAGGACCTCACCGTTGCGAGCAACAATGCAGGCATCGACGGCGAAGGCCTGGGCAAGCTGCTCCGCACGCGGCAGATCAGAAAGATGATCTCCTCCTATGTCGGCGAGAACAAGGAGTTCGAGCGGCAATATCTGGCGGGCGAGCTCGAGGTCGAATTCTGTCCGCAGGGCACGCTCGCCGAACGCTGCCGCGCGGGCGGCGCGGGCATTCCCGGCTTCTATACCAAGACCGGTGTCGGCACCGCGGTCGCCGAGGGCAAGGAGGTCAAGACCTTCGACGGGCAGGACTATATCCTCGAACGCGGCATCTTTGCCGACCTTGCGATCATCAAGGGGTGGAAGGCCGACGAGGCGGGGAACCTCGTCTTTCGCAAGACCGCGCGCAATTTCAACCAGCCGATGGCGACCGCGGCCAAAATCTGCGTCGCCGAGGTCGAGGAGATCGTGCCGACCGGCAGCCTCGATCCCGACTGCATCCACCTGCCCGGCATCTATGTGAAGCGCATGATCGTCGGCGCGCCCTATGACAAGAAGATCGAGTTCCGCACCGTCCGCCCGCGCGAGGCGGCGTGAGCTTCGGGCGCAGAGGCATCGGCCACAAGGGCGCCATCGACGTCAGCGGCATCCCGGCGCTGGCTGGCGGCGAGGAATTTCTGCGGATGTGGAAGCAGGCAAACGGCAATGTGCTGTGCGTGATCGACCCGGCAAAGCTCGGTGCCGATCCGGCGCTCTTCGGCCTCGCGATCGTCGATGCGATCCGCCACGGCGCCAAAGCCTATGCCAATGCCGTGAATGTCAGCGAGGACCATGCTTATGAGCGGATCATGGAGGGCGTGAGCGCCGAGCTTGGCAATCCGACCGATACGCCGCGTCCGCTCGGTCCCGGAGGAACGCATTGATGAGACCGCTGCTGTTCACCACTCTGACGCTGCTGCTCGCGGGCTGTGCCGCCACCACGCCGCCGCCGGCCGCGTCCCCGCCGCCCGCCGAAACCGCGAAACCGGCGACGGCGCTGCAATATCTCTATGGCTCGGCCGAGGCCGAAGTCGCCGTGCGGGCGACCAACGCGCGCATCGCCGACTATGCGGTCCGGCGCATCAAGGCGCGGCCGGCCGACAGCGTTATCCTCGCATCCGGCGCGACGCTCGACGCCCCGCGCTTCGAGCCGTGCGGCGACAAGCCCTTCGCGGCCGTGTTCGACGCCGACGAGACGCTGATCTGGAACCTCGGCGCGACGCGCTATATGGGCGAGCGCGGTATCGGCTTCGATCCCAAGATCTGGGACAGCTGGGAAAAGACCGGCGCCGGCGCCGCAAAGGCGATGCCCGGCACCGTCGCGATGGTGAGCGCCTTGCGCGCCGCGGGGATCACCGTGATCGCGAATACCAACCGCAGCGCCGCCAATGCCGCGGGGACCGAAGCGACGCTGCGCGCCGCCGGGCTCGGCGAGTTCAAGCATGGCGAAACCTTGTTCCTCGCCGGCGACGATGCGGACGGATCGAGCAAGGACGGCCGCCGCGCCACCATCGCGGCGCGCTGGTGCGTGATCGCGATGGCGGGCGACCAGCTCGGCGATTTCAGCCAGCAGTTCAACGACAAGGCGCTGGCGCCCGCCGCGCGCACCGCGCTCGCCACCAGCTCCGCCGCAGCCAGGCTCTGGGACAAGGGCTGGTTCCTTTTCCCCAACCCCGTTTACGGCCCATGGGACCATCTTGGCTGGGACGATCTTTTCCCCTCCGACACCAATTGGGAGCCGAAATAATGCCCTGGACCCGCGACGATATGGCGGCGCGCGCCGCGAAGGAATTGAAGGACGGATTTTACGTCAACCTCGGCATCGGCATCCCGACGCTGGTCGCGAACCATATCCCCGCGGGGATGGAGGTCACGCTCCAGTCGGAAAACGGCATGCTCGGCATCGGCCCCTTTCCTTTTGAGGGCGACGAGGACCCCGATCTGATCAACGCGGGCAAGCAGACGATCAGCGAGCTGCCGCAGTCGGTCTATTTCAGCTCGGCCGACAGTTTCGCGATGATCCGCGGCGGGCACATCGACCTGACCGTATTGGGCGCGATGGAGGTCAGCGAAGGCGGCGACATCGCCAACTGGATGATCCCCGGCAAGATGATCAAGGGCATGGGCGGCGCGATGGACCTCGTCGCCGGGGTCAAAAAGATCATCGTCGTGATGGAGCATGTGTCGAAGAGCGGCGACCCGAAATTCATCCCCGCCTGCACGCTGCCGCTGACCGGCAAGAATGTCGTCGACATGATCGTCACCGACCTCGCGGTGTTCAGGCGCGCCGATCACGGCAGCCCGTTCAGGCTGGTCGAACTCGCACCGGGGGTGACGGCGGACGAAGTCGCCGCTAAAACCACTGCCCGATATGAGGTCGCCATCTAAACAGGAATCCGCGCTGCGGATCATTTTCGGACTCGTCGCGCTCGCCGTGCTGGTGGCCGCCAGCTGGTTCGGCTTTCATGGCGTCGGCGAAAGCCAGCCGCTCGCGAGCGTCCCGATCCCGCTCAAGGCCGAAAATCTGCCCGACACGCCCGCCAAATGGCACGGACGGATCGACTATCGCGCGCTCGACCGGCGATTGGCGGCGCTTGCCCAGCGCCCCGAAATGGCGGGGCTCGCGGTCGCGGTCGTCGAAGACGGCAAGCTGCGCTTCGTGCGCACCTATGGCGTCGCCGACCGCAAAACGGGCGCGCCGGTCACCCCGCACACGCTGTTCCGCTGGGCCTCGGTGTCCAAGACCGCGACGGGTGCGATGGCCGCGGCGCTGGCCGGGGACGGCGCGGTGAATCTCGACCGCCCGGTCGCCGACTGGCACACTTCGCTGCGGCTGCCCGGCGGCGCCGAGGCGCGGCTGACCGTCGCGCAGTTGCTCGCCCAGCGCACGGGGCTGACCAAAAACGCCTATGACGAGAAGCTGGAGGCGGGGCAAAATCCCGCGTCGCTGCGCACCAGCCTTGCCGGAGCGCCGCTGCAGTGCGAGCCGGGCACCTGCCACAGCTATCAGAATGTCGCCTTCGACACCGCGAGCGAGATCGTCGCGCAGGCGGCAAAGAAGCCCTTCGCCGATGCCGTCGAGGACCGGCTTTTCCGCCCGCTCGGCATGGTCAGCGCGGGCTATGGCATGAAGCGGCTGACCGGCGCGCGCGACTGGGCGCGCCCGCACGCGATCTGGGACGCCCATCCGCTGAAAGAGGCCTATTGGCGCGTGCCCGCCGCCGCGGGGGTCGAAAGCGATATCGTCGATTTCGCCACCTGGATGCAGGCGATGATGGGAAACCGCCCCGACGTGCTGCCCGCCGCGACGCTGCAGATCGCTCACCGCCCGCGCGTTCCCACCGCCCGCCTTTATGGCGGCGCGCTGCGGCAGGCGACAAGCGACGCCTCCTATGGCCTCGGCTGGCGCAGCTTCACCTATGACGGGCACCGGCTCGAAGGCCATTCGGGCGCCGTTTCGGGCTATCGCTCGACGATGATCTTCGAACCCGCGACGCGAACCGGCGTCGTCGCGTTGTGGAACAGCGACTGGGGGCGGCCGTTCCGCATTCCGTTCGCGGTGATCGACAGCTATTACCAGCGCGACGGCGGGCGCTGGCTCGACCTCGGCGACCTGCCCCCGGCACGCGCACAGCGGACGGTTGCCGGCGCGGTCGCCGCGGCTCCCGAAAGCTAGAGGTTTCTCACCGGCGCGCTTGCTCGCAAACCCGCTGCCGGTGTATCGGGCGCGCGTCCGAGGCCGAGGGAGAATCACCGATGCGCGTGCTGCTGACCGGTTCGTCGGGCTGGCTCGGGCGCTATCTGGCGCCGCTGCTGACGAAGGCGGGGCACCGTGTCACCGGGCTCGACGTGGTTCCGGGGCCGCATACGCAGCTGCTCGGCACGGTCGCAGACCGTATGTTCGTCGAGCGCGCCTTTGCCGACCATGGCATCGAGGCGGTGATCCACGCGGGTGCGCTGCACAAGCCCGACATCGCGCGTTATCCGCGCCAGGCCTTCATCGACGTCAATGTCACCGGCACGCTCAATCTGATCGAAACCGCGGTCGCGGCGGGCAACGACCGTTTCCTCTTCACCTCGACCACCTCGCTGATGGTGCGATCCGACGTGCGCGAAGGCGCCGGCCCCGAGGGAGCATGGTGGATGGAGGAGGATTTCGCGCCCCTGGAGCCCCGCAACATCTATGGCATCACCAAGCTCGCGGCCGAGCAGGCGTGCCGCCTCGCTCACCGCGAGCATGGCATCGCCGCGCTGATCCTGCGCACGGGGCGCTTTTTCCCCGAGGATGACGACACGCATACTGTCCCGAGCGGCGAGAATCTCAAGGCGAACGAGTTTCTGAATCGCCGCCTGACCGTCGAGGATGCCGCCGCCGCGCATCTCGCCGCGCTGGAAGCCGCGCCCGCGATCGGCTGCGACACCTTCATCCTCTCCGCGTCCCCGCCCTTCGCGCGCGCGGACGCCGCCGAACTGGCGCGCGACGCGCGCGCCGTCATCGCGCGCTATCATCCCGAAGCCGCAGCGCTTTATGCGCGGCGCGGCTGGGTGCTTCCCGAGCGGATCGAGCGCGTCTACGATCCCGCGCGCGCCGAGCGGCGCCTCGGCTGGCGCGCCGAAACCGACTTCGCCGCGGTGCTCGCCGCGCTGGCGGCCGAAGCGCCGCTGCCCTTCGCGCACGATCCCGATTACACCTCACCCATCATCGCCCAGCGGGAGACCGACCCATGTACGAACTGATCACCGCCAACCGCAATTATTCGAGCTGGTCGCTGCGCCCGTGGGTGCTGATGAAGGGGCTCGGCATCGCGTTCGAGGATCGCATCGAGCCCTTCACCAAGCCGGTCAACTATGACGATTTCCGCAGCTTTTCGCCGACCGGGCAGGTGCCGGCGCTGCTCGACGACGGCCGCACCATCCATGATTCGCTCGGCATCGCGCTCTATCTGGCCGACCGGCACGAGGGCGTCTGGCCGGCGGGTCCCGACGCCCGCGCCTGGGCGCAGTGCGCGGTGTGCGAGATGCACAGCGGCTTTGCGGCGCTGCGCAACGATTGCACGATGAATGTCGGCGTGCGCGTGACCCCCAAGCCGATGTCCAAGGCGCTCGCGGCCAATATCGCGCGCATCCGCGAATTGTTCGAGGAAGGGCTATCGCGCTTCGGCGGGCCATGGCTCGCGGGGTCCGATTTCAGCGCCGTGGACGCCTTCTTCGCGCCCGTCGCCTTCCGCATCCGCACCTATGGCCTCGACGCCGGCGCCGGACAGGCTTGGGTCGATCATATGCTCGCGCATCCGGCGATGCAGGAATGGGAACGCCAGGCGCTCGCCGAAGAGTGGCGCGAGGAAAGCCATGAGGCCGAGCTGGCAGCGGCGGGGGTCGTTACGGCGGACTACCGGACCGCCTGAGCGTCCCATTTTCGTCATTGCGAGCGTAGCGAAGCAATCCAGCGCGGTTTACGCAGGCTCTCGATTGCCGCGTCGCCTTCGGCTCCTCGCAATGACGGGGACTAGTCCGCCAGCGCCTCGCGCACCACCGCAATGCCGTCCGCGCGCTGCGCCTTCAGTTCGGCTTTCAGCTTCGCCGGATCGCGCGCCAGCACGAAGCCGAAGCTCACCCCGCCCTCCCTGCCGATCGTCGCATGGTGGAGCTTGTGCGCCTGCACCAGCCGCTTCGCATAGCCGCGGCGCGGCACCCATTTGAAGTAGCGCTGGTGAACCAGCCCATCGTGGACGAGCGTGTAAACGATGCCGTAGAAAAAGATGCCGAGCCCGATCCACGTCCCCGGCTCCCATGCAGCGGCGCCCATGACAAGCGGGCTGCCGATTGCGAACATCGAAATGCTCATCGCCGCGCCGACGAGCGCGAACAGGTCATTCTTCTCCAGCGCCTTGGCGTGCGGTTCGTGATGGTCGCGATGCCACGCCCAGCCGAAACCGTGCATGATATATTTGTGGCTCGCCCAGGCGACGCCTTCCATCGCGGCGACGGTGGCGAGCACAAGCAGGACGATGGCCAGCGGGGACATGCAATTATCATACGCCGGTTGCGGACCGGTGACCACCTTCTCTCCTTCGTCATGCCGGACTTGATCGGCATCCATTGCCGCGGTCGATGCCTGGAGGATCAAGTCCGGGATGACGACCGCCGGGGCATTCGCATCCCTACGACCGAAAATTGCGTTTTGGATCGCCACTCGCTTGCAAAGTTGTCGCATCGGCTTAAGTGAGCGGCATGACTCGGCCCCGCACGCTTTACGAGAAAATCTGGGACGCGCACGTCGTCGAACGGCGCGCGGACGGCACCTGCCTGATCTTCATCGACCGCCATCTCGTCCATGAAGTCACCAGCCCGCAGGCCTTTGCCGGGCTTCGCGCTGCCGGGCGCACGGTGCGCCGCCCCGACCTGACGCTCGCGGTGCCCGATCACAACCTGCCGACGACGCCGCGCAGGGATGCGGCGGGGAACAAGCTGCCGATCGCCGACCCCGAAAGCGCGGCACAGCTCGCCGCGCTCGAGAAGAATGCCCCCGATTTCGGCATCCGCTATATCGACGCGACCGCGCCCGAGCAGGGCATCGTTCACGTCGTCGGCCCCGAACTGGGCTTCTCCTTGCCCGGCACGACGATCGTCTGCGGCGACAGCCACACCGCCTGCCATGGCGGCATCGGCGCGCTCGCCTTCGGCATCGGGACCAGCGAGGTCGAGCATGTGCTCGCGACGCAGACGCTGCTGCTCCAGCCCGCGAAGACGATGGAAGTGCGCGTCGAAGGCGACGTCGGTCCCGGCGTCAGCGCAAAGGACATCATCCTCCACATCACCGGCACGATCGGCGCGGCGGGCGGCACCGGTCATGTCATCGAATATACGGGCAGCGCGATCCGCGCGCTCAGCATCGAGGGCCGGCTGACGATCAGCAACATGGCGATCGAGGGCGGTGCGCGCGCCGGACTGATCGCGCCCGACGCGGTGACCTTCGCCTATCTGAAGGGCCGCCCCTATGCGCCGAAGGGCGCCGATTGGGATGCGGCGGTCGAATATTGGAAGAGCCTCGCGACCGATCCGGGCGCGACCTACGACAAGGTCGTTGTCATCGACGCCGCCGACATCGCGCCGAGCGTCACCTGGGGCACCAGTCCCGAGGATGTGGTGCCGATCACCGGCGTCGTTCCCGACCCCGCGAGCTTCGCCGATCCGTCGAAGCAGGCCGCCGCCGCGAAGAGCCTCGCCTATATGGGGCTCGAACCCGGCACGCGGATGCAGGATGTCGCCATCGAGAATATCTTCATCGGCAGCTGCACCAACAGCCGCATCGAGGACATGCGCGCCGCCGCCGCGGTCATCAAGGGCCGCAAGAAGGCCGGCAATGTCAAATGGGCGATCGTCGTTCCGGGATCGGGGCTGGTCAAGGCTCAGGCCGAGGCCGAAGGGCTCGACCGCATCTTCATCGAGGCGGGGCTCGAATGGCGCGAGCCCGGCTGCTCGGCCTGCCTCGCGATGAATCCCGACAAGGTGCCCGCGGGCGAACGCTGCGCGTCGACGAGCAACCGCAATTTCGTCGGCCGCCAGGGACCGGGCAGCCGCACCCACCTCGTCAGCCCCGCGATGGCGGCCGCGGCGGCGGTGACCGGCCGGCTGACCGACGTGCGGGAGTTGATGGCATGACCCCGATCGAAAAAGTCGAAGGCCGTGCAATCCCGTTGGGGCTCAAGAATGTCGACACCGACGTCATCATCCCCGCGCACTGGCTGAAGACCACGACGCGCGAGGGCATGGGCAAGGGCGCGTTCGAGAGCCTGCGCGCCGACCCCGGCAATCTGTTCGACCGGCCCGAGAACAAGGGGGCGCCGATCCTGATCGCGGGCGATAATTTCGGTTGCGGGTCGAGCCGCGAGCACGCCGCCTGGGCGCTCGGCGACCTCGGCATTCGCGTCGTGATCGCGCCCTCTTATTCGGACATCTTTTCCGGCAATGCGGTCAAGAACGGCATATTGCCCGTCGTACTGCCGCAAGCGGCGATCGACCGGCTGATGGAAGTCGCCGAGACCGATCCGATTCACGTCGACCTCGACACCCAGACGGTGACGACGCCCTTTCAGGACCGCTTCGCCTTCGAGATCGACCCGTTCCGCAAGATGTGCCTGCTGGAAGGGCTCGATGAGATTTCGCTGACCGAGAAGAGCGGCGCGGCAATCGACGCCTATGAAAAAAAGCTCGACGCCGAGCGTCCCTGGATGCGCCCGGCGGCATGACGACCCGAAAAGGAGAAGGATGATGAAGGCTCTTCTGTCGACCGCCACCGGCGGCCCCGAAACGCTGACGCTCGGCGAGCTGCCGCGCCCGAGCGCGGGCAAGGGGCAGATCGTGATCGACGTAAAGGCCTGCGCGGTCAACTTCCCCGACGTGCTGATCATCGAGGATAAATATCAGTTCCGCCCCGAACGCCCGTTCGCGCCGGGCGGCGAGGTCGCGGGACTGGTCGCCGAAGTCGGCGAAGGCGTGACCGAATTCAAGGTCGGCGACCGCGTGATTGCGGGCTGCGGCAATGGCGGAATGTCCGAAGCCGTCGCGGTCGGCGTCCACAATGTCTATCATCTGCCCGAGGGCCATGATTTCGCGGAAGGTGCCTCGCTCTTGATGACCTATGGCACCAGCATCCACGCGCTCGTCGATCGCGGCCACATCAAGGAAGGCGACACTTTGCTCGTCCTTGGCGCGTCGGGCGGGGTCGGGATCGCGGCGGTCGAGCTGGGCAAGGCGTTCGGCGCGCGCGTTGTCGCCGGCGTGTCGAGCGAGGCGAAGGCCGGGATCGCGCGCGCGGCGGGCGCCGACGAGGTCGTCGTCTATGGCTATCAGCCGTTCGACAAGGATGCGTCGAAAGCGCTCGCGAACAAATTCAAGGACGCCGTCGGACCCGAGGGCGCGAACGTCATCTATGATGCGGTCGGCGGCGACTATGCCGAACCCGCGCTGCGCTCGATCGCGTGGGAGGGCCGCTATCTCGTCGTCGGCTTCCCCGCGGGCATCCCGCGCCTGCCGCTCAACCTGACGCTGCTCAAGAGCTGCGACGTCGCCGGCGTCTTCTGGGGCGCCTTCGTCGCGCGCGAGCCGGAGCGCAACCGCGCCAATATCGCGCGGCTGTTCCAGCTGTGGGAGCAGGGCAAGATCAGACCGCGCGTCACCGAACGCTTCGCGCTCGCCGACGGCGGCAAGGCGATCGCCAAGCTCGGCGACCGCAGCGCGGTCGGCAAGCTGGTGATTACGATCTGAAATATCGCCCCGACCCCGCGCTGACCGAAGCGCTGCGCGCACTCGCGAAGCCCGCCGGGCGGATCGAACTGCGCGTTACCCCCGGCGCCGGACGCGACGAGGTGCGGATCGTCGATGGCGCCGTGCTGGTCCGCGTGACCGCCGCGCCGGCCGATGGCGCCGCGAACGAGGCCGTGCTGAAATTGCTCGCCGCCGCGCTCGGCCGCCCGCGCCGCGATCTGACGCTGCTGCGCGGCGCCTCGGCGCGCGTCAAGCTTGTCGGCATCGCACTCGACTGATCGCAAGACCGACGCCGGGTTAACCCTTTATCAGCCCATCGGCCCTATGGCGAAATGCACGAAAACAGGGACCGCAGGATAGAGAGATGGCGACTCGTCGTTCGACCAGCGATGTGCAGGCGGTGAGCCTCGCAAACATCTCGCGCACCCGCCGCGCACAGCTCGTCGCCGAGTTCGAGGGTGAGCTCGGCATCGACCACAAGGAGCGCGCCCGCCGCGCCTATGAGGAAAAGCGCTGGCGGATCATCAAGACGATCATCGTCTGGACGATCGCGCTGATGTTCTTCGCGATCGCGTGCAACAAGCTGTGGATCATGGGCCAGGACGTCGACAAGCCCTTCTCCGACCTCAATCCGGCCAAGAGCCTGTTCGGGGAATAGGCGGCCGGGAATTGGCGCGCCGCCGCTACCGCCCGAACTTCCCCGCCATCCCCAGAATATCGTCGAGCGGATTGCCGTCGCCGTTGCGGTCGAGGAGCGCGCCCAGACCGCCAAGCCCGCCGCCCGGCGCGCTGCCGCCCGACACGCCGCCGAGCAACCCGCCCAGCATCCCGCCGAGACCGCCGCCGCCATCCTGCCCGCGCTGCTTCGCCATGGTGCCGGCGACGATCATCGCGAGCATCGGCAGCATCTTCTTGAGCAGGCCCGCGTCGATCCCGGTCTGCGCCGCGGCATGACCCGCGACGGTGCGGCTGACATCCTTCGACCCGAAAATCTGTCCGAGCACTTCATTCCCCGGTTCGACCGGCGTGGGTTGCGGCGAAAGCACCGCATCGAGCAGCCCGCCGCCGCCAAGCCCCGCGAGCAGGCCGCCGATTCCTTCATTGCCAGCCTGCTTCTGAAAGCCGCCGAGAATTGCGGGGAGCAAGGCGTTGGCGCCCTGCTGCGCGATGGCGGGCGAAACACCGAGTTCCTTCGCCATCGCTTCGACACCACCCGCCTGCTGCAAAATATCGTTGAGGTCCATCGCCTGTCTCCTTCTGCGCGGATCGAAACGCGCCGATGGACGTTGTTATAGCAGCCGAGGAGCGGAGGACGAGATGTTCATTCAGCTGTCATCGCACCGTGGCTTATTCAACGGTGCGGTCGTGCGCCGCTTTGCGGTCGGGCCGGTCGCCCGATACAATGGGAGCTTGTGACATGGGTATTTTCAGCAAGATCAAGGACGCGATTTTCGGCAAGAAGGCAGCGGCGGCCGAGCCCGCTCCCGCCGCCCCCGCGACACCCGCCGCCCCGGCCGCGCCGCAGCCGGTTCCCGTCGCGATCAGCGAAGTCGATGTCGAGGCAATTCTTGCCGCCGAAGCCGCGAACGCCGGCCAGCCGCTCAACTGGCGCACCTCGATCGTCGACCTGATGAAACTGCTCGACATCGACCCGAGCCTCGCCAACCGCAAGGAGCTCGCGCAGGAACTCGGCTATACCGGCGAACTCAACGGCAGTGCCGAAATGAACATCTGGCTGCACAAGGCGGTGATGCGCGAACTCGCCGCGAACGGCGGCAAGGTGCCCGCCGACCTGACCGACTGAGCCATTTTTCCGCCCTCCGCGTCAGGGGAGGGCAGCGAGACTTGCGAACTTGTTCGCTAGTTGCAGCGGGTGGGGCCATGAGCCTTGTGCAGGGCCGCGAGCCCCCACCCCAACCCCTCCCCTGAAGGGGAGGGGCTTTTTCCAGCGCCCACCATTGACCCCGGCGCGCTCCCCCTCCAGAACCCGTTTCAACCGAAACCAAGGGTCGCGAGGGAGCCGCCGCATGTCCGAATTCTTGTCCAAGCCGATGAACCGCCGCCAGACGCTCGCGGCGCTGAGCACCGGCGCGGCGAGCCTGACGCTCGCGGCGTGCGGCGGCGGCATCCCCGACGATATGGCGGTGATCCCGCCGCCGCCGCCCGGCACCGGCGGTGCGCCCTCGGGGGCTTCGGCTTTGCTCGACAGCGTCGCCGAAAATCTGCTCGTCCATTCGCCCGAGGGCGCGACCGCGCTCGGCATCGACACGGGCGCGCGCGCCGCAATGCGCGGCCAGCTTTCCGATCGTTCGCCCGCCGGGGTCGCGGCGCTCGCCGAAACGCTGAAGGCCGACCTCGCCCGCGTTCGCGCGGTCGATACCGTGGGACTCGACCATCAGGCGCGCACCAGCCTCGCGGTGGTCGACAGCGCCTATAGCACCGCGCTCGACGGCTTTGCGCTGCCCTATGGCGACGTCGCGGTCGGCGGCTGGCGCAACACCCCCTATGTCGTGATCCAGAATGTCGGCGCCTATCTCGACGTGCCGCGCCTGCTGGGCAGCGATCAGCCGGTGAAGACGAGCGCCGACGCCGAAGCCTATCTTTCGCGGCTCGCGGCCTTTCCGGACGTCCTCGACGGCGAGACCGAACGGCTGAAATCCGCAGGCGCGCAGGGGCTGATCGCGCCCGCCTTTCTGATCGACAAGGCGATCCCGCAAATGGAAGCCACGCTCGCCGATGCGCGCGGCGGTGGCACCCTCGCCGACAGTCTGGCGTCGAAGGCGCGCGAAGCCGGGCTCGCCGGCGACTGGGGCGCACGCGCCACCGCCATGGCGCAAGGCCCCGTCGCCGCCGCGCTCGAACGGCAGATCGCGGCGCTCAAGGCCCAGCGGCCGCAAGCGACGATGGACGCCGGCATGTGGGCGCGTCCCGGCGGCGACGAATGGTATGCGTGGGGGCTGCGCGCCTCGACCACGACGCGCATGACCCCTGACGAGGTCCACCAGATGGGGATCGACCAGCTTGCCGAGCTGCACGGACGGATGGACCCGATCCTCCGGAAACTCGGTTATACGCAGGGCTCGGTGGGCGCGCGGATGCAGGCGCTCGCCAACGATCCGCGCTACAAGTTCCCCGAGGGCGACAAGGGGCGCGAAGAGATCAAGGCCTATATCCAGACCTGGCTTGCGAAGATCCGCGCCGAACTGCCGCGCGCCTTCCGCACGCTGGTGAAGGGCAATGTCGAAGTGAAGCGCCTGCCGCTCGCCGAGGAGCCCGGCGCGCCCGCGGCCTATGGCGGCGCGGGGTCGATCGACGGGACGATCCCCGGCAAGATGTGGATCAACCTGCGCACGACCGACCTGCACAGCAAATATTCGCTGCCCGACCTCGTGATGCACGAAGCGATCCCGGGGCATGTCTGGCAGGGCGAATATGCCAATCAGATGCCGCTGATCCGCTCGATGCTGGCGTTCAACGCCTATAGCGAGGGCTGGGCGCTCTATGCCGAACAGCTTGCCGACGAGCTGGGGCTCTACGACGATTTCGAGGTCGGGCGCCTGGGCTATCTCCAGTCGCTCGCCTTCCGCGCCTGCCGCCTCGTCGTCGACACCGGCATCCACGCGAAGCGCTGGACGCGCGAGGAAGGCGTCAAATTCTTCGTCGAGCGCAACGGATCGAACCCGCTCGAGGTCGCGAGCGAGGTCGATCGCTATTGCAGCTGGGCGGGGCAGGCGTGCGGCTACAAGGTCGGGCACAGCGAAATCGTCCGCCAGCGCAGCCGCGCGCAGGCCGCGCTCGGGGCGAAATACGACCTGCGCGACTATGACAATATCGTCGTCGAGGGCGGCAATGTCCCGCTCGACGTGCTCGCGAAGAATGTCGACGAATATATTGCGGAGGCGAAGGGGTAGGCCGCGCCGTCTTTTTTCTGACTCGCACGAAGCCACGAAGCCACAAAGATTTCCCAATCCCATTCGCCCTGAGCTTGTCGAAACCTGTCCTGAGCGCCTGCAAGGCAGTCGAAGGGGCCCGTTCTTTCTTTCAACGCCCGGGGGGAGGACGGTGCTTCGACAAGCTCAGCACGAACGGAAGTTGGGAGCCCCCCTTTGTGGCTTCGTGGCTTTGTGCGAGAGTTCTTCAAGTCCGCGGCAACGGCATCAGATCGGGCTCCACAAACCCCCGCCGCGCCGGCACCGAAAACAGCAGCTCACGGCTGTAAAAGCGCAGCGGCCAGTCGCGGCGGCCCATCTCGGAACGCAGCAGCGCGTTGACGCGCGCGGTCAGTCCCGTCTCCCGCGTCTCCGACAGGAACAATCGCACGCCGGCGACATAGGCTCGTGTGATGCTGTCGTGATAGCCCTGCGTGTCGTCGTTCACGCCGCCGACGCTTTCGTTGAAGGCGCAGATCAGCGAGGCGATCCGGGCATCGACGTCGATGTCGGGACGCTCGGTGAGCAGCCACAGGCAGGCTGCGAGATGCGCTTCGTGCGTCCACGCCGCACGCGGCAGGCTGCACGCCAGCAGCCCTTCGCCGAGCGCGCGGATGTCATGGTCGCCTGCGAACAGGCGCGGCGAATATTCGGTGGTCATATCCGGTCCTTCCGGGTGAATGAGCACCCGGAAGGACCGGGTGAGCCTATGCGGCGACGGCGACCTGCGGGGCCGCCCGGCGGACGCCTTCGTCGACGTGATCGGCGAATTGCGCGAAATTGTCGATGAATTGCTGCACCAGCACCTGCGCGGTGCGGTCATAGGCGGCCTTGTCGGCCCACGCATTGCGGGGGTCGAGGATCGCACTGTCGACGCCCGGTACCGCGACCGGATAGTCGAAGCCGAAGTTCGGGTCCCTGCGGAACTCGGCGTCGTTCAGGCTGCCGTCGAGCGCGGCGTTCAATAGCGCGCGGGTCGCCTTGATCGGCATCCGCTCGATCCCCTCCATCGTCGCCATGCCGCCGGTCCAGCCGGTGTTGACGAGCCAGCACTGCACCCCGCCCTTCGCGATCCGCTCCTTCAAAAGATTGCCATAGACCGACGGGTGGCGCGGCATGAAGGGCGCGCCGAAACAGGTCGAGAAGGTCGCCTCGGGCTCGGTCACGCCGATTTCGGTCCCCGCGACGCGCGCGGTATAGCCCGACAGGAAGTGATACATCGCCTGTTCGGGGGTCAGCTTCGCGATCGGCGGCAGCACGCCATAGGCATCGGCGGTCAGCATGATCACATTCCTGGGGACCGGCCCCATATTATGCTCCGACGCGTTCGGGATGAAGTCGATCGGATAGGAGCCGCGGCTGTTTTCGGCGAGGCTGTTGTCGTCGAGGTCGAGTTCGCGCGTCGCCGGGTCGATCACGACATTTTCGAGCACCGTGCCGAATCGCTTGGTCGTCGCATGGATTTCGGGCTCGGCCTCTGCGGACAGGCGAATCATCTTCGCATAGCAGCCGCCCTCGAAATTGAAGACCGCGGTGTCGGACCAGCCATGCTCGTCGTCGCCGATCAGCGTGCGCGAGGCGTCGGCCGACAGCGTCGTCTTGCCGGTGCCGGAGAGGCCGAAGAAGACCGCGGTGTCGCCCTTGGGGCCGATGTTCGCCGAACAATGCATCGGCATCACCCCCCGCACCGGCAGCAGATAGTTGAGGATGCCGAACACCGACTTCTTCATCTCGCCGGCATAGGCGGTGCCGCCGATCAGCACGAGCTTTTCGGTAAAGTTGACCGCGATCACCGTTTCGCTGCGCGTGCCGTGCCTTGCCGGGTCGGCGCGGAAGCTGGGCAGGTCGACGATCGTATATTCGGCCTCGAACCGCGCGAGTTCGTCGGCGGTCGGGCGGCAGAGCAGGGTGCGGGTGAACTGGCTGTGCCACGCATATTCGGTGAGCACCTGCACCCCGACGCGATACTCCGGCTGCGACCCGCCGAACAGCTGCTGGCGATAGAGGCGGTCGCGCGACGCGAGATGCGCGAAGAAATCCTCCTTCAGCGCTGCGAAATGCGCCGGCGTCATCGGAACATTGGTCTTGCCCCACCAGATCGTGTCGCGCGTCTCGTCATCCTCGACGATGAACTTGTCCTTCGCGCTGCGCCCGGTGTGCTTGCCCGTCGCGACGACGAGCGGGCCGTCCTTGGCGAGCAACCCTTCGCCGTGGCGGATCGCGGCCTCGACGAGCTGCGGCGTGCCGAGATTCTCGGCCACCTCCGCCTGCGTTTCGATGGCCCGATCGCCGATCACCACCTTCGTCATCATCTCGCCTTTCCTGTTCGCGCCCGCCTCTTGCATACCTATGCAGCGCCTGCCGAACGAAAGGACAGGCCCGCATTCGCATGGGTGCCGACGGTGCCGCCGATTCCGAAATATGGCTTCGCGTTAGCGAGGATGGCGAAGCGCGTCAAAAGATTAAAGGGATAGCCGTGCAGCTCTTGCGACGGAGCGTCGCGAGCCCCTTTGCTCTTCACGCCCGGTTGTCGACCTCGACCCAATGGGTTAGGAACGGGACGGATTTGAGCCGATCCTTTATGACCGTTCGTGTCGATGCGAACGGAAACCGAGAGTCTGCTTTGAGCCTTCCGTTCGCGGCCGCTAACGACGAAAAGAGCATGACGGCAACCATCGCGCTGGTCGACGACGACCGCAACATCCTGCAATCGCTGTCGATCGCCCTGCAGGCCGAGGGCTTCGTCACGCGCGTCTATTCGGACGGCGAGGCGGCGCTGAAGCCGCTGCTCGAAAACCCGCCCGACCTTGCCGTCTTCGACATCAAGATGCCGCGGATGGACGGGCTCGAGCTCCTGCGCCGGCTGCGCGAGAAGAGCCAGCTTCCGGTGATCTTCCTGACCAGCAAGGACGACGAGATCGACGAGGCGCTGGGGCTCGCGATGGGTGCCGACGATTATATCTCGAAGCCCTTTTCGCAGCGGCTGCTGATCGCGCGCATCCGCGCGATCCTGCGCCGCGTCGAGCTCAACAGGGAGCCGTCGGGCCTCGACGACGAGCCCGTCGCCGACCCGATCACGCGCGGGCGGCTGACGATGGACCCCGCGCGCCACAAGGTGAGCTGGGACGGCAAGGACGTCACGCTGACCGTCACCGAATTCCTGATCCTCGAAACGCTCGCGGCGCGCCCCGGCATCGTGCGCAGCCGCAACCAGCTGATGGACGCCGCCTATCAGGACGACGTCTATATCGACGACCGCACGATCGACAGCCACATCAAGCGCCTGCGCCGCAAGTTCCGCGAGGTCGATCCCGATTTCGACGCGATCGCGACGCTCTATGGCGCAGGCTACCGCTTTTCGGACGATGGTTGAGGCCACGCCGCCCGATCAGGAGGACGCGCCGCTCGTCTGGTCGGCGCGCTGGTCGCTGACGACGCGCATCCTTGCGGTCAACATCCTTGCCGTCGCGCTGCTCGCAGGCGGCTTCTTCTACCTCGACACCTATCGCACCCGCCTCGTCGACACGCGCATCGAGGTGATGGAGGACCAGCTCGCGATGCTCGACAGCGCGCTCGAGGCGGCGCGCCCCGACCAGCGCGAGCGGCTGATCGGCGAATTCACCCGCGCGACCGAATCGCGGCTGCGCTTCTATGACGCGAGCGGACGCAAGATCGACGACAGCTTCGCGCACGCGCCGCCGACCTATACGCTGCGCGATCCCGACCTCCAGCCGTGGAAGCGCGACGTCGCGCGGGCGATGGACCGCGGCATCGACTGGGTCGTCGGCGCGCCCAACTATCCCGAATTCGAAGAGCCCGCGGTCGATCGCGCCGCCGCCTGGCCCGAGGTGGTCGAAGCGATGAAGAGCGGCGGCGAAGCGGCGCGCTTCCGCTTCGCCCCCGAGCGGACCCCGCTCTTGAGCGCAACCCGCGTCGTCGACCTTGAAGCCCCCGAGGTGATGCTGATGACGCTCAACGCGCGCGACATCACCCGCACCGTGCGCGCCGAGCGCTTCCGCCTCGCGGTCGTGCTCGCGATGGTGCTGGTCGTCTCGGTGCTGCTCTCGCTCTTCCTCGCACGCACCATCGTCCGCCCGCTGCGCAAGCTCGCCCGCGCGGCGGTGCGCGTCCGTCTCGGCCGCGCACGCGAGGTCGTCGTGCCGCGCCTGCCGAGTCGCCGCGACGAAATCGGCACGCTCGCACGCGCGGTGAGCGACATGACGCAGGCGCTGCGCGAGCGCATCGACGCCGGCGAGCATTTCGCCGCCGACGTCACGCACGAGCTCAAAAATCCGATCGCGTCGGTGCGCTCGGCGATCGAGGGATTGGGGCGCGTCAAGACCGACGAACAGCGCGCGCAGCTGCTCGCCATCGCCGACGAGGATGTTCGCCGGCTCGACCGGCTCGTCACCGACATCAGCGACGCGAGCCGCATCGACGCGCAATTGTCGCGCACGCTGTTCGAGCCGATCGACATCGGCTTGATGATCGAATCGATGCTGGCCTCGCGCGCGGCGCGCGCGAACGCCGGCACGCCGCACCCACGCATCGCCTTCGCGCGCCCGCGCAAGGGCACCGCGACGGTGATGGGCGACGGCCACCGCCTCGAGCGCGCGATCGACAATGTCATCGACAATGCGCTGAGCTTCTCCCCCGCCGGCGGCCTCGTCTGCATCGCCGCGACGCGTCTCGGCGACGAGGTGCATATTCGCGTCGACGACGACGGCCCCGGCATCCCGGAGGCGCAGCGCGAAGCGATTTTCCGCCGCTTTCACAGCGCGCGCCCCGACGAGGAAGCGTTCGGCCGCCACAGCGGCCTTGGCCTCGCGATCGCGCGGACGATCGTCGAGGGCCATGGCGGAACGATCGCCGCGGGCGACCGCGAGGACGGCAAGCCGGGGGCGAGCCTGCTGATTACGCTGCCCGCGGCGGACGAGGGGCGCGCCGGCGGCTGACGGGGCGCGGCGGCCTTCGGGCGGAAGCGGCCGTTCTTAAGCCCCTCCTCTTCAGAGGAGGGGTTGGGGTGGTGACGCCGGTGAAGGAGCACCACCCCGCTGCGACTAGGGAGCAAGCTCCCAAGTCTCGCTGCCCCTCCTCTGAAGAGGAGGGGTTGGCCAATGTCTCGATTCCACCCGGAAGCCGCCCCATCCCCCATCCGCCTTGCGGCGCCGCACGCGCCTAGCTAAGCCTGCGCGATGCTTCCGAGCCGGACCGCCATCGAGATTGTCAACATCCATGCAAGCTGCGTCGCGGCGGGCAATGGCGGGGTGCTGATCCTCGGCCAATCGGGGCAGGGCAAGTCCGACCTTGCGCTGCGGCTGATCGACCGCGGCGCGCGGCTCGTCGCCGATGATCGCTGCGACATCTGGCACGAACGCGGCCGCCTGTGGTGCCGCCCGCCCGAAAATCTTGCCGGCAAGCTCGAGGTGCGCGGCATCGGGATCGTCGAGCGGCCGTGGACCGCGCCGGTGCCGCTCGCGCTCGCGGTGCGGCTGACCGACCGCTACGACCGTATGCCTGCGGTGAATCAGGTCGAAACGGTCGCAGGGCATCCGCTGCCCGCGCTGCTCCTCTCGGCCTTCGAAGCGTCGGCGCCGATCAAGATCATGCTCGCGCTCGAACGACTGGCGCCGGACGCATGACCGCGCCCGCATCGCCGCGCCTGCTGCTCGTCACCGGCCTGTCGGGCGCGGGAAAGTCGACCGTTTTGAAGGTGCTCGAGGATCTGGGGTGGGAAGTCGTCGACAATCTGCCGCTGTCGCTGCTCGAACCCTTGATCGAGGCGCCGGCGCCGCGCAGCGAGGCGAACCGACCGATCGCGGTCGGCATCGACAGCCGCAGCCGCGGCTTCAAGCCGTCTTTGCTCGTCAAGCGGATCAAGCAGCTGCGCGAGGCCGGCGGGCGCGCGATCGAGACGCTGTTCCTCGATTGCGCAGGCGCCGAGCTCGAGCGGCGCTTTTCCGAAACGCGGCGGCGCCACCCGCTCGCCGAGGATCGTCCGGCGACCGACGGCATCGCGCGCGAGCGCGAGATGATGGAACCGGTGCGCCGCTGGGCCGAGCATGTCGTCGATACGACCAACTATTCGAGCAACGACCTGCAACAGGAAATCCGCCACCGTTTCGCCGACGCGGGGGGCGACGAACCGGCGCTCAACATATTGAGCTTCGGCTATTCGCGCGGGCTGCCGCGCCACGCCGATCTGGTGTTCGACATGCGCTATCTGCGCAATCCGCATTGGGACCCCGCGCTGCGTCCCGGAACGGGACTCGACGCCGATGTTTCGGCTTATATCGCGGCCGATCCGGCCTATGAAGCGACGGTGTCGCAGATCGAGGCGCTGTTGCTCGCGCTGCTGCCCCGATACCGCGCCGAGGGGAAAAGCTATGTCACCATCGCCTTCGGCTGCACCGGCGGGCGCCATCGCTCGGTGCATGTCGCCGAGCGTGTCGCCAGGACGCTGCGCGCGGCGGGCCACACCCCCACCGTCGGCCACCGCAACCTTGACTCGGCCCCGCAAGATGGGCTTGAGGGCAAGCCCCCGCCCGCTTCTCCCGCGCCAGGCGGAAAAAAATAAGGGTCCTCGACTGCATGCCCAGCGATAAAGCATTGCCGCTGCTTGGATTGGTTCTCGTCACCCACGGCCGACTCGCCGAAGAGATGGTGACGGCGATGGAACATGTCGTCGGCCCCCAGCGCGCGGTCGCGACCGTGTGCATCGGTCCCAACGACAATATGGAGATGCGGCGGCAGGAAATCGCCGACGCGATCCGCGACGTCGACGAAGGGCGCGGCGTGATCATGCTGACCGACCTGTTCGGCGGCACCCCGTCGAACCTTGCGATCAGCCTGCTCGAAGCCGGGCGGACCGAGGTGATCGCCGGGGTCAATCTTCCGATGTTGATCCGGCTCGAAAGTGCGCGCACAACGATGGAACTGCGCCCCGCGGTGATCGCGGCGCGCGAGGCGGGCCAGAAATATATATCGGTCGCGTCGGAAATGCTGGGAGTGGGCCTTTGAGCGAATTGTCGGAGACCGTCGAGATTACCAATCAGCGCGGTCTTCACGCGCGCGCCAGCGCCAAATTCGTCACCTTCGTCAGCCGCCTGCCCGAAAGCGTCTCGGTCGAGGTCGAGCGCAACGGCAGCCGTGTAGCGGGCACCTCGATCATGGGACTGATGATGCTCGGCGCCGCGAAGGGCGACAGCATCACCATCCATACGAAGGGCGACGGCGCCGACGCCGCGCTGCTCAAACTGGTCGGGCTGGTCAAGGACAGCTTCGGCGAGGATTGACGTCATGTCCGGCCGTCGCAGCCGCATCGAAAGCGTATCGAACCCGCTGGTCAAGCGGATGCGCGGCTTGCGCGAAAAACGGCACCGGCGCGCCGAGGGGCTGTTCCTTGCCGAAGGGCTGCGCATCGCGACCGAGGCGCGCGAGGCGGGCGTCCTGCCGCAATGGCTGTTTCTCGCCGACGAAGGCGCGGCGCATCCGCTCGCCAAGGCGCTCGTCAACGCGACGCTGGCGAGCGGCGGCGAGGTCGTCGATACCATTCCGGCGATCCTGTCGAAACTCTCCGGCAAGGACAATCCGCAGACGATCGTCGGCATCTATGCCGAGCCGCGCACCACGCTCGCCGACATCGACCGCGACGCCGCGCCCATCTGGCTCGTCGCCGAGCGGCTGCGCGACCCCGGCAATCTCGGCACGATGCTGCGCACCGGCGACGCGGTCGGCGCGGGCGGGCTGATTCTGCTCGACGAATCGACCGACCCCTATGGGGTAGAGGCGGTGCGCGCGAGCATGGGGGCGATCTTCACGCAAAGGCTGGTGCAGGCGCGCTGGGACGACTTCCTGCCGTGGCTGCGCGGCGGACCGGGGCAGCTCGTCGCGACCTGGCTGGGGGACGATACGCAGGATTATCAGGCGGTGCGCTATGCGGCGCCGACCTTCATTCTCGTCGGCAATGAATCGCAGGGACTGCCGGAAGCCTATGCCGCCGCTGCCGACGTGCGGGTGAAGATGCCGATGATGGGCAAGGCCGACAGCCTGAACGCCGCGGTCGCAGGCGCGGTGATGGCCTATGAGGTATTGAACCAGCGGCGGAACCGATAGCGGGGGTTCGGCGTGCTGACATCTGGCCGGCCCCGAATGTCGATGCAATAAGGGCCGACACCGTTGGTTCGTCATGCCGGACTTGATCCGGCATCCATTTGCACCGCTTTGCGTCCATGGTGGACCCCGGATCGAGTCCGGGGTGACGAAAGGAGGAGAAGCCCGCGATGACCCGTTTCCTGCCCCTGCTTGCCCTGCCGGCGCTTGCCGCCTGCACCGCCGTCCCGCCGCAGGCGCCGGGCGACAAGCCCGCATCCTATATGGCGATCGGCACCGAACCCGGTTGGACGCTCGAGATCACGCCGGGCCTGCTCAATTATAACGGCGACTATGGCGATACGAAGATTCTTCAGCCCAACCCGGGCGCCCGCCCGAGTGCGGGCGGCGAACGCTATGTCACCGACCGGCTCACCGTCGACGTCACGCACGCCGAATGCAGCGACGGGATGAGCGACCGCCGCTACCGCGACACGGTGACCGTCACCGCCGACGGCAAGACGGTGAAAGGCTGCGGCGGCGCGATCCTCGCGCCGGATCAACTCGCGGGCACCGACTGGACCTTCGAGTCGATCGGCGGCACGCGCGTCGCGGCCGACCGCCCGACCTCGCTGAGCTTCGCCGCCGACAGGCTGAGCGGCAGCGCGGGGTGCAACCGCTTTTCGGCAAGCTGGTCGAGCGACGGCACGACGCTCACCGCGGGCCCGCTGATGGCGACCAAGATGGCGTGCGCGGGCGCCGCGATGACGCAGGAAAGCGCTTTCTTCAAATTGATGGAAAGCCCGGTGCGCATCGAATTTCCGTCCGACGGCACGCTGCTGCTGACCGGCGCGGACGGACAGACGGCGGTGCTCAAGCGAGCGATCTGAACATGATGGCCCTTGGATCAGTGTGTCCCCGCGAAGGCGGGGACCCATCTCCTGACAAATCAACATAGAGCCGGCCGGAGATGGGCTCCCGCCTTCGCGGGAGCACACAGGAGTTCAAGAAGGTCTCCGCTATTCCCCGCCGTCGTTCACCGCGCTCGGCGCCGCCGACAGCTTCGCGAGCGGGCGCGCCGCCTGTTCGGCTACCGGCAGCGAGGCGATCTCCTTGCCGCCGGTCTCGACGTCGAGCGCCTCGAAGCGTTTGGCCTGCGTCAGCACCTGGCTTTCGAAGCTGCCGACGAAGGCATTGTAGGCCCCCGTCGCAGAATCGAGATTCTTGCCGACGCGCGCGATATGCGACCCCATCGTCGCCATGCGCGCATAAAGCTCCTTGCCGAGCGCCGCGATCTCGCGCGCCTGCCCCGCGAGCTTTTCCTGCCGCCACACCGCCGCGACGGTGCGCGCGATCGCGATGAGGTTGGTCGGCGTCGCGAGCAGCACCTTGCGCTCGAACGCATAGTCCCAGAGGCTGGCGTCGTGGTCGAGCGCCGCGGCGAGGAAATGCTCGCCGGGGACGAACATCACGACATAGTCGGGGGTGTCGTCGAACTGGTTCCAATAGCTTTTGGCGCCGAGCGCGTTGACATGCGCCTTCATCGCCGCCGCGTGCGCGGCGAGATGCGCCGCCTTCTCGCCCTCGTCGACGGCGCCGAAGGCATCCTGATAGGCATTGAGCGAGACCTTGGCGTCGATCACCAGGCTCTGCCCGCCGGGGACTTTCACCACGACGTCGGGGCGCAGCCGTCCGCCCTCGCCATCCGCGACGCTGACCTCGGTTTGGAAATCGGCATGTTCGGACAGGCCGCAGCTTTCGAGCACGTTGCGCAGTTGCTGCTCGCCCCAGCGGCCGCGCGCCTTGGGCGCATTGCGCAGCGCGTTGACGAGCTTTGCGGCCTCGCTCGACACACGCTCGGTGCCCTCGCGCATCGCGGCGATCTGGCCCGAGAGCATCCCGAAGGCGTCGCGGCGCTCGGCCTCGACCTTGCCCACCGCCTCCTCATATCTGGCGAGCCGCTCATGCACCGGCTGGAGCAGCGCCTTCAGATTCGCGCCCGCGCTTTCCTCGCTCTGCTTGAAGCGGTCGGCGGCGCGGGTCAGGAAATCCTGCTGCGCCTTGTCGAGCATCGCCTGCCCGACCTCGCGAAACTGCGCGGTGAGCGCCGCCTGCGCGTCCTTCAATTGCGTGATCTGCGCCTCGTGCGCCGCATCGCGCGCCCTTTGCTCGGCACCGAGCGCGGAGAGTTGCAGCTCGGCCGCCTTGCGCGCCTCGGCCTCGGCGGCAAGGTCGGTCACCGCCGCCCTGAACCGCTCGGCAAGCCCGTCGCGCTCGGCCCTGAGCCCGCCCGCCTGCCGGCCGGCGAACAGCCAGCCGATCAAGGCACCGAGCAAGAGAGCGACGACGGCGACGAGCAGCGAGACCATATCCATCCGCGGAACATAGGACGAACGTGGACCCTTTGACCAGCCAAGAATCGCGTGCGCGATCGAAGCTTCGGTTATATGGCGATGCAGTTATTCCTTCGCGCGGCGGAACGACAATCCGGATACACGCAGTTCATAGGAATCGGCGTAGGCCGTCAAGACCGCACCATAATCGCCACAGGGAATCGTTTTGTACTCCGACGGCGCCAGATTGGCGCGATGGTCGAGACAGGTGGACCTGTTGAAGCGATAGGCACGGCCGTCGGCCTTGCCGTCACCGTTCAAGACGCCCAGCACCGTTCCGACCGGCAGATAATGATATGTTTTCGGATCGGCCTTGGTCAGTTCGACGCGACCATCATGCACCTCGATTTCCCATTCGTTCCAGGGGCCCGTCCATTTGCCCTCGATCGCCTTGACCGGATCGGCGGGAATCGACAGATCCTGTGCCACGGCCACCGACGAACACGCGACCACCAGCAGCCCAGCCACAGCAATTATTTTCATGATTTACCTACCCCCTTTACGCCCCTCGGTTGCGGTCCTGGCTGACATGGGCCCGATCGGCCGACAAGCCTAAAAAATATCGGTGCCTAGGGTCAGGACCCATTAATTCCGCGTTCGAGGCGTCGAAATGGCGAAGATATCGGGCCTTTGCGGATGCAGCGGGTAGCATCGCTACCCGCAAGGCCGCGAAGGTCCGAGATCGAAGCCATTTCGGCGTCCCTTCGGGATTTGACCGATTTTGCCCAGGGCCGCGTCGAAAAGCCTTGAAATATATTCATATTCCTGCGCCTTTCCTCCTTGCCCTGAACAAAATCGCTTCAAACCTCGAACGTGGAATTAATAGGTCCTGACCCTAGAAAGGCAGCACCGCGCGATACGCCTCGACCCCCGGCGCGCCGCCGATCGTCACGCCCTGGGTGAGCAGCCAGTAATGCCGCACGATCTCCGCCTGTTGTTCGAGGCCATAGCGTTCGAGCCGCCATCCGGGTTTCAGGCTGTAGCTATAGGTCGCAAAGGGATGCCGCATCAGCACCAGATACCAGCGGCCGCGCGTCTGCGCCTGCCACACATGCGTCATTTCGTGGACGAACAGCCCCTGCATCGCCTGCGACGCGGCGCTGAAATCGTCGCAATAGAGGTTGCCGTGCGGGTGGAAATGGAGCGCGCCCATCGGCGCCATCACGACGCGGCGCGGCTGAAAGAAAATCCATTTATGATAGCACACGCGCACCCGGTCATAGGCAATCGCGTCGCCGAAGACCGAGCGCGCGAGCGCGATCTCGCCGGCGGTGAGCGGTCGCGAAGGCCGCGCCATGCCCGCCTATTTCTTCGCCGCGTCCGTCGCGCCCTTGTCCGCGCTCTCTTTGCCCATCTCCATCGC
Source organism: Sphingopyxis indica (assembly GCF_900188185.1). Classification (GTDB taxonomy): domain Bacteria; phylum Pseudomonadota; class Alphaproteobacteria; order Sphingomonadales; family Sphingomonadaceae; genus Sphingopyxis; species Sphingopyxis indica. The sequence goes on along the minus strand of NZ_FZPA01000004.1, from coordinate 73,008 downwards.
GCCATGGTCCATCGCCGGAGCATCGGCGCTCGCCGCGCTCGACGCGCCCTTGATCGTCATGTCGAAGATGATGCGTTCGTTGTTGTTGTTCGAAAAGACGAAGATCATCGGCAGCTTGCCCGCACGCACCGCGGCGCCGTTGATGTTCCAGATCATCAGATGCCTGCCGCCGGGCTTGAACTCGAGCTTGCCCTTTGCGGGCACGGGCGCGCTGGTGAGCGGCTTCATGGTCATCACGCCGTTTTCGCGCACGCTTTCGTGCATTTCGACGCGCTGCGCGAGGTCGGCGGTCACCGCGACGAGATCGACGTCGCGCGGCCCGCCCTCGATGGTGAAATAGCCTGCCGCCGGCCGGTCGGGGGTCGCCCCCATCTCGATATAGCCGCTTGCGACGTGGAGCACCGGCCCCTCGCCCATATTCTCGCCGCAGGCCGAAAGGCCGAGCGTGGCGACGGCAAGGGCGGCGATTGCAAAGGGCTTCATGGCAGGACTCTCCCGAAAGGCTCGAAATTTCCCGCTACAGATAAGCGTTCGAAGGGCTTGTGCCAAGCATCGGCGCACCTATATCGCCCCCAGAAACCCTTATGGGGACCCATGGACAGGCGTGCCTTTTCAGGGCGCCGACGAAGCAACAAGGACGTTTAGATTATGGCCAAAGTCATCGGGATCGACCTCGGCACCACCAACAGCTGTGTCGCGGTCATGGAGGGCGGTAAGCCCAAGGTTATCGAAAATGTCGAGGGCACGCGCACGACGCCGTCGATCGTCGCCTTCGCCAAGGACGGCGAGCGGCTGATCGGCCAGCCGGCGAAGCGGCAGGCGGTCACCAATCCCGAGAACACGATTTTCGCGGTGAAGCGCCTGATCGGCCGCCGCTTCGACGATCCCATGACCAAGAAGGACATGGAACTCGTCCCCTATACCATCGTCAAGGGCGCCAACGGCGATGCGTGGGTCAAGGCGGGCGGCGAGGATTATTCGCCGTCGCAGATCAGCGCCTTCATCCTTCAGAAGATGAAGGAAACCGCCGAAGCCTATCTGGGCGAAAAGGTCGAACAGGCCGTCATCACCGTCCCCGCCTATTTCAACGACGCGCAGCGTCAGGCGACCAAGGACGCCGGCAAGATCGCCGGCCTCGAAGTGCTGCGCATCATCAACGAGCCGACCGCGGCAGCGCTCGCCTATGGCCTCGACAAGTCGGAGAACAAGACGATCGCGGTCTATGACCTCGGCGGCGGCACCTTCGACATTTCGATCCTCGAAGTCGGCGACGGCGTGTTCGAGGTGAAGTCGACCAACGGCGACACCTTCCTCGGCGGCGAGGATTTCGACAGCAAGATCGTCGAATATCTCGCCGATGCGTTCAAGAAGGACGAAGGCATCGACCTGCGCAACGACAAGCTCGCGCTGCAGCGGCTGAAGGAAGCCGCCGAAAAGGCGAAGATCGAGCTGTCGTCGGCCGCGACGACCGAGGTCAACCTGCCCTTCATCACCGCCGACGCCAACGGGCCGAAGCACCTGGTCAAGACGATCACGCGCGCCGACCTCGAACGCCTTGTCGAAGACCTCATCAAGCGCACGCTCGAGCCGTGCAAGAAGGCGATCAAGGACGCCGGCGTCAGCGCGGCCGACATCGACGAAGTCGTGCTCGTCGGCGGCATGACCCGTATGCCGCGCGTGCGCGAGGTCGTGAAGGATTTCTTCGGCAAGGAACCGCACACCGGCGTCAACCCCGACGAGGTCGTCGCGATCGGCGCCGCGATCCAGGCCGGCGTGCTGCAGGGCGACGTCAAGGACGTGCTGCTGCTCGACGTGACCCCGCTGAGCCTCGGCATCGAGACGCTGGGCGGCGTCTTCACGCGCATGATCGACCGCAACACGACGATCCCGACCAAGAAGAGCCAGGTCTATTCGACCGCCGACGACAATCAGTCGGCGGTGACGATCCGCGTCTTTCAGGGCGAGCGCGAAATGGCGGCCGACAACAAGATGCTCGGCCAGTTCGACCTCGTCGGCATCCCGCCGGCGCCGCGCGGCGTGCCGCAGATCGAGGTGACCTTCGACATCGACGCCAACGGCATCGTGTCGGTCCACGCCAAGGACAAGGGCACCGGCAAGGAGCAGCAGATCAAGATCCAGGCTTCGGGCGGCCTCTCCGACGCCGACATCGACGCGATGGTCAAGGACGCGGAGAAATTCGCCGACGAGGACAGGAAGCGGCGTGAGGCGGCCGAGGCGAAGAACAACGCCGAAAGCCTGATCCACACCACCGAGCGCCAGCTCGAAGAGCATGGCGACAAGGTCGACGCGGGCCTGAAGTCGGAGATCGAGGCGGCGCTCGGCGAAGCCAAAAGTGCGGTCGAGGGCGGCGATCCCGCTGCGATGACCGAAAAGGCCCAGGCGCTCGCGCAGGTCGCGATGAAGCTCGGCCAGGCGATCTATGAAAAGGAACAGCAGGCCGCGGCTTCGCCCGAAGCCGGGGCCGGCGAGAGCAAGGCCGACGAAGATGTCGTCGATGCCGAATTCTCCGAAGTCGAAGACGACAAGAAGTAAGACGAAGGGAATGCCCTTCGAGACGCCATTTCGACAAGCTCAATGGCTCCTCAGGGCGAACGGTGTTTTTCCATCCGTTCGCCCTGAGAAGGGACTGAGCGAAGGCGAAGGCCCGTCTCGAAGGGTTACACCCTCGGGGGCGTGAACGAGCCATGAGTCTCGACATCGACTATTATGAACTGCTGGAAGTCGAACGCACCGCCGACGACAAGGCGCTGAAGGCCGCCTATCGCAAGCTCGCGATGCAATATCATCCCGACAAGAATCCGGGATGCGGCGACAGCGAGGCGCGCTTCAAGGCGATCAACGAGGCCTATGACTGCCTGAGGGACCCGCAGAAGCGCGCGGCCTATGACCGGTTCGGCAAAGCGGCGTTCCAGAATGGCGGCGCGAACGGTTTCGGCGGCAACGCCGATTTCGGCGACATCGGCGATATTTTCGAATCGATCTTCGGCTCGGCGTTCGGCGGCGGACGGCAGCAGCGCGGTCCGGCGCGCGGCGCCGATCTGCGCTACGACATGGAAATCCGGCTCGAGGACGCCTTTGCCGGCTGCACGCGCGAGATCGAGGTCGATGTCGCCGCGCGCTGCGACGCGTGCGACGGATCGGGAGCCAGGCCCGGCACGCAGACCCACCGCTGCACCACCTGCGGCGGCATGGGCAAGGTGCGCGCGCAGCAGGGTTTCTTCATGGTCGAGCGCACCTGCCCCGCCTGCCAGGGCGCGGGCGAGGTGATCGCCGACCCCTGCCCCACCTGCCTCGGCGAAGGCCGCGTCGACCGGCGCAAGACGCTGACCGTCACCATCCCGCCGGGGGTCGACGAGGGCACGCGCATCCGCCTGTCGGGCGAGGGCGAGAGCGGCGCGCGCGGCGCGGCGCCGGGCGACCTTTACATCTTCCTCCACATGGCGCGGCACCGGGTCTTCGAGCGCGAGGGCACGACCCTGTTCACCCGCGCGCCGATCAGCTTCACCACCGCCGCGCTGGGCGGCTGCATCACGATTCCGGGGCTCGATGGAACGCGCCACGAGATCAGCATCCCCGCCGGCATCCAGTCGGGCAAGCAGCTGCGCCAGCGCGGCGCGGGTATGCCGGTGCTCAACGGCCGCGGCCACGGCGACCTCGTCATCCAGATCGACGTCGAGACGCCGACCAGACTCACTGCACGCCAGAAGGAATTGCTCGCCGAATTCCGCGAGACCGAGACCGGCGAGGAATGCCCCGCGAGCCAGGGCTTCTTCGGCCGCATCAAGGATATGTGGGACGATCTGACCGATTGATCCTGAACCCACCCCTCCTCTTCAGAGGAGGGGCTTTTGTGTTCAGCCAATCTCCCCCCTGATCTCCGCGATCAGCGCCTGCACCTTCGGCAGCCGCCCCTCCTCCTCGTCGAGGATCGCGTGGAACGCCTGCCGCTTGATCGCCGCCAGCTCCTCCTTGGCAAGCGCCCCCTCGCCCGTGACGCTCGACGCGACGATGTCGACCAGCCGGTCGGCGCCGTGGAGGCGGCCCCACAGATAGTCATTCTCGCGATAGGTGCGGCTGAAAAAGGCGCCGAAGCTGTTGAACTCGATCCCCTTCAGCATCGCCGCCGCGCCGCCGGTGCGGATCGCGGTCGCGTCCGACGGGGAGATGCGGTCGACCTTGACCGGGTCGAACTCGTCATATCCCTCGCCCTGCAACAGCGGCAGGGTCGCGATGTCGTAGAAGGGATAGCCGAGATAGGCGAGCAGCAGCTGCCGCCGGTCGTCCTTGGGGAGGCCGGCAAGCCCCACGGCGAGCAGTCCGTCGCCCTCGCGATCGACCGCGGGCAGGTCGCGCCGCTCGGCGATCGCGTCGATCCACGCGCCGACTCCCGCATCGACGGCGACGTCGAGATCGCCGAGCCAGCTGTCGCCCTCGCGTTCGAGATAGAGGCCGAGCGCTGCGAAGATCGCCCCGCGCATCGCCTCGCAATCGGCGTCGCGCGCGTCGCGCGTCGCCTCGACCGCATCGAGTTCGCGCGCGAGAAAGCGCAGGCGGCGGATACGAAAGGTCAGGTCGTGGGTGCGGAAAAAAGCGATCGCATCGCGGCTCGCTCCCGCGCCCTTCTTGCCCGAAATCCGGTCGAGCCCGCGCGCGCGCACTTCGTCCCACAGCAAGGCCCGGCGATGCTCGCGGTGGATCGCGCCTTCGGGCGGCGCGAGGCGGTCGATCAGCGCCGCAATCTCCTCGACGATCGCCGAGAGCTTCAAATGGCCATAGGGCGGATAGGCGAAACCCGCGCGCGACGCCGCCTCGCTCTGCGCCTTCGCGCGCCAGCGGTCGAGCCGCGCCGGGGTCGGGGTGTCGAGGAAGAAGGTGGAGCCGAACAGTGCCGCGACCTGCTCCTCGACCTCGACCTTCATCGCGTCGACGATATGCTGCATCCGGCGGATACGCCGCGACATCGCCTCGATCGCCTCGACATTCTCGCGGATCGGCTGTTCGCGCGGGATTTCGGAGAGCGCGCCGAGGATCGTGGTCAGAAAGCCGGGCAGCGGCGCCGCATCGCCCTCGACCGGTTCGCCGGACGGTGCGAAACTGATCGACCGATAATCGGGCTTGGGGTCGATATAGACGAAGCGCCGGTCGATCTCGCGCCGCGCCGGCCGCTGCTTGAGCGCCGCGATCGCGGGGCGGAAGGGCGCGTTGGCGAGCACCGATCCGTCGATCAGCACGCGGTCGGCGGGATCGGCCTCTTCGCCCGCGGGCAATTGCACGCGGATGAAATCGGCGCGGCCGGGCCAGTCGATCTTGCGCTTTTCAAGCACGCGGTCGATCTCGCGCAGGGTGAAGGGCGGAAAGGCGCCCGGAAAGCTCGCGGTCGCGCGCGCCGCGACCGCGAGCGCGGGCATGTCGTCCAGCCCCTTGCCCGCGCGCCCGTCCTGCCGGAAATGCAGGATCAGCCGATGCTCCTGCTCGGTCACGCGCGGCGGGCTGTGAAGCGACAGCGGCATGCTGTGGCCGGCGAAATCGGTGACCGACACGAACAGGTCGACCGGCTGCCCCGCGGGGACGAGCACCGGCCCGCGCGGCCCGCGGTCCATCGCATCGAAGGCGTCGAGAATCAGCTCCGAAAAGGTCTCCCCGCCGAAGGGCGGTTCGAACCAGCGCGCGCGCACGAAGCGCGACAGCTTCGCGCGCACCTCGTCCTGCGCCGGACCCGCGACGGTCCGGTCGATCACATTGCCGCGCCGTTTCATCGCCCAGCCGGCGATCGGCACCGCCCAGAATTTGGTCGCCGCCGAGATCGGGCGGGCATCGGGGTCGAGCAGATAGTCGACGTCGGCATCCTCGAGCCACAGGTCGGTCAGCGGATCGAGCGACTGGCCGGTCGCGAGCGCGCGCGCGAGGAAGATCGCGTTGATGCCCCCCGCGCTCGCCCCCGCGACGATGTCGGCGAGCACGCGTAGCCGCACCCCGCTCTTCGCCTCGATCGCCGCGAGCAGCTTGCGATAGATGGCGCCCGACCCGTCGATCGCGCTGCCGTCGTGCCACGCGCGCGACGCCGCCGCGAGGCGCCAGATCTCCTTGGTGATTCCGTGCATATAGACGGCAAGGCTGATGCCGCCGTAGCAAATCAGGGCGAACCGCAGTTCCTTTTCGCGCATGGCAGGCGTGATAGCGTGTCGCTCGTGGCGATGCCACCCTCGCCCTCTCTCCTTCAGGGGAGAGGATAGCGCAGCTTGCTCCGTCAGGAGCTAGCGAAGCTTGGAGAGGGGGATGGCCGCCAGCGCTGCTCCCCTCTCCGACTCCGGCCAGGCGCTACGCGCCAAGCCTCCATATCCTCTCCCCTGAAGGCGAGATGGCGGTCTTTTCCCTTGCGTCTGCAAATCGCTCTCATTAGCGGCGCTCGCGAACAGGGAGATAAGAATGATTCGCAAGTTTGCCGTCGCGATGCTGCTCGGCACCGCTCTTTCCACCCCCGCGCTCGCCCAGCCGGGCGACGCGAACGCCGCGCCCGACGGCGAAGATACGATCGTCGTCACCGCGGCGCGCTCGATCCTGCCGGCGAATGCGCTGCCGCTCACCATCGACGTGATCGGCAAGGAGGCGCTCGACCAGCAGCTCGCGATTTCGGGTTCGGTCACCGACGCGGTCGCGACGCTCACCCCCAGCTTCTCGCCGACGCGGCAGAAATTGTCGGGCGCGGGCGAGACGCTGCGCGGCCGCTCGCCGCTCTATGCGATCAACGGCATTCCGCAATCGACCCCGCTGCGCGACGGCAGCCGCGACGGCTTCACGATCGACGGCTTCTTCATCGACCGGGTCGAGGTGATCTTCGGGTCGAACGCGCTGCAAGGCATCGGCGGCACCGGCGGCATCGTCAACCAGGTGACCGTCGGCGCGCCGGCCGCAGAGGGGCTGTCGGGCCGCACCTTGCTCCAGGCGACCGCCGACAACGACTTCTCGCGCGCCGGCATGGGCGGCAAGGTCGCGGGGCTCGTCCAGTATAAGGCGGGACGCTTCGACGCGAGCGTCGGTGCCGCATGGGAGCGCCGCGGGGTCTTTTTCGACGGCGAGGGCCGTCCGGTCGGCATCAATCTGACGCAGGGCGAGACGCAGGATTCGGAGACCCTCTCGCTCTTCGGACGCTTCGGCTATGCGGTCACCGACACGATGCGGCTCGACCTGATCGCGAGCCGCTTCGAACTCAAGGGCGACGGCGATTATGCCGCGGTCGCCGGCGACAAGGACGCCGGCCTGCCGACGAGCGCCGAGCGCGGCACCCCGCCCGGAGCGCCTGCGCAGGGCCGCACCGAAAGCGTCGCGCTGTCGCTGACCGACAGCGACCTTGGCGGCGGCAATTTCGTCAGCCAGATTTTCTGGAACCGCAGCCGCGACACGTTCGGCGGCGAGCCCAACCCGATCGCGAGCTTTCAGGACCCCGCGATCGCGCCCGTCGGCACGCTGTTCGACCAGTCGCAGAACCGCAGCCGCAAATATGGCGGCAAGATCAGCTATGAGCGCGCGGTCCCCGGCTTCGAGGCTTTGACCCTGATCGCAGGTTTCGACGCGCTGTGGGATTCGACCGAACAGCGGCTGATCGCGACCGACCGCGCCTGGGTGCCGCCGACCGATTTCCGCAGCCTAGCGCCTTTCGGCCAGGCGAACCTCGAACTCGCGGGCGGCCTCGTCCGCCTCGCCGGCGGCGCGCGCTATGAAAATGTGAAGATCGGCATCGCCGATTATCACACGCTCGCCGCGACCACCTATGACGGCAGCGACCCCGCCACCTATGGCGGCGTCGATGTCGCGGGCGGCAGCCCGACCTTCGACGACCTGCTCCTCAACGGCGGCGTGATCGTCGAGCCGCTCGCGGGCATCCGCGCCTATGCAAGCTATGCCGAGGGCTACACCGTTCCCGACGTCGGCCGCATCACCCGCGCGGTCGCCGACACCGGCGTCGATGTCGACGACTTTCTCGACATCTCGCCGATCGTCTCGAACAATCGCGAAATCGGCGTCGAGGTGAAGCGCGGCCCGCTCGATGCCAGCGCGAGCTATTTCTGGTCGACAAGCAAGAACGGCCAGCGATTGCGCGCCGGCAGCGACGGCATCTTCACCGTGGTGCGCGAGCGCGTCGAGATCGAGGGGATCGAGATCAACCTTGCCGTCCGTATGCCGATCGACGGGCTGACGCTGTCGACGGGCTATGCCCATATCAAGGGGCGGTCGGACACCGACGGCGACGATGTGGTCGATACCGACCTCGACGGCGCGAACATCTCGCCCGACCGGCTCAACCTCGCCGCCGCTTATGCGAACGGCCCGGTCTCGGCGCGCATCCAGACGCAATTCTATCTCGCGCGCAGCTTTCGCGGTCTCGTCCGCGACCCGCGCAACGATTTCGAAGGCTATAATCTGACCGACGCCTTCATCCGCTATCAGACGAGCCTCGGCGGGGTCAGCCTGTCGGTGCAGAATCTGTTCGACAAGCAATATATCAGCTACGCGAGCGACACCCAGCGGCCGACCGACGATTTCTTCAACTTCGCGGGCCGCGGTCGCACCTTCACGCTCGGCTGGGATTATCGGTTCTAGAATGCGGACGCCTGTCGAACGTCAGACCAAGCCGCGTGTCCCCGCGAAGGCGGGGACCCATCTCCGGACGGTTCAAGATGGCACCGGCGGGAGATGGGCTCCCGCCTCCGCGGGAGCACAGGCGCGAGTGGAAGCCGGCCCCGGCTTTCTGGCGTCGTGAAGCTGCTCGACACGCTCCACCGCTGGACGGGTGGGCTCATCGGCCTGCTGCTCGCGCTGCTCGGCCTCAGCGGCACGATCCTGCTCCACAAGGACGCATGGATCGGCGTGCCGCATGCCGGCGATCCGCTCCGCGCCGACCTCGCCGGCATCGCCGCCGCGACCGAAAGGATCATGGCGCTGCCGGGCGCCCCGCAGGGCATCATCTATGCCCGCGACGGCTTCGGGCTGCATCAGGTGCGGTTCGGCGAGGGCGCGGGGCTTTACGCCGACCAGTCGGGCGAAATCGCGGCGCGCTGGGCGAGCCAGTGGGAACGGCCCGAGCTGTGGCTCTTCGACTTTCACCATCATCTCTTCGCGGGCGACAGCGGCGAATGGGTGATCGGCATCGCGGGGCTTTGCGGGCTGTTCTTCGTGATCTCGGGCGTCATCCTCTGGTGGCGCACGCGATCGACCTTTCGCCTGCGGCTGTGGCCAAGGCGGATGAGCCGTCCCGCGATCGTCACCCATCACCGCGACCTCGGCCTCGTCGTCGCGCCGCTGCTGCTGCTCTCGCTCGTCACCGGCACGATGATGATCTTTCGCCCCTTCGCAATGGGTGTCGTCGCGCCCTTCGGCCCGGTCGCCGAGACGGTCAAGTCGATGGAGCCGCCCCAATATGAAAGCGGCCCGCTCGCGGCGAAGCCCGGCTATGCCGCGATGCTCGCCGAAGCGCATCGCCGCTTCCCCACGGCCGAATTCCGTATCCTCAGCCTGCCGCGGAGGGCGGGCGATCCGATCAGCCTCAGGATGCGCCAACCCGCCGAATGGCTTCCCAATGGCCGCACGACGCTGTGGTTCGACGCCGCCACCGGCCGCCTGCTCGGCGCGCGCGACGCGCTCGCGATGGCGCCGGGCGCGCAGGCGTTCAACAAGGCCTATCCGCTCCACGCGGGCAAGGTCGGCGGTCTGCCCTATCGCCTGCTGCTGACGGTATCGGGCCTGTCGCTGACGATGCTCGGCAGCTTCGCGGTCTGGACCTTCTGGTTCCGCCGCCCGAAACCGGCGAAGCGGCAAGCAAAGGCGGCGCTGGCGCCATCGTAAATCGTCGGGGCGTCTTTTTGGATTCACGCAGACTGCGTCCTGAGCTTGTCGAAGGAGGCCGCAGAGCGCGCAGAAGGTTCGGTTCACGCGGAGACGCGGAGACGCGGAGAAACGATCCGGGCCGACAGGCCCCTTTCTCGCGCCTCGGTGGCGTTCATCGCAACGCCGCAGAAGGAAGGCCGCTTCGCGGCAACTCCAATCTCTCCGCGCCTCCGCGTCTCCGCGTGAACTTTATCCATTCCTCCTCTGCGCCTCTGCGCGCATTTTCCTTCCCCGCTTTCCTATTTTGCTCCCACGCCTATATCCTGCCCGATCCATGACCCGCGCCCGCGTCCTCCTTTTGACCGCTGCCCTCGGCCCGCTCGACTATCGCGTGCCCCATGGCAGCGAGGCGCCGCTCGGCAGCGTCGTCGTCGCGCCGCTGGGGCCGCGGCGGATGGGCGGGGTGGTGTGGGAGGAGGCGAGCTTCGGCGCGCCCGACCCCGTCGGCGACAATCGCCTGCGCAATCTCTACGAGATTGTCGACGTCCCGCCGATCAGGGCGCCCTTGCGCCGCCTCGTCGAATGGACGAGCGACTATTATCTCGCGCCCCCCGGCGCAGTGCTGCGCATGGTGCTGCCCGGCGCCGCCTTCGCCGACGCGCGCCGCCCGATCGTCGAGTATCGCGCGACCGGCGAATTGCCCGCGCGGATGACGCCGCAGCGCATAGTGGCGCTGGAAAGGATCGGCGCGCGGCAGGGCATGGTGCGCGAACTCGCGGCACTCGCCGAGGTCAGCGAGGCGGTGATCCGCGGGCTCGTGCAGGCGGGCGCGCTCGAAGCGGTCGAGGTTTCGGCCGACGCGCCCTGTCCCGAACCCGATCCGGCCTTCGCCCCGCCCGGCCTGTCCGACGAACAGGCGGCCGCCGCCGGACAGCTGCGCGATGCCGTCGCGGCGGCAAGGTTCGAGACGCTGCTCCTCGACGGCGTCACCGGATCGGGCAAGACCGAAGTTTACATGGAAGCGATCGCGGCGGCCGTCGAGGCGGGCAAGCAGACGCTCGTGCTGCTCCCCGAAATCGCGCTGACCGAGCCGATGCTGACGCGCTTCGCCGCGCGTTTCGGCTGCGAGCCGGTGCCGTGGCACAGCGGGCTGCGCTCCACCGAGCGCCGCCGCGCCTGGCACGCGATCGCGAGCGGCGAAGCGAAGATCGTCGTCGGCGCGCGCTCGGCGCTGTTCCTGCCCTATGCCGATCTGGGGCTCATCGTCGTCGACGAAGCGCATGAGACGAGCTTCAAGCAGGAGGATGGCGTCCATTATCATGCGCGCGACGTCGCGGTGATGCGCGGATCGTTCGAGGGGCTGCCGGTGATCCTCGCGAGCGCGACCCCGGCGCTCGAGAGCCTGGCCCAGGTCGAAGCGGGGCGCTATCGCCATATCGTCCTGCCCGCGCGCTACGGCGGCGCGACCCTGCCCGACCTTGCCGCGATCGACATGCGCCGCGACCCGCCCGACCGCGGCCGCTGGCTCGCGCCGCCGCTCGTCGATGCGCTCGCCGGCCGGCTCGGCAAGGGCGAGCAGAGCCTGCTCTTTCTGAACCGCCGCGGCTTTGCGCCGCTGACGCTCTGCCGCACCTGCGGCCACCGCATCCAGTGCCCGAACTGCACGGCGTGGATGGTCGAGCACCGCCTCGTCCACCGCCTCGCCTGCCACCATTGCGGCCATGTCATGCCGCCGCCGCGCCTCTGCCCCGAATGCGAGGACGAAGACAGCCTCGTCGCCTGCGGCCCCGGGGTCGAGCGCGTCGCCGACGAGGTGAAGCTGCGCTTCCCGGACGCGCGCACCGCGATCGTCACCTCCGACACGCTCTGGTCGCCCGCCAAGGCCGCCGAATTCGTCGATGCGGTCGAGGGCGGACTCGTCGACATCATCATCGGCACCCAGCTCGTCACCAAGGGCTATCATTTCCCCAACCTGACCCTCGTCGGGGTCGTCGACGCCGACCTCGGCCTCGACGGCGGCGACCTGCGCGCGTCCGAGCGCACCTTTCAGCAGATCGCCCAGGTCGCGGGGCGCGCGGGGCGCGGGGTCAAGCCCGGCGAGGTGCTGATCCAGACGCGCGTCCCCGAAGCGCCCGTCATGTCGGCGCTCGTCGCGGGCGACCGCGACGGCTTCTACGCCGCCGAGGCCGCGGCACGCAAACAGGCCGGCGCGCCGCCCTATGGCCGCTTCGCCGCGCTCGTCATTTCGTCGGAGGATATCGAGGTCGCGCGCGGGGTCGCGCAGCGGCTGGGGCAGAAGGCGCCCGCCGCCGACGGCCTCGCCATCTATGGCCCCGCCCCCGCGCCGCTCGCGATGCTGCGCGGCCGCCACCGCTTCCGCCTGCTGCTCCACGCGCCGCGCAGCTTCGACCTCCAGGGCACGATCCGCGACTGGATCGCGCGCATCGACTGGCCCGCCAAGGCGCGGCTCGCGATCGACGTCGATCCCTACAGCTTCGTTTAGGACCAAGGGCTTGACTGCCCCTTGAAGCGACGACCCTGCGCGCTATGCTGGCACCGTCAAAGGGGCAAACGGGGGAAAAAGGTGACAGCGACGAATTGGAAGCGCGAGGCCGCGAGGCTGTTGGGCGCGGGTCTGGCGATGTGCGCGCTGCTGGCAAGCCCGGCGGCAAGGGCCGAATGGTGGGAAGCCAAGACCGCCCACTTCGTCGTCTATTCCGAAAGCGACCGCGACGACGCCGAAAAATTCGCGACATTGCTCGAGCGCTTCGACAATGCGCTGCGCACGCTGCAGAATATGCCGGTGCCCGGCCCAGACGTCGGCAGCGCGAACAAGGTCAAGGTCTATCGCAGCGGCGATACCGACAATATCGCCGTGTTCGCTCACGCCTCGGGCTCGGGAGTCGCGGGCTTCTATATTGGGCGCGCGGGCAATCCGGTATCCTTCGTTCCGGCGCACGAGCGGATCGAAACGAGCAAGGGCATTCGCACCGGGCCGCGGCTCGACATCAAATCAGTGCTGCTCCACGAATATACCCACCACTTCATGCTATCGAACTTCAGCACCGCCTATCCGAGCTGGTACACCGAGGGGTTCGCCGAGCTCTACAGCACGATCCGCTTCATGGACGACGGCAGCTTTCACGTTGGCGACGTGCCGCAGTCGCGCGGCGCCGCGCTCGATTTCCTCCCCGACATTCCGCTCGAGCGTCTGTTCGATACCAAGGCGTCGCTGAACGACATCCAGCGCTATCAGGTCTATACGTTCGGCTGGCTGCTCTCGCATTATCTGAACTTCGCCCCCGACCGGCAGGGGCAGCTCGTCGCATATCTGAAGGCGCTCAACAGCGGCGAGGACAGCCTGACCGCCGCGAAGCGCATCTTCGGCGACTTGGGCCAATTGCAAAAGGAAGTGCGCCGGTACAAGCGCGGCCCCTTCCTGGGCTATGACGTCAAGCCCGGCAATTATGTCGAGCCCAAGGTCGCGATGCGCGAACTGACCGACGCCGAGGAGGCGCTGATCCGCGATCATATGCGCTCCCAGCGCGGGGTCGATGCCAAGGAAGCGCGCGACGTCGCGAGCGACATGACGGGCAAGGACGCCGCCTGGCCCGAGAGCATGCCCGCGCAGCTGTGGGTCGGCGAAGCGCAGATCGACGCGAAAAATTGGGACGCCGCCGAGGCGGCGGCCGACCGCGCGCTGCTGCTTGATCCCGATTCGGCCCCCGCGCATCTGCTGAAGGCCAATGTCTTCATGGGACGCGGCGAGACCGACAGGAGCGCCTATGCCAAGGCGCGCCCGCATTTCGTGCGCGCGCGCAACCTCGACCCGCTCGATCCGCGGCCGGCGATCGGCTATTATCTCTCGTTCCGCGAAGCGGGCGAGCCGGTCCCCGAAGCGGCGCTGATCGCGCTCGAGCAAGTCTATCCGAACGCCTCCTACGACCCCCAATATCGGCTGGTCCTGACGCGCCAGCTCCTCGACGAGGGCAAGGGCGACATCGCGCGCTCGGTGATCGCGCCGATCGCGTTCCAGGCACATGCCGGCAAAGAGGAAAATCTGCTTCTCGCGGTGGTCAAGGCGATCGACGAGGGCAAGCTCGACGAGGCACGCACCAAGATGGCGGAGATTTTCCGCAAGGCGAAGGAAGAGGAAGAGGGCTGATCTCTACCGCGTGAGCGATCAGCCTTTACAGCGCATCTTCAGCGGCTAGACCATCGTCATGATCGACCGACCTTCGCGCCGCGCGCTTTCGCTCTTCGTCCCCATCGCGCTGGCGCTTTCGGCCCCGGCCGCCGTCCTTGCCGATCCCGCGCCGATGGCGGCGCCGGTCGTTACAACACAGGATCTCGGCGGCGATGCAAGCGGGCGGCTGCTTGTCTTTGCGCAAAGGATCGAACCCGGCGCGCCGGCGCAGGAGGAGGTCGACACCTCGGCCTTCAATCCCACCGGCACCGCGATCGCGGCGCGCGAGGTCGCGCATCTGGCGCCAGGCACACCCGCGCTCGTCGGGACCGAGGCCGACGCTTTCCCGACCCCCTGGTCGAAGCTGCCGCCCGGCACCTACCGGCTGCAGGCGGTGTTCGACCGCAATCACGACTATAATTATGGCGGCCGCGGCGCAGGCGATCTCGTCTCGGCGGTGGTCGAAGCGAGCTTGCCCGGTCCGATCCCGACCTTGACGCTCGACCGCGAGCTTCCGGCAAAGCGTTTCGAGGACCGGCTTGCCCAGCTTCCCGCCAATCGCCGCACCGATGTCGAGATGGGCCTCAAGAGCGTCGAGGCGGTCGACATTCCGTCGCGGCTGATGACCGGTTTTTCGGGCCGCGCGACCGCGATCAAGGGCTGGGTCGCGCTGCCTCCCGGCTATGCGGACGGCAAAGGCAGCTATCCGACCGTCTATTCCGACGGCGGCTTCGGCAGCACGCTCGATAGCGCGAAGATGAGCGCCGCAGGTGTCGCGGCGATGATGGCGAAGGGCGAGATGCCGCCGATGATCTGGGTTTTCCTCGACCATCATATCGCGACCGGAACGCACGAATTTGCCGATTCGGCGAACAACGGCCCGTGGGGGGCGGCCTTGACCACCGAAGCGATCCCCGCGCTCGAGGCAAAATACCGGATGGATGCCCGCGCGTCGGGCCGCTTCCTGACCGGCCACAGTTCGGGCGGCTGGTCGACCCTGTGGCTGCAGGTCGCCTATCCGAAGATTTTCGGCGGCACCTGGCCGACCGCACCCGACCCGAGCGATTTCCACGACTTCACCAATATCGACATCTACGCGCCGGACGCCAACGCCTATGTCGGCGCCGATGGCCAGCCGCTGCCGCTGATCCGCGACAAGGGCAAGGTGATCGCGACGCTGAAGCAGTTCGCGCAGCTCGAAGCGGCGCTCGGCGCCTATGGCGGCCAGTTCGCAAGCTTCGACTGGGTGTTCTCGCCGCGCTGCCCCGACGGGCGCCCTTGCCCGCTGTTCGACCGCGCGACCGGCAAGGTCGATCCCGCGGTCGCGGCCTGGTGGCGCGAGCATTACGACATCGCGCATATCGTCAAGCGCGACTGGCCGAAGCTGAAGCCCGACCTCGACGGCAAGATCCACCTGATCGTCGGCACCGCCGACACCTTCTACCTCGACGGCGCGGCGCGGCGGCTGAAGGCGGTGCTCGACGAATTGGGGGCGCAATCCTCGTTCCGCTTCGTCCCCGAACGCACCCATTTCGACCTCTATGCCGAGGGCGACGACCGGATGGCGCTGCTCAAGACGATCGCGAAGGAAATATATTCGGTGGCGCGGCCGGAAGCGAAACCCGGAAACTGAAGTCCGTTCGTCCTGAGGAGGGGCTGAGCTTGTCGAAGCCCCGTCTCGAAGGACCGGGCGTTGCGCATGATCCTTCGAGATGCCATTTCGACTGGGCTCAATGGCTCCTCAGGACGAACGGGTCGGAAGGGGTCTTGCTCAATAATCGGGTTCGTCGCCGCCCAGCACCTGTTCCGCCTGCCCGGTGAGCCACGCCATCGCCGCCGCCCACGGCTGATGCCCGTGGCTGATCCGCGCGACGCCGAGCGCCGCCAGTTCCCGATGCGTCGGGCCGCCCTTGCCGCGCAATATATTCACCGGCAGCGGCGAGGCGTCGCAGATCGCGCCGATGCATTTGGGGTCGAGCAGGAAGGGCACGAACAGCGATCCCGCCCCGGCATCGGCATAGGCGCGCGCGCGTTCGAGCGTCGCGGCGACCAGCGCCTCGCCATCCTTCGCCGCGTCGCGCCCGCGAAACATGTCGCAGCGCGCGTTGATGAAAATCCCGCTGTCCGCCGCCGCGCGATAACGCGCCTGCGCCTCGGCGAGCGCGAGCAGCTCGGTCACGCCGGGGAGCCGATCCTCCATATTGATCCCGACCGCGCCGGCTTCCCTGGCACAGCCGACCGACACGCCGACCGCCGCCGCATCGGCGCCATAGCCCGATTCCATGTCGATCGTGACCGGCAGATCGGTCACCGACAGGATGCGGCGCAGATTCTCGAGCGCATCCTCCAGCGGAAAATCCTCGCCGTCGCTGCGTCCCTGCGCCCCGGCAACGCCATAGCTGCCCGTCGCGATCGCCTTCGCGCCCGCCGCGGCGACCGCCTTGGCGCTCCCCGCATCCCAGATGTTGACGAGGATCAGCGGATCGCCCGGGACGTGCAGAGCTCGAAATTCGGCAACTTTATCGGTCATCATCGGGCCTCTCTTTTCAGCAATTCTTCCTTGATCGGCAGGCCATAGGCATAGCCGCCAAGCGATCCGTCGCTGCGCACGACGCGGTGGCACGGGATCAGCACCGCGACATTGTTCGCGCCGTTCGCGCTCCCCGCCGCGCGCACCGCCTTCGGCTTGCCGACCGCGGCGGCGATCTCGGCATAGCTGCGCGTTTCGCCGGCGGGAATCTTCCTCAGCTCGCGCCACACCGCTTCCTGAAAGGCGGTGCCCTTCACGTCGATCGGAATATGGTCGAAGCCGAGCGCGGGGGTTTCGACCGCATCGACGACCTGCTTGAGCAGGCCGGCGAATTCGGCGCCGCCCTCGACCAGTTCGGCCGCGGGAAAGCGTTCTTCCAGCGCCTCGCGTCCCTCGGCGAAGGAGAGGCGGCACACGCCCTTGCCGGTCGCCGCGACGAGCATGTCGCCCAGGCTCGTCGGCACGACCGCCCAGTGGATCGTCGCGCCCTTGCCGCCGTTCGCCCACGCCGAAGCCGTCATTCCCATGCGTCCCTCCATATTTTCGTAAAAGCGCGACGGCCCCGAAAAGCCCGCGTCATAGATTGCGTCGGTCACCCGTCCCGCCTCGCTCAGCGCTTCGCGCGCGCGTTCTTCGCGCAGCGCGCGGGCATAGGCGGCGGGCGACAGGCCGGTGTGGCGGGTGAAGACGCGCTGGAAATGCGTCGGCGAATAGCCGGTGCGCGCGGCAAGGTCGGCGAGCGCGAGCGGTTCCTCGCTCGTCTGGATCGCCTTGATCGCCGCGAGCACCGCCGCCTCGTCGCGCCCGACATCGTCGGGCAGGCAGCGCTTGCACGGCCTGAGGCCGGCCGCGCGCGCGTCCGCGCCGTCGCGAAAGAAGCGGACATTTTCGCGCAAGGGCTGGCGCGCGGCGCAGCTCGGGCGGCAATAGATGCCGGTGGTGAGCACGCCGACGATGAAGCGCCCGTCATAGGCCTTGTCGCGGCGCTGCATCACCGCCCAGCATTGATCGTCGGTCATCGTCTCGAAGCTCATGCCGCGTCCCTTTCGATCCGCGCCGCGAAGCAGCCGTGCGCCGCATTATGCGCGTCGATATAGGCAATCGCATCGTCGGCGAACAGGTCGCGGATCGCGCGGTCGGCCTCGCCCGGCGCCGCGAGCCTGGCGCTGCGCAACATGCCGTCGGCGCCGAAGGCGCGCAGCGCGAGCGGGCGGCCCTCGAACACCGGCGGCACCGCGTCGCGCCACGTCCCCGCCGCGACGCCCTGCCGAACATAGATGGCATAGGCGCTGCGATAGGGGGTTTCGACGTCGTGGCTGACATGGTGGAGCAGGATCAGCTCCTCGCCGGCGCGCGCATCCTCCAGGCTGATGCGGCACGGAAAGCCGCGGTCGGCATCGGCAGTGACGCGCCGCGCGCCGCGCGCCGCCAGTTCGGCGTCGCTCATCTCGAACAGCGGCGCAAAAGGTTCGGGGCTGAGCCCGGTGATCGCATAGGTCATCAAACACGTCCTTTCATTCGTCCGCCCCCCCTGTTGCCATGCCCCGCCTTCGCGCGCGTCCCGATGCTTGCGTTCAAAGCGCGCGCCTCTAAGCTGCGCGCCCATGACCCGCCTGATCGCGCTGCTCGCCCTTGTCCTTGCCAGCCTTTCCGTCGCCATGCCGGCGCGCGCCGCCGACGACATCAGCGCCGTGTCGCGCAGCGTCGTGCGCGTCGTCACCGTCGCGATGGTCGATGGCGAGGTCGTCGGTTTCGGCCACGGCAGCGGCATCGCGATCACCCCGACGCGCATCCTGACCAACGCGCATGTCGTCGAATCGGCGGCCAAATATCCGCAGAATGTCGCGCTCGGAATCGTCCCGTCAGAGGGGCAGAAAAGCTATGCGGGCAAGCTGATCGCGATCGACACGACCCGCGACCTCGCGCTCGTCGAAATGACCGAAGGCCGCGTTCCCGCCGCGGCGATCTACACCGGCCCGCTCGAATCGGGTGCCGACGTCGTCGCGCTCGGTTACCCCGGCAATGTCGACCTTGCGACCGCGCGCAGCGCCGCCGACTATATCACCCCGCGCACCCCGGTGCGCAGCGAGGGCAATATGTCGAACCGCCAGTCGGTCGACGGCGTCGCGATGCTCGTCCACACCGCCAAGATCTCGCGCGGCAATTCGGGCGGGCCGCTCGTCGACCAGTGCGGCCGCATCGTCGGGATCAACACCGCGATCACCCGCGCCGACGATGGCGATTCGCCCTTCGCCTTCGCGATCTCGGTGCCCGAAGTCGGCCGCTTCCTCAGCGATTCGCGGCAGGAATATCGCAGCGTCGGCACCTCCTGTCTGACGATGGCCGAAGCCGCAGCGCGCGACCGCGCGCTGACCGATGCTGAAGCGCGCGCCGAAGCCGCCGCCACCGCGCAGAAAGAGGCGAAGGCTGAGCTCGAGCGCGAGCTGAAGCTCCAGCGCGCGAACGATGCCGCGCTGTCGGCGCGCGAAAACCGCATCGCGATCGCCGGGGTGCTGTTCGTGCTCGGCGCGCTCGGCGCCGGCGCGGGGCTGCTCTTCTACAATCAGCAAAAGCTGCGCAATGCGAAGATCGCGGGCGGCGGCGGCGGCGCGCTGATCCTGATCGCGGCGATCCTCTTCCTCACCCGCCCCGACGCGCACGCCGATCTGTCGGATCTGGCAGGCGAAGCCGACGAACCCCCTGCGGCGGGCACCGAGACTCCCGAAGTCGCCGCGGGCGATTTCCTCTGCACGATCGAGCCCGAGCGCAGCCGCATCACCGTCTCGTCGACCGACGACGTCCCGGTCGATCTCGCCAAGGGCGGCTGCGTCAACGACCGCACCCAATATACGCGCGGGGCCGACGGGCGCTGGCAGCGCATCCTGGTGCCCAATGAGGAGGCGACGGTGACGATCGCCTCGATCGACCCCGAGGCGCGCGAATATCGCGTCGAGCGCTATCTGCTCGATGCCGAAACGATGGCGAAGGCGCGCGAGATCCGCGCCGCTTCGGACATCAAGGGCTGCACCGCCAACGCGCAAGCACTCGCCGCCTTCACGACGCAGCAGGACGCGGTGAAGGCGGTACTGCCGCCGACCCCGAACGAGCGGCTGGTCTATCGGTGCCAGCAGGTCGCACGGCGTTGACATGACCAGTTAAAAGACCTATTAACAGGTCATGGGAAAGCCGCTTCTCGCCGATTTCGGCATCAGTATTTCGGAACTCAAGAAAAACCCGTCGGCCGCGATCCGTGCTGCGGAAGGCGCCCCGGTGGCAATTCTCAACCGCAACACGCCCGAAGCCTATCTGGTCCCCGCCGACGCTTGGGAAGAGATACTGGAGACCCTCGACGATCTGCGGCTCGCTGAGATCGTCCGCCAGCGTCAGGGCCAGAAACGGATCAGGGTCGACATTGACGACCTATAAGCTCGAATTCTTCGAAGACGCGAAGAAGGAATGGGACAGGCTGGACAGCACGATCCGCTCGCAATTCCGCAAGAAGCTTCAGCAACGGCTGGAGCATCCGCACGTCGCTTCGGCCCGGCTGCACGGCCTTGCGCATTGCTACAAGATCAAGCTGCGGTCAGCGGGTTACCGGCTCATCTATCAGGTCGAAGACGACATACTGATCGTCGCCGTCGTCGCGATCGGCAAACGCGAGCGCGACGAGGCCTATAAAGCCGCGGCCCGCCGGCTTTGACCTTCGATCCCCGTCATGCCCTTTGACATCGTCGACCTCGACCAAGGCAGTGCGGACTGGCTGAAATGGCGGGCCGGCGGCATCGGCGCATCCGACGCGCCGGCGATCATGCGCGAAAACCCCTGGAAATCGCCCGCCGCGTTGCGGCACGAGAAATTGCGGCCGCATGGGAGCCGCCCCGTCAATGCGGCGATGGCGCGCGGCACCGCGCTGGAGCCCGCCGCCAGAGCCCTGTATTGCGACCGGCGAAAGATCGAGATCAGCCCGCGATGCATCCAGAGCCGGGCGCGCCCGTGGATGCGCGCGAGCCTCGACGGCATCTGCGCCGAACACCGGATATTGGTCGAGATCAAATGCGGCGAATCGGCCTATCGGACGGCCAGCCGCCACCGCGCGGTGCCGCGCTATTATTATGGGCAGTTGCAACATGCGCTCGCCGTCTCGGGCTGCGACGCGATCGACTTCTGGTGCTACCTGCCCGGCAAACAGCCGCTGCTCATCGAAGTGCCGCGCGACGAGCCCTATATCCGCAGAATGATCGACAGCGAATATCGGTTCTGGAGCGCCATCGAGGCGGATGTGCTGAAGGCGCTCTCCGAAATGCCTTGAGCATGATCGTTTTTGACCAAAGATTTGATAGGCTCGTGTATCCCCGCGAAGGCGGGAGCGCACAGCTTTTGTTCGAAATTCGCTCTACCCCCCGCACGCCTTGAACAGCATCAGCGTCCGCTCTTTGGCGAGGTCGGCGCTAGCTTCGTGATAATCCTTGCGGCGGTCGCTGTTGAAGCCGTGCCCCGCCTCATAGACGAAGATCTGCGCGGTCGGATGATCCTTCGCGATCAGCGCTTCGACGCCTTCCATCGGGATGCCCGCGTCGAAGCGGCCGAAATGGGCGATCGTCGCGCATTGCGGCGCCGCGTCCCCGAACGTCGTCGGGACGAGGCTGCCGTAATAGGCCGACGCGGCGGCGAGGTCGGGGCTGATCTGCGCCATCCGCCACGCGACCGACCCGCCATAGCAATAGCCGGTGATGAACACCGGCCCCTTTGCTTTCAGCGCGTCGATGCAGGTCTGCGCATCCTTCAGGCTCTGCTCAAAGGGATGAAGCTCGCGCGCCAGCTGCACCGCACGCTCGAACTGCGGCCCCGAATAGTCGCTCTCGAACCCCGGATGCTCGCGGTCGAACAGCGCGGGGGACAGCACCTCATAGCCATCGGCGGCATAGTCGTCGCACAGCTCGCGGATATGATCGGTGACTCCGAAAATCTCCTGAATCAGCACCAGCCCGCCGCGGCGCTCGCCCTCCGGCATGGCGTGATAGACCGCGATTTCGGCCCCATCGTCCATCGTCATCCGGATCATCTCGCCCATGTCCTGTTCCTCTTCGCCGTTGGGACCGCGCGTGTCGAAGCCCCTCATTCCTCGCGGCGGTTTTGAAGAAAGAAGCGCGCTTCGACAACCTCGGCGCGAACGGGGTGAGGAAAGGCGCACCACGAGTCCCTCCCGCCGCCTTGCATTGCTGCAAAATCGTTGCTACGCGCGCCCCGACTTTGCAGCGGGGGTGTCTTCGGAGACCGGAAAAATCCGCGCAGCCATCCCCCCCAGGGATCGAAGAGAAGGACTTTCGCGCGTGGAGAATTCCGGCGGCATTCAGGGCAACATCACGGCGGGCCTCGCGGGCCGCTATGCGGTCGCGCTGTTCGACCTCGCCCGCGAATCGAATCAGATCGACGCCGTCGCGGCCAGCCTGTCGGCCCTGCGCGCGGGCCTGACCGAATCGGCCGACCTCAGGACGCTGACCCAAAGCCCGGTGATCAGCCGCGCCGACGCCGAAAAGGCGATCGACGCGGTCGCCAGGGCGATGAAGCTCGACACGCTCACCGCGAAATTCCTCGGCGTCCTCGCCGAAAACCGCCGCCTCGCCGAGCTGCCCGCGATGATCGACGCCTATGACGCGATCGTCGCCGCACACCGCGGCGAAGTGACCGCGCAGGTCACGAGCGCCCACCCGCTCAGCGCCGCGCAGCTCAAAGAGCTTGCCGCCAATCTGAAGACGCGCGTCGGCCGCGACGTCCAGATTCAGGCGCATCTCGATCCCGCCATCCTCGGCGGCCTCGTCGTCCAGCTGGGCAGCCAGCTGATCGACGGCAGCATCCGTACCCGTCTCAACAGTTTCGCCCAGGCGATGAAGGGCTGAAAGCCCGCACGCCCAATGCCCCGACGAAAGGCTGAATAATGGAAATCCGCGCCGCTGAAATCAGCAAGGTCATCAAGGATCAGATCGCCAATTTCGGCACCGACGCCACGGTCAGCGAAATCGGCACCGTGCTCTCGGTCGGTGACGGCATCGCCCGCGTCCACGGCCTCGACAATGTCCAGGCCGGCGAGATGGTCGAATTCGCCAATGGCGTGAAGGGCATGGCGCTCAACCTCGAGGCCGACAATGTCGGCATCGTGATCTTCGGGTCGGACTCGGAGATCAAGGAAGGCGACACCGTCAAGCGCACCGGCACGATCGTCGACGTCCCCGTCGGCAAGGGCCTGCTCGGCCGCGTCGTCGACGGCCTCGGCAACCCGATCGACGGCAAGGGGCCGATTCTGGCCGACAAGCGGATGCGCGTCGAGGTCAAGGCGCCGGGGATCATCCCGCGTCAGTCGGTCCACGAACCCGTCCAGACCGGCCTCAAGGCATTGGACGCGCTCGTCCCGGTCGGCCGCGGCCAGCGCGAGCTGATCATCGGCGACCGCCAGACCGGCAAGACCGCCGTCGCGATCGACACCTTCATCAACCAGAAGGAGGTCAACAAGGGCGACGACGAATCGAAGAAGCTCTATTGCATCTATGTCGCGGTCGGCCAGAAGCGCTCGACCGTCGCGCAGATCGTCCGCCAGCTCGAAGAAAATGGCGCGATGGAATATTCGATCGTGGTCGCCGCGACCGCGTCGGAACCCGCGCCGCTCCAATATCTCGCGCCCTACACCGGCGTGACGATGGGCGAATTTTTCCGCGACAACGGCATGCACGCCGTGATCGTCTATGACGACCTTTCCAAGCAGGCGGTCGCCTATCGCCAGATGTCGCTGCTGCTCCGCCGCCCGCCGGGCCGCGAAGCCTATCCCGGCGACGTTTTCTACCTGCACAGCCGCCTGCTCGAGCGCGCGGCGAAGATGAACGCCGACAATGGCTCGGGCTCGCTCACCGCGCTGCCGATCATCGAAACGCAAGCGGGCGACGTGTCGGCCTATATTCCGACCAACGTGATTTCGATCACCGACGGCCAGATCTTCCTCGAAACCAACCTCTTCTATCAGGGCATCCGTCCCGCGATCAACGTCGGCCTCTCGGTCAGCCGCGTCGGCTCGGCCGCGCAGACCAAGGCGATGAAGAAGGTGTCGGGCTCGATCAAATTGGAGCTCGCGCAGTATCGCGAGATGGAAGCCTTTGCGCAGTTCGGCTCGGACCTCGACGCCGCGACGCAAAAGCTCCTCAACCGCGGCGCGCGCCTGACGCAGCTTCTGAAGCAGCCGCAGTTCCAGCCGATGCCGTTCGAGGAACAGACCGCGTCGATCTTCGCCGGCACCAACGGCTATCTCGACAGCGTCGCGGTCGGCGACGTCACGCGCTACGAAGCGGCGATGCTCGCCTATCTGCGCAGCGACCACCCGCAAGTGCTGAAGACGATCCGCGACACCAAGGATCTCGGCGACGACGCCAAGAAGGGCCTGATCGCGGCGCTCGACGCCTTCGCCAAGATTTTCGCGTAAACACCCACCTCGTCATCCCGGCGAAGGCCGGGATCTCGACGGTGAGACCCCGGCCTTCGCCGGGGTGACGAAACAAAGGTAAAAGACGGGACTTATGGCCAGTCTGAAGGAACTCAAAGGGCGGATCAACTCGGTCAAATCGACCCAGAAGATCACCAAGGCCAAGAAGATGGTCGCCGCCGCAAAGCTGCGCAAGGCGCAAGCGGCCGCCGAAGCCGCGCGCCCCTATGCCGAGCGCCTGGAAGGCGTCGTCGCGAGCCTCGCGTCGAAGGTCGGCGCCGCCGACAGCGCCCCCGCGCTGCTTTCGGGCACCGGCAAGAGCGACACGCACCTGCTGCTCGTGCTCAACAGCGACCGCGGGCTTGCCGGCGCGTTCAACTCGAACATCGTCAAGGCCGCGCGCGACAAGGCGCTGGAGTTGCAGGCGGCGGGCAAGAAGGTCATCTTCTTCCTCGTCGGCCGCAAGGGCCGCCCGGTGATCAACCGGCTGTTCCCCGGCCAGACGAACGAGAATTACGACACCACCGGCATCCGCGACATCGGCTTCGACCAGGCGCACGAAATCGCCGCGAAGGTGATGGAGCTTTACGAAGCCGGCGCGTTCGACGTCGCGCACCTCTTCTATTCGAAGTTCCGCTCGGCGCTCGTTCAGGAAGCGACCGGACAGCAGCTGATCCCCGTCCCCGCGCCCGAAGAGGCCCCGGCCTCCAGCGGCGCGGCGGTCGAATATGAGCCGGGCGAGGAAGAAATCCTCGCCGACCTGTTGCCGCGCAACGTCACGATCCAGGTCTTCAAGGGTCTGCTCGAAAACGCCGCGTCGGAGCAGGGCGCCTCGATGACCGCGATGGACAATGCGACGCGCAACGCGGGCGACCTGATCAACAAGCTGACCATCCAGTATAACCGCAGCCGTCAGGCCGCGATCACCACCGAACTCGTCGAAATCATTTCCGGCGCCGAAGCGCTGTAAGCAGGAAGAAGCACATGGCCACCGCACCCGCCCCTGAAAAGAAGGCTCCCGCCAAAAAGGCCGCGCCGAAGAAGCCGGCTGCGCCGAAGAAGGCCGCCGCGACCACGCCGGCCGCGACCGCCGCCGGCACCGGCCGCATCGCGCAGGTCATCGGCGCCGTCGTCGACGTCCAGTTCGACGGCGAACTGCCCGCGATTCTGAACGCGCTCGAAACCGACAATGGCGGCAACCGCCTCGTCCTCGAAGTCGCGCAGCACCTCGGCGAAAACACCGTCCGCACCATCGCGATGGACGCGACCGAGGGGCTGACCCGCGGCCAGGCGGTGGTCGATACCGGCGCGCAGATCTCGGTCCCCGTCGGTCCGAAGACGCTCGGCCGCATCATGAACGTCATCGGCGATCCGATCGACGAACGCGGCCCGGTGAACGCCGAAATGACCGCGCCGATCCATGCCGACGCGCCCGAGTTCGTCGACCAGTCGACCGAAGCCGCGATCCTCGTCACCGGCATCAAGGTCATCGACCTGCTCGCGCCCTATGCGCGCGGCGGCAAGATCGGCCTGTTCGGCGGCGCCGGCGTCGGCAAGACCGTGCTCATTCAGGAACTCATCAACAACATCGCCAAGGGTCACGGCGGCGTGTCGGTGTTCGCGGGCGTCGGTGAGCGCACCCGCGAAGGCAACGACCTCTATCACGAGTTCCTCGACGCCGGCGTCATCGCCAAGGACGCCGACGGCAACCCGACCCCCGACGGGTCGAAGGTGGCGCTGGTGTTCGGCCAGATGAACGAGCCGCCGGGCGCGCGTGCCCGCGTCGCGCTCTCGGGCCTGACCATGGCCGAATATTTCCGCGATCAGGAAGGGCAGGACGTGCTCTTCTTCGTCGACAATATCTTCCGCTTCACGCAGGCGGGTTCGGAAGTGTCGGCGCTGCTCGGCCGCATCCCGTCGGCGGTGGGCTATCAGCCGACGCTGTCGACCGACATGGGCGCGCTGCAGGAACGCATCACCTCGACCACCAAGGGCTCGATCACCTCGGTGCAGGCGATCTACGTCCCCGCGGACGACTTGACCGACCCGGCGCCGGCAACCAGCTTCGCCCACCTCGACGCGACGACCGTGCTCAATCGCGCGATCTCCGAACTCGGCATCTATCCGGCGGTCGACCCGCTCGATTCGACCAGCCGCGTTCTCGAACCGCGCGTCGTCGGTCAGGAGCATTACGACACCGCACGCCGCGTTCAGGAAACGCTGCAGAAGTACAAGTCGCTGCAGGACATCATCGCGATCCTCGGCATGGACGAGCTTTCGGAAGAAGATAAGCTCACCGTCGCCCGCGCCCGCAAGATCCAGCGCTTCCTGTCGCAGCCCTTCCACGTCGCCGAGGTGTTCACCAACATCCCCGGCAAGTTCGTGCAGATCGAAGACACGATCAAATCGTTCAAGGCGGTGGTCGACGGCGAATATGACCATCTGCCCGAAGCGGCCTTCTACATGGTCGGCGGCATCGACGAAGCCGTCGCCAAGGCCGCGAAGCTGGCCGAGGAAGCGTAATAACCCAAACCCCTCCCCTTCAGGGGAGGGGCAGCGAGACTTGCCGGCTTGCCGGCTAGTCGCAGCGGGGTGGGTCTGAACGGCAGCGCCACGCCGATGGCCCCCCAACCCTCCCCTCAAGGGGAGGGTCTATAGGAATAGACGACATGGCCCTGAAGTTCGAACTCGTAACCCCCGCCCGCCTCGAGCGGTCGAGCGACGTCTATATGGTCACCGTGCCGGGCAGCGAGGGCGATTTCTCGGTGCTCGAAGGCCATGCGCCCTTCATGGCGACGCTGCGCAACGGCCCGCTGACGATCTACGACCGCCAGGGCGGCGAGCCCGAAACGATCGAGGTCGAAGGCGGCTTCGCCGAAGTGAACGAAGCGGGCCTCACCGTCCTCGCCGAACATATCGCAAGCTGACGCGCGGCTATCCGCGCTTGGGCGTCAAAAGGGGGTTTCGGCCCCCTTTTTCGTGGCGGCCATGTCATCCGGGAGAATTGGTCGGATTGGGGTGGGAAACGGCCCTCCCTCTCTCTCTTCGTCATTCCCTCGAAAGCGGGAATCCGGTGCGGAGCCAGCCGACGCACGCTCTGGATTCCCGCTTTCGCGGGAATGACAAGGTTATGAAATGCGGAGCGTCCGCAACCGGTCGATAACGGCCCCTTCGCCCGCCCACTCGGCCGTCCGACCGCGCCCGCTCCGCTCCCGCCATTAGGAGATTATCAAAGTTTCCCTTTTATTCACTCTGCTTGATGGGGGTCCGTCGGTGAAAGCCGCGCATTCCCTGCCCAGACCGAATCAAAGCAGGATGAAGCGATGAGTGCATTCGGACGCCGCCCCGGAACCGCAGGCCGCCCAGCCTTTGGCGTCGCGAAGCCGATGCAGGGCGGCCCCGGCGCCGCCGGCGGAAGCCAGTTTCCCGCGATCGACACCGCCCCGCCCGCCAACGAGGCGTCGCCGGCCGCAGGCGCGCCCGAGATGGAAGCGATGGACCGGCTCAACGCGCGCTCGACCGCCGAGGCGATGGAGCCCGAAAAGGCGCAGGGCTTCGAAGCGAGCGTCCACAAGATCAAGGAACAGGTGCTGCCGCGCCTGCTCGAACGCGTCGACCCGGAGGCCGCGGCGACGCTGTCGAAGGACGAGCTGACCGAGGAATTCCGCCCGATCATCCTCGAAGTGCTCGCGGAACTGCGCATCACCCTCAACCGCCGCGAGCAGTTCGCGCTCGAAAAGGTGCTCGTCGACGAACTTTTGGGTTTCGGCCCGCTCGAGGAATTGCTCGCCGACCCCGACATCAGCGACATCATGGTCAACGGCCCCTATCAGACCTATGTCGAGCGCAAGGGCCAGCTCGTCATCGCGCCGATCCAGTTCCGCGACGAACAGCATCTGTTCCAGATCGCGCAGCGCATCTGCAACCAGGTCGGCCGCCGCGTCGACCAGACGACGCCGCTCGCCGACGCGCGCCTCAAGGACGGCAGCCGCGTCAACGTGATCGTGCCGCCGCTGAGCCTGCGCGGCACCGCGATCTCGATCCGTAAATTCTCGGCCAAGCCGATCACGCTCGACATGCTCTGCCAGTGGGGCGCGATGAGCCAGAAGATGTGTACCGCGCTCAAGATCGCGGGCGCCAGCCGCTTCAACATCGTCATCTCGGGCGGCACCGGCTCGGGCAAGACGACGATGCTCAACGCCCTCTCCAAGATGATCGACCCCGGCGAGCGCGTGCTGACGATCGAGGACGCCGCCGAGCTTCGCCTGCAACAGCCGCACTGGCTGCCGCTCGAAACGCGCCCCGCGAACCTTGAAGGGAACGGCGCGATCCACATGGGTGACCTTGTGAAGAACGCCCTGCGTATGCGGCCCGACCGCATCATCATGGGCGAGGTTCGCGGCGCCGAATGTTTCGACCTGCTCGCCGCGATGAACACGGGTCACGACGGCTCGATGTGTACGCTCCACTCGAACAGCCCGCGCGAATGCCTCGGCCGTATGGAGAATATGGTCTTGATGGGCGACATCAAGATCCCGAAGGAAGCGATCTCGAAGCAGATCGCCGACTCGGTCGACCT
The DNA here is from genome assembly GCF_900188185.1 of Sphingopyxis indica. GTDB lineage: Bacteria > Pseudomonadota > Alphaproteobacteria > Sphingomonadales > Sphingomonadaceae > Sphingopyxis > Sphingopyxis indica. The sequence continues at coordinate 44,405 of NZ_FZPA01000004.1, read as the reverse complement.
GATCGTCCAGATCAAGCGCCTGCGCGACGGCTCGCGCCGCGTCACCAACGTCACCGAAGTGATCGGCATGGAAGGCGATGTCATCGTCACCCAGGAACTCTTCAAGTTCGAATATCTCGACGAGGACAAGGACGGCAAGATCGTCGGCGAATATCGCGCGATGGGCCTGCGCCCCTACACGCTCGAAAAGGCGCGTCAGTTCGGCTTCGACCAGCCGTTCCTCGAGGCGTGCCTCTGACCAGAAACCGTCGCCCCAGCGCATGACGATGTTCGATTGACGCACCTCGTCATCGCGAGCGAAGCGAAGCAATGACGATTCCGACCTATGTCAGCCCTGATGCAACCACACCGCCGCGCTCAATAGCGCGACCGCGACCGACAGCATCGCGATCGCGCGCCACGGCATGAAGCCGACGTCGTCGACGTCGCGGCGGTTGCGGCGGCGCCAGTCGGCCACTTCGGCCAGCACGAAGAGCGCGGCCGCGGCGATACTCACCGACAGCATGGACACTTGCATCCGGGCCCTTCCCTCCGCACTATGGCGGGCGTCATCCCCCCATTTCGCGAGGTGCCCGATATGCGTGCTTACCCCCTTGTTGCAAGTGCCGCGCTGATCGCGCTTTCCGCTGCGTGCAGCGCATCGCCCGACAAGGCGAACGCCGGCGAGAGCGCGGCCGCCGCCGATCCGATCGCTTCCGCGGTCGCCGCGCCGAGCCGCACGCCCGCGAACACGGCGCGCGACACTTATCGCCACCCCGCCGAAACGCTCGCCTTTTTCGGGGTGAAGCCCGGCGACACGGTGGTCGAGCTGTGGCCCGGCGGCGGCTGGTACACCGAAATCCTCGCGCCGCTGAGCCGGGCCGGCGGCGGCACGCTCTATGCCGCGGCCCCCGAAGGCCGGCTCAAGACGATCGAGGCGTGGCAGGCGGGCAAGCCCGACGTCTATGGCGCGGTCAAGCTCGCCGAATTTCCGAACAAGGGCGGCGCGAAGGTGCCCGACGGCAGCGCCGATGTCGTGCTGACCTTCCGCAACGTCCACAACTGGCGCTTCGCGGGCACCGACAACACGGCCGAAGCCTTCAGGCAGATCTATGCGATGCTGAAACCCGGCGGCACGCTGGGCGTCGTCGACCATCGCCTGCCCGAAGACATGGATTCGGCGCTCGAGGAAAAGAGCGGCTATATGAAGCGCTCGTCGATCGTCGGCTTTGCCGAGGCCGCGGGCTTCAAGCTCGCCGGCGAGAGCGACGTCAATGCGAACCCCAGGGATACGCACGATTATGAAAAGGGCGTGTGGACGCTGCCGCCGACGCTGACGAACAAGGATGTCGACAAGGCCAAATATCAGGCGATCGGCGAATCGGACCGCATGACGCTGAAATTCGTGAAGCCCGCAAGCTGACGAAGCATCCGGACACGATCGACCCCGCGCTATTGCTCAGTGCCTATGCGCAGGGGCTGTTCCCGATGGCCGACGGGGCCGACGACCCGTCGGTGCATTGGGTCGAACCGCGGCTGCGCGCGATCCTGCCGCTCGATGGCTTCCGCCTGTCGCGCAGCCTGAAAAAGGTCATCGTCTCCGACCGCTTTCGCGTCACCACCGACACCGCCTTCGCCCGGATGATGGCGCTGTGCGCGGAGCCCGCGCCCGACCGGCCGACGACGTGGATCAACCCGCTGATCGAGGCGAGCTATGCGCGACTCTTTCGCCTCGGCCATGCGCACAGCGTCGAATGCTGGCACGAAGGCCGCCTCGTCGGCGGCCTTTACGGCGTCTCGCTCGGGCGCGCCTTCTTCGGCGAATCGATGGTCAGCCGTACGCGCGACGCATCGAAGGTCGCGCTCGCGCATCTCGTCGCGCGGCTGATCGCGGGCGGCTGGCGCCTGCTCGACTGCCAGTTCCTCACCCCGCATCTCGCCAGCCTCGGCGCGGTCGAAATCCCGCAGGCCGACTATCTCGCGCGGCTCTATTCGGTGCTGTCGTCCGCGGACGGCGCCGCCTTGGGCGCGGACGAAGGGACGGGCGCCGGCGCCGGGGCCGCCGCCTCCGAACTCCCCTCGCCGCCGTTCGTCGCCGGCGACTGGGGCGCGCTCGACGCCTTGGGCGCCGCCGGACGCGATGCGGGCGTTTCGACGGGCTCGCCGCCCGGATATGTCATCGCACAGCTTTTGACGAACACGTCATAGATCGGATGCTCGATCACATTGCGGTCGGGCCGCTCCTTGAACAGCCAGCCCGAAAAGACGCGATACCATTTGTCGTCGCGCTGGTCCTGCACGGTCAGCTGGACGAAGGCGCCGGTCTCGGGCGGCGCTTCCCACGGCACGGTCGTCTCGCACGCGCGCAGGCGCACGATCGCGCGGCCGACGCGCGCCGTGTCGCCGGGCTTCATCTCCAGCTCCTGAACGATGCCGTTGCGCTTGTTGAGCAGGCCGAGCACCGCGACGCGCTCTTCCATCGGCGTCGCGCCCTCGATCCCGCCGACCTCGCGCGGGACGTCGCCGCTGCGCTCGATCGCGGGCGCCTTCGATGCGCCGCCGCCTTCGCCGCCGGTCCGGTCGCAACCGGTCAAGAGGCTCGCGGCGACGAGCGCGGCGAGCGCGGAAACGGGCAGGCGCGGCACCGCGCGGCTCACTCGGCGCCGGGCCGCCAGGCCTCATAGTCGCCGGTCGCCGCGGCGCGGTGGCCGCCGCGTTCGAGCGCGCCCGCCGGACGATAGGCGCCAAGGCTGCCGGTCAGGTTGGGCGTCGGCTCGGCGAGCCACGGACGCGGCGCGGGCAGCACCTCGGACGGCAGTTCGTCGAAGGTGCCGTGCAGCCAGCCGTGCCATTCGGGCGGCACGCGGCTCGCATCGTTCGATCCCTTGTAGAGCACCCAGCGGCGCTTGCCGTCGCGCGAACGGAAATAGCGGTTGCCGAGGCCGTCCTCGCCGACCTGCTCGCCATTCTTCCAGCTGTTCAGCAGTGTCCCGACGGTCGCGCCGTCCCACCAGGTGAAAATCTTGGCCAATATGCTCATGGCCGCCGCGTTTACCCGCAAGCCCGCGCGCTTCGCAAGCGGGAAACGGATGTCGGAGCAGGATGACATCGGGTAACCCCGAATGCCGCTCGTCCTGAGGAGAGACCGAGCTTGTCGAGGGCTCGTCTCGAAGGGCCGCAGCGTGGCGCCCTTCGAGACGCCATTTCGACAGGCTCAATGGCTCCTCAGGACAAACGGTTGGAGAAGACTCGGCCTATTTGCCATCCGCCCACTTCACCTTCGCATCCTCGTCGAGCCCCAGTTCGGCCGCGGTGCCGCCCGCGACCTCGAGCACCGCCGCGACCTCGCCGCCGCTGACCACGGGCTCGAGCGATTCGGGGATGGTGTTTTCGGCGATGCGGTCGATGCTGCCGTCGCTGCGGATGAAGATCATGTCGAGCGGGATCAGCGTGTTCTTCATCCAGAAGCTCGCGATCTTGGGTTTGGGAAAGGGAAAGAGCATCCCCGTGCCCGCGGGCAGGTCGGTGCGGAACATCAGCCCCTTGCGCTGCTCCTCCTCGCTGCGCGCGACCTCGACGGTGAAGCGGTGCGTCTTGCCGTCGGCCGCCGCGATCGTCAGCGGGATCGTCTGCGCGCTATCGGCGGCGGCATCGGCGCCGCCCGAACAGGACGCCAGCGGCGCCGCGAGCGACAGGGCGAGAGCGGTGAAGACTGCGCGCATGATCAATTCCTTCCCCGAAGACAGACCCTGCTTAGAGCGAATTGCGGAAAACCAATCAATCCGCTTCCCCGAGCGAAGACGAGGGGCATTGCCGAGCGCAGTCGAGGCCGCGACGATGCAGGTTCTCGCTTCGCTCGAACGAGCCCCTCGTCTTCGCTCGGGGAAGCGGACCAGGTCGAAAGCAAATCGCGCTAATCGCCCCCCATCTCGGCGTCCAGCGCCGCGAGCGCGTCCGCGTCGCCAGGCGCAATGGCCAGAATCCGCCGCGCGAGCCCCGGCGCGTGCCCCGCGCGCACGAAGGCCGCGACCTGCTTTTCGCGCAGGCCCGGATCGTCGGCGCGCGCCGCCGCGAACGGCCCGAAGCGCCGCCGCCGCGCAAAGCCCAGCGCCGACCCCAGCGCGGCCGCGGCGGCGCTCTCCATCGCCTCGCCCGCATCGGCCTCGTCGATCCCGTCGACCCACAGCTGCGCCTTGATCCGCCGCGCGCCGAGCCCGCGCCGCGTCATCGCCGCGCCGCGCATCGCGGCATATTGGCGGTCGTCGACAAAGCCGAGCTGGTCCATTTTCGCGACGATTTCGGCGCACGCCGCCATGGCGTCACGCGGGTCCGTCCACTCGGATTCGCCTATCTTTCGAGAGAGATAGCGCCCCAGTTTCGCGCGGCTGGTCGCGAATCGCGCCACATAGGCGAGCGCCAGTTCGTGGAGCCGCGCCGCATCGAGGGTTCTGCGCGATGAAGGACGGCGATTGGCCATATGCCATGTTTATGCCACAGTCGGGCCTGATTGAGAACGACCAGCGCCGCCATATCGGGTATCAGCACCTCCACTGAAGGCCCGAAATGGCCGATTTGTTCCACTTGCAAGGGATCGACGAGCGCAGACATGGCCACGAAAGATGACATGCGTGTTGCCGCGACCCCCGCTTTCCGGGACTTTGCACCCCTTATGACCGAAAAAAACAACGTCGCACCGGACGAACTCGTCCCCACGCCCACCGAATGCGCGCAGCCGCGCCGCTTTTCGGATTTCGCCACCGTCGGCGAAGCGCTCGAATATGCGGCGCAAGGCAGCCGCGGGCTCAATTTCCACGATCCGCGCGGGCGCCTCGTGCGCGCCTACAGCTATCGCGAGCTCAAGGACGACGCGCTCGTCGCCGCCTATCGGCTGATCGCCGCGGGCGTCCAGCCGGGCGACCGCATCGCGCTGATCGCCGAGACCGGGCCCGAATTCGCCGCGCTCTTCTTCGGCACCATCTATGCCGGCGCCTGGCCGGTGCCGCTGCCGCTGCCGACGAGCTTCGGCGGGCGCGAATCCTATGTCGGCCAGCTCAGCGTCCAGCTCGCGAGCTGCGACCCCAAAATGCTCTTCTTCCCGCCCGAAATCGCCGCGATGGCGAGCGAGGCGGCCGAGGCGAAGGGCGTCGAGCCGATCGACTGGAGCGCCTTTGCGACGCGCGCCGCGCCGATCGCCGCGCTGCCGCCGCAAAAGACCGACGAGACCTGCTATCTGCAATATAGCAGCGGCTCGACGCGCTTCCCGCACGGCGTCGCGGTGACCCATGGCGCGCTGCTCAACAATCTGTCGGCGCATTCGCACGGCATGGAACTGCAGGACAGCGACCGCTGCGTCAGCTGGCTGCCCTGGTATCACGACATGGGGCTCGTCGGCTGCCTTCTGTCGCCGGTCGCCAACCAGGTGTCGGTCGATTATCTGAAGACCGAGGATTTCGCCCGCCGCCCGCTCGCCTGGCTCGACCTCATCAGCCGCAATCAGGGCACGACACTCAGCTATTCGCCGACTTTCGGCTATGACATTTGCGCGCGCCGCATTTCGAGCCAGACCAATGTCGCCGAACGCTTCGACCTGTCGCGCTGGCGCGTCGCGGGCAATGGCGCCGACATGATCCGCCCCGACGTGATGCAGAGCTTCGTCGACGCCTTCGCCGATGCGGGCTTCAAGGCGAGCGCCTTCCTGCCGAGCTACGGCCTCGCCGAAGCGACGCTCGCGGTCAGCATCATGCCGCCGGGCGAAGGCATCGTCGTCGAACTGGTCGAGGAAACCGAGCTGTCGGGCGCCGCGGGCGACGCCGACCGGCCGACCCGCTATCGCGCGATCGTCAACTGCGGCCGGCCGGTCAAGGACATGATCGTCGAGGTCCGCGACGAGAATGGGCGCGTCCTTCCCGACCAGACCGTCGGCAAGGTCTGGTGTACCGGCCCGTCGCTGATGACCGGCTATTACCGCGACCCCGAAGCGACCGCCGCGTGCATGGCGGACGGCTGGCTCGATACCGGCGACATGGGCTATATGTCGGACGGCTATGTCTATATCGTCGGCCGCGCCAAGGACATGATCATCATCAACGGCAAGAATCACTGGCCGCAGGACATCGAGTGGGCGGTCGAGCAGCTGCCGGGCTTCAAGTCGGGCGACATCGCCGCCTTCGCGATCACCGCGCCGGGCGGCGAGGAGACCCCCGCGGTGCTCGTCCAGTGCCGCACCAGCGACGACGCCGAGCGCGCCGCGCTGCGCGAGGCGATCCGCGACCGCGTGCGCGCGATCACCGGCATGAACTGCCTCGTCGAACTGATCCCGCCGCGCACCCTGCCGCGCACCAGCTCGGGCAAGCTCAGCCGCTCGAAGGCGCGCGCCCAATATCTGGCGGGCGAGATCCAGCCCTTCGCGATCGCGGCTTAGGGGGCGGGCGGCAATAGCGGTCGTCGCCCCCGCGCAGGCGGGTGGTAAAGCTGGCAGACGCATTCGGTTGCGGTCATAATAAGCCCCTCCTCTTCAGAGGAGGGGTGGGGGTGGTGACGCGCGATAGCGCGCAAGACGTCCGGCACCACCCCGCTGCGACTAAGCCAGCAAGCTGGCAAGTCTCGCTGCCCCTCCTCTGAAGAGGAGGGGTGGACTCGTTGCCCCCAACCCGTCCCGCGGCGGCACGAAAATTTCTCGCCGCCAGAGGGGCATGGTTACCTTCGGGTAACCCCGACGCGCTAGACTGGCGATCGTGACTAGCCTGTTGACCGACCCTCGCTCGGCCGATGATGTTTCCGTGCGCACCCTGATGGGGCTGGGGTCGCAAAAGGACGACATCGGGGACCTCCGCCAGCTCCAGCTCGCGCCGCTTCGCGGCAAGGGATCGCTGCGCCTGTGGATGAGCGTCGGCATGGCGCTCGTCGCCGCCTTCACGATGGTCACCCGGCTGCCGTGGACGATCGCCGGCGGCTGGCTCACCGCCGCGCTGCTGTTCAGCATCTGGTCCTATCGCTCGATCGCAAAGCTGCCGCTCGGCGAGGCGAGGCTCAGCGGCGCGATCGAGTTTCGCCATTGCAACCGCCACGCCCTCTATTCGGCGCTGCTCTGGATGCCGACCTTCTGGCTGCAGGGCTGGACGCCGGGGCTCGACCATGTCCTTTCTATGTGGACGATTTCGCTGCTGATGATGCTGACACTCGCGATGGTCGCGCACAGCGTGCCGATGGCGTGCGCGCTGTTCATCGCGCCGGTCAGCCTGTCGGCGGCGGCGGCGCTGGTGCGCGCCGGCGCACCGCAGCTCGCGTCGGTCGCGCTCGTCGCCGGATTTCTGCTCTGCGCCTTCTGCGTCCGCTTTGCGCAAAATTACGTCCGCTTCCGCCGTGCCGAGGAAATCCTCCACGAAAAGACCGAGACGGTCAGCCTGCTGCTGCGCGAATTCGAGGAAACCTCGGCCGACTGGCTGTGGCAGACCGACAGCAACCGCCGCCTCGTCCACGTCTCGCCGCGCCTCGCCTATGCGCTCGGCGCGCCTGCCGACGCGCTCGAAGGGATGCTGCTTTTGCAGGCGCTGTCGGGCGACAGCTGGGAAACCGGACAGTTCCCCAAAAGCCTCCACGACCTTGCCGAACGGATGAAGCGGCGCGAGAGTTTTTCGAACCTGATCGTGCCCGTGTCGATCGGCGGCAAGCCGCGCTGGTGGGAATTGTCCGCCTCGCCGCGCCTCGACGACCAGGGCAAATATCTCGGCTTCCGCGGGGTCGGGTCGGACGTCACCGAACAGCGCGCCTCGGCCGAACAGATCGCCAAGATGGCGCGCTTCGACAATCTGACCGGCCTCCCCAACCGCCTCCACCTCAACGAGGATCTCGGCCGCGCGCTCACCCATGCGATCGAGGCGAAGGCGCGCTGTGCGCTGCTGATGATCGACCTCGACCGCTTCAAGGCGGTCAACGACACGCTCGGCCACCCGACCGGCGACAAGCTGCTCGCGCAGGTCGCGGCGCGGCTCAAGAGCATGATGGAGCGCGGCATGAGCTGCGGCCGCCTCGGCGGCGACGAATTCGCCGTGGTGCTTCAGAATGTCGCGTCGGCGGATGCCGCCGAGGAGCTCGCGCACCGCATCATCGCCGCGCTCAGCCGTCCCTATGTCGTCGACAACCACCAGCTCTTCGTCGGCGCCAGCGTCGGCTATGCGATGGGCCCGCATGACGGCGCGACGGTCGAGACGCTGACCCGCAACGCCGACCTTGCGCTCTACAAGTCGAAGGACAAGGGCGGCAATGTCGTCGCGCCCTATGTCGCCTCGCTCCACGCGCAGGCCGAGGAACGGCGCGTGATGGAGCAGGAGCTGCGCGGCGCGCTCGATCGCGGCGAATTCGAGCTCTATTACCAGCCCGTCGTCACCGCCGAGGACGGGACGCTGAACGGCTTCGAGGCGCTGATCCGCTGGACCAACCAGAAGCTCGGCAATGTCTCGCCCGGCCGCTTCATCCCGCTCGCCGAGGACAGCCGCCTGATCGCGCCGATCGGCGAATGGGTGCTGCGCACCGCCTGCGCCGAGGCGATGCGCTGGCCCTCGAACCTCAAGGTCGCGATCAACGTCTCGGCCGAACAGCTCACCGATCCCAATTTCGCCTCGGTCGTCGTCTCGGCGCTCGCGCAGAGCGGGCTGCCGCCGCAAAGGCTCGAGATCGAGGTCACCGAGAGCGTCTTCCTGCGCGACGGCGGCGGCGCGGCGCAACTGCTCGATCAATTGCTCGCGCTCGGCATCCGCCTCAGCCTCGACGATTTCGGCACCGGCTATTCGTCGCTCGGCTACCTTCGCAAGACGCATTTCTCGACGATCAAGGTCGACCGCACCTTCGTGCAGGGCGCAGCGAAGGGCGCGACCGAATCGATCGCGATCATCCGCGCCGTCGTCGCGCTCGCCGACAGCCTCGGCATGGCGACCACCGCCGAAGGCGCCGAGACCGAGCTCGAGGTCGAAACGATCCGCACCCTCGGCTGCAGCAATATCCAGGGCTATTATTACGGCCGCCCGATGCCGTCGGACGACGTGCTCGCGCTGTTCCGCCAGCCCGAATCGCGATCGAGCGCCGCGGCTTGAAGACTGTCCTGTTAAGCGGATTCAAAGTCTCCCGTTCGTCCTGAGGAGCCATTGAGCCCCGTCGAAATGGCGTCTCGAAGGACCATGCGCCGCGTCGGTCCTTCGAGACGGGGCTTCGACAAGCTCAGTCCCTCCTCAGGACGAACGGGTTTTAGGGTCCAGACCCTAATCCAGCCGATCAGGACAGACTCCGCAAACGCGTTCTGCTACCGAGGACACCCGGCCGACGAACCGCTTTCCGCGCGCGACGAAAGGAAAGTCTTACCAAAAGGCTCCGCAACTTACCGCACCGCCAAAGCGCTTCGTCGCGCGGGGCTGGCGCCCGCCGGCCGCCGTGGCAAACAGCCTCCAGCGCTTGAAGACAAGCCAATCGGGGGGTCGCTTTCATGCCCGTTCGCCGCTTTTTCGGTGCCTTTCTGGCATCCACGCTGATGCTCGCCGGGCTGATCGCCACCCCCGCCGCCGCGCGCGGCTATCTGCAATGCGTCCCCTTCGCGCGCAGCGAATCGGGCATCGACATCCACGGCAATGCCAAGACCTGGTGGGCGCAGGCCGCCGGCGACTATGCCCGCGGTCAGGAACCGCGCGCAGGCGCGGTGATGGCGTTTGCGAGCACCCCCGGCATGCCTTTCGGCCATGTCGCGGTGGTCGAAAAGATCGTCGGCGACCGCGAAATCCTGATCAGCCACGCCAATTGGTCGCCGATCCGCGGCCGCCGCGGCCAGATCGAGCGCGACGTCCGCGTCGTCGACGTCAGCGAGCGCGGCGACTGGAGCCTCGTGCGCGTCTGGTATGCGCCGATCGGCGACCTCGGCACCCGCGCCAACCCGGTCCAGGGCTTCATCTATCCCAATGCGGACGACTCCGGGCCGGCACTCGCCGAACCCGTCTGGGCCAGGAACGATTGGAAACCGGGCAACGGCCTCGAACTCGTCGCGGCTTCGCTCGACAACTGATCCGCTCGTCCCGGTGATGCCATAGTGAATTGAAGAGCCGTGTGCTCCCGCGGAGGCGGGAGCCCATGTCCTGTCGGCGCCATATTGAGCCGGTCGAAGATGGGTCCCCGCCTTCGCGGGGACACGCCGCTATTGCTTTGAGGCTGGATCGCACTCCGGCCAGGGAACCGACGGGATCAGGCCTCCTCGCCCTCACCCTCGCCGGCGCCATCCTCGAACCATGCCTCGACCGGGCCCGACAGCTTGATCGTCATCGGCTGGCCGAAACGATCCTTCGACTTGCCCGCGGCAACGCGGATCCAGCCTTCGGAAATCGAATATTCCTCGACGTCGGTGCGCTCCTGCCCCTTGAAGCGGATGCCGATGCCGCGCTGCAGCACCTCCATGTCGAAATGGGGCGAGCGCGGGTTGGTCGACAGGCGGTCGGGGGGCGTATCGGTCATCGTCAAATTCTCCACATCGGTGCCGCGCCGCTAGGCGAGCCGCGACGGCAAATCAAGGGGCGCGGCGGGGAACTCCGCGCCGCTCCGATCATTTGGACTCGCATGGGGGCAGCGTAATCGAGGTGAAGCATGGCCGCGCGCGCCTATTGGAAGGGACAGATCCGCCTCGCCCTGGTGTCGATCCCGGTCGAAATCTATCCCGCGACCAGATCGGGCGCGAGCGTCAGCTTTCGCCAGATCCACGAACCGAGCGGCAAGCCGGTCAAATATGAGAAAATCGTCCCCGGCATCGGTCCGATCGACAAGGACGACATCGTCAAGGGCTATGAGCTGTCAAAGGGCAATTATGTCCTGCTCGACGAGGAGGAGATCGAGGCGGTCAAGCTCGAGAGCAAGCGCACGCTCGAGCTCGTCCAGTTCGTCGAGGCGAGCGACATCGACATCCTCTATTATGAAAAGCCCTATTATGTCGTCCCCGCCGACGAGCTCGCCGAAGAGGCCTATATCGTGCTGCGCGAGGCGCTCCGCCGCACGAAAAAGGTCGGGCTCGGCCAGCTCGCGCTGCGCGGGCAGGAACAGCTCGTCGGTCTGCGCCCGTGCGGCAGGGGCCTCGTCCTCGAAATGCTGCGCTATGCCGACGAGGTGAACAAGGCGGCGAGCTATTTCCGCGACATCCCCGCCTCGAAACCCGACGCCGACCTCCTCGACCTCGCCGAAACGCTGATCGACAGGAAGACCGGCAAGTTCGACGCGAGCGATTTTCACAACCATTATGTCGATGCGATCAAGCGCGTGATCGCAAAAAAGGCGAAGGCAAAGGGCAAGCGCGTGCTCGAGGATGTCGAAGAGCCCGCCGGCATTCGCGAAGGCTCGAACGTCATCGACCTGATGGCGGCGCTCAAGGCGTCGGTTGACGGCAAGAAAAAGACCGCGACCGCGGCGAAGAAGGCGCCGGCGAAAAAGGCGCCGGCCAAGAAGCGGGCATAGCCTCGTGAGAGCCGGATCGCCTTTCGCTGCCGTGTGCCCCTGCGAAGGCAGGGGCCCATCATCCGGCCTCGCGCCATTTGCCTATGGTTCGGCTCGTATCGCCCGCATCGGTGATGGGCCCCTGCCTTCGCAGGGGCACGAAAAAGCGAGCGCGCGATGACCCGTGCCGATCCCCTCGCCCAATATAACAAAAAGCGCGATTTCAAGCTGACCCCCGAACCCGCGGGCAAGGTCGCGAAAGGCTCCGGCAATCGCTTCATCGTCCAGAAGCACGACGCGACGCGCCTCCATTACGATTTCCGGCTCGAGGCGGGTGGCGTGCTCAAAAGCTGGGCGGTCACCAAGGGGCCGAGCGCGAACCCCGACGACAAGCGGCTCGCGGTGCGCACCGAAGATCATCCGATGGCCTATGCCGATTTCGAGGGGGTGATCCCCAGGGGCGAATATGGCGGCGGCACGGTGATGCTGTGGGACCGCGGCACCTGGGCACCGGTCGAAGGCAAGAGCGCGAAGGACATCGAGCGCGGCCACCTCCATTTCACCCTCGACGGCGAGCGGATGAAGGGCGAATGGCTGCTCGTCCGCATGAAGCCGCGCAAGGGCGAAAAGCGCGAGAACTGGCTGCTCCGCAAGATCGACGATGCCTATGCGGGCGGCAGCGACGACCTCACCGGCCGCTACCTCACCAGCGTCCTCACCGGCCGCCCGATGGCCGAGATCGCGGGCGACGAAGGCGGCGAGCAATCGCTGAAGGGCGCGAAGGGCAAGCTCTTCGCGAAGAAGATGACCGCCGCCGCCGCGCATAACCGCAAGGTCGCCAAAACCGCGAAGACCGGCGCCAGACCGCCCAAATTCCGCAAGCTCCAGCTCGCAACGCTCGTCGACAGCGTGCCGGCGGGCAACAACTGGTTTCACGAGATCAAGTTCGACGGTTATCGCGCGCTCGTCGCCGCGGCGGGGGAGCGGGTCGTCGTCTATACGCGCAGCGGGCTCGACTGGGCCGGCAAGTTCGCGCCGCTCGCGCGCCACATCGCCGCGCTCGACCTGCCGCCGTGCCTGATCGACGGCGAGATCGTCGCCTATGGCAAGGACGGCAACCCCGACTTCTCCTCGCTTCAGGCGGTGTTGAAGCGCGGGCACGGCGCGCAGGACGAAGCGACCGATCTTCGCTTCTTCGCCTTCGACCTGCTCGAAGAGGGCGGCAAGCCGCTCACCGCGCTCGGCAATCTCGAACGCAAGGAGCGCCTCGAAGCGCTGCTCGGCGACGCGGCGCCGCCGATCGCGGTCGCCGACCATGTCATCGGCGCGGGCGAAAAACTCTACGACGCGATGTGCGGCGCCGGGCAGGAAGGGATCATCGCCAAGCGCGCCGATGCGCCCTATGCGGGCCGCCGCTCGAAGAATTGGGTGAAGGTCAAATGCACCCGCCGCCAGGAATTCGTCATCGTCGGCTGGAAGGAGAGTTCGGCGAAGGCGCGCCCCTTTGCCTCGCTGCTCCTCGCGCAGCGCGAAAAGGACGAGCTCGTCTACAAGGGCAATGTCGGAACCGGCTTCGACGCCGATACGATGGCGACGCTCGCGGCGAAACTCGCGCGCCGCGCGCGCAAGACCGCGCCGGTCGAAGTCGACAGGGCGGCGGCGCGCAAGGTCCATTGGGTAAAGCCCGATCTTGTCGCCGAGATCGCCTTCGCCGAATATACCGCCGGCGGCGCGGTCCGCCACGCGAGCTTCGTCGGCCTGCGCGCCGACAAGGAGGCGAAGGACGTGACACCCGAAACCAGGGCGAAAGCCCCCGCCCCCGCGAGCGACGTGAAGATCAGCAGCCGCGACCGTATCATCTTCCCCGAGGCAAAGGCGACCAAGGGCGATCTCGCCGACTATTATGCCGCGGTGGCGCCGGTCATGCTCCCGCACCTCGCGCGCCGCCCGGTCAGCCTCGTCCGCTGCCCGCAAGGACGCGCAAAGCAATGCTTCTTCCAGAAGCATGATTCGGGCAGCTTCGGCCCCCACGTCCGCCACGTCCCGATCGAAGAGAAGGACGGCGCGGTCGAGGATTATCTCTATGTCGAGGATGCGGACGGCATCCTCGCCTGCGTCCAGATGGGGACGATCGAATTTCACGGCTGGGGCAGCCACGCCGACGCCGTCGAACGGCCCGACCGCATGGTCTTCGACCTCGACCCCGACGAAGGGCTCGATTTCGCCGACGTCAAGAAAGCCGCCGCCGACCTGAAGCGCCAGCTCGCCGACATCGGCCTCGTCAGCTTCGCGATGCTCTCGGGCGGCAAGGGGGTGCATGTCGTCGTGCCGCTGAGCCCCGGCCACAGCTGGGACGCGCACAAGGATTTTGCGAAACGCTTCGCGGAAGCGCTCGCGCTGTCGGAACCCGGCCGCTTCACCGCGACGATGAGCAAGGCGAAGCGCAAGGGCAGGATCTTCATCGACTATCTTCGCAACCAGCGCGGCAGCACCGCGGTGATGCCCTATTCGGCGCGCGCGCGCGAAGGCGCGCCGGTCGCGGCGCCGATCGGCTGGGACGCGCTCGCCGAGGTGGACAGCCCGCGCCGCTGGAGCATCGGGGACGCCGAAGACCTGCTGGAGCGCGCCGCGAGCGCCGAACTCAAGGGCTGGGGCTTTGCCCGCCAGGCGCTGCCGGATTTCTGAGCGCCGCCGCGCGCGCGCGCGTTTCCGACGGCAGTTCGCCGAACAGCGACCGATAGAGCCCCGCGAACCGCCCGAGCTCGCTCACCCCCCAGCGATTGGCGATCATCGTGATCGTGCATCGCGCCTCGGCTTCGCTCGCCAGATCCTGGCGGATGCGGTTGAGGCGCCATTTGCGGACAAAGGTCTGCGGCGTCTCGCCGAAGAGCTCCAGAAACGCGCGATGCAGGGTCGCCTCAGAGGTAAAGGCGGCGCGCGCGATCGTGCGGTTCGACAGCGGCGCCGCCAGATTGGCCTCGATATAGTCGAGCGCGCGCGCCACGATCCGGCCATAGCCGACCGGCATACGCGCGCCCGGAACCGCCCGCGGCTCGCGCGCGAGAGCGCCGATCACCGTTTCGAGCGTGAAGCGACCGAGCACCGGCGAGCCCGGCACGCCGGGGTCCCGGCGATGCACCCGCTCGAAACCGCTGCGCAGCATCGCCAGCGGCCCGTCGGCGGCGCGGTGGGAGCTGACGCCCGATCCGCCGAGCTGCCGCGCGTCGAGCACCAGCCCCATCTCCGCCGAAAATTCCTCGAGCTGATCGGCCGAGAGCCGCGCAGTGACGTAGAGGCTTCCCGGCATGAACAGCCCGCGATGCTCGTCGCCGGGGTGGACGACACAGATGTTGCCGGTGCGCACCTCGCTCAGCCATTGGCGCGATCCGGGGTTCAGTCGAAGACCCAGCCCGATCGTGATCAGGCTTTCGGACAGGGGTCCCAGCAAAGCCAGCGGGCCGCCGACGCTGCCGCTCGCATAGCTCACCCCGTCGCTCTCCGCGAGCGCCAGGCCGTCGACCGGCTCCCCGCGCGCAAAATGGATCGAGTCGAGGTCTGCGCCGAGCACCGCCTCGCGCGTGCTATCGACCGCATGGGCCGGCACCAGGGTCCAGTCGCCGCCGACGCTCGACGAAGAAATCATGGTACGCTCCCACAGGCGGCCATCCGGCGCTTTCGAAGCACTCGCTGGTCCGCTGCTTCGTCCGGTCCGTTGCCCGGGCGTCACCCTAAAGGGAAATCCCGCACCCGGCATCAGGAATAACCCCGAAAAACGCCGCCGCCATCGGGGCCGGCCCACCCCGATTCCTCGTCATTATCACGGAATCGACGAATTGCGCCCCGCCTTTCAACATTTTGACAGAATCTGCATAGCCCGCGCCGCTTAGGTATCCATACTTAGGGGCAACCCCCCGACTCCGGCGACAGGCGACCGTCAGGCCGCGCTGGCGAACAGAACGGCGCGGGGAAACCGGGTCGCCATTCGCATCGCAGGGGAGCAGCGTGATGGAGTCAGCGATAATATTTCCGCCGGACGGGCAAGCCCCCGATTCGCCCCTCCCCACCGATGCCTTTCTCCACGAGGCCCTCCTGCTCGCCGAACAGGAAGAGCGGCGGCGCATCGCGCGCGAACTCCACGACGACATGGCGCAGCAACTCGTCGCGATCCAGTTCAGCCTGCTCGCGCTCGGCCAGGTCGAGCGCCCGCACGAGGCCGAGGCGCTCTGCCGCTCGATCGCCGAGTCGGTCGCGTCGATCCGCGTCCAGATGCAGACGCTCGACCAGGTCGTCCCGCCCGAGCTGCTCGGCGCCGGGCTGCGCGCCGCGCTGGCGATCTTCGCCGAGGGCTTCGAACGGCGCACCGGGCTCAGCACTCGCTTCCGCGCACCGCACGGCCCGCTCGAGCTCGCCCCCGCCGCCGAAGTCGCGCTCTACCGCGTCGCGCAGGAAGCGCTCGCCAATGTCGCGCGCCACGCCCGCGCGCGCCGCGTCGACGTCGATCTCGTCGTGCAGGCGGAGGCTGATCCTTACGATCAACGACGACGGCATCGGCATCTGCCCCGTCCTCGCCGCGGGCAAGACGGTGCGCAATCGCGGCGTCGGCCTCGCCAGCATGCGCGAACGCGTCGCGCAACTCGGCGGCACCTTCGCGATCGCGCGCACGAGCCGCGGCACGATGGTCAGCGCCGAGCTTCCCCGCGCGGCCTGACCGTCGCCGCCTCGCGGCGTGTCCCGCGCCGCCGCGGCGGCCGCTTCTTCACCGCCGCCACCCCGTCGCCGCCCTCCGGCCGCGCCGCCACGGGAAGCACCGGCACCGCCTCGCCGCGCGCCTCGGCGGCCTCGATCCATTCGCGATACCCCTCGGGCATGTCGGCCCCCGCCTGCACCCAGTCGGCCTCCCCGCCGAAGCGCGCCGGCGGCTCGAGGTCCGCGAGCCCTTCGTTCATCTCGAGCGCACCCCAATAGGGCGAGTCCCTTTCGCCCAGCCGCACCAGCCCCGTCGCCTCGTCGTCGGCCTCGGCCGCGACCCGCGCGGCCCCGCCCGCCGCGACCACCCCCTCGATCGCGCGCCGCCGCGCCGCGAGCGCGTGCAGCGCCGCGTCGATCTCGGCCATTGCCTGCGCGTCGAGTTCGACCCCCGCAAACCCCTCGACCGCCCCCGCCGCGGCGTCCTGCGCCGCCGCCGCATCGCGCGCCGCGCGCTCGCCGTGGATCACCGTGCGCACCGTCGTCGTCGAAGCCTCGGCCACGGCGCCCGCCGCGCCCTCGCCGGCTCCCGCTCGTCCCGAGGAGCCGCGAAGCGGCGTCTCGAAGGACCCCGCGCTCGCCCGCGTCGAAAAATAGTTGACCGTCGTGCGCCGCCCGCCGCCGTCCTGCCCATAGTGGCGCAGACAGAACATCAGCAGCGCATCATTATATTTGCGCCGAAAGCCCATCAGCTTGCCGCCGACGAACACCGGCACCTGATAGCCCTCGATCGCGCGCTCGAAGGCAATGTCCTTCAGCCGCGCGATTCCGAAATCGAGCGCCGCCTCCCACGCCCGCCGGAAGCTCTCCGCGCCGGGCGCGCGCCGCAGCGTATAGCAATTGCGCTGCGCCATATTGACCATCGCCGCCGCCCGGCTGACCGACCCCGTATCGGCAAGCGCCGCGATAAACGCCCGCTGCCGCTCGGGCGTCCACCCGTCATGCCGAAACTTGCGCGGCACCGGCGTGAAGTCGGGAAGCGCCGGCCGCGCCTCCGCCGCAATCGGTGTCCGGTTCTGCATGGCTGTCCCTCCCGTTTCCCAAGACCAAACCCGTTAGGGTATGACCGATTGGAGGAATGTAGGAAAGGATTTTGTTTATGATTTGTTCTTTACGCTTCTGCGAGAGATTGATAAGGTCGGCTCGGCTTGCGGCCCAATCGTGAGACGATCGAAATGCTGGAAATTGATAGCTCTGCACTTCTCGCCGCTGCGACCGACCTCGCTCGTGTTCATCAGATATTTTCCGGAATTGGGGAAGCGAGGGACCAGACGCTTATCCCAAGCAGTGTGGAAATGATGCTCCCACCACTGGAAAGCTTTGAAGAGCAAGCCAAGATACTTGGAGCCAGCTTAGCTGTGATTGCTTCACAGCGACTGAGGGTTGCTCTATCTGAAGAACCTTGTCGATTGACGGTAGGCGTCTCAACTCAGAGACTCCACGAGGTCGAAAGTCGATTTGCGGATCACCTCATCGAGATTAAAATGCTCGCGCTAACTTCTCAGGACGCCGTTTTGTTGCAGAGTGCGGATGAGCTGATCGAAATTGAAGGATTTTCGGTTGCTTTTCCTTCAGCGGCATTTGAGGTGGAGGAAGCATCGAAATGTATCGCGATGGGGCGCCACACGGCGTCCGTTTTTCATTCGATGCGCATGCTTGAAATCGCCATCAAGGCGCTCGCAAAAAGGCTCGGCATTGAAGATCCAACAAAGCCGGCTGAGAAAAACTGGGCGTTTATCCTAAATTCCATCCGTAAACGCATCGATGAACTGTGGCCGCCTAAGGGACGAGTGTCGGAATCGGAGGGTGCCGCCTTTGAGGCGATGTATGCTCACCTTGATGCTATCTGAAACCCTTGGCGGAATGCGACCATGCACGTCGAGACAATCTATGCGCCGCACGAGGCACTGCATATCCTTCGATGCTCGGCATATTTCTTGCGGCTACTGTTTGCCCTCGTCGATGAGCAGGGAAATCCGTCTTCCAGCGGCTCATTCCCCGGCTTAGAAACTCCGACAAGCGGCACCTTGCGTTCCCCATCGACATCCGCCGAGACTATGATGTGACATTCGGCGAAAGCCAAATATTCCAGACATCTGCAGCACTAATCCTTTCAACCAGCCGTTCGGTTGAGCCGCGCCTATGGATGGCAGTCGGCAGGTCAGCTTCATCCACAATTGAGATTGAAATGAACTCATGCCAGCAATGATCAGCATCGGTCGGCGCATTCCCGCTCCAACGAAATAGCTGATCGCAAAGCGCGGGTAGGCCGATCTGTTCCGCGACAAAATAGATGCCTTCGTCGAGCTTGGAGAGCGCAGCTTTCCAACGCTCGTCGCTCACGATGCCCTCAAGGGCGACCTTTCCATATGCTTTGTGATTGTCGGCGTCGCGATAAAGATACTCGAACACCGTCCACTTCATCGAGCCAACCATCTATCCAGTGCCAGAAAGGAACGCGCGACAGACTCAGTCTCTTTGTGGCTTCGTGTCTTTGTGCGAGATTATTTTAGTGTCGCGCAAAGACACGAAGCCACAAAGAAAGGAACAGCTCACCCGGCCGGCACAATCGAATTTTCTACAGCAATGATAGCAGAAAAAGCGGCAGAATGACGGGCGACCCAATCCGCTCTGGATGCAATTATTTCCGCACGATCATCGCAGAGCCGCACGATAATTGATCGGTTGGAAAGTAAGGAAATCACCCAGCGGCGGCCGCAATTCGAAACCGCTCGGCCGCGTCGAAAAATCGTGGAGGCGCATCAAGCGAAATGCTTCCGGCCGTTCTTCGCTGAACAGCCGCTCATTCTCGCTCATATAGAAGGGCGTCTTTGCCGGCCCATTGGTCGTCTTGACCTCGATCAGCCGCGATGCGCCCTCGGGCGTGAACGAAGCAATGTCATAGCCTGCACCATCGCCCCGCTCTTGCGAGGTCCATTCGACCTTTCGCGCAAGGTCTTCGCGCCCCGCCGCGATGAGCAGTTCGCGCTCATGGTGGAAAACACGTTCTTCTCCACTCCGTCCCAACTGCCGATTGCGCGCATCGCGTGCGGCTGGGTCGAATTTGCGCACCAGCCGGTCGAGCGCATCGGTAGTCTTCCTATCGTCAGGAGACACCGAAGGCGGAGGACCGATCCACAAAGAGGATCGGTCGCTGACGGCAACCGCGCCGGTCGTCGTTTCCGGTACGTTCGGCACCAATGAATCGAAGGACAATTGCCGCTCGATCGCGTCGATCAGACTGTTCTGAAAATTGGCGAGCGGCGCATAGCCTTTGATGCGTGGCAGCCCGAGGCGTTCGAGCACCGCGCTGATATTCATATGCTTATATTCGATCGACTTCTTCGAACGTCCGATCGTTTCGGTGAGCGTTTGATTATGATGCGCTTTGACAAAGGGCTGACCGCTCAATTCCTTCGCCAGCATGGCAAAATAATCGGCTACGACCATGTCGTTCTCAGCGTCCGACCACGCCTTGCCTTCCTGCCCCTCGTTCATATCGCCATCATACTGAAATTGGGACGGCGGCAAAGGTTCATCGTCAACCAACCTCCCGCCACGCCCCCAGCCCCAAATCCCCAATCTCCCACGCCCCGATCCGCCACCGCACCAGCCGCAGGGTCGGAAACCCCACCGCGGCGGTCATCCGGCGGACCTGGCGGTTGCGGCCTTCAGTGATGGTGAGTTCGAGCCATGCGTCGGGCACGCTCTTGCGGTATCGCACCGGCGGGTCGCGATCCCACAGGGCAGGCGGGTCGATGCGGCGGGCCTGCGCGGGGCGGGTGCGGCCGTCTTTCAGCTCGACGCCGGCGCGCAGCGCGGCGAGCGCCGCGGCGCCCGGCTCACCCTCGACCTGCACCAGATAGGTTTTGGGCATCTTGTGCCGCGGCGACGAAATGCGCGCCTGCAACGCGCCGTCGTCGGTCAGGATCAGCAGGCCTTCGCTGTCGCGGTCGAGCCGTCCGGCGGGATAGACCCCCGGCACGTCGATATAGTCCGACAGCGTCGCGCGCGCGGTCTCGCTGCCGCGGTCGGTGAATTGCGACAGCGCGCCGTAGGGCTTGTTGAAGAGGATCAGGCGGGCCACGGGTCAGGCTTCCACAGGGTGAAGGCGCGCCAACCGATGCGGAGGACAGACGTGCATCGGACCGGAGCGGCGGACGACTCCCCGCCGCTGACGCGAAGCCTTAATGCGCCACGCGCCGGCGAGGTTCAAGCGCCGCCGTTTCTCCCTGATCGTGTATCCCCGCGAAGGCGGGGATCCATCTCCTGCCGGTGCCATTTTGCACCATCCGGTGATGGGCCCCCGCCTTCGCGGGGGCACACCGCATCTTTCAGGGCGAAGTTACGCCGCCTCTTTCTTCCGCGACGCCTTCTTGCGCTCGTGCGGGTCGAGGATCGCCTTGCGCAGCCGGATGTTCGCGGGGGTCACCTCGACCATCTCGTCGTCGTCGATATAGGCGATCGCCTGTTCGAGCGTCATGCGGCGCGGCGGCGTCAGGCGGATCGCGTCGTCCTTGCCCGTCGAGCGGAAGTTGGTGAGCTGCTTCGACTTCATCGGGTTGACCTCGAGGTCCTCGGGCTTCGCATTCTCGCCGATGATCATCCCTTCATAAAGCGCCTCGCCGGGCGAAACGAAGAGGATGCCGCGCTCTTCCAGGGGGCCGAGCGCATAGGCGACCGCTTCGCCCGCGCCGTTCGAGATGAGGACGCCATTCTTGCGGCCCTCGATCGCGCCCTTGTAGGGGCCATATTTCTCGAACAACCGGTTCATGATCCCGGTGCCGCGCGTGTCGGACAGGAATTCGCCATGATAGCCGATCAGGCCGCGGCTCGGCCCGCTGAAGGTGATGCGCGTCTTGCCGCCGCCCGAGGGGCGCATGTCGGTGAGTTCGGCCTTGCGGATCTGCATCTTCTCGACGACCGTGCCCGAATGTTCGTCGTCGACGTCGATGACGACGGTTTCATAGGGTTCGGTGCGCTGACCGCTCTCGTCGGTCTGGAACAGCACGCGCGGGCGGCTGATCCCGAGTTCGAAGCCCTCGCGGCGCATCGTTTCGATCAGCACCCCGAGCTGCAACTCGCCGCGGCCCGCGACCTCGAAGCTGTCCTTGTCGGCGCTTTCGGTGATGCGGATCGCGACGTTGGTTTCGGCCTCGCGGAGCAGGCGGTCGCGGATCATGCGGCTCGTCACCTTGCTGCCCTCGCGCCCCGCCATCGGCGAATCATTGACCGCGAAGCGCATCGACAGCGTCGGCGGGTCGATCGGCTGCGCGGCGATCGGTTCGCTGACGCTCGTGTCGGCGATGGTGTTCGCAACGGTCGCATTGGTCAGCCCCGCGATCGCGACGATGTCGCCCGCGCGGGCTTCCTCGACGGGAACGCGGTCGAGCCCGCGAAAGGCGAGCAGCTTCGATGCGCGGCCGGTCTCGATGACCTTGCCGTCCATGTCGATCGCATGGATCGGCTGGTTGACCTTGACCGTCCCCGACTGGACGCGGCCCGTCAGCACGCGGCCGATGAAATTGTCGCGGTCGAGCAGCGTCGCGAGGAAGGTGAAGGGGCCGCTCTCGTCGAGGCCGGGGGTCGGGACATGATTCACGATCGTCTCGAACAGCGGCGTCAGGTCGCCTTCGCGCGCCTCCGGATCGGGCGAGGCGAAGCCCGCGCGGCCCGAGGCGTAAAGTATGGGAAAATCGAGCTGTTCGTCGCTCGCGTCGAGGGTGAGGAACAGCTCGAACACCTCGTCGAGCACTTCGGCGGGGCGGGCGTCGCTGCGGTCGATCTTGTTGACGACGACGATCGGCTTCAGGCCGAGCGCGAGCGCCTTGCCGGTGACGAACTTGGTCTGCGGCATCGGACCTTCGGCGGCGTCGACGAGCAGGATGACGCCATCGACCATCGACAGGATGCGCTCGACCTCGGCGCCGAAGTCGGCGTGGCCCGGCGTGTCGACGATGTTGATCCGCGTCGCCAGGTCGCCCTCGCCCCACTCGACGCTGGTGCATTTGGCGAGGATGGTGATCCCGCGCTCTTTCTCCAAGTCATTGGAATCCATCGCTCTTTCTTCGACGCGCTGGTTTTCGCGGAAGGTGCCCGACTGGCGGAAGAGCTGGTCGACGAGGGTGGTCTTGCCATGATCGACGTGCGCGATGATGGCGATATTGCGCAGAGACATGCGGGTTTCGGCCTTTTGGGAGCACAGCGGCGCAACAGGCGCCGCAATCGGCCGCGCCCCTAACAGAAGCGCCGCTGCGCCGCAACAAAATTGCCGGCGGGCCCGCTTGGCCCTCGGGCGATTTGTCCAAGTTCGCCCGCGGCGCGCCTTGTGCTAAGGAATGGATGCGATCTGACGACAGGGGACGACAGCGATGGACGGACTCGACCCGCTGATGCTCGCGCGCATCCAGTTCGCCGCGAACATCAGCTTCCATATCCTTTTCCCGACGATCACGATCGCGCTCGGCTGGGCGCTGCTCGGCTTCAAGCTCGCCTATAACCGCAGCGGCGATGCCGCGTGGATGGACGCCTATCGCCTGTGGGTGAAGGTCTTCGCGCTGAGCTTCGCGATGGGTGTCGTCTCGGGCATCACGATGAGCTTTCAGTTCGGGACCAACTGGCCGGGCTATATGGAACGCGTCGGCAATGTCGCCGGCCCCCTGCTCGCCTATGAAGTGCTCACCGCTTTCTTCCTCGAGGCGGTTTTCCTCGGCATCATGCTGTTCGGTTTCAGCCGCGTGCCCAATTGGGTGCACACGCTGGCGACGGTCCTCGTTGCAGGGGGCACGACGCTCTCGGCCTTCTGGATCATCGCCCTGAACAGCTGGATGCAGACTCCGGCGGGGTTTGAGATTCGGGGCGGCGTCGTCCATGCGACCGACTGGTGGGCGATCGTCTTCAACCCCTCGATGCCCTATCGCCTGGCCCACATGCTGCTCGCCTCGGCGCTGACCGTCGCCTTCCTGATCGCCGGGATGAGCGCGTGGCGCTGGCTGAAGGACGGCGGCGGCGAAGGCGTGCGGCGGACGCTGAAGGCTGCGGTCTATGCGGCTGCGATCCTGATCCCGGTGCAAATTTTCGTCGGCGACCAGCACGGGCTCAACACGCTTGCGCACCAGCCGCAAAAGGTCGCGGCGATGGAAGCCAATTGGGAAACCCAGCCCAATGCGCCGCTTCTGCTCTTTGCGCTCCCCGACGAGGCGGCGCGCACCAACCATGCCGAGATCGGGATTCCGTCGGGCGCAAGCCTGATCCTCAAGCACCATGCCGAAGGCGTCGTTCCCGGGCTCAACGACTATGCGGGCAATCATCCCCCGGTCGCGCCGATCTTCTGGGGCTTTCGCCTGATGGTCGGGCTCGGCGTGCTCATGCTCCTGGTCGCGTGGAGCGGCGCGTGGCTGATCCGGCGGCGCGGGGTCGACGGGCTGCCGCGCTGCTATGCGCGCGGCCTCGTCGCCATGACCTTCGCGGGCTGGCTCGCGACGCTCGCGGGCTGGTATGTGACCGAGATCGGGCGTCAGCCGTGGCTCGTCACCGGGGTGCTGCGCACCGCCGACGCGGTCGGCCCGACGGGCTCCGCGATGGTGACCACCTCGCTCGCGCTCTATCTGGCGGTCTATGCCGTGCTGCTCACCGCCTATGTCGCGGTGCTCTATCGCCTCGCCGGGCTCGGCCGCCGCGCCCCCGGCGGCAAGCCGATGTTTCCGCTTCCCGGCGTCGCGCAAGGCCCCGCCGAACCGCTCGAGGACCCCGCCGCATGACGCCCTTGTTCGACCCCTGGTGGCTGCCCGTGATCTTTGCCGGGCTGATGGGCCTCGCGATCCTCCTTTATGTCATCCTCGATGGCTACGACCTTGGCGTCGGCATGCTGACGCGGCTCGAGACGGGGGCGAATCGCGACCTGATGATCGCCTCGATCGGGCCTTTCTGGGACGCGAACGAGACCTGGCTGGTGCTCGGCATCGGGCTGCTGCTCGTCGCCTTCCCGGTCGCGCACGGACTGATCCTGACCCAGCTCTACCTGCCCGTCGCGCTGATGCTGATCGCGCTGATCCTGCGCGGCGTATCCTTCGAGTTTCGAGCCAAGGCTGCGCCCGGCCACAGGCAGCGCTGGGACGACGCCTTCTTCGCAGGCTCGCTGCTCGCCGCTCTGTGCCAGGGCTATATGCTCGGCGCCTATGTCCTTGGCTTCGACCAGAGCCTTGCGTCGGTGCTCTTCTGCCTGCTCGCCGCGCTCGGCCTCGTCGCGGGCTATCTGTTCGTCGGCGCCTGCTGGCTGGTCTACAAGGTCGAAGGCGAGCTTCAGAAACGCGCCGTGCGCTGGGCCCAGGTTACGCTGTGGGCGACCGCGCTCGCGATGGCGGTCATTTCGATCGCGACACCGCTGCTGTCGACGCGCATCTTCGACCGCTGGTTCCACCTTCCCGAAATCATTGCGCTGCTGCCGATCCCGATCGCCGCGGCGACGCTGTTCGTCGGTCTCGCGATCTTCCTGCGCCGCCCTTTGCGCGAAGGGGACGCACTGTCGTGGGTGCCGCTCGCGACCGCGGGAATTCTGTTCGCGCTCGGCTTCGTCGGCATCGCCTATAGCTTCTATCCCTATCTGATCGCCGACCGGCTCGACATCTGGCAGGCAGCGGCGGCGCCCGAATCGCTGACGATCATTCTCGTCGGCGCGCTCGTCGTGTTGCCGGTGATCCTCGGCTATTCGATCCTCGCCCACTGGATTTTCCGCGGCAAGGCGACGCATCTCAGCTACGAATAGTCAGATCCGTTCGATCAGCCGTTCGACCTGGACCGCCGCAAGCCGCGCCGCGCGCTCCAGGTTCGCCTGGAAATCGCCGCCGCTCTTGCCGTTGGCTTCGTCGGTGACTGCCTTGATCGCGCCCCAAGGCTTGCCGAGCCGCGCGGCGGCTTGCGCTACCGCGCCCACCTCCATGTCGACCAGCGTCGCGCCGAGGTTCGCCGCAAGGTCGGCGGCGGCGTCGGGGCAGGCGACGAAGCTGTCGCCGCTCGCGATGCGCGCGTGGGGCAGCCCGAGCCCGGGATCGGGCATCGCCGCGAAATGCGCTTCGCCCGCATCGCCCATCGGCCAGTCGCCGGCGCGATAGCGGCGAAAGAGGCCCGGATGCACCGCGCCATAATCATGCTGCACCGCCTGGGCGATCCAATAGGCGCCGGGCGCGGTCCCGCCGAGCGCGCCGCAGGTGCCGCTCATCAGCAAGAGGCCGGCGTCGTCGCCCAGCAGCCCCGCGGCGAGCCCCGCATTGACCTTACCGAGCCCGCAGACCGCAATCGCGACGGCGTGACCGTGTGCGGCAAGCCGGCGGAGGGCGAAGACGCCGTCCTCGCGCGCACCCGCACCGGGGAACAGGGCATCGGCCTCTTCGGGGAGCGCGGCGAGGATCAGGATGGCGGCCATGGCGTCTCTCTATCGTCCCTTCGCCGCTTGCCAAGCCGCGAAGTGCGCGCCATCGCTGCATTCGATGCTCGCGCGCCTCTTTCCCGACCGTTTCGTCCCCGTGCTGCTCGCGACGATCCTGCTCGCCAGCCTGCTGCCGGTGCGCGGAGCCGCCGTTCCCGTCGCGCAGGGCATTTCGACCGCCGCGATCGTGCTGCTCTTCTTCCTCAACGGCGTGCGCCTGCCGCGCGACGAGGTTCTTCACGGCATCCGCAACTGGAAGCTGCAGGGCGGCGCCTTCGCCTTCTGCTTCGGCGCGATGGCGCTGCTCGGTGCATGTGCGCACGCGCTCGCCGCCCTCTTCCTGCCGGCAACGCTCGCGCTCGGCTTTCTCTTTCTCGGCATCCTGCCCTCGACGGTGCAATCGGCGACCGCGGCGAGTTCGATGGCGGGCGGCAATGTCGCCGCGAGCGTCGTCGCGGCGGCGCTGCTCAACCTTGCCGGTGTGATCCTCTCGCCCTTGCTGTTCGCGCTGCTCGCGGGCAGCGCCGGCGAAATCCACGGCGCGGCGGCGCTGCGCATCGTCGCCATCCTGCTCCTGCCCTTCATCGCCGGTCAGCTCGTCCAGCGCTGGCTGCGCCCATGGGTCGTCGCGCATCGCGGCCTCGCCACGCTGATGGATCGCAGCGCGATCGCCACCGCGGTCTATGTCGCCTTTTCGGCGGCGGTCGTCGGCGGCATCTGGCACCTGCTCGACGCGCGCGAGATCGCGATCGTCTTCGGCGCGGTGGCGATCCTGCTCGCGCTCGCGTTCGGCGGCGCCTGGATGCTCGGGCGCCTGCTGGCGCTCGCTCGCGCCGATCGCATCACGCTGCTCTTCTCGGGCGCGCAAAAGAGCCTCGCGGTCGGCGCGCCGCTCGCCGCGACGCTCTTTCCGTCCGCGACGGCCGGCATGGTGCTGCTGCCGATCCTCGTCTATCATATGGCGCAGCTGATCCTGTCGGCGTGGATCGCGCCGGCGTTGAGCGATGACTAGCGGCACGGCCGGCGCGTGCGCAATGCGGTGTAGTGCTTGAATAACACAGGTCCGCATGCCATATAGGCAGAAGGACCCAGGGCAAGGGGTTGGAAGGAAAGACATGAGCGAACAGACGGCGACCGCAACCGACGAGCTGAAGCTGACCCCGCCCGAGCCGCTGAACCCCCTCGCCCCCGAAAAGGCCGCAGGGCTCGTGCCGCTGTCGGCCGAGCAGAAATCGAAACTCGAGGAGCGGGTCGACGGCTTCATCGACGACCTCGTCGCGCAGGATGAAAACTCCCCCGAATTCGGCAAGCGCGTCGACCAGATCACCAATATGGGCCGCAAGGAAATGCTCGACGCGGCGAGCCATTCGAACCGCTTCCTCGACCGCCCGGTCAAGGCGATGGAGCGCGACAACGACATCGGCCAGAATCTGATCGAACTGCGCTCGACCGTCGAGCGGCTCGACCCGTCGGCGAATGGCAAGCTGCTGTCGAAACGCGGCCTGCTCGACAAGATTTTCGGCAGCAAGATCAGCAATTATTTCGCGCAGTACCGCAGCGCCCAGACGCATATCAGCGGCATCCTGACCGCGCTCGCCAACGGCAAGGACGAGCTTTTGATGGACAATGCCGCGATCGACGTCGAGCGGCGCAAGATGTGGGAATCGATGGGCAAGCTCGAGCAGATGGTGCATATCGCCAAGACGCTCGACGAACGGCTCGAGGCGAAGGCGATCGAACTCGACGGCACCGATCCCGCCAAGGCAAAGATTCTGCGCGAAAACGCGCTCTTCTATGCGCGCCAGCGCACGCAGGACCTGCTCACCCAAATGGCGGTGACGGTGCAGGGCTATCTCGCGCTCGACCTTGTCAAAAAGAATAATGTCGAGCTGGTGAAGGGCGTCGACCGCGCCTCGACCACCACGGTGGGCGCGCTCAAGACCGCGATCACCGTCGCGCAGGCGATGACCAACCAGAAGCTGGTGCTCGAACAGATCACCGCATTGAACACGACGACGGCGAACATCATCGACGGCACGTCGAAGATGCTCAAGGACAACACCGCGCGCATCCACGAACAGGCGGCGTCGAGCACGATCCCGATGGAGACGCTGAGCCGCGCTTTCCAGAATATCTATGACACGATGGACGCGATCGACAGCTTCAAGCTCAAGGCGCTCGACACGATGAAGACGACCGTTGGCGCGCTCGAGGGCGAGGTTGCGAAGTCGAAGGGCTATATCGCGCGCGCCGAGGGCGCAGCGCAGGCGCAGGCAAGCGTCGGCGGCGAAGCGAGCCCGCTCGCCGCACTCGAAGGCTGAGGCGGACAATGGCGATGAGCGAGACCGACCAGACGATCATGCTCGGCAGCGCCGCGATCGAACGGTCGCGCGAGCGGCGGCGTCCGATCGGCACCAAGAGCCTCGCGCTGCGACGCCAGCATCTGTTCAAGAAGATCGGCCGGATGTTCATGGCCGGCGGCGCGGTGCTGATCGCGGCGGCGATCTTCGGCGCGGTGATCCAGCCGCTCGGCTTCACGGGGGTGATGGCGGTCACCTTGCTGCTGATCGGTGTCGCGGTGCTGTTCGGCAAATGGCCGCCCTTCCCCGAGCCGCGTCAGGCCGACCTGCCGAAGGCCGACCTCAGGCAGCTCGCGGGGCGCACCGAAATCTGGCTCGAGGCGCAGCGCCCCGCACTCCCCGCCCCGGCGCGCCAGCTCGTCGACGGGATCGGCGTCCAGCTCGACCTGCTCGCGCCGCAGCTCCAGACGCTCGACGCCGCGACTCCGGCCGCCGCGAATATCCGCAAGCTCGTCGGCGAGGACCTGCCCGAACTCGTCGCGGGCTACCAGCGCATCCCGGCGGGACTGCGCGGCGAAGCGCACGGCGGACGCACCCCCGACGACACGCTGCTCGGCGGACTCAGGATGCTCGAGCGCGAGATCGGCGACGCGGCGCGCAGCCTCGCCGCGGGCGAGATCGACAAGCTCGCGACGCGCGAGCGCTATCTCCAGCTCAAATATGAAGGGCTGGAGAGCGACGACGGGGCGGCGCCAACCTCCTGAGGCCCTTCGGTCAGTTCAGAAGGGCGACGTCGCGATCGGGCGGGCCGTTGCCGCCGCGGCCGTAGCGCTGGACATCGACGCGGTCGCGTCCGGCGCGCTTCGCTTCGTAAAGCGCCGCATCGGCGAAGCGATAGAGCTGCTGGAAATCGACCGCGGGTTTCGCCTCGGCGACGCCGACGCTCGCGGTCACGCGACGGTCTCCGATGATGTCGCGATGATCGCAGGCAGCAATCTCGCGCCGGATGCTTTCGGCGAAGCGGTCGAGCATGATCCCCTCCATTCCCACCGTCAGCAGTCCGAACTCCTCGCCGCCGAGCCGCGCGACGGTACACATCGGCCCTTCCCAGCGGTCGATCCGGCGCGCGATGCGGCAAAGCACTTCGTCGCCGACCTCGTGCCCGTGGCCGTCGTTCACCGATTTGAAGCGGTCGATGTCGACGAGCAGCAGCGCGGCGGGCAGATCGCCGGCGCGCGCCTCGGCGAGCAGCGGCGTGACGCGCTCGACGAAGCCACGCCGGTTGGCGAGGCCGGTCAGCGGGTCGCGCCGCGCGAGCGCCTGCGCATGCGCTTCGGCGGCCCGTGCATGGTCGCGTTCGACGCGCAGGTGCGACAGCCGACGCGTCGCCGCGGCCGAGAGCCATAGCGCCTGCCAGGTTGCCGCGACGAGCACGGGCAGCTTCGATCCTGCGCCCCAGAAGCCGTCTTCGACATCGACGACATGCACCAGCGCGAGCATCGCCATAGGCAGGCCCCACGCCAGCGCGAAGTCGCGCGCTTCGACCGAACCGCGCCGCCAGCCCCTGCCGAGGCAGAGTGCGACCGCAAGCAGATCGACGATGATCGCGACGCCCAGAATCTGCCCCCAGAGGCCGAGGTCGCCGCTTTGCGTGAGTGCCAGCGGAATGCCGGCGAGCCCGATGCCGAACCCCAAAACCAGTGTCGCGCTCTGCAACCCGCGCGAAATATGATCGCGGCCGATCGCCGTCACGGCGCTTGCGGTGGCGACTGCGATCGCGAGGCAGGCGAGCAGCGTCGCCGCCCGCGCAGAAGGGGTCCCCGCCGCCGCCGGCAGAATCGCAAGATGGATCTGTGACCAGAGCGCCCCCCAGACGATCATCACGCCCGACCAGGCGGCCTGCCAGACGAGATATTGGCACCGCGCCGCGACGGCGAGGGACAGGCTGTAGATGCCGCTGACGAGCAGCAAGGTCAGCGACGCTCCGATCATCGCCGCCATGCCCGCGGCCTGCAGCCCCGCCTCGTCCGCGGAGATCAGGCGCGGGTGCAACAGGCTATGGTCGGTGAGCCGGTCGAACCGCATCGCCACCGCGACCAATGGCGCGCTACGGTCGGGCGCTTCGAAGAGAAGCTGGCCGCCGACCCGCCAGTGCGCGCCATAATCGCCGCGCCGGACCCGCTGCCAGCGAACGGCGCCGTCGGCATAGACGAAGGCGACCGCGAGCCGCTCGAAGCGCGTATAGCGGACCGCGATCGCCTGCGCCTGAACGCCGGGCAAGCGGTCGATCGACGCGCGCAACCACAGGCTTGCGCGCTGATAGCCGACGGGCTCGTCGCCGCAGGAAAACGCAAGCGATGTCAGTTCTCCATCGGCAACAGACAGGCTGGTTTCCGCATGGCAAAAGACCGCATCGTCGCGCAGCGGCATCGCGCCGGCGGGACGCGCCACGCACGCCGCGATGACGCAGGCGAGCGCGAACAGCATCGCGCCCCATCGTCGCACCGAATGGCTTTGCGCAAAGGTCATGAAGTCCCCCATGCCCGGAATATCTTTGGATATCTTTACCGGTCAAACGGAAAACCGGTGTGACGTCAGTCACCCGGCATCGGGGCTCCTTCGGTATCGGCCGGACAGGCAAAGGCGCGCGGGCCGCGAGATCAGGCGGCGGCGGCCTCGCGATCGGCGAACAGCGTTTTCAAATCCTTCTTCAATATCTTGCCATTGGCGTTGCGCGGCAGCGTGTCGGCGACGAAGCGGATCGCGACCGGCACCTTGAACGCCGCGAGCCGCGCGCGCACCCAGTCCTGCAGTTCGGCTTCGGTCGCGTTCATACCGGGCGCGAGATGCACGACCGCCGCGGGTTCCTCGCCGAGCGTGCGGTGCGGAATGCCGACGATCGCGCAGTCGGTCACTGCGGGATGCTCATAGAGCGCATTCTCGACCTCGGACGAATAGATATTCTCGCCGCCGCGCAGCACCATGTCCTTGGCGCGGTCGACGATGTAGAGAAACCCTTCCGCATCGAGCCGCGCAAGGTCGCCGGTGCGCACCCAGCCATCGACGAAGGTTTCGGCGGTGGCTTGCGCCTTGTTCCAATAGCCCTTCACGATCATCGGCCCGCGCGCCCACAGCTCGCCGACGCTACCCGTCGGCAGCACCGTCACGCCGTCGTCGGCACGGATTTCGAGGTCGGCGACCGCGACCGGCGGCCCGGCGCTCGTCGGGCGGTTCAGATAATCCTCCGACGAGTGCGAGGTCACCGTCGCCATCGTTTCGGTCATCCCCCAGCCGTTGCCGGGCAGCGCGCCGAATTCCTCGTAAATGCGCTTGACCAGCTCGGGTGCCGAGGGCGCGCCGCCATAAGCGATCGCCTCGAGCGACGAGAGGTCGTATTTGGCCCGGTCAGGATGCTCGATCAGCTGCCAGGCGATCGTCGGCACCCCGCCGGTGACATTGACCTTTTCGCGCTCGATGATCTCCATCGCCTCGACTGCGTCCCATTTGCGCATGAAAATCGTCGTGTGCCCCGCCGCCATCGCGCCCATCAGGCTCGCCGAACAGGCGGTAACGTGGAACATCGGAATGACGGTCAGCGTCGTTCGCGGCTGCGGCTCGGGCACCGGCTCGCCGCGGCGCAGAAAGCTGCGCGCCGCCGAAAAGCCGCCCGAGAGGATGTTCGACATCAGATTGCGGTGCGTCCCGAGCGCCCCCTTGGGCTGGCCGGTCGTGCCGCTGGTGTAGAAAATCGTCGCGGCATCATCGCTGTCGATATCGGCGCGCGGGCGATCAGTGTCGGCCAAGGCGCTCCAGCTCGGCGGTGCTCCGGCAAGGGTTTCGAGTGCGAGCGTTCCCGCCTCCCCGTCGCCGCGCGCGACGATCCACTGCTCGACCAGGGGCAGCTCGCCGCGATGCTCGCGCAGCCGCACATAACGCTCGCCGTCGACGATGACGATCTTCGCGCCCGAATCGGCGATGCCATAGCTGAGTTCGGCGCCCGTCCACCACGCATTGAGCGGCACCGCGATCGCGCCCAAAGTGGTGATCGCGAAAAAGACCATCGGCCATTCGGGCAGGTTGCGCATCGCAAAGGCAACGCGGTCGCCCTTCGCCACTCCCATCGCCTTGAGCGCATGTGCAAGCGTCGCGGTGGCGCGCCAGTTGGCTTCATAGCTCACGCGCTCATCGTCGAGGATCGTGAAGGGCCGCTCGCCATGGGTGCGCGAGAGATCGAGGAGTGCGCCGAGATCGGACGGCGCATTTTTCCAGACGCGCGTGGGGACACCGCGAATCTCGACGGTCTCCATCTCGAACCTGGCGCCGGGCGCGGTGAGCAGCGCGGTCGCCTCCGCAAGTGACATTTTCGGCCATGCCGGATCGAGCGGCACCACCGCTTCGCCTGCCGGATCATTGGCGCTCATACCGCTCTCCCATCCTCGTTCTTGCGCCGCTCGCACGGCGGATTCCGCAGCAAGGTTAGGGTCGCGCGCGGCGCTCGACAAGATGATGATGGCGGCGCGCCACGCGACGCTACGGCAAGGCGGCGGTCCCATCTCGCCGTGGAGGGACGCCGGATGATTTCCGCAAGGATTCGCACCCCGATCGACGAATCAAAAGCCGAAATTGGCGAAATCCCTGACGCCATGTTCGGCCAGTGCAGGGTCGAGCGAGTCGAAACCCACTCGTTCCGACGGGCTCGCGGTCTGGTCTTTCAGAGAGATGGCGGTCGCTCCCATTGCGGCTGCCCGTATCGGGAGAGCAAGAGGGGAGAAGGGCCGCGGCAGCGACCGCCAGAGTTGTCGACCGGGAGGCTGCCCGCAAGCCGCCCCCCGGTCGTCAGGGATCAATCGAAGGTGAAGCGCGCGCCGATCGCGAAGGTGCGTGCCAGCTGCAGCGTGCCGAGGTTGAACTGATCGGCGTTGCCGACATTGTCGAACCTGTAATAATTCTGCTGCTTCGACTTGGTCAGGTTGGTCGCATCGAAGGTCAGGCCGATACGATCGGTGACATTCCACGTCAGCTGAACGTCGAGGCTTTCTTCCGGCCGGTACCAGACGCCGATCGGATTGGCGAACAGGCGCGCTTCGTTGTTGTGCAGAAAGCCCTTGCGCCAGACATAGGACACGCGCGCATCGAACGGCCCGCGGTCATAAGCGAGCGTGGCGTTGTAGGAGAATTTCGACACGTTGAAGAATTGCGACGTCGCCTCGCCGGTGATGTTCCCCGCCGAGTCCGTCATCGGAATATTCTGCTTGGAATCGAGGATCGTCACGCTTCCCTGAAAACCGAGGCCGTCGAGGATGCTCGGCAGATAGGTGGGGAAATAGGTCAGGCCGATTTCGACGCCCTTGAGCACGCCGTCGGAGGCATTGACCGGCCGGGTGATGGCGAAATTTTCGGTCGCACCCGCGACGATGCCATTGTCCGGAATATGCTCCATGACCGTCAGCGGAACGACAAGGCCGTCAATCTCGCGCCGGAAGCCGGTGACATAGATCGCGCTGTTGCGTTCGAAATACCATTCGAGCGCGAGGTCGTAATTCTTCGAATGCGTCGGCCTCAAATCCGCGGTGCCCGCCGATCCGCTGCCATAGCCCACGTTGGTGAGATCGCCGGTCAACGAATAATTCGGATTGATGTCCGTGAAATTGGGACGGCGGAGCGTTTCGCCATAATTGAAGCGCAGCCGCAGATTGGGCGTGATTTCATAGCGCGCGGTGAAGCTGGGCAGGAATTTCGACGACTGGCTGCCGCCGCGGGTCAGCGCACCGTCGTTGTAGCGATCGAAGAAATTCGAATCGGTTGTGACCGAGACGTAGCGAACGCCGCCTTCGAGACGCAGCGGCCGGCCGAAGATCGAAAGCTCGCCATCGGCCATGACATAGGCCGACATCGTCACTTCGTCGATGTCGAAGGTCTTGACGAGCGACAGCGCTTCCGAGGTCGGCAGGCCATAAAGGTCGCGGACCATGTCGGCATTGTCGTGCAGCCAGCCGCCGTCGGCAAGGACCCAGCTGCGCGGCACGTCGGCGATGCCCTTCATAAAGTCCGAATTGGTGAACAGCGCGTCTTCGGGCAAGGTCGAAAGCGCGACGCCCAGGACGCCGGCATCCTGTGTCCGCACATAGCTTTTTGCCTTGCGGTCATCGTAACGCAGACCCGCCTTGACCCGGCGGATGAAGCCCTCGTCCCACTCATAATAGCCGTCGAGCGTGGCGGTGATCGCGCTTCCCTTGTCCTTGTTCGCATTGTCGTAAAGCTGCGCAACGGTCCAGACGTCGGGATCGGTCAGCAGGCTGTCGTCCGCGAAGTGATAGGAGGGAATTCCGCCGCCGGCGTTGAAGTCGGTGGTGATCTGGTTTGCGACGCGTTCGGTCCGCATCGCGATGAACGAGCCCTTGTTGGTGCTCGTCTGATAGGCGACATCGCCGATGATCTTGCCCCGATCGCCAAGGTCCCATTGCCCGTTGAGGGCATAGACGAAGCTGTCGGTCTTGTTCGTCGCATAGTCGCCGCTGTTGAAGCCATAGACATCGTCGACGGTGCGCGCCTTGACGATGTTGGTGCCGTCATAGAGCTCGACCGGTCCCGGGTTGCCCCACCAGTCGACGAAGCTGAACTGCAGCGAGTTGAACGTCGTCCCTCGGAAGCCCGCGTAGAACACTTCCGCCGTATAGACCGAACTCGAATTCGGCGCCCATTGCAGCGCGACATTTACCGACGGGCGTTCGCGCTTGCCATAAAGGTCCGAGCTGAAGACGGCGTCGCGCGAGAGATAATAGGGAACGGCGACGCCATTATAGTCGATCGTCGAGCCCGGTGCGGTAGGCAGGCCATAGTCGAGGCCGGGCTGCCAGCCGGAGAATATCCGCTCGAGTGGGGCGAGGCCCGATCCGGCGGGCGGATTTTCCGTTGCGAACGGAACGAAGGCGCCCGCGGTCGTCGACATGTTCCGGTATTTGGTCCGGCTCCAGCTGCCGTTGACCAACAGGCCGATGTCGCCGATGCCGGTTTCCCAGCGGTCGCTGACGAGCAGCGCGACATTGGGGTTAAAGCTGTCGGCCTGTTCGTTATAGATGCCGCGCGCGAGACCCGAGACCGTGAAGCCGTCGAAATCGAACGGACGGCGCGTCTTGACGTCGATCTGGCCCGCAAGGCCGGTTTCGATCTGATCGGAGGAACGGGTCTTGTAGACGTCGACCTGCCTGACGAGGTTGGCCGAAATGTCCTGCAACGCGAACGACTGCCCCGCCGCGGTAAAGATGTTGCGGCCGTTGAGCGTCGTCAGCGGATCGGGAAGGCCGCGAATCGTCACGGTGGCGGCTTCGCCGCCGGCGCGGTCGGTCACCTGCACGCCGGTCACGCGCTGGAGCGCTTCGACGACATTATTGTCCGGCAATTTACCGATGTCCTCGGCCACGACAGAGTCGACGATCTGCACCGATTCCTTGCGTACATTCAGCGCGCCGACGATCGAGGCGCGAACGCCGGTGACGATGATATCGTCGGCCGCGGGCTGGCCATTGCCTTCGGAAGCCGCGGAAGCGCCCTGATCGCTCTGGCTTTGCGCATGGGCAACGCCGGCGAGGCTCAGGGCCAGAATGGATGCTGTGCAGAATGCGATTGGCTTGAGCGCCATAGTCTATCCTCCCGTTGAGGCTGGCCGATACCATGCCTCGTGAACCAGTGAGGCCTATAATTTGTCGGAGTTAAAATTTGCAAGCCGATTCTGCTAGCGCGCGGGATTATACCCGATTTGTGCGACATCTGCGCCACACATGGCCTTCATGGACCCAAAGCGGATATTATTTAGTCTGATTTATTAAGCCTATGAAATATCCCAGATACTGGCCGCTTCGCCTGCGGGAGCCAGTCGGAGAGAGCCCGCATCGTGCGCAAGCGCCTTGCCGGGATAGGCGGCCGATTCGAGAATGACGCAGTCCTTGCGCGGGCCGGGCCGGCGCTTGAACAGGTCGCCGCCGGGTGCGCGATCGCCCGCGGCGGACGGCCGGATCTCGACGCCGCCGCTCGCGGTGGCAGCAAGGCAATGATCGCGCAGGAGAATGGGCGAGAGGCGCAGATCGCCGTTTGCATCGGGCAGCGAACGGAACTGCGTCTGCGCGAGCGGCGCGGAGCCGACGAAGGCCCGCGTGCCGGCATGGGCGAGCCAGACGCCGGACCGGCCCGCCGGCGCGAAGCGTTCGGGCAACGGGCCGTTGCCCACGGGCACGCCGAAATCGGGATTGCCCTGCGCGTCGAAGTAAAGGCGCTGCGCCCGCGTATGACGATCGGGGTTGAACAGCGGGTCGCCTTCGATCGCCTCATAATCGCGGCCATGATAGACGAGCATGTCGCGGCCCTCTTCGTCGACGGTGAAGCTGTTATGGCCGGGCCCATAGACCGAGGTTTCGCGGCATGTGGTAAAGACGGGTTCGGGCGACTTGGTCCAGGCGTGCGGGTCCATGATGTCGGCATCGGCGTCCGCGGTGAGCAGGCCGAGGCAATAGCGCGCATCGGTTGCGCTCGCCGAATAGGTCATGAACAGCTTGCCGCCCCGTTCGAGCACGGCGGGGGCTTCGTTGACCTTGAACCCCCGCACTTCCCAGTCGAGCGTCGGCACGGTCAGCCGCACGGCGGGCGCCGCCAGCGTCAGCGGCGTGGCCAGCGGGGCGATATAGAGATTCGAATTCGTCTCGATGCCCGGCTCGCGCTGCGCCCAGGCGAAATATTGCGTCCCGCGATGCATGAAGATCGTCGAATCGAGATTGAAGCTGTCCCAGGGCGCGTCGAACTGGCCGAGCACCGTCCAATTCCCGGTCATCGGGTCGGGGCCGTCGCATATCACCGCATAGGTACGGATGCGAAAGACATCCTCGCCACCGCCGCTGGGACCGGCCGCGAAATAAACGATCCAGCGCCCGCCGACGAAATGCAGTTCGGGCGCCCACAGGAAGCCCGACATCGGCCCGCTCGCCTCGTGCCGCCACAGGACACGTTCTTCGGCGTCGGCCAGCCCGGCAAGCGTGCGCGAGCGGCGCAGGATGAGGCGGTCATATTCGGGGACCGACCCGGTCATATAATAGTTGCCGTCTTCGTGCCGGAAGATCTGGGCGTCGGCCCGCTGCTTCACGAGCGGATTGGAAAGGGCGGGAAGCGGCGGCGCGGAGCCGCCGGTGGCGGCGGCCGGCAAGGCCCTGCCAGCTCGCGAGCAGGCGACAGGCAACAGAGCGGCACCGGCCGCGAAAGCACGACGCGAAATTCCGAATTGCATCTTGTCCTCTCCCAAGTTGAATGGCCGCCCGCTGGGGATTGCCCTATTCGGCGACCGGCCAGCCGTCCGCGCTCCACCGGACGCGCGCGATACGCAGGGTCGGGGCACCGTTCCGCTGCCTGTCATAAGCATGGTAGGCGACGTAGGTCGTCCCGTCCGTGTCGGTGAAGGCGCCGGCATGACCGGGGCCGCGAAACCGCTGCTGTTCCTGCAGGTCGGCCCGCAGAAAGATCGTCCCCCCGCCTGCCATCATCTCGCTGCCGTCCTTGCCCAGATAGGGACCGGTGATCTTCCGCGCGCGCGAAACGACCGTATAATAGGTGCTGTTCGCGCCCTTGCAGCAATAATCATAGGAAACGAGCAGATAGTACCAGCCGCCGTGGCCGATGATGAACGGCGCTTCGATCGCCGCCGGTCCGCCGGCGGGCGCGATCCGCCGCGCGATCGAATAGGGCTCGCTTCCCGGCGCCGGCTTGCCCGTCGCCGGATCGAGCGCGAAGAGCTTGATCCCGCTCCAAAAGCTTCCGAGCGCCAGCCACTGGCGTCCTTCGGCATCGACGACGAGGTTCGGATCGATCGCGTTGAAATCGTCCTCGGCCGTGGACATGACGACGAGCCCATGATCCTTCCAGCCGTAATCCGGGGCTTTCGGATCGAGCGTGGGGCTGGTCGCAAGGCCGATGGCCGAGCGGTTGGAGCCGAAGGTCGAGACCGAATAATAGAGCCGATATTCGCCGTTCACATAGGATATGTCGGGGGCCCATAGGCCTTCGGCGCCGGGGATGGCCTGCCTGGCCCACGCCGGAATCTCGGCGAAGACCGCGCCGGCGTCCTTCCACTGCGCGAGATCGCGCGAGGTCTTGATTCCCACATATTTGCCGATCGTGCTGAACACATAATAGGTGTCGCCTTCGCGAATGATCGCCGGATCGTGCGCGGTCAGATCGCCCGACAGCCGATCGTTCGGACCGGCCGCGACCTGCTGCCCGGCGGCGCCGGAAGCGGGCACGGCCAGACCGAGCGCCGCGGCGAGGAGAAGCGTCCTCCTCATTGCAGTTCGAGCACGACCACCGACTTGGCCGGCAAGGTCACGACGAGCTTGCCGTCCTTGACGATCGCCCCCGAGAAGGGCGCGGGCCGGACCGCCTGCGGGGCATCGAAGCTGTTGTGCGCGTCGATCGTGGCGGCGGTCAGGATGCGGCCCGAAACCTGCCGGGCGGCCACGCCGTCGAGCGCGATCGTCACGCTGTTGGGCTCGGTGGGATCGGCGTTCGACAGTCCGATATGGACCTTGCCGTCCCGGCCCTTCACCGCCGAACCGCTGACGGCCGGCAGGCTATATTGACCCTTGGCATAGGTCGGCGTGTCGATGTCGATCGGCAGCACGGTGGCGTCCTGCCAAGGCTTGTACATCTCGAAGACATGATAGGTCGGGGTCAGGACCATCTTGTCGCCGTCGGTCAGAATCATCGCCTGCAACACATTCACCATCTGGGCGATGGCGGTCATGCGGACGCGGTCGGCGTGCCGGGCGAAAATGTCGAGGTTGATCGCGGCGATCAGCGCGTCGCGCAACGTATTCTGCTGACGCAGGAAGCCCGGCCGCGTTCCCGGATCCTGCGCATACCATGCGCCCCATTCGTCGACCGCGAGAAACATGCGCTTTTCGGGATCATATTTGTCCATGATCGCGCTGTGCCGGGCGATCAGCTCGTCCATGCGCCAGGCCTGATGAAGCGTATCGGCCCAGGCGCTTTCGTCGAAGCCGGTCGCCGGCGCGCGCGGCGGCCAGCCGCCGCCGGGAAGCACATAATAGTGGAGCGACAGGCCGTCGAGCGTCGACGCGGCGACGCGCATCATCGTCTCGGTCCAGTTATAATCGTCGACGTTCGCCCCCGCCGCGATCTTCAGGATCTTCGTGCCCGCCGGCGCCTTGATGAAGGTGGCATAGCGGCGCGTCACATCGGCCGCATATTCGGCACGCATATTGCCGCCGCAGCCCCAAAGCTCGTTGCCGACGCCGAAATAGGGAACCGACCAGGGCTCCTTGTGGCCGTTCCTCGCGCGTTCGTCGGCGAGGCTTCCGGCCGGCGCCGTCATATATTCGACCCACTCGGCCATCTCGCGCGGCGAACCGTTGCCGACATTGCCCGCGACATAGGCCTGGGCGCCGACCTGGCGGACAAGCTCGAAAAATTCGTGGGTGCCGACGC
The DNA here is from genome assembly GCF_900188185.1 of Sphingopyxis indica. Classification (GTDB taxonomy): domain Bacteria; phylum Pseudomonadota; class Alphaproteobacteria; order Sphingomonadales; family Sphingomonadaceae; genus Sphingopyxis; species Sphingopyxis indica. The sequence goes on along the minus strand of NZ_FZPA01000004.1, from coordinate 5,018 downwards.
TGTTGGATTCGGTCACGCCGCCCCAATGGGTGTTGATCTTGACCGGACGCTCGCCTTGCGGGCCGATGCCTTCGCGCCAGTGATATTCGTCCGCGAAACAGCCGCCGGGCCAGCGGATGACCGGGACCGACAGATTGCGCAGCGCGCCGACGACGTCGTTGCGAAAGCCGTTGGTGTTGGGAATCTTGCTGTCCGTCCCGACCCACAGGCCGCCATAAATGCCGTTGCCCAGATGCTCGGCGAATTGCGTGAAGATCTCCTTGTTATAGACCGGCCCGGGTGCATCGGCGTGGATCACCGCCGTCGTCGGCTTTCCTCCGGTATCGGCCTGCGCCGCCCCCGCGAACGCGGTGGCGCCCAGCAGCAGAAATGTCGCCGTGTGGCGAAGCGTCCTCAGCATCATGGTCTCTCCTCCCCGTAAGGGGTCAGTCGTTGAAGGGTTCGACGCTCTCGCGCCGTCCGCGCAGAAAGGCGTCGGCAACGAGGCGGAGCGGGTCGATGTCGACATCGCTGCGCCCGCCGCGGATCAGATTGGCGAAGCGCGAATAGAGGCCGGGATATTCGAGGTCCTCATTATGCTCGGTCCCGCCGGGCAGGGTCAGCACCGCGCCGCCGCTCGACAGCTTGAGCGTTCCCGCGTCGGTTTCGACCGTGATGTTCCAGCTTTGCGGCCCGGTCTGGCGCCAGTCGAGATCCATGTGAATGTCGGCCCCCGCGGTGTCGCGAAAGCGCAGTTCGGCTGCGATCGGCGCAGCCCGATTTTCCGGAATGCTGAGCGCGGCGTCCTCGAGGAAGACCGGACGCGGCAGGATATGGGTGAGGATCGACAGGGCGTTGATCCCCGGATCGAATACGCCGAGGCCGCCGGGTTCCCAGATCCACGCCTGCCCGGGATGCCAGACGCGCACATCCTCGCGCCAGACGATCGAGACCTTCTGGATCGTGCGTTCGGCAAGCCAGGCCCGCGCCGGCGCCACGCCTGCGGCAAAGCGCGAATGCCAGGCGGCGAAAAGCGTGACGCCGACCTTGTCGGCCCGCTCGCGCAGCGCGACCACCTCGCTCAGCGTCGCCCCCGGCGGTTTTTCGAGGAAGACGTGAACGCCGCGCTTCAGCGCCAGCGCCGCCAGATCGTAGCGCACCTGCGGCGGGGTGCAGAGGGCGACGGCATCAATCGCCGGTCCGCCATAGAGCAGATCGCCGAGGCTGGCGAAATGGGCAACGCCCTCCCGGCCGGGATCGTGCGGGCTCACGGTCGCCGCCAGGCTGAAGGCGGCGTTGCCGGCGATGGCGGGCAGATGCTGGTCGCGGGCGATCTTGCCGAGACCGACGACGGCGATGCGGATCGGGTCCATCGTTCAGAGCGCCTTGACCGCGACCGCGGGGGCATCGGCGCGCGCCAGCGGATTGGCGAGCGGCAGCGCGAAGGGGAAAGCCGAAATCTCGAAGACGTCGCCTTCCTGCGTCGTCACCCCGTCGCTGAACGACAGCGTCGCGGTGCCGAAGAAATGGACGTGAATGTCGCCCGGCCGGCGAAAGAGATCATATTTGAAATGATGATGCTCGAGGTTGGCGATCGTGTGCGACATATTCGCCTCGCCCGACAGGAACGGCTTTTCCCAGAGCAGTTCCCCGCCGCGCCGGATACGGCTGGTGCCCTCGATGCCCGCGGGCGGCGTGCCGAGCAGCAGTTCCGCGCCCAATGCGGCGCGGCGCAGCTTCGAATGCGCGAGCCAGAGGTAGTTGTGCCGCTCGGTCACATGGTCCGAATATTCGTTGGCCAGCGCAAAGCCGAGCCGATAGGGAGTGCCGTCCTCGCCGACGATATAGATGCCGGCGACTTCGGGTTCCTCGCTGCCGTCCTTGGCAAAGGCGGGCATCGGGAGCGGGTCCCGGGGGCCGACGAGCTGCGAACCGTCGCCCTTGTAGAACCATTCGGGTTGCTGCCCGACCTCGCCCGGGGCAGGCTTGCCGCCTTCGAGGCCTTCCAGAAACATGCGCATCGAATCGGTCTGCTTCTCGCTCGCCGCGGCCTCGCGGTGCATCTTGTCGCGGCCCTCGGCCGAGCCGAGATGCGTCAGGCCGGTGCCCGACAGGATCAGGTGCGCCGCGTCCGCATGGTCGATCGGCGCCAGCAGGCGGCCCGCGTCAAATTCGGCGCGAATGTCGACGTCTGCGCCCTGTCCGCAGGCCCGGGCAGTGTCGGCCAGCGTTTCGCCCGCCGCGATCGCCCGCTGCGCCAATTCGCGGACCGACGTCACGCCCGGAAGGAAATGCGCCGTGTCGCCTTCGGCAAGAATGACCGACCGCGAGCCGTCGGCCGCGCGATGCTGAAGCAGGCGAAGATAAGTCATGTGTCTCTCCCGGATCGCGGCGCGTCCCTTTCGCCGGGCGCGCCGCGGTAAGATGGCTGGTGTCAGTCGAGCTTGAGCGTGCCGTCGATCAGGCGGGGGGCGCCGTCGCCGATGGCGCTGTCGCGCAGCTCATCGGGCAGGACGTCCTGGGCGATATTCTGATAGCTGACCGGGCGCAGGAAGCGGTCGATGGCCAGGCTGCCCACCGAGGTGGTACGCGGATCGGACGTGGCCGGAAACGGGCCGCCGTGAACCATCGCATGACAGACTTCGACGCCGGTCGGCCAGCCGTTCGCGAGGATCCGGCCCGCCTTGCGCTCGAGTATCGGCAGAAGGCGCGCAGCCATGCCTGCGTCGGCGGAATCCATGTGGAGGGTGGCGGTGAGCTGGCCTTCGAGTCCGGCAACGACCCTGGCGAGTTCGGCTTCGTCCTTGCAACGCACGACGATCGAGGCCGCGCCGAAAACCTCGTGGCCCATCGCGCTGTCGGCCAGGAAGGCTTCGCCGGTCGTCTGGAACAGGACGGCGTCGCCGCGGGTGCGGTCGCCTTCTGCGCCGCGCGCCACCGTCTCGACGCCCGGACATGCGGCGAGGGTCGCGACGCCTCTCGCATAGGCATCGCGAATGCCGACGGTCAGCATCGTCTGCGGCTGCGCTTGCGTCACTGCCTCCGCAGCTGCGGCGATAAAGGCGTCGAGCCCCTCGCCTTCGACCGCCAGAACGAGGCCGGGGTTGGTGCAGAACTGGCCGGCCCCCATGGTGAGCGAGCCGACGAACGCCGCGCCGAGCGCCTCGCCGCGCGCCTTCAGCGCTTCGGGCAGCAACAGGACGGGATTGATGCTCGACATTTCGGCGTAGACGGGAATCGGAACGTCGCGGGCCTGCGCGATTCTGATGAGCGCCAGGCCGCCGGCGCGCGAGCCGGTGAAGCCGACCGCCATGATCCGCGGATCATCGACGAGCGCCGCACCCAGATCGTTCGAGGGGCCGGAAAGATGCTGGAAAACGCCTTCGGGAAGCCCGCAGGCGGCCACCGCGCTGGCGATCGCCTGTGCGACCAGCCCGCCGGTGATCGGGTGAGCGGGGTGTCCCTTGACGACGACGGGGCAGCCGGCGGCCAGCGCCGAAGCGGTGTCGCCGCCGGCCGTCGAGAAAGCGAGCGGAAAGTTCGAAGCGCCGAATATGGCGACCGGACCGACCGGAATCATGCGAAGGCGCAGGTCCGGCCGCGGCAGCGGCTGACGATCGGGCATGGCGGGGTCGATACGAAGCTGTTGCCAGCGGCCCTTGCGCACCACATCGGCGAACAGGCGAAGCTGGCCGACGGTGCGCCCGCGCTCGCCTTCGAGGCGCGCGCGCGGCAAGCCGCTTTCGGTCATGGCCGCCTCGATGAGCGAATCGCCGATGGCGAGTATTTCCTCGGCGATTCGCTCGAGAAAGGCGGCGCGCTCCTCGCGGCCGGTCGCGCGATAGGCGTCGAACGCGGCGTCGGCTTTCCTGCAGGCTTCCGCAACATCTGCGGAACTGTCGACCTTGAGCGGCTCGCCATGGGGTTGACCCGTTTCGGCGGCGATGGAATGGAAATCTGACATTTGAGGGGCTCCTTATTTACTCCGACATATTTCGAGTGAGCGCCAAACGCAATCTTTGTCGTTCCTTCCCTGCGGGCGGGCTGTTAGGGTCTGGTGGCGGAGGTAGCTGAAATCGTGACAAAGGCTGAACCGGGCAAGGAAAAGGAAATGGCGAAGCCGGGGGAGGAACGCGGCCCCGGCCGGCGCCTGCACGGCGCCATCGCACACAGGCTGGGCACCGACATCTTGTCGGGCAAATATGCGCCCGGCGATGTCCTGTCCGGCGAAGTGGCCTTTGCCGAAGAGCTGCAGGTCTCCCGCAGCGCCTATCGCGAGGCGATCCAGGTGCTCACCGCCAAGGGACTGGTGGCGAGCCGCCCGAAGGCCGGAACGCGCGTGCTGCCGCGCGAGCGCTGGAACCTGCTCGATCCCGAAGTGCTCGGATGGGCCTTCGCCGGGGAGCCCGACATCGAGTTTGTGCGCAGCCTGTTCGAACTGCGCGCCATCGTCGAACCGGCCGCCGCCCGGCTGGCGGCGCAGCGGCGGGACAAGGCCGACCTCAAGATCATGAAGACCGCGCTTGCCGACATGCGCCGGCACACGCTGACCACCGAGGCCGGGCGCGCCGCCGACAGGGATTTTCACAATGCGATTCTGCATGCCACCGGCAATCAGGCGTTGATGGTGCTGAGCGCAAGCATCAGCGCCGCGGTGAATTGGACGACGCAGTTCAAGCAGCGCGCGCGCGCGCTGCCGCGCAATCCGATCCCGGATCACGTCCGCGTGTATGACGCCATCGTGTCCGGCGACGGCGATGGCGCCGCAGAAGCGATGAATTCACTCATCGACCTTGCGCTCGAAGATACGCGCAGCGCCATGGCCGGCTGAAGCGAGAGCCTTTCCGGCCCCGGCGACGGGCCGGCGACGGCGCCGCCGGCCCGCTCTGGATCAGCTCTCTGCAAGCCGCACGTCAGGAGGCGGGCGTCTCCAGCACCTCGCCAGGCAGGGCGTTGGTGGGTTTTGAGCCCCACAAGGCGTAGAAGAGGACGTAGAGTTCGCAGGCGACGGTGAGCCAGAAGCTGTTCTGGAGGCCGAC
>NZ_FZPA01000024.1 GCF_900188185.1 Sphingopyxis indica | reverse complement strand
ACCACGCCGATAGTCGGGATAAGCGCTACGGTCTGCGGGCCGGTGATGCGCGCTTCCGTATTCGCGCCCTGGAGACAGACACGATGACCAAACTCAAACTCGGCGATCTCGCGGAAAGCAAGCCGGTCCGCCTCACTATCGAGCTGCCGGCCTCGATCCACTCCGACCTTGAAGCCTATGGCCGCGTGCTGGCCGGTGACGGCGCCCAGCCTGTTCCGCCCGCGCGGCTTATCGCGCCGATGCTGGAACGGTTCATGGCGACAGATCGAGCGTTTCGGCGCTATCTCAGCCGGTCCGCCTGATCTGCTCCGATCATCGACCCATAAAGGCGTCGAACCGCTCCTTGCCTTCAGCTTCGACGATCGCGATTTCGGCATTGGCGCATTCCTGACCCCGCACCGTGCCTGCGGCGCATTGCGCGACGGTCTCGCGCGCTTCGTCGAGATTGGCTGCGAAATATTGCGTGCTGCGCGCGTCCCCGGCAGGCGCCGTCAACCCTGCGCCCTGACTGGCAGCGGGTGCGATTTCGACCGGTATGAAAACTGGACGAAGCACAAAACCCGATCCGAAGCCGATCACCAGCGCGACGATGGCGATGAAGATTGTCTTGCCGTTCATGATGCTCACTCCTTCGATTGTGGGTTGGCGACAAGGGGCGCGGCCAGCGCGTGCGGCCGGCGCGCGCGGGTCAGGTGTCGGGATAGCGTTCTCGAATGAGGCCCAGGAAACGGCGCAGCGCAGGGCTGCTGTCGTTGCTCCGCCAATAGCAGCCATAGTCGATCCGGGCCTGGCCGGTCGGCTCATGCACCTCGCGGAAGACGATGCCGGGATGATGGAACCCCAGCGTCGATTCCGATACCAAAGTCAGGAACCAGCCCGCCGAAACCATTGCCAGCACATTCTCGCGGCTCACGTCCTGAGTTTCGACTTCGGGTTCATATCCGGGCTCTGCGAGCCGGGCGCGCAGCAGCCGCATCAGATCCGGGCCGGGATCTTGTGTGCCCAGCACGAAAGTCAGGCGCCGCAAATCATGCCAATAGACGCGCTCGACTTCGGACAGCGGATGACCTTTGGGAAAGGCGACGAGGACGCGCTCGGACCAGAGCGAGCGGCGCTTGATGGCCGGATCGGCAAATTCGCCGGTTACGACCGCAAGATCGATCACCCCGGCATGAAGCGCATGATGGAGATAGCACCGATCGCGCTCGACGCCGTTCAGCCGCACGTCGGGGAACCGGCGCTGGAACTCGACGATGGCGAAACGCAGGTCGCCTGCGGTCAGCGAACCGCAAAAGCCGATTGTGAGTTCGCCCGCATCCCCATTACGCATCGCCCGTGCGCGGTTCTTGAGATTATCGACCTCTGCCAATATCCGCCGCGCCGTGTCGATGATCGGTATCCCCTCGGGCGTCAGGATCGCACCGCGCGTTCGCCGCTCGAACAGTTTCACCCCCAAGCGATGCTCGAGATGCAGCACATTGCGGCTGAGCGTCGCCTGTTTGATCCGCAGCAAGGCTGCGGCTCTCGAAAAGCTCCTCGTTTCCGCGGCAAGGACTGCATAGCGCAATTGTTTGGTTTCAAGCGACACGACCAACCTCCCAACTGGAGGAAGGGATGAACGGTCAGGATCGGCGCCTCACCGATCCGTAACCCGTCCAAACGCTCCGCGTCCTCCTGCTTGGAAGACCATCGTTCCGCGCCCTGAACGAAACAGATTTTGTCATGAAACTGAAATATGTTGTGACGTCAGCTCATCAGCACCACGCCGCCGGCAAGGTGGCGGGCGCGCAGATTCAAGAGCTGCTCGATCTGTGGAACGGCCTCTTCGATCCGACTGGTGTGGAAGACCGCATTGACGGGCAGCGCGCCCAGTGACGAGCGGGCAAGCACGATCCTGCCTGAACGATAAAGGTTGATCTGGTCGACCACCTCGGCCAGCGGCGCCCCTTCGAAAATGAGCAGACCGCGCCGCCAGGCCGTTGCCTTCGCCGCATCGATCGCACTGCGCCGGATCACGCCGCCTGATGCGACGAACACCTGCTCATTGGCGCGCAGCAGGATCGGCTGGTCGCTGCCGCTGCACGCGACCGTGCCGGTTACGCAGGCGACACGCACGCCGCCGATGAGCCGCTGCACATTGAACTGGGCCTCGCGCGTCGAAGCGCTGACGCTCCCGGCATCGACGCGAAAGGGCTCCCGAAGCTGCCCGGCGGTAACGAAGGCTTCGCCGGTCACGAGACTGACGCCGCGCGATCCCTCGGCCACCCGGTCGATCAACGACAACGCCGTGCGCGAGTTCATCTCGACCTTGACGCCTGTCACAGGCGCAAAGGCGTAACGCTGGCCGATCGCGGTGCGATGATCGGCGGTCAGTTCCGCGAAGGATGGCCAAAGCCCAAGCGGCGGTCGCGCGACACCGGCGGTTATCAGCGCCACGGCAGCGGTTGCGCCGCCCCCCAGAACGGCGCGGCGACTGACCATCCCCGGCTTCCTGGTGTTCTTGGCGACATGGGCATAGCTGCGCACGCCGGCGACCTCCCGAAACGCCGCTTCATGCGCCGGGCTCGTCGCCCGCCAGGCCGCCAGGCGCGCGGCGTCGTCGTCGGTCGCAGCGCCCGAGGTCAGGCAGACCACCCAGTCCGCCGCCTCGACGAGCAAGCCGTCGGCGTCATCTTCGGGGACATCCCGAGCCGTCATCGGCAAATGAAATCCGGCTGGCGCAACCATCGCGCTTCTGGAATCCTCAAACTCTGTTCCTCCTATCGGGTAGACACGCGTGCGGCCCGCTCAGCGAAAGGATTTTTTCGCCGGGCGCGCCGCGCGCAGTGGAGAATGGCGTTCCGCAGGTCCATCTGGATCAGCCGGATGGTCACTCCATACCGGTCCGCCAGCTCCTCATGGGTCATCGTTCCAGTGAAGCTCTCGATGAAGACGTGGCGCTGACGCGGCGTCAATTCACCCAGCACCTTCCAGATATGGGCGAGTTCGCTGCGTGCGATGGCGATGCGTTCGGGCCCTGGCGCATCGTCCGCGACCGACAATATGTCCTCGATGTCCTGGCTGCCCAGCACGCGGCGCTGTTTCGCCGCCATCGTCGCCGCCATATTGACGGCCGCGCGGTAGATATAGGCGTCGGGATCTGCAACAGGTGCATCATCGTTTACATCGTTGAGCTTGATCCAGGTCTCGTGCAGGGCCTCGCCGGCGAGATCCTGGGAGCCGAGACGCGCCGCGAGGCGGTCGCGAAGCTGGTTGTAGCGCGCGGCAAGCGACGTCTTGAGACCGGCCCGCGTTGCGCTCACGGCCGCCCCCCGGTCCGGGGCGCCGAGCGATTGGCCAGACGATCGGTCTCGACCTCGAAGCGCATCGAGCGGCTGAGGCCTTCGGGCGGCGCGCTGCTCAGAACATGGCCGACCAGCACACGCCGCACGCGGGCGTTCCAGTCGGGCTCGCTGCTGGCGCGCAACAGATCGACCTCGGCGATCCGGCCCGCCGCATCGACGGTGACCGCGATCTCGATCCGGAAGCTGCGTCCCTCATAGGCGCCGTCGCGTTTCAGCCTGTCGAAGATCTCGGTCTGAACGCGCTGTGCATAATGCGTAAACGCACTGCTATCGGACCTGCCGACCATTCGCGGGGCGCGCACTTCCGCCATGTCCAGATGAAGCGTGCCGAGCCCCGCGGCAGCCCCGCTGGCCGACGGAAGCGTAGGCGGGGCTTCTCCTTCAACGAAGATGATCGCCGAGTTGGGGCCGGTGAACCGCGCGGACAGGCCGGTGCCTTCCAGCAGCCTGCGCAGCGCCGCCGGGGCTGCATAGACGCCGCTCAGCGGCGTCGAATAACGGTCGCCCGCAAGGCTCTGGCGATAGATGATGCTCACCCCGCTCACGGTCGCGAACTCGGCAAGCGCCTGCGCGACGGGCTGCGCGGGAATCTCAAAGCGGCGATCGCCCAACGTGGTCGCTCCCTGGGCGACAAGAGGCGCGGGCGCCGCAAGCAAGGCCAGTGCGAGCATCCCGGAGACGAGCGCCTGTGGACCGTACCATCGCACCGCAATGACCATGGAACGCGCAATCGTCCTCATCCGAGCCTGAAGGTGACGGGAAGGATGACGCTGAGCTGGCCGGGCCAGCCTTGTGGAAATGCCGGGAGCGGCTGCGCGCGCATCACGGCAGCTACAGCTTCGCGGTCTATGTCGGAGGCGCCCGAGCTTTCGCCGACCCAGGCCTGAAGCACTCTGCCTTCGTGCGACATGACGAAATGCAGCATGACGACGCCTTCGCGACCCGCATCCTGCGCCGCGACGGGGTAGATGCGGTAACGGGCAAGATGGGCTTCGAGCCGTCGCCGGTAAGCGAGGACATCGGCACTCGGCAGATCGGCGAGATCGCGCGCATCGCCTTGCGCCTCGGCGCTGGCGCGCGCGGCATGGGATTCGGGGCCGGCGGCGCGCGGCTGCGGCTTCGCGTCGCCCGCCTCGCCGCTTGCGACGAGCGGGCGCGGCTCATCCAACATTTCGCGGGCGTCGCCGTCCTGCGCGCTTTCGCGCTGCGCGACGCCATCGGCGCGCTCCAGCGGGATCAACTCGACGATCAGCACATTACCCTTGTCGCCGCCGGACAGGTCGCGCACGGGTACGCCCGTATCCCACGCCCACAGCAGGGCGAAGCCCGCCGCAGCGTGCAGGGAGAGCGACAGAAATCCGCTCATCAGCCGGGTCGAGAGATCTCGACTCATTGCTCCCGTGTCACCCCATTGTCACTTAAATGCTCGACCCGTAGGGCGTGTTTATCGCGTCTTTGTGACAAGCGGCTGAGGCGGGCCGGTGCGAACGCGCGGGCGATCGCATAAAAATCGCCGTCAGCGAAAAAAGTCTTTCGTTCGATCTCGCGACATTGGTCTTCCAGTCGAGGACCATGACCATGAACCCGACTTTTGCCGTCAAATTGAACAACCGCGATGCAGCGATCAGGGCAACCACCCCTGTCCCCGCGCGCGCGCCCAATATGCGGCGCCCGGCACTGCCGGCGGGCAATCCCGTGCGCCCAATGGTGCAGCGCCAGCGCTTCAAGCTGGGGCCGCTGGATCTTGATTTTCGCGCTTTCCCACGCCAGCGCGCTGTCTCGCTCACCTCCACCGACGCGACCGTTCATGTCCTCCTGCCGATCACCGGCACGGTCGTCGTCGTGCGCGAGGATGACACCCTCACGCTTGGAGCCGGATCGGCATTGCTCCTGGCGGCGGGCAGCCGCGCCGCCGCGGTCTGTGCTGCCGGTTCGAGCGCGCTCTTTCTCCATATCCCGCGCGCCGCTATCCAGGCGCTCGCGTCGAGCCGGTTCGGCGCGGCCCGCCGTCTCGCGGCCATTGATCACCGGTTCGATTGGTCGGTCGAACAAATGGGGGTAGCGCTCCCGCGCGCCAGCATAGCGGGGGACATCGGCCACTCGGCGCTCGATGACCGTCTGCTGGAAAAAGGCGCGCTCGAAGGGCTTGTGGAAACGCTCCAGGCCGATCCGGCGGCCGAACTGCTGTTTCCTGTCGCACGGTCGGTACAGCGCGCCGTCGAGCATATTCGCGCTGATCCCAAACAGAGCTGGACGATCCACGAGCTTGCCCAGATCGCTGGCGTCACCTCGGGCACGTTGCGCCGGAATTTCCGGACCTGCCTCGGCGTCACCGTCACCCAGCTTATTCAGCAGATCCGCCTCGAATGGGTCCGTACGCGCCTCGAAAGCCCGAACGAGAGCCGCTCGATCGGCGACATCGCACTTGCCGCCGGCTTCGGAACGCCGGGCATGATGAGCCGCGCCTATCAACGCCACTTTGGAGAAACGCCGAGCCAGAACCGCGCACGAGCCTTTCGCGCAATGCGCGAATAGAACCTCCTCCGTTTCAGACGGAGCCGAAAAACTTCTAGCGTCCTGACACCTCGTCAGGGCGATATTCGCGCTTGTAATAAGAATAACTCCAATACTAACGGCCATCAATCCCTTAACGGTGATTCGCAATGTCTTTATATGTCACGATTAGATCAATGAGACCTGTAACACAACTTACATACTAAGCGGACTGATTGAGACGAAACGCATCGCGATGCATATTTGTCCTTGAGAGTCCTTCCGGCCTGTACCTAAGACCCTGCCGACAACTGGCGCTGCGATGCAGCATGATTCTGCATCGACGCCAGCTTCGCGAAGTCAGCGACCGATCGCCGTCCGGCTCTTCGCCGGGACGGCGCCGTCGGCAGGGGGTGAAGGTTTTGAGGTTCGAGAAAGATCAGTTGCGGCGGGCGCCGAGCCATGCCGTGCTTGCCCTTGTCATCAGTCTGGCCGCCGTCCCGGCCTTCGCTCAGGACGGGACGCCAATACCGGCTCAGGACATGACGGACGCCGGTGGAGCAGCGCCCGCCGAGACTGCCCGCTTCGACATCCTTGCCTTTCAGGTGCGGGGCAACACGATCCTGCCGGCGGAGACGGTCGAGCGGGCGATCTATCCGCATATGGGTCCGGGTCGGACCGAGGCCGATGTGGAGGCGGCGCGCGCGGCGCTTCAAAAGGCGTTCGAGGACGCGGGCTATGTAGCGGTGTCGGTGTTCATTCCCGAGCAGTCGGTGGAGGGCGGCGTGCTGCACTTGCAGGTGCAGCCGCAAACGGTTGGGCAATTGCTGGTCGAAGGCGACACGCGCGCGGCCGATGCGGTACGGGCACAGGCGCCTTCGGTGGCGCCGGGGACCACGCCTAACCTGCCCGAGTTCCAGCGCGATGTGGTGGCGCTCAACAGCAATCCTACCCGGCGCGTCACCCCGGAGCTTCGGGCGGGCGTCGCGCCGGGCACGCTCGACGTGGTGCTGACGGTCGAGGAAAGCTCGCCCTGGCACGGCTCCGTCGAACTCAACAATTTCAGCTCGGCCGCGACCTCGGACCTCAGGTCCTCGGCGAGCCTGCGCTACGATAATCTTTGGGGCCGCGGGGACTCGCTGTCGGTCTCGGCGCAGACCGCCCCGCGCCGCACCGACGACGGCACGGTGTTCTCGGCCAACTGGCTGACCCGGCTCGGCACGGGCACGCAGCTCATGCTCTATGGCGTCCATTCGGACAGCGACATCGCGGTGGTCGGCGGCACCAGCGTCATCGGCCGCGGCAATATGGCGGGCCTGCGCTTCATCCGCTCGCTGGGTTCGTCGGACGGCTTCTATCACTCGCTGACCGTCGGGATCGACTGGAAGGATTTCGACGAGGATGTAATCCTGGGCTCCGATCGCGCCTCGGCGCCGATCGAGTATTTCCCGATCACGGCAAGCTGGCGCGGCGACTGGTCGCGCGAGCGCAGCCGCAGCGACCTCACGCTCTCGACCGTGTTCGGCATTCGCGGGCTTGGCGACGGCTGGGTCAATTTCGACGCCAAGCGCTACAATGCACGGCCGAGTTTCGTCACCTTCAAGATCGACGCCAGCCACACCGAAGACGTGTTCGCGGGCTTGCAGTTCTATTCGCGGCTCACCGGCCAATGGTCGGCCGATCCGCTGATCTCCAACGAAGGCTTCAGCCTCGGCGGCATGTCGAGCGTGCGCGGCTATTTCGAGACCGAGCAGATCGCCGATTATGGCGTGGCGATCCAGACCGAGCTGCGCTCGCCTGATTTCGGTCCGCGTATCGGCGGCCCGGTCAACGAACTGCGCCTGCACGCCTTCCTCGATTCCGGCATCGGCGCGATCCACGATCCGCTGGACGGCCAGGACGATGATTTCGGGATGTCGAGCGTGGGTCTCGGCGGCCGCATCAAGCTCTTTCGCTACCTCAACGGCGCCGTCGATCTCGGTGTCCCGCTCGTGAACGGCTCGGAGAGCCGCTCCGGTGATTTCTTCGCTCGCTTCCGCATCTGGGGGGAATTCTAATCATGTCGCTTGTCACACGTCTCAAAAAGGGTGCGGTCGCCGGTGCGGTCGCGCTTGCCGCCCTTACCGCCTTCGCCTCGCCGGCTCATGCCTGGTGGGAAGCGGACTATGCCTATCGCACGAAAATCAACCTCAATGTCGACGCCGCCGGCATCACCGGCGAAGTCGCGCGCGCGCCGGTGCTGGTGCGGCTGCATAGCGGCAATTTCAGCTTCAAGGATGTGAAACCGGACGGCTCGGACCTGCGCTTTGTCGCGGGCGACGATCGCACGCCGCTCAAGTTCCACATCGAAAAGTGGAGTCCGCAGGAGGAACAGGCGCTGGTCTGGGTCGATGTGCAGGGCCTGCAGCCCGGTCAGGCGAGCGCCATCTTCGCATACTACGGCAATGAGGCTGCCGAGGCGCAGCAGGATATTGCGGGCACCTTCGGCCCGGATTTCCGCCTGGTCTATCATTTCAATAACGAGGGAGCCCCTCGGGACGCGACCGCCAACGGCGCCAACGCCAGTGGTGGTGAAACCCGGAACGCGGGCGGCCTGATCGGACAGAGCCTCGTCCTCGACGGCACCGCCCCGGTCACGCTGCCCGCGTCCGCTTTCACCAGCGGGCCGCTGAGTGTCAGCTTCTGGGTCAAGCCGGGTGGCGACGGCACGGTGTTCAGCCTGCCCGGTTCGGTGAGCCTGGTCGCAGAAGGCGGGCAGCTGTTCATCGACCAGAGCGGCAACCGTTCTGCCGGTGCTGCTCTCGCCGCCGATAGCTGGACCAATGTGGCGCTGGTCAATGACGGCGCGAGAAGCATCCTTTACATCAATGGCCAGCCTGCCGGCGAAGTGACTGGTGCGCTGGCGGCCGCGACCGGCACGCCTGTACTGGGTCAGGGCTTCACTGGTGAGATCGATGAGTTCCGTGTCGCGGGTGCGGCGCTGCCGCAGGCTGCATTCCAGCTTGCCGCCGCCAGCGAGGGCCAGACTTCGCGCCTGGTCACGACCGACACCGCGCAGCAGGTCGAGAGCGGCGGCGGCCACAATCACTTTGGCATCCTGTTTTCGGCGCTGACGCTCGACGCCTGGATCGTCATCATCATCTGCGCCTTCATGCTGCTGGTCGCCATCGCGATCATGATCAGCAAGGGCCTGCTCATCGGCCGCGTACGCCGCGCCAATGACGCCTTCCTCGACGCCTATGGCCAGATCTCCCGCCGGGCGGGCGACCATGACGGCCTGCCGGGGTTCGATCCGGGGGCTGAAGCCGCCGACTCCACCCTGGGCCGGCTCTACGCCATCGGCCGGCGCGAACTGACCGAGCGCCTCAAGGAAGGGCGCGCTACCGGCAGCCGGTTCGCGATCCGCAGCCAGTCGATCGCTGCGATCCGCTCGGCGCTCGACGCAGGCCGAGTCCGCGAGGGCCAGAAGCTCAACGCGCGACTGGTGCTGCTGACCATCGCCATCTCGGGCGGCCCGTTCATCGGCCTGCTCGGCACGGTGCTCGGCGTCATGATCACGTTCGCCTCCGTCGCTGCGGCTGGCGAGGTCAACATCAACGCCATCGCGCCGGGTATTGCGGCCGCGCTGCTGGCGACGGTTGCCGGCCTCGCGGTCGCGATCCCGGCGCTGTTCGGCTACAACTATCTGCTCAGCCGCATCGAGGAGATCACCGCCGACCACGACATCTTCGTGGACGAGCTGGAAAAGCGCATCGCCGAAATCTGGCAGGATGCGCCCGCGCCTGCGCCAGCTCCCATCCCCGCCCAGGCGGCCTGACCCCCCAAACGTAAGGAGATCAGGCCATGGCCATGCAGGTCGGTGGGGGCAAGAAGCCCTATAACGAGATCAACATCACCCCGTTCGTCGACGTGGTGCTGGTGCTGCTGATCATCTTCATCCTGATGACGACGGCGGCGGTCCAGGGGATCAAGGTGGACCTGCCGTCCGCCTCCTCGGCCAAGACGCTCGAAGCGCAGAAGAGCCGGGTGATCGCGGTCAGCAATGACGGCACCGTGTCGATCGACGCGATTCCTGTGTCGATGGCCGAACTGGAATCCCAGCTCCGTTCGTCGATCGCCACCACGCCGGACCTTGCGGTCATCCTGCGCGGCGACCGCGCCGTCCAGTACGACAAGGTCATGCAGGTGCTCGACCTGTGCTCGAAGGTCGGCGTGCCCAGCCTCGGCATGGCGTCCACCCGGCCTCCGGGCGGCGGACAGTGAGCCGGGAGGAGGATATGATCCATGCTCTCCTTACGCCGATGGCTCGACCGCAAGCGCGACCGCAGGCCGGTGATCCGCATATCGCGCGCCAGCTACCGCAAACCCTGGTGGCAGCGTGCCTCGAGGGGGTGGCTATTCGTGGTGATGCTGCTCCTGCTCGTCGGCGCGATTGCTCTGCTGCTGCGCAGTGTGCCCGCCGCGGCCTGGACGCCGCCCGATCTGCCGGGCGCCGATCAGCCCGCTTCCCCATGACGCGGCTCAACGCCGGCGGGGGTGCGTGATGGCGGCTGCGACATTGATGCCGCCGGGTGGGCCGAGCGGTTCGCGCCGCCGCAAGCCCTCGCCGTTCACCTTCGGCCGGATCCTCGCGGTGGTGGGCGTCGGGCTGGTGCTGGTGATCGGCTATGCCTTCATGGGCAAGCAGACCGTCAGCGATCGTCCCAACGAGATGAAGACGACGACGGTGATCCTGCCGCCGCCGCCTCTCCCGTCGCCGCCCGAGCCGGAAGTGGTCGAGCAGCCGCCCGAACCGACGATCGCCCCGCCGATCGAGCAGCCGATGGACACCCCGCCACCGCCGGATGCGAGCAACGATCCCGTCCAGGGCGACAATGCGCTCACCGCCCGCGAGGGCGCAGGACCCAGCAATTACGGCCTCCAGAGCGGGGACGGCTCGGGCACGCGGATCGGCGGACGTCCCGGCGGCGGCGATGCGTTCGCGGCCTACGCCAATGTCGCGCTGAACGGCATCCGGGCGGCCGCGCAAGGCGACCGGGAACTGTCACGTGGCCGCTATAGCGTCCAGCTCGCGGTCACGGTCGGACCGGATGGCCGCATCACCAATGTGCGCGTGATCGGCGGCGGCGACGATCGCCGCAATGCCCGGCTGCGCGAGGTGCTGACCGGCCTCCAGCTCTCACAGCGTCCGCCCGCCGGCCTGCCGGTGATGCGGATCGAACTCAACGCCCGGAGCGGAGCATGAGCGACGTGACCCACAAGAGCGTGCGGAGCGTGAGCGAAGCGACCTTACCAACAACGCCGGGAGCCTGACGCATGTCCGCGCAGCACCCGGCGACCACATTTCCGAAGGGGAACATCATGAACAGCCTGCCTAAACCCGCTTATCGGCTCAAGGCCGCGCTGATGGCCTGCGCCGCCGGCGTCGCCCTCACGGCCAGCCCCGCGCTCGCCCAGGACCTCGATGCGGGCCGGCTCCTCGACCTCATGGTCCAGCGCGGCCTGGTCACCGCCGAGGAGGCAGCCCAGCTCCGCGCCGAGGCCGCCGCGAACCCGGCGCCCGAGCAGGCGCAGCGCCCGCCGCTGCCGCAGCCCGGCGTCGCCGCCGACGGCACCCAGACCGTCACCTATGTCTCGCCCGTCGTGCGCGAACAGATCAAGGAGGAGCTGCTGGCTGAACTCGGCAGCCAGGCGCAGGCCGAAGGCTGGTCGCGCCCCGGCGAGACGCCCGAATGGACCCGCCGCATCCAGCTCTACGGCGATGTGCGGATGCGCGGCGAAGGCCGGTTCTACGATGACGGCAATGCCGACATCTTCGCCAATTACGGCGCGATCAACGCCGGCGATCCGCAGAACATCAACGATCAGACGCCGGGCTATATCTCGCCGCCCTTCCTCAACTCGCTCGAGGACCGCCAGCGCTTCCGCGTCCGCGCCCGCCTCGGCGTACGCGCGCAGATCGACGACTGGATCTCGGCCGATATCCGCCTCGCGACCGGCGCGGACAATGGCCCGGTCTCGACCAACCAGACGCTGGGCGCTCACGGCACCGGCAAATATCATATCTGGCTCGACCGCGCCTCGCTGCGCCTGACCCCGATGGAAGGCGTCGCGCTCGACTTCGGCCGCTTCGCCAATCCGTTCTGGACCAGCGATCTCGTCTACGACAACGACATGAACTTCGACGGCGTGGCGGTGAGTGCCAATGCGCCGGTGAGCGAGCGCTTCTCGGTCTTCGGGACAGCAGGCGCCTTCCCCGTGTTCAACACCGATCTCAACTTCGGCTCGCGCAACGCGCCGACCGCGCCCGAGGAAGGCGAAGACACCTATCCGGGCATTCGCGGGCCGTACAAGAGCCAGGACCGCTATCTGTTCGCGGCCCAGGCCGGGTTCGAGTTCAGGGCCACCGAAGAGGTCAGCGTCCGGCTCGCTGGCGGCTATTTCCATTACGACAATGTCGAGGGCCAGGTCTCCGCGCCCTGCTACTACTACGAGGTCGTCTGCTCGACCGACGCGACGCGTCCGGCCTTCCAGCAGTTCGGCAACACCATGTTCCCGATCCGCGACGTCATCCCCGATCCGCTCAACGTGCCGCAGAGCCCGGAGAACCAGTATTTTGGGCTGGCGTCGGACTTCCGGATGCTCAACATCCGCGGCGCCGTCGACTATCGCCCGTCGGATCGGTTCGGGGTCCGGCTCGAAGGCGATTTCGTCAAGAATCTCGGCTTCGACCGCAGCGTGGTCGCCGCGCGCGCGGTCAACAATCTCGGCCCGTCGCTCCGCATTCCCGATCCGGAAAATCCCGGCAAGACCATCCTTCAGGACGGCCCCTATGACGGCGGCGACATCGGCTGGTCGGCGCGCCTGACGCTCGGCTCGGTGCTCAACCTCAACGGCCAGGGCGACTGGCAGGCCGTGCGCGGCGACTGGAACGCCTTCATCGGCTACCGCCACCTCGAATCCGACGCCGTCATCGACGCGTTCGCCGATAGCGACATGCATATCGGCGGCACCAACAACCGCGGCTGGACGATCGGCGGCAATTACGCGATCGGCCGCAACACCATCTTCGGCGCGCGCTGGCTGTCGGCCGAGGAGATCGCCGGCGCCCCGTTCAGCGTCGATCGCCTGTTCGTCGACCTGATGACGCGGTTCTGATGTCGACCGCGACGCTCCTGATCCTGTCGGCCCGGCTTCGTTCCCTCAGCGAGGCCGGCCGCCATGAACACCCGGCTCCCCCTGTCGTCCACGCGGGGCGGAGTCGGGTGACCAGGCGCGTCGCGCAGCCTCTTCGGTTCCAGCAGGCCGGCGCTGGAACGGATCGGTCCCGGTCACCCCTTTCCGGGCGATCCGATCATGCTCCCGCTGGCAGGGAGCGACCGGCCGTCGTCGCGGGCGCGCGTGAACTCCCTTCGCGCGTCCGCGACGGCCTGTTCGCCGCCATCGCTGCCGGGCTTGCCGCCGCCCTGCTGCTGGTCGGCGCGCCGGCGCGCTCGCAGGTTGCCGGCGAAACGTCAGACGCCCGCGAACCCGATATCGTCCTGCCGCCCGTCACGGTCGAGGCTGGGCCGGTCACATCTGCGCCCGCCACGCGGATCGGCGGACCGCCGCCCGGCCCCTGCGTCACGGTCGACATCGCCGGCCACCGCGCCGGGCATCTCGAATGCGCGACCGATCGCCTTCAGGCCGCCGCCGAGACCGCGCAGGCGCAGACCCGTTCGGCGATCGAGACGCCGGTGATCGGCGCGGGCTCGCCTGACATCCAGACCGGGGTCGCCAACCAGACCGCCACCCGGCTGCGCATGGGCAATACGCTCGGGCATTCGGTGCATCCGCAGCGCCCCAACCGGCCCGTGCCGCCGCCGCGCGGGGGCACGCCATGACCCGAAGAAGATTCCTGCCCGGTGCGGAGGCCCCGCGCCCCGCGCCCGGCTTCCCGACAGAGGCGGCGCGTCACGACGCCGCCATTCAACCCGAACAGACTGCGCCGGCGCTGCCGGTCGCCATGATGATGGAGCAACAGCCATGACCGCCAACCCGCAATCCTTCCGCACCCGGCTCCTGATCGGCGCCTCCATCGGCGCCATGCTCCTGACCGGCGTCGCGCAGGCGCAGGACCGCTCGGGCGGCGGCCGCGTGTTCGGCGGGCGCGGCGGCGGCGATCCCACGGCGGCGGCCGCCCGCGCCGCGCAGGAGCAGGCGACGCGCGCCAACGAGACCAACAGCGCCACGCAGCGCGCCATCCAGGCGTTCCGCCGCGCCGCCGAGACGCGCCAGGCGATGAACGACGCCCAGATCGCCGCGCGCAATGCCGCGCGCCATGTGCAGTCCACCGTGCCCAACGGGCTCGGCCAGGGCGGCTTGCAGGTGGCGAACGGGGTCGAGCTGGACCCGAGCCTGTGGGTCGGCGCCAATGGGCCGGTACAGAGCCAGGGCGAGAACGGCCGCACCAATGTCGCGATCGACCAGACGCAGCAGCGCGCGATCCTGACCTGGGACAGCTTCAATGTCGGGCGCGAGACGGACCTGGTGTTCAATCAGGGCGGCGCCGATTGGGTCGCGCTCAACCGCGTCATCGGCGACAGCACGGATCCCTCGCAGATCCTCGGCTCCATCAAAGCCGACGGCTCGGTCTACATCATCAATCAGAACGGCATCATCTTCGGCGGCGCCTCGCAGATCAACGTCCGCAACCTCGTCGCATCAACCGCCAACATCACTGACCCCCAGTTCCTCGAACGGGGGATCTACTCGGAGCAGACCGGCGCGAACTACGTGCCGAGCTTCAGCAATGCCGGCGGCGCCGTGACAGTTGAGGCGGGCGCGCAGATCACCACCAACACACCGGAATCGGTGACATCCGGAGGCGGTTATGTGCTGCTCATGGGCACTGAGGTCCGCAACGAGGGCACGATCACCACACCCCGCGGTCAGACCGCTCTGTCGGCTGGCGACGATTTCATCATCAGGCGCGGCTATGGCACCGAAGAAAACACTTCCTCGACCACGCGCGGCAATGAAGTCCGGGGCCTGATCGACGAGGGGTCGACAAGCGGCACGGTCGTCAACGCCGGCTTGATCGAGGCCGCCCAGGGCGACATCACGCTTGCCGGCCGTACCATCCGCCAGGACGGCGTCATGGTCTCGACCACCGGCGTCCACCAGCGCGGCACGATCCACCTGCTCAACTCCGCGAGCGATAGCGAAGGATCGGTAACGCTGGGCGAGGACAGCCTCACCATCATCCTGCCGGAGCTCGACAGCGAGGACACCGCGCTCAACGGTCAGCGCGAGGCGCTGCTTGCCGAATCCACCCTTGCCAACAGCAATCGCCAGACGACCACGACTGGCGGATTTGATGACCGCTCGCTTCTCGACGACCGGCTCGACCAGTCGCGCATCGAGATCGTCACCGGCGGCGATGTCCTGTTCGAGGGCGGCTCACAGACCAGCGCCCAGGGTGGACAGGTCGCGGTGCAGGCGAACAACGGCCGCATCACCGTCGAGGACGATGCGCGCATCGACGTCTCGGGCGTCATGGGCGTTGCGCTCGACATGGAGGACAACTCGATTCGAGTGAACATCCAGGGCAACGAACTGCGTGACAGCCCCGCCAATCGCGACGAGGACTATCTCAAGAGCCAGGATGTCTGGGTGGATGTCCGCGATCTGATCCTGCTGCCTGACGGCACCGGTGGCTATGAAGGCGATCGCTGGTATACTCCGGGGGGTCTGCTCGAGGTAGGAGGCTACCTCGCCAATATGGAGCATGGCATCGGCGAATGGGCTGCGGTCGGCGGCACGATCACGCTCGCGGCCAGTGAAGTTGTAGCCGAGCAAGGCGCGGTGTTCGACCTGTCCGGCGGAAGTCTCGATTATCGCTCCGGCTATGTCCGCTCGACCCGTGTGATGGGAGCGGACGGACGCATGTACGACATCCGTAACGCCCCCGCTCACATGAAGATGGTCGCGGTCGGCAATGCGTTCATCCGTCGCCATGACCGCTGGGGCGACATGTACATGGAGGTCTACTCCGACCCCCTCTTCTCGCGCGGGAATTCCATGCGCTGGGAAGAGGGCTACACCGTCGGCCGTGATGCCGGCCGCTTGATCCTGTCGGCGCCGAGCGTCGTGATGAACGCCGACATCCTCTCGGAAGTGATCAATGGTGAGCGCCAGACCAACGCCCGTCCGGACGATGTCATCGATGGTTATCGCCTTGGCCAGCACACCGTCGCACGCGGCGCGTCCCTGATCCTGGGGGACTATCGCAATCGCTTCATTGGCGAGGGGACCTGGGGAACCATCTTCAACGCCGTCGCCGACACGGTGACGATCGGTCATGGTGACGGCGAAGGTGCGCACGAGCAGCCGGTCGAGGCCGGGCATATCGTTCTGGACGGCGATTGGCTCAGCCGGGCAGAGCTGGGCGAGCTGCGCATCGCGGCGCGTGAACAGATCACCGCACACGCCGATATCGCGGTCACGTCCGGCGGCGCCATCCAGTTTTACGGCCCGCAGGTAAAGATCGGCGGCGATCTTACCGCGCGCGCGGGATCGATCAATCTCGGCAATGTGGCCTCCACCGCTCTTCTTCAGGGTGGCGAATGGGTCATTCAGGACCGCGCCCAGACCATCCCGGCGGGCATCACGCCTCAAGTCGATATTTCGGAGGGCGTGACGCTGGACGTTCGCGGCCTGACCAGCGATTTTGCCTCAGGCGACCGGAGCCTGAGCGGACTGGCCTATCTCGACGGCGGCAATGTCAGCATCCGCACAACCGGCGGGATCTCTCACAATGAAGGGGCGGTGATCGACGCCTCGTCGGGCGCGGCGCGCCTGGTGGACGGGTCCTTCGTCGGGGGACGCGGCGGCGATGTCACGCTCGAGACGGGGTTCGGCGGGGGATCGTTCGGTGGAGGCGCGGGTGATCTCATCCTTGACGGGACGGTGCGTTCGGTCGGCGTTGAGGGCGGCGGTACGCTGCGCCTTGCCGCGGCCAGCAGCGTTGTGATTGGCGACGAAATCCTCCCCGATGGCGTCTTGCGCGCCGGCGAAGAAGCGCCGATCGGCTTGCGCCTCGCCGAAGATCTCGTCCTCGGCCTCGGTGAGGTCGCGCCGTTCGACTTCACATACCAAAGCGATATGCTGATGCCGGGGGAAGCCGCGACCGGAACAGTGTTCTTGCGCGCCACTGCTGCCGACCCGATCATTACCCAAGCCGATTGGTATCTCGCGGATGGGTCTTATGGCAGCACCATCGCGTTTAGGGTGACCCTGGGTGGTGTGACGTACCGGGCAGGCGATACCATTCCGGCAGGAACACCGTTAACGAACCGAGGCGCCATCACATCGATCGCGAATGCGGGCTTCATAGTCCCTGCCGACGTGTTTCCTGACGGCTTGCCTGTGGAGAATTATTCCCGCGGCGTCGCAGCGGGCACCGCAATAACCCAGCGGATGCTCGATGCTGCGGGGGGGCAAATTGTCGGACATGCAGGAACATTCATCCCAGCCGGCATGACTGTCCCACGCGACATCGCGGTGGCTTCTACCATCGCGATCGATCCGGTGCTCTTTTCTTCTGGCTTCTCGAATTATTCCATCAACAGTTCCGGTGGTGTTCTGGTCAATGGCGGAGCCGATGTCTCGGTAACGATGCCGGTCTATCGGCCGCTACCCGGCCGGGACAAGGGCATCATGCTCGAAGAATGGCTGCCGCCTGTGGCCTATGTCGATCCGGCAAGTTCCAATGTCGTACGGCGCGGCGGCGCCAGCCTGGCGTTGACTGCACAAGGGGTGCCCGGCACCTCTGCCGCGAATGCCGTGATGGCGGATGTTATCGTGGCGGATGCCGCCTCGATTTCGGTCGACCCCGGTCAGGCGATCTCGCTTCAGGGTGCCAATGTACGCGTAGAAGGCCGGCTGACCGCGCAAGGCGGCCGGATCGACATTGCCGGCAATGCCGGCACCCGCCTGCAGCAGCGCCCCGCCACTTGGGACCAACTGGCGGTCGAGGTCGGCCATAACGCCGTGCTCGACGTTTCCGGCCTCGCGTTCTCCGAAACGGATCGTGACGGACGCCTGCGCGGCTTCGTGCTGGATGGGGGCTCTATCCGCCTGGGCGGTGACATTGATGAGGCTACGGGAGACATTTCTTACCTCGTCAATGGCAGTGCATTTGCGGTCGTTCACGAAGGCGCGCGCCTAAATGCCTCCGGCGCGCAGGGACTGCTCAATGTCGCGCGACGCGGCGATCAGACTGTCTCATCCCACGGTGGCAGCATATCGGCAGTCTCTGATAGCGGCGTGATCCTTGATGGCACGCTGATTGCTGAATCGGGTGGCGGAGGCAGCAGTGGCGGGCGCCTCGCGATTGCCCTTGGCGTACCGATCTACGGACTTACGGGAATTGGTGCACTGGATCCCGAGTTCTTCAATGTGCGCGATCTCCGGATCGGCGGCGACGCCCCGTACGCCGATACCGACCGCTTCTCCTTCGCTACGGCGCATATCTCTCCCGCCAACATTGAAACTGGCGGCTTCAGTAGGTTGAGCCTGCTGAGCGAGGGCGTGATGACCTTTGCCGGCGAAACTTCGCTCGAAATGGCGCAGAGCATTCACCTCTACAGCCCCGTCCTCGCCTTGGCGGAAGGGGCGCCCGACGACGCCAAGGTAACTGTCACCGCGCCCTATGTTCGCTTGGCTGGAGTCGGGGAACCTCCTGCTTCGCCAACCGGAACCGGATCGATTGTTCCGACACTCGGCACCGCCATTCCGGCATCGCAACAGGACCCCACAGGCATATTCTCCGTATCCGCGGGTTTCCTCGATGTCCGCAATGCCGTGCAGTTCGGTGCGTCCAGAACGCCGTTCTCCAATACCCGTACGACCACGGGGCAGAGGAGCTACGATTGGCGCGGCTTTGACAGCGTCGATCTTGTCAGTTCGGGTGATATCCGTTTTCTGCAGGCGACCGGGACGACGCCGAGGACCGATCTCAAGACTTCGGGCGATCTCACGCTCGTCGCGTCGCAGATCTATCCGGCAGCGGGCGCAGACGCTGTGGTCACCGCAGGGTATAGCGTCAGTGGGCAACCCCGCACTGATCGTCTGCTTTCGATCCGTCAGCCGGAAGGCGCGGGCATACCTGATCTGCCTCATTCCGTGTTCGGCTCTCTGGAACTCGTCGCCCCTCGCATCGAGCAGGCCGGCGTCCTCAGGGCGCCAATGGGTACACTGCGCCTTGGCTCCAACTACAGTCCCGTGACCGAGCAGATCACATTCCGTCCGGGAAGCGTCACCTCGGTATCGGCCAAAGGCCTGTCGATGCCCTATGGCGGGACGACTGACGGACTCTCATGGACTTATGCCGGCGAAGAGATGTCCTTGCCGCAGTTGATCCTCGGTTCCCAGCTCGTTCTGTCCAGCGAATCCGTGGATGTGCGTGACGGCGCGCTGATCGACCTGTCGGGTGGCGGGGAGCTGACCGGCGCCGGTTTCATCAGCGGACGAGGAGGTTCCATCGATCCGAGGCTGCATCCGCTGGCAGACCTCAATCCGGGATTCGGATTTAGCGACAGCGGCAACACAGTCTACGCGATTCTGCCGGACTATCAGGGCAGCTATGCTCCGGTATCGCCGGACGCCGGCGCCGGGGACCCGATGATCGGCCAAACGATCTCCATCCCGGACGGCGTGCCTGGCCTTCCCGCAGGCAGATATACGTTGCTGCCATCGACCTTTGCGCTTCAGCCCGGCGCATTCCGTGTCGAACTGGGAAGTGAGCCATCCGCGCTGCTGGCGGGTGCGGTCGCTCTCGACAGCGGCATATGGTCAGTGGCGGCCCGCCTCGGTATCGCAGAAACGGGTTTGCAGGACACTCTGGCCCGGCAAGCGATAATCAGTTCAGCCGAAAACTTGCGCACCCACGCGCAGTATGACGAAACCACCCATTCCGCGTTTGTGCTGGCGGATGCCGCCCGCAACGGAATGCCGCGTGGCGCGATCATTGAAGATGCGAAGTCCTTGAGCATCAGTTTGGTTCAGAGCGGGTTGGCGGAAGGGTTTGCCCTTCGCTTCGACGGAACGCTCCATGCTGAACACGCAGAGGGCGGTTTTGGCGCCAATGTTGCCGTTGGCTCGTCTCCCACAAACTCAGGCTTGGAGATCGTCGCCGATGACGCTGCTGCCAGCGAGAGCTTCGAGGGCGTGAGCGTTCGTGTCGGCGATCTCAATCGCCTCGGCGAAAATGCCGAGCGTCTGATGGTCAACGCCGGCATGACGACCATTTTGAATCAACCGGGCGTTTTGCGGGTCAGCGGAAGCGGAAATACCGTCTTGCGTAGCGGCGCGGTGCTTTCCGCTGCGGAAGTCATTCTGGGCGGGTCCCGGCCGTCATTCGGAGATTCCTCGAACAGCCTGGTCGTTGAGCGCGGCGCATCGATCAATACGATTGGACAGGGGGACGTGTCCCTCGACACCAGAAGCGGATATGTGCTGGAGGTTTATAACGGGGCATTGATCGCGTCTAACGGCGAGCATGACGTCCTCTATGGCAGTGCGGGCGCCGGAGCCAGCAGCGCGCCGATTGATGTCGGGGGCCAAGGGGCATCGACTAGTCATGCGAGCATCTACACCGAAGGTACGATTGCGTTTTCGACCGAGCAGGATCTGCGGATCGACGACAGCGCGCGGCTTGGCGGGCGGCATTTGTCGCTCGCGATGCGAGCGATCAATATCGGCGATGACGGTGCGCTCGCCGCCGCTTCGGCGGGCGGCGTGCTGCCGGCGGGCTTCGCCTTCAACCAGACGGTGCTAGACAGGCTGCTGACAGGGGACGAGAGCGTCGGTGCACCGGCAATCGAGGCGTTCACGCTCAGCGCGCAGGAGGGGCTCAACTTCTTCGGCGACGTGTCCCTGAGCACGCTCGACGCGCAAGGCAACTCGACGCTGGATATGCTGATCTTGCGCAGCCCCGCCATCTTCGGCGCCGGCAGCGCGGACAGCAGCGTCTCCATCGAAACCGGGCATCTGGTGTGGAGCGGAATGCAGGGCGATGCGCCGATCGCGGTCGGCGCGGCCGGGCAAGGTGGTCCCGGCCGAGGCTCGGGCACGCTGCTGCTGTCGGCGGACATTATCGAACTGGGCTATGATCCCAAGGGCCGGCCGAGCGGCATCGATACGGATGACCGCCTGATCCTCGGATTTGCCGATGTGACCTTGCGGGCGAACGATGCGCTGCTCGCCAACAACAGCAGCACGCTTGCCGTCTACGAGCGGCAGGCCGGCTATTCAGCCACTGACGGCATGACCTACGAAGGCGGCAACCTGCGCGTCGAGACGCCGCTGATCGCGGGGCGCGATGGCGCCGTCGCCGATATCCGCGCCGGCGGAGCGCTGGCGCTGACGGCGGCGGGCCTGGAGCCCGGCGCAGCGGAAATTGAGGCCGGGCTTGGCGCGTCCTATCGCTTCGGGGCCGAGAGCATCCTGGTCGACACGGCCATAGCCTTGCCCAGCGGGCGGCTGGAGCTGAACGCAACGGGCGACATCGACCTTACCGATGCGGCGCAGCTCGATCTCGCCGGGCGGACGATCGCCTTCGAGGATGTGGAACGGCACAGCTGGGGCGGCGATGTCATACTTGAGAGCCGGGAAGGCGACATCCGCCAGTCCGCGGGCTCGGTGATCGACCTTTCGGCGCAGAACAATCACGCCGGCCGCCTGACCGCGGCCGCGCTTGCCTCCACGGCCGGCGTGGTCGATCTCCAAGGGGCGATCCTCGGCTCGGCCAGCGGCGAGCATAATGCAGGCGGCACGATGGTGCCCTATCGCGGCGGCTCCATCGAACTGCGCGCGCAGTCGCTCGGCGGCGGCGCGCTGTCCGCGCAGTTCGCGGCGCTCAACGAGCGACTGAACGAAGGCGGCGTCTCCGGTGGCCGCGCGTTCCAGCTCAAGCAGGGCGACCTGACGATCGGCAGCGAAGTGCAAGCGGGCGTGGTCAACGTCTCGCTCGACGGTGGCCATCTCACGGTGACGGGTACGATCGACGCCAGCGGCGCGGAGGTGGGCACTATCCGGCTTGCGGCGCGAGATGGCCTGAACCTTGCCGGGACCGCGGTGCTGGACGCCCATGGCGAGACGCTGCGCGTCGACAGCTACGGCAAGATCATCGACAGCCCCAACCGGGCGATCGTGGAGCTGAGTTCGGGCGATGGCCTTCTGACGCTGGCCTCGGGCGCCCGGATCGACCTGCGCCACGGTACGTCGGCCGCTGCCGGCAGCGAACCTGGCCAGCATGATGGTGCGATGCGCGGGACGCTGGAGCTGAACGCGCCGCGCCTGGGCGGCGCCACCGGTGGCGATATCGCCATCGACGCCAGCGGCAGCCTCACCATTGAGGGCGCGCGTTCGATCGCGGTCAATGCGGTGCAGCGCTATGACGATGCCGCTTATGGTTCCGATCCGGCAGCGAGCGGGCGGCCCTATCAGGTGATCGACCAAGCCTATCTCGACGCCAAACATGCCGAGAGCACGGCCTTCATCGACGCGGCGCTGGACAATGCCTCGTTGATGGACGGCAAGCTCGCGGGGCTGAACAACGCGGCCTATCGCGACGCCTTCCACCTGCGGCCGGGCGTGGAGATCGTCAGCGCGACGGCGGATGGCGATATGATCGTCAGCGGTGACCTGGACTTGTCCGATCATCGCTATGACAGCGTCAATCCCAACTTCCAGCTGACCAGCGTCTACGGCTCGGGCGAAGTGGGGGCGCTGACCATTCGCGCCGGCGGCGATCTCGACATCTATGGCAGTATCAATGACGGGTTCGCGCCGCCACCCGAGACGCCCGACGACAATGGTTGGGTGCTGCTGCCGGGCGTCAACGCCTATGGCCAGAACCTGATCGTGCCGCGCGGCGGCGTGGTGCTGAAGGCCGGCACGACCTTCCCGGCGGGCCAGGCGCTGAACTACGATCTGCCGATCAGCGCCTTCACCATGTTGCAGGGCACGACGCTGCCGGTGGATGCAACACTCACGCAATCGCTGACCCTGCCCGCAAGCGTCGTGCTGCGCGCCGACGTGACCGACCATAATGGCGTGGTTCATGCCGCTGGCACGCTGCTCATCGAAGATCTCGTTCTGCAATCAGGATCGGTGCTGGGCGCGGGGTTCACGGTTATGCAGAACACCAACTTTGCCGCGCTGACCTGGCCCGCGGGCGTGCCGCTGCCCGCTCGGCGGGCCGGGACCACCGGTGCAAGTCTGGCAGCGTTCACGCTAGCCGGTGACGTCACCCTGCCGGTGGGCGCCATGATCCCTGGAGAGGCCAATCTGATTCTGCCCGACGGCATGGACGAAATCCCGTTGCGTCCGGAAACAGATGGTCGGCAGGGCGCGAACTGGGCCGTCGCCTCCATGCTCCCCGCAGGCTCACAGTCATGGTCCATGCGCATCGTCGCTGGCGCCGATTTGGAGGCCGCGGATACGCGAGCGATCCTGCCTGCCAGCGTTCACGGCAATCTCACGATCGCCGATCAGCACCTTCAATTTGCGAACATGTATGAAGTGGCAGCTGCGACCGTTGCGGTGTGGGCGCCCGGCAATCGCCTTGGCAACCCAGCATATACCGAGGTTCCGGAAAATCGGCTAAACCTGTGCCGTGTTGCCGGAATGTGCTTGGAATTGGAAGCTGGCACCTACAACACCGAGGAAAGTCTGATTGGCGCACCATGGACGCTAGTCGATCCTGCATTTCTTGGAATCTGCGCCGCAATTCCAGAGTGGTGCGTCACCATTGGTGATCCCGATGCGGTGGGTGGAGAGCCGGAACTTGTCGGTCGTGTATATTCTGGCCTCAATTTCAGCGTGCTGCGCACCGGAACCGGTGATCTAGATCTTCTGGCCGGACGCAGCCTGTCGATGGAATCACTTTACGGGGTCTACACGGCTGGCGTGCAGCAGGTGCTGAGCACAGCCGAAGCCGACGCATTCGACCGGCCACGCGCCGTGCCGGGGCAATCGGTACTCAACGAAAGCGGTGTGGTCGAGTACGAGCACATCGTCGATGGCGCCACGCAAAGCACCTATCACGCATGGTATCCCGATCTGGGTGGCAACTTGATGATACGCGCCGGAGGAAGCCTCACAGGTTCGGTGGTGACGACGCCGAAATCAGGCTCCGGTGACAATGCGCAGCGCCGTGCCGGATCGACCGCTAACGTTTCCAACTGGCTATGGCGTCAAGGAAGCGGCGACACCTCGGGCGTCGATCCCATTGAGAGCGCCTGGTGGATCAATTTTGGAACCTATATTCGCGGCAGCGACATCTTGAACCGCTTCAGCGGCGGCATCTATCCAACCGAGGAGCGCAATGCCACCGACGCCAATCCCTATCTCGTCGGCTTCACCGGCTTTGGCACGTTAGGCGGTGGGGATTTGTCGATCGATGTCGCCGGCGATGCCGGGATAATGACGTCGGGCAAGAATTTCCCTCGCGGGCGGGCAAGGGGCGAAGGGATTATCGCCGTCGTCGGCTCCACCGGGCGCGTTTCGACCGACGGCGACCTCACTCTGACCGGCGGCGGCGATTTGGACATGCGAATCGGCGGGGTTCTCAACCCCGGCCATGCGCTGATGGAAATGGCCAGGACCACCAGCGCGCTGGATCTGGCGGGGCTTGTGGTCAATCTTCGGGGGCGTAGCGACATCACGGCGCAAGCGATGGGCGGCATCGAGCGCATCTATGGTGGCGCCGATGCTTCAAACGTCGATTGGTTCCACCGGAATCCCTTTGACAGCACAGTGGTGGATCCAAGGCCGGGCCTGGTGCTGATGCCCGGGGACAGCGTCATGTCGCTTTCGACCTTGAGCGACATGGTCCTGAGCGGTGTGGGCGATCCGGGGCGCACCACGCAGCAGAACGAACAGGCGTTCGCTATCAACGGCGCGTTTCATCGGGCCGGCGAAACATGGTTCACGCTCTGGACGGACAATAGCGCGATCAATCTGTTCTCCGCCGGGGGCGACCTCGTTCCTGGCGCGCAGATTGTGGAAGTGCGCAATACGGGTCCGATGGAATTGAACCGGAATTATTCGCCGGACGGGGGACGTTTCATGATGCCCGCCAATCTTTCGATCCTGGCGCCGAGCGGCAACATCTACATGGGCGGTGCTCTTCAGGGCTTTGGGCACAATTATGATGCTGCGCGTCGCTATGGTATCTGGCTGGCGCCCTCGGCGACGAGCCGTTTCGAGATGTTGACCGGCGGTTCGATTTATGGCGGCGAGTATGTGGTTGCCCAAACCTCAGCGAGCAGAGATGTGCTGGCCACGCCGTTCAATCCTGCCTTCGTTGGCTATTCCGAATTCAACGCTTCGCCGCTGGCGAATGCGCGGAACGTCTATGCACCCTGGCTGGTCAGCCGGAACCGCAGCCTGTTCGCCTTCGGGCCGCCGACGGCTGGCCTCATCCGTGACGCCGATGCTGCGCCGACGCGAATCTATGCTGGCGGCGACATTATCGATCTGCGGGTCGGTGAACTTATCGAAAGCGCCGCGGTAGGTTTGAAATGGTACCTCGGAGCAGCGCCGACATGGATGTTGGCGGGCGGCGATATCATCAATGTCGGTTCGCCGGTCGGAACGACATATAGTTTGCCGGATACTTTTGACTTCGCGGCGCGCTACAGCGGCCCCGCGGTAGGCGGCCTGTTCGTGCACAGCCACGAAACGGACGTGTCGCGCGTGTCCGCCGGCGGCAGCATCTTGACTAGCAGCTTCCATATTGCCGGGCCGGGCCAGTTGGAGCTGTCGGCCGGCGAATCCATCATCATGAACGACGTGTCGCACGTGACCTCGCATGGTGCGGCGCTGGCGGGCGACGATCGCCCGGGCGCCTCCGTCGCGATGATGGCCGGCATGGCGAACGGTGTGGATTGGGAGGCGGTGCGCATGCGCTATCTCGATCCGGCCAACCTCGCCGACCCGGAACGGCCGTTGGCCGATCAGCCGGGCATGGCGGCGAAGGTCTATACCGAGGAACTCGGCGACTGGCTCGAAGGCCGCTATGGCTTCTCGGGTTCGAGCGAAGATGCCCTGGCCTATTTCGACGCCCTGGCGCCGGAGCATCAGCGCATCTTCCTGCGGGACATCTACTACGCGGAAACGCGCGAGGGCGGCCGCGAGTACAACAATCCCGACAGCGGCCGGTTCGGCTCCTACCTACGCGGGCGCGAGATGATCGCGACCCTGTTCCCCGACGAGGACGGCGATGGCGCCGCTATCGAGCGCGTCGGCGACATCATCATGTTCGGCGGTTCGGGCGTTCGGACGAACTTTGGCGGCGATATCGAGATGATGGCGCCGGGCGGCCAGATCGTCCTCGGCGTCCAAGGCGAAGTCCCGCCAGCCAGCGCCGGCGTCATCACTCAAGGCGCGGGCGACATCCGCCTGTTCAGCGAGCAATCCCTGCTGCTGGGCCTGTCGCGCATTCTCACGACCTTTGGCGGCGACATCTTCGCCTGGTCCGAGGAAGGCGACATCAACGCCGGCCGGGGCGCCAAGACGACGGTGCTCTACACGCCGCCGCTGCGCACTTACGATAACTACGGCAATGTGCGCCTTTCACCGCAAGTACCGTCCTCGGGTGCGGGCATCGGTACCCTCAATCCTATCGCCGAAGTGCCGCCGGGCGATATCGACCTGATCGCGCCGCTCGGCACGATCGACGCGGGCGAGGCGGGCATTCGCGTGTCGGGTAACATCAACCTGGCCGCGCTTCAGGTGCTGAACGCCGCCAATATCCAGGTACAGGGCGAAGCCGCCGGTATTCCGACGGCTGTGGTGGTCAATACCGGCGCCCTGACGGCGGCCTCCAGCGCCTCCACGGCGGTGGCCGCGCAGGCGGCCGATCTTGCGGAGCGTTCGCGGCCGCAAACCCGGACCGAGATTCCGACGATCCTTAACGTCCGGTTCCTGGGTTTCGGCGAATAACACGCGTGAGGGGCGGCACCACCGCCGCCCCTCGCATCCTTTCCCTACGGAGTATTACATGGCCTCCCAAACCACGCCCGAGGCGAGCCAAGCGGAACCTTCGCGCTTGCCGCTCTTCTACCGCGATCCCCAACCGCTTTCCTCGAAAGTTCACGCCGACTGGCGCCTGAAAGACGGCGATGCGGGCTTCGCCGCCGAGGCGCCCTATGTTCCCATCGTTGTCGGCGAGCTTGCGGCGGCGGCGCGCTGTTACCCGGTCGTCTTCGCTGCCGGCGATGCACAGCCGATCGCCGTGCTCGGTCTCGAACGCCGCAATCTGTTTGTCGAGGACGGCCGCTGGGCGCTCGACAGCTATGTCCCTGCCTATGTGCGGCGTTATCCGTTCGGCTTCATCGCCACGACCAATCCGGATGGCTTCGCTCTGGCCATCGACGCGGCTTCCGATCGCGTCGTGAAGGAAGGTGATGAAGGGATACGGCTGTTTGAGGACGGCAAACCGGCGGAGCTGACCAAGCAGGCGCTTGCGTTCTGTGACGCTTTCCGGGCCGAAGCGAACGCCACGCGCGCCTTCGCGGACGCGCTCAAAGCGCAAGGATTGCTGATCGATCGGCGCGCCGACGCCACCCTGCCGGACGGGCGCAAGCTCGGGCTGGAAGGCTTCCAGGTCGTCGATGCGGAGAAGTTCGCGAAGCTGGATGCCGGCACGATTGCCGAGTGGCACGGCAGAGGATGGCTCGCGCTGGTACATTTCCACCTGGCTTCTCTGGAGCGCTTCCAGAGCTTGTTGAATCGTCAGGCGAGGACGCCGGCTCCTGCTACTGCGACCGATCCGGTCGCCAACGCGGCATCCGCGCCAGAGCCTGATGCTCCTACCCCGTCCAAATCAAAGAAGGTTTCCGCATGACTGTCCGTATCGCCCTTTCCGCAGCCCTCTTGTTGAGCGCCGGCGCTGTCCATGCGCAGACGGTCGGCGGCAATGCGCAGCCCACCCAGCAGCCGCAAGCACAGTCGCTCGGCGGTCCGCTCGTGCCGGGCGTCTGCCTGCTCTCGCGCGAGGCGATCTTTGCCAATGCGGCCGTCGGCCGCGCTGCCAGCGCCCGGCTTCAAGAACTGACACAGGCAGCCCAGGCCGAGATCGACGCCCAGCGCACGCCGCTTGAGGCGGAAGCGCGCACGCTCGAAGGCCAGCCCGATAATGCCGAGAACCAGCAGCGCCGCCAGCAACTTGCGCAACGCTGGCAGGCGCTTCAGCAACAGGCGGCCCATAACAGCCGCGAGATCGAGGCGACCCGCGCCAAGGCGCTTGAGCGCATCGCAAACGAAGCGCAGCCGGTGATCGCCGAAGCCTATGGCGCAAAGAACTGCGGCCTGCTGTTCGACCGCAACTCGGCGCTTGGCGGCAACTTTGCGAACGACCTCACCGCTGACGTGGTGCGCCTGCTCGATGCGCGCATTCAGACCATCACCTTCGAGCGCGAACGTCTTCCGCAGCAACAGCCGGCGACATCTCCAGCAGGCGATGGGCAATAACGACGGGAGCGATGCGCCATGCTCGGATCGATCGGCCTTATCGCGGCAGGCTTTGGCCTGGGCGTGGTGCTGACGGCGTTGGTCGCCGTCTATTTCTACGGGCTGCTGCACCGGGAAGTGGCTCG
>NZ_FZPA01000014.1 GCF_900188185.1 Sphingopyxis indica | reverse complement strand
CAAAACAGCCTCAAGGCCGATCCCGTCGCCGACGCCATCGTCCAGTTGCTCCAGCCAATGCCCGCGTCGCTGCGACGGTCGATCACCTTCGACAATGGCACCGAATTTACCCGCCATCACCGCATCGAAAGGCAACTCGCTATCCAGGCCTTCTTCTGCGATCCGCACGCCCCATGGCAGAAAGGCGGCATCGAAAACGCCATCGGTCGCCTCCGTCGATACCTCCCCCGAAAAACCAGCCTCGACGACTTGCCCCCCAACGCCTTCGACGCCATCATCGCAATCTACAACAATACTCCCAGAAAATGCCTCGGCTTCCAAACCCCAGCCGAAGTCTTCATACCGTTGCACTTCAAATGTGAATCCACACCCGGATCAAGTCCGGGGTGACGAAGGGGAAGGGGGGGGGAGGGGGCGAACTTTGTGCCGTAACGGCATTTCTACTTGACGTGGACGTAAACGTAAGGTCCATTAGCATTCGAAGGACGCGCCGCGATGCGCGGCCAGTTGCTGCGGCCGGCTCCCCGCCTGCGTCCGGTCCGCGAAGGGAAAGGAAGACCATGTCGCTCGATAATCTGTCGCGTACCGCCTATAATGAGGATCATGAGGCGTTCCGCGCGACGGTGCGCCAGTTTCTCGAAAAGGAAGTCGCCCCCAACCAGGCGCAATGGGCCGAGGACAAGATCGTCCCCAAGGCGCTGTGGCCCAAGGCGGGCGAGATCGGCATGCTTTGCCCCACGGTTCCCGAGGAATATGGCGGGCTCGGCCTCGACTTCGGCTATAATGCGATCGTCGACGAAGAGAGCGCCTATTACGGGCGCGTCACCACCGGCTTCTCGCTCCAGTCGGACATCGTCGCCAATTATATCGTCCGCTATGGCAGCGAAGAGCAGAAGAAGCACTGGCTGCCCAGGATGGTCGCGGGCGAAGTCATCACCGCGATCGCGATGACCGAACCCGGCACCGGCAGCGACCTGCAGGGGATGCGCACGACCGCGAAGAAGGATGGCAATCACTATGTCATCAACGGGTCGAAAACCTATATCACCAACGGCCAGAACGCCGACCTGATCCTCGTCTGCGCCAAGACCGACACCGACGTGCAGCCGGCGTGGAAGGGCGTGTCGATCGTCCTCGTCGAGGCGGAGCGCGAAGGCTTCGAGCGCGGCCGCAACCTCGACAAGATCGGGCAGGACGAAGCCGACACCTCCGAACTTTTCTTCAACGACGTCCGCGTGCCGATCACCAACTGCCTCGGCGAAGAGGGGCAGGGCTTCATCTATCTGATGAGCGAGCTGCCGCAGGAACGCCTGTCGATCGCGGTGTCGGCGCAGGCGTCGGCGCAGCGCGCCTTCGACGATACGGTCGAATACACCCGCGACCGCAAGGCGTTCGGCAAGCCGATCCTCGACTTTCAGAACAGCCGCTTCGTCCTCGCCGACCTGAAGGCGAAGCTGCAGGTCGGCTGGGCGCACCTCGACTGGGCGCTCGCGCGCCACATGAAGAAGGAACTTACACCCGAAGAGGGCGCCGCGGCGAAGCTGTGGCACACCGACCTTCAGTGGGAGGTGATGGACAAGTGCCTCCAGCTGTTCGGCGGCGCGGGTTACATGAACGAATATCCGATCGCCCGCGCCTGGCGCGCGGCGCGCGTGACGCGCATCTTCGGCGGCACCAACGAGATTATGAAGGAACTGATCGGGCGGAAGCTTTGAGGACCAAACCCCTCCCCCTTCAGGGGAGGGGCAGTGAGACTGGCCCGGCGTGAGCCGGGTCTTAGTCGAGCGGGGTGGGGGCCATCGGCCTTGCGCAACCTCGACAGCCCCCACCCCAACCCCTCCCCTGAAGGGGAGGGGCTTTAGGAAGAAAGGAACTCCCCAATGGCTGCTGCTTATATCGTCGATGCCGTGCGTACCGCGGGCGGCCGTCGCGGCGGCCGGCTCGCCGGCGTGCATCCCGTCGACCTCGGCGCCGCGGTCTATGACGCGATCGCCGACCGCAACGATTTCGACACCGCGGCGATCGACGACGTCATCACCGGCTGCGTCAGCCAGGGCGGCGAGCAGACGATGGATCTCGGCCGCAACGCCGTGCTCGCCTCGAAGCTGCCCGACTCGATCCCCGCGGTCACGATCGACCGCCAGTGCGGATCGTCGCAGCAGGCGATGATGTTCGCCGCGCAGGCGGTGATGTCGGGGACGCAGGACATCGTGCTCGCAAGCGGGATCGAGAGCATGACGCGCGTGCCGATGGGCAGCGTCGCGACGCTGTTCATGAAGGAAGGGCTCGGCAATTATAAGTCGCCGCGGCTCGAGGAGAAATATCCCGGCATCATGTTCAGCCAGTTCATGGGCGCCGAGATGATCGTCAAGAAGCACGGCTTCACCAAGGACGACCTCGATGCCTTCGCGCTCGAAAGCCACCGCCGCGCCAGGGCGGCGACCGAGGGCGGCAAGTTCGAACGCGAGATCGTGCCGATCGCGATCGAAACCCCCGAAGGCGCCGCGATGCACAAGGTCGACGAGGGCATCCGCTTCGACGCGACGCTTGAGGGTATCGCCGGCGTCAAGCTGCTCCAGGAAGGCGGCACGATCACCGCGGCATCGAGCTCGCAGATCTGCGACGGCGCGTCGGCCGCGCTGATCGTCTCCGAACAGGCGCTCAAGGATCATGGCCTGACCCCGCGCGCGCGCATCCACCATATTTCGGTGACCGCGGGCGACCCCGTCATCATGCTCGAAGAGCCGCTGTTCGCGACCGAAAAGGCGCTGAAGAAGGCGGGGATGAAAATCGGCGACATCGACGCCTATGAGGTCAACGAGGCGTTCGCGCCGGTGCCGCTCGCGTGGATGAAATATCTCGGCGCCGACCATGCGCGGCTCAACGTCCACGGCGGCGCGATCGCGCTCGGCCACCCGCTCGGCGCGAGCGGCACCAAGCTGATGGCGACTTTGCTCG
This sequence comes from Sphingopyxis indica, assembly GCF_900188185.1. Taxonomy (GTDB): domain Bacteria; phylum Pseudomonadota; class Alphaproteobacteria; order Sphingomonadales; family Sphingomonadaceae; genus Sphingopyxis; species Sphingopyxis indica. Next base: position 80,588 of record NZ_FZPA01000014.1, on the reverse strand, counting down.
GCGTGCTCGACGCGACCGGCGGGAAGTACGGCCTCCAGACGATGTGCGAAGGCGGCGGCCAGGCGAACGTCACGATCGTCGAGCGGCTTTGAACATGAAACAGCCGTTCGTCCTGAGGAGCCATTGAGCTTGTCGAAATGGCGTCTCGAAGGACCGCGACCCAGCGCCCCTTCGAGACGGGGCTTCGACAAGCTCAGCCCCTCCTCAGGGCGAACGGGATTAGGGAAGGAACATTAGAATGAAACTCGATTCCACCGTATCCGCCGTCGTCACCGGCGGCGCTTCGGGCCTCGGCGCGGCGACCGCGCGCGCGCTCGCGGCAAAGGGCGTCAAGGTCGCGATCTTCGACCTGCAGGAAGAAAAGGGCAAGGCGATCGCCGAGGAAATCGGCGGCGTCTTCTGCGAATGCAACGTCACCGACGACGCGAGCGTCGATGCCGCCTTCGCCAAGGCGCGCGCCGCGATCGGGCAGGAACGCATCCTCGTCAACTGCGCCGGCACCGGCAATGCGATCAAGACCGCGAGCCGGTCGAAGGAAGACGGCAGCATCAAGCATTTCCCGCTCGATGCGTTCAACTGGATCATCCAGATCAACCTCGTCGGCACCTTCCGCTGCATCGCCAAGTCGGCGGCGGGCATGCTGACGCTCGACCCGATGGACGACGGCGAGCGCGGCGCGATCGTCAACACCGCGAGCGTCGCGGCCGAGGATGGCCAGATCGGCCAGGCCGCCTATTCGGCGTCGAAGGGCGGCGTCGTCGGCATGACGCTCCCCGTCGCGCGCGACCTGGCGAGCGAGAGCATCCGCGTCAACACGATCCTGCCGGGGATTTTCGACACCCCGCTGCTCGCCGGCGCGCCGCAGAATGTGCGCGATGCATTGGGCGCCTCGGTGCTCAACCCGAAGCGGCTCGGCGATCCGCAGGAATATGCGAACCTCGCCATGTGCATGATCGAGAACGGCTATTTCAACGGCGAGGACGTGCGCCTCGACGGCGGCATCCGCATGGGGCCGCGCTGATATGGCGAAACCGGAAAGCTGGCGGCTCGACGCCGCCAGCTACCCCGTCTGCATCGAATTGCAGACGCGCTTTCAGGACATGGACATCAATGGTCACCTCAACAATGTGGCTTTTGCCGCGCTGTTCGAAAGCGGCCGCGTGCTGATGAATCGCCGCATCCGCCCCTTCGGCGACCGCCCCGCGAACGAGCGCACGATGGTCGCCGCGGTCGAGATCAACTATCTGGCCGAGGGAAATTTTCCCGACCCGGTCGAGATCGCGACCGGCATCGGCCGGCTCGGCACCTCGAGCTGGACGATCGTCCAGGCGATGTTCCAGAACGGCCGCTGCATCGCGACTTGCGACACGGTCGTCGTGTGCCGCACCGACGGGCAGGCGAAACCGCTGCGTGCGGAGATGGTGGCGGAACTGGAAACGAATCTGGCGCGGGCGGGTTGATTGCTCTTCCATCGCTGGCCGCTTCGGGATGGGACGTCCATTGCCATTCTTTCGTCATCCCGGACTTGATCCGGGATCCATTCCTCCGGCGCTGGTGTGGATGGATCCCGGATCAAGTCCGGGATGACGATCAGAGTGAAACGCTATTGACGGGCTACAACGTCGGATCGGCCTCGGGCACCGAGCGGATCAGGTCGCGGGCGAAGCCGATCAGCCCGATCTGGCGGCGGCGCTTCAGCCGTTCGGCGCGCAGGATCGCCTTCACCTCGTCGAAGCAGCCTTCGACATCGTCGTTGATCAGCACATAGTCATAGCCGTCCCAGTGGCTGATCTCGTTCGCCGCGCGCGCCATGCGCGCCGCGATCACTTCGTCGCTGTCGGTCTTTCGTGCGCGCAGCCGGCGTTCGAGTTCGGCCATCGTCGGCGGCAGGATGAAGACGCGCACGACGTCGGGGCCGGCCTCCTGATACAGCTGCTGCGCGCCCTGCCAGTCGATGTCGAACAAGACGTCCTTGCCCGCCGCGAGCAATTCCTCGACCCGCGCGCGCGGCGTGCCATAGCGGTGGCCGAAGACATGCGCCCATTCGAGGAATTCGCCGTCGGCCGCCATTTTCTTGAACGTGTCGACGTCGACGAAATGATAGTCGACCCCGTCGGTTTCGCCCGGGCGCATCGGCCGCGTCGTCGCCGAGATCGACAGCGCGATGGCGGGATCGGACGCGAGCATCTTTTTCGAAATGGTGGTCTTTCCCGCGCCCGACGGCGAGGATAGGACGAACAACACGCCGCGGCGATCGAGATGCATGGATTCAGCCATTGGGGCTATTTGCGCGAGGACGCGCCGCGGTCAAGCGCGAAGGGGGACGATCATCTTAGGAATTTCACGCAGGGGCTGGTTCGTGGCCGCGGCGCTGATGCTGCTCTTCGCCGCGATCCTGTTCGCGATGGGGCGCCCGCCGATCTGCCCGTGCGGCACGGTCAGCCTGTGGCACGGCACCGTCCAGTCGAACCAGAACAGCCAGCAAATCTCCGACTGGTACAGCTTCAGCCATGTGATCCACGGCTTCATCTTCTATGGCCTGTCGCGCTGGCTGATGCCGCGCGCGCTGCTGTGGACCGCGCTGGCGCTCGCGATCGGGATCGAGGGCGCGTGGGAGATCCTCGAAAATTCGCCCGTCATCATCGACCGCTATCGCGAGGTGACGATGGCCTATGGCTATTCGGGCGATTCGATCCTCAATTCGGTGAGCGATGCGGGCTTCATGATTCTCGGTTTTCTCGCTGCAAGCCGGATGCCGTGGCGCGCGACGTTTGCCATAGCGATCGCGTTCGAATTGTTCACGCTATGGGCGATCCGCGACAATCTGACCTTGAACATATTGATGCTCGTCGCGCCGGTCGAGGCGATCAAGGACTGGCAGGGAGGCTGATCGTCCGCCGCCCCGGCTATCGCTGGGGCGACGATTGGTGATGCGTGTCAGTGGATCGATGGGCGTGTTCCATCGCCGCCGACGGGAATGGCGGGCGGCAGCGCGTCGCCGATGCTCCGGCCATCGGGCTCGTCGATGCCGGCATAGGTGTCGACCACATCTTCAGACACAATATTCGGATCAGCGACGTGCGCCGCCGCGGCTGCCCGCCGCGCCTCCGCCCGGTCGGCCCATTTTTTGGTCAGATAGGCGGCCGCCGCGGTTGCGGCGATCACCGCATAGCGCTGCGGAAACAGGCGCCGCGCCGCGAACAGCGTGCCCGCGCCGATCACTGCACCTGCGACCGGGTGATTGCCCTTGCCGCGGCCGATCAGGCTGCCGAGCGCGCCGCCGATGATCCGTCCCATCATCTCGTCTCTCCTTCGCCCCCTCAATCCGCGGGAGGGCGGCCGGGTTCCGTGCCCAGCATCCGCCGCGGATCGACGAGGCGGTCGAAGGTCGCCGCGTCGACATAGCCGAGCGCCAGCGCCGCCTCGCGCAAGGTCGTCCCTCGCTCGTGCGCCTGCTTGGCGATCTTCGCCGCCTTGTCGTAGCCGATCTCGGGCGCAAGCGCGGTGACGAGCATCAGCGAGCGCTCGACGAGTTCGGCGATACGGCCTTCGTTCGCCTCGATCCCCTCGACGCAGCGGGCCGCGAAGCTCTCCATGCCGGTCGCGAGCAGGTCGATCGAGCGCAGGACATTGGCGCCGATCAGCGGCTTGAACACGTTGAGCTCGAGCTGCCCCTGCATCCCGCCGACCGTCACCGCCTGATGGTTGCCGATCACCTGCGCCGCAACCATCGTCAGCATCTCGCACTGGGTCGGGTTGACCTTGCCCGGCATGATCGAGCTGCCCGGCTCGTTCGCGGGCAGCGACAGCTCGCCGAGCCCCGCGCGCGGACCCGAGCCCAAAAGGCGGATGTCGTTCGCGATCTTGGTGAGCGCGACCGCGAGTGTATTCAGCGTTCCCGACAGATGGACGAGCGGGTCGTTCGACGCGAGCGCCTCGAACATATTCTCGGCCGGCAGGAAGGGATGGTTGCTGATTTCGCTCAGCGCCGCGCAGAATTCGTCCGAAAAGCCGGCGGGCGCGTTGAGCCCGGTGCCGACCGCAGTGCCGCCCTGCGCCAGCCGGTCGGTGCCGTTGACGATCGCCGGTTCGATCCGCCGTCCGGCGCGATAAAGCTGGTTGGCGTAGCCCGAAAATTCCTGCCCCAGCGTCAGCGGCGTCGCGTCCTGCAAATGGGTGCGGCCGATCTTGACGATGCCTGCCCACGCCGCCGCCTTCGCGTCGAGCGCGTCGCGCAGCCGCGCCAGCGCGGGAAGCAGCCGCTTCGTCGCGGCGAGCGAACAGGCGATGTGCAGCGCGGTGGGGAAACTGTCGTTCGACGACTGGCTGCGGTTGACGTCGTCGTTCGGATGCACCGGCGCCTTGCCGCCGCGCGTGCCGGTCAGCATCTCGTTGGCGCGCCCGGCGATCACCTCGTTGACGTTCATGTTCGACTGGGTGCCGCTGCCGGTCTGCCAGATGACGAGCGGAAACTGGTCGTCATGCTTGCCCGCGACCACTTCCCGCGCCGCCGCCTCGATCGCGTCGGCCTTATCGGGCGCAAGCCCGTGGCGGCGGTTGACCCGCGCCGCAGCCTGTTTGACCAGCGCCAGCGCGTGGACGATCTCGACCGGCATCCGCTCGCGCGCGCCGAAGGGGAAATTCTCGATCGACCGCTGCGTCTGCGCGCCCCAATAGGCGCCCGCCGGCACGGCGATCTCGCCGATGCTGTCGCTCTCGATCCGCGTGTCGCTCATCCCAGCAATATCCTCGTGACCAGCACCGATCCGGCCCAGATCGCCGCGACCAGCCCCAGCATCTGCCAATAGCCGCCTTCGCCGACCCGCCGCCGCAGCCACGCCGCGGCGCTCCAGACGAGGACGAGCGCCGGGGTGAGGACCAGCAGGCCGAAGCGCAGCAGCCCGTCGGCGATCTGGCCGCGCGGATAGTGGCTTTCGATCATGGCATAGCCCTCGACCCCCCACCAGAAGGCCGCGGTCAGCACCACCATCCCGGCGAGCGCCCAAAATTGCCAGAAACGGCTGGGGGGCCATAGGGGGCCGCCCACCGCGCTATTTCTTCTTGCCGAAATCCACGGTGACGACGTTCGACCCGTCCTCGCTCGCGACCTCGGGACGGTCGTTGTGCGCCTCGTCGTGCGGTTCGGGCTCTTCGGCCTCGTCGCTGACCTGGAACTGCAGCCCGAAATCGACCGACGGATCGACGAAAGCGGTGATCGCCGCATAGGGAATGGTCAGCATCGTCGGGGTCTGGTTGAACGACAGGCCGACGCTGAAATGGTCGTCCTCGACAGCCAGGTCCCAGAAGCGGTTCTGGAGCACGATCGTCATCTCGTCGGGGAATTTGGCGATCAGATGCCCCGGAATCGCGACGCCGGGCGCCTGCGTCTTGAAGGTGATATAGAAATGATGCTCGCCCGGCAGGCTCTCGTGCCCCTCGATCTGGCGCAGCACGCGGCCGACCACGGCGCGCAGCGCATCCTGCACGATCTCGTCATAGGGAATCAGGCTGTCGCGGACTTCGTCGTTCATAGGCGAGGGGGATGAACGGCGCGTGTTCGCGGGTCAAGAGGGGAGAGTCACCTTGCACGGCGAAAAGTGAGTGCTATGGGGGCGCCATGCGAACCGCCACCGTCCAGCGCACGACCAAGGAAACGGATATCGCGATCACCGTCGATCTCGACGGCACGGGCGACTATTCGGTGTCCACCGGCATCGGCTTCCTCGACCATATGGTCGAGCAGCTGTCGCGCCATTCGCTGATCGACATTTCGATGACCGTGAAGGGCGACCTTCATATCGACCAGCATCACACCGTCGAGGATTCGGCGCTCGCGCTGGGCGAGGCGGTAGCCAAGGCGCTCGGCGACAAGCGCGGCATCGCGCGCTATGGCGAAGCGCATGCGCCGATGGACGAAACGCTGACCCGCTGCGTGCTCGACATTTCGGGACGCCCGCATTGTGTCTGGAAATCGGGCTTTTCGCAGCCGCGCCTCGGCGAGATGGACACCGAACTCTTTCCGCACTGGTTTCATAGCTTCGCGCAGACCGCGGGCATCACGCTGCACATCGAAACCCTCTATGGCGAGAATAATCATCATATCGCCGAGAGCATGTTCAAGGCGCTCGCGCGCGCGCTGCGCGCAGCAGTGGAGATCGACCCGCGCAAGGGCGATGCGATCCCGAGCACCAAGGGGGTTTTGTGACGCTCCCCTCCCGCTTGCGGGAGGGGCCGGAGGAGGGCCTGTTTCAGGTCACCGCCATTCGTCAGGCACGCCCTCCCCTAACCCCTCCCGCAAGCGGGAGGGGAATTTGAGCGCCATCGCCCTGATCGACTATGGCGCTGGCAATCTTCGCTCGGTGCATAATGCGCTCGTCGCGGCGGGTGCCGAAGATGTCGCGGTGACCGCCGATCCCAAGGTGGTGGGACAAGCCGACCGGATCGTGCTTCCGGGGGTCGGGGCCTTCGCGGCGTGCATGAACGGCCTGTCGGCGATTCCCGGTCTTGTCGATGCGATGGAGCAGCGCGTGCGCGGCGAGGGCGCGCCCTTCCTCGGCATCTGCGTCGGGATGCAATTGCTCGCCGATGCGGGCGAGGAGCATGGCACGCACAAGGGGCTCGGATGGATCGGCGGCACCGTGCGGCCCTTCGCCCCGGCGCCAGGGCTGCGCATCCCGCACATGGGCTGGAACGACGTCGTCCCGACCTTCGCGCATCCGGTGATCGCGCGCGGCGAGGCCTATTATCTCCACGGCTATCATTTCGCGGGCGCCGCCCACACCGCGGCGACGAGCGACCATGGCGGGCCGTTCACCGCCGCGGTCGCGAAGGACAATCTGGTCGGCGTCCAGTTCCACCCCGAAAAAAGCCAGGCCTATGGCCTTGCGACACTCGAAAGATTTCTCGCATGGCGCCCGTAGATTCTGGCCTGACCATCTTCCCCGCGATCGACCTCAAGGGCGGGCAGGTGGTGCGGCTCGCCGAGGGCGATATGGCGCGCGCGACCGTCTATGGCGACGACCCGGCCGCGCAGGCGCGCCTGTTCGCCGAGGCGGGCGCGACGCACCTCCATGTCGTCGATCTCGACGGCGCCTTTGCGGGGGAAAGCGTCAACGGCGCCGCGGTCGAGGCCATCGTCGCGGCCTTCCCCGGCAAGGTGCAGGTCGGCGGCGGCATTCGCGACCGGGCCGGCGTCGACCGCTGGCTCGCGCTCGGCGTCTGCCGCGTCATCATCGGCACCGCGGCGCTGAAAGACCCCGAATTCGTCAAATCGGCGGCGCGCGACCTGCCGGGGCGGATTATCGTCGGCGTCGACGCGCGTGACGGCATGGTCGCGACCGAGGGCTGGGCCGATGTGTCCGACGTCCGGGTCGAGGATCTCGCGCGCCGCTTCGAGGATGCGGGGGTTGCGGCGCTGCTCTTCACCGACGTCGGGCGCGACGGGCTGCTGAAAGGATGCAATGTCGCGGCGACGGTGGCGCTGGCCAAGACGGTCGATATAAAGGTGATCGCGAGCGGCGGTGTGGCGGGAATTGCGGATATCCACGCGCTGCGCGGCCATGTCGGCGACGGCATCGAGGGGGTCATCACCGGCCGCGCGCTCTATGACGGGCGGCTCGATCTGGCCGAGGCGATTGCGGCGGGAAATTCCCCTGCCGCAGGCGGGAGGGGTTAGGGGAGGGCATGTTTTACACGCCGACTCTTGACGACATGCCCTCCCCCAACCCCTCCCATAAATGGGAGGGGAGCAGATGACCGTCCGCGTCCGCGTCATCCCCTGCCTTGATGTCGCCGACGGGCGCGTCGTCAAGGGCGTCAATTTCGTCGACCTGCGCGACGCCGGCGATCCGGTCGAGGCGGCGCGCGCCTATGACGCCGCGGGCGCCGACGAGCTGTGCTTCCTCGACATCAGCGCCAGCCATCAGGGGCGCGGCACGCTGCTCGACATGGTCGCACGTACCGCCGAAGTCTGTTTCATGCCGCTCACCGTCGGCGGCGGGGTGCGCAGCGCCGACGATGCGCGCGCGCTGCTGCTCGCCGGTGCCGACAAGGTCGCGGTGAACAGCGCCGCGGTCGCGCGCCCCGAACTCGTCGCCGACATCGCGGACCGCTTCGGCAGCCAGTGCGCGGTCGGCAGCATCGACGCGCGCCGCGTTGCGGAGGGGCGCTGGGAAATCTTCACCCACGGCGGGCGCCAGCCGACGGGGATCGACGCGGTCGCCCATGCGGTGCGGCTTGCGACGCTCGGCGCGGGCGAACTGCTCGTCACCAGCATGGACCGCGACGGGACGAAGGATGGCTATGACCTCGCGCTCACCCGTGCGATCGCCGATGCGGTGTCGGTGCCGGTGATCGCGAGCGGCGGGGTCGGCCATCTCGACCATCTCGTCGCCGGCGTCCTCGAAGGCGGCGCGAGCGCCGTGCTCGCCGCAAGCATCTTCCATTTCGGCGAGGCAACGATCGCCGAGGCGCATGCGCGGTTGGCAGCGGCAGGACTTCCCGTTCGCGCGCAGCATATGAGGGCAGTTCCCGATTAAAAAGCCGTGTGTCCCCGCGAAGGCGGGGACCCATCTCCGAACGGCCCCATGCCGAGCCGGCAGGAGATGGGCTCCCGCCTTCGCGGGAGCACACGGGCTATGCTTTGTCGTTATGCGGGGCTGGCGCGGCGGCGCGCTGGCTGCAATAGATGGGCGATGACGAGCCCGATCCGCCGCTACGCCCCCGAAGCCTTCCCGATCCTGGGCTTCCTTACGGCGCTGGTGAGCTTCGCGATCCCGCTCAACCCCTTCCTCGTCGGCCTGATCCTCGCGGGCGCGGTCGTCGCGGCGGTTCACCATGCCGAAGTGATCGCGCACCGCGTCGGCGAACCCTTTGGCACGCTGATCCTCGCGCTTGCGGTGACGGTGATCGAGGTCGGGCTGATCCTGACGCTGATGCAGGCCGAACCGGCGAAGGCCGCGACGCTCGCGCGCGATACGGTGTTCGCGGCAGTGATGGTCATCCTCAACCTGCTGATGGGACTTTGCCTTTTGAGCGGCGCGATCCGCCATCACGAACAAAGATTCCAGCGCACCGGCATCGGCGCCGCGCTCGCGACGCTGACCGTGCTGACGATCGTGACGCTGGTGCTGCCCAATTTCACCTCGAGCGTTCCGGGGCCGCGCTATTCGACATCGCAGCTCGCTTTCGTCGCGGCCGTCTCGCTGATCCTCTACGCGACCTTCGCGCTCGTGCAGACGGTGCGGCACCGTGACTATTTCCTGCCCGAGGGCGAGGCGCAGGACGAGCCCGACGCGCATGCTGCACCGCCCGACAAGCGGCGCACCGCCCTGTCGGGTGCGCTGCTGCTCGCCAGCCTGTTCGCGGTGGTGATGCTCGCCAAATCGCTTTCGCCGGTGATCGGCGAACTGCTCGCCGTGGCCGGGGCGCCGCCCGCCGTGCTCGGCGTGCTGATCGCGGCGCTGATCCTCGCGCCCGAGGGGCTGGCGGCGGTGCGCGCGGCGAAGGCCGACCGCTTGCAGACCAGCCTCAACCTCGCGCTGGGTTCGGCGCTCGCGACGATCGGCCTCACGATTCCCGCGGTCGCGATCCTGTCGATCGTCGCCGACATGCCGATCAGCCTCGGCCTCGACGCCAAGTCCACGGTGCTGCTGTTCCTGTCGCTGATCGTCGCCTCGCAGACGCTTGCGAACGGGCGGACGACGGTGCTGCAGGGCGCGATCCACCTGATGCTGTTCGCGATCTATCTGTTCACGACCTTCGTGCCGTAAGATGATGAATAGTCTTTCGTCATTGCGAGCAGAGCGAAGCAATCCAGAGCGGTTTACGCAGGCTCTGGATTGCCGCGTCGCCTTCGGCTCCTCGCAATGACGATTTAAGGCTTACGCCTCACGTCTTCCGCACGAACACCGTTCCCGCCGAATATCCCGCCCCGAACGAGCAGATCAGCCCATTGTCGCCTGCCACCATATCTTCATGGTTCAGGTGAAAAGCGATGATCGATCCCGCGCTCGACGTATTGCCATAGGTGTCGAGCACCGTCGGGCTCTCGTCCTCGCTCGCCTCGTGGCCGAGCACGCGCTGCGCGATCAGCCGGTTCATATTGGTGTTCGCCTGATGCAGCCACAGGCGGCGCATGTCGGCGCCTTCGAGTCCCAGCTTTTCCATCTCCGCGACGATCATCGCCGCGACCATGGGGACGACCTCCTTGAACACCTTGCGGCCTTCCTGGACGAAGAGCTTGTCCGACTTCGGCCCAGACTGGTCGATCGCGCCGTGGGTGCGGTTGAGGAAACCGAAATTGTTGCGGATATTGTTCGAAAAGACCGTCTTCAGCCTGGTCCCCAATATGTCCCAATACCCCGCGGGCGCGATGTCCTTGTCCTCGACCAGGATCGCGGTCGCGACGTCGCCGAAGATGAAATGGCTGTCGCGGTCGCGCCAGTTGAGGTGCCCCGAACAGATTTCGGGGTTCACGACGAGCACGCTCTTCGCATGACCCGCGCGGATATAGTCGGCGGCGGTCTGGATGCCGAAGGTCGCCGACGAGCAGGCGACGTTCATGTCGAAAGCGAAGCCGTCGATGCCGAGCGCGTCCTGAATCTCGATGGCCATCGCCGGATAGGCGCGCTGCATGTTCGACGCCGCGCACAGCACCGCATCGACGTCCGAAGCGTCGCGTCCGGCGCGTGCGAGCGCATCCTTCGCCGCCGCGACGCCGATCTCGGCAAGGATCGACAACTCGTCGTTCGCGCGTTCGGGAAGCCGCGGCGCCATATGTTCGGGGTCGAGGATGCCCGCCTTGTCGACGACGTGGCGCGAGCCGATACCGCTCGCCTTTTCGATGAATTCGACGCTCGATTCGGTCAGCTCGGCAACCTCGCCCGCCGCGATCGCTTCGGCATATTTTCTATTGTGCAGTGCAACATATTCGTTAAAACTGGCGACAAGTTCTTCGTTGGAGATGGCTTCGGCGGGGGTGAAAAGGCCGGTGGCGGAAATCACCGGCTGCGGTGCGTCGGGCATGATGGCTCTCTTGCGGATCTATGGTTTCAAGACGCTGATTAGGCCCGCCGCCCGTGCCGCGCAACGCCCCGCGACCTTGCTGAACCTGTCCCGACGTCGTGGTTAACCAGCCGCTAACCGGCCTGGTGGCATAGTGGCAGATGCAGGCCTCCGGGGGATGGCTTTCCGGGCGCCGTGCGGGAGCATGACGATGGCGACGCGTTCAGGACCGGCAGCGGGCGATCTCTCGATCGCCGAAATCAGGGAGTTTGCGGGCTTCCCCGCCGCGACCCAGCGCTATATCCGCCGCTCGCTCGACATCGGGCTCGAACGCGAGGACGCGATCGCGCGCTGGTCGCGCGACATGGTCGAGGAAACCGCGATCCGCGTGCAGGCCAAGGTCTATCAGCGGCTCGGCGAGATTCGCGCGCACATCCCCGACGATAGCGGGCTCGATTCGCTCGAAGGCTTCATGGCGCCGCTCGTCACCGTGTCGGCGTTCGATCTGGGGCAGGACCGGCTTCCGGGCTTCTCGCCCTATCGCTTCCTCTACGAACGCCTGCTCGGCGCGCACGCTCGGCCGTGGCTACCCGGCGCCTTTTGTGCCGCCGCCTCGCTGCCGCACCTTCACCCCGACAAGCGCAAGACGCTGCTCCAGTCGATCAGCGAAGCCGCCGCGACCGCGCCGGGCTGGTCGGCCCGCGAACCCAGCTTCTATCCCGAATGGGTCGACAAGATCGACGAGACGCGGCCGGCGAACTGACGCACAGCGCGGCCGACGCTGCCGGCCGGCCGGTTTCGTCGCGGCGGTCCATGCCGCATTGTCGCGGCGCCGCGGCGCGGTTAAAGCAGCGCGCGTGACCGCCTCTTCTTCCCGCATCGCTGTTTTCGCCGACCGCTGGCCCAAGGGCCTGGCACTACTGCTCGGCCTCGTTTCGGCGACCGGCTTCGCGCCGCTGAACCTGTGGCCGCTGACCCTGCTCGCGCTCGCGGGGTGGATGCTGCTCGTCGCACGAGCCCCGCGCGGCTGGCGCGCGCTAGGGATCGGCTGGGCCTTCGGGGTCGGCCATTTCGCGCTCGGGCTGGGCTGGATCGCGACCGCCTTCACCTATCAGGCGGCGATGCCCGCGTGGCTCGGCTGGGTCGCGGTGCTGCTGCTGTCGCTGTATCTCGCGGTTTACCCGGCGCTCGCGGCGTGGGGGGCGTGGGCCATACGGCGGCGTGTCGGAGCAAGCCGACCGCTTGCACGGGAAAGGGGGACGCCACGCGCACTCCCCTATACGACGATCACCACGCCCTATATCCTCGGCTTCGCGGCACTCTGGACGATAACCGAATGGCTGCGAGCATGGGTGTTTACCGGCTTCGCCTGGAACCCGCTCGCTGCCGTTGCCTTGGCGGGGAATGTAGCCGGCGTACTGGGTGAAAATTATCTGGAGCTGATTGGCACCTATGGCGTCAGCGGGCTCGTAATCGTCTGGAGTGCACTGGTCGCAGCCGCCATCGAACAATATCTGATCCTGCGCGCCCTGAAGGCTCGCGGCCTCGCTGATCCGCGGGAGCAAGATGCTCTGCGCGGCGCAGCGCTCGAAGATTTCGACACGCGTCGTTTCGCAAAGTTCCTAGCCATAGGAGGCGGACTCGCGTTGTTGATTATGGTCGTTGGATTCTTTCCCTCGTCGGGCCGGACCTACTCTTCTTCGCCGCCCAAGAACGAAACCCTCGAAGAAATGATAGCCCGGATCGAGGCCGATCGGGGCACCCCCATCACCCTCGTCCAGCCCAATATCGGGCAGGAGGACAAGTGGGAAGGGGGCAAGGCCGACGTCAATTTCGTCAAGCTCGCGCGGCTCACCGCGCCGAAGGACGCGCGCCCGCGTCTGATCCTGTGGCCCGAGGCGGCGATCCCCGATTATCTCGAAACCGGCTATCCGGCCTATTATTACGACCGCTCGCCCGCCGAGGCGCGCGGGCGGCTGACCAGCCTGATGAACCCCGGCGACGTGATGCTGCTCGGCGCGCTGAAGCTGGAGATCGACCGGACGGGCGAGGCGGTCGGCGCGCGCAATGCGGTGATGACGGTGCATTCCGATGGTTCGCTCGGCCCGCGCTACGACAAGGCACACCTCGTCCCCTATGGCGAATATCTGCCGATGCGGCCCTTGCTGTCGGCGATCGGCCTGTCGCGGCTCGCACCCGGCGACATCGACTTCTGGCCGGGGCCGGGGCCGCGCACGCTCGACCTTGGTGCGTTCGGCAAGGCGGGGCTGCAAATCTGTTACGAGATCATCTTTTCGGGACAGGTCGTCGACCGCGCCCACCGGCCCGATTTCATCTTCAACCCGTCGAACGACGCGTGGTTCGGGGCGTGGGGGCCGCCACAGCATCTGGCGCAGGCGCGGCTGCGCGCGATCGAGGAGGGGCTGCCGATCGTGCGCGCGACCCCGACCGGGATCAGCGCGGTGATCGACGCCGAGGGGCGCGTGCTCGAATCGATCCCGATGCACGCGGCGGGGCGCATCGACACGGTGCTGCCGCGCCCGCACGCGCCGACGCTATTTGCACGCCATGGCAACATCCTGCCTGTCGGCTTCGCGCTGCTGCTGCTCGCACTCGCCATTGCGTTCCGTCGTCGCGGTCGCTAACAGCAATCGCACATAAAGCTTCCTTTATATCGCTTCAGAAAGCCTCCCATGCGCAACAGCTTCCTCTTCACCTCCGAAAGCGTGTCAGAAGGGCATCCCGACAAGGTGTCTGACCAGATTTCGGATTCGATCGTCGACCTGTTCCTGTCGAAGGACCCCGAAGCGCGCGTGGCCTGCGAGACGCTGACCACCACCCAGCTCGTCGTGCTCGCGGGCGAGATACGCTGCAAGGGCGTCTATGAAGATGGCGCGTGGGCGCCCGGCGCGCTCGAGGAGATCGAAGCCACCGTGCGCAAGACGGTGAAGGACATCGGATACGAGCAGGACGGCTTTCACTGGGAGACGCTGCGCCTCGAAAATCACCTGCACGGCCAATCGGCACATATCGCGCAGGGCGTCGATGAAGGCGAGAACAAGGACGAGGGCGCGGGCGATCAGGGGATCATGTTCGGCTATGCCGCCGACGAGACCCCCGACCTGATGCCCGCGACGCTCGATTACAGCCACAAGATCCTGCAGCGCCTGGCCGCGGACCGCAAATCGGGCAGGGCGCCCTTCCTCGAGCCCGATGCGAAGAGCCAGGTCACGCTGCGCTATGCCAACGAGCGGCCGGTCGAGGCGACCGCGATCGTCGTCTCGACCCAGCACGCGCCGGGCTATTTTTTCCATGGCGGCGAAGGCGACGAAGCGAAATATGAGGAACTGCGCGCCTATGTGAAGGGCGTGATCGCCGACGTGCTGCCCGCCGAGCTGCTCACCGCGAATACCGTCTATCATATCAACCCGACCGGCCGCTTCGAGATCGGCGGGCCCGACGGCGACGCGGGGCTGACGGGGCGCAAGATCATCGTCGACACCTATGGCGGCGCGAGCCCGCACGGCGGCGGCGCGTTCAGCGGCAAGGACCCGACCAAGGTCGACCGCTCGGCGGCCTATATCACCCGCTATCTGGCGAAGAACATCGTCGCCGCCGGCCTCGCGCGCCGCTGCACTATCCAGCTGTCCTACGCGATCGGCGTCGCCGAACCGCTGTCGGTCTATGTCGATTTGCACGGCACGGCGGCGGAGGGCGTGACCGAAGCGGCGCTCGAACAACTCCTGCCGCAGCTCGTGCGCCTGACCCCGAAGGGCATCCGCACCCACCTCGGCCTCAACAAGCCGATCTACAAGCAGACCGCCGCCTATGGCCATTTCGGCCGTCAGGCGAGCGGTGACGCCTTCCCGTGGGAGCGCACCGACCTCGTCGACAAGCTGAAGGCGGCGTTCGACCGATAAGAAGCCGCTTGTCATGCGCGCGGCGATCTGCCAGCGTCCGGGTCTGGTCGGGCTGGGGGGCACGCATGACAAGGCATTGGTTCAGAGGCTTTTTCTGGGCAGCGATGGCGGCGGCGTCCGCCATCCCGGCCGGCGCCGCGGCGCTCGAGCCGGCGGAAGTCGCCGTGCCCGCCGGGCAGGCATGGACGCACCCGCACAGCGGCATCGCAGTCCCGGCAACGCTGGGCGGCATTACGCGCACGAAGGTCATTGCATTCGCCCCGGACAATCTTGACGTCGGGGTTGCCTTTGAAACCAAGGGGGCGGCCGAATCGCTTACCCTCTATGTCTTTCGCGATACCAGTGGCGACATTCCCGTCTGGTTCGCGCAGGCGCAGGGCAGCGTCGAAGCTCGCGCTCTGTTCGGGAATCCGAGCCCGGCCATAGCGCCGCAAGCTTTCGTGCCGCCGGGCCAGGCCACCGCGTCGGCGCTCCGCACCGTCTATGCCCCACATGGCGATTCGGGATATCGCAGCACCGGCATCGTCATGCTCGCCGTCGGTGACTGGTATGTGAAATTGCGTGCCTCGTCGAAATCGCGCGGCCCCGCCGAGCTCGCCGCGTGGATGAACGACATTCTGGCCGAAATCCGATGGCCCGACCGGATTGAGGGACATGCGCCCGCAACACCCGTCACCGACTGCGCCGTCCCGCTCGCCTTTGCCGCCGACGCCGCCGATGCGCCGAGCGATGCGGGAAGCCGCGCCGCCGCGGCGTTCGGCGTCATGTTCCAGCAACAGGGCACATCGTCCAATCCGTTCAAGGCGCAGCCCATCGCCCGCTGGTGCCGCGACGAGGTGGTCGGCGACAATATGCGTGTCTATCGCCCCGACGATGGCAGCGACCGCTATCTGATCGCGCTCGGCGACAATGGCAACGCCGTGCTCGTTGGCAAGACGGGCGCCTGGAGCGCGGTCACGCCTGCCGGCAACGCCTCGGCGCCCTATCAGATCCTGCTGGTCAGCGCGGCCGAAACCATGCTCTATGCGCCGCAAACAGGCCTTCCTTCGATCGACCGTGTCGCCGAGGTCCTCAACGCGGGCCATCCGGTCGCCCGGTTGAGCGGCTGGGGCAAGGATGCGGAGATCGACATACTGACCGATCCGAAGTAGCGGACACCCTTTCGCTTGCCGCGCCCGCGCGCTAGGGCGCGCGGCATGACCGCTTTCAAGTCGGGCGATCCGACAACCCTCAACCGCCTCTATGGCCGCGCCAAGGGCAAGCCGCTGCGCGCCGGCCAGCAGGACCTCGTCGACAATCTGCTGCCGCAGATCGCGGTGCCGGCCGAGGGCGCGATCACCGCCGAACGGCTGTTCGGTTACGACCGCCCGCTGCATTTCGAGATCGGCTTCGGCGGCGGCGAGCATATGGCGGCGCGCGCCGACATGCTGCCCGATCATGGCTTCATCGGGGCCGAACCCTTCGTCAACGGTGTCGCGCAGGCGCTGGTCCATGTCGCGGGCAACCATGGGGCGCATCCGCCGCTCGGCAATGTCCGCATCCAGCACGGCGACGCGCTGGAGGTGCTGCGGCGCATCCCCGATGGCGCGCTCAGCTTCGCCTATCTGCTCCACCCCGACCCGTGGCCCAAGGCGCGCCACGCCAAGCGGCGGATGATGAACGACGGGCCGGTCGATCTGATCGCCGCCAAGCTGAAACCCGGCGGCGAGTTCCGCTTCGGCACCGACCACCCCATATATCTCGCCCACGCGCTGATGGTGATGCGCCGCCACCGCCACCAGTTCGAATGGCTGGCAGAGAAGGCGAAGGATTTCCTTGTCCGCCCCGCCGGCTGGCCCGAAACGCGCTACGAGGCCAAGGCGCGGGCGCAGGGGCACGAGGTCTGGTACTTCCGCTATCGGCGGCGCTGAAGGACGCGCCGCGCCCGCGAATCAAAATGGGGCGGCCCCTTTTTTTGGGTGCCGCCCCAGTTGTGGTGCCTGCCGCGGAGAGGGAGAGAGGCAGGCCGGAGATTGGCGTCGAAGGCTCAGCGGGCCGCCATCTTGCTGTCGGTTTCGACTTCGGCGACGCCGGCGATCTTGAGCGCGGCGCGATACTGCTTGGCGGCGGCGCGTTCGTTGCCCGCTTCGCACAGCTTGTTGCCGGTCGCGACGAAGCGCTGCGCGCTCGACTGCTTGTCGCCCTGCGTATCGTTGGCCGCGGTCTTTGCCTGATCGGCGAGGCCGGTGCAGCGATAATCCTGGCTGTCGCGGGCATAGGCCGGCGAGGTCGAGGCGATCAGGCCGGTGAAGGCGAGCGCCGAAGCCGCGACGATCGCGAAGGCGGATGGGAAACGGCGGTAAGAGGAGAGCTGATAGGTCATGGGAGAGGGTCCTTTCGTTTCGTTGTGCAACCTTTTTAGCCGCGATTGCGCCAATAGATAATCCGCTATAATCTGCAAGTGCCTTGAAGCAGGATTTAACAATTCCCCATGGGGCGCTCGACGGGATCGAAGCTTTCCTGCGTGTCGCGGAGCGGCGGAGCTTTTCCGCCGCCGCCGCCGACCTCGGCGTGTCGCCATCGGCGATCAGCCAGACCGTAAAGGCGCTCGAGGCGCGGGTCGGTGCGCCGCTGTTCATGCGCACGACGCGCAGCGTCGGGCTGACGCAGGCGGGCGAAATGTTTCTCGAGCGCGCGGCGCCTGCCTATGCCGGGCTCGCCGACGCCTATGAAGCGGCGCGCAATCTTGGCAACCGGCCCGCGGGACGGTTGCGGATCAATCTGATGCGCGGCGCGGTCCAGCCATTGTTCGAACCGATCATCGCGGGCTTCTGCGAAACCTATCCCGACATCGAACTGGAAATCTTTGCCGACGATGCGCTCGCGGATCTGAGTGCGGACGGGTTCGACGCCGGGGTGCGGATGGGCGAATCGCTCGATGCCGATGCGGTGGCAGTCCGTCTGACCGGCCCCTTTCGCTTCGTCGCGGCTGCCTCGCCCGCCTATTTCGAACGCCACGGCCGCCCCGGACATCCCGACGATTTGCGCGATCATCGGTGCGTGCGGATGCGCATGACAACCGGCGCGATGATGCCGTGGACCTTCGAACAGGGTAATCGCGAGTTCGAGGTCAACGTCACCGGTCCGGTGATCGTCAATGATTTCAGCGCGATGATGGTCGCCATGCGGGCGGGGGTCGCGATCGGCATGATTGCCGAGCCGACCGCCAAATTGCAGGTCCAGACCGGACTGCTCGAACTGACGCTCGTCGACTATGCCGCGTCGACTTCGGGCCTGTTTCTCTATTATCCAAGCCGCAAGCAGGTGATGCCCAAGCTGCGCGCCTTCATCGACTATGTTCGCGAACATCTGCCCGACGACATAACAGGCTGAGCGCCGCTCGCCTCGTCGCGCGAAGCATTCCCTTCGGCGCCAGCAGAAAAATTGCACTCGCCAGCGCCTCCGATTTGCGCCATCTATTTCTCAACTAAAACAGTTGGGATAGTGACATGGTCGATATTTCTGTGCTCGACATCGCAGCGCTTCTGCCGTTCGTGCTCATCGGCTTTGCCGCGCAACTCGTCGACGGGGCGCTCGGCATGGCGTTCGGCGTCATCTGCAACACGTTGCTCGTCGCCGTCCTCGGTGTGCCGCCCGCGACTGCCTCGGCGCGGATCCATGTCGTCGAGGTGTTCACGACCGGCGTGTCGGGGATCAGCCACCTCCTCCATCGCAACATCGAATGGCCGCTCTTTTTCGGCCTGCTCGTGCCTGGGCTGATCGGCGGCGTGGCGGGCGCCTATGTCCTGAGTTCGATCAGCGGCGAACTTATGAAGCCGTTCGTGCTCGGCTATCTGGTCTGCGTCGGTGCATGGCTCCTGATACGCGGCATATTCTATCCGCCAAAGATCAAGAAACCCGCGGTCATTGCGCCGCTCGGGCTGATCGGCGGCTTCCTCGACGCCGCGGGCGGCGGCGGCTGGGGCCCGGTCGTGACTTCGAACCTGCTGGTTCAGGGCGCCGAGCCGCGCAAGGTCGTCGGCACGGTCAACAGCGTCGAATTCTTCCTGACGCTCGCGGTGTCGGCGACCTTCATCTGGCATTTGGGGTTCGCGGACGTCGCGGGCGCGACGCTCGGCCTGCTGATCGGCGGCGTGATCGCGGCGCCGATGGGTGCCTTCATGGCGAAACGCTTCTCGCCCAAGCTGATGCTCATTCTCGTCGGTATCGTCCTGACCGCGACCAGCGCGTTCAGCCTGTGGCGGGTGCTGACGGCTTGATCCTTCATGGAGAGCGTTTGCTGGACCTCGCCGGTCACCGCGAAGCTCGCAGCCTTGAAGCAGCCGCAAGATCGCCAAGCCCCAGATCGGTGCCGCACGCCTTGTCCCAGAAACGGAAATAGAGGCCGTAATTCCCCCGATAGGCGGCATGATGCCGCTCGTGATGCGTCGCGGTTATCAGCCAGCGCCCGGCCGGTCCGTGAACGAGGGCGCGCGGAAACATCTCCCACCCCATATGATTGCCGACCCCCATGACCGTCATGATCGCGAGGACAGCGCCGAGCACCGCGACATGAACCGGGATCACAAAGACGAGCGCCGGGATCACCACCGCGCCGGTGACCGCCTCGATCGGGTGAAAGCTCATCGCGGCCCACGCGGTCGGCGGTCGGCTGTCGTGATGCACCGCGTGCGCGAGGCGGAACCACGCCGGGCGGTGCATCAGCCGGTGGGTCCAATAGAAGCATGTGTCGTGGAGCAGAAGATAGGCGAGGAGGCTGACCGGCAGATAGCAGAGCGGATAGTCGCCGACGCCCGAATAGATGCGTGTCCAGCCCTGCGCCTGCCACCCCCAGGCGACGATGCCCGCGGGGATGCCATAGATCGCCGCACTCGCGAGGCTCCAGCCGATCTCGCGCCGCATCTGCGCCTCGAGCCCGCGATAGAGGCCGGGCCGCCTGAGCCGCGTGGCGAGGGCGAAGGCGCCGCTCGTCAGAAGATAGCGCCCGCCGACGATCAGCGTCATCGCGAGCGCCGAGAACGCGATCGGGAGCGCCGCGCTCATAGCGGCGGGCTGGCGCTGCCGTCGCCGAGCGCGCGCTGCATATAGACGGTGTCGAGCCAGCGGCCGTGCTTCCAGCCGGTCGATTCGAGCCGGCCGGCATGCGCGAAGCCGCACGCGGCGTGGAGCGCGATCGACGCGGGCTCGGCGCCGCCGATCACCGCGATCATCGTGCGAAAGCCCACGGCTTCGCTGGCGCCGATCAGCGCCTCGAGCAGCGCGCGTCCGACGCCGCGGCCCTGCGCGGCGGGGCCGACATAGATGCTGTCCTCGCACGTCCAGCGATAGGCAGGGCGCGGGCGGAACTGGCTGGCATAGGCATAGCCGAGCACATCCCCGCCCGCGTCGCGCGCGACGAGGAACGGCCAGCCCTTCGCGATGTGGTCGGACACCAGCGCTGCGGTCACAGCGACGCTCCGCGGTTCGATGTCGTAGGTTCCCGTCCCGCGCGCGACATGATGGGCATAGATCGACGCGATCGCCTTTGCGTCGGCGGGCGTTGCGGCTTCGATAAAGGGCGAGGCGCGGGGCACGCTCCGGTTCTGCCGCAAGGCAGGGCGTTTGTCATCCGCCGCGAAGCGGCTTCCCCGCCGCTATGCGCTCGGCTAGGCAGGGGGCGATGACCGACACTCGCCCCCCGCGCTGCGACATCGCCATCGTCGGCGGCGGGCTTGCCGGCGGGCTCGCGGCGCTCGCGCTTGCGGCGAAGCGGCCCGAGCTCGACGTGCGGCTGGTCGAAGCCGGCGACGTCGGGGGCAATCACATCTGGTCCTTCTTCGACAGCGACATTGCGCGGCGCGACCGCTGGCTGGTCGCGCCGCTCGTCCGCCACCACTGGCCGGCCTATGACGTCCGCTTTCCGGGCCGCGCCCGCACGCTGCGCATGGGGTATAAGAGTGTCACCGGCGAAGCGCTCGCCGGGGCGGTCGCCGCGGCGTTGCCGCCGGGCCATATCGTCGCCGACCGCGCGCTCCACGTCGCCCCCGACCATGTGCTGCTCGCCGCCGGAGGCCGGCTCGACGCGCGGCACGTCATCGACGCGCGCGGCGCCGGCAACCTGTCGGCGCTGACCTGCGGCTGGCAGAAATTCGTCGGACAGGCGCTCCGCGTCGAGGGCGGGCACGGGTTGACGCAGCCCGTGGTGATGGACGCGCGGGTCGAGCAGTCGGACGGCTATCGCTTCGTCTATCTGCTGCCCTTCGATGCCGAGAGGATCTTCGTCGAGGATACCTGTTACAGCGATGAGGCGGCGCTCGACGTCGCGGCGATCCGGCAGCGCATCGCCGCCTATGCGGACGCGCAAGGGTGGACGGTCGCGGCGCCGGCGGAGCGCGAGGAAAGCGGCGTGCTGCCGGTCGTGATCGCGGGCGATTTCGACCGCTATTGGCCGCCGTCCGATCGCACCGCGCGCATCGGCGCGCGCGCGGGGGCTTTTCATGCCACGACGGGCTATTCGCTGCCCGATGCGGTGCGCACCGCCGCCGCGCTGCCCGGCATGATCGGCCCCGACCTGCCCGCGCGGCTGCGCGAGCGCGCCGCGGCCGCCTGGCGGCGCCAGCGCTTCTATCGGATGCTCTCCGCCATGCTCTTCCGCGCCGCCGAGCCCGCCGGGCGCTACCGCATCTTCGAACGTTTCTACGGCCTGCCCGCCGGGGTGATCGCGCGCTTCTATGCCGGGCGGTCGCGCCCCGGCGACAAGCTGCGCATCCTGTCGGGCCGCCCGCCGGTGCCGGTCGGCCGCGCGATCGCGGCGCTGAAGCGCTTCGACTGGCGGTGACGCGCCGCGCCATCGTCATCGGCGCCGGCTTCGGCGGCCTCGCGCTCGCGATCCGGCTCCAGTCGGCGGGCGTCGCGACGGTGATCGTCGAAGCGCGCGACAAGCCCGGCGGGCGCGCCTGGCACTGGCAGCGGGACGGCTTCACCTTCGATGCCGGCCCGACGGTGATTACCGACCCGCCTTGCCTGAATGAACTATGGGCGCTGAGCGGACAGGACATCGCCGCCGACGTCGATCTGATCCCGGTCACGCCCTTCTATCGCCTCGACTGGCCCGACGGTTCGACCCTCGACTATTCGAACGACGAGGCCGCGCTCGCGGCGGAAATAGCCAAGCTCAACCCCGCCGACGTCGCGGGCTACGAACGCTTCCTCGCCTATTCGAAAGGCGTGTATCGGGAAGGCTATGTGAAGCTCGGCTCGGCCGCCTTCCTCGATTTCGCCTCGATGCTTGGTGCGGCGCCGTCGCTGATGAAATATCGGGCGTGGCGCAGCGTCTATTCGGTCGTCGCTTCTTATGTGCAGGACGAGCGGCTGCGGCAGGCGCTGTCGTTCCACACCTTGCTCGTCGGCGGCAATCCGATGACGACAAGCAGCATCTATGCGCTGATCCACACGAT
Organism: Sphingopyxis indica; assembly: GCF_900188185.1. GTDB lineage: Bacteria > Pseudomonadota > Alphaproteobacteria > Sphingomonadales > Sphingomonadaceae > Sphingopyxis > Sphingopyxis indica. Next base: position 58,228 of record NZ_FZPA01000014.1, on the reverse strand, counting down.
CGAGAGGGAGGGCGGCGTCTGGTTCGCGCGCGGCGGGACCAATGCGCTCGTCGCGGCGATGGTGCGCCTGTTCGAACGGCTCGGCGGTGCGCTCCGCCTCGGCGATCCGGTGGCGAAGATCGAGACGCAGGGCAGTCGTGCCACCGGCGTCGTCACCGAAAGCGGCTGGCGCGGCGAAGCCGACAGCATCGCGTGCAACGGCGACCTGATGCACAGCTATCGCGACCTGCTCGCGGGTCACCCGCGCGGCGCAAAGGTGGCGAAGCGTCTCGCGCGCAAGCGCTGGTCGCCGTCGCTGTTCGTCGTCCATTTCGGGGTGAAGGGCGACTATCCCGCCATCGCGCATCACAGCATCCTGTTCGGCCCGCGCTACAAGGGGCTGCTCGACGACATCTACCGGAACGGCGTCGTCGCGGACGATTTTTCGCTCTACCTCCACCATCCGAGCATCACCGATCCCGGCATGGCGCCGCCGGGTCATGCCGCCTTTTACGCGCTCGCCCCCGTTGCGCATCTCGGCAAGGCGCAGGCCGACTGGGACGGCGCATTCGGCGACCGTTTCGCCGATTCGATTCTGGAAGAGGTCGAGCGCCGCCTGCTCCCCGGCCTGCGCGCCAACCTCGTCACCCGCTTCCATTACACGCCCGCCGACTTCGGCCGCGATCTCGCCGCGCATCTGGGCAGCGCGTTCAGCCTCGAGCCGCTGCTGTGGCAGAGCGCCTGGTTTCGCGCGCACAATCGCGACGATGCGATTTCCAACCTTTACTTCGTCGGCGCGGGCACCCATCCCGGCGCCGGTATCCCCGGAGTCGTCGGCAGCGCCAAGGCGACCGCCAGATTGATGTTGGAAGAATGATGAAACGCCTTGCCGTCTATTGCGGGTCCGCGACCCCCGAAGATCCCGTCTATATCGAAACCGCGCGCCTCGTCGGCCGGACGCTTGCCGAGCGGGGCATCGGCGTCGTTTATGGCGGCGGCCGTCTGGGGCTGATGGGAGCGGTCGCCGATTCGGCGCTCGCGGCGGGCGGCGAGGTGATCGGGGTGATCCCCGACGCGCTCGTCGGCGCCGAGGTCGCGCACAAGGGGGTCACCGAACTCCACGTCGTTTCCGGTATGCACGAGCGCAAGCGGATGTTCACCGATCTTTCCGACGGATTCCTGACCATCCCCGGCGGCGTCGGGACGATGGACGAGCTGTGGGAAGCGATCAGCTGGGCGCAGCTCGGCTATCACGACAAGCCCGTCGGCCTGCTCAACGCCGCGGGCTTCTACAATGAGCTGATCGCCTTCAATCGCCACATGATCGAGGTCGGTTTCATCCGCCCCGCGCACGCCGGAATCATGATCGTCGACGCCGGGCTCGACGAGTTGCTCGACAAGATGGCGTCCTATCAGCCGCACAAGTCGATCTTCGCGATGAAGGCCGACGACCTCTGATGTCGGCAGCGGGGGGCTATGACGCGCACGAGCTTCATGGCTTCGCGCACGACAGCATCGTGCGGGGTTCGAAGAGTTTCGCGCTCGCGAGCCAGCTCTTCGACCGCCTCACCCGCGAGCGCGTGTGGCTGCTCTATGCCTGGTGCCGCGCCGCCGACGATCTGACCGACGGGCAGGACCATGGCGGCGCCGCGGCGGCCGGCCATGATGCGAAGGCGGCGGTCGCGCATATCCATGCACTGACCGACCGGGCCTATGCCGGTGAGCCGACCGGCGAGCCCGCCTTCGACGCGCTCGGCCTGCTGCTCACCGAAATCGCCATCCCGCGCGCGGTGATCGACGACATCATCGCCGGTTTCGAACTCGACGCCGACGACTGGCGCCCGCGCAGCGAGGCGGATCTGCTACGCTATTGCTATCATGTCGCGGGCGCGGTCGGGGTCGCGATGGCGCTGGTGATGGGGATCGACCCCGCCGACGAGCGCACGCTCGACCGCGCCGCAGACCTCGGCATCGCCTTTCAGCTCGCCAATATCGCGCGCGACGTGGCCGAGGATGCCGCCGCCGATCGCTGCTACCTGCCCGTCGACTGGCTCGTCGAACTCGATATTCCGCCGGGCCAGCACATGCATCCGCGCTATCGCGGGCGGCTCAGCGTCATGGCGAAATGGCTTGCCGAAATGGCCGGGGAATATGAAGCGTCGGCGCGCTGGGGCGCCCGCAAACTGCCGCCGCGCAGCCGCTGGGCGGTGCTCGCCGCGATGGGCATTTACGGCGACATCGCGCGCGAAGTGCGGCGCCGCGGCGACCATGCGTGGGATCACCGCACCGTGACCTCGTTCGTCGCCAAACTGGGTTGGGTCGCACGCGCCGGCTGGTCGGTGCTGCGCCGCCCGCCGCTTCGCCGCATCGACCGCGACGGGCTGTGGACGCGGCCGCGATCCTAGAGTGCGTTCGATTTTGATAGAATCAAAACCGGCACTCTAGATTCCTGTTTTGCCGTGATTTCCGAGCCGTGAAATGTTCCATTTCACTCGCAATCACTCTAGAGTGCGTTCGGCTCTCCGGCCCGGTCAGAGTTCGCCGCCCAGCGCCCCATATCTGGCTTCGAAGCCCGCCTTGTCGCGGCGCGCGAGATAGCCGGCCTGATCGACCCAATTGTCGCGCGCGATGCGGCCCGAAAAATTGCCGAGCCGCGCGTCGATCGCCGCGATATCGGCGTCGCTCCAGCCCGCGATCTGTTCGAAGCTGGTGACGCCGAGGTCGCCCAGCAGCTTGGCGAGCTTTGGCCCGACGCCCTTCAGCAATTGCAGATTGTCGGCCTGACCCGCGGGCGCCGCGGCTGCGGGCGGCGGCGGGGCTTCGGTTTGCGGAGCGGGCGCGGGCGCGGGTTCGGGTGCCGGGGGAGGCGGGGTCGGCGCGGCGACGGGGGCCTTTTTGAAGGCGGGTTCGGCGGCGACGATGTCGGGTTTTGCCGGCTCGAGCGGCTTCGCGGGCTTCGCCTCGACCGTCGGCGGCACGACGTCGCGGGGCTGCCGCCGCGCGGCGAGCCACCAGACGAGTGCGACGACGACGATCAGCACGATCAGCGCGACGATCCAGTTTTCCTGAAGCCAAGTCATGTCTATCCCCTTGTTTCGAGGGCGCCCCACCGGAAGCCAGCCTATCGGCCGGGCGGCGCTGGGTCCAGAGGGCGTCCATTTTGCCTCGCGCGCGACCTCGCGCCAGCCCCTTAGCGCGCCTCGCGCGCGACCTCGCGCCAACCAATGTCCCGGCGGCAGAAGCCGGTGGGAAAGTCGATGCGGTCGAGCGCCGCATAGGCGGCGGCCTGCGCCTCGGTCACGCTCTTGCCCGTCGCCGTGACGCTGAGCACGCGCCCGCCGGCCGCGACGATCGCGCCGTCCTTGCGCGCGGTGCCGGCATGAAAGACGCGCACGCCGCCCTTTTCGGCATCGGCAATGCGGCGGATCGTCCCGCCCTTTTCGGGGGTGCCCGGATAGCCGTTCGCCGCCATCACGACGGTCAGCGCATAATCGGCGGCGAAATGCGGCGGCTCGGCGCCGGCGAGCGTGCCGGTCGCGGCGGCGTGGAGCAGCGCGGCGAAATCGCCCTTCAGGCGCATCATCAACACCTGGCATTCGGGGTCGCCGAAGCGGCAATTATATTCGATCAGCTTGGGGCCCTCGTCGGTCAGCATCAGCCCGGCGAAGAGCACGCCGACATAGGGCGTGCCCTCGGCGGCGAGCGCCTTTACCGTCGGGCGGACGATGCGCTCCATGACCTCGGCCTCGAGCGCGGGCGTGAGCACCGGCGCGGGGCTGTAGGCGCCCATGCCGCCGGTGTTCGGCCCCGTGTCGCCCTCGCCGACGCGCTTGTGGTCCTGCGCGCTGCCGAAGGCGATGACGTCGGTGCCGTCGGACAGCGCAAAGAAGCTCGCTTCCTCGCCGGCCAGATAGTCCTCGATCACCACCTCGGCGCCCGCCCCGCCGAACGCGCCGGCGAACATCTCGTCGATCGCCGCGGACGCGGCCGCGCGCGTTTCGGCGATGATCACGCCCTTGCCCGCGGCGAGCCCGTCGGCCTTGATGACGACGGGGATGGCGAAGCCGTCGAGCGCGGCATGGGCTTCCTCGGCGCTCGTGCAGCGGACATAGGCGGCGGTCGGGATGCCGGCGCGCGCGCACAGGTCCTTGGTGAAGCCCTTCGACCCTTCGAGCTGCGCCGCGGCGGCGCCGGGGCCGAAGACCGCGACGCCGGCCTCGCGCAGCCGGTCGGCGAGCCCCGCGACGAGCGGGGCCTCGGGGCCGACGACGACGAACTCGATTCCGTGGACGCGCACCAGCGTCATCAGCCCGTCGAGGTCGTCGGCGGCGACCGGCAGGCATTCGGCGTGGAGTTCGATCCCTGGATTGCCGGGCGCGGCATAAAGCTTGTCGCAGCTCGGCGATTGTGCGAGCTGCCACGCCAGTGCATGTTCGCGGCCGCCCGAGCCCACAAGCAGGATATTCATGTCAGTTCCTTTTCCCGAGTCCGATGGCGACACGCCCGCGCGGCTGTTAGCCGAGGCGGGGACGCACGACAATGCGCCCGCGCTTTCGGTCAGCCAATTATCCGCCGCGATCAAGCGCACCGTCGAGGACGGCTTTGCGCGCGTGCGCGTGCGCGGCGAGCTGTCGGGCGCCAAGCGCGCCGCGTCGGGGCATTTCTATGGCTGCCTGAAAGACGATAATGCGCTGATCGACATCGTGATGTGGAAGGGGCAGGCGGCGCGCCTCGCCTTTCGCCCCGAGGACGGGATCGAGGTGATCGCGACCGGCAAGCTCACCACCTATCCCGGCCGCTCGAAATATCAGCTCGTCGTCGAAAGCCTCGAGGTCGCGGGCGAGGGCGCCTTGATGCTGCTGTTCGAAAAGCTGAAGGCGCGGCTCGGCGCCGAGGGGCTGTTCGACCAGGCGAAGAAGCGCGCGCTGCCCTTCCTGCCGCGGACGATCGGCGTCGTGACATCGCCCACCGGCGCGGTGATTCGCGACATTCTCCACCGGCTCGCCGACCGCTGCCCGAGCCATGTGATCGTCTGGCCGGTGCTCGTTCAGGGTGAAGGCGCCGCGGCGCAGGTCGCGCGCGCGGTGCGCGGCTTCGATTCGCTTGAACCGGGCGGGCCGGTGCCGCGCCCCGATCTGGTGATCGTCGCGCGCGGCGGCGGGTCGATCGAGGATCTGTGGGCGTTCAACGAGGAAATCGTCGTGCGCGCGATCGCCGAGTGCCGTATTCCGACGATCAGCGCGGTGGGGCACGAAACCGACGTGACGCTATCCGACTATGCCGCCGACGTGCGCGCACCGACGCCGACCGCGGCGGCCGAGATGGCGGTGCCGGTGCGCGCCGAGCTCGCCGCGCAGCTCGCGACGTGGAGCGGGCGGATGATCGGCGCGGCAAGCCGGCATCAATCGCTGGCGAGCGAGCGGCTGACGGCGCTCGCGCGGCACTTGCCGAAGCGCGAGGCGCTTTATGCGCCGCAGCGCCAGCGGCTCGACGATGCGGGCGATCGGCTCGACCGCAGTCAGCGCCACCGGCTCGCGGTGACGAGCGAGCGACTCGCGTCGCGCGCCGCGGCGCTGCGCCCGTCGCTGCTCGCGCGGGCGTGGGACCGCGACCGGGCGCGGCTCGAAGGACTGGCGCGGCTGCTCGCCTCGCTCGACCCGCGCGCGCTGCTCTCGCGCGGCTACGCGATGGTGCGCGACAGGGGCGGCGGCCTCGTCACCACCGCGGCGCGCGCGCGCGCCGCCGGGCATATGCGGTTGCAGTTCGCTGACGGCGAGGTGTCCGTCGCCGCGGAGGACGCGCCGCCGTCGCCCTCGCCGCGTCCGGCGCGCAAGCCGCCCGCCGCACCGCCGGGCAAAGGGCAGGGCGAGTTATTCTGACGAATTCGTCGCCCCAGCGAAAGCTGGGGCGACGGACTCCTTTGCGGCGCCTAGGGGTGGCCGCGCGCGCCGATGCTGTTATAGTCGCATCAAGAATGTCAGTCTTTCCAACGGATATCGAATCATGCTGATCGCCAGCCGCAACCGCCTCGCCCGCCTCCAATATGGCCCCAACGGCTTTCGCGTCGTGTCGCCCGGCGACCATGTGCTGTGCGCGGTGACCGGCGTGCCGATCGGGCTCGACGAGCTGCGTTACTGGTCGGTCGCGCGGCAGGAGCCCTATGCCAGCGCCGCCATTTCGGTGCAGGCCGCGCTCGACCACGCCCGCAAGGCATGAGGGCAGGCAAGGCTGCTCATCGCGCCGCGCTGACGGCGCTGTTCGCCGCGCTCGCCGGCTGCGTGCCGCCCGCCGCCGGACCGGTCGAGCCGGCGCCGACACCCGCACCCGTCCCGCCGCCCGCCGCCCGGCCTGCGCCCGCTCCGCCGCCCGCGCCCGTCGACGCCGACTTCACCATCCTGCGCGGGACCCCGGTGCAAGGCGGAATGCTGCTCGGCCGCGTTCCCGCAACGACGCGGACGCTGACGCTCGACGGTAGGGCCATTCCCTTCGCGCACGACGGCGGCTTCATCATCGCCTTCGACCGCGACGCGCCCGCGGGCGAGCGGCTCGTCGCGACGCTGGCCGACGGGCGCACGATCGCGCGCGACCTCAGCATCGCCGCGGGCGACTGGCGGATCGAGCATATCGACGCCCCCTGGCGCGGCAGCGCGTCGAGCGACGCCGAGTTCCAGCGCCGCCGCCCCGCCGAGCTGGCGCAGATCGCCGAAGCGCGCCGCGTCGATCACGACGTCGACGGCTGGCGCCAGCGCTTCCGCTGGCCGGCGACGGGGCGTCTCTCGGGCTTCTTTGGATCGCAGCGCGTCTATCAGGGCAAGCCGGGCAGCTATCACGGCGGCACCGACATCGCCGTCCCCGCGGGCACGCCCTTCTATGCGCCCGCCGACGGCGTGGTGACGCTCGCCGCGACGACGCCCTTCACGCTCGAGGGCAATCTCCTCATCGTCGATCACGGCATGGGGCTCAACAGCGCCTTCCTCCACTGCCAGAGCCTCGACGTGAAGGTCGGCGACCGGGTGGTGCAGGGGCAGCGGCTGGGGACGGTCGGGCAGAGCGGCCGCGCGACCGGGCCGCACCTCCACTGGGGCCTCAAATGGCACGACGCGCGGCTCGATCCGGGCACGCTCGCGGGACCGATGCCGCGCTGAAACATTCGATGCTGCGCTGCAACATTGTAACCATTGAAACAAAGTTTCGCGAAATGCCGCGCCGCGGCACGATGTGTTGCTTTGCCTCTCGCGGATGTTGCAAATACGTCACAATCCCGTTGGAAACCGCAGAAACGGTGGGGAATTTCCTTTACTCAAAATGAATGAGGGGTCATCCCGCAGCCTATCGGGGTATCTTTGCAGGGGGTGAAGCCACTCTTCGCAGCGTATGCCCGGGTATCCTAACCACTCAGTAGCAAGGGACTGCACTGTGAAGAAAACCCACCTTTCCGCGTTGAAGCGCGGCGCTGCGCCGTTCGTGCTCGGCGTTGGCCTTTTGGCCATGGCGACTCCGGCGATGGCGCAGGACGCGCCCGCCGATGAAGGCGCCGCCGACATCGGCGCGCCGATCGTCGTTACCGGTTCGCGCATCAAGCAGCCGAACCTCGAATCGGCCAGCCCCGTCACCGTCATCAGCAACGTCGAATTCAAGCAGACCGGCACCACCCGCGTCGAGGATCTCGTCAACTCGCTGCCGCAGGCTTTTGCGGCGCAGGGTGCGAACGTTTCGAACGGCGCGACCGGCACCGCGACGCTGAACCTGCGCGGCCTCGGCGACGAGCGCACGCTGGTTCTGGTCAACGGCCGTCGTCTCGTCCCGGGTGATCCGACCTCCTCGGCTGCCGACATCAACGTCATTCCCGCTGCGCTGATCGAGCGTGTCGACGTGCTGACCGGCGGTGCTTCGTCGGTGTACGGTGCGGACGCCGTGGCGGGCGTCGTCAACTTCGTGATGGACACCGACTTCGAGGGCTTCAAGCTCGACACGCAATATTCGCTGTACAACCACGATAACCGCAACAAGAGCAAGTTCACCGATCCGCTCGACGCGAGCGGTAATGGCTATCCGCGCGGCATGTCGACCAATGGCGGCACCTTCGACGCGACGCTCGCCTTCGGCGCGGGTTTCGACGATGGCCGCGGCCATGTGTCCGCCTATGTCGGATACCGCAAGATCAATCCGGTGAATCAGGCGACTCGCGACTATTCGGCTTGCGCGCTGTCGGCGAACTCGGCTGCGTCGGTTGCGGCTGGCGGACGCCTGTACAACTGCGGCGGCTCGGCGACCTCGCCGCAGGGCACGATCTTCGCCTATGACTCGTTTGGCGATCCGACCGATGCGAATGGTGATGGCGTTGCGGATTCGTTCACGTCGACGATCTATCAGTTCGGCCCCAACCGCACCCTGCTGCCCGGCTTCACGCCGTACAACTTCGCGCCGCTGAACTATTTCCAGCGTCCCGACGAGCGCTACACGGCTGGTGTCTTCGCCGACTATGAAGTCTCCGAAGCGCTGCACCCCTATATGGAGTTCATGTTCATGGACGACCGCACGGTCGCCCAGATCGCTCCGTCGGGTAACTTCGGCAACTCGCTGTCGATCAACTGCGACAACCCGCTGCTGTCGGCCGAGCAGCTCGCGGTCATCTGCGATACGGAAAACCTCCTTGTCAGCCCCGCGGCCGGCGATGCCTTCACCGTGGTCGGCAATGTGGCGGCAGAGAACCAGGCGCGTATCGACCGTGGCCTCGGCGAACCTTTGCTGCCGACCACTCCGTTCGGTTTCATCGACCCGACGACCGGTGCAACCTACAATCGCGGCTTTGCGCAGATTCTGCGCCGGAACGTCGAAGGCGGTCCGCGTCGCGACGACCTCCAGCACACCAGCTACCGCGCCGTGCTGGGCACGCGCGGCGATCTGAGCCCCGCCTGGTCCTATGACATATATTATCAGTATGGCCGGACCAACTTCGCCGAGACCTATACGAACGACTTCTCGGTGACTCGCCTGACGCGGGCGCTGGACGTCGTGACGGACGCGAACGGCAATGCCGTCTGCCGTTCGACGCTCGACGGCACCGACCCGAACTGCGTCCCCTGGGACATTTTCTCGCCGGGCACGTCCACGCCGTCGCAGGATGCCGTCAACTACATCTCGACCCCGGGCTTCCAGCGCGGCATCGTCAGCGAACAGGTCCTGTCGGGCTATGTCGCTGGTTCGCTCGGTGAATATGGCATTCAGTCGCCTTGGGCCGATGAAGGTGTTAGCATCGTGCTCGGTGGCGAATATCGCAAGGAAAAGCTTGAATTCCTGTCGGATCTCGCGTTCCAGACCGGCGATCTCGCGGGTCAGGGCGCCCCGACGCTTCCTGTCTCGGGTTCCTTCAACGTGAAGGAGTTCTTCTCCGAGGTGCGTCTGCCGATCGTGCAGGACAGCTGGCTGTATGACCTTAGCATCACCGGCGGCTACCGTTATTCGGACTATAGCACCGGTGCTTCTACCGATACCTACAAGATCGAAGGTGAACTGGCCCCGACGCGGGACATCCGTATTCGTGGCGGTTACAACCGTGCGGTGCGTGCGCCCACGGTGCAGGATCTCTTCGCTCCGCAGCGTGTCGCGCTCGATGGTTCGACCGATCCGTGCTCGGGCGCCCCGATTGCGGCCGGCGACGTGGGTTGTCTCGCTAGCGGACTCAGCGTCGGCCAAGTGGTCGCGCCAAACCCGGCTAGCCAGTACAACGGCCTGATCGGCGGCAACCCCGATCTCGTCCCCGAAGTCGCCGATACCTATACGGCCGGCGTGGTTCTGACCCCGGGTTTCCTGCCCGGATTCAACGCCAGCGTCGACTATTTCAATATCAAGGTCAAAGGGGCGATCCAGGGTATCGGAGCCGACACGATCCTCAATCAGTGCGACCGCGATACTGCTGATCCGTTCTTCTGCAGCCTGGTCGTTCGCGATGCGTCGGGTTCGCTGTGGCGCAGCTCGGGCGGTTATGTGACCGACCTGTCGCAGAACATCGGTCGTCTCGAAACGTCGGGCATCGACGTGCAGGCCGGGTATAGCCGCGAAATCGGGAATGCCGGTCGTCTGGGGCTGACATTCGTCGGCACTTGGCTCGACAAGCTGACCTCCAATCCTGGCGTGGGTCCGGACGTGGAGTGCGCCGGTCTCTATGGCAACGTCTGCGGTACGCCGAACCCCGAATGGCGCCACACGGCTCGTCTGAGCTTCGACATGCCGAATGGCTTCGGAGCATCGGTGCGCTGGCGCTACTTCGGCTCGGTCGATGTCGACAGTCTGAGTGACACGACCCAGCCGGGCATTGCCGGTTTCGATGCGGTCAGCTATTTTGACCTCGCGCTGACCGGGAAGTTTGGTGATCACTACGACTTCCGCCTTGGCATGAACAACGTCTTCGACAAGGAACCGCCGGTTACCGGCTCGCAGGCTTGCCCCGCGGGCTTCTGTAACGGTAACGTCTTCGCGCAGGTCTATGATGCGCTCGGCCGTTACATCTACGCCGGTGTGACGCTGGACTTCTGATCCGTCCGGCGACCGGAAAGAACGGGAATGGCGGGCCTTCGGGTCCGCCATTTTCATTTGAGGCGTAGCGAGAGGTTGATCGGGTGACGCGGGACGAGGCAGAAAGGCGGATGGGTGCAGCGTCGCTCGCGGACCCCGATGCCTTTTTCGCGGCGGGAATCGACCTGCTGCGTGGTGATCGCCCCGAACAACTGTTCGATCGCGCGCGCATCGCGGCGCGGCGTCACGGCGCCGACGCCAGAATGCAGCAGCTGCTCGGCCTGACGGCGCGGGCGCTGGGACAGAGCCGCGTCGCCCTCGACGCATTCGGTCGCGCGGCTCGACTGGCTCCGGCCGATGCGTTGATCGCGCACAGCCATGCGCGCGCGGCGCTCGAGGCCGGCCGGCCCGCCGTGGCGCTGTTCGATCGCGCGGCGCGACTGGCGCCGGCCGACGGATCGGTGCTGATGGGCCGTGCGGCGGCGCAGGTCGCCGAGGGTCTCGCCGATCAGGCGATCGCCGACCTTGACGCCGTGGTACAAAAAAATCCGCTGTGGATGGACGGCCAGCGGGCGCTCGCGCGGCTACGCGGGCAGCAGGGGCTCGACCCCGCCGGCGTCGTCGTCGCGGCGCTGCGGCGGTTGCCGCGCCAGACCGAACTGCACCGTGAATGCATCGCCATCCATCTCGAGGCGCGCGACCTCGACGCGGCGCAGGCCGCCGTCGATGCCGCGGCGCGGACGGTTGGCGAGGCGGCCTGGCTTACCACGGTCGCGGCGCATGTCGCGTCCGAGCGCGGGGCGGTGGCCGAGGCCGACCGGCTGTTCGACGTGCTCGGCGCGCCCGGCCGGATCGACCTTGCCGCGCAGCGCGTTCGGCACCTGATCCGGGCCGAACGTCCGGTCGATGCGGCCCGGCTCATCGACGACTGGATCGACCGCGACGACGAGCGATTGCTCTGGCCCTATCGCTCGCTCGCGTGGCGCATGACCGGCGATCCCCGCTGGCAATGGCTCGAGGGCGATGCGGCGCTGGTCGGCTGCCACGACCTCGCGCCCGCGCTCGGCGACCTCGGCGAGATCGCCGATCATTTGCGCCGCCTGCACGCGGCGCGCGCGGCGCCGCTCGACCAGTCGGTGCGTGGAGGAACGCAGACCGACGGGCACCTGTTGCTGCGCGACGAGCCGATCATCGACCGATTGAGGTCGGCCATATCGGCGGCGGTCGCGGCTTATGTCGCACAGCTCCCGCCGCCCCGGCCCGGCCACCCGACGCTACCCATCGGGCGCGCGCCGATTCGCTTCGCTGGTGCCTGGTCGGTGCGGCTCGAGGGCGAAGGCTTCCACACCGACCATGTACACAGCCAGGGTTGGATCAGCTCGGCGCTCTATATCGCGCTTCCCGAAACCTCGCCCGAAGGCGCGGCGCGGCACGAGGGCTGGCTGAGCCTCGGCGAAGCGCGCGATCTCGTCCCCGGGCTCGCACCTTTGCGGCTGATCGAACCCCGGCCCGGCCGCCTCGTCCTGTTTCCATCGACGATGTGGCATGGTACGCGCCCCTTTCCCGCGGGTGAGCGCCTGACCGTCGCCTTCGATATTGCCCGCCCACCACAAGGTTGAACCGAAAAATGGCGACACGCCCCACCAAGCCCATGACCCCTCCGCCCGCATTGCTAGAGGCGATGCAGGCGATGCGCCGCGGCGACATGCAGGGGGCGCTCGACACCGTCGAGGCCGCGCTGCCGAATGCGGCGGACCGCGTTCCCCATCTTGCGCTTGCGGGACACGCCGCCTTGCATCTCGGCCTCACCGAACGAGCCATCGCCTATCTCGACGAATTGCTCGCGCTGCGCCCCGACGATCGCGCGACGCGCGCAAACCTCGCCAATGCGCTGCTGAGCACCGGCGAGAGCGGCCGCGCAATGGCGCTCGTCGAAGGCGCGCCCGAAGCCTCGCTGGCGCGGATCGAGGGCTATATTCATCAGCAGGAAGGGCGCAGCGAGGCCGCCGCCGCGGCGTATCGCCGCGCCATCGCGGCCGACCCCAACGACCTGTCGAGCTGGAACAATCTCGGCAATATTCTCGCGGAAAGCGGAGACATCGAAGGTGCGATCGCCGCGTTCGAACGCGCGATCACGCTCGCGCCGGCCGATCTGCCCATCTACCTCAATCTCGCCGAACTGCTCCGCGTCGCGCAGCGCCACGAGGCGCGGCTCAAGACGCTGCTCGATGCCGGGGCCTTCGCCCCCGACGATCCCAAATTGCTCACCGAAACCGGCATGGCTCATGCGGCGCTCGACGATCTCGATTCGGCGATCGCCAGCCTCGAGCGCGCGCTCGAAGTCGCTCCCGATTTCGGCGAAGCCCAGCTCGAACTCGGAATGATCTATGAAAGCCTGAACCGCGTCGACGATCTCGCGGCGCTGATCGCGCGAACCGACAAGGACAGCGCGCCGCCCGAATTCGCCTTTCTGCTCGCCTGGCAAGCGCGGCGCGAAGAGCGGTTCGACGACGCGCAGGCGCTCGCGGCGCGCATCCCCGAAACGATCCATCCGCTGCGCCGCCTCCATCTGATCGGCGGCATCGCCGACCGCTGCGACGATCCCGACGCGGCCTTTGCAGCCTTCGAGGGCATGAACCAGGCCGCCCTGGCCGAGGCGACGCCGCTGTCGGGACCGAGTTTTCGCGAACAGGTCGAAGCTGACGTCGCGGCGTGGAACGAGGAGTGGGCGGCGGGATGGACCGCATTCGAGCCGGCGGCGGCACCCTCTCGCGATCCGATTTTCCTCGTCGGCTTTCCGCGGTCGGGGACGACGCTGCTCGACACGATGCTGATGGGCCTCGACGATCTTTCGGTGATCGAGGAGCGTCCGATGGCCGCCCGGACGAAGGCGCTCGTCGAGGGCGATCTGGCGGCGCTGACCCCGGCACATATCGACGAATTGCGCAGCGCCTATTTCGATTTCGCCCGCGAATATGGGTGGGACGGCAAACGCTGGCTCGTCGACAAGCATCCGCTCAACATGACGCGTGCCCCGCTGCTCCATCGGCTGTTCCCGCAGGCGCGCTTCATCTTCGCCGAGCGGCATCCCTATGATGCGGTCCTCAGCTGCTTCATGGCGAATTTCCAGATGAACTTCGCCATGCGCAGCTTCACCTCGCTGGGCGAGGCGGCGCGCACCTATGACGCCGCTTTTACCGCATGGCACCGCGCGACGAGCCTCTTTCCCGTAGACACCCATGCCGTGCGCTACGAACGACTCGTCGTCGATCCCGCGGGGGAACTGGCGCCGCTCGTCGATTGGCTGGGGCTTGCTTGGGACGATGCGCTGCTCGATCATACGCAGGTCGCCCGCAATCGCGGCCGGGTGCGCACCGCGAGCTATTCGCAGATCGGCGAACCGCTCTACACGCGCGCGGCCGAGCGTTGGCGGCGCTATGCCGACCATCTCGCTCCGGTGATGCCGATCCTTCGCCCGTGGGCCGAGCGCATGGGCTACGAGACCGCATAGCTAGAGTTTAAACGGCCATAGGGTCTCGTCGGAGTGCCCGAACGTCCTTGAGGGCTTAGTTCTGGCGCGGACGGTTCGCCTGCACGCGCTCGGTGGCTTGCCGCTGTTCGGCGCGCATCTGGGCCCATTCGGCTTCGGTTGCGCAGGTTTTCTTCGAGCCGAGGCGCGACCCGATGATCTTCTCGCGCTTGCAGATCACGCGATTCTGATCGCCGTCCTTGCTGGCATCGTCCTTCTGCGCGCTGTCGGAAGCCGCCGGTTCCATTGCGACAGCCGAAACGGGGACGAGCGTCAGGGCGGCGATGCCAACAATCAATGCTTTCATCATTAAAATCCTCGAATCTTCGATAATTGCCAACTTTGCCACCTCAAACGGACAAGGTCAACGCGCCGTCGCCTTCGTCGACCTTCACCGTCGCGCCGTCGCGCACCTCGCCCTTCAGGATCAGGTCGGCGAGCGGGTCCTGCAGATATTTCTGCACCGCGCGTTTCAGCGGCCGCGCCCCATAGACGGGGTCGTAGCCGACGCGGCCGAGCCAGTTGCGGGCGGCGTCGGTCAGGTCGAGCGTGATCTTGCGGTCGGCGAGCAGTTTCTGCACGCGCGCGACCTGAATATCGACGATCCCGCCCATATGCTGCTGCCCTAGGCGGTGGAACAGCACGATTTCGTCGAGCCGGTTCAGGAATTCGGGCCGGAAATGCGCGCGCACCACCTCCATCACCGCGGGCTCGGCCTGTTCGACCGGCGCGTCGTCGGGAAGCGCGGCGATCGCCTGGCTGCCGAGGTTCGAGGTCAGGATGATCAGCGTGTTGGTGAAATCGACCGTGCGCCCCTGCCCGTCGGTCAGCCGCCCGTCGTCGAGCACCTGAAGCAGGATGTTGAACACGTCGCCATGCGCCTTTTCGACCTCGTCGAACAGCACGACCTGATAGGGCCGGCGCCGCACCGCTTCGGTGAGCACCCCGCCTTCTTCATAGCCGACATAGCCCGGCGGCGCGCCGATCAGCCGCGCGACGCTGTGCTTTTCCATGAATTCGGACATGTCGATGCGCACCATCGCGGCATCATCGTCGAACAGGAAGCGCGCGAGCGCCTTGGTGAGCTCGGTCTTGCCGACGCCCGTCGGGCCGAGGAAGAGAAAGCTGCCCAAGGGGCGGTTGGGGTCCTGTAGCCCGGCGCGCGCGCGGCGCACCGCGGTCGAAACCGCGCGCACCGCCTCGTCCTGCCCGATCACCCGCTGCCCCAGATGCGCTTCCATGCCGAGCAGCTTTTCGCGCTCGCCCTCGAGCATCCGGTCGACCGGGATGCCGGTCCAGCGGCTGACCACCGCGGCGATGTCGTCGGCGGTGACCTCTTCGCGCAGCATCGCATTGCCGGCGACCGCCTGCGCTTCCTGAAGCTGTTTTTCGAGGGTCGGAATGGTTCCGTAGCTGAGCTCACCGGCCTTTGCGAGATCGCCCGCGCGCTGCGCCTGTTCGAGCTGAACGCGCGCCGCGTCGAGCGCTTCCTTGATCTTCGCCTCGGCGTGAATCTTGTCCTTTTCGGCCTGCCATTTCTGCGTCAGCTCGGCCGATTGCTGCTCGAGATTGGCGAGTTCGGCCTGCAGATTGGCGAGCCGCTCCTTCGATGCGTCGTCGCTTTCCTTGCCGAGCGCCGATTCCTCGATCTTCATCTGGATGATGCGGCGGTCGAGATTTTCGATCTCCTCGGGCTTCGATTCGACCTCCATGCGGATGCGGCTCGCCGCCTCGTCCATCAGGTCGATCGCCTTGTCGGGCAGGAAGCGGTCGGTGATGTAGCGGTTCGACAGCGTCGCCGCGGCGACGATCGCGCCGTCGGTGATCCGCACCCCATGGTGCAGCTCATATTTTTCCTTGAGCCCGCGCAGGATGCTGATCGAATCCTCGACCGTCGGCTCGCCGACGAACACCGGCTGGAAGCGTCGCTGGAGCGCGGGGTCCTTTTCGACATATTTGCGATATTCGTCGAGCGTCGTCGCGCCGATGCAGTGGAGTTCGCCGCGCGCCAAGGCGGGCTTCAAGAGGTTCGAGGCGTCCATCGCGCCCTCGCTCGCGCCCGCGCCGACGAGCGTATGCATCTCGTCGATGAACAGGATGATCTCGCCCTCGGCGGCCTTGACGTCGTCGAGCACGCCCTTCAGCCGCTCCTCGAACTCGCCGCGATATTTGGCGCCCGCGATCAGCGCGCCCATGTCGAGCGCGAGCAGGCGGCGGTCCTTCAAACTGTCGGGCACGTCGCCATTGGCGATGCGCAGCGCCAGCCCCTCGGCGATCGCGGTCTTGCCGACCCCGGGCTCGCCGATCAGCACCGGATTGTTCTTGGTGCGGCGCGCGAGGATCTGCACGGTGCGGCGGATTTCCTCGTCGCGGCCGATCACCGGGTCGAGCTTGCCCTCGCGCGCGACTTCGGTGAGATCGCGGGCGAATTTCTTGAGCGCCTCGTAGCGGTCCTCGGCCGAGGCGGTGTCGGCGGTGCGCCCGCCGCGAAGCTCGTTGATCGCGGCGTTGAGCGCGTCGGCCTTCACGCCCGCGTCGGCGAAGGCCTTGCCGACCGGGGTGCCGCTCGCAAGCACCATCGCGAGCAGCAGCCGCTCGACGGTGACATAGCCGTCGCCGGCCTTGGTCGCGACCTGTTCGGCCTGATCGAGCAGCCGCACCGCGTCGTTGTTGAGGCCCGGCGTCGCCTGCGCGCCCGAGCCCGACACCGCGGGAATCTTGTCGAGCAGCGCGTCGATGCCCTGCACCGCGCGCGCGGCATCGCCGCCGCTGCGCTGGATCAGCCCGGCGGCCATGCCCTGATTGTCTTCGAGCAGCGCCTTGGCGATATGTTCGGGGGCGATCTGCTGATGGTTCATGCGGATCGCGATCGTCTGCGCCGCCTGCAGGAAGCCTTTGGCGCGGTCGGTGAATTTTTCGAGGTTCATATGTGGTAAGCCCCTTTCTCGCTGCCAGAGATAGTGTTGCCTTTATGCAACACAAGAGCATGGCTTCCCGCGCCCAGGATTTTCCGCCATGAGGGCGCGTCGCACGATCATAATGCAGCGGGTGGGCAAGCGGATGCGTAAATTTTTCCTCGGATTGCTTTTGCTGCTCGCCGCGGTGGCGATCGGGCTTGCGATCTGGGAGCCGCTCACCGCCGAAGCGCCAGCCGCCCCAGCCTACAAGGTGGGCGACGTCCGGATTGCGCGCGACAAGTTCGGGGTGCCGCATATCTTTGGAAAGACCGACGCCGATGTCGCCTATGGCGTCGCCTTCGCGCACGCCGAGGATGATTTTTCGACCTTGCAGGAAGTGCTCGCGATGACGCGCGGTCGCGCGGGGGCGATGCTTGGGCCGGATGGCGCGAAGATCGACTATGTCGCGGCGCTGCTTGGCGTGCGCGACACGACCGCGCGCGACTGGCCGCGCCTCCCCGCCGACGTGCGCGCGCTGTTCACCGCCTATGCCGCGGGGCTCAACCATTATGCCGAAAAGCATCCGGGCGAGGTGCGGATGCGCGGGCTGTTCCCGGTGACCGGCGAGGATGTCGTCGCGGGTTTCGTGCTGCGCTCGCCCTTCTTCTTCGGGCTCGATTCGGTGCTCGGCAAGCTGGCTGCGGGCGAACCGCTGGGCCGCGAGGGCGGACCGGCGATCGACGTCACGGGCAAGGTGGTGCCGCGCGCCGACACGCCGCTCGGAAGCGATCCGGGCGAGAGCGGCTCGAACGGCATCGCGGTCGCCCCGTCGCGCATGGCCGACGGCACGACGCGGCTCGTCTCCAACTCGCACCAGCCATGGACCGGCGGGGTCGCATGGTACGAACTCGTCGTCCACAGTCAGCAGGGATGGGACTTTGCGGGGGCCAATTTCCCCGGCTCGCCCTATCCCTTCCTCGGCCACAACAAATATCTCGGCTGGACCAACACGGTGAACCGGCCCGACCTGATCGACGTCTATAAGCTGACGCTCGACGAAAGCGGGAAGAACTATCGCTTCGACGGCCGATGGCTGCCGCTCGAGAAAAAGCGCATCTGGCTCAAGGTCAAATTCGGTCCCTTCGTGCTGCCGGTGCCGCGCACCGTTTATCGCTCGGTGCACGGGCCGGTGATCGAGAACGACCAGGGTGCCTTTGCGATCCGCTACGCAGGGCAGGACCAGGCGAATATGGTCACCCAATATTACCGGCTGAACAAGGCGAAGAGCTTCGCCGAATGGCGCGCGGCGATGGCGGCGCAGGGCGTGCCCGCGACCAATTTCATCTATGCCGATGCCAAGGGCAATATCGGCCTTTTCTATAATGCGATGTTCCCCGACCGGCCGCGCGGCTTCGACTGGCGCACCATCCTGCCCGGCGACACCTCGGCCGATCTGTGGACCAAGACCCTGCCGTTCGACCGCGTTCCCGCGCTCGTCAACCCGGCGTCGGGCTATGTTATCAACGCGAACAATACGCCGTGGGTCGCGGCGGGGCCGGGCGACGAGCTCGATCCGGCGGCCTTTTCGCCCTTGCTCGGGATCGAGGACGATATGACCAACCGCGCGGCGCGGCTGATCCAATTGTTCGAGGCATCGGGCAAGATCGACGAAGCGCGGCTCAGGCAAATCAAATATGACACCGCCTATGCGAAGACGGGTTACGCGAAGGCATGGATCGACAAGCTGCTCGCGCTCGACACCAAAGGCGACCCGGCGCTCGCCGAAGCGCAAAAGCTGCTTCGCGAATGGGACTGGAATCTCGACGGCAAGGGGCATGGCGACGCGCTCGCGCTGATGGTGCTGCGCCCCGCGGGCAGTGCGCATTACCAGCGCCGCGCCGACCCCGACCCGCGCGAAGTGCTGAGCGAGGTTGCCGCGCATCTCCGGCAATATTTCGGCAGCCTCGACCCGAAGCTCGGCACCGTGCTGCGCCTGCGCCACGGCGAGGGCGCGCATCGCGTCGACCTGCCGCTCGATGGCGGCAACGACACGGTCCGCGCCTCGACCCTGTGGGACGCCGAGCCCGACGGGCGGCTGAAGGTGCGCCACGGCGACAGCTTCATCATGTTTGTCACATGGGACAAGGCGGGGCGGGTGCATTCGCAGTCGATCCAGCCCTTCGGCGCCGCGACGACGCGCCCCGACAGCCCGCACTATAACGACCAGGCGCCGCTGTTCGTGCGCCATCAGCTCAAGCCGGTGCTGTTCGACCCCGCGGCGCTGAGGGCGAGCGGGGCGCGTTTCTATCGCCCTTGAGGCGACGGACTGCAACGACGGCGAGCCGCCGCTGCCCATATTTCGCACGAAGCCACGAAGCCACAAAGGGGTCGCTCCAGTCTGCGACCATCTTCGATCAAAAACGGTGTGCTCCCGCGAAGGCGGGAGTCCATCTCCGGAGGGCTATTTCGAGCCGGCGGGAAATGGGTCCCCGCCTGCGCGGGGACACATATGGTTTATCGCAAAGACGACCACGTATCAGCCCTGCCCCTTTGTGGCTTCGTGGCTTCGTGCGAGTCCTTCCTGAAAATCGGTATCGTCCCACGGCCTCCCTCGCCCTTGAAAGCGCGGAAATGCCGTCCTAAACCGGTGACACACCTCTGTTCTGCCGACCAATTCCCTTATTGCCTGCGATTTTCAAAGGAGCATCCATGCCCCCCTTCCGCCGTATCGCTCTCGCTCTCGCCGCCTCGACCGCGCTCGTCGCCGCCGGCCCCGCGCTCGCCAAGCCGAAGGCCGAGCAGGCGGCGCCGATCGCCGAACTCGTGAAGGCGGTCGATATTCCCTATCAGAGCTTCACGCTCGACAACGGGCTGCGCGTGATCGTGCATGAGGATCGCAAGGCGCCGGTAGTCGCGGTGTCGGTGTGGTATCGCGTCGGGTCGAAGAACGAGCCGGCGGGCAAGACGGGCTTTGCGCATCTGTTCGAGCATCTGATGTTCAACGGGTCGGAAAATGCGCCGGGCGATTTCTTCGAGCCGCTCGAACAGGTCGGCGCGACCGACAGCAACGGCACGACCAACATGGACCGCACCAATTATTTCGAGACGGTGCCGACCGGCGCGCTCGACCGCGCGCTGTTCCTCGAAAGCGACCGCATGGGGCATCTGCTCGGCGCGGTGACGCAGGAAAAGCTCGATAACCAGCGCGGCGTCGTCCAGAACGAAAAGCGCCAGGGCGACAATAATCCCTATGGTCTGCTGCGCTACGAGATATTCGAGAATCTCTTCCCCTCGGGTCACCCCTATCACCACAGCACCATCGGCTCGATGGACGACCTCAATTCGGCGACGCTCGCCGACGTGAAGAAATGGTTCACCGACCATTATGGCCCGAACAATGCGGTGCTGGTGCTGGCGGGCGACATCGACCCGGCGACCGCAAAGGCGAAGGTCGCCGAATGGTTCGGCGACATCCCGCGCGGTCCCGACGTCCAGATGCCGAAGGTCACGGTGCCGACGCTGCCCGCGCCGCTCGCGAAGCAGGTCTTCGACATGATCCCGACGACGCGCATCTATCGCATGTGGGCGATCCCGGGGCTCAATGATCCCGAAGCGGTGCCGCTCCAGATGGCGATGAGCGTGCTCGGCGGGCTGTCGAGTTCGCGCCTCGACAATGCGATGGTGCGCAAGGACCCGGTCGCGGTCAGCGTCGCCGCCTTCGCCCAGCCCTTCGAGGATGCGGGCATCCTGATCGTCCAGGCCGACGTCAAGGAGGGCGTGTCTCCGCAAGTCGTCGGCAGGAAGCTCGACGAAGAGATTGCGAATTTCCTCGCGACCGGCCCGACCGCCGACGAATTGCAGCGCGCCGCAGCGAGCACTTTGGGCGGCACCATCGCCAGCCTCGAATCGGTCGGCGGCTTCGGCGGCAAGGCAGTGACGCTCGCCGAGGGCGCGCTCTATTCGAACGATCCGGCCTATTACAAGACCGAGCTCGCGCGGATGGCGAAGGCGACCCCCGAGGAAGTGAAGGCGGTCGCGAACAAATGGCTGTCGCGCCCGGCCTTCTCGCTGACCTACACCCCCGGCGAGCGCACCGAGGGCGGCGAGAATCGCGGCGGCGCGGTGCGCGCCGGCAAGGTGGCAGAAGCGGTCGCCCCCGATCGCTACTGGAACCCCGACCTCGGTGACGTCGGCCCCGACACCGGCGTCGGCGCCGCGACCTCGATCGCCGACCGTTCGCAGCTGCCGCCGGTCGCCCAGCTCAAGGCGCTCGATTTTCCCGCGATCGAGCGCACGACGCTCAAGAACGGCATCCCGGTCTATTTCGCGCGCCGCGACGCGGTGCCGACGGTGCAGGTCGCGGTGAGCTTCGACGCGGGCTATGCCGCCGATCCGCACGACGCGCTCGGCACCCAGTCGCTGATGCTCAGCCTGATGGACGAGGGCACGACGAGCCTCCCTTCGATCGCCTTTGCCGAGGCGAAGGAGCGGCTTGGCGCACAGATCGACGGGTCGGCGAGCGCCGACGAGACGGTGTTCAGCCTGTTCGCGCTGACCCCCAATCTGCGCCCGTCGCTGGCGCTGCTCGCCGACTATATCCGCAACCCCGCCTTCGACGCGCAGGAACTCGAACGGGTGCGCGCGCAGCAGCTGACGCGGCTCAAGGCCGAACTCAACAATCCGCGCGCCGTCGCGTCGCGCGTGCTCGCGCCGGTGCTTTACGGCGCCGATCATCCCTATGGCATCCCGCCCTCGGGGCTCGGCTCGGCCGATGCGGTGCAGGGCGCGACACGGGCCGATCTCATCGCCTTCCACGACACATGGATCCGCCCCGACATGGCGCGCATCTTCGTCGTCGGCGATACGACGCTCGCCGAAGTGAAGAAACAGCTCGACGCGACGCTCGGCGCGTGGAAGTCGCCTGCGACGCCGAAGCCCGAAAAGAATTTCGACGTCGCGATTCCGAAGCCGCAGCCGCGCATCCTGCTCGTCGACCGGCCCAAATCGCCGCAGTCGGTGATCATGGCGGGCAAGGTGCTGGATGCGAAGGGCGGCGACGACCTCGAAGTGCTGCGCGCGGCGAACGATATTTTCGGCGGCAATTTCCTGTCGCGCTTCAACATGGACCTGCGCGAGACCAAGGGCTGGTCCTATGGTGTGCGCTCGGGCATTTCGGACGACGAAGGCCGCGTGACCTGGGTCGCGACCGCGCCGGTGCAGGCCGACCGCACCGGCGATTCGATCAAGGCGCTGCGCGAGGATCTCGCCGCCTATCTCGGCGACAAGGGCACCACCGCCGAGGAACTCGAGCGCACGATCAACGGCAGCGTGCGCGCGCTTCCGGGCAGCTTCGAAACCTCGGGCGACGTGCTCGGCGGGATGCGCTCGATCGTCAAATTCGGCCGCGCCGACGATTATTACGAAAAGCTGCCCGCCATCTATGAAGCGATGACCGCCCCGGCGATCGACGCCGCCGCCCGGCAGGCGCTCAGCGTCGACGACCTCGTCTATGTCGTCGTCGGCGATGCCGCGACGGTCAAACCGCAGCTTGACGGATTGGGGCTGACCGTGGAAACAGCGACCCCGTAACTAACATCAGTTTCAGTAAGGAGAGCCCGTATGTCTCAAGTCGATGGCAGCTATGATTGCGTGACCAAGTCGCCGATGGGCGACCAGAAGTCGGTTTTCACCGTCAAGAGCGACGGCGATATGTTCACGGGGCAGAATGCCGGTGCGATGGGCTCGCTCGACGTCGAAAACGGCAAGGTCGACGGCAACAAGCTCAGCTGGACGATGAATATGAAAGTGCCGATGCCGATGACGCTCGAATGCGAAGCGACGATCGACGGCGACGCGCTGACCGGAACGATCAAGGCCGGCCCGTTCGGCTCGATGGCGATGACGGGCACGCGCCAGGCCTGATCCCGCCCGATCGCGATTTCGGGGCCGTCCGTTGCGAAAGCGACGGGCGGCCCTTTCGTTTATGGGAGGGGCTTTCGGGCGAAGGTCGGTTTTGGGGTGTGAGCGGGCTCTTGCGGCGCAAGAAGGTGCGCGCAGCAGGCGTTGGTTGAAACCGGCGGGTCGGGATTTTTCGTTTCGCGCGAAGACGCAAAGACGCGAAGATGTCGCGCTTGCCGCGAAGCGGCTTTCCCCATTTCGCGTTGCGGTGGACGCGACGCTGAAGGAAAAGGCGGCCTTGCGGCCGCGAACCGGAATCTTCGCGTCTTCGCGTCTTCGCGCGAAACAAATCTCGCCGACACCCGCAGCACAGCGCGTTGTTCTGTTCCCTCAACCCCCGCGGCTGCTATCGCCCGATCGCAATGGCCCCCTTCGTCGAAGGGCCGCCGCAGGTCAGACCGCGGTCAGCCGCTCGATTTCGGGCGCGCCGGCGAGGCAGGGGCCGAGCTTGGCGCCGAGGGTGCGGAAATGGTCCGAGGCGCGGTGCGCTTCGGTCGCCGCCTCGTCGTCATAGCATTCGAGCACCTTGTATACGCCCGCTTCGCCCGTCCTGAACAGGCGGTAATAGCTGTTGCCGGGTTCGCCCGCGCGCACCGCCGGGGC
Organism: Sphingopyxis indica; assembly: GCF_900188185.1. Classification (GTDB taxonomy): domain Bacteria; phylum Pseudomonadota; class Alphaproteobacteria; order Sphingomonadales; family Sphingomonadaceae; genus Sphingopyxis; species Sphingopyxis indica. Next base: position 34,747 of record NZ_FZPA01000014.1, on the reverse strand, counting down.
GAGCTCGGCGAAAACGCCTTCGAATTCCTCTTCCTTGCCCGCCTGCACGCGCAGCGTCGCGATGATGCCGATGGCGCTCATATCGCTCTCCCTCATTATGATTGGCGTCCGGGCCGGCACGCGCCGGCCCGGCTCGCATTGTCAGAAGACTTCGAACAGGCCCGCGGCGCCCTGACCGCCGCCGATGCACATGGTGACGACGGCATATTTGACGCCGCGGCGCTTGCCTTCGATCAGCGCATGGCCGACGCAGCGCGCGCCGGTCATGCCGAACGGGTGGCCGATCGAGATCGAGCCGCCATTGACGTTCAAAAGCTCGTTCGGAATGCCGAGCTTGTCGCGGCAGTAAAGCACCTGCACCGCAAAGGCTTCGTTGAGCTCCCACAGGCCGATGTCGTCCATCTTGAGCTCGAAGCGTTCGAGCAGCTTCGGGATCGCGAAAACGGGGCCGATGCCCATTTCGTCGGGCTCGGTGCCCGCGACCGCCATGCCGACATAGCGGCCAAGCGGCTGGAGCCCGCGCTTCTCCGCGACCTTGGCTTCCATCACCACGCACGCCGACGAGCCGTCCGACAGCTGGCTCGCATTGCCCGCGGTGATCGTATGACCTTCGCCCATCACCGGCTTCAGGCTCGCGAGCCCTTCGAGCGTGGTGTCCGGACGGTTGCATTCGTCACGGTCGGCGGTGACGTCCTTGTAGGAGACTTCCTTCGTCTCCTTGTCGACGATCGCCATCGTCGCCTTGCAGGGGATGATCTCGTCGGCGAACTTGCCCGCGGCTTGCGCGGCGGCGGTGCGCTGCTGCGACTGGAGCGAATATTCGTCCTGCGCTTCGCGACCGATGTTGTAGCGCTTCGCGACGACCTCGGCGGTGCCGATCATCGGCATATAGGTGTCCTTGTGCATCGCGAGCAGTTCGGCGTCGGGCTCGATGAAGACCTTGCCGCTGCCGCTGACCTTCGAGATCGACTCGACGCCGCCGGCGACGCAGATGTCCTGACGGTCGACGATGATCTGCTTTGCAGCCGTCGCGATCGTCATCAGGCCCGACGAGCATTGGCGGTCGATCGACATGCCGGGGACGGTGACGGGCAGGCCGGCGCGCAGCGCGATCAGGCGCGCGACGTTCGGCGACTGCGACCCCTGCTGCATCGCGGCGCCGAAGACGACGTCGTCGATCTCGCCGCCCTCCAGGCCGGCGCGCTCGACCGCGGCCTTGACCGAAAAGGCGCCGAGCGTCGGCGAGGGGGTGTTGTTGAACGAGCCGCGCGCCGCCTTGGTCAGCGGGGTGCGGGCGGTGGAAACGATGACGGCGTCACGCATGATAGAGGTCCTTCTTTCTGGTTCCGGTTGTCTTTACGGGGGAGGTCAGCCGGATGGATATGCTCACACGAAAAACTGGCTGATCCATTCGGCGATCAGCGCAGGCTTTTCCTCGCCTTCGATCTCGATCGTCACTTCGTTGGTCTGCTGCCACTGGCCGGGACGTTTTTCTTCGAGTTCGAGCAGTTTCACATGGCTGCGGACGCGCTTGCCCGAGCGGACGGGGGCAAGGAAGCGGACCTTGTTGCCGCCATAGTTGACGCCCATCTTGACGCCTTCGATCTTCGGCCCGTCGGTCTTCTGGCCGAGCATCGGGATCAGCGACAGCGTCAGAAAGCCGTGCGCGATCGTGCCGCCGAAGGGGGTCAGCTTGGCCTTTTCCGGGTCGACATGGATGAATTGATGGTCACCCGTCGCATCGGCGAATTTGTCGATCATCGCCTGATCGACGAGCACCCAATCGGAGGTGCCGAGATGCTGCCCGACTTTCGACTGCAATTCCTGCGGCGTGATGGTGGCCATATGTCATCCCCTCAATCTTGGTTCGGGGCGCGTTCTAGGCCTCTCTTGCCGCATCGCACAAGGGCCAAGCCCCGACGCCGCGTCGCCGTAGCGTCAGCTCTGGGCGGACTTCGGCGTCTTCATCGTCACGCTCTCGGCATAGGGGAGAATCATCGTCCCGTCAGGCGCCGCGGTGAAGGTCGTCTGCGTCGGGTAGGCGAAGTCGTAGCCCGCCCTGGTCATTTCATCGAAGACGCGAATGCCGATCGCGGTGCGCGCAGCGATCACCTGATTATAATCGTCATTGTGGACGTCGGCGACCAGCTCGAAATCGAGGCTCGACGCGCCGAAGCCGACGAAGCTCGAGCGGATGAATTCATGGCCCTCGGCCTCGACCTGCGCCTGGAGCAACGCCGGCAGCGCGCGCAGCATTTCGGGCGTCGTCTGATAGACGACCCCGATCGCATATTGGATGCGCCGCCGGTGAAGGTTGGCGTAGTTGGTGATCTCCTTCGACAGCAAATTGGTGTTCGAGATCACGAGCAGCTCGCCGTTGATCGAGCGCAGGTGCGTGCTCTTGAGCCCGATGCGCTCGACGGTCGCGACGCTGTTGTCATATTTGATCGTCTCGCCGACGCGGAACGGGCGGTCGAAGATGATCGACAGCGAGGCGAAGAGGTCGGAGAAGATGCCCTGCGCGGCAAGGCCGATCGCGATGCCGCCGATGCCGAGCCCGGCGACGAGGCCGGTGACATTGACCCCCATATTGTCGAGGATGACGATCGCCGCGACCGCGAACAGCGCGACGCTGATCAGGATGCGGATGATCCCCATCGCATTGGCGAGCGTTTCATTATGCCCTTCGGCGGCGCGGCGCTGGATCAGCCCGAGGACGATCTCGCGCGCCCAGATCGCGACCTGCAGCACGACCGCGACGGTGAAGACGAAGCGGATTGTCTCCATCACCACCGCGGGCGGGCTGGCATAGCCGGCGACGAGCCGGATCGCGACGATTGCAAGCACCAGCGACTTGGTCTTGTGGATCACGCGGCCGACGATGTCGGTCATGGTGAAATGGCCGGGGGCCGATTGCGCGCGCTTCAGCGCGAAGCCGCGGACCAGCGAGAGCAGGAAATAGATAATCAGTCCCGCGCCGACGGCGATCGCTATCTGGAGCCAGTGACCGTTCACCCAGACGACGCTGCTGTCCCACCAATATCGCAGCTCCGCGAGCGGATCGGCGGCGGGCGCGGTCTTTGGCGTGGCGGGGGTTGCGGCGGCCAGGCTAAGCAAAGTCACATCGTTCCTCTTGAACGGTTGCGGGACAGGCGGGCGGGCATGGCCCAATAGCGAACGGTCACCGTGATGGTTCCGCGCGTTTCATGCGTATAGAGTCTGACCCGTCCGGATGGAACCGTTGCGTTGAGGCGCGATTCCACCGGCCCTGGAGTCTGTCCTGTTCAAGCGGATTCAATGCCCCCGTTCGTCCCGAGGAGCCATTGAGCCCCGTCGAAATGGCGTCTCGAAAGACAATGCGCCGCGTCGGGTCCTTCGAGACGGGGCTTCGACAAGCTCAGCCCCTCCTCAGGACGAACGGGCTTCGATCCACCCGATCAGGACAGACGCTAACCCTGCGAGCGCCGCGCGCGATATTTGAGCGCCATCGTCGCGAGCAGGCCGTCCCCGCCGCGCTGAACAATCCGGCGCGCGGGGATTTCGAGGCCGGCGTGCAGCAGGTGCGACACCGCGAGCGTCAGCAGCAGGAACGCGCCGATTTGCGCGGGGCCGACCGCCGCGAGATCGTCGACGAAGAAGAGCTTGAACAATATCCACAGGAAGAAGTGCGACAGATAGACGGCGTAGCTGATGTCGCCGAGCCGCTGCGCGACCCGGCCCGAGAGTGCGGGCCGCGCCGCGAGCGAGGCCTGCAGCGCGAAGATCACGACCGCGACCATCGCGAGCGGGACCGCCATGGGCTGCGGGAGGCCCGCCGCGAGCGAGGCCGCGGAGAGAAACGCGAGGCCGGTCGCGGTGGCGTAGATGACCCGCGCCCCGTCCCCACGTTCGCGCTGATCGCTCCACCAGCGGCAGAGCGCGACGCCCATCGCGAATTCGGCCAGGCAGCGCGCCAGGCCGGTCGCCGCAATGTCGTCGCCGATGTCCGCGCGCCCGGTCGCGGCGAACCAGCCGCCGAGCGCGAGCGCGAGCAGGACAACGAAGGCGGGAAAGACGATCCGCCCGGCGGGCAAGCGCGCGAACAGGCCGCCTGTCGCGGCGAGCAGCAGATAGGCGGCCCATTCGGTCGAGATCGACCAGGCGGGGATATTCCATGTGAGCTCGCCGGCGAAGCCCCAGTTCTGGACGAGCAGATAATGGGCGGGCAGCCGTGCGAAGTCATATTGCGCGCCGGGATCGCGGCCGCTCATCAGCAGCGCGGCGGCGAACGCCAGCATCGCCGACAGGATCGCGAGGTGCAGCGGAAAGATGCGCGCGATCCGGCGCACGAGGAAGCGCGGCGCGGCGCGGTGGCCCTCGGCGGCGAACCCGGCGCCATAGTTCCACCACAGCACGAAGCCCGACAGGACGAAGAAAAGGTCGACCGCCAGATAGCCGTGCGCGAGCAGCGCGATCGCCGATTCGGGCAGGAACCCCGCCATCGCGAAGCGAATGTGATAGAAGAGCACCGCCAGTGCGGCGATCCCGCGCAGCCCGGTGAGCGTCGGTAGCATCGGCACTTTGCGCTCGGCGATCATGCGGCGCTTTCCGCGAAACGCGGCGCCATCGTCCGCCAGCCCGCCTGCCGCTCGCGGCGGCGGCAATAGGTCGACAGGCCGATTTCGAGCGCGACCATCATATAGATGAAGGGCTGAAAGGCGATGCCGACGAACAGCGCGCCGACCAGATAGATGATGTGGCCGTGCTGAAGCGCGGTCGCGAGCGGCGCGATCCATTGCTCCTCGGCGCGCCGCGTTTTCAAATAGCGGCGGCGCAGCCGCTCCATCTGCAAAATGCCCGCGACGTGGAGCAGCAGCCACAGCGCGAGCCCCGGATAGCCCTGTTCACCGAGCATTTCGAAATAGGCCGAATGATAGGCGCGCGCGCGCTCGTCGTGGACCGCGGTGTCGGCCGCGTCGGCGGCATCCGCCCCGCCGATCGTTTCGACGCGCAGCCGGTTCTGTCGATAGGCCTCGAACCCGCCGCCGAACGGATGCTCTTTCGCATAATTCCACGTCCACGCCCACACCGCGACGCGCGTCGAGGCCGACTGGTCGACCCGATAATCCTCGAGCGTCTCCATCCGCGTCGTATAGCTTTGCGGCAGGAAAGGAATCGCCGCCGCGACGAGCAGCGCAGCGCCCGCCATATAGAGAAAGCGGTGCTTCACCGCGCGCAGCGACAGGATCGCAAAGACGCCGAGGCAGATGAGCCCGGTGCGCGCCTGCGTCCCCACGGGAATCAACATGCAGGCGAAACACAGGGCGAAGGCGAAGAGCGATACGCGCCAGTCGGGCGGAAAAACGGTGCCATGGCGGCGCAGCCACAGGATCAGCGGGATGATCGAGATCGCGACCGTCGACATGGTGCTGCCCTCGTAAAGCCCGTAATTTTCGTTGAGCAGCAGTTGCAGCGAGCCATAGCCGCCGCCGCCCGCCGCGGTCTTGATCCCGCCCGCGATCGCGATCGCCGCCGCCGAGAGCAGCATGATCAGCGCGAGCGCCTCGATCCTCAGCTTGGTGCGCAAGGTCAGCGGCAGAAAGATCGCCCAGACGAGCGCCTTCCACACCCAGTCCCATTTGACCAGCGCCTCGACGGGGAAATCGGCCTGCAGCGTCGTGATCCCGCAATAGAGGAGGAGCAGCAGCATCAGCGTCTGGCGCCCCGACCATCGGGTATCGCGCTTGTCGTCGGCGACGAGCCAGCCGAGGATCGCGAGTATGAAGACGATCAGCGAGATCGGGATCGAATTGATCAGGAAATAGCTGAGGCGCTGCGGCGCGACGATGTCGATATAGCAATAGCAGAGGACGAACAGGAACGGCTTGCGGAAGCCGACTCCGATGAAGGCAAAGAGAAAGGCGACGAAGGCAAGGTCACGCATCGCCGCCGCGCTCCTTAGCGGCTTCGGCATCGCGGCGCTGCTGCCACAATTGCCGCGCGCTCACTTCATGGTCGAGGTCGTCGCGGTGAAGCAGGCGCCACAGTGCGATCGCCATCAGCGCGTGAGTGAGGGCAATCGAGAAATTGTCGACCATGGATGGAGCGATGCCTAGCTTTGGCTGCGACCTCAAGAGTAGCGTTGGGGGCACTACCCCAAGGGGGTTGACGCCGCGTTAAGTCTTGTATGTCACAGACCACCGGCATGACCCGCATCCTGCACGTCCTCGACCACAGCTTGCCCGCGCACAGCGGCTATACCTTCCGCACCCGCGCGCTGATGAAGGCGCAGGTCGCGAAAGGATGGACGGTCGCGGGGATCACGGGGGTGCGGCATCCGCTGCCAGGTCCCGAGGTCGAGACCGTCGACGGCCTGACCTTCTATCGCACCCCGCCTGCCCCGCCCGCGCCATCACCGCTGCGCGAATGGCGCGAGATCGGCGCGCTCGCGGCGCGGATCGAGGCGCTCGTCGACGACTGGCGGCCCGACCTGCTCCACGCGCATTCGCCGGTTCTCGATGCGCTTGCGGCGCTGCGCGTCGGCAAGCGGCGGGGCATTCCGGTGCTGTATGAAATCCGCGCCTTCTGGGAGGATGCGGCGGTCGGCAACGGGACGGGGCGCGAAAGAAGCGCACGCTATGTCGTGACGCGCGGGCTCGAAACGCACGCGGTCAAGGCGGCCGATGCGGTCGCGGTGATCTGCGAGGGGCTGCGCGGCGACCTGGTCGCGCGCGGGGTCGATCCGGCGAAGATCACCGTTTCGCCCAACGGCGTCGACCTGGGCCTGTTCGGCAGCCCGCCGCCGCGCGACGCGGCGCTGGCGGAGCGGCTCGGCCTCGCCGCGGGCGCACCGGTGATCGGCTTCATCGGCAGCTTCTATGACTATGAGGGCATCGACGATCTGATCGCGGCGATGCCCGCGCTCGTCGCGGCCGAGGGCGCTGCGCAATTGCTGCTCGTCGGGGGCGGGCCGCGCGAGGCGGCCTTGCGCGAACAGGCGGCGGCCTCGCCGGTCGCGGGGCATATCCACTTCGTCGGCCGCATCCCGCACGATGCGGTCGAACGTTATTATTCGCTGATCGACATCCTCGCCTATCCGCGCAAGAAGATGCGGCTCACCGACCTCGTGACCCCGCTGAAACCGCTCGAGGCGATGGCGCAGGGCAAGCTCGTCGCGGCTTCGGACGTCGGCGGGCACCGCGAGCTGATCGAGGACGGGACGACCGGGACGCTGTTCGCGCCCGACGATCCCGCGGCGATCGCCGCCGCGCTGATCGGCTTGCTCGGCGACCGGGCGATGTGGGACAAGCGGCGGCGAACGGCGCGGGCCTTCGTCGAGGCACATCGTAACTGGTCGTCAAACATTTTGCGTTACGAACCGGTTTACCAACGCCTGCTGGGGCGCGGCGTGGCGCCGCTCGCCGCATGAGGCACGATAGAAGCATCCTTGCGGCGCGCGAAATCAGAAGCGATATGGACAACGAAATTGGAAGCAGGAGGAAGCGGATGGCGATCGCGGTGATGCGCGCGCTGCGTCCGGCCGTTCCGGCGGTCATCGGCGCCGCGGCGCTGACCTTTCTCTTCGCCGCGGTGATGCCGCTCGCGTGGGTCACCGGGATCAGCTGGAACCTCTATCTAGACCGCCTCTCGCCGCTGTTCGAGCCGCCGGTCGGCAATGGCGGCCGCCTCGCGCTCGCACTTGGCATGGCGGCAGTCGCGGCGCTGATCGCCGGCCTCGTCGCGCTGGCGCTGGCGCGGCCCGATGCCGTCTCCCCGCCGCTGCGCCGCGGTGCGCGCGCCGAGGCCGAAGCCGGTCTCGACAATGTGCTGCCGCGCCGCCGCGCCGATTTCCATCCCGACGATCCGCCGCGCCCGCCGCTCCGCGCCGGTCGCGATCTGCCCGCGGGCGGACTCGCGCCGTTCGTTGCGGCGCGCGAAGCCGAGCAGCTTCCCGAGGCGCCGGTCGCCGACCTCGCGCCGGCTGAACCAGCCGAAGGCGACGAACCCTGGCTGCAACCCGCCGAGCTCGTCATGCCGCGGCGCGCCGATTCGCTCGACCGTTCGCTCGGCGCGATGGTCGCGCGGCTCGAGGCGGGGCTGGCGCGTCGTCAGCGGGTCGAGGAGCCGCCGCAGCCGCCCGTGCCCGACGAATCGGTCGCGGCGACGGAAAGACCGGGCGGCGCGGTCGATTTCGCGCTCGAAGCCGCGCTCGGCACGTTGCAGCGGATGAACCGGCAGGTGGCCGGCTGACCGGTCAATCCTCGACCGTCAGCACCTCGATCCGCAGCATCGCGCCCGCCGCGTCGCTCTCCACCGCAATATCGGCGACGACATGGCCGGCGAGCCGCCATTCGACCGCCTCCAGATGCGCCGCGAGCGACCGGCGCAGCGGCTCGGCCTCGCCGGCCGCAAAGGCGCAGGGGAAGATGTGGCGCGCGCCGACGAAGCTCGCGCTCGCCCATTGCCGCAGCGTCGAGGCGCCGAGCGCCAGCCCGTGCGGCAGTTCGCGCGCGAGCAGGCGGCGGAGACGCCGGTGCGGGCAGGCGGGCCGCATCGGCGCGGCGGGCGACCAGGCGATCATCGCGCGCCTCTTTCGCGGCGCGGCGCGGCCCCGCGATGCGTCTCGCGCCACATGTTCATGAAATGTTCCACCCGTCCGATCATCCGGCGGCCCGGTTCGCGTCCGCCGCGCAGGTCGGATACCAGCCGCGGGTCGCGCACCGACGCGCGGCCGAAGACGGTCGGCGGCATCTGCGCTTCCTTCAGAAAGGCCTCGACCCGCTGCAACAGGCTGCGCTCCATATTCGTCTCCCCGTCGGTTGAAGGTGGCGGGCGAGTCGCCCGATAGGATATTTCCTATCTGAACCGTCATTTCCTACTTGTCTAGGAAAAATCCTCTTGCTAGGAAGAATGCGGAAGGACCAGCCCCGTGACCGACTTCGCCGACGATCCGCGCGCCACGCTCGACCGTCTCTTGCAGGACAAGGGGATCGACTATGCGCGGCTGTCGGCGGTGATCGGACGCAACGCCGCCTATATTCAGCAATATATCAAGCGCGGGACGCCGCGCCGCCTCGCCGAACAGGACCGTGCGCGCATCGCCGCCTATCTGGGGGTCGCCGAAGCGCTGCTCGGCGGGCCGGAGCAGCGCGTCGCGACGCCGGCGCGGCCGCGCGGCCGCGACATGATACTCGTTCCCAAGCTCGCGGTCGGCGCGTCGGCGGGCGCGGGGGCGAGCATCGACGGCGAAGCGGTCGAAGGCGCGGTGGCGTTCGACCCCAAATGGCTGCGCGACCTCGGCGCCGACCCGCGCGCGCTCAGCATCATCCGCGTCGAGGGCGATTCGATGGCGCCGACCTTGAACGACGGCGACGACATCCTCGTCGACGGCGGCGACGCGGCAGGGCGGCTGCGCGACGGCATCTATGTGCTGCGGATGGACGACGCGCTGATGGTCAAGCGCGTCGCGCGCGCGCCGGGCGCCGGACGTATTTCGGTGATCAGCGACAATCCCCAATATCCGAGCTATCCCGACCTGCCGATGGGATCGGTGCAGCTCGTCGGCCGCGTCGTTTGGACGGGGCGCCGGGTGCGCTGATGTTCGGGCGGAAGATGCCTTCACAAAGGCGCGGCGGTTCCGGGTTGAGAGCCAACTCTCCATTTTCGTCACCCTGAACTTGTTTGGCGATTATTCCCTTCGCATCCATATTCCGGATTTCGTCATTGCGAGCGAAGCGAAGCAATCCAGAGTATGCGTAAACCGCTCTGGATTGCTTCGCTTCGCTCGCAATGACGGGGCATACGGATGCAAAAGGGACAATGACCAAACAAGTTCAGCATGACGATGTTCTGGAGGGTGTCGCCGTTCGAAACTGGACGACTTACAACGCCAGAGCGACTCTAGATCGGCTCCGCCATCACCGCCTCGATCTCGTGATCGAGCACTTCGGCGCGCTGACATTGCTCTTCGTCGCCGTCGCGGCATTTCGCCGCCGCCTTGTCGCGCTTGCGCGACAGCTCGCCGAGCCGCTCTTCGCGTTCGCGCATCGCGCGGCCGCGGTTGCGGTCGGCTTCGTCCTGGCTCGTCGTCGACCAGTCGGCGACCTGTCCGGCCGCTTTCACCGGCGCGGTCACGACGCTCTTCACCGTGCTCACGCAACCGCCGAGCGCCAGCGGCGCCATCAGCATCATGATCGTCGTCGCACGCATCCCGTTTCTCCTCACCTGCGGCCCATTGCATAGCGCGCGGTTTCTGAACAGGCGCTTGCGACGGATAGATCGCAGAAATCGTCCATCTGTCACAGCTTTGAAACAATTGGTTAAAGTGCCGTTTACCTTGCCGGAGTAGTCGGGGCGCCACCGACGATCCATCGCATGGAGCCAGTATGAACCCCGCAGACACGGCCCTCGCTCCTTTCTCCGGCCATTCGGTCGCGATCGGGGCCGACGCGCCGATGTCGGACGTCATCGACATTTTTCGCGCCCATTCGGGGCTGCGGGTTCTCGCGGTGCTCGACGACGCGCGGCGCCCCGTCGGCATCATTCGCGAACAGAGGGTGCGCGAACTGCTTTTCTGTCCCTATTGGTTCTCGCTGATGCAGAACCCGACGATCGGCGGCTCGATCGAGGCGATGATCGACCCCTGCCTGACCGCCAGCATCGACGAGCCGACGCAGCGGTTGCTGCAAATCGTTTCGCAGGCGTCCGATCACGAAGCGCTGCTGCTCGTCGAGGATGGCCGGTTCGTCGAGGCGCTCGACAGCGCGCAGCTCGCCAAGCTCGCGATGCTGCGCGAAATGGAACTCGCGCACGAACGCGCGGCGCGCGCGGCGCGGATCGACGCGGCGGGCAAGGGGTTTCAGGACGATGTCGCCGCGCTGACCGCGTCGCTCGCCGACATGGCGCGCGAGGTCGAAGCGGTGGCTGAGCGGCTCACCGCGCGCGCGGGCCAGACCGGTGCCGATGCGATGTCGGTCGCGGGCGCGACGGCGCAGACGGTGGCGGGCTTGCAGGAGCTGGGCGAACGCGGTCATGCGCTCGCCGACGCGATGGCACGGATCGTCGACGACGGCACCCGCGCACGAACCGTGCGGCGCGAGGCCTATGAGCGGGTGCGCGGCGCGAGCGAGCGCGCCGCCGCGCTTCAGGCGGCGAGCCAGTCGATCGAACAGATGCTCGCTCTCATCATCGACATGGCGCGGCGGACGAACATGCTCGCGCTCAACGCGGGGATCGAGGCGGCGCACGCCGGCGATGCGGGGCGGGGCTTCGCGGTGGTCGCGTCGGAGGTCAAGGCGCTGGCGGCGCAGACGCGAGCCGCCGCGGGCGACATCGCGCAGCAGGTCGATCATATCCGGCAGGCGGTCGAACAGGTCGCGGGCGGCTTTCGCGAGATCGAACGCGCGATCGAGGCGAACAATAAATTCTCCGACACGGTCGACCGCGCGGTCGATGGCCAGCGCACCACGACGCTGATGATCGCGAGCTATGTCGAACAGGCGGTGGCGGCGGGGCGCGAGGTCGACATGCGCGTGCTCGACATCAGCAAGGGCGCGGCGTCGGTCGGCAGCGGCGCCGAAACGCTCGGGCGCCTGTCCTCGGGGCTCAGCGGCGCGGCGCGATCGCTCCACGACCGCGCGCGCCATTTCGTCGATGCGGTGGCGGCGGCATGACACGAGCTTTAGGCCTTGCGGAACAGCGCTTCGGCGCTCGCCTTGACGCCCCCGGCGGCGTCTCGGTGCGCCTTCGTCCGCGCGATCTCGCCCTCGAGAACGGCAATGCGTTCGCCCAGCTCCTCGACCGACAGGGGATCGAGCGATTGTTTCGTCAACGCCGCGAGTATATCGTCGCGGCGGCGGGGAAGATCGTCGTCATCCATCTATGGGCTCCTCTTCCGGTGGGCGACTGTTGACCCGCGCGCCGCGGCTGTCAATAAGGCGGCGCGTTGGGTAAATCGAGGAAAGTGGGGGATTTAACGTGACCAGCCTGCCCGAAAGCATGACCGCCGTCGCCATTCGCGAGCCCGGCGGGCCCGAGGTGCTGGTGCCCGAACGGCGTCCAGTCCCGCAGTCGGGCGCGGGCGAGCTGCTGATCCAGGTCGCCGCCGCCGGGGTCAACCGCCCCGACGTCCTTCAGCGCATGGGCTTTTACCCGCCGCCGCCGGGCGCGTCCGACCTGCCGGGGCTCGAGGTCGCGGGGACCGTCGCCGCGGTCGGCGCGGGGGTCGATCCCGAATGGCTGGGGCAGGCGGTCTGCGCGCTCGTCGCGGGCGGCGGCTATGCCGAATATTGCGCCGCGCCGGCGGGCAGCGTGCTGCCGGTGCCCAAGGGGTTTTCGATGGCCGAGGCGGCGGCGCTGCCCGAAACCGTCTTCACCGTCTGGCACAATCTGTTCGAGCGCGGCTGGGTCAAGGACGGCGAAACCGCGCTCGTCCACGGCGGCACCAGCGGCATCGGCACCACCGCGATCGGCCTTGCCAGGCTGTTCGACATCCGCATCATCGTGACTTGCGGCAGCCCGGCGAAGTGCGACGCCGCGCGCGCGCTCGGCGCCGATCTCGCGATCGACTATTCGGCCGAGGATTATGTCGAGGCGGTGAAGCAGTTCACGGACGGCAGGGGCGTCGATGTCGTGCTCGACATGGTCGGCGGCGATTATGTGCCGCGCAATCTCGCCTGCCTCGCCGATGACGGGCGCCACGTCACCATCGCCTTTCAGCGCGGCGCGACCGCCGAAATCGACATGTCGCAATTGATGCGCCGCCGCCTGACCATGACCGGATCGACGCTCCGCGCGCGCAGCGCGGACTTCAAGGCGGCGCTCGCCGACGAGATCCGCCGGACGCTGTGGCCGCGTCTCGCCGAGGGCGCGTGGAAGCCGGCGATGGACCAGAGTTTCCCGCTCGCCGAAGCAGCGGCAGCGCACGCCCGGATGCAGGCGGGCGAGCATGTCGGAAAGATCGTGCTGACGGTCTGAGCGAGCGGGTTGGCCGCTCGCGCCTACCAGCTTCCGAAGGTCGCGTCGGCCGGGTTCGCGCGGTGAAAGGCGCGTTCCTTGCGCCGATAGCCATAGCGCCGCCGCTTGGTGAGCAGCAGGCATGGCCATTCGGCGCTTCCCCCGCGCGCGGCGAGGCGAAAGCCCTGCGCGCGATAGGCGGCGAATACGGGCTCCATCTGCCGCGCGATCAGCCCCGCAAGGATCGCGTGACCGCCCGGCGCGGTCGCCGCCGCGATGTCGGGGGCAAGGGTGATCAGCGGCCCGGCGAGGATATTGGCGACGACAAGATCATAGGGCGCGCGGTGCCGGATCGCCGGATGATCGGTGCCCGGCGCGACGGCGAGCGCCAGCTGGCCGCCCGACCGCCCGAGCGCGACGCCGTTGATCGCGGCATTCTCGCGCGTCACGGAAATGCTCGCCGGGTCGATGTCCGACGCGATCGCCCGCGCACGCGGCCATAGCGACAGCGCGGCGAAGGCGAGCAGCCCCGTTCCGGTGCCGATGTCGGCGATATTGCGCGGGCTCGCGCCGGTCGCTGCTAGCCGGTCGAGCATCGCGAGGCATCCCGCGGTCGTGTCGTGCCCGCCGGTGCCGAACGCCTGGCTCGCGTCGATCAGGAACGGCGTCGTGCCCGCCGGCACCGCGTCGGCATAGCTGCTCGTATGGACGAAGAAGCGCCCGGCGCGCACGGGTTCGAGGCCTTGCTGGCTCAGCGTCACCCAATCCGCTTCTGGAAGCGCCTCGACTTGCGGTGCGACGCCTGTGGCGCTCGGCACCAGCGATTTCAACAGCGCCAGCAGGTCGGCGCCGGGCTTATCGTCGACATAGGCGTCGAGCTGCCACGTCCCCGCCTCCTCGTCGATCTCGCGCGTGACCACCACCGGCGGCGCGGCCAGCGCGTCGAGTTCGGGGATCTCGCCCGACAGCGCCTCGGCTTCGTCGCGGGTGCAGGGAAGGGAGACGATCCAGCTCATCGGTCAGCGGACATAGCTCGCGCCATTGGCGTCGAGCACCGCGCCGGTCATCGACGGCGGCGCGTCGAGCGCGCACCAGCGGATCATTTCGGCGATCTCGGCCGGTATTGCGACGCGGCCCAGCGGAATGTCGGCGAGCAATTTGTCGCCGCCGCGGCTCGCGAGATAATCTTCGGCCATGCCGGTCATCGTGAAGCCGGGACAGATGGCGAAGGCCAGAATATCGTCCTTGGCATAGCCGCGCGCGATCGTCTTGGTCATCGCGACCATGCCCGCCTTTGCCGCCGCATAATGCCAGTGCGCCGGACTGTCGCCGCGATAGGCGGCGCGGCTCGCGACATTGACGATGCGCCCGCCGAGCCCTGTCTGCTGCCAGTGCAGCACCGCGAGGCGGCACAGCGACGCCGCGGCGGTCAGGTTGATCTGCAGCGTCCGGTTCCAGCTTTCGAGCCAGACGTCGCCGGCCGCCTCGATCGGGTTTGCCTCGAACACTCCGGCATTGTTCACCAGCACGTCGACGCGCCCGTCGAGCCGGTCGAGGCTCTCGGCCCACAGCCGCGCGGGTTCGTCGGGCTGGCCGAGGTCGCCGTCGGCGCTCGACAGCGCGACGATGCGATGGTTCCGGTGCGCGAGGGCATCGGCGGCGGCGGCGCCGATCCCGCGGCTCGCGCCGGTGATCAGGATATGCGTGGTCATGGCCCCGCGTTTAGCGGGACCATCGCCATATTCAAAGCGTCACGCCACCCGGCGGCTGAACTCGCTCGCGGCCTGTTCGAGCGACTGGAGCCGCTCGCCCATCCTGGCGAATTTCTCGCTGAGCACGCTGATCTCGCTCGCGACCATGCCCGAATCGTTACGGATGCTGGCGATCGTCGACGACATCGAATCGGCCGCGAGCGCGGTTTCGTCTACCGCGGCGGTGATCGAGGTGACCGTCTGCGCCTGCGCGTCCATCGCGTCGCGGATGCGCTGCGCCGACTGCTGCACCTCGGTGATCGTTTCGCGGATCGACTGGTTGGCGGTCACTGTGCCCTTGGTCGCCTGCTGGATCGCGGCGATCTTGCCCGCGATGTCGTCGGTCGCGCGCGCGGTTTCGTTGGCGAGGCTCTTCACCTCCTGCGCGACCACGGCGAAACCGCGGCCCGATTCGCCGGCGCGCGCCGCTTCGATCGTGGCGTTGAGCGCGAGCAGGTTCGTCTGGCCCGCGATCTCGCGGATCAGGCCCAGGATCGATTCGATCGATTCGGCATGGCGCGACAGCGCTTCGGACATGGCGACGGCTTCGCCCGCCTGTTCGGAGGCGCGCGTCGCGACGCTCGCCGAGGCCTCGACCTCGCCGCGTGCGTCCTCGATCGCGCGGATCAGCCCGGCGGCGGTCGAGGCCGCCTCGCGCATCGCGATCGCCGACTGCTCGGAGGCCGCGGCCACTTCGCTCGTCTTGGCGATCATGCCCTTGGCGGCGATGTCGGCGGCGTCGGCCTGGCTGGCGAGCTGCTGGCGCACCCCGTCGGTGTCCTGCACCAGCGATGCGATCGAGCGGTCGAAATCGCCTGCGAGCGCCTGCCGCTCGCGCGACACGGCGGCGCGTTCGAGCTTTTCGGCATAGCTTTGCATGATGTCCATCTCGAGCAGCGCGAGCCGGTTCACCGCGCTCGTCAGCCGCACGATGCGTGCGGCATCGCCCGCGCAGGCTTCGACGACATAGTGGATCGTGAGCCGCTGGCATTCGGCGATGCAGGAGAGGACCGACGCGAGCGGAACGCCGACGCGCAGCGCCATATGCGTGTTCTGGCAGGCGATCGTCGCTGCGTCCTGCCCTGCCGCGTCGGCATATTTGACGCGCATATGCTTGGCGCTGCCCTGAACATAGCTGTTGTAAAGTTCGCCCTCGACCTTGCGCTCGTTCGAGGGAAGGGCGTTGAACGCATCCCAATAGGCGCGGCCCATTTCCTCGTCATGGCCTTCGGTGATCCTGTGGATCTCCGCGGCGTCGGCGGCGAGCCGCCCGTCGAGGTCATAAAAGGGAAAGCGATCGGCCATCAGCACCGGATCGATCTGCTGCTTATGAATGGGATTATCCTTCACCATGATCCTGTCCCCTGGGCCACT
The DNA here is from genome assembly GCF_900188185.1 of Sphingopyxis indica. Taxonomy (GTDB): domain Bacteria; phylum Pseudomonadota; class Alphaproteobacteria; order Sphingomonadales; family Sphingomonadaceae; genus Sphingopyxis; species Sphingopyxis indica. Next base: position 18,689 of record NZ_FZPA01000014.1, on the reverse strand, counting down.
TTGGAACGCGCGATTTCTCTCGCCCGCCTGCGTCCGCGAAATTGGTCAACGGGATATGATGCGATAAGGGTAAATTCGTCGTTAACTGCGCGGTGGAATCTCAGGCCGCGCGCACCGGATAGCCTTCGAAACCCTTGATCGTGCGCAGCGCAAAGGCGCTGTGCATCGCGGCGACGCCGGGCAGCCGCGACAGGCAGTGGCGGTGCAGCCGGTCGAAATCGGCGACGCTGCGTGCTGCGACGCGCAGGCGATAGTCCGCCGCTCCCGACAGGAGCTGGCATTCGAGGATCTCGTCGAAGCGCATCACCGCGCTTTCGAACGCGGTCAGCGCCTCCTCGCTCTGCGACGTCAGCGTGATGTCGACGAACACGTCGAGCCCCAGCCCGATCCGCTCGGGATCGAGCCGCGCGGCATAGCCGGCGATGATCCCCGCCGCCTCGAGCGCGCGGATGCGGCGGTGGCACGCCGAGGGCGACAGTCCGACCGCGTCGCCGAGCTCGACCGCCGGTTTCGGGCCGTCGCGTTGCAGGAGCTCGAGCAGTTTGACGTCGATTCGGTCGATCATTTGGCGTCAATTCTTCTTATCTTGCATAATTTGTGCGTGATCCTGTGACAGCAGGCGAAAATATGCAAGCACCTCGCACGGCCTTGCTGTTATGGTTCGCCAAAGGCTTCGGGAACCGGAAATTGGCGCCCGACGTAGCGTTAGTGGAGAGCGATCATGATCATCGGCACGCCGAAGGAAATCAAGAATCACGAATATCGCGTCGGGCTGACCCCCGAAAGCGTGCGCGAACTTGTCGCGCACGGGCATCGGGTGCTGGTGGAGACCGGCGCCGGCGAAGGCATCGCTGCGCACGATCAACTGTATCGCGACGCGGGGGCTGAGATCGTCGCCACGCCCGCCGACATCTTCGCCAATTGCGACATGGTGGTGAAGGTCAAGGAGCCGCAGGCGAACGAGCGCGCGATGCTGCGCGAGGGCCAGATCCTCTACACCTATCTCCACCTCGCGCCCGATCCTGATCAGACGCGCGACCTGATGAAATCGGGCGCGGTGTGCATCGCCTATGAAACCGTCACCAGCCCGCACGGCGGCCTGCCGCTCTTGAAGCCGATGAGCCAGGTCGCGGGGCGCATGTCGATCCAGGCGGGGGCGACCGCGCTCGAAAAGGCGCATGGCGGGCTCGGCGTATTGCTCGGCGGGGTTCCCGGGGTCGCGCCAGGCAAGGTCACGATCATCGGCGGCGGCGTTGTCGGTTTCAACGCGGCACAGATGGCGACCGGGCTCGGCGCCGACGTGACGATCCTCGACCGCGACCCCGAAGTGCTCGAGCGCGTCGGCACCTTCTTCGAATCGCGGGCGAAGACGCGCTTTTCGAACCGCGCGAACCTCGCCCAATGCGTCGCCGAGGCCGATCTCGTCATCGGCGCGGTGCTGATCCCGGGCGCCGAAGCGCCGAAGCTCGTCAGCCGCGAGATGCTGAAGACGATGCGCCCCGGATCGGTGCTCGTCGACGTCGCGATCGACCAGGGTGGCTGTTTCGAGACGAGCCACCCGACGACGCACGATGCCCCCACCTATGTCGTCGACGGGATCGTCCACTATGCGGTCGCGAACATGCCCGGCGCGGTGGCGCGCACCAGCACCTATGCGCTCAACAATGTCACCCTGCCGCACGCGCTGCGCATCGCCGACCTCGGCTGGAAAGAGGCGCTGCGGCGTGACGTGCATCTTTCGCACGGACTGAACGTTTGGAATGGGAAGGTTACGTTCGAGGCCGTAGCCGAAGCCGTCGGAACCGATTATGTGCCTGTCGAACAGGCACTCGCCTGACAGGAGGACCCGAGTTTCCAAAATGACCCTTGAGACGAACGACGATCATGAACCGCTGACGGCAGCAGATGCGGGCGAAGAGAATGAAGTGCTGCGCGCGGTCCGCGAACGCAAGCAGCAGGAACAGGCGGCCGAGGAAACCGAAGCCGCCGATGGCCGCCGCGGCAAGCGGATCGGATGGAAGACCGCCGCCGCCGCGGGAATCGGCATCGGCTCGGCCGCGGTGCTCGCGGCGCTGCTCTATGCAGGCCGCGATCGGAAGTAGCCGCGCGGGGGCTGACACCTTCGCGGCTGCTTCGGGGTGGGAGCGGACGTTGGGATACGGCACGAACCTCCCCTCCCGCCTGCGGGAGGGGCAGTGAGGCTCGCGAGCTTGCTCGCTAGCCGCAGCGGGGTGGGCCTCTGTGCCGTCGCTGCCCGCCCCCGACCCCTCCCGCAAGCGGGAGGGGAGGATTTATGCCCGCTGTCGGCCGATCCCCGCCAACCGCTAAATCTTGCCTGCCTCGGCGCCTAAGCAATTGCATATCGCCGCGGGAAGGCTTAACCGGCGCTCCATCGACCGGATAGAGTCATAAGATACGGGGCTGATATGGCTGGCAAGCAACCGAGCGCACGGCCGCTCTCACCGCACCTCGGGGTGTATAAATGGGCGCCGTCGATGGCGGTCTCGATCTTCCACCGCATCACGGGCGACGGGCTTGCCATCGTCGGCGCGCTGATGTTCCTCTGGTGGCTCGGCGCGCTCGCCGCCGGCCCCGATGCCTACGCCGCCTTCGTCGCGTGCGTCTGGCACGATCCCGACGCGGGTACGGTGCATCGGGTAACCAATATTCTCGGCAAGGTCGTGCTCGTCGGCCTGACCTGGGCCTTTTTCCAGCATCTCTTCTCGGGCCTTCGCCATTTGGTGCTCGACACCGGCGCGGGCTATGAGCTCAAGATCAACCGGCTCTGGTCGACGCTGGTCTTCGTCGGCGCGATCCTCGCGACCGCGGCAACCTGGCTCTACATCGCGAAGGAGGCGCTCAATGGGTAATGGTACGCGTCTCGGCCGCGTGCGCGGGCTCGGCGCCTCGCACCACGGCACCGGCCACTGGCTCCAGCAACGCCTGACCGCGCTCGGCAACGTCTTGCTCGTCGTCTGGTTCTTCGTGTCGCTCCTGCGCCTGCCGCTCGGCGATCATGGCGCGGTGCTGCGCTGGGCCGCGAACCCGACCGTCGCGCTCGCGCTGATCCTGATGGTGGTCAGCGTCTTCTGGCACCTGCGCCTCGGGCTGCAGGTGATGATCGAGGATTATGTGCATGGCGAGGCGGCGCGCCTCTTCGCCATCGTCGTCCTGAATTTCTATGCGATCGGCGCCGCCGCCTACGGCATCTTCGCCATCGCCCGTATCGCTTTCGCCGGGGGATCCGCGGCATGACCGACGCCTACAAGATTATCGACCACACTTATGACACCGTCGTCGTCGGCGCCGGGGGATCGGGCCTGCGCGCGACGATGGGCAGTGCCGAGGCGGGGCTGAAGACCGCATGCATCACCAAGGTGTTCCCGACGCGCAGCCACACCGTCGCGGCGCAGGGCGGCATCGCGGCCTCGCTCGGCAACAATTCGCCCGACCACTGGACCTGGCACATGTACGACACCGTCAAGGGGTCGGACTGGCTCGGCGACCAGGACGCGATCGAATATATGGTGCGCGAAGCGCCGCAGGCGGTTTACGAGCTCGAACATGCCGGCGTGCCGTTCAGCCGCAACCAGGACGGCACCATCTATCAGCGCCCATTCGGCGGCCATATGCAGAATATGGGCGAAGGCCCGCCGGTGCAGCGCACCTGCGCCGCGGCCGACCGCACCGGCCACGCGATGCTCCACGCGCTCTATCAGCAGTCGCTGAAATATGACGCGGACTTCTTCATCGAATATTTCGCGCTCGACCTGATCATGGAAAATGGCGTGTGCCGCGGCGTGATCGCGCTGTGCCTCGAGGACGGCAGCATCCATCGTTTCCGGTCGCAGGCCGTCGTGCTCGCGACGGGCGGCTACGGCCGCACCTATTTCACCGCGACCTCGGCGCACACCTGCACCGGCGACGGCGGCGGCATGGTGCTGCGCGCCGGCCTGCCGCTCCAGGACATGGAATTCGTCCAGTTCCACCCGACCGGCATTTACGGCGCGGGCGTGCTCATCACCGAAGGCGCGCGCGGCGAGGGCGGCTATCTCACCAACAGCGAAGGCGAGCGCTTCATGGAGCGCTATGCCCCGTCGGCGAAGGATCTCGCGTCGCGCGACGTCGTCTCGCGCTCGATGGCGCTCGAAATCCGCGAAGGCCGCGGCGTCGGCCCGCACAAGGACCATATCTTCCTGCACCTCGACCATATCGACCCGAAGGTGCTCGCCGAACGCCTGCCCGGCATCACCGAAAGCGGCAAGATTTTCGCGGGCGTCGACCTGACGCGCCAGCCGCTCCCCGTGGTGCCGACGGTCCATTATAATATGGGCGGCATCCCGACCAACTATCATGGCGAGGTCGTCACGCTCGGCAAGGACGGCCCCGACACCGTGCTCCCCGGCCTGTTCGCGGTCGGCGAGGCGGCGTGCGTGTCGGTCCACGGCGCGAACCGCCTCGGCTCGAACAGCCTGATCGACCTCGTCGTCTTCGGCCGCGCGACCGGACATCGCCTCAAGGAACTGGTGAAACCCGGCGCCGCGCAGGACGCGCTGCCCAAGGACAGCGCCGACCTCGCGCTCGGCCGCCTCGACCATTTCCGCAATGCCAGCGGCGGTTCGCCGACCGCGGAAATCCGTACCGAGATGCAGCGCGCCATGTCGCAGCACGCCGCGGTGTTCCGCACCGATGAGCTGATGGCCGAGGGCAAGGAAAAGCTCGCCAAGACCTACGCGCGGATGCAGGACATCCACGTCACCGACCGCAGCCTGATCTGGAACACCGACCTCGTCGAGACCTTGGAGCTCGACAATCTGATCGCGCAGGCGGTGGTGACGATGCACTCGGCGCACAACCGCAAGGAAAGCCGCGGCGCCCACGCGCACGAGGATTTCCCCGATCGCGACGATGCGAACTGGATGAAGCACACGGTCAGCTGGTTCGACGGCTGGGGCGGCAAGGGCGGCGGCGTCAAGATCGACTATCGCCCGGTCCACGAATATACGCTCACCGACGACGCCGAATATATCAAGCCGAAGGCGCGCGTTTACTGATATCGGAAAACAGGCAAGGCGCATCAGCGCATCATGCCGCCCGTCTCCTACGCCGCCGCGAGGCGCCAGTCTTCGCGCAACGTATCGGGCCAGCGAAGGCCGGGCATGGCGACGGGGCTGTCCTCCCCGTCGCCGTCATTGCCTGGCGCCGCGATCTCGCGCGCATATTCGATCGTCGGCGCCGTCTGGCTGCGGCCGAGGCTCGCGCGTTCGGGGTGGCGGCCGGTGGGCCGGAAGCCGAGCTTGCGCAGCACCGCACCCGACGCCGGATTGTCGGTGAAGTGCGATGCGACGAGGCGGCGGATGCCGAGCGTGCGCGCGAGGTCGATCATGTGGCGGCCCGCCTCGGTCGCATAGCCGAGTCCCCAATAGGGCCGCGCGACCCAATAGCCGAGTTCGACGTCGCCGCTCTCCATCCGGTCCATGCCGATGCAGCCGATCAGCCGCGGCGCGCTGGCGGTGCGCTGGATCATCAGAAAGCGGCTCGGGTTCCCTTCGGTCCAGCCGCCGAGGAAGGCGCGCGCATGCGCCTCGTCATAGGGCCAGGGTGCGCGCGACAGGTTGCGCACGATCATCTCGTCGCCGATCGCCCGCGCGAGGGCGGGGGCGTCTTCCTGCCAGCCGGGCCGCAGCAACAGTCTTTCGGTACGCGCAAACATCTCTTTTCACTCCCATTTGCCTGTTGCCGTTGGCGCCAGATGGTGACGCTTTGACGACAGGCGATGTGCGAGGGAGATGGATGGCCCCGTTTTCGCGTCCGCCCGCCCGGCGGGCAAACGTACAAGAAAAAAGGGAGACCGGGGGCGACCCGTCTCCCTCTTTTCGAACCTGGTTTCCGCTTGGGGCGGAAAGGGCGGCTCCGGGTCGTCCCTGGTGGACGACCCCGACCGGGTCGTCCCTTATTCGGCGGCGTCCGCCATGGCGTCGACCGACACATATTTGCGGCCGAGCTTGCCGTCGTGGAATCGGACGCGGCCGTCCGCGGTCGCGAACAGCGTGTGGTCCTTGCCCATGCCGACGTTGACGCCCGGATAGACCTTGGTCCCGCGCTGGCGCACGATGATGTTGCCGCCGATCACGTCCTGACCGCCGAACTTCTTCACGCCAAGGCGGCGGCCGGCTGAGTCGCGACCGTTGCGCGAGGAACCGCCTGCTTTCTTATGTGCCATGACCGATACTCCTTAATCTGTTGCCGAGCCGCGGACGAGCGCGCTCAGGCGTCCTTCTTGGGGGCCGCCTTCTTGGCAGCGGGCTTCTTCGCGGGGGCCTTGTCGGCGGCTTCCGCCTTCGGAGCAGCGGCCTTCTTGGGCGCGGCTTCCTTCTTGGCGGGTGCAGCCTTCGCTTCGGCAGCCGGAGCCGCTTCGGCCTTGGGGGCGGCTTCCTTCTTCGGCGCGGCCTTCTTGGCATCGCCGATCGCGGTGATGCGCAGCAGCGTCAGCGACTGGCGATGGCCGTTGCGGCGGCGATAATTGTGCCGGCGGCGCTTCTTGAAGACGATGACCTTTTCGCCGCGGGTCTGCGCGATGATCTCGGCCGAGACGGTCAGGCCCTTCGCGTCCTTCACTTCGCCGCCGTCGCCGGCCAGCAGGACGTCGCCCAGCGACACGGTGTCGCCCGCTTCGCCGTCGATCTTTTCAACGGCGATCTTGTCTCCAGCGGCGACGCGATATTGTTTGCCGCCCGTGCGCACGATTGCGAACATGGTCTTCCATCCAATCAGAAACTAAAACGGCCGCGCTACCAGTCACCCGCCGAAGCAGGCGATTTTTCCGGCATGCGGGAAAGTCAGCGCCACTAGCGGTGAACGGCGGGGCTGTCAACCGCATATTTCGGGGTTTTTTGCGGTTTTGCCGTCGTTCGCGCCGGCGCGCGGTCTTTACCCGATTCGACCTTGCTGGACCGGTAAAGCGACCATATCAGAGACGGCGATGATGCGCACCCGCCTCCTGATGCCGCTTCTTGCCGCCGCCCTGCTGCCGCTTTCGGGCTGTGCATCGGCGCAGCAGACGGGCGCGCCGTCGCTCGCCCCGCGCCCGGTCGAGGGCCGTTTCGACGTTGCGCCGCCCGCGGTGATCGCCGAGCCGCCGGGGCCGCTGCCGACTGACCTTGCCGGCCGCCTCGCGCGCTGGGAATCGGATGCGACGCAGGCGCAGCAAGCATTTGCCGCCGAACGCGACGGCACCGCCGCGCTCGTGTCGGAAGGCGTCGGCGCGAGCGTGGGCAGCGAGCGCTGGGTCGTCGCGCAGCAGGCGATCTCGCGCCTGCAATCGACGCGCGCGCCGCTGACCGTCGCGCTCGCCGACATCGACCGCCTCTATATCGACCGCAGCGTCGAGGAGCAGGTCGACGGCCTGCCCGACATCTACGCGCTGCGCGACCGGCTCGCCGACATGGATGCGACCCAGCGCGCGGTGGTCGATGCGCTGCAGGCGCAATTGCCGGAAGAATAGGGCGTTCGCTATAGCCGTCGCCCCGCCTTCGCGGGGGCGACCTTGTCAGTTCAACCCATGCTTCTTCAGCGCGTGCCGGATCTGATCGTAGCTGAGGCCGAGCGCTTCGGCGGCGACCTTCTGATTATAGCGGCAGCGCGCCATGGTGTCGGCGAGAATCTGCCGTTCATAGCCGTCAACCGCGGCGCGCAGGTCGTTCACCGTCCCGGCCGGCGGCGTGGCGGCGGGCGCGGAATCGCCCGGCTGCGCCGGCGCCTCGGCCTTCACCGCCGCCTTGCTCGCGACCGGTTGCCACGGGCTCGCGAACGGATCGAAGGTCAGCGCATCGACCGGCTTTTCGGGGTCGGCCCAGCGATAGATGGCGCGCTCGATCACATTCCTGAGCTCGCGGACATTCCCCGGCCAGTCGTGCCCCTCCATCGCCGCAAGCGCGCGCGGGCCGAAGCCCGGCCATTCCTCCCAGCCGAGCACCGCCGCCATGCGCTGCCCGAAATAGGTCGCGAGCACTTCGATGTCCCCCTCGCGCGCGCGAAGCGGGGGCAGGGTGATCACCTCGAACGACAGGCGGTCGAGCAGGTCGGCGCGGAAGCTGTTCGCCTCGACCAGCGCGGGCAGATGCTCGTTGGTCGCCGCGACGATGCGCACGTCGACGCGGATCGGGCGCGAGGCGCCGACGCGCGTGACCTCGCCATATTCGACCGCGCGCAAGAGGCGCTCCTGCGCCGCCATCGACATGGTCGCGAGCTCGTCGAGAAACAGGGTGCCGCCGTCGGCCTCCTCGAAGCGCCCTGCGCGGCTGCGCGTCGCACCGGTGAAGGCGCCCGCCTCGTGCCCGAACAATTCGGCCTCGATCAGCGTTTCGGGCATCGCGGCGCAGTTCATGATGACATAGGGCTTGTCCCAGCGCGCCGACAGGCGGTGGAGGCGCTCCGCGATCAGTTCCTTGCCGGTGCCGCGCTCGCCGATGACCAGCACGGGGCGGTCGAGCGCCGCGGCCTGGCTCGCGCGATCGACCGCATCCTGAAAAGCCGCCGACTGGCCGATGAACTGCGTTTCGCGCTCCATTCCCAATCATTGGCAATATTTCCCGCTGATTGGCAAGAAAAATCGGCGAGCAAGGCGAATCCGGCGTGAAGTTGCGCCATTTTCGGGGCTTTCCGGCAATTGGCACGGTCCCTGCAAAGATTGGTGCGAACCGGCGCAATGGCGCGCCGGCGCAGTCAGAACAGGGAAGGTTGAAGCCATGAAGACGATGTTTGCCCAGGCCGCCACATTTGCGCTCAGCGCGGCGGGAGCGCTGGCCATTCTCGTCGGCGTGATCGACCATCCTCAGATCGCCGTCAGCCACGCCGGACACTCGGTCGGCATGGTTTCGGTGATCGCTGCGGCTTCCCCGGCGGTCGGCCCGATGGCCTGACCGGCACTGGTGCCGGGGCACTCTCCCCCTTGCCCCGCCCCGGCACCAGCATTCATCAACCGTTACTGGGTCTCTAAAAAAGAATTCGATCAGGAGTTAGCAAAATGGGTATTTTTTCTCGAACCCGCGACATCATCGCCGCCAACGTCACCGATTTGCTCGACCGGGCGGAAGATCCCGAAAAGATGATCCGCCAGATCATTTTCGAGATGAACGAGACGCTGGTCGAGGTTCGCGCCTCCGCGGCCCGCACCATCGCGGACCAGAAGGAGATGCGCCGCCATATCGCCAAGCTCGAAAGCCTTCAGGACAGCTGGAAGGAAAAGGCCGAGCTCGCGCTGTCGAAGGACCGCGAGGATCTCGCCACCGCCGCGCTCGTCGAAAAGCAGAAGGCGGGCGACATGGCCGAGAAGCTGAAGGCCGAAATCGCGGTGCTCGACGACGCGCTCAAGGGCTATGAGGCCGATATCGCCAAGCTGCAAAAGAAGCTGAGCGAAGCGCGCGCGCGCCAGTCGGGTATCGTCAACCGCCTCGAAAGCGCCGAAAACCGCTACAGGCTGCGCGAAATGACGAACGGCGACCGCGTCGAGGATGCTTTCTCGCGCTTCGAGATCCTCGAGCGCCGCGTCGACGAGGCAGAAGGCCGCGCCGAAGCGCTTGGCCTCGGCTACAAGAAGTCGCTCGACGAAGAGATCGCCGAGCTGCAGGCCGCCGACAAGGTCGCCGACGAGCTCGCCGCGCTGAAGGCCGCGCAGGGCAAGAAATAAGGAACCGGACCGATGGAAGAAGTCATCATTGTCCCGATCGTCATCGGCACGCTCTTCCTCGGTCTGCCCTGGCTGATCCTCCACTATATCACCAAGTGGAAGCAGGCCAAGACGCTGACCGGAGAGGATGAGCAACTGCTCGACGAACTTTACGATACGGCTCGCCGGCTCGAGAATCGTCTTCATACCGTCGAACGCATCATCAGCGCCGACCATCCCGATTTCCGCCCCGCGGTGCGCAGCGATGAGGATCTGGCGCAGCTCGAGAATATGAACAGGAGGAACTGAGATGTCTGCCAGCCGCACCAAATTCTATCTCGACAAGCAGAACGCCAAATGGAGCGGCGTCTGTGCGGGGATCGCGGACTATAGCGGCATCGACGCGCTGTGGGTCCGGGTCGGCGCGGTGCTGCTCACCCTGATGGGCGGCTTCCCCTGGACGCTGATCGCCTATTGGCTCGTCGCCTGGATGGCCACGCCCAAGCCCTTTGCGCTCTATGCGACGCAGGAGGAGGCTAAATTCTGGCAGGGCGTGCGGTCGAACCCCAGCGCTTCGACCCGCGACATCCGCTCGCGCTTCCGCGACATCGACCGCCGGCTTGCCGACATCGAGCAATATTATACCAGCCACAACCGCCGTCTCGCCGACGAAATCGACGCGCTGCGCTGAGCAGGAACCGGTTTCGAGCGGGCGGGCAACAGGGAGAATGAGCAATGAGTTGGGGTAGTCCGTCCTTCGTCCTCGTCATCATCGGCATGTCGATGGTCGGCTGGATGGTGACGACGTGGATGCGCGCCAAGCATGGCTATCCGGTCGAGAATGAATGGGGCGAGACGGTTCATCGAACCACCCCCGACGCCGATCGAAAAATCGCGCTGCTGGAAGGCGATAATGCCAAGCTCGCCGACAAGATTGTCCGGCTCGAGGAACGCATTTCGGTGCTCGAACGCATCGCGACCGACACCAATGGACAAGCGGCGCAGCTCGCCGACCAGATCGACCGGCTGCGCTGAGAGAGAGGATTTGCACATGGAAGCCATTGAAATCATCAGTGCGATCGCCCCCATCGTCACGATCGTCGGCGTGGTCGCGATCGGCGGCTGGGTCTTCACGACCTGGCTCCGGATCAAGAACGGCTATCCGCTCGACGGCGCCTGGGGCCAGGCGATCTATCCGAAGACGAGCGACGAGGCGATGGAGCGCGTCAAGCTGATCAGCCAGGAAAATGCGCAGCTGCGCGCCGAGCTCGGCTCGGTCAAGGATCGCCTCGCGGTGGTCGAGCGCATCGTCACCGATGAGAGCCACCGGGTAGCGAGCGAAATCGAGGCGCTGCGGCGCCCGGCGAACTGAGGAGCGAACCGATGAACGAATATTTCATTCTGGGCTTCTTCTTCATCGTGGTCGGCATCCCGGTGATCCTCGGCGTGGGCGGCGACATGTACAAGCGCCACTTGAAGTTCAAGGAAAAGCAGCTCGAGGCGATCAGCAACGAGACCGCCGAAAAGGCCGCGCAATATGCTGCGCACACCGAACGGCTCGAGCAGCGGATGCGCGTCCTCGAACGCATCGTCACCGATCGCGGCCTCGAGGTCGCGGACGAGATCGAAAAGCTGCGCGACGCGCCGCTCAACTGACGGAAAAGATTTGGAGAAGACCCATGGGTGACGAAATCTGGATCCTGATCCCGCTCGCTCCCTTCATCCTGACCGGCTTCATCGTGTGGTCGAAGCATCAGCAGCGGATGATCGAGAAACAGTCGGAGATGACCGCCGAAAAGGCGGCGCAATATGCGACGCAGACCGAAAAGCTCGAAGCACGCGTGCGCGTTCTCGAACGCATCGTCACCGATCGTGGCATCGACGTTGCCGACGAAATCGACAAGCTGCGCGACGCGCCGCTCAACTGACAGATACGAAAGACACGAAAGGATCCCTCCCCATGAACCCCTTTGAAATGGTCATCGGCATCGTCCTCATCGTGACGATCGGCAGCATCATCCGGGCGAAATATGGCGTGCATGGCCACCGCGGCCGTGACAGCGGCTATGGCCCCGATATTACCCCGCGCGACGATGCCGAGACCAAGGCGCTGCAGGCGGAGATCCGCGCCCTCAAAGAGCGCATCCAGGTGCTCGAACGCATCGCCACCGACAATAACCGCGCCGTCAGCCTCGACGAAGAGATCGAGAAGCTGCGCGACCGGTCCCTCCCGTAAAAGCGACGAAGAAGGAGCCGATCCATGGGCACCATGACGTCCGACCTTGCCACCAATCTGGTCACCGCAGCGATCGCACTCTCCGCGCTGACCATCGTCAGTCTGGTCGCGCTGCGCGGCTGGCGCGACTGGATTCAGCTGAAGCGCGAGGAACTCGCGGCGGGGCACGGCCCGGCGCAGGACCCCGCGGTCCCGCACGCGGGCTCGCGCATCGAGATCGCCGATCTGAAGGAACGGCTGCGCAAGCTGGAAGCGATCGCGGCGGGGGTCGATCTTTAACTATGACGTCGCCCCCGCGCAGGCGGGGGCCGCCGGCGGCCTTGCCCGGCGGCGTTGCGTAAACCTCCAGCGGCCCCCGCCTGCGCGGGGGCGACGGTTTCTCTTTAAACCGCATGTCGAATCTGCCACTGCCGCGCCATGCGCAGTCTCGACGATATTTTCGAAGAATATGACTTTCTCGACGGCGACGATCGCTATCGCCTGCTGATCGAACTCGGCCGCAGCCTCGAGCCGATGCCCGACGCGCTCAAGACCGACGCGACGCGGGTAGCGGGCTGTTCGGCGAGCGTGTGGGTCTATCCGGTGCCGCAGGCGGGCGGCCGCCTCCACTTCCTCGCCGACAGCAATGCGGCGATCACCAAGGGCATCGTGGCGCTGGTGCTGAGCGCGGTGCAGGACCAGCCCGCAGCGGAGGTCGCCAAGATGGACATCGCCGCCCGCCTCGCCCCCTTCGACCTGACGCGCCAGCTCTCCTCGAACCGCACGCAGGGGGTGCCGAACATGATCGCGCTGGTCCAGGACACGGCGCGGCGGATTACTGCGGGATAGCAAGCGAGCCCCGACGTCGGCAAACGACCGATTGCTGCCCCATTGATCATCGTCATCCCCGACTTGATCCGGGGTCCATGACTTCGGCGCTGCTGTGGATCCTGGATCCAGTCCGGAATGACGAAAGAGAGCAGGCGAACGTCAGTTCCCCACCCCGAAGCCGCCAGATCAGTTTGCTGGATGACCACAAAAAAGGGCGCGGAAGTTGCCTTCCGCGCCCGATTTATCGTCTCGCGATCGATCAGAAAGCGACCGACAGCGTCCCGCTGACGGTGCGCGGCGCGCCGATCTGAACGAACGGCGCCGACGACCCTTGCGACAGCGACGTCGTATATCTGCCGATATAGAGCTGGTCGAACAGATTATAGACGTTGAGCTGCAAGAAGGTCTGATCGTTGAGCCCCAGAAACTCCAGATTCACGCGCGCGTCGAGATTGACGAGCCAGTAAGCCGGTGTCTTGGCGCCATAGACTTCGGTCCCGTCGAACACGATCGGCAGGTTAGTGTCGTAGATATAGCGACCGCCGGTGCGCTTGGCGGTGACGCCCAGCTCGACCGGACCCAGCGTGCCACGCGCCGAACCGCCGAACGTATAGGCGGGAGCACCCGATTCACGCTTGCCTTTGGTCGGAAGGAAGACGGGATTCCCGTCGTCGTCCACACCCGACTGCACATCGTCCTTGATCTCCGATTTCAGATAGGAACCGAAGACATAGAGCGACAGCTGCTGAATCGGTTGCCATGCGACGCTGCCGTCGATGCCATATTTGTCGACGCGGCCAAGGTTGCGATAGAGGTTGCGGTCGGTCACCGGGTCATAGGCCGAGGCCAGGCGATTGTTATATTTGGTGAACCAGCCCGAAAGCTGCGCCTGCACCGTGCTGGTGCGATAGCGGACGCCGAGGTCGAAGTTGTCAGTCGTCTCGGGTTCGGGGCGCGCCGAATCCGTGTCGGGCGCGAAGAAGAACGCATTATAGAGCGCGTCGGTGCCCGGAACCTGCAGGCCCTTCGAATAATTGGCGAAGACCGACATCTGGTTGCTCGCCTTGAACAGCAGGCCGACGTTCGGCAGCACGTCGTCATATTTCAGCACGCGGCGCTGCGGACCCTGAACGTCCGGGTTGGCGGCGGCATAGACGGCGTTGCGCGGATCGTCCTTGCCGAAGCAGTCGACGAAGCCGGTGTCGCTGGTCGTGAAGCAATAGTTGTTGAGCTCGCGCTTGAAGAAGGGCGCGCGGATGCCGAGCGTCGCAATGAGCCCGCCGTCGAAGAACTCGCCGCGATATTCACCTGAAACCTGGTTCAAGATCGCGAACGACAGGCGGTCGCGCTTCTGAAGCACTGCGCCCGATGCGTCGACTTGCGGGTCGTTGATCGGGAAGACGTCGAACGGTTCGCCATTATATTGCAACAGCCCGACCTGACCGGTCTGACGGTGACGCGCGCGGTCCCAAGTATAGCCGATACGCACGCTATGCTCGTCGTTGATGTCCCAGCGCAGGTTGGCGATCACGCCGTAGCGATCGGTATGCGTCTGGCTCGGTGCGAGCATCGTGACTTCGTCGAGCAGGTCACCGTCGCCGTTGAGGTCCATGCCGAAATAGGGACGACCGCCCATATAGCCGGTCAGGCCGTTGTTGAGCCGTTCGCGAGCGTTGACCGTGCCGCCACCATTGGCCTTCACATATTGATAGCTCGGGTCGACGGTCAACGTGATGCCGTCGCTCAGCGTGAAGCGCGACGCGCCGCGGATGTTGCCGGTGTTCGACGGATTGTAGCGACGGTCGAATTCGGTGCCGCAGCCGTTGGTGAGGTCGGCTTCACCAGGCGTCGCTTCGGTGCTGACGGTGCATGGATAGTTGATGTCATATTCGCGCTCGTCCTTCGACTGCGGAAAGCCGCTCGGGACGTCGCGGTCGTTGCGGAGGCTAACCGAGCCGAAGAAGTTGTTGCGGTTCTGGTTATAGTGTCCCGCGATCGACACGAAGTCGCCGTCCTCGCCGATCGGCTGATAGATGCGGGCGTTGTACTGCTGCTTGTCGATGACGCCATAATTGTTGAACGGGTTATCATTCTCCGCATGGCTTGCCGAGAAGAAGGCGCGCGTGCCGAAGGGCGTGAAGACGCCCGTGTTGATCAGGCCGAAGATACGGAAGAATTTATATTCGCCCGCCGAACCCGAGACCCTGACGCCGAAATCTTCGGTCGGGACCATGGTGCGATAGTTGACGGTCGAACCGGTGGCGGCCGCCGTCGGGCTGTCGACGTCGGTGGTGCCGAGGTTGACGTTGACCTGTTCGATCAGTTCGGGATCAAGTTGCTGGTTCGAATAGATGGCGTAGTTGCCCGAGTCATTAAGCGGAACGCCGTCGAAGGTCAGGCTGATACGGTCTTCAGAAAAGCCGCGGATCGTGAGCTGGCCACCCGACGAACCATAAGCGTCGTTGTTGGTGAAGACGACACCGGGGACGAGGTTGATCGTGTCGAGGATCGTCTGGCCGGGATTCTGGCGCGCGATGATTTCCTGACCGAGCACCGACTTCGCCTTCGACGTGTCGGGCGACTGGATGCCGCCGACATCGGTAGTGCGCGATCCGGTGACGACGATGTCGTTTTCGAAATCGACCGAACCGGTCGACTGCGCGAAGGCAGGCGTCGAGAGCAGTGCAACGGGAAGCGTCGCGGCGCTCGCTGCGAGAATATGGCGGAATTTCATGACTGGGTGTCCCCTTTTGGTGGCTTAACGGCGGCGTGCGACTTGCGGCACGCGTCACCTGCGAGCGCCCCTGAGCCTCGCGTGTGGCACGATTGTGACAGCAATTGTGACAATGCAAGGGGAGGGGGGCGGAGGGGGTCCACCTGGAGTTGGAAACGACGCTTTTGCGTGGTTCAGCGGCAGTCAGCCGCGCGCGGCAGGGGATTTTTTCCCGTCACTGTTGCTGCAATGCAACATGAAAAGGTGGCGGCGCGCCGGGGCGCGCCGCGACTCAGGCTGCGTCGCCCGCGGCCTCTTTCGCCTTGTCGGCATAGACACGCACCGGCTGCTTGCGTCCTTCGACGACGTCCTTGTCGACGACGATTTCGACCACGTCCGACAGGTCGGGCAGGTCGAACATCGTGTCGAGCAGGATCGCCTCGACGATCGAGCGCAGGCCGCGCGCGCCGGTCTTGCGTTCGATCGCCTTTTTGGCGACCGCGACGAGCGCGTCGTCGGTGAAGGTCAGCGCGACCTCTTCGAGATCGAACAGCTTCTTATACTGCTTCACCAGCGCGTTCTTCGGCTCGCCGAGAATCTTGACCAGCGCATCGACGTCGAGGTCCTCGAGCGTCGCGATGACGGGCAGGCGGCCGACGAATTCGGGGATGAGGCCGAATTTGAGGAGATCCTCGGGCTCGATCTGCTTGAGCACTTCGCCCGCGCGGCGTTCGTCGGGACCGGCGACATGCGCGCCGAAGCCGATCGACTTGCCCTGCAGGCGGTCGCCGATGATCTTTTCGAGGCCGGCGAAGGCGCCGCCCGCGATGAACAGGATGTTCGTCGTGTCGACCTGCAGAAATTCCTGCTGCGGATGCTTGCGGCCGCCCTGCGGCGGGACGGAGGCGGTCGTGCCCTCCATCAGCTTGAGCAGCGCCTGCTGCACGCCTTCGCCCGACACGTCGCGCGTGATCGAGGGATTTTCGGCCTTGCGGCTGATCTTGTCGATCTCGTCGATATAGACGATGCCGCGCTGCGCCTTTTCGACATTATAGTCGGACGCCTGAAGCAGCTTCAGGATAATGTTCTCGACATCCTCGCCGACATAGCCTGCTTCGGTCAGCGTCGTCGCGTCGGCCATGGTGAAGGGCACGTCGAGGAAACGCGCGAGCGTCTGCGCGAGCAGGGTCTTGCCGCTGCCGGTCGGGCCGACGAGCAGGATGTTCGACTTCGCCAGTTCGACATCGTCGCCGCGGCCCGAGTTGGCGAGCCGCTTGTAATGATTATGCACCGCGACCGACAGCACGCGCTTCGCGGTGTTCTGGCCGATCACATAGGCGTCGAGATGCTGGCAGATTTCGAGCGGGGTCGGCACTGCGCCGTCCTTGCGCGCGGCGACGCCGCCCTTGATCTCCTCGCGGATGATGTCGTTGCACAGCTCGACGCATTCATCGCAGATGAACACGGTCGGCCCGGCAATCAGCTTGCGGACCTCATGCTGCGACTTGCCGCAGAAGGAGCAATAGAGGGTGCTCTTGCTGTCGGAGCCAGAGAGCTTGGTCATAACATTCCTTTTCGGACCGTGCGAATCCCCGCGCGGCCGGTACTGACGCGATCCCCGCTGATCGCGTCGCCTGATATCCTAGCCCCGGTGCCTCCAATTACAATATGGCAATTGGGTGACATGGGCGCAATGTCCCGCCTGGCACCGCGGCGCCAATAGTGCCTCAAGAAATGCGGTTGGCGGGAGCTTGTCGGTCGGTCCCGAATCGGGACTCAGGGCGTCGGCCCTTCGCTCTGTTCGCTCGCGGCCTCGGCGTCGGGCATGCCGGGGCGGCGGTCGTAGACATGATCGACGAGGCCGAACGCCTTGGCTTCGTCGGCTTCGAGGAAGGTGTCGCGGTCCATCGCCTTTTCGATCTCTTTCAGCGACTTGCCCGTGTATTGGACGTAGAGATCGTTCATCCGCTTGCGGATGCGCAGGATTTCCTTCGCCTGAATCTCGATATCCGACGCCATGCCGCGCGCACCGCCCGAGGGCTGGTGAACCATGATGCGCGCATTGGTCAGCGCGACGCGCATTCCGGGCTCGCCCGCGGCGAGCAGGAAGCTGCCCATCGACGCCGCCTGCCCGATGCACACCGTCCCGACGCGCGGGCGGATATATTGCATCGTGTCGTGGATCGCCATGCCCGCCGTGACGACTCCGCCCGGCGAGTTGATGTACATGTAAATGTCCTTCTTCGGATTTTCCGATTCGAGGAACAGCAGCTGCGCGACGATCAGCGACGCCATCTGGTCCTCGACCTCGCCCGTCACGAAGACGATCCGCTCGCGCAGCAGGCGCGAGAAGATGTCGAAGCTGCGTTCGCCGCGGCTCGTCTGTTCGACGACGACGGGAACCAGGGCGGCGAGCGGGTCGATCATTGGAATTTCGTCCTTCATTATCGGGGGCGCCCTGCCGAGAACCGGCGGGCTGGCCCCTCCGCTGCCTTACATCGGCGCCAAGGTAAAGTGTTTCAAGGGGGCAAAACGGGTTCAACAGTTCGGGAAAGGGACGTCGATGCCGGCGGCAATGGCAAAGCCGAAGACCGGCGACCTTTTATCTCGAAGTTCAGGAAAGTTCAGCCTTGTGCGTCCTGTGATCTCGATCTTTGGGTGTGTTCGACGCGCTGGGCACTCTCCGTCGAAAAAGCCAGATGAAGGCTGGCACAGCGGGATAATGTAGGAAAGCCTTATTTGATGGCGGTGGCCGATTTGGGGTGGTTTGCTGTCATTCGACCAAACCCCTCCTCTTTAGAGGAGGGGCAGCGAGACTTGCCAGCTTGCTGGCTTAGTCGCAGCGGGGTGGTGCTAGACGTCTTGCGCGCTATCGCGCGCCACCACCCCCAACCCCTCCTCTAAAGGGGAGGGGCTTATTACGCCCGCTACCGCCCGCAAGCGGTCATTCCGGCCAAAATCGGCAGCGATCGTCCTATTTGGGGTGGAAGCAGCCGTTCCCGCGGTGGCATCATAAGGTGATCCCCGGCGAAGGCCGGGGTCCAGCGCGAAAGCGCTGCGCCTGACGCATGGACCCCGGCCTTCACCGGGGATCACCCAGATATACAGATAGTCCTTTCGTCATCCCGGACTTGATCCGGGATCCACAGCAGCGCCGAAGTCATGGACCCCCCTGAGTTCACAAACGAAGTGCAACACCTCAAGCAGGTGGTGCCATGTCGAGATACCGTCATTTATCGCTTGAGGAGCGCTGTTCGATTGCC